>NZ_BNBV01000001.1 GCF_014656135.1 Streptomyces thermodiastaticus
CTGGACCTGAGCGCCTACGCCGGCCGCCATCCGGTCGAGCTGATCGGCGGGGTCCGCTTCCCCGCCATCGGTGAACTCCCTTATCTGCTGACGCTGGCGGGACACGGCTTCTACTGGTTCCGGCTCACCGAAGTCGCATCCCGGGCCGGCCGGCGCGTCTGACCACCCTGCGGCCGACGAAAGGAGGCGTGACCATGCCGAAGACCGCATCCCTCCAGCCGGGCACCCTGCACCACCCGGCCGGGCCCCTGGCCTCGCTCGGGACGCTGCTGCGCGAGTGGCTGCCCCGGCAGCGGTGGTTCGCCGGCAAGGACCGGCCCGTCACCGATCTGCGGCTGCTGTCGATGACCGAGCTGTTCCCGGGCTGCCTGCATCTGCTGGTCCACGCCGACCACGCGGGCGTCGCCGGCCATCACGGCGGTGTCCCCGCGCCGGCCGGCGCCTTCGCGCCGCCGGCCTCGGACTGCTACCAGCTGCTGCTGGGTGTGCGACGCGAGCCGGTGCCGCGGCTGCACCGGGCGTTCATCGGCCGGCCCGAGGAGGGACCGCTGGCGGGCCTGGCGGTCTACGACGCGCTGTGCGATCCGCGGTCGGCGCGGCTGCTGCTGGACCGGCTGCGCACCCCGGGAGCGGTGGGCCCGCTGCGGTTCGAGGCCGACCCGTCCGTGCCGATCCCGGGCGGTCTGGCACCGCGGCTGCTGAACGCCGAGCAGTCCAACTCCTCGATCGTGTACGGCGACGCGTTCATCCTGAAGGTGTTCCGCCGGATCCAGCCGGGCGTCAACCCGGACCTGGAGGTGCCCTGGGCGCTGGCCCGGCAGGGCTGCAGCCGGGTGCCCGCACCCGTGGCCTGGCTGCGCACCGCCGAGCCGGAGGAGGCGACGCTCGGCGTGCTGCAGCCGTTCCTGCCGGACGCGGCCGACGGCTGGACGCTGGCGCTCAGGGCGCTGGCCGCCGGAGACGACTTCACCGCCCAGGCGCACCAGCTGGGGCAGGCCACGGCCGAGGTGCATCTGGCGCTGGCCGACGCCTTCCCCACCGGCAGGCACCGGCAGACCGCGCGGACGGCGGCGGCGATGACCGAGCGGCTGGAGGCGGCCGCCCAGAGCGTGGCGGCGCTGCGCCCGTACGCCGCCCGGCTGCGCACCGCGTTCGCCGCGCTGGTCAGCTGCGACGCCGGTCCGCCCGCCCAGCGCATCCACGGCGATCTGCACCTGGGCCAGGTGCTGCGGGCCGGGCGCGAGTGGTTCGTGATCGATTTCGAGGGCGAGCCGTCCCGTCCGCTCGCCGAGCGGCGCCTGGCCGAGTCCCCGGTGCGGGACGTGGCGGGCATGCTGCGCTCCTTCGACTACGCCGCCCGGCAGCGCCGTCCCTGGCGCCCGGAGTGGGCGCGCCGCTGCCGGGAGGCGTACTGCGCCGGGTACGCCTCCCGGGCCGGCTGGGACCCCCGTAAGAAACACGCCCACGCCCTGCTGCGGGCCTACGAGACGGACCGTGCCGTGTACGAAGTGCTGTACGAGGCCCGGCACCGGCCCGACTGGCTCGCCGTACCGATGGCGGCGATCGAACGTCTCGCCGTGAGAGGAGGCTGAACCGGTGGCACTGCGCGACACGTCACTTCCCGAGCCGTCCGGACCCGTCCCGCCCGCGACGGCGATCGCCCGGCCGGCACCGCCCCTGGACGACTCCGACCGTGAGCGTCTGCTCGGCGGCTCCCACCACGATCCGCACGCGCTGCTCGGCGCCCATCCGGTGCCCGGCGGGATCGCCGTGCGGGCGCTGCGCCCGTTCGCCGACGCGGTGAGCGTGGTGGTCGACGGTGAGCGGATCTTGATGGTCTCCGAGGGCGGCGGCCTGTTCTCGGCGCTGCTGCCGCTGCCCGAGATCCCCGCGTACACGCTGGTGGTGGCCTATGGACCGGACGAGTACGAGGTCCACGACCCCTACCGGTTCCTGCCGGCGCTCGGCGATTTCGATCTGCATCTGATCCGGGAGGGCCGGCACGAGCAGCTGTGGAAGGCGCTGGGCGCCGAGCCGATGGTGCATCAGGGGGTGGCGGGCACCCGGTTCACGGTGTGGGCGCCCAACGCCCGCGGGGTGCGGGTCGCCGGGGACTTCTGCCACTGGGACGGCACCGCGTTCCCGATGCGCTCGCTGGGCGCGAGCGGGGTGTGGGAGCTGTTCCTGCCGGGCATCGGCGAGGGCACCCGGTACAAGTTCGAGATCACCTCCCGGTACGGCCACCGGTTCCTGAAGGCCGACCCGATGGCACGGCGCACCGAGGTGCCGCCGGCCACGGCGTCCGTGGTGACCGCCTCGCACTACGTGTGGCACGACGACGCGTGGATGGCGCACCGCGGGGACACCCCCGTGCACGAGGCGCCGTTCTCGGTGTACGAGGTGCACCTGCCGTCCTGGCGGCCCGGCCTGTCGTACCGGGAGCTGGCCGAGCAGCTGCCCGCCTACGTCAAGGATCTCGGCTTCACCCATGTGGAGCTGATGCCGGTCGCCGAGCATCCCTTCGGCGGCTCCTGGGGCTACCAGGTCACCTCCTACTACGCACCCACCGCACGCCTGGGCACACCCGACGACTTCCGCTACTTCGTGGACCGCTGCCACCAGGCCGGCATCGGCGTGATCATGGACTGGGTGCCGGCGCACTTCCCGAAGGACGACTGGGCGCTGGCCCGTTTCGACGGGGACCCGCTGTACGAGCCCGGCGACGCCCGGCGCGCCGAGCACCCGGACTGGGGGACGTACGAGTTCGACTACGCCCGCACCGAGGTGCGCAACTTCCTGGTCGCCAACGCCGTGTACTGGTGCGAGGAGTTCCACATCGACGGGCTGCGCGTGGACGCCGTGGCCTCCATGCTCTACCTGGACTACTCCCGCGAGCCGGGCCGGTGGACGCCGAACGTGTACGGCGGGCGGGAGGATCTGGCCGCGGTGGCGTTCCTGCAGGAGATGAACGCCACCGTCTACCGCCGGGCGCCCGGGGTGGTGACCGTCGCCGAGGAGTCCACCGCCTGGGGCGGGGTGACCGCGCCGACCGACTGGGGCGGGCTGGGTTTCGGGCTGAAGTGGAACATGGGCTGGATGCACGACTCGCTGCAGTACATGGGCAAGGATCCGGTCCACCGCAAGTACCACCATCACGAGATGACCTTCGCGATGGTGTACGCCTACAGCGAGAACTATGTGCTGCCGATCTCGCACGACGAGGTGGTGCACGGCAAGCAGGCGCTGGTGTCGAAGATGCCGGGCGACTGGTGGCAGCGGCGCGCCAACCTGCGGGCCTACCTGGGCTTCATGTGGGCCCACCCGGGCAAGCAGCTGCTGTTCATGGGGCAGGAGTTCGCGCAGGGCGGGGAGTTCTTCGAGGAGCACGGCCCGGAGTGGTGGCTGCTGGACGAGGGCTGGTGCGCGGCCGGCGACCACCGGGGCGTGCGGGATCTGGTGCGGGACCTGAACCGGGTGTACCGGGCCACGCCGGCGCTGTGGCAGTGCGACACGCGCCCGGAGGGTTTCCGGTGGGTGGCCGTGGACGCCGCCGACGACAACGTGTTCGCCTTCCTGCGCCACGACGCCCAGGGCGCCCCGCTGCTGGCCGTGTCGAACTTCTCCCCCGTCGTCCGCCACGACTACCGGCTGCACGTGTCTCACGACGTCACCGTCTGGCACGAGGTTCTCAACACCGACGACGGGCGCTACGGCGGCAGCGGCGTCGGCAACACGGATCCGGTCAAAGTCGAGGACGGCCAGGTCCGTCTCATGCTGCCGCCTCTGGCCACCGTCTGGCTGATGCCGGACCCTGTCTGAGCGTCCCCGGTACGGGCCGAAAACGGACACACCCGGAACATGCCGAGGTGTCCGGCGACCGTCTGTGGGCAGCCTGGTCGTACGACCCGGCTGCCCGGCCGGTGTCGCGGCGCGGAGACGGAAAGGGCGGCGAAGGTGCGGACCGTCGGTGTGGAGGAGGAGCTTCTCCTGGTCGACCCGGACACCGGTGAGCCCCAGGCGCAGTCGGCGGCGGTACTGGCGCTCGCCGAGGCGGACGACGCGCACCGGGGCCTGTTCGAGAAAGAGCTGTTCGGGCAGATGCTGGAGTTCGCCACGCATCCCCAGACGGACATGGCCGAACTCGGTGCGGAGATCGTGCGCTGCCGCAAGGAGGCGGCCCGGCTCGCCGAGGAGAGCGGCTGCACGGTGGCGGCGCTGGCCACCTCACCGCTGCCGGTCAGCCCCACGGTCAACGTCAACCACCGCTATCAGTGGCTGGCCGAGCAGTACGGCATCTCCACCCGGGAGGAGCTGGTGTGCGGCTGCCACGTCCATGTGTCGGTGGAGTCGGACGAGGAGGGCACCGCGGTCGTGGACCGCATCCGGCCCTGGCTGCCGGTTCTGCTGGCGATCAGCGCCAACTCCCCGTTCTGGCAGGGCGACGACACCGGCTACCACAGCTACCGCAGCCAGGTGTGGGACCGCTGGCCGTCGGCCGGCCCGACCGAGCTGTTCGGCTCGGCGGAGCGGTACCACCGGCGGGTGGCGGACATGGTCGCCACCGGGGTGATCCTCGACGCGAAGATGGCGTACTTCGACGCCCGGCTGTCGGAGCAGTATCCGACGGTGGAGATACGGGTCGCCGATGTGTGCCTGCACGCGGAGACCGCCCAGCTGCTGGCGACGCTGGTCCGTGGCCTGGTGGAGACCGCGGCGCGGGAGTGGCGGGCAGGCGTGGAGCCGGTGAACCACAGTGTGAGCATGCTGCGGCTGGCCACCTGGCGGGCCGCCCGGACCGGTCCGGAGGGGGAACTGCTCCATCCGGTGACCATGCGGCCGGTGCCCGCCGACGTGGTGGTGCGGGAGCTGGTCGAGCACATCGCCGAGGCGCTGAGCGCCACCGGTGATCTGCGGCCCGTCCTGGACGCGCTCGCGGAGCTGCGGCGGCGTGGAACCGGGGCCCAGGTGCAGCGGGCGTTGCTGGAGCAACGGGGAAACCTGCGGGACGTCGTCACCGCCTGTGTGCGGCACACCCAGGGGTGAGCGACCGGTCACAGGATCAGGCCCAGGGCGTAGGCGAGGAACCCGGCGGCGACCACGAGCACCAGGACAAGGATGACGATCAAGGGGGCCTGGGCCCAGCCCCGGGCCGTGGCCTCCGGCTCGCGGGGCCCGGCCTGGGGCATGCTGCTCTCCGCCGGCGGTGTCTCGCCGGGCGGCACCCCGCCCCCGGGTTCCAGGCCGGGGGTCCGATCGGGTTCGGGATCCGGATTGACGTACTTCATGACTGCCGTGTTCCCCGAACGGCCCGCCTCAGAGAACGGACTCGTTGCCCTGCGTCCCCCGTGTGCGCCGTGTTCCGGCCCCGGGGCGGCGACGGGGCCGTGGCGCGGGCGGGCGAAGCGTAGGCTGCCTGGCCACGGGAACTAGTCAGGGGTACGGAGGGCGGACGAGAGGACGCCCCGCCCGACTCCCGCCGGGCCGGGAAGGCAACATGGCACGCGAGCCGCATGGGGACGACACACTGGCTACCGACGGCATTCCCAGCCGCACCGAGCACTTCGCGGGCGAGCTGCACCATGTGACAGGTGCGCGGCTGGCCACGGAGGAGTTTCTGGACGACCTCGCGCGGCGGTGTCTGCCCGCGACGCCCGAGCACTGGGACGACATCCTGCTGGTGGTCACCGAACTGGCCGCGAACGCCGTGCAGTACGCGCCGGGCCCGTTCGTGCTGCGGCTGCGCCGGACGTTCGACGGGGTGCATGTGACCCTCAGCGACACCAGCAGGACGCCGCCGGCACCGCGCCCGTTCCGGCCCAGCAGCGGTGGCGGCGGGATCGGCTGGCATCTGATCCACACCCTGTCCGACCAGGTCAGCGTCGTGGTGAACGAGCACGGCAAGGACATCCACGTGTTCCTGCCCTGGTGAGCCGGCCGGTCCGGGGCTCGCGGCCGCGGGACGCGGCCTCGCATGAGCGTCCGGCCCGGGGGCAGACGGGCAGACCCACGCAAGCACCCGTTGGAGGTACCTGTGCCCCTTGCCCGGAATCCGCTGTCCGTGGAGGTCACCCTGCCGCGGGACGACGTCGCCCTGATCACGGTGGGGGGCTGCCTGGACGCCGGCACCGCCATGGAGCTGCAGGCCCACCTGGCCAACCAGCTCCACCACGGCCGGCGGCACTTCCTGCTGGACCTGGCCGGTGTGCCGTTCATGGACTCCTCGGGCATGAACGTCGTCCTCCGCACCTACCACGAGGTGCGTGAGCTGCCCGGCAGCGTCCACATCATCGCACCCGCCCCGGCCGTGCGACGGATCCTCGACCTGACGGGTGTCAGCATCACGGTGCCCGTCTCCGGAAGCGTCGAGGCGGCGCTGGCGTCGGTCGACGACGCCTCCGCGGGCGGCGGGACGACCGGCACCCGGGACGGGCAGGACACCGGCGGGCCGGAAGGCCCGGCACCGCAGGCTCCGGCGCGGCGGTGGCCCTGAGCCGCCACCGGCGGTCTCCGGGTCCGGTCGCGCGGACTCAAGGCGCCGGGCGGGGCTACCCCTTCCGGCGAAGGCGCACGCGAGTCCCGGCGAAGGCGATGCCGAACGGTCGGCACCCGCTCGGTGGACGGGGTACCGTCGAAGAATCCCAGCTCGGGCACGGGGTCACAGGTCCACGAACGACGTCGTGCGCGCAGCGGAAGGAGGCCCGATGCCGCGGGTGCTGCCGGTCGTGACACGCGACGCCACGCAGGAGCACGACGCACAGGCCGCGCCCCCGGAGGCGGCCGCCTGTGTCGTAGCGCGGCGCAGCGGCAGGCCACCACCCGTGCGCGGCACGGCCGCCGGCTCCGCCCTCCTTTCTCGCGGGACGCCGGCCGGCCCGGCACAGGCGGCCGTGACGGCCGTCCGGGCGTGTGGCGGCCCCGCCCGCCGTGCGCGGGACGACACCGTGGTGGGCGAGCCCGCCCCGGGAGGACCGGAGGAGCGATGACCCCCCACAGTCTGCGGATCGCCACCGTCACCGACGCGGCGCGTGCCCGGATCGCCGTCGCGCGGCTGGCGGCCGCGTGCGGGGTGCCGGCCCTGGAGCGCACCCGGCTGGTCACCGCGCTCAGCACCCGGCTGCGGGAGTGCCTGGCCGGGGGCGGCACCTGTGTGGTGAGCTGCCGGGTCACCACCCGCGACGGCGAGCCGGTCCTGCGGGTCGCGGTGGCACCGGCGCACGAGACCGGCGCCGCCGGCGAGCCCGCCTGGCAGACTGAGGTGGCCTGCCCCGAGCCCGTCGGCCCCGAGGGCGGTGACGTGCCGGCCGACGCGTCGCTGCTGGCGGAGGCGCTGCTCGGGGCGGACGAGGACACCGCCTCGGTGCTGCGCGAGCTGGCCGGGCACCAGGAGCTGGTCGCCGTCCAGCGGGAGCGGATGCACCGGAGCGATCAGGGTGTGCTGTCGCTGCAGGACGAGCTGGACGCCGCCCGGCGCGAGCTGCGCGAGGCGTCGGCCGCCACGCGTGCCGCGCGCACGGAGGCGGAGAACGCCCGGCGCAGGCTGACGTTCGTGGCCGACGCCAGTGCGGTGCTGACCGCCTCGCTCGACCAGGACGAGATCGTGCGGCAGCTGCCGGAGCTGCTGGTGCCGCGGTACGCGAGCAAGGTCGACGTCTGGCTGTTCGACCAGGACGACCGGCACGGGGCGGCCCCGCATCCGGCTGCCGCCGTGGTCGCCGCCCGCACCGGGCGCCCGCAGTACGCCGCCGACCACCCCGGCAACCTGCCAGGGGTGGACGACCAGCCGCCGTCGGCGCTGATGCCGACGTCGCCGCTGCTGTGCCTCCCGCTGCCCACCCGGCGGGCACCGCTGGGCGTGCTGACGCTGTATCCGCCCGAGCAGCGCTGGAGCCCCGACGACGCGGTGATGCTGGTCGAGCTCGCCCGGTGGGCCAGCACCGCGATCGACAACGCGCACCGCTTCGAGCGCAACCGGGACATCGCCGAGACGCTGCAGCGAGCCCTGCTGACCGACCTGCCCACCACCACTGCGGGGATGTCGCTGGCCGCGCGGTACCTGCCGGCCACCCATGGGCTGAACATCGGCGGGGACTGGTACGACGCCTTCCGGCAGCCGGACGGCGGCCTGGTTGCGGTGGTCGGCGACGTCACCGGTCACGGGCTGCACGCGGCGGTGATGATGAGCCAGCTGCGCACCGCGCTGCGGGCCTACGCCGTGGACGGCAGCAGCCCGGGGCAGGTGCTGACCCGGCTGCATCTGTTCCTGGACGATCTGCAGCCCGATCTGTACGCCACCGCGGTCATCGCCCGGTTCCGTCCCGGCGATCCCACGTTCACCTGGGCCACCGCGGGCCATCCGCCGCCCGTGCTGCGCACCGGTGACGGGCAGGTGAAGGTCCTCGACGCCGAACCGGGCGCCATGCTGGGGATTCCGCTGGAGCAGGAGATCGGCGACCACACGCTGCCGCTGACCGGCGGCTCGACGCTGGCGCTGTACACCGACGGTCTGGTGGAGCGGCGTGCGCGGGGCATCGACCAGGGCATCGAGCGTCTGGCGGTGGCGCTGGGCACGTTCCGTCCGGCCGAGCTGGACGCGGACCTGGACGGGTCGGCGGACCGCATCCTGGTGCCGCTGCTCAGCGACTCCGAACGTGATGACGACGCGTGTCTGCTGCTGTGCCATCTGCACGGCGAGGGGCCCGGCCCCGGGCGCGGCGGCCGGGCGGTCCGTGCGCACATGACGTGAGAAGCGGGAACCCGCCAAGCCGCGGACCATGCCGTCGGTGACGCACGGTGACACCGGCCCGGTCGTATGCGGTGCGCGGACGGCCGCAGGCGGGCATGGTGGTGTTCGACGCGTGTGTGTCCGCGCGCGTGCCCGGCCGGTGCGCCGGACGCCGCCCGTCCTCGCCGGGCGGCGGTGGTCCGGTCGGCGGCGGGTACGGCGGGGGGACGGGATGCGATGCGGCGATCCGGGGCAGACGCAGGGCGTCGAGGCAGGCCGCCGTCAGCCGCAGAAGGGAAGAAGCACCGTGACACGACCCAGGATCCTGGTGGTGGGCGCAGGTTTCGCCGGTGTGGCGTGCGTGCGCCGGCTGGAACGCAGACTCTCCCCCGACGAGGCCGAGATCGCCCTGGTGACGCCGCAGTCCTACCAGCTGTATCTGCCGCTGCTGCCCCAGGTCGCCTCGGGGGTGCTGACCCCGCAGTCGGTCGCCCTCTCCCTGCGCCGCAGCGAGAAGTACCGCACCCGGATCATCCCGGGCCGCGCCGTCGGAGTGGACCCGAAGGCGAAGGTGTGCGTCCTGCGCACGATCACCGACCGTGTCGTCGACGAGCCGTACGACTACATCGTGCTGGCCCCCGGCAGCATCACCCGCACCTTCGACATCCCCGGCCTGACGGACCACGCCTTCGGGCTGAAGACGCTCGCCGAGGCCGCCTACATCCGCGACCATGTCATCACCCAGCTGGACCTGGCCGACGCCAGCGACGACCCGGCCGAGCGCGCCGCACGGCTGCAGTTCGTGGTGGTCGGCGGCGGCTACGCCGGCACCGAGACGGCGGCCTGCCTGCAGCGCCTGACGCATGCCGCCGTCAAACGGTATCCGCGCATCGACCCGTCGCTGATCAAGTGGCATCTGATCGACATCGCGCCCCGGCTGATGCCCGAGCTGGGCGAGAGGCTGGGGCGTGCCGCCCAGGACGACCTGCGGCGCCGCGGCATCGAGATCTCGCTGGGGGTGTCGATCGCGAAGGCCGGGCCGGAGGAGGTCACCTTCACCAACGGCCGGGTGGTGCCGACGCACACCTTGATCTGGACCGCGGGGGTGGTGGCGAGTCCGCTGGTGTCGACGCTGGGCGCGGAGACCGTCAAGGGCCGGCTCGCGGTGACCGCGGAGATGTGCGTGCCCGGCTTCGACGGGGTGTTCGCGCTGGGCGACAGCGCGGCGGTGCCGGATCTGGCCAAGGGCGACGGAGCGGTGTGCCCGCCGACCGCGCAGCACGCCCTGCGGCAGGGCAAGCGGGTCGCGGAGAACGTCATCGCCGCCCTGCGCAACCAGCCGATGCGGCCGTACGAGCACCGTGACCTCGGTCTGGTCGTCGACCTGGGCGGCGCGGACGCCGTAGCCAGGCCGCTCGGGGTGGAACTGCACGGGGTGGCCGCGCAGGCGGTGGCCCGCGGCTATCACCTGGTGGCGATGCGCACCAACGTGGCCAAGACCCGGGTGATGACGAACTGGGTGCTCAACGCGATCGCCGGTGACGACTTCGTGCGCACCGGTTTCCAGGCCCGCCGGCCCACCAGGCTGAAGGACTTCGAGGACTCGGACGTCTATCTGACGCCGGAGGAGGTGCGGCGGCACGTCGAGCGGGCGGCCGCGGGCCCCGCCGCGTGACACGGGGCGGCGCGGGCCGGGCCCGTGGGGAGGGCGCGGCCGGGCCGCCGGACGCGGTCCGGCCGCGAGGTGCGATGCTGGACGGGCGGATCGGCACGGGTACGGGAGAGTGTGCGGCGGCGTGAGTGCGGCGGAGGGGACGGCATGGGGACGGCTGCGGGATCGCGTCACGGCTTCCGATCCCGGGCTGCTGCGGCTGGCGGCGGGCTCCCGCACGGCGGGTTCCATCGCGCTGACCCTGGCGGTGCTGACGGCGCTGCGCGCACCCGTGCCGCACCTGGTGGCCGGGGCGATCACCTCGATGGCGGCGACGTTCGCCATCCGGGAGAAGCTGCATGCCCAGCAGGCGGTGACGCTGGCGCTGGGCCTGCCCGTGGCACTGGCGTCGGTGACACTGGCCGCGCTGCTCGACCAGTACGTGGTCGGCGGGGACATCTTCTTCGTCGTCCTGATGTTCTGCGCGGTCTACAGCCGGCGGTTCGGTGACCGGGGCAACGCGCTGGGCCTGATCGGTTTCCAGATCTACTTCATGTCCCTGTTCGTCGGCGCGTCACCGTCGGCGCTGCCGAGGCTGTACCTGGTCATCGCGGTGGCGTTCGCGTGCAGTGCGCTGCTGCGCTTCGTGATCGTCCGCGAGACCCCGGCCGGCATCCTGGAGCGGCTGCGCGAGGCCTTCCGGGTGCGGCTGGCCCAGCTGGTGTCCGCCCAGCTGGAGCTGCTGGACGCCGGCCGCGACGAGGTGGACAAGGCGCTGGAGGCGGTGCGGGAGCGCACCGCCCGGCTGCACGAGACGGCGCTGATGATCCAGGGCCGACTGGAGGACGGCACCACGGACGCGTCCGTGGCCCGGCTGATCCAGCGGCGCATCGCGGGTGCGGAGATCGCGGCCGAACGGCTGGGGCTGCTGGTGGTCAACGCCCGCAGCAGCGAACGGGCCGACACGCTCACCCTGCACCTGCCGGGCGCCCCGCTGCCGGCCGTCGGGCAGCTGCCGGTGCGCGAGCCCGGCTTCGACGTCCTGCGCCGTGACCTGGCGGCGCTGCGGCTGCTGGTGCTGCGGCCCGAGGGCCGCACCGGGTATGCGATGGCGCATGTGCGCAACCGGCTCCTCGGCTACCGCGAGGAGGAGAACCTGCCGCCCGGCCCGGTCGCGGTGCAGGACGTCTTCCGCGGCATCGGGGAGGCGGCGCGGGCGGTGCTCGGGCTGCGCGTGGCGATGGGCGGCCCGCAGGACGAGACCGACGACACTCCCGCCACCGCCCGCTCACGGGAGGAACTGGACGCCGAGGACGCCTCGATCGAGGGCGCGGAGGAGAGCGAACGGGAGGCCGCGGAGCAGCCCACCGGGCTGCGGCGGCCCACCACGCGCGCGGCGGTGCAGGTGGCGATCGGCTCGTCGCTGGCCATCGTCGGCGGCGAGTTCCTGTCCGCGCAGCGCTGGTACTGGGCGGTGCTGACCTGCTGGATCGTCTTCATCAACACCTCGTCCACCGGCGAGATACTGGTCAAGGGCTACCGGCGGCTGCTGGGCACCGTGCTCGGCGTGGTGGCCGGTATCGTGCTGGCCGGGCTGGTCGGGCCGCACACCTGGACGGCGCTGGCGCTGGTGCTGGTGTGCGTGTTCCTGATGTTCTACACGGCCCCGCTGTCGTACACGCTGATGTCGTTCTTCGTCACCGCGGCGCTGGGGCTGCTGTACACGCTGCTGCACACCTACAGCCCGTCGGTGCTGCTGCTGCGGATCGAGGAGACGGCGCTCGGTGCCGCCTGCGGGATCATCGCGGCGGCGCTGGTGCTGCCGGTGCACACCGACCGGCGCACGGACGAGCTGCTGGGCACGGTGCTGCACCGGCTGTCCGATGTGACCGGCCGGGCGATCGAGCAGCTCAGCGGCGGGCCGACGACGGATCTGCTGGACCAGGCACGCGACCTGGACCAGGCGCTGGCCGATCTGCGGTCGGCCGTGCAGCCGCTCACCCACCCCATCACGCCGCTGCGCTCCCGGCGGAACACGGCCCAGTATCTGCTGGCGCTGCTGGAGACCTGCGCGTACCACGCCCGGGCGCTGGCCGCGACCGCGGAGCTGCTGCCCACGCACCCGTCCATCGCCGCCGATCCGCGGCTGCGGCAGGCCTGCCGCCGCATCACGCACAACATCGCGGTGATCGCCGCCCATGTGGCGGACCACAGCAGCACCGAGGAGATCGAGACCGGCCCGAGCATCGCCTCGCTGCTGGATTCGGGCCCCGTGCCGGGCGCAGTGCGCTACGGCCGGATCACCGAGCGGGTGCTGCGTCATCTGCAGCGTCTGGACGAGGCCGTGATCGGTCTCGCCCGTCCCCTGCGGGTGCCGCGGCCGGCTCCGCAGCGGTGACGGCCGGGCCCGCCGGCCGGGCGACGGCGGCCGTCAGAGCCGTCAGAAGTCCGTGGGCAGGCCGCTGGCCTCGGCGATGCCGCGCAACTCCGCCGTGTCGTGGTGGCGCTGCCGGATGTAGTCGGCGATCTCGGTAAGGCGCGCCGGGTCGGACGCGGTGGCGGCGTCGGTGACCACACGGACCGGGCCGGTCTCCTCGATGTCCAGCACGACCACCTCGTTGTCCAGTCTGCCGGTGACCGCGGTGGCGATGACCAGGGCCGCCTCGTCGCGGATCTCCTGCGGCAGCCCCTGGGTGCCGGGCCCGTCCAGGGAGAAGTCGGCCGTGGGCACACCTCGCTCGCTCTGTTCCTGGATGGCCAGCAGCACGGGGTGGACGACGGCGAGAAGGCGTTCGTATTCCTCCTCGGGCATCCGGACCCGCAGGAGGCCGAGGTACATCTCCACGGCCCGGTCGCCGGGCGTACTCTCGTTCTCGTTCATCCGCACCGGGTTCCCCGCACCCCGGTGTCCTCACGCCGGCGGAGCTGTCGTTCGCGGGCGGGGGCCGTGCGGCGGGCCGGCCGGCGCACGACGCGCACGTCCGGCCACGACGGCGGGCACGCCTGCCTGCCCGGCCGCCCCCTCGCGGGGGCGGATCGTGGTCAGGGCTGGGCGTCCCGGTGCGCCGCTCCGCTTCCGCCGAGGGCACGACGGCCGGCGCGTTCGGCCAGCACCTCGTCCCGCACCCGGGCGCAGCTGCGGCTGATCAGCCGGGAGACGTGCATCTGCGAGATGCCCAGGCGGTCCGCTATCCGGCTCTGCGTCATGTCCTCGAAGAAGCGCATGTAGAGGATGGCGCGTTCACGTTCGGGCAGCCGGCGCAGTCCTTCCTTGGCCGACTCCCGGTCGACCACGACGTCGTAGGAGGAGTCCGCCGCTCCGAGGGTGTCGGCGAGGCTGTAGCCGTCGGCGCCGGCCGACAGCTCGGCGTCCAGGGACAGGGTGCTGAAGCTGTCGAGCGCCTCCAGCCCGGTGCTGACCTCTTCCTCGGTCAGCCCCACATGGGCGGCGATGGCGGCGACCGACGGCTCGGGGCTGCCGGGGTTCTGGGTCAGCTCCCGGCGTGCCACGCGCACCTTGTTGCGCAGCTCCTGGACCCGGCGGGGCACCCGCAGGGCCCACATGCGGTCCCGGAAGTGCCGCTTGACCTCGCCGGTGATGGTCGGCACCGCGTAGCTCTCGAAGGCCCCGCGGCCGGGGTCGAACCGGTCGATCGCCTTGACCAGGCCGAGGGCCGCCACCTGCCGGAGGTCCTCGATCGACTCTCCCCGGTCGCGGAAGCGGCCGGCGATGCGATGGGCCATGGGCAGCCAGGCGGTGACGAGTTCGTCACGGATCGCGTCCCGTTCCGGGCCGTCCTCCAGATGCGCCATGCGCTCGAAGAGCGCCGCGGTGTCCGGTGCGTCGTCGTGCGGCCGCCTGCCGGGGGCGTGGTCCGTGGGGGTTCGGTCCGGGGAGGCGGCCTGGTCGTCGGGGGAGCCGGAACGGCGTGTCGGCATATCGATGGGCATGCGGGAATCGCTCCTGAACGGTTGTTTCAGGGATGAACCGCGGGATCGAACGAGCCGCCGGTCGGCTGTGAGGCCTCAGGGCGTACCGCTCCCGCTCGCGCGCCTCCGGTCCGAAGCACGACCTTCCGTATGCCCGGAACAAAGACCAACAAACTCCACTTTCCGGGATTCTTCGGCACCGGTCTCGCCGGGTGCGACGGCCTGCCGCCCGGGGGTGCCACGCCGCCCGGAACAGCGGCGGCCGGCCCTTCCCCACATCGGCTTCCGGGTGCTGCGGGCGCCCCGAGTCCACGGGTGGGCGGGCCGGCCGTCGTCAGCTCAGCGGCACGACGGCGCTGATGCGTTTGCCGCCCGAGGGCAGGTCGAGCACCTCGACGTCACGGGCGAGCCGGCAGACGATCGGCCAGCCGCGGCCGCCGAGCCGGCTCCGGCCGTCGTGGTCGGCGGCCGGGCGGGCCACCGGCAGCCGGTCGCTGCGGTCGCTCACGCACACCCGTACCTCGCAGCCGACGAGCTCCACCTGGAACTCGGTGACACCGCCGCCGTGCAGGATGGCGTTGGTGGTCAGCTCGGAGGCGACGAGCTGGGCGTCCAACACCGCGTGTTCGCCGCACGGGCGGCCGGCTCGGCAGCATGCGGCGACCGCATGTGCCACGGCACGGCGGGCCTCGGCGGGCTTGCACGCTCCCGCGCACCACTCCGGCCCGCCCGCACCGGACGGCGGTTCGGCGGCGGGAGTGTTCCTGCGCTGCTCGGTCATCTTCTCGCTCCCTGGCTCACGACGAAGGAAGCCGGACCGGTCCGGGATGCGCGCCGACGGGATCGAGGGTGGTCGTCCGCGGACTCCTCCTCCGGCTAGCCGGTGTATGCGCCGTCAAACGTCCGGTCCTGTCCGCGGACGAACGGGGCCGGCATCCTGTGCGGACCGGCCGGCAACTCCTGGGTCCGAGCAGCCATCGCGGCGCGCCCACCGGGTATACGGCCGGTATGACCGATGTCGTGGACTCGGACGAACTGCTGCGGCGCATCCAGCGCGCCAGGGCAGGAGCGCGCGAGGAGGAGCGCCGGTGGCGGGACCTCCGCGACGGTTTCGTCCCGGCCGACCCGGAGACGGTGCGCGAGGCCGCCGGCCGGGTGCTGGCCTACGAGGTGGTGGGCCAGGTGCTGGACGAGATCCTGACCCCCGGCAGGCATCCGTGGACGAGACCCGCCACGCACACCGACCGGCCTCGGGGAGTGAATCCGGTCACGTAGGGCGCCCCCGGTTGTGTGCGGCGGCGAGGAATGGTTTACGGTTCATCCATACGCGGCGACGGGGTCGACGTGGGAGATCCTCCGTACGCCGCCGCATACGGCCCTGGCTGGTTTCCCCCGTCCAGCCAGGGCTCTTTCATGCCCGCACGCCCCTGCTCCCCCGGCGCCGTGACGGCGGCCGGGGCGGGCGGCCGCCGTCCTCCCGGTGTCCCGCACGGTGTCCGGTCCGCCGAGGTGCCCGCGCGGCGCGCAGACGCTGAAATGGGCGTAGGCACAAGCGGGAACCCATCGCCGGCGAGGAGCCCCGGGTCATGACCAAAGCGATCAAACTGCTCACCGCCCTCCCCCAGAAACAGCGCGAGCGCCTGCTGGAGCTGGCCCAGGAAGTGTCCTTCCCGGAGGACACCAGGATCTTCGAGGCGGGCGGCACGGCCGATCGCTTCTGGGTGATCCGCTCCGGCGCAGTGCACCTCGATCAGCAGGTCACGCCGCACCGCCGGATCACCGTGGCCACGCTCGGCGCGGGCGATCTGCTCGGCTGGTCGTGGCTGTTCCCGCCGTACGAATGGGATTTCGGGGCGGTGGCGTTCAGCCCGGTGCGCGCCTACGAGTTCGACGGGGCTGCGGTGCTGGCGCTGTGCGTGGAGGATCCGCTGCTCGGGCTGTCGCTGGTGCGGACCGTGGCGGAGATTCTCGCCCACCGGCTGGAGGTCACCCGGGGCCGGCTGCTGGAGCAGTACACGATGTTCCGGCGCGGCATATAGGCCACGCGGACCCGGTCCCGGCCCTGGGGACGCCGTCCGCGGCACAGGGGCGCGGCGTCAGGTGTGTCGGCGTCGGGCGTCAGGTGTGTCGGCGTCGGGCGTCAGGTGTGTCGGCGTCGGGCGTCAGGTGTGACGGCGTCAGATGCGATAGCGGCGCAGCGCCGGCACCGCCGCCGCCAGGCCCAGCATCAGCACCATGACCAGCACTCCGCCGCCGGCCACGGCGGCGCGGGGCCCGAAGGCGGAGCCGGCCGTGCCGTGCAGGACGTCGGCCAGACGGGGTCCGCCCGCGACGACGACGGTGAAGACGCCCTGCATCCGGCCGCGCATCTCGTCGGTGGCGGCGGACAGCAGGATCGCGCCGCGGAACACCATGGACACCATGTCGGCGACGCCGGCGAGGGCCAGGAACGCCACGGCGATCCACAGGTTGCGGCTCGCGCCGAAGCCGGCGACCGCCGCTCCCCACGCGGTCACCGCGCCGATGACCATCCATCCGTGCCGCCGGGCCCGGGAGAAGGTGCCGGAGAACAGCCCGCCGGCCACCGCGCCGATCGGGATGGCCGCGAACAGCAGGCCCAGTGCCAGCCCCTCGCCCCAGGGCGCGTACGTCTCGGCCGCGAGCTGCGGGAACAGTGCGCGGGGCATGCCGAACACCATGGCGATGATGTCGGCGAGGAAGGACAGCAGCAGCACCGTGTGCCCGGAGATGTAACGGAACCCGTCGGCGATCTCGCGCAGTCCCGCGCGGCGGGCGGCGGCTTCCGCCAGGGGCGGCAGCGGCGGCAGGCGCAGCACCGCCCACAGCGTGACGCACAGCGCCACGGCGTCGATGAGGTACAGCTCGGGCAGCCCGATCACCGGTATCAGCGCGCCGGCCAGCAACGGCCCGGCGACCAGGCCGGTTTGCGACACGGTGGAGCTGAGGGCGTTGGCCGCGGGCAGTTCCTCCTCCGGGACCAGCCGGGCGACGGAGGCGTTGCGGGCCGGTGAGTTCAGGCCGAAGAAGGCCTGCTGCAGGGCGAGCAGCACCATCAGCACCGCGACCGATTCCAGCCGGGTCACGGCCTGCACCCAGAACAGCAGCGAGGTCACGGCGATGCCGCTGTTGGTGACCAGCAGCAGCTTGCGGCGGTCCACGGTGTCGGCGACCGCGCCGCCCCACAGGGCGAACACCACCATCGGGACCAGGCCGGCGAGGCTCGCGTAGCCGACCCATGCCGAGGAACCGGTGATGTCGTAGATCTGCTTGGGGACGGCGACGGCCGTCAGCTGGCTGCCGATGGCGGTGACGACGGTGGAGGACCACAGCCGGCGGAAGGCCGGGATGCGCAGCGGTCGGGTGTCCATGGCCCAGCGGCGCCAGCCCCGCCGGGAGGTACCGGCCGGTTCCGGGCCGCTCTCGCTGCGCGGGGCGGTGTTCGTGTCGGTTGTCTCGCTGGTGTCCACGGGCTTCCTGTTGCTCGCTCCATCTTCTTTTCCGCTCAACTATCGCAGCAGGAAGCAGAGGCACAGAACCGGGTTCCGCCGACCGGGACGCCACGAGCGGGCGCGGACCCGCGGTGCGCGGCTGCTGCTGCGGGGCGGAAGCAGCCGAGGCGGCCGCCGAGAACTGTGCGGTGCGGATCCTTCGGAACAGCCGCTCCCGGAGCACACACGCTCCGGGATCACAGCCGCTCCCGCCGCACGGGCTCGCCGCACGGGCTCGCCGCACGGCCTCGCCGGCTTCGGCGGGTGAGCCGAGGGCCCGGGCGCGCGTCGAGGGCGCACGGCGCGGTGGCGGTCCGCGGGCGGCACGGCCCTCAGCGGCCGGAGCGGCGCAGGGTGCCCCAGTGCGCTTCCCGCCCGAGGACCGCGGCGCGTGCCTCCTCGATGACGCCGTCGTCGATCCAGCACATCGGTTCGACGTCGCCGACCAGCGGCTCGTTGTCGGGGCCGCGGCCGTGCACCCGGCCGCGCAGCACCCAGGGGCGTACGCCGGGGCCCTTGTCGTGCGGCAGGTGTGCGTAGTCGTACAGGCGGCGTGCCACCCACAGGTCGACGGACCGGCCCCGCCACCACTCCTCCACGTCGAGCGGGTTGGCCGACAGGCCCGGCATACGGACGCCGGTGAGTTCGTCGGTGCTGGACGTGGCGCGCAGGTCGGTCTGCGGGCCGCGCGACCAGCGGACGTACAGGCCCTGGTGCCGCTTCACGAGTGCGGCGAGGTCGGCCAGCGAGTGCACCACCCGCAGATCCTCCGATGCGCTCATCTCGTGCTCTCCCTCGTGCCACAGGCGCTCGAAGTACCCCTGTGGCACGGGTCGGAACCGCCGGGCCGGTGCGGCGGCCGCGTGGACGGGCCGTGCCGTGACCGGCCGCCGACGGGCGCGGGGCCGGTGCGGCCGTCGGGCACCACCCGCCCCGGTGGGCCGCGGGGCCCGGCGGACACCTGCCGCACGTCCCGCCGCCCGCGCCCGCTCAGGCCGTCTGACGTGCGGCCGCCCGGCCGGCCGCGCGGCCCGAGAACAGGCAGCCGCCGAGGAAGGTGCCTTCCAGGGCGTTGTATCCGTGGACGCCGCCCCCGCCGAAGCCGGCGACCTCGCCGGCCGCGTACAGGCCGTCCACGGGCTTGCCGTCGGTGCCCAGGGCCCGGGAGTCAAGGTCGGTCTGGATGCCGCCGAGGGTCTTGCGGGTGAGGATGTGCAGTTTCACACCGATGAGAGGGCCGGCCTCGGGGTCGAGGATGCGGTGCGGGGCGGCCACCCGGCCGAGGCGGTCGCCTATGTAGCGGCGGGCGTTGTGGATGCCCTGCACCTGGGTGTCCTTGCTGAAGGGGTTGGCGATCTGCAGGTCGCGGGCCTCGATCTGGCGCCGTACCTCGGCGGCGTCGAGCAGGGGCTCGTCGGTCAGCCGGTTCATCTTCTCGACCAGCCGCTCCAGGGTGTCCGCGATCACGAAGTCGGCGCCGTGCCGCAGGAAGTCCCGCACGGGGCCGGGGGCGCCCTTGCCGAGCAGCCGGTCGCGCAGCACGGCCTTGCGGTCCTTGGCGGTGATGTCGGGGTTCTGCTCGGAGCCCGACAGGGCGAACTCCTTCTCCACGATCCTGCGGGTCAGCACGAACCAGGAGTGGTCGTGGGCGGCGATGTCCTCGGTGGTGCGCAGGTGCCGCAGGGTGCTGAGCGTGTCGTAGCCGGGCAGGCACGGGTCGGGCAGCCGGCGCCCGAGCGCGTCGAGCCAGACGGAGGACGGGCCGGGCAGGATGCGGATGCCGTGGCCGGGCCAGACCGGGTTCCAGTTCCGCAGGCCCTCGGTGTAGTGCCACATGCGGTCGCGGTTGACCAGGCGGACACCGGCGGCGGCGCTGATGTCGAGCATCCGGCCGTCGACGTACGCCGGGACACCGGTGACCATCCGGGCCGGCGGGGTGCCCAGCCGCGCGGGCCAGTAGCGGCGCACCAGGTCGTGGTTGGCACCGATGCCGCCGGTGGTGACGATCACGGCCTGCGCGGTCAGCTCGAAGGTGCCGGTCTCGTCCCGGTTGGAGGCGACCCCGCGGGGGGAGTCGTCCGGGGCGAGCACCGTGCCGCGCACACCGCGCACCGCACCGCCTTCGACGACGAGTTCGTCCACCCGGTGCCGGTGGTGGAAGGTGAGCAGCCCGTCGCGGGCGGCCCGGCGGGCGTAGTCGGCGAACGGTGCGACGACGCCCGTGCCGGTGCCCCAGGCGATGTGGAAGCGGGGTACGGAGTTGCCGTGGCCGTTCGCCCTGAGGTCGCCGCGCTCGGCCCAGCCGACCGTGGGCAGCAGGGTGATGCCGTGCCGGTGCAGCCAGGACCGCTTCTCCCCCGCGGCCCACTCGACGTAGGCGCGGGCCCAGCGCACCGCCCAGGAGTCCTCGTCGCCGAGCCGGTCGAACTGTGCGCTGCCCTGCCAGTCGTTCCAGGCCAGTTCGAAGGAGTCCTTCACGCCCAGGCGGCGCTGCTCCGGGGAGTCGACGAGGAACAGCCCGCCGAACGACCAGTAGGCCTGGCCGCCCAGGTTGGCGGCGTTCTCCTGGTCGACGAGGGCGACCCGGCGGCCCCGGCTGGTCACCTCGTGCGCGGCGACCAGGCCCGCGAGACCGGCTCCGACGACGATGACGTCCGCGTCCATGGCGACCGTTCCCTTTCCCTTCCTCGGTCCTCGGTGGGTGTCGGCGATCCTCGGTCGGATGCCCGTGATGCTCAGTGGGGGTCCGCGCCGCCGGTGCCGCCGTCCGTGAGCAGCGCGGTGAGCAGCCGGCGGAGCCAGGCGCGGGCACCGTCGACGTCCTTGTCCAGCAGCAGCCGGGTGGTGACGCCGTCGTAGGCGGCGACGACGGCGTGGGCGGCGGTGCCGGCGTCGCCGAGCACGGCGGGCAGGGGGGTGCCGGCGCGGGCGAGGCGGTCCGCGATCGCCCGGCGCAGCCGCTCCCGGTGCTCCCCGAGGGCCCGGGCCACCTCGGGGCGGCGCGCCGCGTACGCCAGGAAGTCGGTCTTGACCAGCAGCCAGTCCACGTCGAGCAGCAGCACCTCGGTGACCCGGTCGACGGCGGTCCGGACATCGGGCCCCGGGGCGCCGTCCCCGGCGAGCGCCCCGGCCACCTGCCGGGCGATCAGCTCGGCGCGTTCCCGGTAGAGAGCGAAGAACAGGTCGTCCAGGGTGGCGAAGTTGGAGTAGAAGGCGCCCCTGCTGTAGCCGGCGGCCGCGCAGATCTCCTCGATCGGCACCCGGCCGAAGCCCCGGGCGGCGAACACCCGGAAAGCCGCTTCCAGGAGTCTGGCGCGCGTCTGGTCCCGGCGCCGGGTACGGCGCCGTCCCCCGTGGGACTCCTTCGCGCCGTCCACCGTCATGCCCGACCTCCGTTCGATACGCGAACGTATCGGATACAGCGGTGTACCGGAAGGGCCGGGGAGCACCGCATCACAAGACGGCCGGAGCACGGTCGGGGCCCCACTCCACAAAATGGAACAACTTTTCGATTCAGGGGTACGCTGTCCGTATGACCGCGCACCATCTGCAGGGCTCCCTGTTCGACCAGGGCGACGAGCCGCGGCTCGGCCCGCTGGACGGGCTGCGCCGCACCGACCTGGGCCTCGGCGCCTGGATCGACCTGCTTCCGGGATGGCTGGACGGCGCCGACGACCTGTTCGAGCAGCTGGCCGCCGAAGTGCCGTGGCGCGCGGAGCGCCGGGCGATGTACGACAACGTCGTGGCGGTCCCCCGGCTGCTCGCCTTCTACGGTGCCGGTGACACGCTGCCGCACCCGGTGCTCGCCGAGGCCCGCGACGCGCTGTCCGCGCACTACGCCGCCGAGCTGGGCGAGCCGTTCACCACGGCCGGGCTGTGCTACTACCGCGACGGCAGGGACAGCGTCTCCTGGCACGGAGACCGCATCGGCCGGGGCGCGCGCCAGGACACGATGGTCGCCATCCTCTCCGTGGGCGCTTCCCGTGACCTGCTGCTGCGGCCCGCCGGGGGCGGCGGCCCGACGCTGCGTCGCCCGCTGGGGCACGGCGACCTGATCGTCATGGGCGGCTCGTGCCAGCGCACCTGGGAACACTGCGTACCCAAGAGCGCACGGGCCACCGAACCGCGGATCAGCATCCAGTTCCGCCCGGCCGGGGTGCGCTGAGCCACGCGGCCGGCGGTCTGCCCCGTCGGCCGTCACCTGCGTCGTCCCGCTTCGCTCAGCTGCGTTTTCCCGATTCGCTCACCGGCCCGGAATGAAACCCGGTCCTCGCTTGTCAATCTCCACACCCCCAGGTATGGAGGAAGGAAAGGCGCCCCGTGGCCGGGACAGGACAGGAGGTGCTGGACAGTGATCACCGAGCTGGCTGTCGAACGCGTCGAGTTCACCTGCGGCTCATGCTGGCACCGCTGGAGCGTCGACTACGACGTCCAGCGCCGCGTGGACGAGCACGGTGACGAGTGGGAGCATTTCTCCCGCGACAACGAACCGGTGCCCTCCCCGTACACGCCCGAGGGCGCGCCCGCCTGCGAGTACTGCGGCCGGCGCTGGGTGGGCCACCTGGTCGCGCGCCGGCCCGTCCCGGTGTCCGACGACGCCGGCGCCTACCGCAGCCCGGTGCCCGCCGCGGGCAACCACCGCCCGGAGCGGCACACGGCGCCGATGCTGCACGCGACCGACCATCCGCAGCCACGAGCGGACGCACCGGCGTCCCCCTGAGCCTCGCGTGCGGACCCGGCCGGGACCGTGACGCCCGCCCTGTGGCCGGGTCCGGTCGTGCGCCTCGGTGCGCCGGCCGCCGCCCGGCACACCGGGGCGCATCCGGTCCTGGCCCGGTCCGCATGCACGCCTCCCGGCCGGCGCACGCGCCCCGGCGTGCCCCTTCCCGCCGTGTGCGGCCGCCGCGGGCCGGGAAGGCAGACCGCCGGGACGGCGAAGGACCGCCCGGCACAGGACCGCCCGGCGGGCGGGGACCGGCACAGGACCGCCCGGCCGGCAGGGAGGGGACGAGCACGATGGCACGGGGCAGATGCGGCGGCGCCGTGGCGGCGCTGGCGCTGGGTGCGGCGAGCGTCCTGGCCGGATGCGACGGCGAACGCCTGCCGGAAGCCGTACCCGCCACGGCGACGGCCTCCCGCGGCGCGACAGGAGCCGTGCCCGGCGGCGCCGGTGCGGACGACTGCTACGACGGCCGCTGCGAGATCGTCGTGACCGCACCGACCCGCATCCCTCTCGACGACCGGCTGGGCCTGGACACCCTGCACATCTCCCGTACCTCGGCGGACACGCTGCTGCTGCGGGCATCGGGCCCCGGCACGCAGCTGGCCACCTCGGTCGGCGAGGGCGGCACCGGCGTCCTCAACGGACTGGGTTTCCGGGTGAAGGACCTCAGCGGCACACGGGCCGTCGTCGTCCTCTTCCCGCACACGCGACAGGGCCTGCTCCCCCCGAGGTAGCCCCGAGGCAGCGGAGCGCGGCGCGGGCCGGCCCGGGGCCGCGGCCCGGATCCGTCCGACGCACCGCCGGCCTGCGGCGGGTTCCTGGGACGGGCATGGTTTGCTGTTCCGGTCAGGCAGACGTTCGCAGGCCGGGGAGAGTCGATGCAGACGGACGTGCAGCAGGTCGCCGACGGCACCTATCTGGTGCACGGCACGCACACCAACTGGGTGATCCTGACCGACGGCGACGCGGCCACGCTCATCGACACCGGGTATCCGGCCGACCGGGAGCAGCTGCTGGCCTCACTGGAGGCGGTGGGTGTCTCACCGCGGGCACTGACCGCCGTGCTGATCACCCATGCGCACAACGACCACCTCGGCTCCGCCGAGTATCTGCGTGCCGCGCACGGCGTCCCGGTGTATCTGCACGAGGCCGAGGTGCCCCACGCCCGGCGGGAGTTCCTGCACCAGGTGAAGATAGGTCAGGTGCTGCGCAACGGCTGGCGGCCGGGGGTGCTGCCGTGGGCCGTGCACGCGCTGCGGGTGGGCGGCACCGCGCACCTCCCGGTCGCCGCGCCCCAGGCGTTCCCCGGGCCGGGCCCGCTGGACATGCCCGGCCGGCCGGTGCCGGTGCACACCCCCGGGCACACCCTGGGGCACGTCGTCTTCCACCTGCCGGACAAGGGTGTGCTGATCACCGGTGACGCTCTGGTCAGCGGGCACGCCACCTCGCGGCTGCGCGGGCCGCAGCTGCTGCCGGGCATGTTCCACCACGAGCGTGACCGCGCGGTGACCTCGCTGGACGTCCTGGAGACGCTGGACGCCGACGTGCTGCTGCCCGGTCACGGTCCCGTGCACCACGGCCCGGCAGGGCAGGCCGCGCGGCGGGCGCGGGAGCACGCGCTGCGCAGGCACTGACCGCCGCCCCGCGCACTCGGGCGCACCCGCACCGCATCCGTCCCTCCTGCCCGCCGGTCCGGCCGGCCGTCGCGGAGGCGACGGCGTTGGGGCGGCTCAGCCGGGCGGGACGACGGCGACCGGGCAGGGCGCGTGGTGCAGCACCCCGTGCGCCACCGAGCCGATGCGCGCGCCCACCGCCGTCCGGCAGGCCCGCCGCCCGACGACCATCAGCTGGGCGTGCTCGGCCGCCGCCAGCAGCACCTGGCCCGCGCTGCCCATCTCCACGTGCTGGGTGACGGGCACGTGGGGGAACCGTTCCCGCCAGGGGCGCAGCGCCTGCTCGAGCGCCGTCCTCTCGAACGACTCGAGCCCGCCGACCTCGTCGAGCAGCTCCAGCGAGCCGGGGCTGTAGGCGAAGGCCGGCGGCAGCGTCCAGGCGCGGACCGCGCGGAGGCCGGCGCCACGGGCGGCGGCGGTCTCGAAGGCGAACCGCAGGGCCTGGGCGGTGTCGTCCGGGCCGCCCTGCTGGCCGACCACGATGTCCCGTCCGGCCGCCTCGGCGGCCGGGTCGTCGGCGCGGACCAGGACGACGGGCCGTGCGGCCTGGGCGATGACCTGCTGCCCGACCGAGCCGACGAGGAAGCCGACGAGAACTCCGTGGCCGCGCGAGCCGAGGACCAGCAGCTGTGCCTCGGCCGACGCGGCGGTCAGCACGTCCACGGCACGGCCCTCCGCGACCTCGCAGGTCACCTCCAGGCTGCGGTGGTGTTCGGTGACCTCGCGGACCACCTTGTCGATCATGTCGTGGACGCGCTGTTCCTGGGCGTCGCGGTCGCCGAGGTCGACGGCTTCGTGGACCTCGAAACGCCAGGCGTGCACCACGTGCAGCGGCAGCCGGCGGCGTTCCGCCTCGCGGGCCGCCCACGCCAGCGCTGCGCGGCTCTCGTTCGATCCGTCGACTCCTGCCGTGACCGGTGGTGCCATGGCGTCCGCCTTCCGTGGGGCGCGGTGGGCCGTGTGTGGCCCAGTGTTCCCCGCGCGGCGCGCCCCGGCGCGTCGTCACGCCGTGGCATCCGGCCGTACGGACGAGGATGCCCCGCCGGCGGGTGCGGGGCATCCGGGGTCCAGCGCGGACGGGAGTCCGTCAGAGACGGTTCTGCGGGGTGTTGGCGGCCGTGACATCGACCGCGGCCCAGGCCCGGTCCACGGCCTGGTACTCGGTGCCGTCCTGGCCGTAGAGGTCCCGCGCCGCCGCGAGCGTCGCCAGGCGCGCGTCGTGGAAGTCGGTCGTGGAAACCATGTAGCGGGTCAGCGCCCGGTAGAAGACGGCCGTGGCCTTGTCCCGTCCGATGCCCTGCACCGTCAGGTTCTGGTAGGTCGGCGAGTCGTAGGTGACGCCGCCGACGGTCTTGCGGCCGCTGCCCTCGGCGAGCAGGTAGAAGGCGTGCGAGGAGACACCGGAGCCCGCGTGCACCTCGGCGTCGTACACCGCCGGCGACCAGTAGTCGATCGTGCCTTCGAGCTTGTCGAGGGACGGGTGGTCCAGGCGGCGCAGGAAGGTCTGGGACAGGCCCAGCTTCTCGCCGACGAGGTAGTTCGGCGGGTTCGCCGGGTTGTCCGCGAAGAACTCCACGGCGGAGCCGAGGATGTCGGCCAGCGACTCGTTGAGCGCGCCGGGTTCGCCGTACTGGTTGCCGGCGGCGTCCACGCGGGTGGGCTGCAGCCCGGCGGTGGCGTCCACGACGCCGTGGGTCAGCTCGTGGCCCGTGACGTCGAGCGCGACCAGCGGCTTGGGGAACGTCACGCCGTCGCCGTCACCGTAGAGCATGCAGCCGCAGGCCGGGTCCCAGAAGGCGTTGGCGATGCGGTTGCCGAAGTGGACCATGCCCTGGGCGCCGCGGGAGTCGTTCTCGATGCCCTTGCGTCCGAAGGTCTTCTGGTAGAAGTCGAGCGTCTCGGTGATGCCCCACTGGGCGTCGACAGCGGCGGTGGTGCGGTCGGAGACGGTGCCGTTGCCCCAGGTGTTGGTGGCGTTGGTGATCGGCGTGCCGGTGGAGAAGTTCTCCGTCAGCCGGTTCTTCGCGTCCCGGGTCTCGGTGCCGTGGCGGGTGGGATCCTTCAGCAGGTAGCTGGAAGCACCGGTCTGGGTGGTGGTCAGCGGCACGGTGCCCACGAACAGGGACGTGCCGCTGCCGGCCGCGGTGCGCGGGTACGTCGCCACGGAGGAGGAGTACGGGACCGGGCGGCGGGCCCCGACGGTCAGGGGCGCGGTGTCCGGGCGCAGCGCCTGCCCGCTCGCGCGGAGCGTGTCGAGCAGCTTCGGTGACAGGAACTCGTCGCTGTCGGAGGTGGTGCTGCGCACCTTCCCGGTCACGGCGTCGACGACGACCGTGCGGGAGCCGGTGCCCGTGTCGCCGGCGCGGCCGGTGACGTGCACCTGGTAGGCGAGGGCCGAGGCACCACCCCGGGCGTCCACCACGAGCCGGGCGGTGCCGGCCTGCCCGCCGACCGCCGAGGCGGCCTCGGCGGCGGCCTGAGCGGGTGTCAGCCGAGCGGTGGTGGTGGCCGGTTCGACGGTGTGGTGGGCGGCTCGGGTGACGCCGGTGTAGGCGAGGTGGCGGTCGAGGTGGACGACGAGGTCGCCGCCGAGCACGGGCATGCCGTCGTGGCTGCGCTGGAAGCGGACGTGGCGGGCGCCCTCGGGGTCCAGCATCACGTCCTCGGCCCGCAGGGCGTCGCCCTTGCCGACACCGGTCGCCGAGGCGTGCGCGAAGGCGGCCGCGCGGGCGGCGTCCACCACCGCGGCGGCGGAGGTCCCGGCGGACGAGGCCGTGCGGGACGGCCCGGCGGCGGGGGCGGCCAGGGCCGTGCCGGTCAGACCCGTGGCGGTGGCCGTCGCCAGGACGACGGCCACCGCCACGTTGCGTATGTGTGCTCTGCGCACTCTTGAGAGTCCTTCTCTCCCTGGGGACGGCCGGCTCGGCAGGCCGTCCGGAGCGCATGGCGTCACTGCGCCATGGGGGCTGATCATGTGCCCCGGAGGATGCTGCCTGAGCAGTCATGGCCATGTAAAGCGCGGCGGGGCAACGTCTCACGTCCTGCCCCAGGTCGGCGTCCGCCCGCCCCGCCCGGCGACCGATGAGCGGCCACATGCTGACAGCGGTAAGAGAGTTGAGAGGACGGCATGGGGTTGCCCGCTGCGCATGTGACCCGCCGCACAGCTGAGGCAGGGCCCTCGCGGTCCCGTCACGGGGCCGGGAGGTGCCGGCGGTGAGTGGTGTTGACCGGCGGTGCGGAGCGGGGTGAGGGTCGGGGTGGCGCGGACCGTCTGCCCCGCGCCGGAAGGGTGAACATCCGTGATCGGCATCTCGGAGATCGAAGCCGCCGCCGGGCGGATCACCGGACACGTCGTGCGGACGCCGACCGTGCCCAGCCCGGGCCTGTCCGCGCTGCTCGGCGTCCCGGTGACCGCGAAACTGGAGCTGCTGCAGCGCACCGGTTCCTTCAAGGCGCGCGGTGCCGCGGCCAAGCTGCTGTCCCTGGACGAGGCGGAGCGGGCCGCGGGCGTGGTCGCGGTCAGCGGCGGCAACCACGGGATCGCGCTGGCGGTGATGGCGTCCGCGCTGGACGTGAAGGCCACCGTGGTGATGCCCCGCTCGGCGCCCGCCCGGTCCGTGGAGCTGGCTCAGGCGAGCGGGGCGACGGTGCGGCTGACCGAGAGCATGGACGAGGCGTTCGCGACGGCGGCCCGGCTGCGGGACGAGGGCCTCACCCTGGTCCACCCCTTCGACGACCCGGTGGTGGTCGCCGGGCAGGGCACCGTCGGCCTGGAGCTGGCGCAGGACGCCGGTGACCTCACCGATGTGCTCGTCAGCATCGGGGGCGGCGGCCTGATCTCGGGCGTCGCCGCGGCACTGCACGCGCTGCGGCCCGGGGTGCGGGTGTGGGGTGTGGAGACCGAGGGCGCCCAGGCGATGTCCGAGGCTCTGGCAGCGGGCGGCCCGGTCCCGGTGGCCGTCTCCTCGATCAGCACCACGCTGAGCGCGCCGGCCGTCTCGCAGCTGACCTACGACCATGTGGCGGCGCTGGTGGAGGACGTGCTGGTGGTCCCGGACCGGGACGCCGTCCAGGGGTGCCTGGACCTCGCCGAGCACGCCAAGGTGTGGGCCGAGCCCGCCGCGGGCTGTCTGCTGCCGGCGGCCCGCCGGGTGTGCGAGCGGGCCGGCGGCCGGGTACGGCTGGGTCTCGTGGTGTGCGGAGGCAACGCCACGACCGGGGACCTCATGGGCTGGGCCGAACGGTTCGGGCTGCGCTGACGACCGGGCCGGCCCCTGACGGGATCACCCCGGGCCCCGGCGGTGCCGCACCGCACCGGGGCCGGGTCGCCACGGTGTCGCACGTGCGCCGTTTCCGGTGCTCGGGGTGCGGGGACTCGGCGGCCATGGTGCGAATCGGATACACGATGATGACCGAGCAGGCCGGGCCGCGTGAGCTGGTCCAGCACGTGGTACGCGCCGAGGAGGTGAGTTTCGACTTCTCGGTCACCTCGGACCACTGCTTCCCGTGGCTGCGCTCGCAGGGGCACTCGCCGTACGCCTGGAGCGTCCTCGGGGCGGCCGCGCAGGCGACCTCACACATCCCGCTGATGACGTACGTGACCTGCCCGACGTTCCGGTATCACCCGGCGGTGGTGGCGCAGAAGGCGGCGACGGTGCAGCTGCTGTCCGAGGGCAGGTTCCGGCTGGGCCTCGGTGCGGGCGAGAACCTCAACGAGCACGTGGTCGGCGGCGGCTGGCCCGCGGTCGACGTCCGCCACGCGCGCCTGCGGGAGGCCGTGGAGATCATTCGCGCCCTGTTCCACGGCGGGCACGTCACCCGGCACGGGGAACATTTCGACGTGGAGTCGGCCAAGCTGTGGGACCTGCCCGACCAGCCGCCGCCCATCGGCATCGCGGTCTCCGGCGAGCAGTCGTGCGAGCTGGCCGGGCACCTGGCCGACCTGGTGATCGCCACCGAACCCAAGGCCGGCCTGGTGGAGTCCTTCGACCGGCACGGCGGGCAGGGCAAGCCGCGCGTGGGGCAGGTGCCGGTGTGCTACGACACCGACCGTGACGCGGCCGTCGCCCGCGCGCACGACCAGTTCCGCTGGTTCGGCTGCGGCTGGAAGGTGAACTCCGAGCTGCCGCACCCGGACTCCTTCGCGTCGGCCACCCAGTACGTCACGCCCGAGGACGTGGCCGAGTCGATCGCGTGCGGCGACGACCCGGAGGTCTTCGTGGAGGCGGTACGGCCGTTCGTGGAGGCCGGGTTCACGGAGGTGGCGCTGGTGCAGATCGGCGGCGAGGCGCAGGAGCCGTTCCTCGACTGGTCGGCGAAAACACTGCTGCCCGCGCTGCACGACGCCCTGGACTGACGCGGCCGGCCCGTCCGCACACCCGTCGGCCGGGTCACCGGCCGGCGTGGCGGCGCCGGGTCCACAGGGGCAGCACGAACCAGCACAGCAGGTACCAGGCGACCACCAGCGCGGTCAGCCAGGGCACGAACCCGCCGCCCATGGCCACCCTGAGGATCAGCAGCAGCGCGGAGGTCATGGTGGCGACCAGCAGGACCAGGCCGAGAAGGGTCAGCCGGGACGCCAGCCGCACCGCCTGCGGTTTGACCCGGCGCCCGGCGACCAGGCGGTGCAGCGAGACCGGCCCGACCAGCGCCCCGGTCGTGACGGCGCCGAGGAACACCGTGACGACGTAGATGACCTGGTCGGCGTCGGAGAGGCGGTCGTACTTCGGCTGGAAGACGACGGTGAGCAGGAACCCGAAGAGGATCTGCACCCCGGTCTGCGCGACGCGGACCTCCTGGATCAGCTCCCCCCACATGCGGTCGGCGCGTTCCTCCTCGCTCTCGTCACGCCCCCGGCACCGGGGTGCCCGGTCGGTCATCGTCGTCACCTCGCCTCTCCCGCGCGGCCCGCCGGGGCACGGCCGCGGGCCGGTGCCGGTGCCCCGGCCCGCGGGGTGCGCCCGCCCGGCGGCGGCGCAGCGGCCGACGTCCTACCAGCGGTGCTCGACCTGGTCCTTGATCCGGCGCTCGTACAGGTCGCGGATCGCGGTCAGGGTCTCCTCCGGCAGCGGCGGCATCGTGCCGGCGGCCGCGTTGGCGCGGGCCTGCTCGGGCGAGCGGGCGCCGGGGATGACGGTGGTGACGCCGGGCTGCTGGATGATCCAGCGCAGGGCGAGCTGGGCGGGGGTGCAGCCCTCGGGGGCGAGAGCGGCGAACTCGGCGGCGGCCTCCACGCCGGTCGCGAAGTCCACACCCGCGAAGGTCTCGCCCTGGTCGAAGGCCTCGCCGTGCCGGTTGAACGTCCGGTGGTCGTTCTCGGGGAACACGGTGTCCTTGGTGTAGCGGCCGGACAGCAGACCGGAGGCGAGAGGCACCCGGGCGATGATGCCGACGCCGGCCTCGCGGGCGGCGGGCAGCACCTCGCGCAGCGGCTTCATCCGGAACGGGTTGAGGATGATCTGCACGCTGGCCACGTTCGGACGGGCGATGGCGGTGAGCGCCTCGGCGCAGGTCTCCACGCTGACACCGTAGGCGGCGATGCGCCCCTCCTCCACCAGGGTGTCCAGGGCGTCGTACACCTCGTCGCGGGAGTACACGGGCGTCGGCGGGCAGTGCAGCTGCACCAGGTCGATACGGTCGACGCCGAGGTTGCGCCGGGAGCGGTCGTTCCAGGCCCGGAAGTTGTCCAGGACGTAGTTCTCGGGGATCTGCTCGACCCGCCGGCCCATCTTGGTGGCGACCAGCACCCGCAGGTCCGGGCGGGAGCGCAGGAAGGCGGCGATGGTCTGCTCGCTGCGTCCGTCGCCATAGACATCGGCGGTGTCGAAGAAGGTCACCCCCGACTCGGCGGCCGCCTCCAGCACGGCGAGAGCCTGCTTGTCGTCCACGTCGCCCCAGTCCGCGCCCAGCTGCCAGGTGCCGAGCCCGACGACCGAGCCGCGCTGCTGTGACCTGCCGAATTCACGTTCGTCCATGAGGATCAGTGTGGCACCGGCCACGGCCCGGCACGCAATCGGCGGCCGCCGTCCCCGTCACTGACGGCCCAAGGGACCGTCGTCAGCCGGCGAGGCCCGTCCGGCACTCGGGGTGCCCCCAGCCCTTGTCGTTGCGGGCGATGGGCTCGCCGGCGGCGTAGGAGCGGCCGCACACGCACCGGCCGGGGAACTTCGCCTTGATGGTGCGCGTGGAGCCGCCACTGCGGCGCGCGGTCTTCCCCCCGTTCGTGCGGCGGCGCGGCGCGGCGGCCGCCGCGGCGGGGGCGGGCGGAGGCTCGGGGGACCCGAGGGCGCTGCCCGCGGCCTGCTGGGCGCTCGCGGCCTGGCTGGCGGCGCGGTCGGCGAAGTCGTTGAGCCGGTCGCCGTCGACCTGGTGGGCGGGCACGTAGCGCAGGTCGACCGAGCGGCCCGACAGCAGCTCGTCGATGCGGACGACCAGGTCCCGGTTGGCGACGGGTTTGCCGGCGGCGGTCTTCCAGCCGTTGCGCTTCCACCCGGGCAGCCAGGTGGTGACCGCCTTCATCGCGTACTGGGAGTCCATGCGGATCTCCAGCGGAACGGCCGGGTCGGTGGCCGCGAGCAGCCGCTCCAGGGCGGTGAGTTCGGCGACGTTGTTGGTGGCGGTGCCGAGAGGGCCCGCCTCCCAGCGGGACGGCTCCCCGCTCTCGTCGGAGATCACCCACGCCCAGCCCGCCGGACCGGGATTCCCCTTCGACGCCCCGTCGCACGCGGCCACCACTCGTTCACGCATGACCCGATCATCCCACGTCCGGCCCCCTGCCCCGGACCGGCCGCGGGGCCGGGGCGCACCGTGGGTGGTCTGCCGTCTTCCTGCGGACACCGGTGGGAGGTGCCGCGGACACGGTGAGCGGACGCGCTGCTGCCGGTGCGCAGCGTCGGGACGGGTCACGCGTGCAGCGCGCCCGTCCTCACCGCGAGTTCTCGTGCCCGGTCGGCTGCCGCCCGGCCACGGGCGGGGACCCGCCCCATGGCCCGGGTCACCCGGCTTGCGGCCATGCTGCCGGCCACACCTCCGACGGCTCCGACGGCCAGCAGCACCCCGTACGCGGCGTCCGGAAGCCCGAGCCCGTCGCGCGCCAGAACGACGAAGATCGCGAGCTGCCCGAGGTACACGGCGTTGAGGACGCCCGCGGAGACGGTCAGGAAGCGCAGCAGAGGGTCACGCAGCACATGGGCAAGGTCCTCGCGGATGTCGCTCCACAGCCGAGGCCCGGCCGTGGACCGATCGGGCCGCGGGCCACGTACGCCGGCCAGCAGCGCCGCCAACGGCAGGAAGGACAGTGCGTCCAGCAGCAGGGGAATCGCCCTGCCGATCACGAACAGCACACCGCCGAGCACATGCCCCAGCACGTCACGGCCCACGGTCTGGACCGCGAAGAGCCGGCCGTTCGCCGCCTCCGGCTGCTCCGCGGGAACGAGGCCAGGCAGCAGCACCCGGTGACAGCCGGGACCGAAGCGGACGGCGGTGTGTGCGCTCACCTCGGGCCTCCTGGGGAGAACACGGCGCACCGCAGCTCGCTGGTGTAGCGACGGCCGCGCACACGCAACCAGCGCTGGCCGGGCGTGGGCAGCATTTCGGAGATCTCCAGCGTGCCGTCCTGCCGGGCGGCGAGCCGACACACCTGCCGTACCAGCAGCGGAGTCTGCCAGTCCACGTAGACCGGCTTCGGCTCACCGGGAACCTTGACGAAGACGTGCCGGGGCAGGCCGAGCTCACGGCGCAGGCGGCAGGCCGCGACGAACTCCGCGGCCTCTTCCCCGTCCGCCCAGACGGGACTGTCCGGAACGGCCGTGAACCTCCAGATCGAGGCAGGGGTAGACGAGCTGCGTCGACGACGTGTCCGGATGACCCCGTGACAGGTCGGCGAGCACCTCGTCGTCGTCGAGCAGGGACAGGTAGCCCGGGCCGCCGGCCAGACCGCCATGGAGCATCGTGAGGTTGTGGCCGAACAACAGGTCGCACTGCTCCCCCGGCGCGAGTACCTCCCAGCGGCGCCTTTCCGAGGTGGCGTGCGGTGATCCCGACCAGCCGGCGGACCAAACCGCGGCACGTCGCCCGGTGGCCGGCGCTCGCCGAACGGCCTCTCAGGGGCGTTCTGCCGGTGGCGAATCTGCCGCAGGCAGAGCGGCGGCCCATTCCGCCCGCCCCGGGCCGAAGGTGGAGCCGACGGCATCCGTACGACGACGAGGAGAGCCCATGACGGCACCGACGCTGCCCGCACCCCGCGCCGAGAACGCGGAGACTCCGCCCAGCCGGTTCGACGACCACCTGGCGGCGCAGCTGCTCGCCCAGCGGATCGTCTTCCTGGGCACGCAGGTCGACGAGGTGTCGGCCAACCGGGTGTGCGCCCAGTTGCTGCTGCTGTCGGCCGAGGACCCGCGCACCGACATCGCCCTGTACATCAACAGTCCCGGCGGCTCCGTCACCGCGGGGCTCGCCATCTACGACACCATGCGGCTCATCCCGAACGACGTCTCGACGCTGGCGATGGGCTTCGCGGCGAGCATGGGGCAGTTCCTGCTCAGCGTGGGCGCCCCCGGCAAGCGGTTCGCGCTGCCGCATGCACGGATCATGATGCACCAGCCGTCCGCGGGCATCGGCGGCACCACCGCGGACATCGAGATCCAGGCGGAGAACCTGAAGCACATCAAGCGGACCATCGAAGAGCTGACGGCCCGGCACACCGGGCAGAGCGTGGAGACCATCTCCCGCGACGGCGACCGGGACCGCTGGTTCACCGCCGAGCAGGCCGTGGAGTACGGGATCGTGGACCGGGTGGTGGAGTCGCTGGCCGACGTCCGCCCGGCCACGTCCTACCGTCGGATGGGGCTGTGACATGGGGTCGTACACGGTTCCGTACGTCATCGAGCGGACCGCGCAGGGCGAGCGGTCCTACGACGTGTTCAGCCGGCTGCTGAACGAACGGATCATCTTCATCGGCACCGAGATCGACGACGGTGTCGCGAGCGTCGTCATCGCGCAGCTGTTCCATCTGGAGGCCGCGTACCCGGACCGCGAGATCTCCGTCTACCTCAACTCGCCCGGCGGCTCGTACACCTCGCTCATGGCGATCTACGACACCATGACGTTCGTGCAGTCGCCGATCTCCACCTTCTGCGTGGGCCAGGCGGCCTCCACGGCGGCGGTGCTGCTGGCGGGCGGGGACCCGGGGCGGCGCTTCGTGCTGGAGCACGCCCGGGTGCTGCTCGGGCAGCCGGCCAGCGCCGGACGACAGGGCACGGTCTCCGACCTGGCCATCCAGGCCGAGGAGATGGTGCGGATCCGCGCCCAGGTCGAGGAGGTGCTCTCCCGGCACACCGGGCACGATGTCGCGACCCTGCGCGCCGACATGGACCGCGAGAAGGTGTTCACCGCGCAGGAGGCGGTCGCCTACGGACTGGCCGACGAGGTGCTCAGCCGCCGGCAGGCGATGCTCTGACCATGCACCCGTCCCGGGGACGGCGCGCGGACGCCGTCCCCGGGACGGCGGCGCACACGGCGGCCGCGTGCTCCCGGCCGGTCGCGGCGACGCGCCGTCAGGCCGCCAGGCACATCCCGTCGCGGCGGGGGATGCCGGCGCCGCGCGGGCCGCCCGGAGCCGTCCGGCTGGTGAGCCGCACCAGCCGGTCATGGGCCCGTGCCAGCAGGTCGCCGAGCCCGAGTCCGAGGGCCTGGGCCGCGGCGGCCAGGACCTCGGAGGACGCCTCCTTGCGGCCGCGTTCGACCTCGGACAGGTACGGCACGGAGATCCGGGCGGCGTCGGCGACGTCCTTGAGCGTCCGTTCCTGCGTGAGCCGTTCGCGCCGCAGGACGTCGCCGACCAGGTCGCGCCAGAGCGGTTCACGGGGCGCGGCGGGAGCGACCGGGGTGACGGGGGCGATCCGTCCGGCGGCGCGATCGGCGGCGCCGTCGGGACGGTGCGGGAAGGGGAGGACGGTGACGTGCTTCCGCGCTGCATCGGTCATTTCTTCAGGTTAGGAGCCGTACCCGCGCGCGGAAGGGTCCGGTGTTCCGCCCTCGGTGAAGCGACGGCACAAAAGGGGGCGGGACGGGATGAAACATCCATGGGTGCCTGACGCTGTTCGCTGCTGCGAGGCACGGGGCACCTGGCGCGGTGTCACCACGGCGGCGGCGCGCGCGGAGCCGGGCGCTCAGTCGCGGGTGAGGCGGACGACGGCCTTGACCCGCTTGCCCACGGGCACCCGCTCCGCGGTCACCTCGGCGGCCAGGGCGTACACGATCTCCAGGCCGTGCCGGCCCACGCGCTCGCGGTCCGGCGGGTACCGCAGGGGCAGGGCCACGTTGCTGTCGTATACCGACACGGTCACCGTGGTGTCGGTTCCCTCCAGCTCCAGGATGTACGGTCCGCCGCTGTGCCGGTCGGCGTTGGTGACCAGTTCGCTGACGACCAGCAGCAGGGCCTCCTCGGAGCGGGGGCCGACCTCGGCGCACCACTCGGTTCTGAGACGCTGCAGGAACTCCGTGGCGAGACGACGCGCGTCGGCGATGCATCCGGGCTCGCCCGCGAAGTGCACCGCCCGCCGCAGCGGTTCCACGGGTACGTCGAAACCCCTGGGTATCACGGTCCCGTCCTGCTCGATCATGGGTGTCACTCTCGCAAATCCCGTCCGATCGGACGCTACTGCCCCTGTGCTGTTACCCAGCACGGCGCCCGGCAGTCCCCTTTCCCGGCGACGGTGGTCGGAGATCACAGTGCGGCGGGACGGTGCCGGGTCCCGCCGCCGGCCCGCTTTTGCGGCGAGCATGACAGGCAGGTGGCCGGTGACGGGCCGGTCAGGCGGTCGGGACGGCCAGGCCGGCGAGCGTGCGCTGGATGCGCAGGGCGTCGACGGACTCGGCGAGCAGCTCGTACTCTGTGGTGTCGTCACCCGTGGCGATCCGCACCATCCTGCCGTCGGCCAGTTCGTCGGCGGCGCGCAGCTGCTGTTCGGGGTCGGCGCACCAGGCGCGCAGGACACCGGGCACATCTGTCACGCCGTCGGCCACCGGGACCAGCGCACCGGCCGGGACGTACGGGGTCGCGGAGCCGGGATCGAGCCGCTCGGCGATCCAGGACGCCCGGTCGCGCAGCCACCACAGGGCCAGGGCCAGCGTCGGTGCCCGGTAGGTGCCGAGCGGGACGCCGATCCGGCGGCCTCCGCACACCCCGTAGGCCGTGACGTGGCACAGGAATTCGTCGTGCACCGGTCCTCCCCCCGTGGCGTCGTCGCCTGGCGGCACGTGCCTCGCTCTCGGCGCGGCTCCTGCGGCGCATGAGTCGTGCTGCGTCTCCTTACCCGAGTATGTGCACTGACGACACAGTGTCACCATGCCTTTCCAGCCAGTCTCCTGGCATATTCGCCCGGCGCTCCTGGCCGAAAGGATGCGCCCGCTGTGTCGCCCGTGGCGGGGCACCGGGCGCGGCGATGACGGCCGGCGCGCGATGGCACGGCGGACGACGAGGCGGCCGCCCTCCCGCGTGAGGTGGGCGGCCGCCCGGGATGCGCGCGCGGGCCGGTGCCCGCCTGGTGTCAGGACCGGACGATCGCGTCGATCCGGGCCAGCTCCTCCGCGTCGAAGTCCAGGTTGCGGACGGCGGCCACGCTGTCCTCCAGCTGCTGCGGGCTGCTCGCGCCGACCAGCGCCGAGGTCACCCGCCCGCCGCGCAGCACCCAGGCCAGCGCCAGCTGGGCCAGGGTCTGGCCGCGGGACTGCGCGACCTCGTTCAGGGCGCGCAGCTTGCCCACCAGCTCCTCGGTCACCGCGTCGGAGGTGAGGAAGGGGCTGTCGCTCGCGGCACGCGAGTCCTCGGGGATGCCGTCGAGGTAACGGCTGGTGAGCAGGCCCTGCTCCAGCGGGGAGTAGGCGATGGAGCCCACCTGCAGCTCGTCGAGCGTGTCGAGCAGCCCCTCCTCCTCGGGGCGGCGGTCCAGCATCGAGTAGCGGGGCTGGTGGATGAGCAGCGGGGTGCCCAGCTCGCCGAGGATGCGGGCGGCCTCGCGGGTCTGCTCGGCCGGGTAGTTGGACACACCGACGTAGAGGGCCTTGCCCTGCTGCACCGCCGAGTGCAGGGCGCCCATCGTCTCCTCCAGCGGAGTGTCCGGGTCGTAGCGGTGCGAGTAGAAGATGTCGACGTAGTCCAGGCCCATGCGCCGCAGGCTCTGGTCGAGCGAGGCCAGCAGGTACTTGCGGGAGCCGAATTCGCCGTACGGACCGGGCCACATCAGGTAGCCGGCCTTGGTGGAGATCACCAGCTCGTCGCGGTACCGCGCGAAGTCGGAGCGCAGCGCCTCGCCGAAGGCGGTCTCGGCGGCGCCGGGCGGCGGGCCGTAGTTGTTGGCCAGGTCGAAGTGGGTGACGCCGAGGTCGAAGGCGCGGCGCAGGATGGCCCGCTGGGTGGCGGCCGGCCGGTCCGGGCCGAAGTTGTGCCACAGACCGAGCGACAGCGCGGGCAGCTGCAGGCCGCTGCGGCCGGTGCGCCGGTAGGGCATGTCGGCGTAGCGGTCGGGATGGGCGGTGTACAACGCGACTCCATGAAGGGTTGGCACACGGACGACCCGGTGCGCCGTCGGTGCGCGGCGAACCGGTCGGTGTCCACTCTGGCTCCCCGCAGGGGCAGTGGTCCAACAGGTGAATCCGATGGGATTGAGCGACTAGGCTGCTCAATCATGGAGCTGCGTCATCTGGAGCACTTCGTCGCGGTCGCCGAGGACCAGCACTTCACCCGGGCGGCGCAGCGGCTGATGGTCTCCCAGTCGGGTCTGTCCGCCTCGATCCGGGCACTGGAGCGGGAGCTGCGGGCACCGCTGTTCGTGCGCACCACCCGCCGGGTGGCCCTCACCGAGGCCGGGCGCGCGCTGCTCGGGGAGGCGCGCCGCATCCTGGCGCAGGTGCGCGCGGCGCACGAGGCGGTGGCCGCGGTGCAGGGCGTGCTGCGCGGCACGCTGACGCTGGGCACCGAGCAGTGCATCGCCGGCGTGCACGTGGCGGGGCTGCTCGCCGCGTTCCGCCGGCGTCATCCGGACGTGGAGATCCGGCTGCGGCAGGCGGGATCGGGGGCCCTGGCGGAAGGGGTCGCGACGGGCCGGCTCGACCTGGCGTTCGCCTACCGCACCCGGCCGGACACCGACCAGCTGCGGTCGGTGCCGCTGACCGCCGAGCCGATGACCGTGCTGTGCCATCCCGGCCACCCGTTCGCGGCGACGGGCGCGGCGCTGACCCCCGAGGACGTGGCGGGCGAGGTGTTCGTCGACTTCCACCCGGACTTCGGGCCGCGCCGCGTCACCGACGCCGTGTTCACCGCCGCGGGGCTGGACCGCACGGTGGCGCTGGAGGTGAACGACGTGCACAGCCTGCTCGACCTGGTCGACGAGAACCTCGGCATCGCAGTCGTCCCGCGGCACTTCCGGCACAAGAGGCCCTCGCTGACGGCCCTGGACCTCAAGAGCGCGGAAGAGGCACCGTACGCGACGGTCGCCCTGCTGCCGTCCGAGCAGGCCACCGGTCCGGCGGCACGCGCCCTGATCACGCTGCTGGCCGGTGAGGGCGGCATCGCGGACGCGTCAGGGGCAAGAACTGCGGGCGCGTGAGGAGCCGCGATGCGCGAAGCTGACCGTATGCATGCCAAGGACATCCTCATCGACGGCTACGGCCGTATCAGGGAAGAAGTGCACGCCGTCCTGGACGGGCTCGGGCCGGACGAGCTGCACGCCCGTCCGGCGCCCGGCGCCAACTCCATCGCCTGGCTCGTCTGGCATCTGACCCGGGTGCAGGACGACCACGTCGCCGACGCGTTCGGCCTCGACCAGGTGTGGCTGTCGCAGGGCTGGGAGAAGCTCTTCGGCCTCGGCCTGCCGCGTCACGACACCGGGTACGGACACGGCCCCGCCCAGGTCGCCAAGGTGCGCGTGGCATCCGCCGGCCGGCTGGCCGACTACTACGACGCGGTGCACGACCAGACCCTGACGGCCCTGCGCGGCCTGGCCGCCAGGGATCTCGAACGGATCGTGGACGAGCGCTGGGACCCGCCGGTCAGTCTGGGCGTGCGGCTGGTGAGCGTGCTCTCCGACGACCTGCAGCACGCCGGGCAGGCCGCCTACCTCAGGGGGCTGCTGTCGAGCACGGCCGCGTAGCCGGGCAGGACGACGTCCTCGATGAGGGCCTTCCGCTCGTCGAACGGGATGAACGCGCTCTTGACGGCGTTCAGCGTGACGGTGCGCAGATCCTCCACCGTCCAGCCGGCCTGCTCGGCCAGCAGTCCCATCTCGCGGGTCATCGTCGTGCCGGACACCAGGCGGTTGTCGGTGTTGACGGTGACCCGGAAGCCCAGGTTCTTCAGGGCCGTTATCGGGTGCTCGGCGATGGAGCGGGCCGCCCCGGTCTGCAGGTTGGAGGTGGGGCACATCTCCAGGGCGATGCGCCGGTCGCGCACCCAGCTCGCCAGCCGGCCCAGCTTGCCGTCCACGATGTCCTCGGTGATGCGCACTCCGTGCCCGATGCGCTGGGCACCGCACACCTGCAGGGCCTGGTGGATGCTGGGCAGCCCGTACGCCTCGCCGGCGTGGATGGTGAAGGGGACGCTCTCGCGGCGCAGGTACTCGAAGGCGGGCAGATGGTCGGCGGCCGGGAAGCCGTCCTCCGCGCCGGCGATGTCGAAGCCGACGACCCCGGCGTCCCGGTAGGCGACGGCCAGCTCGGCGGCCTCGCGCACCCGGTCGGACATCCGCATGCCGCACAGCAGCGTGCCGACACGGACCGGTGTGCCGGCGGCGGCCGCCTTCGCCATGCCGGCCGCCAGCCCCTCCTGGACGGTCTCGACCACCTCGGCAAGCGGCAGACCGCCCTCGACCAGCAGCTCGGGTGCGTAGCGGACCTCGCCGTAGACGACGCCGTCCGCGGCCAGGTCGAGCACGTACTCCTCGGCGGTGCGCAGCAGGCCCTCGCGGGTCTGCATCACGGCCAGGGTGTGTTCGAAGGTGGCTATGTAGCGGACCAGGTCACCGGAGTTGGCCGCCTCGTAGTACCAGACCGCCAGTTCCTCGGGGTCGGTGGTGGGCAGCGTGTGCCCGACCGCCTCGGCCAGCTCGACGACGGTGGCGGGACGCAGCCCGCCGTCCAGGTGGTCGTGGAGGACGGCCTTGGGCAGGCGGCGGATCACGTCGGTGTCTACGCGCGTAGTGGTCATGGTGGGGATGTTCCTTGCAGGCGAGCTGGTGGAAGAAGGGTACGAGTCCGTGACGAAGCGTGCGTGTCCGTGATCAGGTGGCGGGCTGCAGCAGGTCCCAGCGGTTGCCGTACAGGTCTTGGAATACGGCGACGGTGCCGTAGGGCTCGTGCCGGGGCTCCTCCAGGAACGTCACGCCGGCGGCCGTCATACGGGCGTGGTCACGGGCGAAGTCGTCGGTGTGCAGGAAGAAGCCGACACGCCCGCCGGTCTGGTCGCCCACGCGGGCGGCCTGTTCCTCGCGTGCGGCCCGGGCCAGCAGCAGGCCCGTGCCCGGCGCACCGGTGTCCGGCTCCACGACGACCCAGCGCGAGCCGTCGGGGCGGGGTGTGTCCTCGGTGAGCCGGAAGCCGAGGACCTCGGTGTAGAAGGCGATCGCCTCGTCGTAGTCGCGGACGACGAGGGTGACCAGGGCGACGCGTCTCATCGAAACCTTCCGTGCGGGCGGTCAGCGGGAGGTTATACGTAAAACGTGCGGGACGCCAGTCCCCCTCCGTCGCGTGCGCCTGACCTCGGGCGGACCGGGATCCGCGGAAGACCGGACCGTGACGAGGCCTGCCGCGCCGGCGCCGCCGAAGCGGTGCACGGCCGCACGTTCCGACGGCGTCGCCCAACCGGTTCGGACTGGCTCCGGTTACAGCGGGCATCCGAACTGCGCGGGATCCCGACAGGAAGAGGCGGACATGGAAATCAGCGGCATCATCAGTGCCATCGTCATCGGCGTCATCATCGGCACCCTGGGGCGCCTGGTCGTTCCGGGCCGCCAGCGCATCGGCATTCTCTGGACGATCCTCATCGGCATCGTCGCCGCCCTCGTCGGTGCGGCGATCGCCTCCGCACTCGGTGTGGCCGACACCAAGGGGGTCGACTGGATCGAGTGGCTGATCCAGATCGCGCTCGCGGCGGTGGGTGTCGCCGCGCTGGACCGGGCGAAGACGGCACGCCGCTGACACCGTTCCCGCCGCGCACCCGGGCACGCGGCGGGCGAGACGGCGGCACGGTGTGTTCCTGATGGTGTCCGGGGGTCGTCCAGGATCCGGTCCCACCGGTCGTCGTTCCGGCGCGACCGGTGGGACCGAGTGCCGCCCGGCGCGGGTGCCACGGTGGCGCGGGAGCCACGGTGACGTGGCGCGGCGCGAGACGCCGGGACGGCGCGGGACACCGGGACGGCGCGGGACACCGGGGGAGGCGCGGGCGGATCGGCACCGCGGCGGTGCCTGTGACGCCCGCCCCCTCGATCCGCCCCGGCCCGGTGCCGTGCCATGCCGCTCGGTGGTCGAACGCTCCGCCCCGGGGCGTTCCGGTGCGGTCCGTGCTTCGACAGGCGAGCAGCTGGGGCGCCGCTTATCGTGAGCGAAGGCGTTTCCGGTCCGCTGCGAGCGCCCCTGGAGGCATCCATGCCGGCCAAGCTGTCGACGCGGTCCGTGGCTCGGCGCTGTGCGTGTGCCGGCGCCGTCACCCTGGCTCTGCTCGGCGCCGGGCTGCCGGCGGCCTCGGCCGGCAACGGGCAGCCGGATCTGAGCCGTTTCTACCGCCAGAAGGTCACCTGGTCGGCGTGCGAGCCGGGCTCGCCGCCCGACCTGCAGTGCGGCAAGGTCACCGTGCCGCTGGACTACGCCCACCCGGATGCGGGCACGCTCGATCTGGCGCTGGCCCGCTACCGGGCCACCGGTCCCTCCCGCGGCTCGGTGGTGCTGAACTTCGGCGGTCCCGGCGGAGCGGGCATCCCGCAGCTGGCGGCGGCCGGCAAGGAGTTCATGGACCTGACCAACGGCTACGACGTGGTCACCTTCGACCCGCGGGGCGTGGGACGCTCCTCGCCGGTCAGCTGCGGGATCGGCCAGGACGCGGGGTCCGGCACCGAGGACTCCGCAGCGGCCGCGGCCGCCACCGAGGCTCAGGCGGACCTCAGCGACGCCACGGCGGCCCGCAAGGCGTTGCAGGCCTGGCAGAAGGTGGCGCAGGCGTGCACCCGGCACTCCGGTCCGGTCCTGTCGCACATCGGCACCGTCGACGCGGCCCGCGACCTGGACGTCATACGGCAGGCGCTGGGCGATGGCAAGCTGAACTACCTGGGTTTCTCCTACGGCACGCGGCTCGGCGCGGTGTACGCGGCCCAGTTCCCGCGCAAGGTGGGGCGGATCGCCCTGGACGGCGTGGACACGCTGACCGAGCCGCTGGCGGAGCAGGGGCGGGTGGCCGCGGAGGGGCAGCAGACCGCGCTGGAGGGCTTCCTCGACTGGTGTGTGCGGGACATCGCCTGCCCGCTGGGCCAGGACCGGCGGCAGGCCGGTGAGCATGTGCTGCAGCTGGTGCGGTCGCTCGACGACCGGCCGGTTCCGACGGGCTCCGGCACGGAACTGACCGGCCAGGATCTGGTCGCCGCGATCGGCCAGGCGCTCTACAGCAAGGCGCTGTGGCCCTCGCTGGAACGTGCGCTCGCCGCGCTGGTGCAGGACGGCGACACCCGCGGCATCCAGGCGTTCGCCTCCGGTGGCGCGGACCTGCCGGGCACGCGGCCGGGCGCCGGCGCGGCACGGCGGCCGGGCCACGGCGGGCTGGTCGCCACGGCGGACGTGCCCGCGGACAACGCGCCGGCCGCGATGATGGCGATCAACTGCGCGGACGACCCGGACCGGCCGGGGGTGGACCGGATCGTGCGGGACCTCGGCCGGCTCAGCGCCGAGTACGAGCAGGCCTCGCCGGTCTTCGGCCGGTACCGGCTGCACGAGCTGCTGATGTGCTACGGCCGCCCCAGGGGCACCGATGTGATCCGCAAGAAGGTCAGGAACGTCGACACCGCCAAGCTGCTGCTGGTGGGCACCCGGGGCGACCCGGCGACCCCGTACCGCTGGACCGTGGAGACGGCGCGGCGGCTGGGTCCGGCGGCCGTGGTGCTCGACAACCGCAGCGACGGGCACACCGGGTACAGCTCCTCGCGGTGCGTGCACCGCAAGGTGAACGACTTCCTGCTCTACGGCTCGCTGCCGCCCTCCGGCAGCTCCTGCCCGGCGGACTCCCGGCTCGACCCGCACGGGTGAGATGCGGCGCGCCGCCGGGCGGGGCGCCGATACGGCCGCGCTCCCCGCGCCGGGACCGGTGACCGGCCGGTGACACGGCCGGCTCCGGCGGCGCGGGGAGCGCGATCCGGACGCCGGTGCCCGGTGACGGTCCGCCGGCGCGGGGCGGCCGCGGCGGCGGACCGGGCCCGCCGGGCTCAGTCGGTGACGATCTCCGGCTTGTACAGGTCCAGCCACAGGGCCAGGTCGAGAGTCTTCTCCAGGCCGTGCCGTGCGGCCTGGGTGATGACGGGCGTGTCGCGGTCCGCCGCCTCGCGCAGCTGCTCCCGGTCGATCAGGTCGAACACCGGGTGGCTCGGCCGGGCGAGCAGGTCCTTGGCGTGGTCCTGGAGCGCGACGGCGTACTTCGGGTCCTGCGTGGAGGGGTAGGGGCTCTTGACCCGGTCGTACACGGACTTCGGCAGCACGTCCCGGGTGGCCTCGCGCAGCAGGCTCTTCTCCCGGCCGTCGAACGACTTCAGCGCCCACGGGCTGTTGTAGACGTACTCCACGAGCCGGTGGTCGCAGAAGGGCACGCGCACCTCCAGGCCGACGGCCATGCTCATCCGGTCCTTGCGGTCCAGCAGGGCGCGGACGAAGCGGGTCAGGTGCAGGTGGCAGATGCGGCGCATCCGGTACTCGAAGTCGCTCTCGCCGTCCAGCCGCTGGATGCCGGCGACGGCCGTGCGGTAGCCGTCGGCGATGTACGCCGGCAGGTCCAGCTTGTTCGCGAGGTCGGGGCGCATGATGGTGCTGTCGTCGCCGAAGTCGCGGCCGAAGCGCACCAGCCAGGGGAAGGTCTCGGCGCGCCGTGCCTCCTCGTCGAAGAACTGCAGGTAGCCGCCGAAGACCTCGTCGGCGGACTCGCCGGACAGAGCGACGGTGGAGTGCTCGCGGATGCTGCGGAACAGCAGGTACAGCGAGGAGTCCAGGTCGCCGAAGCCCATGGGCAGGTCGCGGGCGCGGACCACCCGCTCGCGGATCTCGGGGTCGGCGAGGGTGTGGGCGTCGAGCACGATGTCCTGGTGCTCGGTGTCCGCGAGGCGGGCCACGTCGTGCACGTACGGCGTGTCCGGGGTGGAGCGCAGCTCGTCGGGGACGAACCGGTCGGCCTGGCCGACGAAGTCGACGGCGAAGCTGCGGACCTTCTCGCCGTGGGCGGCCAGCTGACGGGCGGCCAGCGCGGTCATCGCGGAGGAGTCGAGGCCGCCGGAGAGCAGGGTGCAGCGGGGCACGTCGGCGACGAGCTGCCGGCGCACGATGTCGTCCAGCAGGGAGCGGACGGTGGCGATGGTGGTGTCGCGGTCGTCCTCGTGCGGCCGGGTCTCCAGCTGCCAGTAGACACGGGTGCGCAGGCCGGCGCGGTCGACGGTGACGACGGTGCCGGGCTCGACCTCGCGCATGCCGTCCCACACGGCGTGGCCCGGGGTCTTGACGAAGGTGAACAGCTCGCGCAGGCCGTCGAGGGTGACCCGGCGGCGGGCCAGCGGGTTGGCGAGGATGGCCTTGGGTTCGGAGCCGAAGATGACGCCGTCGGACGTCGGGTAGTAGTAGAAGGGCTTGATGCCCATGCGGTCACGGATCATGACCAGCTTGTCGTGCCGGCCGTCCCAGACGGCGAACGCGTACATGCCGTTGAGGCGCTCGGCGAGGGCCTCGCCCCATTCGACATAGCCGCGCAGGACGACCTCGGTGTCTGAGTCCGTGGTGAAGCGGTGGCCGCGGGCGATGAGGTCGGCGCGCAGCTCGGTGAAGTTGTAGGTCTCGCCCGAGTACACGAGGGCGACCGTGCCCTCGGGGGTCTCGGCGGTCATGGGCTGGCGGCCGCCGGGCAGGTCGATGATGGCCAGCCGCCGGTGTCCGAGGGCCGCGGGGCCGTCCGTGAAGGTGCCGCGGTCGTCAGGGCCACGGCAGGCCATCGTCTCCGTCATCGCGTCCAGGGTCGCCGTCTCCGTGCGCAGGTCGCGATCGAAGGAAACCCATCCGGTGATGCCGCACATGTTCCGACCTCCTGACAACAAGTTGCATGAGGCACCTATGTATACAAGCGTGTGACACTGCGCCCCGCGGGTCAACGCGGCGGCAACACGCGCACCACGCGACCCCCCGCACTTTCGGCCAGACTTTTCTTCGGCAAAATTTCTTCGACCGCTCCACAACAGGGAGAGACCGGCCTGATCCTGCCACGATTCGGCCATCGGCAAAGATTTGGTCAACCAACGCAAACGTATACGCGCAGCGATCGCCGACCGGACACGAACCTCGGGCACGCCCCGGACACGAACGCCGTGTCACGCCGGAGACCCCGCATTCCGCCCCTGGTTGCTCCGCATGCCCGACAAGCGGATTCCTCCTATGGTGCTGTCATGGAGCACGACCTGAGTCCCGCCACGCTCGCCGAGCTGCGGCGACCCCGCAGCTATCCCGCTGTGTCCGTGCTGACCCCGACGCACCGCCGCGGACCCGACAACGCCCAGGACCCGGTCCGGCTGCGCAACGCCGTCGCCGAGGCCAAGAAGAAGCTGCAGTCGGACCCGGCGGTCACCCGGGAGCGCCGTGCCGATGTCGTGCGGCAGCTCGATCAAGCCCTCGCCGAGGTGGACCTCACGCACGCCGAGGACGGCCTGGCGATCTTCGCCGCCCCCGGCGAACACCAGGTGTGGACGCTCAGACGGTCCGTCCCGGAGCGGGTGGTGCTGTCCGACACCTTCCTCACCCGCAACCTGGTGTCCGCCCACGCGGCCGAGCATCCCTTCTGGGTGCTGTCGGTCGCCGCCGACCGCGTGACCCTGTGGAACGGCAGCGGCGACCGGGTCACCGAGGAGCGCCGGGGCGGCTTCCCGCTGACCCGGAACCTCACCGAGAACTTCGACGCCGAGCGTCAGGAGCGCATCGGCGACGCGCCGAGCACCTTCAGCGACGAGCGCACCCGCCATTTCCTCAAGGAGGCCGACACGGCGATGAGCGCGATCCTGCGCGACCAGCCGCGCCCGGTCTACCTCACCGGCGCCCCCGCGGCCCTGTCGGTGCTCGACGAGATCGGCGGGGTGGCCCGGTGCTCGGTCCATGTTCCGCGCATCGGGCTGGCGCACGGCACCCCCGACACCGTGTGGCGCGCCATCCAGCCGGTGCGCGAGGCCCTGGTCCGCCAGGAGACCGAGGCCGTCCTGCACCAGCTGGAGGCGGCCCGCGGGCGCAAGGAGTACGCCGCCGGGGTCGACGAACTGTGGCGCAGCGCCCAGGAGGGCCGGGTGCGGCTGCTCGCCGTCGAGGACAACTACCGGATCACCGTGCGTGAGGCCTTGGGCGACCATCTGGTCCCGTCCGAGAACGGCCGGCTCGACACCCGGGAGGACATCGTCGACGAGATCGTCGAGAAGTGCCTGGAGACCGGCGCGGAGGTCCGCTTCGTCCCGGACGGCACGCTGCGCGAGGCCCAGGGCATTGCCGGGGTGCTGCGCTACTAGGAGCTACCAGGAAGCCATGCCGTCGCGGGGCCGGGCGGTGCGCCGCCCGGCCCTTTGCTTCTCTCGTCCCGGCTCTCTTCTCTCTTCCCGGCTCTCTTCCCGGCCGGCCGTCTACGCTACGGCGGAAGCCGTCGGCGGAGAGGGGATGCGCGCATGGGCGACCTGCTGGGTGTGGCCGTGCTGGGAGCCGGTCACATGGGGGCCGATCACATACGGCGACTGGACCAGGTGGTGAGCGGAGCCAGGGTGGTCGCCGTCGCCGACCCGGAGACGGAGCGGGCCGAGGAGGCCGTGGCCGGCCTCGAGGGCGTCGTCGTGCACGAGGAGGCCCTGGCCGCTCTCGACGCTCCCGGGGTCGAGGCCGCGCTGATCGCCTCCCCGGGGCCCGCGCACGAGGAGGCGCTGCTCGCGGCCTTCGCCCGGAGGCTGCCGGTGCTGTGCGAGAAGCCGATGGTGCCCGACCCGGCGGGGGCGCTGAGGGTGGTGGAAGCGGAGGCCCGGCTCGGCCGCCGGCTGGCCCAGATCGGCTTCATGCGGCGCTACGACGCCGAGTACCGGCGGCTGAAGTCGCTGCTGGACGGCGGCGCCCTGGGGCGGCCGCTGATGCTGCACTGCACCCACCGCAACGTCTCCTCCCCGCCGTACTTCACCAGCGACCGGCTCATCGACAGCTCGGTCTCGCACGAGATCGACGCGGCCCGCTGGCTGCTCGGCCAGGAACTGACGGCGGTGACCGTGATGCGTCCGGCGCCGTCCTCCGCGGCGCCCGAGGGCCTGTGGGACCCGCAGTTCGTGGTCTTCGAGACCGAGCGGGGCGCACTGGTGGACGTGGAGGTCTTCGTCAACTGCGGGTTCGGTTACCAGGTGCGGTGCGAGGCCGTGGGCGAGACGGGCAGCGCCCGGATCGGCGAGGAGCACGGCGTGGCCGTCACCGCCGGGGGCGCCAGCCGCCTGGAGGTCCCGCAGGACTATCTCGTCCGGTTCGCCGACGCCTATGACCGCGAGGTCCAGGCCTGGGTGGACGCCACGCGGCGCGGCGAGGTGACCGGCCCGAGCGTCTGGGACGGCTACGCCGCCTCGGCCATCGCCGAGGCGGGGGTCCGGTCGCTGCACGGGGCCGGCCGGGTCACGGTGGACCTCGCCGAGCGCCCGGCGCTGTACGCGAAGCCCGGCAGCTGACCCGGACACCCCGCAGCCGTCGCCGGGTCCGGTGAGCCCGGGAAACGCCGTGGACGCGGACGGTCCGGCTGCCGCGGCTGCCGGACCCCGGCGCCGGCGAGCCTCAGACCGTGCCGAACAAGGCGCTCAGCCCCCGGTCGACGGCCGCGCCGGCGTCCTCCCGGCCGGGCGGGACCACCGCATAGGTGCGCAGCAGGAAGCGGCGCAGGGCCGGGGTGTCGAACTGCAGCAGGGCCATGCCGGACGACGAGTGCAGCTCCAGGGCCGTGCACGCCTGACCGCAGGGGCGCAGGCGCACGTCCCCCACCCCGGCGGGCCGCCGGAGCCCCTCCTTCAGCAGGGAGCGCGCGAAGGTCCAGCTCACCTCCCTGCCGTCGAGGGAGGCGTCGGGCGGGAAGTCCAGGTGGACGGCCAGTGGGTCGGCAGAGGCGTAGCGCAGCGTGGCCGGCACGACGCGCGCCTGGCCCTCGGCGTCGATCAGACGCGCGGTGGCGGACTGTTCCAGGGTGGCGTCCATGGTGAGATCTCCCGTCGGATCGAGGGTCGGCCGCTGATGCCCTATGTCTGTCAGGAACACGAAGGGCCGCCCGACTGACACCCGGCACACGACAAAGATGTGTGATGTGCATCACACACGGCTGCGCAGTCCCGTCGGAAGCGTCGCCTCCTGACTCCCCGGCCGCCGGTCCCGCACACCGCAACGCCTGCCCCGGCACCCCACGTACCGTCAGGTGACGTACCGCGCACGCGCCCCGGCCGCACCGCGCTCGGTGCCCGAAGGCCCGGCGGGCCGCACACGAGAGCCTCCGGCAGTTGCCGGAGGCATCGGACGTCGGATCGTGCCGAATCCCGGACAGAGCACGGCCCGCTGTGCAAGAGTCGTCACGGTCACGGCCCCCTCCCCCGGCCGTGACCCCCGCATCCGCGTGGCGGAGTGTGCCCGGCCGCACCGCTCCCGTCGCCGCGTCACGGTCCGGCCGTGCGCGGGCGACGGGAGCGGGTGGTGAGGTGGCGCAGGGTGCGCGGTCGTGCGGGCCCGCGGACACGGAGTGTGTGCCCCGGCCCGTCCGGTGGGGTGCGCCGGTGTGCCGTGCGGTCCGTCACGCCGGAGCGGCACCGGCCGTGCCCGTGCCCTTCGACGTGGGCATGGCCTGCCGGATCTCCTCCCGCAGTTCACTGATCTTCGGGTAGGTGGCGTAGTGGGCGGTGAGCCGGTACATCTGCCGCAGCCGGTCCCAGGTGCGGCGCGAGGAGTTCGACCCCATCGCCACCAGCGCCAGCCTCGCGTAACTGACGGCCTGTTCGGGATCGTCGGCGATGAAGCAGGCGGACGCCATGGACAGATGGTCGAAGATCTTCGACCGTTCACGGCCGTCGACCCGGAGCTCCAGGGCCTTCTGCGCGTAGTGCTGGGCGTGCACCGCAGCGCTCGGGTCGAACTCCGCCAGCGTGCGGTACGCCAGCGCCTGCATGCCGTACAGATCCTCGTCCTTGAAGGTCTGCATCCAGTCCAGCGGCTCGTCGTCGCCCTTGTCGGAGACGAACAGCTCCTCCGCCTGTCCGAGGGTCCGGCGCATCGCCTGGCCCTTGCCCATGGCGGCCTGCGCCCAGGCCTCGATGGTGTGGAACATCGCCTTGGTGCGCGGCTGCAGGCGCTCGCCCGCGCCGGACTGGGCGAGCCGCATCAGGTCCAGCGCGTCGTCGGGGCGGCCCAGGTGCACCATCTGACGCGCCGCCCGGGACAGCGCCTCACCGGCCCGCGGCCGGTCCCCTCCCTCGCGGGCGGCGTGCGCGGCGATGATGAAGTACTTCTGCGCCGTCGGCTCCAGGCCGACGTCGTGCGACATCCACCCGGCGAGCACGGCCAGGTTGGCCGCGACACCCCACAGGCGCCGCTGCAGGTGCGGCGGGTGGCGGTAGGCGAGCATGCCGCCCACCTCGTTGAGCTGGCCGACCACCGCCTTGCGCTGCAGCCCGCCGCCGCGGGCGGCGTCCCAGGCCCGGAACACCTGTACGGAGCGTTCCAGTTCGTCGACCTCCTGCGACCCGACGGGGGCGGCGTCGTAGCGGTCGAGCCCGGCCGGGTCGACACGCAGAGGATGGTCGGTGTCCGGGGCGTCGGCCTTCAGTGCCGGGTCGGTGTGCAGCCAGTCGTGAAGAGCGCCGCTGAGTGCGGATCCCGCGGTGAGCGCGGCACCCGCGCCCACCAAGCCGCGTCGGTTGAGCATGAGGTCCATTCCCGTGAATTCGGTGAGGACCGCGGCGGTCTGCTCGGGCGTCCACGGCATGTCGTCGGCGAGTTCCTCGTCCCCGCCGCCCTGCCGTCTCCCCGCACGCCCGTGCCGTACCAGACCGAGGTCCTCGATGGTCACGACACGGCCGAGACGCTCGGTGAACAGGACCGCCAGCACCCGCGGCACGGGATCGCGCGGGATCTCCCCCATGTCGATCCACCGCCGCACCCGGGAGGTGTCGGTCGCCAGCTGCGGGTGGCCCATGGCCGCCGCCTGCCGGTTGACGAGCCTCGCGAGTTCCCCTTTGGACCAGCCGGAGAGACCGAACAGGTCCGCGAGACGGGTGTTGGGTCGTCCTGTCACGTCAAGCCCCCAGGTACTCGGCTGACTCGACAGTAGCCCCGCCACGAGTTGCCGGGCGACTATTCGCCAGGGTTCGCCAGGGTGCGCCAGATGGTGTGCCAGTGGCCTTGGGGTGTCAGGTAGGAGTGCGTCACCCCGGCCCGGGCGCCGCCGGTCATGCAGACCGGATATGACAGGCGCATTCCCCAGGGTGCACCGGCGTCCGGGCCGGGCGGACGCGTCCAGCAGCAGGCACACGAAGGGATCTGTATCGCCCATGTACGCAGCATCGTCCTCCGTGTCCGCTCCGCCCCGGTCGCTGCGTCCCCGTCCGGGCGCGGCCGGCCCCTACCTCTCGCCCGCGCGCCCGGCCTCTTCCGTGCTCGGCGCGGGCCGGCCGCGCCGTCCCGCCGTGCCCGGCGCCGCTTTGCTGAGCGGAAGACTCGACCTGTCCGGCCCGCAGGGGGCCCAGCTGCGCTCGGCACTGGCGTCGGTGCTCCGCATCTGCCCGGAGTTCACTCCCGTGCAGGTGCTGCGCCGCAGCGGACGCTCCGTGCTCCTGGTCGGCACGACCGGTCGCAGCACGGCCGTAGCCAAGTGTTTACTGGACCGCTCCCCGGCCTGGGCCGAGCGGTACCGGCACGAGATAGCGGTCTACCGCTCGTTCGTCCGGCACCGGCCCCCCGTCCGCGTGCCCCGGCTGATCGCGGCGGACCCGGACAACGGCACCCTGGTGATCGAGCGCATGCCGGGACGGGTCGCCGCACTGCAGCGGCACCCGGTGGAGGCCCCGCCGCGAGCCGACATCAGAGCGGTCCTCGGTGCGATCTGCCGGCTGAACTCCTGGCGTCCCCCGGCGGACACCTTCGACGCCGCCTTGGACTACGCGGCCCGCATCTCCCGCTACCACGAGCTGGGGCTGCTCACCGACCGCGACCTGGGCGACCTGCACAAGCTGCTGCACGGCATCGCGCAGGCGGTGGGCCGGCAGGGCATGGGGCAGTTCTGCCACGGCGACGCGCTGCTGTCCAACATCCTGGTCTCACCGGCCGGTCCGGTGCTGCTGGACTGGGAGCACGCGGGCTGGTACCTGCCGGGTTACGACCTGGCGACGCTGTGGACGGTGCTCGGTGACGACCCCGCGGCACGGCGGCAGATCAGCCAGCTCGCCCAGGCGGCGGGCCCGGCCGCGCGGGACGCGTTCCTGGTGAACCTGATGCTCGTGCTGACCCGCGAGATCCGCACCTGTGAGACGGCCGTGCAGCGGTCGATGCGGGACCCGTCCCCCGTCGCACAGGGAACCGGCGGCATGTCCTTCGGTGAGGAACAGCGGCTGCTGCTGCGGCGCCTGTACGACGACTGCCAGCTGGCCCGCAAGGCGGTGCGCGCGGCGGTGGGCATCCGCTGACGGCACGACGGCCCGTGGGGTGCGCCCGGGCTCGGCGGTGCGCCACGGGCCGTCGTGCCGTCCGCGAACTCCGCGCGCGACGAGGTCGTCGGCCGGTACGCCGCCGGCGTCCCCCAGGCCCGCCTGCCACCACGGCCGGGCGACACCGGCCGCTCCGGTGACAGATGAATGCCTCTTGTTCTGCTCATGATTGACGGATCGTCGGACAACCGGTACCACTGACCGCACCGATCCCCGTGGTACAGCCCCGCACGTCCCGCCACGCCGAGCGCCCTCAGGAGGCCGCCTTGCGGAGACCCGCCACCGCCCCCACGTCCACACCACCTCATGCAGGCATGCCACGAGCGGGCCGGCGGGCACGCCGCACGGCAGGCGCCCTCGCCTGCGCGGCCCTGCTGCTGCCGCTGCTGGGCGCCGCCCCGTCCGCCGGTGCGGCAGGTGCGGACAGGTCGACCCGACTGCAGAAAGCGTTCGCCGATGCGGCGGCCGCATACCACGTGCCGGTCAGCGTCCTGCTGGGCGTCTCCTATCTGCAGTCCCGGTGGGACCAGCACGCCGGTGCCCCGAGCGTGACCGGCGGCTACGGCCCGATGCACCTCACCGACGCGCGCACCGCGCTCGCCCGGATGCCGCATCACAGCGACGGCACCGAGGACGCGCGCGGCGACGACGCCCGTCCTGCCCTGCGTCCCACCGTCCAGGTACCGGAGAACGCCACGCTGCCCGGCCGGCTCACCACGCTGACCGAGGCGGCCGAGCTGACCGGCATCCCGGCCGAGCGGCTGCGCTCCGATGCCGCCGCGAACGTGGCGGGCGGCGCCGCGCTGCTGGCCGCCGCCCAGAAGCGGCTCGGCGAACCGCTGAGCGCGGATCCGGCCGACTGGTACGGCGCGGTGGCCGAGTTCTCCGGCGCCGACGACCGCGCGACGGCGGCAGCCTACGCCGACGACGTCTTCAGCGTGATCCGTTCCGGTCAGCGGCGCACCACGGACGCCGGCCAGCAGGTCGTGCTGGAGGCCCGCCCGCGGCTGGCCCCCGACACGGCGCAGCTGGCGCGGACCGGGCTGCGCCCGTCGTCGTCGGCGGGCACCGAGTGCCCCGCCTCGGTCTCCTGCGAGTGGGTCCCGGCACCGTACGAGGAGTTCGACGGCGACGACTACGGCAACCACGACCTGGGCGACCGGCCGGCCTCGCAGCGCATCCGGTACATCGTCATCCATGACACGGAGGGCGCCTGGGACGGCGTCCTCGACCTCATCAAGGACCCGACCTATGTGTCGTGGAACTACACGCTGCGGTCCACCGACGGGCACATCGCCCAGCACGTGAAGGCCAAGGACGTGGCCTGGCATGCGGGGAACTGGTATGTGAACGCCGGCTCGATCGGCCTGGAGCACGAGGGTTTCCTCGCCGACCCGGACGCCTGGTACACGGAGGCGATGTACCGCTCCTCCGCGCGGCTGGTGAAGTACCTCGCGCAGAAGTACGACATCCCGCTGGACCGCCAGCACATCCTCGGCCACGACACCGTGCCCGGGCCGACCACCGACACCATCCCCGGCATGCACACCGACCCCGGTCCCTACTGGGACTGGCAGCACTACTTCCAGTTGCTGGGCCGCCCCTTCGAGCCCACCGCCGGCAAGAACGCCGCCCTGGTGACGATCCGCCCCGACTACGCAGCGAACCGTACCGAGTACACGGGCTGCGAGGCCGCCGGCGAGCCGTGTGCGCCGCACGGATCCGACGAGGTGCGGCTGTACACGCGTCCCGACACCTCCGCTCCCCTGATCAAGGACATCGGCCACCGGCCGGACGGCTCGGACTCCACCATCGACGTGAACGACGTCGACTCCCGGGCCGAGACCGGCCAGCAGTTCGCGGTCGTGGAGCGCAGGGGCGACTGGACGGCGATCTGGTATCTGGGGCAGAAGGCCTGGTTCCAGAACCCGGCGAAGCAGCCCACGGCGGTGCCCGCCTCCGGCCGGGTGGTGACGCCGAAGCCGGGAGTGGACAGCGTCCCGGTGTACGGGCGGGCCTACCCGGAGCAGGAGGCCTATCCGGCCGGTGTTCCGGTGCAGTCCGTCTCGCCGCTGCCGTACCGGCTGCCCGCGGGACAGAAGTACGTGGTCGGTGACACGGTGCCGGGCGAATACTTCTACGCCGTCACCTTCACCCCGGACTCGCACCGGGTGGTGGTCGGCAAGGACCTGTACTACGAGATCCAGTTCGGCCACCGGGTGGCGTTCGTGCGCGCGGCGGACGTACGGCTCGAACGGGCGTAGGCCGACCGCGACGATCGTGGTGGGCGTCGGCACCGTGCGCGCCGGCGTCCGCCGCGAGCCGGAACAGCCGGCCGTCGGCGGGGGCGTGGCCCGCCTCGCCCGGCCTCCGGACCGGTCACGCGGTGGCGGGTGTGCCTTCGGTAGGTGTGCCTTCGAGAAGGAGTGCGATGCCCGGCCCCTGTCCTCCCGAGCCCTGGCACCTGTGCGGGGACATGCACGCCGCCCTGTGGCTGCTGCCCGGCAGCGCGCTTCCGCCCTGGACCGTGCCCGAGGGTGTGCGGCCCGTGTCCGTGGGCGGACGCCGCGCGCTGGTCACCTTCTGGGTGGACTACCGCGCCGGCGGCGACCTCGCCTACCGGGAGCTGCTGATCGCGCTCGTGGTGCGGCGCGGCAGGACCGTCGCGGCGACCTCGGTGCAGGCCTGGGTGGACGACGAGCGCTCGATGGCCGGGGGCCGGCGCCTGTGGGCCATTCCGAAGGAGCTCGCCGACCTGCGGTTCGAGACGCCGGCCGGCTCCGGGCACCGCCGCACCGCGCTGTACGCGCGGATGACGTCCCGCCGCGCCGACCGGCGGGAGCCGGCCGCCACCGCGCTCTGCCAGGAGCTGTTGCGTCTGCCGTTGCGGCTGCCGCTGCGGGCGCATCTGCTGCAACGCCGGGACGACGGCACCACCTGCCGGGTGCCGCTGCGTGTCGTCGGGCGTCCGTCGTTGACGCGGGTCCGCTGTCGCGTCGACCCGCATGGTCCGCTCGGGTACCTGTCCGGGCGCACCCCTGTCGCGGCCGTGTCGCTGCGGGACTTCCGCTTCACGGTCGGCTCGGCGTGAGGTGAGCGCGGCGGGGCGGCGGGTCTGGGGGCGCCCGGTGCCGCCGTGCCCGCGCACCACCGCGGCCGCGAACGGAAAAGACCGGCCCCTGTCCGGGCCGGCCCTCGTCGACAAGACGTGGCGGGCTGGCTCAGCCCTGCTGGAACAGTTCCGGGGGCAGCGGCTTGAGCAGGGCGTACAGGTCGTCGGTGATCGGGCGGTCCCAGGCGGCGATGGTGACCAGCACACCGTCGCTGCGGTCGAACTGCACGCAGGAGATCCGGCTCTCGGACAGCTTCAGCCGGCGCACGATCAGCAGGTTGTCGCCCTGGAGCACCGGAGTGTCCTCGGTGCCGACGACGGTGACCTCCTCGTCGTTCCCCAGGGCCAGCAGCAGCTGGGCCACCTCGAAGGGCACCTGGCCCTCGGCGACGTCACGGGCCGGGGAGCCCTCGGGCAGATTGCCGATGATCATCGCGGTGCCACGGCCGCCGAACAGGTCGTAGCGCAGGAACACGCCCTGGCAGGTGCCGTCGGGACCGGGCAGCAGACCGGCACCGAGATTGCCGGGCCAGTCGCCCGGGTCCATGGCCAGTACGTCGAAGTCGGGCCCGGCGGGGGTGGCACTGCGGCGACGGAGGAACGACATGCGGCCATGGTACGTGCCGCTCCCGGTCGCACGACGTCCGGGCGGCCCGCGACAGGGCCGCGCCCTCACCCCGACCGGACGGACACCCGCGAACCGGGCACGCCGCCCCTTCCCCGCGGCGCGTGGCCGGCCGGCTCAGGCTGTCTCCGTGCCCTTCCGCTCACTCCTCCGACGGCACGGCGGCGTCCTCGGACGGCACGGCAGCGTCCTCGAGGAAGGCGCCGACCTGCCGCGTGAACCGCTCCGGGTCGTCCAGCCACGGGTAGTGCCCCGCGCCGGGCTGCACCACGAACCGTGCGTACCCGAACGCTTCGGCCGTCCGGCGGGCCAGGGCGGGGCTGGGTCCGCCGTCCAGTGCGCCGGCCAGGACGAGGACCGGGGCGGCCAGACGGCGCAGCGCGGCGCGGGTGGCCGCCGGGTCGAAGGCGGCCTCGGTGAAGTAACGGGCGGCGGCCTCCTGGTTGGTCTGGCGTTCGGCGGCCTCGGCGTGGGCCCGGGCTGCCGCGTCCCAGCGGCCGTAGAAGAAGGGGTCGAGCGCCCGGCCGTAGCCGGCCGTGCCCGCCAGCCAGGCCACGAGCTTCGGGTACGCGGCGGCGAACCAGGGCTCGCCCCTGCGCAGCCGGGCCGCGGCCAGCCGGTCCCTGGGCGTCGCACGCAGCCCGAGCGGGCGCACCCCGGTGGTGATGAGCGCGAGCCGGGCCACGCGCCGGGGACGGCGGGCGGCGTAGAGCGCGGCGAGGCTGCCGCCCGCCGAGTGGCCGAGCAGGTCCACGCGCTCCAGGCCCAGGTGGGCGCGGAGCGCGTCCACGTCGTCGAGCTGCCGGTCGCAGCGGTACGTCGCCGGATCGGCGGGCCGGGCGGAGTCGCCGGTGCCGCGCAGATCGAGCAGGACCAGGCGGCGCTGCGCGGTGAGCCCGCCGAGGTCCCCCAGGTAGGCGGAGGCCCGCATCGGCCCTCCGGGCAGCACGACGAGCGGCTTTCCCTCGCCCCGCACGTGGTAGGCGAGCCGGGTTCCGTCGGGCGCGGTGAAGGTCGGCATGCGGGGATCCTGACGGCAGGACGGGAGATCCGCCAGGGGGCGGGCCGGGGAATCGGGCTGCTCGGCCGGGTACGTGTGCGGGAGATGTGCGGTGGATTTTTTTCGTGCCGCCCTCTTGCCTGCGGCCGGCCGGCCTGGATTACTGTCCCCCGGCAAGTGTCTACCGAATGATCGGTCGACCGGATTGTTGTGGTAGGTGAGGGAGAGTCCCGATGGGGGATGTGACGCAGCTTCTGGATCAGGGGGAACGGCTCGACCCGCAGGAGCTGCGGGCACTGCAGCTCGATCGGCTGCGGGCGACCCTGCGGCACGCGTACGAGAACGTGCCCTTCCACCGGGACGCCTTCGACCGGGCCGGTGTGCGCCCGGAGGACTGCCGCACCCTCGACGACCTGGCACGGTTCCCGTTCACCAGCAAGGCGGACCTGCGCGAGACCTATCCCTTCGGGATGTTCGCGGTGCCGCGTGAGCGCATCCGCCGCTTCCACGCCTCCAGCGGCACCACCGGCCGTCCCACGATCGTCGGCTACACCGACCGGGATCTGTCCCTGTGGGCGGACATGGTGGCCCGCTCGCTGCGGGCGGCCGGGGCCCGGCCCGGCGACGTGGTGCACGTGGCGTACGGCTACGGGTTGTTCACCGGCGGCCTGGGCGTCCACTACGGTGCCGAACGGCTGGGCTGCACGGTCGTTCCGGCCTCGGGAGGAATGACCGCGCGCCAGGTGCAGCTGATCCAGGATCTCCAGCCGCGGATCATCATGGTCACGCCGTCGTACATGCTCACGCTGCTCGACGAGTTCGAGCGGCAGGGTGTGGACCCCCGGTCCACCTCGCTGGAGGTGGGGGTGTTCGGGGCGGAGCCGTGGACGCAGGAGATGCGGCGGGAGATCGAGGAACGCTGCGGGATCGACGCCGTCGACATCTACGGCCTGTCGGAGGTGATCGGGCCCGGGGTGGCGCAGGAGTGCGTGGAGACCAAGGACGGCCTGCACATCTGGGAGGACCACTTCTACCCGGAGATCGTCGACCCGGTCACCGGGGAGGTGCTGCCGGACGGCGAGGAGGGCGAGCTGGTGTTCACCTCGCTCACCAAGGAGGCCATGCCGGTGATCCGCTACCGCACCCGGGACCTGACCCGGCTGCTGCCGGGCACGGCACGGGTCTTCCGGCGCATGGAGAAGGTCACCGGCCGCAGCGACGACATGGTGATCGTGCGCGGGGTGAACCTGTTCCCCACCCAGGTCGAGGAGATCGTGCTGCGCACCCCCGGTGTGGCCCCGCACTTCCAGTTGCGCCTCACCCGTGAGGGCCGCATGGACGCCCTCACGGTCCGTGCCGAGGCCCGCCCCGACGCCGACGCCGCGGCCCGCGAGGCCGCCGCCCATTCCATCGCCGTGGCGGTCAAGGAGGGCATCGGGGTCTCGGCCGGGGTGGAGATCGTCGAACCGGGCACGCTGGAACGGTCGGTCGGCAAGATCAAGCGGATAGTGGACCTGCGCTCGTGACCCGGGTGCGCACATGCAGATGGCCGTCGAGCGGATACTCCGGGGGCGCGGCGGGCAGGATCCCGGCCGGCTCGTAGGCGCACTTGGCGGCGACCCGGCAGGAGGCCGTGTTGTCGGCCTGGTGCACCAGCTCCAGGCGGGTCAGTCCCCGCGCGGCGAACGTGGCGAACGCCCAGTCGGTGAGCGCCGCCAGCGCTCTGGGCGCCACGCCCCGGCCGCGCGCCGCGGCCGTGGTCCAGTAGCCGACCTGCGCGGAGGGGCTGTCGGAGGCGAGGTTCTGCACCACGACGTGGCCCATGATCCGCTCCCCCGCCGGGCCGGCCTCCACGACCGCGAAGGCGAACCGGTCCCCCGCCTGCCGGTGCCGGCGCTGTTCCTCGATCCAGCGGGCCGCGCTTTCCTCATCGTCGATGCCCGCGCCCGCCCAGCGGCGCAGGGCGGCGTCCCGGTGCAGTGCGGCCAGCACGGCGGCGTCCTGCCCGCGCCACGGCCGCAGACGCAGCGACAACCCCGGCTCGTCCGCCGCGCCCGGGACAGGAAGACCGTCGTCAGGACTGTTGTTCATCGGCATGGGCTCCGTCCTACCGCATCAGGGGCTGTCCTGCCGCATCGCGGCCTGCCGGGTGCCCAGGGTGCTTATCGTGTGCCGTAGTGCTCGCGCAGCTGCCGTTTGAGGATCTTTCCGCTGGCGTTGCGCGGGAGTTCGGTGACGAGGTGCACTCGCTTCGGCGTCTTGAAGCCGGCGAGGTGTGCGCGGGCGTGGGCGATCAGCTCCTCCTCCGTGACCTCGCCGCGCGGGACGACGAACGCCGTCACGGCCTCGATCCACCGGTCGTCGGGCAGGCCGACCACCGCGGCCTCGGCGACCGCAGGGTGCGTGTAGAGGACGTCCTCGACCTGACGGGACGCCACCAGCACACCACCGGAGTTGATCACGTCCTTCACCCGGTCCACGACGGTGTGGTAGCCGTCCGCGTCGCGCACCGCGAGGTCCCCCGAGCGGAACCAGCCGTCACGGAAGGCCTCCGCCGTCTCCTCGGGTTTGTCCCAGTACCCTTCGCACAGCTGCGGGGAGCGGTAGACGATCTCGCCGGGTGTGCCGTCCGGCACGTCGTTGCCCTCGGCGTCCACCACCCGGGCCTCCACGAACAGTACCGGCCGGCCGCAGGAGTCGAGCCGTCCCTCGTGCTCGTCGGGGCCCAGGACCATGGCCAGGGGGCCGATCTCGCTCTGGCCGAAGCAGTTGTAGAAGGCCAGGTGCGGCAGGCGGGCGCGGAGCCGGTCAAGGACCGGGACCGGCATGATCGAGGCGCCGTAGTACGCCTTGCGCAGCCCGTCCAGGTTCCGCTCGGCGAAGTCGGGGCGGCCGGCCAGGCCGATCCACACCGTGGGCGGCGCGAACAGGCTGTCCACCCGGCCCGTCTCGATCAGGTCCAGGATCCGGCCGCCGTCGGGCGCGTCGAGGACGATGTTGACGGCTCCGACGGCGAGACAGGGCAGCAGGAACACGTGCATCTGCGCCGAGTGATAGAGCGGCAGGGCGTGCACGGGCCGGTCGTCGGCGTGCAGATCGAGGGCGGTGATGGCGCTGAGGTAGGCGTGCACCAGGGCGCGGTGCGTCATCATCGCGCCCTTGGGCAGCGCGGTGGTGCCCGAGGTGTACAGCAGCTGCACCAAGTCCTCGCTGCCCGGTTCGGGGCCGTCGTACGGTGGTGCGTCCGCCAGGCGGGCCGGCAGTGAGTCGTCCGTGTCACGCAGCGCCAACGCCGGTACGCCGGCGGGAAGGCGCGCGGCGAGGTCGGGGTCGGTGAGGACGAGCGCGCTGCCCGACTGGCCGAGGATGTACGCCAGGTCGTCGCCGGTGAGGTTCTGGTTGACCGGCACGTGCACCAGACCGGCGCGTGAGCAGGCCAGGAAGGCGATCAGATAGGCGTCGGAGTTGTGCCCGTAGGCGGCGACCCGGTCGCCCCGGGCGAGCCCCTGGTCCAGCAGGACACGCGCGGCGCGGGAGACGGCGTCGTCCAGCTCGGCGTACGTCCAGTGGCGGTCGCCGTACACGAGGGCGGTCCGGGCGGGGGTCCGCCGGGCACTGCGCCGCACAACCGCGTCGACCGTGCTGCTGCCGTGGCGAGGCGTCATGACCAAGGATCCTCGGGTCCAGGAGTACGCAGGTCAAGCGCTCGGCGCCGACGGACCCCCGCGGCACACCGGCGGGAGGACCGCCGATCGGCCCGTGCCGCGACCGAACCGGTTCGCCTGCCCGCCCCAGCCGACACACGGTCACATGCCATGTGGTGGCGCACCGTTGACAATATGACCATCCTGACGGAAAGTTTCACCACACCTCACACGCAGCGAAAGTTAATTTCAGACGGCGGTACGACGGGAGGACTCACCATGAGCGACGGCACGGCGGACAGAGACGAGGGCGGACTGACGCGCCGCCAACTGGGCCGCATGACCCTGGTGCTGGGCGGGGCCCTGGGTCTGGCGGCTGCCCTCCCCATGAGTCCGGCCGCGGCCTCACCCGCGCCGGCGGCCTCCCGGCCCACCCTGCGGTACGGCTCGCCCGAACGCGCCGGACTGCTCTCCGCTCCTCTGGACCAACTCGTCGCCGACGCCAAGGCGTTCCTCGGCCCGTCCCCCGAGCACCCCTGGTACGCCGGTGCCGTCCTGCTCGCCGGGCGCGGCGGCACGGTGGCCCTGCACGAGCCGATCGGCATGGCGGTGCGCTACTCCTCGTACGACGAGGCGACCGACACCGCCGTGGAGTTCCCGCGCGACCAGCAGATCCCGGCCACCCGGAACACCGTCTACGACCTCGCCTCCCTGTCGAAGCTGTTCACCTCGATCCTGGCCGTGCAGCAGATCGAGCGCGGGAAGCTGGAGCTGGAGGGAAAGGTCGCCCGCTGTCTGCCCGACTTCGGCCGGGCCGGCAAACAGGACGTGACGATCCGCCAGCTGCTCACGCACACCTCCGGTCTCCAGCCGGACCTGCCGCTGTACGACGCGCCGACGTACGAGCAGAAGCTGAAGATGATCTGGAACGAGCCGCCGCAGAACCCGCCGGGCACCGCGTACGTGTACTCGGACCTGAACATGATCACGCTTCAGCTGGTCCTGGAGAAGATCACCGGCCGCACGCTGGACGTGCTGCTGGCCGAGGAGATCGCCGGCCCGCTCGGTCTGCGCCGCACCCGGTACAACCCGCCCGCCTCCTGGAAGCCGTTCATCGCCGCCACCGAGTACGCGCGCAAGCCGTGGTCGGCGCTGGACCGGGGCCTGGTGTGGGGCGAGGTGCACGACGAGAACGCCTACAGCCTCAACGGGGTGGCCGGTCACGCGGGTGTGTTCTCCTGCGCCTGGGATCTGGCGGTGCTGGCCCGCACCCTGCTCAACGGCGGCGTCTACGGCAGGGCGCGCATCCTGCGGCCGGAGTCGGTGGAGCTGATGTTCACCGACTTCAACACCGACTTCCCCGGCGACAACCACGGTCTGGGCTTCGAGCTGTACCAGCACTGGTACATGGGCGCGATGGCCACCCCGCAGACCGCGGGCCACACCGGTTTCACCGGCACCTCGCTGGTCCTGGACCCGACCACGGACACCTTCCTGATCGTCCTCGGCAACTCCGTCCATCCCGTGCGCACGTGGCGTTCCGGGTCCGCGCCCCGGGTGGCCGCCGGCAACGACCTGGCGCGGGCCGTGGCGGTCCGCCCGGAGCAGGGCCGCACGGCGTGGTTCTCCGGGATGGCGAGCGACAGCACGGCCACACTCGCCCTGCCCGCGCTGGACACCTCCCGCGGCGGCGCGCACCTGCGCTGCTCCCTGTGGTGGGACACCGAACCCCAGTCGGACACCCTCGTCCTGGAGGCCAGCTCCGACGGCGGTACCACCTGGCAGCCGGTGCCGTTCACCACCACCCGCCGGGGCGAGCGCCCGCAGCGGCATCCGGAAGGCACCGCCACCGGGTTCTCCGGCCGGGTCTGGCACACGGTCGACGCCGCACTCCCGGCCGCCGGGAACCTGGTGGTGCGCTGGCGGTACACGACGGACCGGCTGTACGTGGGCCGCGGTGCCTACGTCGACGGTCAGCGCGTGGACTCCCGTGGCCGGGTCGTCTTCGACGAGGCCCGCCCGGGGGACGCCGCCCGGGTGACGGCCGACGGCTGGACGGCATCGGCGGACTAGGTGTGCTGTTCGGACAACGGTCCTCGGCCTGCGCGGGCCGCGGCGATCCGGCTGCCCGGCGGCGCACCGGTGTCCGGCCCGGGCAGCCGGATCCGCTCGGTTCCGCCTGGTTCCGCCCGGTCGTGCGCACGCCTCACTCGGTGTGCCGCCGGTTCCCCCGGCTGCCCCGGTCGTGCTCCTCGTCGTCCCGGCTGCCCCGGTGGCGCTCCGGCCGTCCGGTGAGCCCGGTCGCGAGGCGGTAGCCGACGGTGACCCGGCGGTAGTCCCGCCTTGCTTTCACCGTGCCGGGCAGGCCGGTGCGCTCGCTGCGGGACACCGACGCCCGCTCCCCGGTGCCGTGGAAACGGACGGCCGTGCGCGGCTCCTCTGCGAAGCGGAGCCGTTCCGCGCGGACCGTGGACCGGAACTCGATGTCGGGTTGCCGTCCGTGCGTTCAGGGCGGCTCGTCGCCATCCCGCACGGGCCTGCGTGCGGGCCGTGAGGGCTCCCGTGGTGTCCCGGCATCCCGTCTGCCCTCGGCACGCGGACGGCGGGGGCGGGCACCTCCCTGGCTCCGCTCACCGCGGCCGCGCTCACCGCCGGCGCTGCGCCGGGTGCCCCCGGTGGCTCTTCCGGCCGAGCCCTCGACGACGTCACCGGCGCTCCCGGCGACGTTCCCCGCCTCGCGCGCGACGTCCCCGACGGCCGCCTCGGCGCCGCCGCTCACCTCCTCGACGGCCGCTCCGACGTCTCCGGTGGCGCCCTCGACGCCCGCACCGGCGCCCTGGCCCACATCCTTCACCGCGCCACCGGCACCCCTGCCCACATCCTCGACTGCGGATCCGGCGCCCCTGCCCACATCCCCCACCGCCGACTCGGCGCCCCGCCCGACGTCCTCCACCGCCGACCCGGCGCCCCGCCCCACGTCCTCGACGGCCCGGCCCGCCCCCGTGCCGAGTTCGCCCACGGCCTGGCGGGCCCCGCCGCCGACGTCCTGGACGGCGGATCCGACCCCACGGGCCAGTTCCCGCAGGATCTCCGGGTTGCGGTCGAGCGTGGTGAGGACGCGGTTGATGATCGCGGCCACGTTGTCGAGGCGCACCGTGAGCCGGGCCTGGGCCTCCACGCCCGAGATGCCCAGGTGCACCCGGCCGAGCACGGCGTCGGCGCCCACGTTCAGTTTCAACAGGTCCAGCACCTCGGCCTGGAGGGAGACCCGCGCCCGCAGGTCCTCCACCTCCAGGTCGATCTCGTCGACCTTCAGCAGCGGAACGTCGAGGAAGACGTCGCAGGCCTCGCCGGCCGCGGCGCCTGCCGGATGCGGTGCTGGGCCGGCGGCCGGTGTGTCCTCGTCGTCGGCGGCACCGTCCTCGCTCCCGCCTGCCTTCGCTTGCGCCGCTCCCCCGTCGTCCTCGTCCGCGTACGCGCCGGGTGCGTCCTGCGGCGGTGCGGGCTCGTCGCCGTCCGGTGCCCGGGGCTCACCGGGCGCCCCGCGTACCCCCGTCCGTTCGGGTTCGGGTGCGTCGTCGTGCGGGCCGCGCGCCGTGACGTGAGTGTCGTTCTCGGTGTGGTCGTGCATGGCTGGGCCTCCGCGGGCTCGCCGGGCGTTTTGCCCCTTTCATGCCAGTATGGCGTACCCCCGTCGATCGCAGGCGTGGACCGGTGCGGACAGGCGCACGCGCAGGCGCGCGGACAGGAACCCGAACCACCGGCGCAATTCCCCTGCACGGGGGAATTACCTGCATTCTCCTGATGGGCGGCGCGGCGTTGTGGCGTCCTCGTGCTGAGGCCTCCAGCGAAGACCACTGCGTCCTCCCCGTCGGGCGCACCGGCTCGCCGGTGCCGTGGGGAGGGAAAGGAGATGTTCCATGCGTGGCATGAGTGCCATCCGCTCGTTCGCCGTTGCCTCCGTGGCCCTGGCCACGACGTTCGGCGCCGTACCGGCCGTGGGGGGGGCCCCGGCCGCCCCCACGGCCCCGGCCCGGACGGCGGCCGCCTACAACTGCACCCCGGGCTACTTCTGCATCTACAGCGGCTGGAAAGGCAGCGGGACCCGCTGCCAGTGGAAGCAGAAGCAGAAGGCCAACACCGCCGACGACTGCTCCTTCATCCGGCGGGGACAGAACGTCCGCTCGGTGTGGAACTCGACCGGCCACCGGGTGCAGTACTACAAGTCGACCAACTACAAGAACCGTGTCGGCTCCACCCCGGCCGGTGCGGGCGGCAACCTGATGGGGACCTATCAGATCCGGTCATTCAAGCCGCAGTGACGGGCCCAGGTGCGGTCCGTCCGGGCGGCACCGATCCACCGGCGTGCCTGCGCCGCGACCGGCCTTCGGCCGGCGTGACGAGCCGGTGCGCGCTGCACTCGCCGAGGGCGCTCACTCGGAGTGAGTCCGCCCTCGGCGAGTGCGGTCCGATACCGAGTCGGGGGCCGGTGCGGGACGTCACTCGTTGAAGACGGCCCGCTGCACCTCGTTGGGTCCGTCGAAGTGATCCTGCTTCAGGCTGTCCAGCTTGCTGACGATCTTGTCATTGGCCTTGTTCTGTCGGGCACGTTCGACCAGGTGTTTTTTGTCGGTCGGGTAGTCCATGCCGCTGAGTGCCTTCTGCAGGTCGATCGGGCTCAGCTCGGCCATGGGAACCTCCGTAGGGGTGAGACGGCCGCGGCGGGCGGCCGGGTGGTGTGCGTCCTGCCGTCGCTGAAGGCGGCTGTGCGACAGCCCGCACCGGACGGTGCGACGGCCCTCACCCAGTCGGAGTGCCCCTTGTCAGGGGAGGCATTCAGGCCGGCTGCGCCTCCAGCACCGCCATGGCCGCGTTGTGCCCCGGCACTCCGCTGACCCCGCCGCCGCGCACCGCGCCCGCACCGCACAGCAGCACATTCGCGTGCTGCGTCTCCACTCCCCAGCGGCCGGTGCCCTCCGTCGCGTACGGCCAGCTCAGCGGCCGGTGGAAGATGTTGCCGCCGGGCAGGCGCAGATCGCGCTCCAGGTCCAGTGGCGTCTTGGCCTCGATGCAGGGCCGGCCCTCGGCGTCCGTGGCGAGACAGTCGGCGAGCGGTTCGGCGAGGTGGGCGTCGAGCTGCGCGAGCGTCGACTTCAGCAGTTCCTCCCGTACCGCGTCGTTGTCCCGGGCGAAGAGCCGGGCCGGGGTGTGCAGGCCGAACAGGGTGAGCGTGTGGAAACCCCGGGCCGCCGGGCCGGGGCCGAGGATGCTCGGGTCGGTCAGGGAGTGGCAGTAGATCTCCGACGGCGGGGCGGAGGGCAGCTCACCGGCGGCGGCCTGGGCGTGGGCGACGGCCAGCTGCTCGTAACTCTCGGCGATGTGGAAGGTGCCGGCGAAGGCCTCGCGCGGGTCCACCGAGGTGTCGCGGAGCCGGGGCAGCCGGGTCAGCAGCATGTTCACCTTCAGCTGGGCGCCCTCGGCGGGCTCGGGCGGCGTCTCGCCGGTCAGGGCGGCCAGCTCCTTGGGTGAGGCGTTCACCAGGACGTGGCGGGCGCCGACCGTGGCGTCGCCGCCGTCGGGTGTCCGGTAGGCGACCTCGGCCTCGCGGCCGTCGGAGGACACCCGGACCACCTCGTGACCGGTGACGATCCGGGCGCCCGCCGCGCGTGCCGCGTCCGCGAGCGCATCGGTCAGCGCCCCCATGCCGCCGACCGGCACGTCCCAGGCCCCGGTACCGCCGCCGATCACGTGGTAGAGGAAGCAGCGGTTCTGCACCAGGGACGCGTCGTGGGCGTCGGCGAAGGTGCCGATCAGCGCGTCGGTGAGGACCACACCGCGCACCAGGTCGTCGGTGAAGAAGCGCTCGATCGCCACCCCGATCGGCTCCTCGAACAGCATGCGCCAGGCGTTTTCGTCGTCGATCCGGCGGCGCAGGTCCGCGCGGCTCGGCAGTGGTTCGGTGAGCGTGGGGAACACCCGGCGGGCGACCTGGCCGGTCATGCCGTAGAAGCGCCGCCAGGCCTCCCACTCGCGGTCGGAGCCGGTGAGCCGGGCGAAGGCGGCGCGGGTGCGTTCCTCGCCGCCGCCCACGAGCAGCCCGGTGGGCCGGCCGTCGCGTTCGGTGGGGGTGTAGGAGGAGATGCTCCGGGGGTGCAGCCGCAGATCGAGGCCGAGATCCTGGACGATCTTCCTCGGCAGCAGGCTGACCAGGTAGGAGTAGCGGGACAGCCGGGCGTCCACGCCGGGGAACGGGCGGGTGGACACGGCCGCGCCGCCGGTGTGCGCCAGCCGTTCCAGGACCAGCACCGACCGCCCGGCGCGGGCGAGGTAGGCGGCGGCGACCAGGCCGTTGTGGCCCCCACCGACGATGACGGCGTCGTAACGGTCTGTGCTGCCCGGTGCCTGGTGGGTGCGCATGGTTCTTGGTAGCACGGGGTGATCCCCGTCGGCCAGAGGGACGGCAGGGGCGGGCGGCACTCAGGGTGTCCGTGCTGCCTGCCGTCGTCGCAGCGCCTCCACCCGGCGGTGCGGTTCGTCGGCCTGGGTGGCGCGGCCGAGCTGTTTCAGGTTGTGGGCTCGTCCTCGCGGCTGGTGAGAGTGTCGGAGTGGCCGGGGCCGAGGAGTCGTTCGCGGGCGTCGGCGACCGCGCGGTACTCGGCGAGCGCCTCGTCCCAGCGGCCGAGCCAGCCCAGTGCCACCGCGACCTCCCGTCGGCTGACCAGGGTGTCCGGGTGCCGGGGGCCGAGGACCCGGACACGGATCGCGCACACCTCGCGGGACTCGGCCAGGGCGTCCTCCCAGCGGCCGAGCCGGCCGAGGTTGACGCCGAGGCCGTGACGGGCCCGCAGGGTCTCGGGGTGCTCGGGGCCGTGCACCCGGGCGCGGGCCTCGATCAGTTCGCGGTAGAGGGCGAGCGCCTCCTCGCAGCGGCCGAGCCGGCCCAGGCTGATGCCGGTCTCGTAGCGGGCGGCGAGGGTGTCCGGGTGGTCGGGGCCGAGGACACGGGCGCGGGCCTCGGCGACCTCGCGGTAGGTGTCGAGGGCCTCGGCCCAGCGGCCCAGCTGGCCGAGCGCGTAGGCGACTTCGTAGCGGGTGACCAGGGTGTCCGGGTGGTCGGGGCCGAGGACGCGGGCGCGAGCCTCGGCGACCTCGCAGGCCATGCGGTAGCAGTCCTCCGGCCGGCCGAGGCGGCAGAGGTTGAAGGCGAGGTTGTGCCGGCAGCGCAGGGTGTCGGGATGGTCGGCGCCCATGGTGCGCTCCCGGGCGGCGAGCACCGCCGTGTACACCTGGTGCGCGTCGACATGACGCCCCAGCTGCCCCAGGACGTACCCCATTTCCTGGCGGGCGGCGAGGGTCTCGGGATGGTCGGGCCCGAGGGTGCGGATCCGGGCCTGGGCCACGTGCTTGTACTCGCGCAGGGCGTCGGCCGGGCGTCCGGTGCGGCTGAGGGTGAAGGCCATCTGGTAGCGGGCGGCAAGGGTCTCGGGGTGGTCGGCGCCCAGCAGCCGGGCCCGCTCGGCGGTGACCGCGCGGAGCACCGTGCCGGCCTCGGCCCAGCGGCCCCGGCGTCCGAGGTCCAGGGCGGCACGATGCCGGTCGGCGAGGACCCGGAGCGTCTCCGCCGCCGGGGCATCCCGCCCACCGCCGTCCGGGTCCGTGCGTTCCTGGTCCCCGGCCGGCTCGGCGGCCATGTGCCGCGTCCACGACGGCAGCCGCACCGCGGCACGCCTGCCCGCCGGCGGTCCGCCCGTCGCACCGGGGCCGGGCCGTGCCGGGATCCGGTGCTCGGCGGGGGCCGCGGCCGTGGCGGCCGTGGCGGTGCGGGCGTCGGTCAGGCGGCGGGCCACTTCGCGGGCGTCGCCGGGGCGTTGCTCCGGCGACTTGGCGAGCAGGTCGAGGATGAGCTGTTCCAACGGGCCGGGGAGGTCGGTGCGGTGCCGGCGGAGCGGGGGCGGCGGGGTGTCGCGGTGGGCGAGCAGGACGGCCCAGGGGTCGTCCTGGTCGAACGGCGGTGTCCCGGTGGCGAGTTCGTACAGCACACAGCCCAGCGAGTACAGGTCGCTGCGCCGGTCGACCTCGTGACCGGCGATCTGCTCGGGCGACATGTAGTGCGGGGTGCCCATGGCGATGCCGGTGGCGGTGAGCCGGGTGGTGAAGCCGGTGTCCCGGCCGAGGCGGGCGATGCCGAAGTCGCAGATCTTCACCGTGCCGTCGGACAGGCGGACGATGTTCGCCGGTTTCAGGTCACGGTGGACGATGCCGCGACGGTGGGTGTAGTCGAGTGCGGCGGCGATCTGTTCGGCGATGTCGACGAGGTCCGCGACCGGCAGCGGACGGTGCCGGTTGTCCTGCATCAGCCGGCTCAGATCGCGGCCGTCGAGCAGCTCCATGACGAGATAGAGCACGCCGTCGCACTCACCGAAGTCGTGCACCACGGTGACCCCGCGGTGCTGGAGGGCGGCGGCCACCTGGGCCTCGCGCCGGAACCGTTCGCGCAGCAGGCGCGTGCCGGATCGGTCGTCGTCCGGGCCGAGCGGCTTGAGGCACTTCACCGCGACCTGCCGGCCCAGTGCCTCGTCCCGGGCCCGCCACACCTCCCCCATGCCGCCGCGCCCGATCGGCGCGAGCAGCCGGTAACGGCCCTGGATCAGCCGGATGTCCGCCATCGCACCGTTGCCCCCGTCACCGTGTGCCCCTCCCTCAGGCCACGCCGTCGGCCTGTCCGGCGGACCACCCCGGGGTGGTGTCCCGATGCCGGTCCGGTGCGCTCGGCGGGCCCTGGTCCAGTATGGCGGGATCGCGTCCGGCTTTGTACGGTGCGGGACGTGCCTCGGGCCCGAGCCTGGCCACCGCCCGCAGAATGTGCTTGGGCGGCAGTTGCCAGCGCAGACGTGCGGGAATGCGGCGCAGCACGGTGCCCGTGGCACGCAGGCGACGGGTGACCGCCTCCGGGTCTGGCGCCGGCCGTCCGTACAGCTCGTGGGCGTACGGAGGCAGAGCCGCGTAGGCCAGTTGCGCCACGCGCCGCCACAGAAGTTCGCGCGCCGGCACGAGCAACGGGTGGGCCGGCGGACGGAGCAGGAAGTCGTCCACCGCGCGGGCATCGGCTCCCGCGGCGAGGCGAGGACGTACCTCGGCGACACAGGCGGCGAGTTCGGCCCTGCTGCCGGGCACCCCGTCCGGGTCGAGGCCGACCAGGCGTGCGCTGGTGCGGTGTTCGGCGACATAGCGGTCGGCCTGGGCGTCGGTGAGCGGGAATCCGGACCGGCGCAGTACGTGCAGATAGGAGTCGATCTCGGCGCAGTGCACCCACAGCAGCAGCTCCGGGTCGTCGATCCGGTACCGTTCGCCGGTTGCCGGGTCGGTCGCGGTGAGCTTGCGGTGGATCCTGCGGACCCGCGCTCCGGCCTCCTCGGCGGCCCGGGTGGTGCCGTACGTGGTCGTGCCCACGAAGTTCGCGGTGCGCCGCAGGCGTCCCCAGGCGTCGTGCCGGAAGTCGGAGTTCTCCATCACGGCGCGCACCGCCCGCGGATGCAGGGCCTGCAGATACAGCGCCCGGATGCCGGCGATCCACATCATCGGGTCGCCGTGCATCTGCCAGGTCACCGATCCGGGTCCGAACAGACCGGGATCACCCGTGTGTGCCGTCTCCACGCGGGCAGGTTAAAGCCTGCCGTCCGGGTCGGACCAGAGCAGGGTCGGTCGCATGCGGCTGCGGTCCGCTGGGTGACGCGGCCCCGCCGGGGACGATCCCGGGGCCCGGCCGGGCCCCGGCGAGGGCCGTGTCGCGATCTGCCGCGCCGTCAAGGAACGTCAGGCCGCTGCGATGCGGGTGAAGAAGCCGACTGTCTCCTCCAGGCCCCGCTCGCCGAACATCGTCGCAAGGTGGGCGGCGGATTCCGCCGCGGATGCCTCGCCGCGCGGGAACAGCGCCTGCTCGTACGCGGCCAGCGCGGCTTCGGTGTCGCCGGGGTGGGCGGCGACGGCCAGGGCGAGTTCGGCGCCGTCGAGCAGGGCGAGGTTGGCGCCCTCGCCCGCGAAGGGAGACATCAGGTGGGCGGCGTCTCCGAGCAGTGTCACGCCCGGAACGCGGTCCCAGCGGTGCCCGACGGGCAGGGCGTGGATGCGGCGCGGGGTGATCGTGTCGGCGTCGGCGACCAGACCGCGCAGATCGTCGTCCCAGCCTTCGAAGCGGGCGAGGACCGCGGCCTTGGCGGTGTCCGGGTCGGTGAAGTCGATCGTGTCCAGCCAGTTCTCGTCGGTCTTCAGGGCGGTGTAGACATGCAGGCTGCCGTCGGTCTCCCGGTGCGCGAGGAAGCCGCGTTCGTGGCCGAGGGCCATGAGGGATCCGCCGCCGACCAGTGCGGCGCTGCGCGGGTGGCGGGCGTCGGCCTCGAACAGGTCGGTCTCGACGAAGGAGATGCCGGTGTAGGCGGGTTTGGCGTCCGAGAGCAGCGGCCTGATGCGCGACCAGGCTCCGTCGGCGCCGATCAGCAGGCCGGTGGTGACGGCCGAGCCGTCGTCGAACGTCACCTCGTGCCGCCCGTCGCCCAGCGGCCGGGCGCCGGTGACCTTCCGTCCCCAGCGGACCGTGCCGTCGGGCAGGGAGTTCAGGAGCAGGCCGCGCAGGTCCCCGCGGTCCACTTCCGGCCGGCCGCCGGAGCCGTCGTCCGGGATCGTCAGGTGCACGGTGCCGTCGGCGCCTAGCAGGCGCAGAGCCTGTCCTCCCTCGTGGACGAGCGCGCGGAACTCGTCGTGGAGTCCGGCGGCGCGCAGGGCCTGCTGTCCGCTTACCTCGTGGATGTCGAGCATGCCGCCCTGGGAGCGCGCCGTCGCCGACGCCTCCCGTTCGAAAACCGCCGGCTGGATGCCGTGGACGTGCAGGACGCGCGCGGCGGTCAGGCCGCCCAGGCCCGCTCCGATGATCGCGACAGGGACGTGTGCGGTGCTCATGAAGGTCTCCAGGGTGCTCTGGGTTGCGGTGCGGATGGGTCGGGGCCGTGCGCCGGAGGGGCCGGCGGGTACGGCTGAAGGTTGGTGACGGAGCAGCGGCACCCCCTGGGCGCGGCCTGGACAGCCACGTCGGGGGGGCGCCCCACCACGGTAGACGAACATGTTCGTCACGAACAAGTTCGTCCAAGGAGACGGAGACGGGACGAGGCCGGCCGCCGCCCACGATCGGCGGAAGCGGTCAGTCCCGCGCGCCGGGGACGGGCGTCCGTGTGATGCCGTTGACCAGAACGTCGAAGCTCCAGCGCATCCGGTCCTCGACCGAGCCGTCGATCAGGGCGGGCATATGGGCGTTGATCGCGGGATGCGTGGCCTCGTCCACCGCGTGCAGGGCGCGGACGGCGGCGTTCCAGTCGTCCTGGAAGCCGGGGTCCTGCTGCTGCGTGGCGTGCTCGGCGGCTGTGGCCGTCGCGTCCTGCAGAAGTTTGTCCACTCCCCAGGCGACCTGCTCACGGCCGGCCCCGCTGCACGCGAGGAGTCCGAGGATGCGCTCCACCAGCCGCAGGTAGTTCTCGCCGCTCGGGCGGGCGACGAGCGCGGACCGGGCGAGCTGGGGGTGCGCGAACAGCACCTGGGTGTACGAGGCCAGTACGGCGCGCAGCTGCCCGCGCCAGTCGTCACCGCCACCCCGCCCGGTCAGGTCGACCTCGCCGAGCAGGGCGTCCAGCACGGCCGCGTGCAGCTCGGCGGTGTTGGCCACGTAGACGTAGAGCGAGGCCGGACCGGTGTCCAGCTCCTTCGCCAGGCGGCGCATCGTGACCTTGTCCAGTCCCTCGGCACGCATGATCCGCACGGCGGTGTCCACGATCAGACGCCGGGACAGGGCGGGCTTCGCCGGGCGCTCCCGGCGGCTGATCGGCTCTCGGCGGGGGCTCCGGCCGTTCGGCTCCTTCTGAGGGCTCATGCCGACGATCGTAACGACCTGCGACGAACGTGTTCGTGCGATCGCGGAGGCAGGCTCGCACCCCTTCGGGTGCAGCGTGCGGGACACGCAGCGGGAGCCCCGTGTGAGCGGCGACACACCGCCACGGGGCTTCCGGTCCGGCGGGCGGAGGCGTACGTTCCGTTTCACCCCGCGAGCGCGCCCACGAGCGCCGGTCCGCTGATCCTGGGCAGTGGGCCACGCGGGGGCCAGACGCGACCGTCGCCGGACCGTCGTCCGGCCGGCGGGACACCCGGTGAGCAGGGACACGGGCGGAGGCGGGAGCAGCGCCCGGCCGGCCATCGCCCCGAAGCGGCCTCAGCGATCACGCCGTCGGCCCGAAGGGGCCTCGACGATCGCCCGCCGCCGGCCTGGAGGGACATGGCAAGGGTCATCCGTCGCCGGCCCGAGGAGGCCGCGGCGCGGCTCATCCGTCGTCGACGATGCCGATCAGCTCCGTGAGGCGCTCGATGCGCCAGTCGGCCGCCGCCACGACCTTCGGGTCGTCAGCCCACAGATGCCCCCAGGGCCCGCGCCGGATGTGTGCCGTGCGCAGGCCGGCCGCCTTGGCGGGGAAGACGTCGTTGACCGGGTGGTCGCCGACGTACAGCGTGCGCTCGGCCGGAGTCCGCGCCGCGTGCAGCACCCGGGCGAAGAACTCGGGCTGCGGCTTGGCCACGCCCCACTCCCCGGACATCACGACGAGGTCCGCGGGCAGGCGCAGGCGGCGCAGCATCTCGCCCGCGCGGGCCGACTGGTTGCCCGCGACGATGACCCTCACTCCGCGTGCCCTGAGCGCCGACAGGGCCGGCCGCACGTCCTCGTACAGATCGCTCTCGTCGAGCTGTTCGCCCTGGCCGGCGGCTTCCCGGGCCCGCCACTCGGCAGCCACGTCGATGCCCGGTCGTGCCAGCCGCAGAGCCTCGGCGGCGTCCCCGCCCTGCGCGACGACGGCCCCCACCAGCGCCGAGAGCGTGTGGCGCGGGACGCGCAGCCAGTCCGCCCAGCAGGCCCAGTAGCGGTCGTCACGGACGAGGGTCTCACCGGCGTCGCACACGATGGTCTCCAGCACGCCGCGAGCCTACGGCGGCACGGCGCTCCACACCGGAAACGCACCGGCAGGCACTACCGGGACGATCCGCGAACGGGCCGTTGCGTGGTCAGTCCAGCGTCGCCATGAACTCCCCGCACGCCTTGGCGCAGGTGCGGCACGCGTCCGCGGTCTGCTCCGCGCCCGGGTTCCGGTCGAAGACGTGCGCGCTCTCCAGGCACACGCTCAGACACCAGCCCACCTGGACGCGGATGCCCGCCTCGTCCTGGGTGCTCTGCTCCGAGAGCATCCGGCAGGTCGCGTCGCACACCTCCGCGCACATGATCCCGCGGCGGCGCACGAGTTCCTGCTCACCATTCCCGCCGGGATCCACCAGGCTGGCGCGCAAGGCACAGGCACGGGCGCACTCGGTGCACGCCTGGGCGCACGCGAACCGGTCCTCCAGGTACTGGACGAGTTCCTGCTGATCCTGTTGCGACGTCGCCCATGTCGTCGTACGTCTCCTGCTCACATGGCGCGGGTAGCCGGTGCCCGGGCCCGCCAAACCCGGTGCGGCGCAGGGGGACCGCCGGTTTCCGGCCGCCCGCGCCGGGCACCCGTCCGGCGCGGAGATCAGCACGCGACGGAGGTGGATGTCCGTGCCCGGACGACAGGAACTGCCGTCGACGCTGGAGCGCTCCTCCCAGGACGCTCAGCGCACCTGGATCAAGGCGCACGACTCGGCCGTCGAGACCTACGGCGAGGGCGAACGGGCGCACCGGGTGGCGTACGGCGCGCTGAAGCACAAGTACGAGAAGGTCGGCGACCACTGGGAGCGCAAGGAGCACGGCCGCAAGGGCCCCTCCGACCCGCAGTCGGCCCGGCCCCGCGGCCAGGGCGGGCGCAGCGGCGAGGGCGTGGACGAGAGCGCGTCCAAACAGCACCTGTACGGCCTGGCGAAGCAGCTCGGCATCGAGGGCCGCTCGCACATGTCCAAGCGCGAGCTGCTGGACGCCCTGCGCAAGGCGAACCGGGCGCAGACGAGGCGTGCCCGTTCCCGGTGAGCGGGGGGCGGAGGGCGCCGTGACGCCGGCGCCCTCCTCGTCGCGACTGAGCAGGGGTGATAGGCGATTGTCGTGTGTCGTGGCCTACACGATTGTCATGACTGCGCCACGCACATTCGACGGGCCGTCACGAGACGCCTCGCGCCGGTCGGTCGGCGCACCTGGGCGTCACAGGAGCACCGGCCGCCACCTCCGTGGCGGCGGGCATGGCGCCGTGGAGGGTGCACCACCGGACGTGACGATGATGGACAGCGAACGCGGCCGCGCGGGTGAACGCGGCCCGGAGAGGAGACGCCGCCGCATGTCACGTCCGACACCGCGCACGTTCTGGGCGGTCGAACTCTACCGGCGCGGGAAACAACTGGAACTGATGCACAGGGCCCTGGGCTTCGCCACCCTCGCCCTGGTCACGCTGGCCCCGCTGCTCATCGTCGTCGCCGCGGCAGCCCCCTACGACCACGGCGGGTTCGCGCTGTGGCTGGTGGACGGCATGGATCTGTCCGGCAGGTCCGCCGAGGTGCTCACGCGGGTCTTCGGCCCGCCGCACCGGGCGGTGAGCACCACGAGCCTGTGGGGCGGTCTGCTGCTCGCCGTGTTCGGCCTGTCGTTCGCCGCCAGTGTGCAGAACGGGTACGAGCGCGTGTGGCGGCTGCCCTCGGGGCCGTGGCACCGGATCTGGCGGCAGGCGGTCTGGCTGGGCGTGCTGACGGTCTATCTGTACCTGCAGGTGCAGACCCGCACGGTGCTCGCCGGCAACGAGCGCATGCTGATGAGCCTGGGCACCGGTGTGCTGTTCTTCTGGTGGGGGCCGCACTTCCTTCTCGGCCGTCAGGTGCGCTGGCGGCTGCTGTTCCCCGGGGCCGTCGCCACCATGGTCGGCCTGGTGGGTCTGCGCACCTTCTCGTACCTGGTGTTCACGCCGCTGATCGTGACCCAGGCGCTGAGCTACGGCGCGATCGGCACCATCCTGGTGGTCGAGTCCTGGCTGATCGGCGCGGGGTTCGTGGTCTACGGCGGTGCGCTGGTCGGGCACCTGATCTGCGACCGGACGGGCCGTCTGCTCGACCACGAGGAGCCCCCGCAGGACGCGTCGGCGTCCGGGGAGCGGCGGTCCGGGTAGCGGCCTTCACGCTCGGCCTTCCACGCACCGGCGGCATCGGTCCGCGCCATGTCCTGAATCCATGTACATGAACAAAAATCATGTATGGAACCCATTGACGCGTTCACAGCAAGCGCCCTACGGTCATGAAAGCGCTTTCCCTCCTGTGGTTCCCGTATCCGTCCCGAGACCGGTTCACGGATCGGTTCAGGGATCGGTTCACCATCTCGAACAGACACCTGTCAGTGATCTGCGACCAGGAGACGAGAAACGATGCTGCACAGACCCTTCATCGCGTCGGCCGCCGTGCTCGCCGGCGCTCTCGCCGCGCTGTCCGCCCCGACGGCACTGGCCCTGCCCGCCTCCGCTGAGCCCCGGGCGGCGGCCTCGACCCTGTACGTGGCGCCCGACGGGACGGACGGTGCCGAGGGCACGCAGTCCGCTCCGACGACGCTGGCCTCGGCGATCAGCCGTATCGCTCCCGGCGGCACCATCTACCTGCGCGGCGGCACGTACCGCTACGACCGGACGGTCACCATCCCGCAGGGCGCGGACGGCACCTCTGCCGCCCGCACGACGCTGTCCGCCTACCCGGGCGAGAAGCCCGTGCTGGACTTCTCGGCGCAGAGCGAGAGTTCGTCCAACCGCGGCATCCAGCTCAACGCCTCGTACTGGCATCTGTACGGCCTGACCGTCCAGCACGCGGGCGACAACGGGATCTACGTCGGTGGCAGCCACAACGTCATCGAGCACACCGTGACGGCGTACAACCGCGACACCGGACTGCAGCTCGGCCGGATCTCCTCCGACACGCCCCGCTCGCAGTGGCCGTCCGACAACCTGATCATCTCTTCCGAGTCGCACGACAACGCCGACTCCGACGGCGAGGACGCCGACGGCTTCGCCGCGAAGCTGACCACCGGAACCGGCAACGTCTTCCGCTACGACGTCTCCCACCACAACATCGACGACGGCTGGGACCTGTACACCAAGTCGGACACCGGCGCCATCGGCCCGGTGACCGTCGAGTACTCGCTGGCCTACGACAACGGCACGCTCAGCGACGGCACCCGCAACGACAGCGGGGACCGCAACGGCTACAAGCTGGGCGGCGAGGACATCCCGGTGGACCATGTGATCCGGCACGACATCGCCTACCGCAACGGGCACCACGGGTTCACCTACAACCGCAACACCGGCTCGATGACCATCGCGGACAACGTCGGCATCGACAACGAGGAGCGCAACTTCTCGTTCGACAAGGGCTCGTCGGTGTTCCGCGACAACACCTCCTGCCGGTTCTCCGTCGACGGCTCCAACGACAAGACCGTCGGTGACGCCGACAGCTCGAACCAGTTCTGGACCGGCTCGAACGGCTCCCGCTGCTCGTCCTACTCCGGCACCCTGGGCTGGTCGTTCTCCTCCTCCGGCGAGCTGATCGTCACCTTCGGCGGCGAACGCGTCACTTTGTGACGCACCCGCCCGCCGCGGCCGGTCCTCGCCGGTACCGTCCGGCGGGGCCGGCCGCTTCCCTCCCCTCCCCGGTCACCGCCCGGCACACGGGCTCGTCCCACGCCGCACGCTCCCGTGTGAACCCGGCCGTCGTGCGGCCGATACTGGGTGGGAAGGCAATCCGCGACCGGAGGAACGGCCCGCCGCGCGGAGCCGTCGGCCCCGCGCACGACCGGCGCCCCGGGAGGCGTACGGAGGAGGTGGTGGCGCCATGGCGACCCTGGCCATCCACGACCTGCACTGCCAGGTGCTGACCGACAACGGGCCACGGGAGATCCTCCGCGGTGTCGATCTGACCGTGCGGCAGGGCGAGACCCACGCCGTGATGGGGCCGAACGGCTCCGGCAAGACCACTCTCGCCTACGCGCTGGCCGGCCACCCCAAGTATGTGATCACCTCCGGCTCCGTCACCCTGGACGGCGAGGACCTGCTGTCGATGAAGGTGGACGAGCGGGCCAGGGCCGGGGTGTTCCTCGCCATGCAGTACCCGGTCGAGGTGCCCGGCGTGACCATGGCCAACTTCCTGCGGGCGGCGGCCACGGCGGTCCGGGGCGAGGCCCCGCGGCTGCGCACCTGGATGAAGGAGGTCCAGGAGGCGATGGAGCGCCTGCAGATCGACCCGGCCTTCGCCCAGCGCAACGTCAACGAGGGCTTCTCCGGCGGGGAGAAGAAACGCCACGAGATCCTCCAGCTGGAACTGCTGCGCCCGAAGATCGCCATCCTCGACGAGACCGACTCCGGCCTGGACATCGACGCGCTGCGCGTGGTCAGCGAGGGCGTCAACCGGATACGCGCCACCGGGGAGGTCGCCACGCTGCTGATCACCCACTACACGCGGATCCTCCGGTACGTCCGCCCCGACCAGGTGCACGTCTTCTCCGAGGGCCGGATCGTCGACTCCGGCGGACCCGGCCTGGCCGACCGGCTGGAGGAGGAAGGCTACGAGGCCTACGTGAGAAGCGGCGCGGACGGCTGAACCGGCGGCCCGAGGAGCCCGTCCGGCCGGCACCGCCGCGGGAGGACGCGATGGAACTCGTCCAGGAAGACCGGTACCGCTTCCGTATCGCCCCGGAAGGGGACATGCGGGTGCCGGGCATCGTGTTCGCGACCCGGCACCTGCTCGCCGACGCCGAGAAGTCGCTGACACAGGTGGCCGACGTGGCCACCTTGCCCGGCATCGTCACAGCCTCCTACGCCATGCCGGACATCCACTGGGGATACGGCTTCCCCATCGGCGGGGTGGCGGCCACCGCGATCGACGAGGGCGGCGTGGTGTCGCCGGGCGGGGTCGGCTTCGACATCTCCTGCGGGGTGCGGCTGCTGGCCGCGGACTGCGACCGGGCCGACATCGTGCCCGTGCTGGAGGAGATCATGGACGTCCTGGACCGCAGCGTGCCGCGGGGCGCCGGGCCCGGCGGGGTGTGGCGGCTGACCGGCCCGCGTCAGCTGGAACAGCTGCTGCGCGGCGGCTCACGCTACGCCGTGGAGGAGGGGTACGGCGAGGAACGGGACCTGGCGCGCTGCGAGGACGGCGGAGCGGTCCCCGACGCCGACGCGGACCAGGTCGGGCCGCGGGCACGGGAACGCGGGCTCGGACAAGTCGGCAGCCTCGGCTCGGCCAACCACTTCCTGGAGGTGCAGCGGGTCGCCGAGGTGTACGACCGGCAGACCGCCGAGGTGTTCGGCATCGCCGAGGACCAGGTGTGCGTGATGATCCACTGCGGCTCGCGCGGACTGGGCCACCAGATCTGCACGGACCATGTGCGCGCGATGGACCAGGTCATGGCCCGCCACGGCATCCGCGTCCCCGACCGGCAGCTGGCGTGCACGCCGGTCGAGTCCCCGGAGGGCCGGGCCTATCTGGGTGCCATGGCCGCGGCCGCGAACTACGCGCGGGCCAACCGCCAGCTGCTCTCCGATGCCGCCCGCCGGGCCTTCGCCCGGGTCGCCGGACGCCGGCTGTCCCTGGTGTACGACGTCTCGCACAACCTGGCGAAGATCGAGTCCCATCAGGTCGACGGCCGGCGGCGCCGGCTGTGCGTGCACCGCAAGGGGGCCACCCGGGCGTTCCCTCCCGGCCATCCCGACCTGCCGGAGGATCTGCGCGAGGTGGGCCAGCCGGTACTGATCCCCGGAACGATGGGCACGGCCTCGTACGTGCTGGCCGGGGTGGCGGACGGCGGGGCGTTCCACTCCACCTGTCACGGCGCGGGCCGCAGGATGAGCCGGCACGAGGCCGCCCGGAAGATCAGCGGACGGGAGCTGCGCGACCGGCTGGAGCACGACGGCATCGCGGCGCGCCCGCTGTCGTGGCGCGGTCTGACCGAGGAGGCGCCGGAGGCCTACAAGGACGTGGGCGAGGTGGTCGCCGCGAGCGAGGGCGCCGGTCTGTGCCGCATCGTGGCCCGGCTGGTGCCGCTGGGCGTCGTCAAGGGCTGACCGGCCGGCCGCGTCCGTCCGCCGGGCACGAGGCTTACGGGTTCTTCCGGACCGCCCCCGGACCGGCTCGTACGTCGACGGCCAGGTCATACGTCGACGGTCACGGCGCACGACCAGCCGTAGGGGTCGACTCCCATGTGCAGTCCGTGCCAGGAGACCGCCTTCGGCGCCGCCCCGGTGACCTCGACGTCCGACAGGGGCACGACGCCCAGCCGTACGTCCAGGCCGCCGTCGGCCGCTGCCTCGGCGTCCACCTCGACGGGCACCTGCCCGTGCACCTCCACCCGGTAGACGACCTCGTCCAGCAGGGCCACCAGCAGGTCCGCGTCGTCCGCCCGAGGGAGAGGGAGCCGGAGGCGTTCCAGACCGGTGGGCCGTACCGCCTCGACGTCCGCGAAGGACTCCACCAAGCCGCGCACCGCCTCGGCCAGACAGCCCTCGCGGCTCGGCGCCCAGGCCTCGATCCGCAGGTCGGCGGTGTGCGGCACGGCGCGGTGTCCGCCGGTGCCGACCCGCCGTATCTCCCTGACGTCATCCGTGTCGCCGACCATGCCCACCGCGTGCCCCGTCCGGCGCCGGTCACACAGCGGGCGGTCCCGGGCGGACGCCGGCACAGCGGTGCGCCGACGGCGTCCTGGCCCGCCGCCTGCCCTCACGCCCGCCTGCCCGGTCGACGGCTTTCCCGCTGACGTGCGTGTGCGGGGCGCGACCGGCGTGTGTGCTCGGCCACGCTGCCGTTTCCCGCGGCCGGGGCCGGGCACCCGGGGTCGCGGCACACGTGGCGCGACCCCGGGAGGGCCCGATGAAGCTCGACGAATTCCTCGACCGGGTACGTGACCGCGGGGAGTACCGCAGCCTGGACGAGGCCGAGAAGGTCAGCTGGGCGGTCCTGTGGGTGCTTGCCGCGCGGGTCGGTCCCCAGGAGGCCGAGGAGCTGGCGGAGCGGCTGCCCGCTCCCCTGAACGAGGCGCTGCTGCTCGAACGCGGGCGGCCCGACGCCTTCGACCAGCAGGAGTTCCTGCGGCGTGTGGCGCAGCAGATCAGCGCCAGGCCGCGCACCGCCGAGTGGGACGTCGGCGCCGTGCTCTCCACCGTGGCCGACGCGGTGGGCGAGGAACGCTTCGGGCATCTGTGCGAGGAGCTGCCCTCCCGCTATGCGGACCTCTTCGGTGCGCGAGCCCGGTGATCACCGCCTCGGTCCCATGCGGTCTCTTCTTGGCCGGCACCGTCGGCGCCGTTCAGCCGCTGTGGCGGGCGGCGAGAAGGAAGAGCCAGATCTCGCTGACGGTCGGGAAGCAGGCGACGGCGTGCCGCAGTCGCTTGAGCGGTACTTCACCGGCCACCGCGACGGTGGCCGAGTGCAGCAGCTCGCTGATGCCGGGGCCGACGAAGGTGACGCCGAGCAGGATGTCCCGGTCGCGGTCGACGACCATCCGGGCGTGCCCACGGTAGCCGTCGGCGTAGAGCTTGGCCCCCTGGACGGTGCTGAAGTCGACGTCGACGACCTCGACCCGGTGTCCGGCGCGGCCGGCCTGCTCGGCGGTCAGGCCCACGGCGCCGGCCTCGGGGTCGGTGAAGAACACCTGGGGCACGGCGTGCTGGTCGGCGGTGGTGGCGTGGTCGCCCCAGGCGTCGTCGTCCAGTGGGCGGCCGGCGGCACGGGCCGCGATCGCGTCGCCCGCGGTGCGTCCCTGGTACTTGCCCTGGTGGGTGAGCAGGGCCCGGTGGTTGACGTCGCCGCAGGCGTACAGCCACGCGCCGTCGACGCCGCGGACCAGGCAGGTGGTGTCCACGTCCAGCCACGAGCCGGGGGTGAGACCGATCGTTTCCAGGCCGATGTCGTCGGTGGCCGGTGTCCGGCCGGTCGCGAACAGCACCTCGTCCGTCTCCAGTGCGCTGCCGTCGTCGAGGTCGAGCGTGACCGGGCCGGCGGCGTCCGGGCGGCGCAGGGCCGTCACCTGCACACCGATCCGCACGTCGGCGCCGGCCTCGGTGAGACCGCGTGCGATCAGCTCGCCGACGAAGGGTTCCATACGGGGCAGCAGGCTTCGGCGGGCGAGGAGGGTGACCGCGGAGCCCAGGCCCTGCCAGAGCGTCGCCATCTCCACACCGACCCCGCCGCCGCCGACGACGACGAGCCGGTCCGGCACGGTGCTGGAGTCGGTGCCGTGCCGGTTGGTCCAGGGGCGGGCTGCCTCGATGCCCGGCAGGTCGGGCATCGCGGGTCTGCTGCCGGTGGCGACGGCCACCGCGTGCCGGGCGGTCAGGGTCTGTGGTGTGCCGTCGCCGGGTGTGACCGTCACCCGCCGGGGGCCGTCGATCCGGCCGTGGCCGCGGAACAGGTCGGCGCCGATCGACTTCACCCAGCGGGCCTGCCCGCTGTCGTCCCAGTCGGTGACGTAGCGGTCGCGGCGGGCGAACACCCCCTCGCTGTCGAGCCGGCCGGTCACGGCCTGCCGGGCGCCGTCCACACGGGAGACATCGGCGAACGCGATGACCGGCCGCAGCAGCGCCTTGCTGGGCACGCAGGCCCAGTAGGAGCATTCGCCGCCGACGAGTTCGCGTTCCACGACCGCGACGGACAGTCCGGCGGCGCGGGCATGGTCGGCAACGTTCTGGCCGACCGGCCCCGCCCCCAGCACGATCACGTCATAGGTGGTGCCGTCGTGAGATGACTGTGCCTGGTTCATGAGGTCCTCGCAGGATGATCGCTGCTGATCACTGGTTCACAGGTCGAGGACGACGTCGGTGGTCGGTGCACTGCAGCAGACGAGGACCGTGCCGGCCTCAGGTGGGTCCAGGGGCGGGATGGTGTAGGTGACGTCTCCCGCGACCAGATGCGTGGCACAGGTGTGGCAGACGCCGGTGCGGCAGGACCAGCGGGTGGGTATGTCGCAGGCTTCGGCGAGGCCGAGGAGCGAGGCACACGCGGGGGACCACGAGGCGGTGATGCCGCTGCGGGCGAAGGTGATGCGGGGGCCGGTCCCCGGCGGGCCGGGTGGCGGATGCGGCCGGACGGCGGCGGTGGCGGTGACGCCCGGGTTGACGGCGGGCAACGCGCTGAACTGCTCGGTGCGGATGTGTTCCGGGTCCAGTCCGGCCTCGCGCAGGCACCCGGTGATGTCGTCCATGAAGGCCGCGGGTCCGCACAGGTAGACGTCGGCGTCGGCGGGAAGTCCCAGGGCCGCGAGGGACTGGGCGGTGGGGCGTCCCCGGGTGGTGCGGGGGCCGTCGGGCAGGCCGGCGGCCGGTGCGGTGCAGAAGGTGTGCTCGTGGGCGTCGGGGAGCCGGGCCAGCAGCGCGTGGGCCTCCTCGGCGAACACGTGGTGGGCGCGGTCGTGTGCGGTGTGGATCCACCAGACGGGGCGCGGATCCCGGGTGCGGGCGAGGCGGTGGAGCATGGCCAGGACCGGGGTGGCGCCGATCCCGGCGCTGAGCAGGACCACCGGGCGGACCCCTGCGGCGAGCACGAAGGTGCCGCGGGGTCCGGCGACGTCCACGAGGTCCCCCACCCGGAGGCGGGTGTGCAGGTAGCCGCTGGCCTTTCCGCCGGGTTCGTGCTTGACGCTGATGCGGCAGGTGTCGCCGGCCGGCTCCGCGGACAGTGAGTAGCTGCGCACGGCGGGGACGGTGTCGCCGACGGGGAGGCGGAGCGAGATGTACTGGCCGGGGCGGGCCTCGGGCAGGGGTGTGCCGTCGACGGTGGTGAGGTGGATCGACGACACGACCGGGGTCTCGGGGACGATACGTGTGACGCGCAAGGGCTTGAAGCCCCGCCATCCCCGGTCCCGTCCGGGCGTCCCGGTGTCCGTGTGGTCACCGGGACGGTCCTCTCCCGGTCCGGGCGAACGGGCGGCGGCCAGTTCCCGGAACGACTCCTGCCATCCGGGGCTGAGGGCCGGTATGGCCAGCGCCCTGCGGAGTTTCGCGGGGTCGCGGCCGGGCAGGCAGAGCAGCGCGTCGGTGTCGGCGACGCTGAGCCGCTGCGGGCCCTCACGGGTCAGGATGATCTCGTCGCCTGCCTGCACCCGCCCTTCCGTGATCACGCGCAGGTAGAAGCCGGGGCGGTGATGGGCGACGAGCAGGGATGCCAGGGCGGGCTCGCCCAGGCGCATGCCGACGCGGTAGCAGGTGACGCGCGGCTGGGTGACCTCGAACTCCGCTTCCCCGATGCGGTAGCGGTCGCCGATGCACACCTCGTCGTCGGACAGTCCGTCGACGGTGAAGTTCTCTCCGAAGATGCCGAACGTCAGGTCGTCCCGGCCGAGGTGCTCCTGCCAGTACGGGTAGGACTGCACCTGGTAGACCAGGACCGCGCGCATCTCTCCGCCGTGTCCGGCCAGATCTCCCTGGCCGTCGCCGTCGATGTTGAGCCGGCGCACCATGCGCGGACCGCGGACGGGTGCCTTCCAGATCCCGGTGTGCACGGTCCGCCCCTGCCGGGCGACGTCCTGCGGAAGCCCCACGTTGACGGACAGCAGCGTCGCCATCGCGGACCTCCCGCACTGTGGCCGGCCGAGGACCCCCCTCGTGACGCTGTGACCCACGCCCTGCGGTCCAGGCTAGTCCCGCCCGCCGGACGCGTCGCGCTGCATGCGGAACGCGGATGTCCGCACGCGGGTGTCTGCGGATGCGGGCGACGGCCTCGTCGCACCAGAATGATCACATGGGGTGCGCGCTGGAGCTCGTCGTCCTGCCCGTAGCGGCTGCCGGCCGCCGCGGGGAGCGCCGGTGTCGTCCCAGGTGAGGTGGCAGGGCGATGACCGGACCCGCGCGAGAGCCGGAGAAACCCGCACCGTTCGGCATCGAACGTGATCCCGCCCGGGTGATCGCGTTCAGCGACGCCGTCATCGCCATCGCCATCACCCTGCTCGTCCTGGAGATCCGTCCGCCGCACGACACCCGCCGCCTGCCGCAGGGCCTGGCCGCGCTCTGGCCGTCGTATCTGGCCTACGTCGTCACCTTCATGCTGATCGGGCAGGTGTGGGCCAACCATCACATCATGTTCGACCACATCCGCCGCGCGGACCGGGTGGTGCTGTTCCTCAACACCCTGCTGCTGATGGACATCGCGTTCCTGCCGTTCGCCGCGTCGGTCTTGGCCGAGGCGTTCCGCGACGGGCACGGGCAGCGCACCGCCGTCCTTCTGCACGGCATCGCGTTCGAGCTCGCGGCCGTGCTGTTCAACGTCATCTGGTGGTGCGCCCGCCACGACCGCCGGCTGCTCTCCGACACCCTCCACGAGGCCGGGGTGACGGCCATCGGCCGGCGTTTCCGGCTCGCCCTTGTCTGGCTCGGTGCCGGGACCGTGTCGGGAGCCGTGTTCCCCCTCCTCGGCGTGGTCGTGTTCTGTGCGTTCGTCATCTATTTCTGGCTCCCCGTCGCGGGCGAGATCCCCAAGGTGAGACGCCGGCGGGGCCACCGAGAACGGCCGTGACCGCTCGTGGCGCCGCCCGGATGCGCTGGCTTGTCCGCTGCCGCGGGCGGAGGCTGGAGGAAGGGGACGTCCGGCAGAGAGGCCAGATCATGACGCCCGCAGTCCACCACCGCACCCTCCCCGTCGACGGCCTGGAGGTCTTCTACCGGCAGGCCGGGAATCCGAACGCACCCGCCGTGGTCCTTCTGCACGGCTTCCCGACCAGTTCGCACATGTTCCGGCACCTCATCCCGGCACTCGCCGACCGCTACCACGTGATCGCCCCGGACCACATCGGCTTCGGCCAGTCCGCGATGCCCGCCGTGGAGGACTTCCCCTACACCTTCGCCGCGCTCACCGAGATCACCTCCGGTCTGCTGCACCGTCTGGGTGTCGCACGGTTCGCGATGTATGTGCAGGACTACGGAGCGCCCATCGGCTGGCGGCTCGCCCTGCAGGACCCCGACCGCATCACCGCGATCATCACCCAGAACGGCAACGCCTACGAGGAGGGCTTCGTCAGAGCCTTCTGGGACGGCCTGTTCGCCTACGCCACGGCCCCGGACCCCAGCACCGAGCTACGGGTGCGCGCCGCGCTGACCCTCGGCATCACCCGCTGGCAGTACCTCAACGGAGTCGCCGACCCGAGCCTGGTCAGCCCTGACAACTGGGTGCACGACCAGGCCCTGCTGGACCGCCCTGGCAACGACGAGATCCAGCTGGCCCTCTTCCGTGACTATCCCAGCAACGTGGACCTCTACCCGCAGGTCCACCAGTTCTTCCGTGACTCCCGCGTCCCGCTGCTGGCCGTGTGGGGAGCCAACGACGAGATCTTCGGCCCTGCCGGGGCGGAGGCGTTCCGCCGGGACCTGCCCGATGCCGAGATCCACCTGCTCGATTCCGGGCACTTCGCCCTGGAGAGTCACCTGGAGACGATCACCGCGCACGTCCGCGACTTCCTCGCCCGCGTCCCCGCCTGAGACGCCCGGGCCGCGGGCCGGCGTCTTCTTCCCTCCGCGAGAAGCCGCGGCAGGGGACTGTCCTGGCGGCAAGGCCCCTCTGTCCCGGCGAGATCGGGTGCTGCCGCACCCCCGGCACCGCTTCCCGAGCGGCGGCCCGTTCGCGAAGCGGCCGCGCCGCCGTAGGAGAGCGACCACAGCCGGCGTTGCGCCTCCTGGTCGTAGGACAACCTGCTCGATCGGACCACCGTCGGATGTCCCTTGCTCTCGAGAAACCCGTCGGGGTGGTAGTACTGACCGCCTTCGGCCGCCGGATCCGTCGCCGCGCGCAGTGTGGGCCATGCGCCGCGCTCCGAGGACTGGATGAGCAGGGGCCTGACGATCAGGTCGAACGCCACCCGGGCCCAGGGTGCGAAGCTCTCCGCGGCGCCGCGGGACCCCTGGGTGTCGGCGCCGCCGGGATGCGCGGCGACCGCGACGGTGGCGCCGCGGCCTGCGAGACGGCGCTGGAGTTCATAGGTGAACATGGCGTTGGCCAGCTCGGACTGGCCGTATGCGCCGGTTCTGTCGTAGGGGCGTACCGTCCAGTTGAGGTCGTCCAGGGCGAGCGAGGCCCGGCGGTGGTCGGCGCTGCCGACGGTGACCACGCGCGAGCCCGGCACGTCGAGCAGCCGGTCGAGCAGCAGTCCGGTCAGGGCGAAGTGTCCCAGGTGGTTGGCGCCGATGTGCATCTCGAAGCCGTCGGCGGTGGTGCGCCGCGCCACGTGCATGACGCCCGCGTTGTTGATGAGCAGGTCGAGCCGGGGATGTGCGGCACGCAGTTCCCGGGCCGCTGTCCGCACCGAGTCCAGTGAGGCCCTGGTGTCCGTGGCGGCGGCCGCGCACGGACTGGCGGTCTACCTCCAGCAGAGGATGTGGACGACCGATCCGGAACCGCTCGCGGCGGCCGAACGCCGGGCCGAGTGCATGGCGCGCCCCTGGTGGCACAGGCCCGTGCCGCCCGGTGACACGGGAAGTGCGGGAGGCCGGTGCTCAGTGTGCGCCGGACATCGCGCGCTCCCGCGCCGCCCGTACGGCCGCGGAGAGGCCGGTGATGTCGTAGGCGCCGTGGTGCCGGCGCCCGTTCACGAAGAACGTGGGGGTGCCCGCGACCCCGCTGAGGTCCGCCGACTCCACGTCCTCCGCGATGCGCGCCACGGTGTGCGGGGAGCGCAGGTCCCGCTCGAACCTGTCCACGTCCAGTCCGAGGTCCGCCGCATAGCCGCGCAGCTGGTCCGGGCGCAGCTCACCCTGGTGGCCGAGCAGCAGATCGTGCATCTCCCAGTAACGGCCCTGCGCCGCGGCCGCCTCCGCTGCCTGCGCCGCCAGTTGCGCGAACAGATGGACGTCGGTCAGCGGCAGATGCCGCCACACGTAGCGCACATCGCCGAAGTCGCCGAGCAGCTCGCGGACCACCGGCTCGGCCTGCCCGCAGTAGGGGCACTCGTAGTCGCCGTACTCCACGACCGTCACGGGTGCCCGCTCCGGGCCGCGCACATGGTCCCGGTCGGGATTCACCGGCATCGCCAGGTCGACGATCGACTCGGCGTCGCCCTGCAGCAGCCGCTGCCGGGTGCGGCGCGGCAGCGCGGCGACGACCGCGGTGAGGAGTCTGCTGAGCAGGAAGGAGCAGACCACCGCGGCCAGGATGCCGGTCTTGGCGTCCGCCAGCCGTGTCCCGTCGAACGCCAGGGTGGCGATGAGGAGGGAGACCGTGAAGCCCGACCCGGCGAGCGTTCCGGCCACGGTGATCGCACCCCAGCCCACCGGCAGCCGCACCCGTCCGCGCCCGGACACCTGGGTGAGCGCGGTGGCCCCGACGATGCCCAGGGGTTTGCCGAACACGAGACCGAGGACGATGCCGAGGGCGACCGGTGAGGTGGACGCCCTGGCCAGCTGGCCGGCGCCGAGCACGATGCCGGTGTTGGCCAGGGCGAACAACGGCACGACGACATGGCTCGTCCACGGGTGGAACAGGCCCTGCAGACGCTCGTTCGGAGAGAGGGCGGAGGCGAGTCCGGCCCGCAGCGAACGCTCCAGCTCCGGCGTGGGCTGTTCGCGGAACGTCCGGAACAGCCCGGTGGCGTGCTCCAGGTCGGCGCGGGTCGCGGGATAGGCGTAGGTGAGCAGGCCCATCGCGAGGCCGGTGACCACGGGGTCCACACCCGACTCGACCAGCGCGCCCCACGCCACCACCGCCGGCAGCGCGTAGACCACCCCCCGGCGCACCCCGAGTGCGCGCAGGAACAGAATGACGACGAACACACCTGCGGCCGCCAGCAGTGCCGGTACGCTGATCCGCTCGCTGTAGGCGACGGCGATGACGACCAGGGCGACGAAGTCGTCGACCACGGTGACGGTGAGGATGAACACCCGCAGCCCGCTGGGCATGCGGCGCCCGACGACGGCCAGGGCGCCGAGGGCGAAGGCGGTGTCGGTGGACATCGCCGCTCCCCAGCCGGACATGGACGCCTGGCCCGCGTTGAGCGCGAGATAGATGCCGACGGGTACGAGCATGCCGCTCAGCCCCGCGGCGAGCGGCAGGGCGAGCCGGGTGCGGTCACGCAGCTCGCCCATGTCGAACTCGCGGCGGGCCTCCAGGCCGACCACGAAGAAGAACAGCGCCATCAGTCCGCTGTTGACCCACTCGCGCAGCGACAGCGACAGCCCGTGCGTGCCGAGCCCCACGGACAGACGGGTCCTCCAGAACGCCTCGTAGCCCCCGGGCGCGGCGTTGGCCCATGCCAGCGCGGCCAGCGCCGCCGCCACCAGGACGGCCGCACTGCCGGTCTCGGTCCGCAAGAAGTCGCGCAGCGGCGAACGGGAGTCTCCGCAGGCGCTCTGGCCCGTGTAGTCGTCGGATGGGGTGGCCATGGTCAGCCGCTCTCCTGCCTCCCGCCGTGGGGTCCGGGCCGCCGGCCGCTGGTGGCGGAACAGCGGCGCCGGCGTCATTCATTCCACGACACGTGACCTCGGCTGCCCCAGGGCAGATACTTCCGACAGCGGCAGCCCGCCTTCACCCGTACGACGACCACCGATCCTGACCACCTCTCACCGCGGCCGCCGCCGATGCCCGAAGCGCAGGTCACCTGTCTGTTAGTCTCACCAGGAGGTACCCCATGAGGATGCTGATCAACGTCGCGGAGACCGTCGTCGCGGACGCTCTGCGGGGTATGGCGGCCGCTCATCCCGAACTGACGGTCGATGTCGAGAACCGGGTGATCGTGCGGCGGGACGCCCCGGTCCCCGGGAAGGTGGCGCTGGTCTCCGGCGGCGGTTCCGGTCACGAACCGCTGCACGGCGGCTTCGTGGGTCCCGGGATGCTCTCGGCGGCCTGTCCCGGTGAGGTCTTCACCTCCCCTGTTCCGGACCAGATGGTGCGGGCCGCGGCGGCCGTGGACAGCGGGGCCGGCGTACTGTTCGTGGTGAAGAACTACACCGGGGACGTCCTCAACTTCGACATGGCGGCCGAGCTGGCCGAGGACGAGGGCATCCAGGTCGCGAAGGTGCTGGTCAACGATGACGTGGCGGTGACCGACAGCACGTTCACGGCCGGGCGGCGCGGCACCGGTGCGACGCTGTTCGTGGAGAAGATCGCGGGCGCGGCGGCCGAGGAGGGGCAGCCGCTGGAGCGGGTCGAGTCCATCGCCCGGCGGGTCAACGACAACTCCCGCAGCTTCGGGGTGGCGCTGAGCGCGGTGACCACGCCGGCCAAGGGCACCCCCACCTTCGACCTGCCGCCGGGCGAGCTGGAGCTGGGCATCGGCATCCACGGCGAGCCCGGCCGGGAGCGGCGGGCGATGATGACCGCCCGGGAGATCGCCGACTTCGCGGTGGACGCGATCCTGGAGGACCTCGACTCGCGCGATCCGGTGCTGCTGCTGGTCAACGGCATGGGGGCGACCCCGCTGCTGGAGCTGTACGGCTTCAACGCGGAGGTGCACCGGGTGCTGGCCGAGCGCGGGGTGGCCGTGGCCCGCACCCTGGTCGGCAACTACGTCACCTCTTTGGACATGGCGGGCGCCTCGGTCACCCTGTGCCGGATCGACGAAGAGCTGCTGCGGCTGTGGGACGCGCCGGTGAACACGCCGGGCCTGCGCTGGGGTGTGTGACCCGCGGTCGTGTCCCATGTATCGACGCACCTAATGTCAAAGGGGAGTTCTTGTGCTCGACACCGACTTCTTCCGTCGTTGGATGACGGCGGCCGCCGCGTCGGTCGACCGCGAGGCGGAGCGGCTGACCGCTCTGGACTCGGCGATCGGGGACGCCGATCACGGCAGCAACATGCAGCGCGGGTTCACCGCCGTGCGGACCGCACTGGAGAAGGAGGCACCCGACACGCCGGGCGCGGTGCTGATCCTCGCCGGGCGGCAGCTGATCTCGACGGTGGGCGGCGCCTCCGGGCCGCTGTACGGCACGCTGCTGCGACGCGCGGGCAAGGCGCTCGGTGAGGCGGCCGAGGTGAGCGAGGAACAGCTCGCCGAGGCGCTGCGGGCGGGTGTCGAGGGGGTCAAGCAGCTCGGCGGGGCCGCACCGGGCGACAAGACCATGGTCGACGCGCTGATGCCGGCCGTCGAGGCGCTCGGCGACGGTTTCGCCGCGGCCGGCGCGGCCGCCGAGCAGGGCGCCGAGGCGACCACGCCGTTGCAGGCCCGCAAGGGGCGGGCGAGTTATCTGGGCGAGCGCAGCATCGGGCACCAGGATCCGGGGGCGACCTCGTCGGCACTGCTGATCGCGGCTCTGGCCGAGGCCGCCGCGGGGACGGAGGGTTCCGGTGAGTGACGAGAGGGTCGTCGGCATCGTGCTGGTGTCGCACAGCGCGGAGGTGGCCGCGTCGGTGGCCGAGCTGGCCAAGAGCCTGGCGGGCGGTGCGGCGCCGGTGCCGGTGGTTCCGGCGGGAGGCCGGGAGGACGGAGGCGTGGGCACCAGCTCGGAGCTGGTCGCCGCGGCCGCGGCGTCCGCGGACCGCGGTGCCGGGGTCGCGGTTCTCACCGACCTGGGCAGCGCGGTCCTCACGGTGAAGGCGCTGCTGGCCGAGGGCGACGAACTGCCGAAGGACACGCGTCTGGTGGACGCGCCGTTCGTCGAGGGCGCGGTGGCCGCGGTCGTCACGGCGGCCACGGGCGCCGGCCTGGACGCGGTCGAGGCGGCGGCCCGGGACGCGTACGACTACCGGAAGGTGTGAGGGAAGGGCCGGCCGGTGCGGGCGCCCGCGGCGCGGTGCTGCCGCGCCTTCGGGCCCGGCGGGCGGATGCGGCCGCCGCGGACGGCCCGGCCGGGGACCGGACGTCCGGCACGCGCCGCCGGCCCGGGGTGCGTCCGCGTCCGGACGGCCGTGACAGCCGGTGCACTCCGGCTCCGTGCCGGTCCACGGCCGGGAGATCGGCGGTTCGTACGGGCCCGGGTACACCTGCCGGGCGGCCGGAGCCCTCGCACCTCGGTGGCCGGGCCCCGGCCGCCCGCGCCGGCGCGGCATCAGCGACGACAGCGGTCCGCGCCTCGGCGTGAACTTCCCGTTGTCCACGGGCAGTTCAGCCGGGTTGGGTTCAGCATACGTAACGGAACCCGCATGTCACCCACGGTGGTCCGGGAAACGCCCCGCGCGGGGCGGGACACGGTCCGTGCCGACGGCCCGGGCGGTGGAAGGACCGTGCCGAGGAAAGCGGTTGACGAGGGACACGGCTCGCGCGCGGCGGTGCAGGGCCGGCCGGCGCGGCGGTGCTCCCGGGCGTGTCGCGGCGCCGGGCGGCGCGCCCGTGCCGCTCGCGGAACGGCCCGGACGGCACGGGGCGGCCGCCTCGGGGCAGGGACCCTGGGTGCCCGGGCGACTGCTCACCCGCCCGGCCGGGACCACCGGAGTGGTCCCGGCCGGCTCCGGATGTGATCACGCCGGAGCGGGTCCCTGCCGCGAGGGGAGCCGTGGCGCCGAGGCGGAGGCGGCGCATGATCCACCGAACGGACGGCTCGTCACCCGGGCGGTGCGGCCCGGCGTGCGGGGGGCGCCCGACCGGCGTTTGCTGCCCCTTGAGGCGGCACGGGCGATCCCCATTCTCCGGCGGCACCTGGGACGATCCGCCGACCGTGCCACCGGAGGACTGTCGCATGGGCAACACTCAGCCACACCTGCGCCCCGGCCCGGTGGCGGCGGCCGCCGCCCTCGCGCTCGGAATCGCCGTCGGCCCTGCCGCCGCCGAGCCGGGGATCTTCGTGAGCGCCGACGGGTCCACGGTGTCGGTGACCACCGCGGTGTGCCCGGAGCTCGGCGGCTTCTGGGGCACGGCCGCCCTGCTGTCCGCGGGGCAGACGAGTGTCGCCGAGGGACGCCGGGCGGAGCTGACGGGCTCGGCCGCGATTCAGTCGGCCGTGTGGCAGGACGTCCGCCCGGGCACCTACACCGTGATCGTGGTCTGCGCGGACAACGTCACCGCGGGCACGCAGTCGGTCACCGTCGCGGCCGCCGCCCGTCCGTCCGCCTCGGCCTCCCCCGCCTCTGCCGCCTCCGCCGCGTCCGCGCGGAGCCGGGCCGGCGGGCGCACCGAGGCCGCAGGGGACGACCGGTCCGTCGCCCTGGCGGCCGGCGGGGCCGTGGTGGGGGCCGCGATGATCGGCACGGGCTGGTGTCTGCGCCGCCGCAGCATGCGGCCCTACCGGCTGTGACCGGCCATCCCGGCGGCGAGGCCGGCATGCGCGTGGCCGCCGGCCCGGACGGGCGGCGGCCACGGCCGGTCACCCGGCAGGATGTACGGACGTCAGCGACTGGTGAGCCGCACGTGCAGCTCGCGCTCCTGGTCGCCGGAGGCCGTGCACAGGTCGTCGACGGCGAACAGGTCGTCGAGCATGGTGCGGAACCTGTCGATCGCCCAGTAGCCGCCCTGCACGTCCACGACCACGGAGCCCTGCAGGTGGACCGGGTCGCAGCGGCCGTGGGCATCGGCCACGTCGTAGGTGCCGAGCCACACCGTCGGGCGCACCTCGTGGAAGTCGCGGGGCACGTCCTCCGGGCGTCGGTCGGAGGTGAAGCAGGAGCGCAGGGCGTCGAACACGATCCGGGCGTCCTCCTTGCTGCACCCGCTCAGCTCCACCGAGACGGATTCGGGGTGCTCCTTGTCCATCGTGATCGCTCCTCTCGTGGCCGCCATGCGGTACCGCAGGCGGGGTTCCCCCCGCGCGGCGCGCCACTCCTCCCCCGGTGTCTCTTCCAGCCAAGCACCTGCTCCGCCCGGAGCACCACCCGCCGCCGCGGGCGGCCGAGGCCGGCCCGGCCGGCAGGACGGGGCCGGGGACGGTCCGGGGAGGTGACACCCCGGCGGGGCGATGCGCGCACCGGACCGGGCGGGCCGCGGCCCCTCGGCGCCGTGGGTGCGGGCGCGGTACAACGGGGTGTGTCGGCACCGGGTGGCTCGGGCCGCGCGAACGGACGAAGGGCGGTGCGTGGGATGACTGCAGCCGGGGCTCCCTCGGCCCAGGGCGACGAGCACCCCCTCGGCCCCGTGCAGCCGAGCGGGCTGCTCGACGTGCTGCGTGTGGCGTCGGTGGTGCTCGACGCCGAGGGACGCATCGTGCTGTGGAGCCCGCAGGCGGAGGAGCTCTTCGGTTACTCCGCGCAGGAGGCACTGGGACAGTACGCCGGCCGGCTGATGGTGCACGAGGAGAACCTCGGCCTGGTGATCAAACTGTTCACCGACGTCCTGCAGACCGGCAAGGGGTGGGCGGGTGCCTTTCCCATCCGGCACAAGGACGGCAGCACCCGTCTGGTGGAGTTCCGCAACATGCGGCTGCTGGACGACCGGGGAGACGTCTACGCGCTCGGTCTGGCCGCCGACCAGTCGACGGTACGGCGCCTGGAGCGCGACGTGGCGCTGTCGGCACGCATGGTCTCCCAGTCCCCGATCGGGCTGGCCGTACTGGACACACAGCTGCGGTTCGTCTCGGTCAATCCGGCGCTGAAGCGGATCGACGGCGTCCCGTCCGAGCAGCGCATGGGGCGGACGCTGAGCGACGTGCTGCCGCACCTGGCCCCCGGGGAACTGGAGTCCGCCGCGCGCCGGGTGCTGGAGCGCGGCGAACCCCTCGTCGACGTCTTCGTCGTGGGCCGCACCCAGGCCGCACCGGACGAGGACCGCGCCCTGTCGGTGTCGCTGTACCGCCTGGAGGACGCCAACGGCACCGTGCTGGGGGTGGCGATGTCGGTCGTGGACGTCACCGAGCAGTACCGGGCCGGTCTGGAGGCGGAGGCGGCACGCCGGCGTCTGGCGCTTCTCGTCGACGCCTCCGCCCGGATCGGGACCACCCTGGACCTGGACCGCACGGCCTGGGAGCTGGCCGACGTGGCCGTGCCAGAGCTGGCCGACGTGGCCGCGGTGGATCTGCTGGAGGAGATCGTCGCGGGGCGCGACAGCAGCCCCGGGCGGCAGGACGGCGCGCTGATCCGTGCCCTCGCGCTGCGGGCCGACGGCTCGTCGGAGGCGCTCCAGGCGGCCGATCCGACCGGTGAGATCGCCCACTACACACCCGAGCGCCTGGTCACGCGGTGTGTCCGCACCGGTCGACCGGTACTGGTGGCGAAGGTGGAGGACGAGGACCTGTTCCGTATCGCCCGCTCCCCGGAGGCGGCCCTGCTGCTGAGACGCGCGGGTGTGCACTCGTATCTCGCCGTGCCGCTGATCGCCCGCGGCGAGGTGCTGGGCGCGCTGGACCTCAAACGCACCCGTGATCCCCGCCCGTTCGGCGAGGACGACGTGCTGCTGGCCCGGGAGCTGGCCGCCCGCGCCGCCGTGCAGATCGACAACGCGCGCTGGTATCAGCACGCCCGCGACACCGCCCTGACCCTGCAGCGCAGTCTGCTGCCCCGGCACCCGTCGGTGACCGGCGGGCTCCAGGTGGCCTCCCGCTATCAGCCGGCGGGCGCCACGGTCGAGGTGGGCGGCGACTGGTTCGACGTGATCCCCCTGCAGGACGGCAAGACGGCCCTGGTCGTCGGTGACGTCATGGGCAGCGGCATCGACGCGGCCGCCACCATGGGGCGGCTGCGCACCGCGACCAAGGCGCTGGCCTCGCTCGACCTGGACCCCGCCCGGCTCCTGGAGCACCTGGACCGGATCACCGACGGCCTGGAGCAGTCCATCGCCACCTGTCTGTACGCGGTCCACGACCCCGACCGGCGTCAGTGCCGGATCGCCAACGCCGGGCATCTGCCGCCGGCCCGTGTCCGCCGGGGCCGGACGCCGGAACTGCTTCAGCTGCCGACCGGGGTGCCGCTGGGCGTCGGGGGGGTCGCCTTCACCACCACCACGGTCGGTCTGGAGCCCGGCGACCAGCTCGTGCTGTACACCGACGGGCTCGTCGAGACCCGCCGTGATCCGCTGGACGAGCGTCTGGAGCTGCTGCTGACCCTGCTCGACGATCCGGGGCGTCCCCTGGAGGACCTCTGCGACCGCCTGCTGCGCGCGCTGCGCCAGCCGGACAACCACGACGACGTGGCCCTGCTCGTGGCCCGCGCGCAGGAGCCCGCGTAGGGTGCCCGCCGCCGGGAGGAGGCGGCACATGTGTGTGCGGGCGGACCGGGAAGCCGTCCTCAGTGCCGGACGCCCACGACGACGGTCGCGTCCAGCGTGTCGCAGACCGCGAGGCGTGCGGCGAGACCGCTCGCGGTGAAGGCCGCGACGGCCTCCGGCGCCTGACGGGTGCTGGTCTCGACGAGCAGGCACCCGCCGGGGGCGAGCCAGTCGGGTGCCCCGGCGGCGACCCGGCGCAGCACGTCCAGGCCGTCCGCGCCGCCGTCGAGGGCGACCGGCGGTTCGTGCTCGCGGGCCTCCGGCGGCAGCAGGCCGACGTGAGCGGTGGGCACGTACGGGACGTTGGCGGCGAGGAGGTCCACGCGTCCCCGCAGGGCCGCCGGGAGCGCCGCGAACAGGTCGCCCGCGTGGACGTGCCCGCCCAGGGGGCCGAGGTTGCGCCGGGCGCAGCGCACGGCCGAGGGGTCGACGTCGGCGGCGTGCAGCTCGGCCGGCCGCAGAACGGCGGCCAGCGCGGCGCCCACCGCGCCGGACCCGCAGCACAGATCCACCACGACGGCCGCGTCCGGCGCCTGGAGCAGGGCCTGGTCGACGAGGAACTCGGTGCGGCGCCGGGGCACGAAGACACCCGGTTCCACGGCGATGCGCAGCCCGCGGAACTCGGCCCAGCCGAGCACCTGTTCCAGCGGCAGCCCGGCCGCGCGCCGGCGCACGAGGCCGGCGAGCTGATCCGGGGTGTGCGCGGCGCCGAGGATCAGCTCCGCCTCGTCCTCCGCGAACACGCAGCCGGCGGCGCGCAGCGCGGCCACGGTCGCCGCACGCACCGCGTGCAGCGAGGAGGAGGAGAGGGAAGAGGCGGAGGGATGGTGCTCGGGGCTAGGCATGGTGGGCCACCTTTCGGGGGCGGGGTGCTCCCGCGGCCGTCTGCCGGCGGTGGTCCGCACCGTCGTGAGGGGAGCGTGGGTCCGGGCCGGCCCGGCGGTGACGGGCGCATCCGTTCGGTCTGCCGCGGCCGGTGGTCAACCTATCGCACCCGCCCGTTCCCGCACGCCCGCCGTGCGCGCACCTGCGGTGACGTTCTCCTCGGTCCACGGTGCCGGCGACCCGCGCCGCGACGCTCCGTCCCGGTCCGCGGAGTCGGCGGTACCCGCCGCCCGGGCGGGCGCGCCGGTCCCGGTGAGCGTTCGGCCGGGCCGGACCCGCCGTGCCCGGCTTGTCCGCCGTCCCTCTACAGTCGCACTGCGCAACCGAGTCGGGGAGGTGGTCCGTGCCAGCAGCCGAGGGGCTTCGGGAGCCGGCCGACACCGCCGTCGCGCGCGGCACGGACGCCGCGGAGACGGCCGTGGAGACCATCCACCGGGAGCTGACGGTCTTCGCGCGCCGGGCGCGTGCCTCGGCGGGCCGGATGCACCCGGAGCTGTCCCTGGTGTCGTACACGCTGCTCGGGCACCTGGAGGAGAGCGGCGGCTGCCGGGCCACCGATCTGGCCCGGCACTACGCGCTGGACAAGTCCACGATCAGCCGCCAGGTGACCGCGCTGGAGCGGGCCGGCCTCATCGAGCGGCGCCTGGACCCGGAGGATCACCGGGTCCAGGTGCTGCAGCTGACCGACGCCGGCCGGCGGATCCTGGCTCAGGTCACCGAGAGCCGCCGGGCGGCCTTCCACGAGCGTCTGGCGGACTGGCCCGCCGAGGACCTGGACCGCTTCGCCGGCTATCTCACCCGGTACAACGCCTGGACCCCGTCACCGGGCGCCGCCTGAGACCGGCGCCTTGGCATCCTCGTTCCGCCGGGGCTTCGTCACCGGCACGGCGGCGCCGGCCGTGTGCCGGGGCGGCCGGGCCTCGAGGAAGGCGGTGCGGCGCCGCAGCCGGAAGCCCAGCGACTCGTACAGCCGGATGGCGGTGGTGTTCTGCGCTCCGGTGTGCAGGAACGGGGTCTCCCCTCGTTGCCGGATGCCATGGGCCACGGCCCGGATCAGCCGGCCGGCCAGGCCCTGCCCGCGGTGGGCGGGGTCGGTGCAGACGGCGCTGATCTCGGTCCACCCGGGCGGGTGCAGGCGCTCCCCCGCCATCGCCACCAGGGCGCCGTCCCGGCGGATTCCGAGGTAGGTGCCCATCTCGACGGTGCGCGGCAGAAAGGGGCCGGGCCGGGTGCGGGCGACCAGGTCCAGCATCTCCGGCACATCGGCCGGGCCGAGGCGGACCGCCTCGGGGTCGGGGGCGGCGTCGAGGCCGTCGTCGACGAGCTGCACCCCGTCCACGGCGGAGGTGATCTCCCAGTCCCCGGGGACGCTGCCGTTGAAGCCGAGCAGCGGCACCGAGGCACCGGGGGCCGCGAGCGAGGCGAGGGTGGCCCAGTCGGCGTCGTCCGGATCCTCGGGCAGCGCGAGCCAGGGCGAGACGTCGGGCGGGTAGCGCAGGACGCGCCCGTGCCGTTCGGCGAAGGCCGCGTGCGGTCCGGTCAGGGAGGCCAGGGCGGGGTGGTCGAGGACGTGGTCCGTCACGTTCCGGCCGCCGCTCATCCGCTCACCTCGATCACGATCTTGCCCTGGGCATGGCCGGCCTCCACGGCGCGCAGCGCCTCACCGGCCCGCTGCAGCGGGAAGGTCCGGGTGACGTGCGGGGTCAGGTCGCCCCGCACGACGAGCCGGGCCACCTCGTCCAGCACGGCCCTGGTGCGGGTGCGGACCACCCGCTGCCCGCCGAGCCGCTCGGCGTCCTGCGCGGTGGCACCGGCCGTGATCAGCTTCGACCGGTCGGTGAGCAGCCCGGCCGCCTCGGTGAGCACATCGCCGCCGACGAGGTCGTAGACGCCGTCGACACCGTCCGGGGCGGCGGTGCGGGCCCGCTCGGTCCAGCCCGGGCCGGACGGCACGTGCACCGCGCCGAGCGACCGCACGAAGTCCTTCTTGCCGTCGCTCGCCACGCCGACGACCCGCAGCCCGAAGGCGCGGGCGATCTGCACGGCGGCCGTGCCGACCCCGCCGCCCGCGCCGGTGATCAGCACCGTCGCCCCGGCGGGAAGGTCCAGCCCGCGCAACCCGTCGTAGGCGGTGGCCGCGGCGACCGGCAGGGTGGCGGCGTCGGTGAAGGACACCTCGGCGGGCTTGTGCGCGGTGACATCGGCCCGCAGCAGCGCGTACTGCGCATAGCCGCCGGTGACGGTGTTGCCGAAGACCTCGTCGCCCACCGCGAAGCCGGTCACGGCCTCGCCGGTCTCCTCGACGACTCCGGCCGCCTCGCTGCCGAACACCACCGGGTGCACCCGTGGTGCGTCGCCGGGCCGGCGGAAGCCCTCCCGCAGTTTCCAGTCCACCGGGTTGACCCCGGCCGCCCGCACCGCGATCAGGATCTGCCCGGGGCCGGGCCGCGGCCGGTCCACGTCCACCAGTGCCTCGGTCTCGGGACCGCCGTCCTTGGTGAACACGTACGCCTTCGGCATGGGTACACACTCTCCTTCCGGTCCGCGCCGCACCCGTACACCGTCGTCTGCACCGTCGCCGGTCGGCGGGTCGCCGGTGCGGCACACGCTCAGCTGCAAGGAAGCCCGCCGGAGGGCTATTCCCGGAGCGGGAGGAGTTCACAAGGCCGTAACAAGCCGGGGCGGTGGCGGGGACATGTGCGGGGAGATGCGGCGGCCTCCGGCTGCCTGGCGCGCGCCGGGGACACCGCCGTACGGTGGTCCCCGCGATGTCCCTGCCCGCCCGCGCCCGCACACCTGTGCCCGCGCCCCGTCCCCGTTCCTGTTCCCGAGTCAGCTCGACCGAGGCGGTTCCGTATGGCTGTGTTCGACCTGTCGCTCGACGAACTGCGGGAGTACCGCAGCGCGTCCACCGAGCCCGAGGACTTCGACGCGTTCTGGGCCAAGACGCTCCAGGAGGCCCGCGAGCACGAGCTGGACGCGCGCTTCGTCCCGGTCGACACCCCGCTGACGACGGTCGAGGTGTACGACGTGACGTTCGCCGGGTTCGGCGGTCACCCGGTCAAGGGCTGGCTGACGCTGCCCGCCGGCGCCGACGGGCCGCTGCCGCTGCTCGTGGAGTTCGTCGGCTACGGCGGCGGGCGCGGCCTTCCGCACGAGCACCTGCTGTGGGCGTCGACGGGCCGGGCGCACTTCGTGATGGACACGCGCGGGCAGGGCAGCGTCTGGGGCGGCGGGGGCGACACCCCCGATCCGGTGGGCGGCGCACCGGCCTACCCCGGCTTCATGACCCGGGGCATCGACGCACCGGAGAACTACTACTACCGCCGGGTGTTCACCGACGCGGTGCGCGCCGTGGAGGCGGCCCGCTCCCATCCGCTGACCGACGCGTCGCGGACCGCGGTGCTCGGCAGGAGCCAGGGCGGCGGCATCTCCATCGCGGTCGGCGGCCTGGTGCCGGACCTGGTGGCGGTCGCCCCGGATGTGCCGTTCCTGTGCGACTTCCCCCGGGCGACGACGCTGACCGACCGTCACCCGTACCGGGAGATCGGGCTGTATCTGAAGACCCATCGCGGGCACACCGAGGACGTGCTGCGCACCCTGTCCTACTTCGACGGGGTGCACTTCGCGGCCCGCGGCCGGACTCCGGCGCTGTTCTCGACGGCGCTGGAGGACGAGACGTGCCCGCCGTCCACCGTCTTCGCCGCGTTCAACGCCTGGGCGCACGACGACAAGGCGATCGAGGTGTACGAGTTCAACGACCACGAGGGCGGCGGCCCCTACCAGGAGGACGCCCAGATGCGCTGGTTGCGCTCCCACCTGTGAACCCGCGCGTACGCCTGAGCCGCCCGCGCACACCTGAGCCGTGCGCGGGCGCCGGGCATGCGGACGCCGGGCGTGGGGGTGTGCGGGGCCGGGTGCGGCCTGCTGGGCCCGGCCTGCGGGCCGTGATCAGGCGTCCCCGCCCGGCCTGCGGGCCGTGATCAGACGTGCCCGCGGGCTGCCGTCGGCGCGGCGGCCGAACTCGGGCAGGGCGTGCAGCTCCACCTCGAATCCCGCCTGCCGCAGCTCGCGCAGCAGTGCGCCGAAGCGGATCGCGCGGTAGTACATGACGAACGGCGGCCTCCACACGGCGTTGCGCACCCGCATCACCGCGTCGAAGCCGAGCAGCGCCCAGAAGGCCGCCGAGGCCGGACGCGGCGGCGCGGACACCGGCAGGGCGAGCACGCCGCCGGGCCGCAGCACCGCGTGCACCTGCCCGGCCAGCACGGGCAGTTCGGCAGGCAGGAAGTGCCCGAGCGCGCCGAAACTGACGACGAGGTCGAAGGCCGCGGTGAAGGGCAGGGCCCGGGCGTCGGCACGCACCCAGGACACCGGGCAGCCGCCCCCGGGCGGGTGACGCCGGGCGACGGCGAGCATGCCGGCGCTGAAGTCGACGCCGGTCGCCGTCCGCCGGCACACCCGCGCCAGCACGCCGAGCCCGGCGCCGGTGCCGCAGCACAGATCGAGCCCGTCGTCGAACGGACCGATCCGCTCAAGTGCGGCGCCGACGGCGTCCAGCACGGACGGCGGGGTCCGGAACGGCGTGTGGTCGAACTTCGGTGCGAGCAGGTCGTAGCCGCGCTCGACGGAGGACAGTGCCTGCACGGCGAGTTCGCGCAGTGTGGGGCCTTCGGGGCTGAACATCGGTGTCAGCTTACGGCGGCCGGCGGGAAGGGGACGCCCCGGTGCCTTCGCGCACGGCCGGCCGGGAGTGCCCGCGGCCCGCGGTGCGCTCCGGAGCGGGCGGGGCCGGCCGCGGACGTGCCGGGGGAAGCGGCCGGCCCGGGCGCGGCGTGCGGTCCGCCGGCGGCCGACGCACGCCCCGACGGGGGTACGCGCTGGGGCATCCGAGTGCCCGCGGCACCCGTTCGGCCCCCGGCGAGGTCACGTCCGGTCCGATCCCTTCCTACGTTTTCGATATGAAGATCGGATATTCCTTTCGGACTGCCGCGGCGGCCTGTGCCCTGTGCACCAGCGTCCTGCTGCCGGTCTCGCCGGCGGCCGCGTCGGGCGGCACCGGAACGGACCCCGGTGCGGGGCACAGATCCGCCGGCGCCCCGCTGCCGCAGCCGGCCCTGCTGCAGCGCGAGGGCACCCAGGTCCGGCTGCGTCCCGGCGCCCCGCAGGTGCCGGAAGTGTCCGCGCTGAGCTGGCTGGTGGCCGACGCCGACACCGGGGAGGTGCTGGCCGCGCACGACGCGCACCGGAAACTGGCGCCCGCCAGCACCCTGAAGACACTGTTCGCGCTCACCGTGCTGCCCGCGGTTCCGGCGAGCGTCCGGCACACCGTCAGCCGGCGCGAGCTGGCCGGGATCGGCGAGGGCAGCAGCCTCGTCGGCGTCGTCCCAGGCCAGACCTACCGGGTGTCGGACCTGTGGCGCGGAGTGTTCCTCAATTCGGGCAACGACGCCGTGCACGTGCTCGCGGAGCTGAACGGCGGCTGGGAGCACACCGCCCGGCAGATGCAGGCCAAGGCCCGGTCGCTGGGCGCGCTGGACACCCATGTCGTCTCGCCCGACGGCTACGACGCCGACGGGCAGGTGTCCTCGGCGTACGACCTGGCCGTGTTCGGGCGGGCCGGGCTGCGCAACCCCGACTTCGCGCGGTACTGCTCCACGGCGCACGCCTCCTTCCCCGGCACGAACGGCACCATGTACCAGATCGCCAACACCAACCGGTTGCTGACCGGTGCCAACGGGGTGAAGCCGTACCCGGGTCTGATCGGGATCAAGAACGGCTACACCTCCCACGCGGGCAACACGCTGATCGCCGCGGCCCGGCGGGACGGCCGCACCCTCGTGGTCACGGTGATGAATCCGCAGCAGGGCGGCGGCCTGCAGGTGTACGAGGAGGCACGGGCCCTGCTCGACTGGGGCTTCGAGGCGGCCGACCGGGTGGACCCGGTCGGCTCGCTGGACGCGCTGCGCCCGGTGACCCACACCGCTCGCCCGGCCGCCCGCACCGACGCGCGCTCCGAACAGGCGTCGGACCGGCCGGCGACGGCCGCGCTCGCGGGCGCGGCCGGACTGGGCGCGGCGGGCCTGAGCATCGGCCTGGCCCTGGCGAGCCTGCGCCGCCGCAGCAACCGCATCACCCGCGGCTGACGAGCACGGCGCCGGCGGTGGCCCGGCCGGCGCCGGAGGAGGGTGTGACCGCTCGGGCCGGCACCGTGTCCGCGCGGGCCCGGCGCCGGACGTGCCCGGCCGGGCGGCCGGCCCGCCGCGCGGATGCTCAGGCGCAGGCGGGTACGGGGATCTCCCCCAGCTCCGCGACCGGCCGGACGCGCCCGACCGGCTCGCCGCCGCCGAGCACGGTCTCGCCCGCGAAGCCGGTGAGCAGCGCCGGGTCGACGCCGGCGCGGACGAGCGCGGCCGCGGCGACCGGGATCCGGGCCCGGTTCGCACCGTCGGCGATCTTCACGGCGACCGCGCGGCCGTCGGGCAGCGCGGCGACCTGCACGCCCTCGAACCCGTCCTTGGCGAGCAGCCCGGGTACCGCCCGCATCAGCGCGGCCACGTCCCGGTCGGCGCCGGAGACCATCTCCGGATGGGCGCGCATGGCGTCCGCGACCCGCGCCTCGGGGGTGCCGGGCGCGGCGGTGGCGATGCGGGCGACGGCGCGCGCCAGGCCGTGCAGCGAGACGGCGAACAGGGGCGCGCCGCAGCCGTCGATGGTGACCCGGGCGATGCGCTGCCCGGTGAGGTCCTGCACGGTGTCCGCGATCGCCTGCTGGAGCGGGTGGGCCGGGTCGAGGTAGTCGTCCAGGGACCAGTCGTTGAGCACGCAGGTGTACAGCATGGCCGCGTGCTTGCCGGAGCAGTTCTGGGCGAGCCGGGAGGGGCCGCGTCCCTCCCGCACCCACGTGTCGCGCACCGCCGGGTCGAACGGCAGGTCGGGGACGTTGCGCAGCCGGTCCTCGGACAGGCCGGCCAGGCGCAGGATCCGCCGGGTGCCGTCCAGGTGGCGCTCCTCGCCGGAGTGGCTCGCGGCAGCCAGGGAGAGCAGATCGCCCTCCAGCGGCAGCCCGGCCCGCACCATGGCGACCGCCTGGAGGGGTTTGAGCGCCGACCGCGGGTAGAAGGCGGCCTCGGGGTCGCCGAGCCGGAAGGCGGCGTCGCCGGTGGCGTCGAGGACGACGACCGAACCGTAGTGGACGCCCTCGGTCACGCCGCCGCGGACGAGGTGGGCGACGGGGGCGTGGCGGGGTTCGCGGACGCAGGGTGCCTCGGAGAGGGAGATGGTGTGCATCAGTACCTGGGTGACTCGTGACGTGTGCTCGCCGGTACGCGCGGGTTCGCGCGCCGGCCCGGCCGCGGGCGCGGGTCACCCGCCCCCGCGGTGTGCCGGGAGTGCCCGGGGTGTCAGGTCCCGGCTGCGGAGGGGGTGCGCGTGGCGCGCACGATGTCGGTGAGGGTCGTCTCGACCCGGTCGAGGTGGTGGGACATCGCCGCGACGGCGTCCTGTTCCCGGCCGGCGGCGAGGGCCTCGACGACAGCGCGGTGTTCGCGGTCGGACTGCTCGCGCCGGCCGCCCAGCTCGTTGAGGAAGGCGGACTGGCGGGCCAATGCGTCCCGGATCTCCTCGATGACCCGGCAGAACACCGGGTTGCGCGCGGCCCGGGCGACGGAGAGGTGGAACAGGGTGTCCAGCGCGACCCACGCGGTGGTGTCGGTCTCCCGTTCCATGCGCTCCAGCAGATCCCGCAACCTGTCCAGATCCTCGGCGGTGCGGCGCTGCGCCGCGTAGCCGGCCACCGGGATCTCGATGTGCCGGCGCACCTCCAGCAGGTCCCGGGCCGTGTAGTCGCCGAAGGTGGGGTCCTGCACGGTGCGCGCGACCACGAAGGTGCCCTTGCCGGTCCTGGAGACGGTCAGACCCATGGCCTGCAGGGCGCGCAGCGCCTCCCGCAGCACCGGACGGGAGACCTCCAGGGTGCGGCACAGCTCCGCCTCGGAGGGGAGCTTGTCCCCCACGGCGTACTTCCCGCGTTCGATGGCGCCGCGCAGGTGGGTCAGGACCGCTTCCGTCGCGCTGACGCGGCGCGGTACCGGACCTGCTGTCTGGCTGTCTGACAGGTTCACGGGCCGATGATGCGGCCGGCGGCCGGTGCCTGTCAAACCGGGCGGCTCGCCGGACGGCGACCGGACCGGCGGACGGCGCCCCGCGGCCCGGCGCCGGTCGGGGCGCAGGACGCCGCGTCTCGTCGGCGGGCGTCCCCGCGCCGCTCAGCTCTGCGGCCGTGCCAGCAGGTTGCGCACGCCCTCGGAGGTCAGGGTCAGGCCGTGCGGTGAGCTGCCGTCGATGGTGAGCGACAGGTCGTCGGCCGGCCACTGCGAGGCGAGGGCGCCGAGCGGCACCAGGCGGTAGCGGGAGATGAAGGGCAGCAGCTGGGACATCTCCAGTTCGGAGGTGAACACGGGCACCACCGGTACGCCGCCGGGCTGTTCCAGGACCGGCAGCGCCACCGCCGACGGGTTGGTGGCGTCCTCGTCGCTGACGTCGTCGGGCACCGGGATCAGGACGTCGCTGCCGGCGAGCGTGTCCAGCGCCGCCGGGTCCTCGGCGTTCACGGCGAGCACGTCCAGCGCGCGCTGGGCGGGCGTGGCGTTCTCGTGGTTGGCGGGTGTCTCCATGGCAGATTCCCTGGTCGCGGGGTTCGTGCGGCCTGTCCGGGAGTGTGCCCGGGCAGCCCTGCTCGCGTACCCAGCAGCGGGCGGTGCAACCGTCCGCGGGCGGAGGACGCCCCGGGGGCACGTGCGAGGTCCTGCCCAGCGGCGCGGCGCCGTCAGGGTGTGCCGCGGCGCGACGCTCAGGGTGCGCCCGGCCTGCGGGACGGACGGACCCAGCCGAAGGACCGTTCGACGGCCTGCCGCCAGCTCTCGTACTCCTCCTCGCGCCGCTCGGGATCCATCGCGGGCAGCCACTGGGCGGCCCGGTGCCAGTTGGCACGCAGCGCCTCCAGGTCCGGCCAGTACTCGACGGCGAGCCCGGCGGCGTAGGCGGCGCCCAGGGAGACCGTCTCGGCCACCAGGGGCCGCACCACGGGCAGGTCGAGCACGTCGGCGAGCATCTGCATCAGCAGGTTGTCGCTGGTCATGCCGCCGTCCACCTTCAGCCGGCGCAGGGACAGTCCGCAGTCGGCGTTCATGGCGTCGACGACCTCCCGGGTCTGCCAGGCGGTCGCCTCCAGCACGGCGCGGGCCAGGTGGCCCTTGGTGATGTAGGAGGTCAGGCCGACGACGACCCCGCGGGCGTCGCTGCGCCAGTGGGGGGCGAACAGGCCGGAGAAGGCCGGCACGATGTAGCAGCCGCCGTTGTCCTCCACCGTCCGTGCCAGGGTCTCGATCTCGGGCGCGGTGCCGATCAGCCCGAGCTGGTCGCGGAACCACTGCACCAGCGAGCCGGTGACGGCCATCGGCCCCTCCAGGGCGTACACCGTGGGCTCGGTCGCGATCTTGTAGGCGATGGTGGTGATCAGGCCGTTGCGGGAGCGCACCAGCTCGGTGCCGGTGTTCCTCAGCAGGAAGCTGCCGGTGCCGTAGGTGCACTTGGCCTCCCCGGGCGAGAAACACGTCTGCCCGAACAGCGCCGCGTGCTGGTCGCCGAGAGCGGCGGTGATGCGCACACCCGGGAGCAGCGCACGGGCCTCGCCGTAGCTCTCGGCCGAGGAGTGGATCTCCGGCAGCAGCACGCGCGGCACGCCGAAGAAGTCCAGCAGCTCGGGGTCCCAGGTCAGGGTGCGCAGGTTGACGAGCATGGTGCGGCTGGCGTTGGTGGGGTCGGTGATGTGCAGTCCGCCGTGGATGCCGCCGGTGAGGTTGTAGATCAGCCAGCTCTCCATCGTGCCGAACAGCACCTCGCCGTCCCGGGCACGTGTCTCGAGTCCCTGCACGTGGTCGAACAGCCAGCGGATCCGGGGGGCGGAGAAGTACGTGGAGGGCGGCAGGCCGCAGCGGTCCAGGAAGTACTCGTCGCCGGGACGGTCCCTGAGCGCGTCGACGAGGGGCGCGGTGCGGGTGTCCTGCCAGACGATCGCGCGGCCCAGCGGCAGGCCGGTGCGCCGGTCCCAGAGCACGGTGGTCTCCCGCTGGTTGGCGATGCCGATGGCGGCGATGGATCCGGCGTCCGCACCCACGTGCGCCATCGCCTCCGGCACGATGCGGCGGACGTTGCGCCAGATCTCCACCGGGTCGTGCTCGACCCAGCCTGGCCGGGGGAAGTACTGGCGGTGCTCCCGCTGGGCGACCGAGCACAGCCGTCCGCGCTGGTCGAACAGGATGCATCGGGTGGACGTGGTGCCCTGGTCGATGGACATCACATACCGGTCAGCCATGCTTCGGGTCCGCCTTCCGGTGCGTCACGCGAGTCGGGTGGGTCAGGTGGAGCGCTGGCGGGGCGCTGTCGGCGGGCCGCCGCCCAGTTCCCGGGATATGGCCCGTGCCGCCTCCCGCAGCAGGCCGATCAGGACGGGCTGCGGCCGCCCGTCGGGGTCACAGATGCGTTCGGGTGCCCCGGACAGGGCGATGGCGCCGATCACGAGGCCGCCCTGTCCGCGGATCGGGACGGCGATCCCGGCCTCCCCCAGGTTCATCTCCTGCACCTCCATCGCCCAGCCCTGCTCGCGGATCTCGGCGAGCGCCCGGTCCAGGTCCCTCCGAGTGACCAGGGTGTGGCGGGTGTACGCCTCCAGCCGCGCGTCCGGCGGGGTGCCGAGGGACGCGGTGCCGAAGGCAAGCAGCACCTTGCCCATCGAGGAGGCGTGCAGCGGCAGCAGGGCACCGACGTCCAGCGTCTGCAGCGAGTCGTCGGGCCGGAAGACGTGGTGGACGACGAGCACCCTGTCCTCCAGCGGGGTGCCCAGCCGGACGGCCTCCCCGCTGCGCGCGGCCAGCGCGTCCGCCCAGTTCAGGGAACGCGAGCGCAGTTCGTTGACGTCGAGGTAGCTGCTGCCCAGGTGCAGCAGGGCCGCTCCGAGCTGGTACTTCCCGGTCACCTCGTCCTGTTCGACGAAGTCCACGCGCTGCAGGGTGCGCAGGATGCCGTGTGCGGTGCCCTTGGCCAGCCCGAGGGAGGAGGCGACCTCGCCGAGCCCGAGCCTGCGGGGTCCCCCGGCGAGCAGCCGCAGGATCGCCGCCGCGCGCTCGATGGACTGCACGGGTCCGCCCATGGGCCGATGGTATCCGTTTTACTCCGATAAGGACCGTTGTTCGGTGCAGCCGAACGCTGCTCGCTCTTCACGTGCGCCGTCATCGTCCCGGCCGTGCACCGCAGCCCTCAGCGCCCAGCCCGAAGCCGCTGACCGCGGCTGTCCGCGCCCGTAGCCGTACACCGCAGCCCTCAGCGCCCGAAGGTGCCGTCGCGGGCGGAGAGGTCAGCGGCTCGCGACGGGCGGGGCGGTGGTTCCGCGCTCCCGGAGGACGGGCCGGGTCAGCTCGACGGTGCCCGGGCGGTCCGGGTCCTGGATGCGGTCGAGGAGACGGCGGGCGGCGCGCAGGCCCACCTCGTGACCGGAGGGGTCCACCGTGGTCAGCCACAGGTGACGCAGCCGGGCGAGGCAGGTGTTGTCGTACCCGACGAGGGACAGCTCGCGCGGCACGTCAAGTCCGCTCGCCGCGGCGGCCGACAGCGCGCCCACACAGGTGATGTCGTTGGCCGCGAAGACGGCGGTGGGCCGCGGTTCTCGGCCGAGCAGCCGGACGGCGGCCCGGTGGCCGCCCTCCTCGGTGAGGTCGCCGGCTTCCACCAGCGCCGCATCCGCCAGGCCGTGCGCCCGCATCGCCGCCTCGAAACCCCGGCGGCGCAGGGCGCCGACCGCACCCCGGCCCGTGATGTGCGCGATGCGCCGGTGACCGAGACGGATCAAATGCTCGGTGGCGAGCCGGGCGCCGAGCTCGTCGTCGCCGGTGACCACGTCCACACCCGGCAGCTCCGGTTCGCGGGCGCCGGCCACCACGACGGGCACCCGGCCGGCCGCCGCGCGCAGCGCCTGCGGATCCCGCAGCGTGCCCACCGCCACCACCCCGTCGACGCGCAGTTCCGTGAAGGTGCGGGTCAGGTCCTCCCCCAGACGCTCGTCGAGCCGGCCGTCGCCCAGCAGCACATGCAGCCCGGCGTCGCGCAGGCGCGCGGTGAGCCCGTCGAGCAGCTCCACGAACCAGGGGTTGCGCAGGTCGTCCAGAAGCACACCGACGGTGCGGGTGCGGCGCTCGCTGAGACTGCGGGCCGCGGCGTTGGGCCGGTAACCCAGTTCCTTCACGGCGGCGAGCACGGCCTGCCGTTTCTCGGGGCGGACGCTGCCGGAGCCGCGCAGCACCAGCGAGACCAGCGACTTGGACACGCCGGCCCGCGCGGCCACGTCGCGGATGGTCGGGGCTCGCATGCCTGGGACCGTTCCACACCCGTGCCCCGGTGTAAAGCCCCCGCACCGGCCCGCTCGTTCCAGGTGTCCTGAGGGTTGACACGTGCTCCGGCGACCGCCCATCGTGAGGTGCGGCCGCCGTTGGAGCGGTCCAAGACGACGGGCCGGCGGGAAGGCCGGGCAGGCCGGTGAAAGGGTTGAGGGCTGTCATGGTGGAGACGCTCGGTGTCGCCGTCGTCGGATTCGGCTGGATGGGGCGGGTGCACACCCAGGCGTACGCCCGTCTGCCGCACCACTTCCCGCAGCCGGCGGTGCGGCCGCGTCCGGTCGTGGTGGCCGACGAGGTGCCCGGCAGAGCGGCCGAGGCCGCCGAACGCTACGGGTTCGCCCGGGCCACCACCGACTGGCACGAGATCCTCACCGACCCCGACGTGCAGGCCGTCAGCGTCACGGCGCCGAACGTCCTGCACCGTGAGATCGGCGTCGCCCTGGCCGAGGCCGGCAAGCATCTGTGGATCGAGAAACCGGTCGGCCTGGACGCCGCCGACGCCCGCGCGGTCGCGGAGGCGGCCGAGAAGGCGGGGGTGCGGGGCACGGTCGGGTTCAACTATCGCCACGCGCCCGCGGTCGTCGCCGCCCACGACATGATCGCCGCCGGTGAGATCGGGACCCCCACGCATGTGCGCATCCGGCTGTTCAGCGACTACGCCGCCCATCCCGAGGGGGCGCTGACCTGGCGGTACGAGCGGGCACGCGGCGGCAGCGGGGTGCTCGGCGACCTGGCCTCGCACGGGGTGGACCTGGCCCGGTACCTGCTCGGCGAGATCGCGTCGCTGTGCGCCGACACAGCCGTGTTCGTGCCCGAGCGGGCCCGCCCCGCGGGCGCCACCGCCGGACACACCCGCGCCACGGGCGGCACACCCGGCCCGGTGGAGAACGACGACTACGTCAGCTGCCTGCTGCGCTTCGCCTCCGGCGCGCGCGGGGTGCTGGAGGCCTGCCGGGTGTCGGTCGGCGAGCAGAACGCCTACGGGTTCGAGATCCACGGCACACGTGGCGCACTCTTCTGGGACTTCCGGCGCATGGGCGAACTGGGCGTCAGCCGTGGCACCGCGTACCAGGACCAGCCGGTCAGCACCGTCTACGTCGGCCCCGGACACGGCGCGTACGACGCGTTCCAGCCGGGCGCGGCCAACGCCATGGGCTACGACGATCTCAAGGTGATCGAGGCTCATCACTTCGTGCGCTCGATCGTGGACGGCACCCCGCACGGCGCGACCCTGAAGGACGCCGTGGCGGCGGCGTCCGCGCTGGACGCCATGGCGCTCTCCGCCGAACGCCGCGCCTGGGTGAGCACGGACTGACCCTCCCCTCACCCGTCCCCCGGCCCGGGCTTCGGCGGCCCCGCAGGCCGGAGCCCCCGTCCCGGCCGCACGACCGTCGCAAGGAGACACCCGCGTTGATCACCGGCACCGTGGTCCCCGACAGCTACTACATGCGCACCGACGAGCATCGCTTCAAGCCGACCGTCCACGCCGGCGGCGCCTGGAACACCGACGAGCAGCACTTCAGCCCGCTCGGCGGCCTCGTCGTCCACGCCGTCGACCAGTACCTCGCCGCACGGCCGGACCAAGCCCTGGTGCTGTCCCGGATCAGCTACGACATCCTGGGCCGCCTGGCCCTGGACGAGTGCGAGATCCAGGTGGAGACCGTCCGTCCGGGCCGGACCATCGAACTGCTGGAGGCGACGGTCCGCATCGGCGGCCGGGCCGTGGTCCGGGCGCGCGTCTGGCTGTTGTCGGCGCAGGACACGACGGCCGTCGCCGGCGGCGCGGGCGAACGGCTGCCCCCGCCCGAGCGGATCCGGCCCTGGCCGATGGCCGAGCTGTGGCCCGGCGGCTACATCGCCTCCCTCGACGTCCGCCCCGTCGCCCCGCCGCGACCGGGCCGCACCACCGCCTGGGTCTCCACACCGCTGACCCTGGTCGCGGACGAGCCCAGCAGCCCGCTCGCCTCCTACCTGGCCCTGGTCGACACGGCCAACGGCATAGCGGTACGCCGGTCGCCGACGGAGTGGATGTTCCCCAACGTGGACCTGACCGTGCACCTGCACCGGCAGCCGGAGGCCGGCTGGACCGGCCTGGACACCACGGTGGTGTTCGGCCCCACCGGCCAGGGCCTGACCAGTACGGTCCTGCACGACGTGCACGGCCCGGTGGGCCACGCCCAGCAGATCCTCACCGTGCGCCCGATGCCCCGGAGCTGACCCCGCCGCCCCCTGCCCCGCCGTCCGTGCGGCCGCGCGTGTACCGGCCGCCGGGGCGGCCCGCCACCCGCCCGTGGCCCGGCGCGCGCGATGAGCCGTGACCTGGTGTGCTGGAGAAGAAGGCCGCGACACATGTTCGGGAGGAGGCCGGGATGAGCACCTATACAGTCGCACAGGTCATGTCCGCCGGCGGGCCCCTGGAGATCGCCGAGCGGGAAGTGCCGGAGCCCGGACCCGGCCACGTCCGGATCGCCGTGGAGGCCTGCGGCATCTGCCACAGCGACTCGCTGTTCGTCGACGGCGCGGTGCCGGGCATCCGCTTCCCGGTGGTCGCCGGACACGAGATCGCCGGACGGATCGAGCAGCTGGGCACTCGGGCCGAGGAGTACGGCTGGCAGGTGGGCGACCGGGTGACCGTCGGCTGGTTCGGCGGCAGCTGCCTGCACTGCACGCCGTGCCGGCAGGGGGACTTCATCGTGTGCGTGAATCTCAAGGTGCCCGGCTGGACCTACGACGGCGGCTTCGCCCAGCAGGTGATCGCCCCGGTCGACGCCCTGGCCCGGATCCCGGACGCGCTGGCCGCGAGCGACGCGGGACCGCTGGCCTGCGCGGGCGTGACCGTGTTCAACGGGCTGCGGCGCAGCTCCGCCCGTCCGGGCGACCGGGTCGCGGTGCTCGGCATCGGCGGTCTGGGCCACCTGGGGGTGCAGTTCGCGGCGGCCATGGGGATGGAGACCGTCGCGATCGCCCGGGGCCCCGGCAAGGCCGACCTCGCCAAGCAGCTGGGCGCCCACCACTACGTCGACAGCACCGCGGCCACAGATGTCGCCGAGGCGCTGCGTGCGCTCGGCGGGGTCAAGGTGCTGGTGGCCACCGCCGGCAGCTCCGAGGCCGTCTCGGCGACCGTCGACGGGCTGACGCACCGGGGCGAGCTGGTGGTCATCGGTGTGGCCCCCGAACCGCTGGACATCTCCCCGGCACAGCTGATCACGGGCGGCCGGGTCGTGCGCGGGCACCCGTCCGGCACCGCGCAGGACGTGCAGGAGACCATGGAGTTCAGCGCCCTCAACGGGGTACGGCCGATGACCGAGATCGTGCCGCTGGAGCAGGCCGACGAGGCCTACCGCAAGATGCTCTCGGGTGCCGCCCGCTTCCGCATGGTGCTCAGCACGGGCTGACGGGAGCTCACCGACGGTTCTCGGACGGGGCGTGCCGGGAACGTCGCCCGCCGGTGCCGATGCCGGGCCGCCGGGTGCCCGTGTGGGCGCCCGGCGGCTTCGGGCGCACGGCGACGGGCTCGGTCACTCCTCCTCGGGCGCCGGTGTGCCCCGGGTGCGGCCGGGGGGAGGTGCGGCAGCCTGATGGGCGCGCAGATGCAGCACGTCGCCGACGAACAGGTCGTAGACGAGCGCGCCGACCACACCGCCGACGAGCGGTCCGACGATGGGAATCCACCAGTAGTGGCTGAACGAACCCGCCAGGGAACCCGGCAGCGCGAGATCGCCCCACCCGGCGGCATACGCGAACAGGCGCGGCCCGAAGTCGCGGGCGGGGTTGATGGCATACCCGGCGTTGGCGCCGTAGGAGATGCCGATGGCGCCGACGGCGAGGCCGATGAGCAGCGGCCCGAGATTGCCCTTCGGGGCCATGTTGCGCATGTCGACGATCGCCAGGATCAGCAGCAGCAGGAATGCGGTGCCGACGATCTGGTCCACGAGCGGTCCCCAGACGCCGCCGTGGAAGTAGGGTGCCGGGAAGGTGGCGAAGATGGAGAACGAGGCCAGGGTGTGCCCGTTGGTCTTCGGGCCCTGCGACGCCTGGTCGAAGGTGTTGATGGCGTCGTGGTAGACGGCGTACACCAGGGCGGCACCGGCGAAGGCGCCGACCAGCTGTGACAGCCAGTACGGTGCGACCTTCGCCCAGGGGAACCTGCGCCGGAGGGCGAATGCCAGTGTCACGGCCGGGTTGAGATGGGCGCCGCTGACACCACCGGCCACATACACGGCGAAGGCCACGGCGAACGCCCAGCCCCAGCCGATCAGCAACCAGTCGCCGGCCCCCAGGAAGAAGGTCGTGGGGCCCTCCGTCCGGCCGGAACCGGGCAGGGCCGCGACCGCCATGGCGACCACGCCGTCACCGAAGGCGACGATCACCAGCGTCCCCAGGAATTCCGCCAGGCACTCTCCCCACAACCCTCCGCGTCGCCGGAGGTGCGAGGGTTTGATCAGGGGCGGGATGTCTACGGCCATGTCGGCCCTCTCGACGAACGGTCCGGCGGATGAGCAGGCATGCCCGGCGTCGGGCGGCTCCGCATCACTCCAGGCGCCGACGGGCGGCCCGGGCGGCGGACGACGACGCCGTGCGTCACTGCTCAGTGTGCGCGCACCCGTCGGCGGGAGCCACTCGGCCGCGGCCGGTCACCGGACGCCACCCCACACCCCGTCAACTTCCTACACCACGCACACTCACCAGAGTGAAGGCCATTCGGGTGACACGTGTCGCGACCGGCACCCACGATGACCGGCCAATGTGCCGAAACCGGCCGGTGGCGGCGGCAGGGTGCACCGCCGATTTGGTGGCAACTCCGCGATGTGCGGACAAGACTGGTCCATGGCTTTTGTCGTCGAACACCGCACGATCCCGGACACCCGCCGTCCTGGACGACGGACGGCGCCGAACACCGCACACCTCGAGCCTCGAACACCGCACGATTCGAACAACGCTCGGTCCCGGGGACCGGCCGCATCGGCCGGCCGTTCTCGACCTTTCAGGGAGTTCGCATGGTGGAGAAGTCTGCCGACATCCTAATGCCCGGACCGGACGGATCCGCGATCACCCCGCGTGCGCAGCCCGCCCCGGCGGCGGCCGACATCGAACGGGAACTCACCGCCGTGCTGGCGGACCTCGTGCACGCCGACCAGGTCGGGCCCGACGACCACTTCTTCACCGATCTCGGCGCCAACTCCATGGTGATGGCGCAGTTCTGTGCCCGGGTCCGCAAACGGGAGGGCCTGCCGTCGGTGTCCATCAAGGACATCTACCGGCATCCCACGATCCGCGACCTGGCGGCCGCGCTCGCCGTTCCCGCCGACGCGCAGGCCCAGGCACCCGCCGACGCGCAGGCGCCGGCCGCCGAGGACGGCCGGCCGGAGCAGCCGGAGCATGCGGAGTCGGCCGCACCACCGCGCCGGGGGCAGCACCTGGTCTGCGGTGCCGCGCAGTCGCTGCTGTTCCTGGGGTACACGGGTGTCATCGGTCTGGTCACCGCCGAGGCCTACGAATGGGTGGCCGCGGCCGACGGCCTGTGGCACATCTATCTGCGCTCCCTGCTGTGCGGTGCCGCCGGATTCCTCGCCCTGTGCGCCGTCCCGGTCGCGGCGAAGTGGATTCTGGTGGGGCGCTGGACCCCTCGCGAGTTCCCCGTGTGGAGCTGGGCCTACCTGCGGTTCTGGATCGTCAAGTCGCTGCTGCACGCCAACCCGATGGTGCTGTTCGCCGGCAATCCGCTGTATGTGATGTATCTGCGGGCGCTGGGCGCGCGGATCGGCCGGGACGTGACGATCCTCTCCCGCTCCGTCCCCGTCTGCACCGACCTGCTCACCATCGGCTCCGGCACGGTGATCCGCAAGGACTCGCTCTTCCTCTGCTACCGGGCCCATGCGGGGCGGATCCAGACCGGCCGCGTCACACTCGGCCGGGACGTGTTCGTCGGCGAGCGGACCGTGCTCGACATCGACACCGCCCTCGGCGACGGAGCACAGCTCGGCCACTCCTCCGCCCTGTACCGGGGGCAGGAGATCCCGGCCGGGGAGCGCCGGCACGGGTCACCCGCCCAGCCCACCGAGGTGGACCACGTACGGGTCCCGCCGGCCCGCTGCGGCAGGCCGCGCCGCCTCGGCTTCGCCCTGACCACCCTGGCGCAGCTGATCCTGCTGTATCTGCCGCTGACCGTCGGCGGGGTGTACATGGTGTGCGCGGAGGTCCCCTCCCTGCGCGAGCAGCTGGACCCCGCGGCCCAGGGCGCCTCGGCCGCCGCACTCGTCGCGGACGCGCTGCTGGTGGCCACCGTGGTGTACTTCGGCGGCGTCCTGCTCGGCCTGTTCACGCTGTTCGGCGCCTCACGGCTGCTGCGTCTGGCCGTCCGCCCCGACCGGGTGTACCCGCTCTACGGCTTCCACTACGCGCTGCACCGCGCGGTGTCCACCCTGACGAACATCCGCTTCTTCACCTGGCTTCTCGGTGACAGCTCCTACATCGTCCCCTACCTGCGCGGCCTGGGCTACGACCTGTCCACGGTCGAGCAGACCGGCTCCAACTTCGGCACCGAGGTGCAGCACGAGACGCCGTTCCTGGTGAAGGTCGGCAGCGGCACCATGATCGCCGACGGGCTGTCCGTGCTGAACGCGGAGTACTCAAGCACCTCCTTCCGGGTGTCGCAGGCGACGATCGGGGCCCGCAACTTCCTCGGCAACAACATCGCCTTCCCCGCCGGTGCGCGCACCGGCGACAACTGCCTGCTGGCGACGAAGGTGATGGTCCCCCTCGACGGCGAGATCCGGCAGAACGTGGGGCTGCTCGGGTCGCCCTGCTTCGAGATCCCCCGGTCGGTGGAGCGCGACGCGCGCTTCGACCATCTGCGCACCGGTGCGGCACTGCGCCGCAGTCTCGCCGCGAAGAACCGTTACAACCTGCGGTCCATGGCACTGCACCTGACGGTGCGCTGGCTGCACACCGTGCTGCTGGCCCTGCTCGGCCTGCTGACCGCCGGCCTGTACGGCACGCTTGGGCACGTGGTGGTCGGCAGCTGGCTGGCGGTCAGTCTGGTCGTCAGCGCCGGCTACTACGTCCTGCTGGAACGGTGCATCACCTCCTTCCGGCCGCTGCAGCCGAAGCTGTGCTCCATCTACGACCCGTACTTCTGGTGGCACGAGCGGCTGTGGAAGGTGCCCGATCACTATCTGAACCTGTTCAACGGGACGCCGTTCAAGGCACTGGTGTGGCGGCTGATGGGTGTGCGCATCGGCCGCCGGGTGTTCGACGACGGCTGCTACATCACGGAGCGCACGCTCACCGCCATCGGGGACGACTGCACGCTGAACGCCGGCAGCAAGATCCAGTGCCATTCGCAGGAGGACGGCACCTTCAAGTCCGACCACACCAGGCTCGGCGCCCGCGTCACCCTCGGTGTGGCGGCACATGTGCACTACGGCGTGACGGTGGGCGACGGTGCGGTCCTGGCACCCGACTCCTTCCTGATGAAGGGCGAGGAAGTGGCCCCGGACGCGTACTGGGCGGGCAACCCGGCCGCCCCGGCCACGGCGACGGCGAAGTGAGAGAGGGTCATCGATGGGAACGCTCACGGCAGCGGACAGAGACTTCTGGGCCGAGGTGCTGACCGCCGGCGGTGCCACCGCCGTCCCGCGGTGGGCACGCGATCCGGTGCCGGGTGTGGCCGAACACGAGGAGCCGGTGCCCGAGGAGGTCGCCGGGGCGGTGCGTGCCCTGGCGGCCCGGACCGGGGTGCCGGCCCGCACGGTGCTGCTGGCCGCGCACGCCAAGGTGCTGGCGGTGCTCAGCGCGGACGAGGACGTGGTGACCGGCCTGGTCACCGGCACCGCACTCGCCCCGCTCCCCTGCCGTCTCCCGCTCGCCCCACGCACCTGGCGCGAGCTGCTCCTCGCCGTCCGGCGCGCCGAGACGGACCTGCTGACGCACCGGGACTTCCCCGTGGCCGCCCTGCGCCGGGAGCTGGGCCTGACCGGACCCGCCTACGAGGCGGTGTTCGACCCGGAGGACAGCGCACCCACCCTGCCCGAGGATGCCGTGCTGGCGGTGGGGCACCGCGAGCACAGCGGCCGCTGCGTGCTGCGGGTGCGGTACCGCACCGAGGTGCTGGACGCCCCTGCGGCGGCCCGGATCGCCGGGTATCACGTGGCCGCGCTCGGCCGGATGACCGCCGACGTGGACGCCGAGCACGCCGGGCAGAGCCTGCTGTCGGCGGCGGAGGTGCGTGCGCAGCTGGAGGACCTGGCCGGACCGCACCGCGAACTGCCTGACGCCCGCGCCCACGAGCTGTTCGAGCAGCGGGTGCGGGAGCATCCCGGCACGGTGGCCGCGGTGTTCGGTGAGCGTTCCTGGACGTACGGGGAGCTGAACGCCCGCGCGAACCGGCTGGCACGGGCGCTGCGGGCGCGCGGGCTGGGCCGCGAGGACGTGGTGGCCGTCGTCACCGAGCGGAACCTGGACTGGCTGGCGGCGGTGCTGGCGGTGTTCAAGGCCGGCGGTGTCTATCTGCCCGTCGAACCGCACTTCCCGGCGGGCCGCATCGCGGCGACGCTGTCGCGGGCCGGCTGCCGGCTGGTGCTGACCGAGCCCGGCAGCACCGCCTGCCTGGACGAGGCCCTGGCCACCCTGCCGGAGGACGTCGAGAAGCTGCTGATCGAGACCGCGTACGCGGAGGGGCACGCCGAGGACGACCTCGGGGTGGAGGTGGCCCCCGGGCAGCTGGCGTACATCTACTTCACCTCCGGCTCCACCGGGGAGCCGAAGGGTGCGATGTGCGAGCACGCGGGCATGCTCAACCACCTGTTCGCCAAGATCGACGACCTGGGGATCGGGCCCGGGACGGTGGTGGCGCAGACCGCCCCGCAGTGCTTCGACATCTCGCTGTGGCAGCTGCTGGCGGCTCTGCTGGTCGGCGGGCGCACCCTGCTGGTGGAGCAGGACGCGGTCACGGACATGGAGCGCTTCGTGGACACCCTGGCCCGCGGTCGGGTCACGGTGGCCCAGGTGGTGCCCTCCTACCTGGAGGTGCTGGTGTCGTATCTGGAGCGGCACCCGCGCGACCTGCCGGACCTGGCCTGTGTGTCGGTGACCGGCGAGGCGTTGAAACGGGAGCTGATCCAGCGGTGGTTCGCGCTGCGGCCGGGGATCCGGCTGGTCAACGCCTACGGTCTGACCGAGACGTCCGACGACACCAATCACGAGGTCATGGAGGCGGTGCCTCAGCGGGTGCTGCTCGGCCGTCCCGTGAACAACGTGCGGGTCTATGTCGTCGACACCCGCCTGAATCTGGTGCCGCTGGGCGCCCCCGGGCTGATCGCGTTCTCCGGGGTGTGCGTGGGACGCGGCTACGTCAACGACCCCGAACGCACCCGGGAGGCCTACCGCGAGGATCCCTACCGGCCCGGCGAGCGGCTGTACCTGGGCGGTGACTGGGGGCGCTGGCACCCGGACGGAAAGCTGGAGTTCCTCGGCCGCCGGGACAGCCAGGTCAAGATCCGCGGTTTCCGCATCGAGATCGGCGAGATCGAGAACACGCTGCTGCGGGTGCCGGGTGTACGGGACGGCGCGGTGGTCGTCACCGGACAGGCGGGCGGCAGTGCGCGTCTGGTCGCCTTCTACACGGGCCGGCGGCTCCAGCCCGAGGAGTTGCAGCAGGTGCTGGGGGCGGCGCTGCCCTCGTACATGGTGCCGGCGGCGTTCCACTGGCAGGAGGCGCTGCCGCTGACCGCCAATGGCAAGATCGACCGCAAGGCGCTGACCGCGCTGGCCGCACACGTGTCCGGCCCGGACACCGCCTCGCCGCCGGACGGCGAGGAGCAGGACCGGGCGCCGCGCACCCCGGCCGAGCGGAGGCTGGCAGCCGTCTGGGCGGACGTGCTCGGCGTGCCCCGGCACCGCATCGGCCGCCACGACCACTTCTTCGACTCCGGCGGCACGTCCTTGTCGGCGGTGAAACTCACCATCGCCCTGAACCGCGCGGTGTCCCTGCGGGACATCACCCGCCATCCGCGGCTCGCCGACCTGGCCGCGCTGCTGGACGGTCCGGCGGAGCGGCGCACCGGACTGCTGCAGCCGCTCGCCCGGCCGCGCGGCACGGCGCAGGGCACCCTGGTGTGCTTCCCGCACGCGGGCGGCAACGCGGTGAACTTCCAGCCGATGGCGGGCGCTCTCGCCGGCCGCGGCCTGGCGGTGTACGCCGTGGATCTGCCCGGCCACGACCCGGCCGCGCCCGACGAGCGGTTCGCGCCGCTGCAGCAGGTGGCCGAGCAGGTCGTCGACGAGATCGCCGGGCACGGGCTGCGGCGGGTGCTGCTGTGGGGCCACTCCGCGGGGACCGCCCTCGCGGTGGCGGCGGCACGGCTGCTGCACGCACGCGGGGTGGAGGTGCCGCGGCTGTTCCTCGGCGCGCAGCTGCTCGGCACGACCGCCGAACGGCGCGCCCACGCCGTGGAGTTGAAGCAGCGGAGCAACGCCGAGATCGCCGCCCGGCTGGCCGCGGACGGCGGGCACCGCGAGCTGGGCGAGCTGACCGCGGCGCAGGCCGAGCGGGTCGCGGCCGCCTACCGCCACGACTGCGTGGTGGCGGACCACTACTTCGCCGCCCTCCTGGACGATCCGCCCGCGGACAAGCCGGTCGCGGCGGTCACGGTGGTCGTCGCCGCCGACGACCCGCACACCGCCGGCTTCCGCGACCGCCATCAGGACTGGCGGCTGCTCGCCGACCACGTGGACCTGCACGAACTGCCCGCCGGCGGCCACTACTTCGTCCGTACCCGGCCGGCCGAGGCGGCCCGGGCCGTGCTGGGCGCCGCCGAACCGGCGGCCCTGTGACGACAACCACCGCAGCAACGGAAGGAAAACCGTGATGTCGTTCTCGTCCCCGGCCTCCCTGCTGGAGGTGGACCTGCGACCGGACAGGCCACCCGTCCTGCGGGTGGCCCCCCCGGCCGATCCGGCCGGCTGGGCGGCCGGACACCGCCAGGCGCTGCGCGCGCAGGTCACCGAGCACGGCGCGCTGCTGGTGCGCGGCCTGGGGCTGCGCGACAAGGAGCAGGTCAGGGCCGTGTTCGCCGCGCTGGCCGGTGACCTCATGGCCGAACGGGAGGCGTTCGCGCCCCGGACGCCGTACGGCGACGGGCTGTACTCCTCCACCGCGTGGCCGGACAACCAGCCGATGTGCATGCATCACGAGCTGAGCTACGCGCAGCGCGTGCCAGGTCTGCTGCTGTTCGCGTGCCTGACCGCGCCCGCCGAGGGCGGCGCCACGGGGGTGGCCGACGCCGAGGAGGTGCTGCGGGCGCTGCCGGCCGAGGTGCGTGAGCGGTTCGAGCGGGAGGGCTGGCTGCTCACCCGCAGCTACAACGACGAGATCGGCGCGTCCCTGGCCGAGTCGTTCGGCAGCGACGACCGGGAGACGGTCGAGAACTACTGCCGTGCCCACGGCATCGACTTCTCCTGGCGGCCCGACGGCACGCTGCGCACCCGGCAGCGCCGCCCCGCGGTGGTCCGGCATCCGGTCACCGGCCGCACCTGCTGGTTCAACCAGATCGCCTTCCTCAACCAGTGGACGCTGGCGCCGGAGGTGCGCGAGTACCTGGTCGACGAGTACGGCGAGGACGGGCTGCCGTTCAACACACGCTACGGCGACGGCGGCGAGATCGGCGAGGACGTCGTGGAGCTGCTCAACACCGTCTACGAACGTCACACCCGGCGCGAGCCGTGGCAGGCCGGCGATCTGATGCTGGTCGACAACATCCGCACCGCGCACAGCCGGGAGCCCTTCACCGGGGCGCGGGAGGTGCTGGTGGCCCTGGCCGAACCGCGTGTCCTGGCCGAGAGCCGCGCGCAGGAAGGAGAGCGGCGATGACCTCTGTGACCTCCCCCGCCACCGGGCCCGCCGCCGCGGGACCGGACCGCACCGTCCCGGCGTTCGCGGTGATCACCGGCGCGCAGGTGCAGCGGGCGCTGCACGGCCGGGAGAAACAGATCACGGAGCTGGTCGAGGCGGCCTACCGGCTGCACGGCGAGGGCCGGACGGTGAACCCGCCGTCGTACTTCCTCCGCTTCCCGGACCGGCCCGCGTCGCGGATCATCGCGCTGCCCGCCTCCGTGGGCGGCCAGGTGGCTGTGGACGGCATCAAGTGGATCTCCAGTTTCCCGGACAACGTGTCCTCCGGGCTGCCCCGGGCGTCGGCGGTGCTGATCCTCAACGACCCCGTCACCGGCTACCCGTTCGCCTGCCTGGAGAGTTCCATCATCAGCGCCACCCGGACCGCGGCCTCCGCCGCGCTGGCCGCGGACCGCCTCACCCGCACCCGGCAACGGCCCCGGCGCGTGGGGTTCTTCGGCACGGGCCTGATCGCCCGCTACATCCACACGTATCTCACCGGAACCGGCTGGAGCTTCGACACCGTCGGCGTGTACGACGTGTCCGCCGACAGCGCCGCCGGGTTCTGCGGGTATCTGCGGCAGGCCGGCACACCCGGCGAGGTCACCGTGCACGACGGCCCGGAGGCGCTGATCCGCTCCAGCGACCTGATCGTGTTCGCCACGGTCGCGGGCACCCCGCACGTCACCGAGACGTCCTGGTTCGCCCACCGCCCGGTGGTGCTGCACGTGTCGCTGCGCGATCTGGACCCGCGGATCCTGCTGGAGTCGGCGAACTTCGTCGACGACGTCGAGCACTGCCTGAAGGCGGAGACCTCCCCGCACCTGGCCGAACAGCTCACCGGCGGGCGGGACTTCCTCGACGGCACCCTCGACGACGTCCTGACCGGACGTGTCCGGCCGCCCGCCGACCGGACCATCGTCTTCTCCCCGTTCGGTCTCGGGGTCCTCGACCTCGCCGTCGGCAAGTACGTGCACGACGAGGTCGCCCGGACCGGCGAACTCCATGTCATCGACGACTTCTTCCACGAGCTGCGCCGGTACGGCTGATCGCCGCCTCGCCGGCTGATCGCCCCGTGTCCGGCCCACGCATCAGGAGGCCCTCGTGCCCGTCATCTCCGCACCCCACCACTTCAACGAAGGCCAGCTGTACGTCGATCTGAAGCCGATCATCGGGCGCTCGCTCTACCTGAAGTGCGAGGGTTTCAACTTCGCCGGCTCGATCAAGCTGAAGGCCGCGGTCGAGATGGTGGAGGCCGCGGAGCGGGACGGCCTGCTGACCAAGGACTCGATCCTGATCGAGTCCTCGTCCGGCAACCTCGGGGTGGCTCTCAGTGTGATCGCGGCCAGCAAGGGCTACCGGTTCCTGTGCGTCACGGACTCCCGCTGCAACCTGTCGACCAGGCTGCTGATGGAGGCGCTGGGCAGCGAGGTGCATGTCATCGCCGACCTGGACGCCAACGGCGGGTTCCTCGGCGCGCGGATCGACTATGTGCGGGCGCTGTGCGCCTCCGACGAGCGGTACGTGTGGCTGAGCCAGTACACCAACCCGGGCAACTGGCAGGCGCACTACCGCACGACGGCGCCGGAGATCGCCGCCCAGTTCCCGCAGCTGGACGTGCTGTTCGTGGGGGCGGGCACCACGGGCACCCTCATGGGGTGTGCGCGGTACTTCCGCGAGTGGCACCGGCCGGTGCGGATCGTCGCCGTGGACACCGTCGGCTCGGTGGCCTTCGGCGGCCCTCCGGGCCGGCGGATGATCCCCGGCCTGGGCATGAGCATGCGCCCGCCGCTGCTGGACGAGTCCTTCGTCGACGAGGTGATCCGGGTGGAGGAGGCGGACACCATCCGCGCCTGCCACCGGCTGGCCCGGCGGGGTTTCCTGTTCGGCGGCTCCACCGGGACGGTGGTCAGCGGCGCCAGCGGCTGGCTGGACCGTCACGGCTCCCCCGGCCTGACCGCGGTGGCCATCGCCCCCGACCTCGGCGAACGCTATCTCGACACCATCTACCAGCAGACCTGGCTGGAGGATCTCTACGGCGACCAGGTGCTCAGCGACGACGGCGACGGCAAGGCCGCCGGCGAGGACCGCGACGAGAGCGGGCGCGCGCAGGAAGGAAACAGCACCCTCGGCTCCCGGGAGGTCACGGCCGGCTCCGGGCGCGCGGAGTGTCCGTCCCGCCGGAGCGACGGACAGCGCCGCAAGGCCTGAATCGTGTCCGCGAAGTCGCGTCGTCCGCCCGCAGGGCGGACCGAGCGGCGTCCGCTGCGTCCTGGGGGCCCCGCTCGAAGAGTTCGAGGGAGCATGCCGGGCGTCGGACGGCAGACGGGACTTCACGGACACACTCTCGGGCCGGGGGCGCCGGCTGCTTCTCCAGCCGGCTTCCGGACGTTCCGCGGCCGGGCTCAGGAAGAGGTCCGGCCGGTCTCTTGCAGCCGGTTGCTTGCAACCGGAAGGTGAACCTGAGGGCGGACCGACAGGTGTGACCTGATCCGCCGGTTGCGTTCCGATCCAGCTTTTCGTGGCGCGCCGGCTCCCCGCAGGTGCTTCGGACGGCCGGCGTCGACGACGCTGTCGCAGACGCCGGACGGCCAGGTCGCTGTGCCCTGGCGGAAACGCCGTCGCACCCGCCGGCGCCTGCGGACGAGATGTTGTCTCGGTCGTCTGCCGAGAGCGCGGCGCGCCAGGCACGGGCGGCACCGGGCCGCTTCGGTCCGGCATCCCCGCCACGGGCGCAGCCAGTGCTCCGGTCAGAGACTCGGACTGCTCGAGGCGTTCCGTTCCTGGCGTTTCGACGCAGGACTTCACTCGCTTCCGGCGGCGCCTGTGCGAACCGCGTGATTCCGCTTGTGAATGAACACCTCTCAACTCTCGGTGCTGGACGGAAAACGGTTCGGATGGTGTTTCGGCCTGTCCGTACTATGCCTATGGGCGACCGCATGGTTACTTAATCGGGCCGTTACCAGCGGAGGGACGATCCATGCTGAGCACGTCCAGCGGCGAGACGCCGCAACCGAGGACCGGCCCGCTCACGACGCAGGCCACGGTCCGTACCCGGGTCGAGGTGCCGGTGCGCCGAAGTGACGGAAACTGGCGCACCGCCGAAATGGTCAGCTTCACCGGACTGGCCGACGGGCGCGAACACATTGCCGTGGTGTTCCCGTTCGCCCAGGCGGTTCCCCTGGTGCGGGTGCATTCGGAATGTCTCACGGGGGATGTGTTCGGCTCCGCTCGCTGCGACTGCGGACCACAGCTGACCGAGGTGGTCGACCTCTTCTCCGACCGCGGGGGCATCCTGCTGTACCTCCGGCAGGAAGGGCGTGGCATCGGGCTGTACAACAAACTCGACGCCTATCGGCTCCAGGACGACCGGGGCCTCGACACCTTCGCCGCGAACCGGGAGCTGAACTTCTCGGACGACCTGCGCGACTACCGCGTTGCCGCGCAGATGCTGCGCGCCCTCGGTGTGACACGCATCCGGCTGCGCACCAACAACCCCGACAAGGTCCACCAGTTGGAGAACTACGGCATCACCGTGGAGGAGGCCCTCCCCACGGGCGTCCACCGGACCGAACGCAATCACGAGTATCTGCGGGTCAAGGCCGAGCAGGGACACACCATACTTCTGGGGGAATCTTCGTGATCCAGCATCGCGGACCGATCAGTGGCATAGCCGCCTGGCGGAACGAATACGTGGCCACGGCCGGCTACGACAACCAGGTCATCTGCTGGGACCAGCGCACCGGACGTGCGGTGGCTCGCGCCTTCCACGACCACCTGGCCAACCAGTGCCAGTTCTCCCCGGACGGCAAGCACCTGCTGACCTCCTCCTCCGATTACACCGCCCGCCTGTGGACCGTGCCCGACCTTCGCCTGGTGGCGGTCTTCGCGGACCAGGAGGACGACGTGGAGATGTCCGTCTTCCATCCGCGCAAGGAGCTGATCGCCACCGCCTCCCGTGACCACCGGGTGCGGGTCTACGACGTCACCGGTCGGCTGCTCCACCGCTTCGAAGGACACACCGCCGACGTCATCTCTGTCGAATGGGTGCGGACCGCCGACGAGTTGATCTCCTCCAGCGACGACGGCACCATCAAGCGCTGGTCTCTGGAAACCGGCGGCTTGATCGCCGACCTGGACATGGACGGCGTGGAGACCGACACCGTCGCCATCTCCTCCTCCGGTACCGTCTTCGCCGGCAACGACGAGGGCCGGATCATCGTCGTCGGCCCCGGCGAGCGCAGGACGGTTCCCGCGCACGACGCGGGCATCAAGCGCCTGGTCCTCGACGATGCCCGCCACCTGCTGGTCAGCCTCTCCTACGACCGCACCATGCGCCTGTGGGACGTCTCCTCGGGGACACCTGATCCGCTCGACACCACGGCGCTGCCGGACGACGTCTGGCCTCGCTCGTGTGCCTTCGCCGGCGGCACCCGGCTGGTGTTCGCCACCTTCGGCGCGACGTACCGTGGGTACGACTACCGGACGCGCAGCTGGGACACGGCCGTGGTGCCGCCCACCGGAGGCGTCAACGCGGTGCTGCCGCAGGGCGGCGGCGCGACACTCACCGTCGGCGACGCGGGCGTGGTGAGGCGCGACGGCGAACCGGTGGCCGAGACCGGCAGCCTGTGCAACTTCCTCACTACGCTGGGCGGCCTGGTGCTCTCCGGCGGCCAGCTGGGCAAGGTGTTCGACGCGCTGACGGGCCGTGAACTCTACCAGCACCGCTCGCCGTTGAACTGTGGCGTCGCCTTCGAACGGGACGGCGACCGGTACGCCGTCGTCGGCGCGTACACCGGCGAGGGGCTGCTGCTGCGGCTGGCCGGCGACACCGTCGAGCACGTGACGGACCTGCCGCTGCACATCAACGCCGTCAAGAGCGTCGCGGTCTCCGGCGATCTGCTGTTCTCCGTCGCCGCCGACGCGTCCGCCACCTGGTACGACATCTCCGGCCTGAAGAAGATCGCCACCGTCGAGGACGCCCACGACAAGATCGCCAACGGCTGCGCGGGCCTCGGCGACGGCTGGTTCGCCAGCGTCAGCCGCGACCTGAAACTGCGGATCTGGAACCCCGACCGGACCGCACAGGTCCTGCCCACGCCGCACACCCACTCCATCAAGTGTGTCGCCGCCGACAGCGACGGGCGTCTGATCGCGACCGGCAGCTACAACGGCCGGCTGGCGGTCTACGACCGGGCCGACGGCCGGTGGACCACGATCGACCGGCCGACCACGGCCGGCATCTCCTCCCTCGCCTACGACGCGGCCCGCAAGGTCTTCGTCGCCGGCTCGTACGACGGACAGGTCTACACAGTCGCCGGCTGACCGGCGGCAGAAGCGGGGCCGCCGCCGGCAGCCCCGCACACCGCGCCCGGGATCTTGCGGCACCGGGCCAGCGCTGGGCCCGTGCACTCCTGGGCCTGCGCCCCTGCATCTCACGCACCCGCAGTGTGCCGTGCCCATGCGGCGACGACGCCTGGACACCGTCGCACTACCGGTACCGCCGGCGCGCACGGCCCGCTTCCGCCGCCCTGCCGACCCGCATTCCCACACAACAGGAACGATCACGCATGCCCAGCCACCGGATAGCCGACCGCTACTCCGTCATCCCCGCTTCCGTCCCGCCGGTCGACGCGTCGGCATACGCGGACGTGCTGCGCTCCGACTTCCGCGAGCATTACGCCCACGGGCGCGACGTCTGGACCGCCGAGGAGGCCATGCGCGAGGCACCACGCCTGCTGCTGCGCGCCCTCGGGGACCGGTCCGATGCGCACGTGCTCGACATCGGTGCCGGACACGGCCGCGACGCCGCCCTCCTGTACGCGGCCGGATGCCGGGTCACCGGCATCGACCTCGTCGAATCCCCCGAGTGGGCCGCGCTCACCGCCCGCAGCGAGGGACGGATGCGTTTCATGGTGTGCTCGCTGACAGACCTGGACGGCACGGCCGTGCACGATGCCGTGCTCGACAACGGCTGCCTCCACCACCAGCATCCCGACACCTACGGCCGGTATCTGCGCCGTGTCCGCGAACTGCTGCGTCCCGGCGGGCTGTTCACGGTGTCCGTGTTCCGGTCGGCAAGCGGTCCGGGCCGGCTCTTCGCCAACGAGGCGCAGCGCCTGTACCGGGAGTTCACCGAGGAAGAGCTGACCGGGCTGGTCGCCGCGAACGGCTTCACACCCGTCGACGTGCGGACGGTGCCGCGTGGGACATCCGGGCTGCACTATCTCGTCGGCACCTACCGCACCGCCGACGTGGACAGGGCCTCGGAGACCGGCTCCGGCGGCACGACGGCCGGGGACGGCGACCGGTGAACGGCGCACGCCGAGGCCGCGGCCGACTGTCCGTCCTGCTCACGGTGACGGCGACGGCCGCCCTTCTCCTGGGCGGCACTCCGTCTGCCACCGCCCGCTCCGGCGCTCGGCCGACCGCGGTGGCCGGCGAAGGCGTGTGGTCCGGTACCTGGGGCACCGCACCCGCGCCCGCGGCACCGGACGGTATCTCGCAGACCGGCTTCGACAACCGCACCGTTCGCATGATCGCGCACACCTCCGTCGGCGGTGAGGAGCTGCGGCTGCGGCTGTCCAACGCCCACGGCACGCGGGATCTGGAGCTCGGCCGGATCACAGTGGGCTTGGCGACCTCGCCCGGCTCGGCGGCCGCTGTCCCGGGCAGTCTCCGCCCGGTCACGTTCAAGGGCTCCCCGAGCACCATCGTGCCCGCCGGGGCGGAGACCGTCAGCGACCCGCTGCCCTACGACGTCCCCGGCGGAGCGGACCTGCTGATCAGCGTCTATCTGCCGGAGCCGACCGGCCCCGCCACCTGGCACTGGCTGGCCCAGCAGACCGCCTACCTCTCCGGGCCCGGCGATCACACCGACGACCCGGGCGCGGCGGCCTTCACCGGCACGGAGACCTCCTGGTTCTTCCTGACCGGCGTCGACGTGCGCGGCCCGGCCACGCGGGGCACCGTCGTCGCGCTCGGCGACTCGCAGACCGACGGGTCCGGCTCCACCCTCAACGGCAACGGCCGCTGGACCGATGCCTTCGCCCGCCGGCTCTCCGCCGACCCCGCCACTGCGCGACTCGGAGTGCTCAACAAGGGCATCGGCGGCAACCGCGTGCTGCGGGACGGAACCGAGACCGAGCGTCCGCAGCGCGGCACCAGCGCGCTCGGCCGGCTCGACCGGGACGTGCTGAACCAGTCCGGGGTGCGCGCCGTCGTGCTGTACGAGGGCATCAACGACCTCCAGCTCGCCCCGTACGCTTCCGCCGAGGAGGTCCTCGACGGACTGCGCACCCTCGCCGAGCGACTGCGCGCCCGCGGCATCCGCGTCGTCGTCGGGACGCTCACCCCGTTCAAGGACTCGCCGCTGTGGACGGCCGAGGCCGAGCGGCAGCGCATCGCCCTCAACACCGCGCTGCGCACCTGCCCCGCCTTCGATGCCGTCGCCGACTTCGACGCGGCCGTACGCGATCCCGCCGACCCGCAACGGGTGCGCGCCGCCTACGACTCCGGCGATCACATCCACCTCAACGACAGCGGCTACCGTGCGGTGGCCGACGCCGTCCCCACCGATCTGCTCGCCGCCGGCGACCCGGCGGCGACTGCTCCGCGAGCCGACGGGAGGCACGCATGACCGGCAGTCCGGTGATGGCCAACCCCAACACCCTCCCCGACCGGGCGGCGATGGGGCTGCCCGATCGCTTCGCGGCCCGTTCCGGCCCGTGGCCCGTGCGGGCCCACCGCGACCTGCTCGGCCTGCCCGCCGACGTGCTCGTCGGGATCGCCGAGGATCCCGGGCAGTCCTTCGAACGCCGTTGTGCGGCGGGGTACGTGCTCGGACTGATCGGTGATCCCCGCGTCCGCGGTGACGATCCCCCGATGGCGGACATCCCCGCCGGCCGTGTCCGGCTCGGCTCGGATCCGAGCGAGGTGGGCCGGGTGACGGACCGGTGGCGTCATGCCGGGGTCATCGAGGACTGGATCGCCAAGGAGTGCCCGGCTCACGAGGTGGACGTCCCGGCGTTCCGCATCGCCTTGTACCCGGTCACCAACGCCGAGTACCGGCGCTTCCTGGAGGAGACCGGAAGCTCCGCGCTGCCGAGTTCCTGGCGGTTCGGCTGCTATCCGGACGGACTCGGCAACCATCCGGTGTGGACGGTGCCGCCCGAGGCCGCCGACGCCTATGCCGCCTGGCTGGCCGAGCGCACCGGCCGCGGCTTCCGGCTGCCGACCGAGGCCGAGTGGGAGTACGCGGCGGCCGGACCCGAGGGGCGGGAGTTCCCCTGGGGCGACGCGTTCGAGCCGGACCGGGCCAACACCGTCGAACACGGGCCGCTGTCGACCACGCCCATCGGCGTGTACCCGGCTGGACGGTCGCCGTTCGGAGTCCACGACATGGCGGGCAACGTCGAGGAGTACACCGCCGACGACTACCGGCCCTACCCCGGTGGTGCCGCTGTCGCCGACGACCTGGCCGTCACCCGGGGTACCTACCGCGTCGCCCGGGGCGGCAGCTTCACCCGCTTCGGCGACCTGGCCCGTACCCGTCGCCGTCACGGCTGGTACGACCGCGCCATCTACGCGATGGGCTTCCGGCTCGCGGAGACGCCGTGACCGCCCCGGTGACGGGCCGGGAACCGGACGGCCGCGTCCGGCCGGCGTCGGCCGCGGAGGAGTCCGCCATGCGCCGCGCCGTGACGCCGGCCTCGACCGCTCCGGGTCGCACCAGCCCCAACCCCCGTCGTCGGATGCGTGATCCTCTGCGGCTGCGGCTGGACGAGGTGACCCGTCGTGGCGACGACGTACGGCTGCTGCTGCGCGCACGGGGCCTTACCGGCGGGGACAGCGGGCCGGAAGGAGGCGAGACATGAGCCACCGGGTCGCGGTGGTGTATCACAGCCGGCACGGCACCGTGCGCGCCCTGGCGGCGCTGGCCGCCGAGGGGGCGCAGCAGGCAGGTGCCGAGGTGCGGCTCCTGCGCGTCGCGGACGAAGAAGGCGTCGGCCACCGCTGGCCGGAGCGGGAGGCCGTCCAAAATGACGTGCTGTGGGCGGACGGGCTGGTGCTGGCCTGCCCCACCTATTACGGCAACGTGTCGTCGCCCTTCAAACGGTTCCTGGAGTCGACCTCGCCGCTGTGGCAGCAGGGGCTGCTCGCCGACCGGGTGGCGACCGCCATGACCGTCTCCGCCCAGCGCCACGGCGGCCGGGAGGCGACGCTGACGGCCCTGCATCACACCCTGTACCACTGGGGCTGCTGGGTGGCCGGGGCCGATCCGGCCGACCCGGTCACCCGGGCGGCGGGCGGAACACCGTACGGTCTGGCCGCCGACAACCGCCAGGGCGAGCCTGCCCCGCACGAACGCGCCGCCGCGCGCGCCCTGGGTCACCGCCTGGCCACCCTGACCGCCCGGTCCCGCGCCCGGTTCCTCGTGTCCCCGGCGTCGGCCGCCATGTCGGCGCGAGGGACGGACCGGCCCGCTCCCGAGGGCCGGACGGACGACGCCACAGCGGACGCACCGGTTCTCACCGGGCGGGCGGATGCCGGCGCGCCCCATGCCTCACTTCCCGGCGACGCCTCCCGTCCCGTCCGGCTCGCCGTCGTCCACCACGGGGAGGATGCCGCCGTCCGGGTCCTGGCTCAGGAGATCGCCGCAGCGGCGCGGGCGGTCGGGGCGCGGGTGCGGTTGCGCAGGGTGCCCGGCGGGAGCGGAGCGCCGTCCGCCGCATGGCTGGGACCCGCAGCACTGCCGGCCACCGTGGAGGACATCGCCTGGGCCGATGCCGCGGTGTTCGGTGCGCCGGTCCGGCTGGGCGTGCCGGCCGCGCCGCTGCTGGACTTCGTACAGGCGCTGGAACCCGCCGAGGGCGGTCGGGGTCCGCTGTGGGGCAAGGCGGCGGGCGGTTTCGCCGTCGCAGCGGCGCGGCACGCGGGGTGCGAGACGGCTCTGCTCGACCTCGGGCACATGCTGCTGCACGGCGGCGCGGTGCTGGTGCCGCCCGGCTACACCGACCCGTCCGTCAAAGCGGCGGGCGGCAACCCGTACGGCACGTCGCACTGCCGCTCCGAAGGCCCCCTGCCCACCCCGCAGGCCATGGCCGCCGCGGCTCATCAGGGCCGGCGCACCGCCCTCGCGGGCGACCTGCTGCGCCGTGCCCCGCGTCCCTCCCGCACCTCGCGGAGAAGCTCCGCGGACGCCGACACCAAGCCTGTGGGGCTCGTCATCCGGTCCACTGGAAGGAGCACGGCATGAGTGTGCGGCAGTACGACGCGATCGGTGAGACCTACGAGGGTTTCAAGACGCTGCCCCTGGCCCGCTACGCCGAGTCCGCCAGCTTTCTGGCGCTGCTGGGTGACGTGCGCGGCATGTCGGTGCTCGACCTGGCGTCCGGCACCGGCTTCTACACCCGGCAGATCAAACGTCTGGGGGCCGCCGAGGTACTCGGCGTCGACGTGTCCGCCGAGATGGTCGCCGCCGCCCGCGAGATCGAGCGGCGCGCTCCGCTCGGCGTGCACTACGCCGTCGCCGATGTCGCCGAACTTCCCGTTCCCGCACGGACTTTCGATTTGGCGAGCGCCGTGTACCTGCTCAATTACGCCGAGGACGCCGCCGAGATGGAGCGGATGTGCCGGGCGGTGCACCGCAGTCTGCGGGCCGGTGCCCGGTTCTGCGTGCTGACCCAGGCACCCGCCTTCCGCTTCGACGGCTCGTCCATGGCCAAGTACGGCTTCACGTACGAGCCGGTGGGGGAAGGCCCGATCGGTCCCCTGGTGCGCATCACGGCGCTGCTCGACCCGCCGGTGCGCTTCGTCACGTCGTACCCGCGCCGCGAGGTGTACGAGCAGAGCCTGCGCCGGGCCGGGTTCCGGGACGTGACGTGGGCGCCGCTGCATGTGTCGGAGGACGGTCTGCGTGACCGGGGCGCCGACTACTGGGCGGACTTTCTGGCCAATCAGCCGCTGATCATGCTCCAGTGCCGGGCCTGACCGCGCGCAACGGGGCAGGCGGAAGTCCTCGCCCGGCCGTGTCCGACGGCAGGGCGAGGACTTCCTTGTGCCGCCCGAGCGGCCGGGGCGGTCCGAGAGCGCGAGACGGGGGACGGATGACGCGCCCCGGCACGCCCCGGTTCATCTCCGGCGGCAGTCCAGGGGAGCCCCGCAGGGCGGGCCCGCGCGGGCGTGGGGCGGGGCCTTCGGCGACCGGTCCGGTGAAGCGTGCCGGGGGCCGGGCGTCCGGTGGCGGCAGTGCTCCGCCACGGCCCGCGCGGCGGAGCACTGCCCCGGCACGGTGCCGTCGGTCCCGTGGTGCCGGCACCGGCCGTTCCCGGACGTGGTGGCGGGCCGCGGTGCTCGGCCGGGCCGGGACACCGTCAGCCGGCCGCGGTGGCGGGCCGCAGGCGCCGGGAGAGCAGCAGACCGGCCAGGGCCAGGAGCGCCGTGAAGGCGAACAGCCCGGCCAGTGCCGTACGGGTGGTGGAGTCGTAGTGCTGGGCGATGGCCAGCGACGCGCCGCCGAGCCCTGCGACCACACCGGTGGCGAGCGTCTGGGCGAGTTGCAGCGCCCCGCTCATCTCGCCCTGGCGCTGCGCCGGTGCCTGCTCCAGGGTCTCCGTGGTCGCGGCGTTGAACGCCACTCCCATGCCGATGCCGCCGACGGCCCAGCCCACGACCGCGATCCAGGCGGGCAGCGACTCGGTCAGGATCGACAGGGCGATCACCCCCACTCCCAGCAGCAGGACGAGGAAGCCGAGGGCCACGCTGCCGGTGCGTCCCGCTGTGGCGTCCCGCTTGGCCTGCCAGGCCGAGCCGAGCACCCAGGCGATGGCGCCCGCCGACAAGCCGAGACCGGCCGCCCACGCGCTCAGTCCGCGCAGTTCCTGAAGGCCCAGTGGCAGGTACGCCTCGCTGCCGAAGTAGGTGCCGCACAACAGGGCCCGGATGACCACACCGGCCCCCAGCCCCGCGCGCACCGTCAGGGTTCCCTCCGGCGTGACCCGGCGCAGTGCCGGCAGGGCGACGGCGATGCCCACCACCGCGAGCACGACGAGCAGAATCAGGTTCTTCAGCAGCAGCGCCTGGAGCAGCACACCGGTTCCCACCGTCAGCAGCACCGAAGAGGCCAGCGGACCTTTCCACCACGGCTCGGCCGGCGCCGTCCGCCGATCGGCCTCCGGACGTTCCAGGCGGCGCAGCCCGGGCAAGGTGAGCAGCGCCGCGCCCGCCGCGATGGGCAGCATGAGCAGGAACACCGCGCGCCAGGTGGTGCCGTCTGCCAGCGTGCCCGCGACGACCGGGCCGATCAGCGACGGGATCGTCCAGGCCGAGGAGAGCAGGGCGAACATCCGGGCCCGCAGGTGCTCGGGGTAGGCCAGCCCGATGACCGTGTAGGCCATGGCCATCACGGCGCCCACGCCCAGGCCCTGCAGGAAGCGGCCCACCAGGAACAGCGGCCAGGAGGTGGCCGCCCCGGCCACCGCGCAGCCCACCGCGAAGACGGCCGTTCCCGCCGCGACCGGACCCCACGGGCCGCGGCGGTCGGCGGCACGTCCGGCGAGCACGGTGCCGATGATGTTGGCGAGCATCAGCGCCGACAGACCCCATCCGTAGGCGCCGAGCCCGTCGAGGCTCCGGGCGATGTCCGGCAGGACCGTGGCCACGCCCAGCGACTCGAACGCGACCATGCCCACCGACAGGATAACGCCCAGACTGAGCGCCTGGTAGGGACCGGAGAAGACGCTCTCGGTGCGCGCCGGGGCTGTCTGACTCCCCGTGCCTTCCGGTAACCCGCCGACGTGTCCAGACATGGTGTCACCTCACGTGAAGGATTTACGTTCCGATGCGGAACGGAATGATAAATATACTGAGGGCATGGTGACGACGCGACAAGAAGCCGCGGGTACCGCCCCACCGGCCGCACAGCGCTCGCGAGGACGGCCACGCGACACACGGATCGACGCCGCCGTCCGGAGCGCGGTGATGGAGATCCTCAACGAGGTCGGCTACGGCCGGCTGACGCTGGAGGCGGTCGCCGCACGGGCGGGCACCAGCAAGCCGACCCTGCGCCGCCGGTGGCGTTCCCGTCAGCACCTCGTCGTCAGCGCGCTCGTGCAGACGATGGGCGTCTCGCCCACACCCGACACCGGCTGCACGCACTGCGACCTCATCGCCGGGATCCGCACCCTGAGTCACGCGTTCACCACCACCGTCGGGCGGCGCGCGCTGCCCGCGCTGATCGCCGACCTCGCAGACGACCCGGAACTGGAATCGGAGTTCCTGAATCAGCTCTTCCACCCACGCCGCGCCGCCACGGCGGCCGCCCTGCGCAGGGGCATCCGGCGCGGTGACATCCGCCCCGACGCCGACATCGACCTGCTGCTGGACATGCTCGCCGCCACCGCCTACTACCGGGTGCTCTTCGGCCACCTGCCGCTCACGCCGAGCCTGGCCGAGGACGTGGTCGAGGTGGTCCTGGCCGGTGTGGCCACCCCGCAGTGGCGCAGTCGGCACGGTGCCTTGGACAGCGTCTGAGGGGGGCGGCGTCCGCATCCGGACGCCCGCTTCCGGACCCTGCTCCGGCCGCCCGGCCGTGCCGGCCGCGGGCGTCGCACGCCGCCGCGCGGGCCGCAGGAGCCGCGTCGGTCTGGCCATACAGACGAGGAAGGGAGTCACGTGCTTAGCCGCGACTGTGAACTGTCCGATTTACAAGGGGTTCTGGCCTCGGCCGCCTCGGGCGTGGGTGCCAGCCTCCTGCTGGAAGGAGGCATCGGGTCCGGCAAGTCGTACCTGGCGCGCACCGCTGTCAGAACCGCCCGCACCGGCGGACTGCACGCGGTCTCCCTCCGCGCCCGGCCGTCCGGCACCGCCCTGGCATGTGACGCGCTGCGCCAGCTGCAGCACGGCGTGGCGGCCGTGCCGTCCCCGGCGGACGCAGCCGCACGGCACACCGCGGGACGAGCGCACAGCCCCGAGGCCGCCGCCGACTGGCTCGACCGGTTCGTCGCCGCCCTCACCCCTCGGACTCCGGTGCTGATCGCCGTGGACGACCTGCACTGGGCCGACGAGGGCTCGCTGCACTGGCTGGAACACCTGATGGCTCGCCTGGAGGGGCTGCCGGTGGCCCTGCTGGCCACGATCACCCCCGGCCTGTCCTCCGCCCGCGACGACGGCCCCGGCCACGGCCGGAACGCCGCGCCGCCGGCGGACGACCACGCGGCGGGCGCAAGGGGCAACGGTGCCCGGGGCGTCGGCACCCACACCGAACGCGCCGCCGTCCTCGCCCGGGTCGTCTCCGACTTCCAGCAGCGCACCGTACTGCCCGGTCTCAGCCCGGCCGCCGTCGGCTACCTGCTGACCTCGTTCTTCGGCGGCCCCGTCGCCGACGCCGTGGTGAGTGCCTGCCACCGCGTCACCGGCGGCAACCCTCTGTTGGTCCACGCCCTGCTGCGCGAGCTGAAACGCGGCGGCAAAGCCGCCGGACCGACCTGCGAGCAGGTCGACCGCCTGGGCTCGGTGGAGATCGCGGAGACCGTCCTCGCCCGTTTCCGGGACCGGTTCCCCGCCGCGGGCCGGACTCTGGAAGCCGTCGCCGTCACCGGCCGTGCCGACAGCGACGCCGCACTGGTCGCCGACCTCGCGGGCATCCCCCGTCCCGAGGCCGCCGACATGCTCCACGCCCTTGCGCGCTGCGGGGTGCTCAAGGAGAGCGGCGGGGACGTCGTCTTCGCCCAGCCGATGATGCGGACCTCGTTCCTCGCCGCGCTGCCCCCGAGCGAACACGACCGGCTGCACACCGCTGCCGCCCGCGCCCTGCACGCCGCCGGAGCCCCCGCGCAGGAGGTGGTCCACCACCTGCGGCACACCCCACCCATCGGTGGACGCTGGGCCTACCGGCTGCTGTTCGACTCCGCCTGCGCCGCCCTCGCGCGCAACGACCTGAAGGAGGCTCGCATCCTGCTGGAGCGGTGCATCCAGGAGGGCGACGCGGGGGACCGGCCCGAACTGCTGCGCCTGCTCGGCTACGTGGACGTCGTCGCCGACGCCCCGGCCGCCGCCGTCCGGCGGCTGCGCACCCTGGAGCGGCCCTGCCACGGCGACGACACCACGACCCTCACCCTTTTGGTCAACCTCGTCCAGGCCATCGCCCTCGACGGCGACCTCGACGGCGCCGAACGCACCGCGCGGGCCGGGCTCACCGGTGTCGAACCCGTCGGCCCCGCCCAGGAACCGGCCGCGGGAGCCTTCGCGGTTCTCGGCGTGCTCGGCCTGCTCACCGGCCGGCAGCGCACGGCACCGTCCGTCCCGGCCGCCTTCGCCACCCGCACATCCTGGGTGCGCTGTGCTCAGGCCGCGCTGTCCGCACTCACCGCCCGTGCTCACAGTGGGCAGCGCGCCGAGGTGCTCCACCACGCCCGAGCCGGACTCCGGGAGCCCGTCTTCTCCGCCGACGTGCCCACCACGCCCCTGCGCCTGCTGCTCGCCCACCTGCTGTGCGAGGCGGGGGAGCACGACGAGGCGCTGGCGGCCTGCCGCAGGCTGGCCGCCGCGGCACACGCGCAGGGCGCCCGCACCATGGCAGCCCTCGCCGAGACCGTCCTGGCCATGTGCGGCTACCGGGCCGGGCGACTGTCCGAGGCGGCCAGGGCGGCCCGCTCCGCTCTTGCGGAGGGACCCCCCGGGATCTGGCTGGGCAGCGCCCTGGCCCGCTGCTGGCTCGGCGGCATCCTCGTGGAGAGCGGCGACCTGGACGGCGCCCGCCGGCTGCTGCTGGACAACCTGTCGCCGACCGACCTGCCCCAGGCGGCCGTGCCTGACCTGCTGTTCCACCGCGGCCGACTGCACGCGGCGCTGGGTCACACCCACGCCGGGATCGCCGACCTGGAGGAGTGCGGCCGGCGACTGCCGCGCAGCCCGCACGGCTACGACCGCCACCCGTGGCGCACGGCCGCCGCCGCCCTGTACGCCGACGTGGACGACCGGGCGGCAGCGAAGCGGCTGGCCCGCGAGGAACTGGAGCTGGCCCGCGCCTGGGGCGCTCCGCACACCGTCGCCACCGCGCTGCACACACTGGCCCTCATCACCCGGAGCGGGCACCGCTTGTCTCTGCTGCGCGACGCGGACGGGCTGCTCCGGGACTCGGGAGCGTGGCTGGAACACGCCCGGGTGCTCCGTTCGCTGGGCCACGAACTGCTGCGGCTGAGCAAGATCCGCCAGGCCCGCGAGCAGCTGCGTGCGGCACTCGCCCTGGCCGAGAAGTGCGGCGCCGGGCCCCTCGTCGACGGCTTGCGGGCCGATCTCACCTCGGCGGGCGCCCGGCCCCGGCGCGTCGAGACCGGCCTCGACGCCCTCACGCCGGCCGAATACCGCACCGCCGTGCTGGCCGCCGAGGGGCTGACGAACAAGGAAATCGCCGACCGCCTCTACGTCACCCGGCGCACCGTCGAACTGCACCTCACCCGCGTCTACCGCAAACTCTCCCTCTCCGGCCGCGCCGCCCTCCCCGCCGCGGTCGCCGGGCGGGTGACCGACCCGGACCGCCGGTCCCTGCGCCGCGTCGGCACCGACGGCCCGGCGAGTTCGCCGAAGACCGCTCGCCGTTCGACGAGACTCCGTCCGGCCTCCTGAGTGCCGGGCGGGGCCGTCAGCCGCTCGGCGAAGAGGAACGGGACCGCAAGGAGGCAAGCACCAGATCGACGCTCTGTTCGGTCAGCTGCGAGGTGACGGAGCCGTGGCCGAACAGAGCACGGTAGTACACGGGAGCGGCCAGGGCATCCAGGACGAACTCCATGTCGAAATCGGAGCGGATGTCCCCGCGCTCGGCCGCGGCGCGCAGGCGGCGCGCGGTGGAGGCGCGGCGGGGCTGGAAGACCGAGTCGAGGAAGTCCTGGCGCAGATCGGGTTGCCGGGCGAGATCCGCGACCAGAGCGGGCAGCACCCGGCTGACGCTCGTCGCCGTGAAGGCCTCGACCAGCGTTCCGACACCGGTGAGCAGGTCGGCCCGCAGATCACCGGTGTCCGGTGTCGGCTCGTCGCCGAGAGCCGAGGCGACGGCCGCCGCGACCAGGTGCTGCTTCGACGGCCAACGGCGGTAGATGGCGGGCCGGTAGACCCCCACCCGGGCAGCGACCTGGCTGATGGACGTCTCCGCGTACCCGACCTCTTCGAGCAGCTCGAGCGTGGCGCGGAGTACGGCCTGGTCGATCTGCGGGTCCTTCTTCCGGCCGGCCGTGCGCACGGCACGGTCCGGGTGTGTCGAGCTGCGTGGCACGAGGCTGCCTTCCGGTGCGATTCACGAGTACGTCCTGCTCAGTCTGCCGGGTCCGGCCGTCGTTCCCTGCCGGTCCGTGCCGAACGGTTCCGGGGGGAGCGATCCGCGCGGGGAGCCGGAGCCGCCCTCGCCCGGGAGCGACCTTCGAAATGATTCAGTACGTACTGTATCGTAATGCCGACCCTCTTCATCCTCAGATCGGACAGCGCCATGCGCCCCAGCTCCCCTGCCTTACCGCACCGGACACACCGGACTCCGGCGGTGAAGCCGCCCGCCCGCCGCACAGCCCTGTTCCTCGTGGCCCTCGTCCTGCTCGCGCTCAACCTGCGCGCGCCTCTCACCTCCGTCGCACCTCTGCTCAAGCCGCTCCGTGACGATCTGCACATCGGCGACACAGCGGTGGGCGTCCTCACTTCCCTGCCGTTGCTGTGCCTGGGCCTCTTCGCGTTCGTCGCGCCACGGCTCGGCCGCCGCCACGCCGCCCGCACCCTCCTGGCCGTCTCGCTCGCCGTCCTCGCCGTGGGCGGACTTCTGCGGGCCGGCACCTCACCCGTCGCGGTTTTCGCGGGCACCGTGCTGGTGGCGGCACCGATCGGGATCGCGAACGTCCTCATACCAGGACTGATCAAGCGCCGGTTCCCACGGGCCGTCCCCCGTGTGTCCGCCCTGTACTCGGGCGCGCTCACCGCCGGCGCCGCCGCGGGCCCTGCGGTGGCGGTGCCCCTCGCCGAGGCCACCGGATCGCCCTGGCGGGTCCCGCTGCTGCTGCTCGTGGTGCCTCTCGCGCTGGTGACCGCCGTGGTGGTCCTGATCGCTCTCGGCCGACAGCGGTACGACGGAGCCTCGGCCGCGTCGCCCGCCCTCGGCGGGGGGCCGTCGGCCCTGTGGCGCAACGCGCTGGCCTGGCAGGTGACCGTGTTCTTCGGTGCTCAGGCGCTGCTGTCGTACACCGTCTTCGGATGGCTGCCGACCATCTGGCAGGACCGAGGGACGAGCCAGGCATCCGCCGGACTCTCGCTGTCCCTGTGCAACGCCGTGGGCGTTCTGGGTGCCTGGCTGCTGGCCGTCTGCGAGCGGCACCTGCCCGATCAGCGGGCGGCCGGGGTCGCTGTCGCCTGCCTGACCGCCGTCGGCCTCACGGGAGTGGTGGCGGGGCCGCGGAGCCTGCTGTGGCCGTCGAACACCATTCTCGGGCTCGGACTCGGAGCCGGATTCGCTCTGGCTCTCAGCCTGTTCGCCCTGCGCTCACCCGATGCGCCGACGACCGCCGCGCTGTCTGCCATGGGCCAGGGCATCGGCTACCTGATCGGCGTAATGGGGCCCTTGGCGGCGGGGGCGCTGCACGACATCACCGGCAGCTGGGCCTGGCCGCTGGCCGCGCTGCTGCTCGCCTGCGCCGTGCAGATCACGGTCGCCTTTGCCGCCGGCAGGTCCCGGGTGATCGCCAGGGAACCGCGCTGAGCCGGTCTTCGGCGGCGGCACCTGGCGCTCTGGCCGACCCCGGCGGCGGACGACGACCCATGCCCGACGCCGTGACGGCACGGCGGACCGGCCGCGCCGGCGGGGGACCGGAGCACGCCGTGGCTCCGCCCCGCACCGACGGGCCGGTCCGCTGCCGGTGACGGTGCCGGGGGTGTCCCGACCGGATCGGGTCCGTCTTCGCCGACCCTGCGACAAGGGCACCGCAAGGATCACCGACAGGAGTCCTCGAGGCCCGGGTGACCGCCGTTGTCAGCCCTCGTACACCTCGGAGGCGGGGACGACCTCGCGGTGCGGTCCGCCGAGGACGACCTTGATCGCGCCCGTCTCGGCGGGGTGGGCGAACACCTCGTAGGCCTCCTCGATGCGCTCCAGCGGGAACAGGTGCGTGATCAGCTGCCCGGTGGGCAGCCGGCCGGTGGCGGCCATCTTCAGCAGCGTGGGTGTGGAGCGGGTGTCGACCAGGCCCGTGGTGACGGTGATGTTCTTGGCCCACAGCTCCTCCAGGTGCAGGGTCGCCGGCCGGCCGTGCACACCGACGTTGGCGATCCGGCCGCCGGGCCGCACCATGCGGGTGCACAGCTCGAAGGTCTCCGGCAGGCCCACCGCCTCGATCACCACGTCCGCGCCGAGATCGCCGGTGAGGTCGGCGACCAGCTGCTCGGGCTCCTCCCGGGCGTCGCACACCACGTCGGCCCCCAGTTTGCGGGCGATCTCCAGGCGGGTCGGTGCGACGTCCACCGCGACGACCCGCTCGGGCGCGAACAGCCGGGCGGTGGCGATCGCGGCGAGCCCGACCGGGCCGGCACCCACCACGGCCACGGTGTCCCCGGGGGCGACCCGGCCCGCGAGGACGCCGACCTCGTAGCCGGTGGGCAGGATGTCGGCCAGCAGCACGGCCTCCCGGTCGCTCACCGAGGCGGGCAGCGGGTGCAGCGACGTGTCGGCGAAGGGCACCCGCACGTACTCGGCCTGGGTGCCGTCGATGTGCCGGCCGAGCAGCCAGCCTCCGCCGCCCAGGCACTGGCCGTACATGCCCTCGCGGCAGAAGCGGCAGCGCCCGCAGGCGGAGATGCAGGAGATGAGCACCCGCTCCCCCGGCTGCACCGCCCGCACGTCGGCGCCGATCTCGACGACCTCGCCCACCGCCTCGTGGCCGAGGACCGTGCCGGGGCGCACCTCGGGCACGTCGCCCCCCAGGATGTGCAGATCCGTCCCGCAGATGGTGACGGTGTCGACCCGCACGACGGCGTCGGTCGGGTCCTGGACGTCCGGGTCCTGGACGTCCTGCCAGGCGGAGCGCCCGGGGCCCTGGAAGACGAAACCTTTCATGCCGATCTTCACCCTTTCGTCCGGCATCGTCCGGTAGCTCCAGTGTGGGCGCGCACGCCCGGATGCGCGCGGGCGGCGGCATGCCGCCGCGGGCGGGCCGGGCCGCGGCGGTGCCGTGGTGCGCGGCGGCGCGGCGCGGCGTGTCACGGCCGGGCAGGCGGGCGGACACGTAGAAGCAGCGCGACGGGGGTACTCAGGGGCTGGTCACGATGGCCTCGCTCGAAGGGATGTCCGGTCATGGCCGACGACACGAGCGGCTCCGTCCGCGACCAGGCGCGCCCGGCGGATCCGCAGGCGCGGGCGCACGCCGATCCCGCGCCGGTGGGCCTGGCGGGCCTCGCGCTCACCACCCTGCTGCTGTCCATCGTCAACACCGGCCTCATCGAGGAGACCGGTGCGCTGGTCCCCGTCCTCGGACTGGCGGTCTTCTACGGCGGTCTGGCCCAGTTCGTCGCGGGGCTGTTCGAGTTCCGCAGGGGCAACACCTTCGGCGCGACCCTGTTCATGTCCTACGGCGCTTTCTGGCTGTCCTACGGGTGGATCGTGCCGCACCTGCTCGGTTCCGGTGCCGTCGCGCAGAACACGCTGGGGCTGTATCTGCTCGGCTGGGCGATCTTCAGCGCGTACATGGCGGTGGCGGCGGTGCGGACGAGCGTGGTGATGCTGGGCGTGCTCGTGCTGCTGACGCTCACCTTCGTCCTGCTGGCCGTCGGGCAGTACGTGGGCGGAGTGTCACCGCATGTGACGGTCCGGTTGGGCGGCTGGTTCGGTGTCGCGGCCGCTCTGCTCGCCTGGTACGCCTCCGCGGCCGCCGTCATCAACGCCACCCACCGGCGGACGCTGCTGCCGACCGGGCCGCGTTGAGGCCTGCGCGCGGTACGCCCGCGCGGCCGCCGTCGCCGGCGGTGACGGTCAGGGCACCGGCTGCGCCGGCCGCTGTGAGGACCGCTCCGGCTGCGGCGCGAACCGGGTGCGGTACAGCCGGGCGTACCGGCCGCCCGCCGCGAGGAGTTCGTCGTGCGTGCCGCGTTCGACGATCCTGCCGGCCTCCACGACCAGGATGAGATCCGCGGCCCGCACCGTGGACAGCCGGTGGGCGATCACCAGTGCGGTGCGCCCGTGCAGCGCCTCGGTGAGGGCCTCCTGCACGGCGGCCTCGGAGACGTTGTCCAGGTGGGCGGTGGCCTCGTCGAGGATGACGACCCGCTGGCGGGCCAGCAGCAGCCGGGCGATGGTCAGGCGCTGGCGTTCGCCGCCGGACAGCCGGTAGCCGCGCTCCCCCACGACGGTGTCGAGGCCGTCCGGCAGCAACCGGACGAGGTCGTCGAGGCGGGCCCGGCGCAGCGCCTCCCACAGCTCCTCGTCGCCGGCCGTGGGGCGGGCCAGCAGCAGGTTGGCGCGCACCGTGTCGTGGAAGAGGTGCCCGTCCTGGGTGACCATGCCGACGGTGGCCCGCAGGGAGGCGGTGCTCAGGTCGCGCACGTCCGTCCCGCCGATGCGCACGGCCCCTTCGTCCACGTCGTACAGGCGCGGCAGCAGCTGGGCGATGGTCGACTTGCCCGCGCCGGAGGGGCCGACCAGGGCGACGGTCTGTCCTGGCTCGGCGCGGAAGGAGATGCCGTGCAGCACCTCGGTGCCGTCGCCGCCGTCCAGGCTCGCCACCTCCTCCAGGGAGGCCAGGGAGACCTTGTCCGCGGCCGGGTAGGCGAAGCGGACACCGTCGAACTCCACGGAGACCGGCCCGTCCGGCACCTCGCGGGCGTCCGGTTTCTCCTCGATCAGCGGTTTCAGGCCGAGCACCTCGAAGACCCGCTCGAAGCTGACCAGGGCGCTCATGATCTCCACGCGTGCCCCGGCGAGGGCGGTGAGCGGCGCGTACAGGCGGGTGAGCAGCAGCGCGAGGGAGACGACCGCGCCCGGCTCCAGGGTGCCGCGCAGGGCCAGCCAGCCGCCCAGGCCGTAGACCAGGGCCAGCGCCAGCGAGGAGACCAGCGTGAGGGCGGTGATGAAGGCCGACTGTGCCGTGGCGGTGCGGATGCCGATGTCACGGACCCGCGCGGCGCGGGCCGCGAACTGGGCCGACTCCTCCTCGGGGCGGCCGAACAGCTTCACCAGGGTGGCGCCGGGGGCGGAGAACCGCTCGGTCATCCGCGTGCTCATCGCCGCGTTGAGCGTGGCCGCCTCCCGCTGCATCCGGGCCATCCGGCGGCCCATCCGGCGGGCGGGGACCACGAAAACCGGCAGCAGGACCAGCGCGAGCAGGGTGACCTGCCAGGACAAGGTGAGCATCACGGCGAGCGTGAGCAGCAGGGTGACGACGTTGCCGACCACGCCGGACAGGGTGTTGCTGAAGGCGCGCTGGGCGCCGATGACGTCGTTGTTCAGCCGCGAGACCAGCGCTCCGGTGCGGGTGCGGGTGAAGAAGGCGACGGGCATGCGCTGCACGTGGTCGAAGACCGCGGTGCGCAGGTCGAGGATGAGCCCCTCGCCCAGCGTGGCCGACAGCCGCCGGCCGAGGATGCCGAGGGCCGCCTCGGCCACCGCGATCAGGGCGATGAGCAGGGCCAGGCGAACGACGGTGCCCTGGTCGCCCCGGGAGACGATGGCGTCGACGACGCGCCCGGCGAGCACCGGGGTCGCGACGGCGAGCAGCGCGGTCACCACGCCGAGGGCGACGAACCGGACGATACGGCGGCGGTGCGGCCGCGCGAAGGCCCCGATGCGGCGCAGCGTCGCGCGGGCCAGGGGGCGCTGCTCCTGCTGGGCGTACAGGACGCTGTGCAGCTGGGTCCAGGCGGTGGTCTCCATGCTCATGAGACCGACGCTAGAACCTCGAGCAATGTCGAGGTCAAGCGCCGGCGGAAAAGGAGGGCCTGCGCTCTTTTGTCCGCCGGCGCGCCACCGCACCGGCCGGTCTTCCCGTGGTCCGCGCCGGGCCGGGAGAGCCCCGCGCCCCGATCGTGGACAGGCCCGCGACCCGGTCAGGGAGAGGTCCGCCTGTCCGAGAGGCCCGCGTGTCCGGACTCACACCTTCGGGGCAGCCCGCCTGAGCGAACTGCCGTCCGAATACGGCAGGATGAGCGATCACGCCGGACACCGTTCCCGCCCACCGGCGGGACGGGACGGCGCAGCTCACGCATTCCGGAATCCGAACAGGTGACACCCGTGACACGACCTCACTTCCCGCCGTCGGCGGCCCGCCGCGCCGCAGATCGTCCGGGCGGAGGTGGCAGATGAACCGCGCCGTGACCTGGGACGACCTCGTCCTGGCCGGTATCTCGCTGGCCGCGGGGCTGGCACTGGCGTTCCTGTCGCGCACCCTGCTGCGGTGGCTCGCCAAGTACGCCAAGCGGACCCGCTGGAGCGGCGACGACGTCCTCGTCGACGCGCTGCGCACGGTGGTGCCGTGGGCGGCGATCGCCGCAGGCGTCGCGGGCGCGGCGGCCGCGCTGCCGCTGGCCCGGACCCTGCAGCACCATGTGAACCAGCTCCTGACCGTCTGGCTCATCGCCGTGGTCACCCTCTCGGCGGCCCGGGTGATCGCCGGCCTGGTCCGGACGCTGACCCAGTCCCGCTCCGGTGTGGCCGGCTCGGCCACGATCTTCGTCAACATCACCCGGATCCTGGTGCTCGCCATCGGTTTCCTGGTGGTGCTGCAGACGCTGGGCATCTCCGTCGCACCGCTGCTCACCGCCCTGGGTGTGGGCGGTCTGGCCGTCGCCCTCGCACTGCAGGACACCCTCGCCAACCTCTTCGCCGGCATCCACATCCTGGCCTCCCGGACCGTCCAGCCCGGCGACTACATCCGGCTGAGCACCGGCGAGGAGGGCTATGTCGAGGACATCAACTGGCGCCAGACGGCGGTCCGCCAGCTGTCCAACAACCTGGTCGTGATCCCCAACGGGCAGCTCGCCAAGACGAACATGACCAACTACACCCGGCCCGAGCAGAGCCTGACGGTGCTGGTGCAGGCCGGGGTGGGCTACGACAGCGATCTGGAGCACGTGGAGCGGGTGACCGTCCAGGTCGCCTCCGAGGTGATGCGCGAGATCACCGGCGCCCTGCCGGAGCACGAGCCGGCGATCCGCTTCCACACCTTCGGCGACTTCCGGATCGACTTCACGGTCATCCTGGGCGTCGGCGAGTTCAGCGACCAGTACCGGATCAAACACGAGTTCATCAAGCGCCTGCACAAGCGCTTCCGGCAGGAAGGCATCAGCATTCCGGCACCGGTCCGGACCGTGCAGTACCAGCAGGGCACGGCGGCCGTCCCGCAGCCCCGGCGCCCCGAGAACCAGCAGCTGCCCGCCTGAGCCTCGGTCCCGGCGGCGCGGGCCGGCCCGGACGGGACCGACGAGCCTGACGGGTCCGACGGGCCTGACGGGTCCGACGGGCCGGCCGGGCACGGGGTTCGGCCCTGTGCGCGGGCAGCCGGCCGGGGCAGCCGAGGCGGGGGGCGTCGCGTCCGGGCCGCCGTCGTCCAGCCGCCGCCCCGCCGTCTCCCGGCCGTTTCCCCGCCGTTTCCCCGCCGTCTCCGGCCGTTTCCGGCCCGTCTCGCGGCCCTGCCGGGCCCCGGCGCCGCCCGCTCAGGGCGCGTGGCCCCGGCCGCCCGGCCGCGCCCGTCGGCGGGATTCCACGGGATTCCGGTCCCCCGCGGCGGCTGCGGGCCGACCGCTGTCGAGCCGGGCCCGATCAGGGGATATCTTGATGTCGAGCAATGTTGCAGACGTGGAGCGGAGCACCCGGTGACTGACTCGACCATCATCTACACGCACACTGACGAGGCCCCGGCCCTGGCCACGTACTCCTTCCTGCCGGTGGTCCAGGCGTACGCCGCCAAGGCCGGTGTTGCTGTGGAGACCCGTGACATCTCGCTGGCCGGGCGCATCATCGCGGTGTTCCCGGAGTACCTGAACGATGACCAGCGGATCCCGGACGCCCTGGCCGAGCTGGGCGAGCTGGCCAAGCGGCCCGAGGCCAACATCATCAAGCTGCCGAACATCTCGGCCTCCATCCCGCAGCTCAAGGCCGCCATCGCGGAACTGCAGAGCAAGGGCTACGCGCTGCCGGACTACCCGGACGACCCGAAGACCGACGAGGAGCGCGAGATCCGCGCCCGCTACGACAAGGTCAAGGGCTCCGCGGTGAACCCGGTGCTGCGTGAGGGCAACTCCGACCGCCGTGCCCCGGCGTCGGTGAAGAACTACGCCAAGACCCACCCGCACCGCATGGGCGCCTGGACCGGCGAGTCCAGGACGAACGTGGCGACCATGGGCGCGGACGACTTCTGCTCCACCGAGAAGTCCGTCGTCATCGCCGAGGACGGCGCGCTGCGTATCGAGCTGAAGGGCGACGACGGCTCCACCACCGTGCTGCGCGAGTCCGTGCCGGTGCTCAAGGGCGAGGTCGTCGACGCCTCCGTGATGCGCGTGGCCGCGCTGCGCGAGTTCCTCGCCGCGCAGGTCGCCCGCGCCAAGCAGGAGGGCGTGCTGTTCTCCGTGCACCTGAAGGCCACGATGATGAAGGTCTCCGACCCGATCATCTTCGGTCACGTGGTGCGCGCCTTCTTCCCGAAGACGTTCGCCCAGTACGGCGAGACGCTGGCCGCGGCCGGTCTGACCCCGAACGACGGTCTGGGCGTCATCTTCAGGGGCCTGGAGAACCTGCCGAACGGCGAGGAGATCAAGGCCTCCTTCGACGCCGAGCTGGCCGAGGGCCCGGACCTGGCCATGGTCGACTCCGACAAGGGCATCACCAACCTGCACGTGCCCTCCGACGTCATCGTCGACGCCTCCATGCCGGCCATGATCCGCACCTCCGGCCACATGTGGGGCCCGGACGGCCAGGAGCACGACACTCTGGCGGTCATCCCGGACTCCAGCTACGCCGGTGTGTACCAGGCCGTGATCGACGACTGCCGGGCCAACGGCGCCTTCGACCCGGCCACCATGGGCTCGGTGCCGAACGTCGGCCTGATGGCGCAGAAGGCCGAGGAGTACGGCAGCCACGACAAGACCTTCGAGGTCCCGGCCACGGGCACCGTCCGCCTCGTCGACCAGAACGGGGACGTGGTGCTCGAGCAGGCGGTCTCGGCCGGCGACATCTTCCGCGCCTGCCAGACCAAGGACGCCCCGATCCGCGACTGGGTGAAGCTGGCCGTCACCCGCGCCCGCGCCACCGGCGACCCGGCGGTGTTCTGGCTGGACGAGAACCGCGCCCACGACGCCAACCTGATCGCCAAGGTCGAGCAGTACCTGCCGGAGCACGACACCGAGGGCCTGGACATCCGCATCCTGTCCCCGGTGGAGGCCGCCAAGCTGTCCGTGGAGCGCATCCGCCGCGGCGAGAACACCATCTCCGTCACCGGCAACGTGCTGCGCGACTACCTGACGGACCTGTTCCCGATCCTGGAGCTGGGCACCAGCGCCAAGATGCTGTCGATCGTCCCGCTGATGGCGGGCGGCGGCCTGTTCGAGACCGGCGCCGGCGGCTCCGCGCCCAAGCACGTGCAGCAGCTGGTCAAGGAGAACTACCTGCGCTGGGACTCCCTGGGTGAGTTCTTCGCCCTCGTGCCGTCCCTGGAGCAGTACGCGGCGACCACCGGCAACGCCCGCGCCGAGGTGCTCGCCGACGCCCTGGACCGGGCCACGGCGACCTTCCTCAACGAGGACAAGTCCCCGACCCGTCGCCTCGGCGGCATCGACAACCGCGGCAGCCACTTCTACCTGTCCCTGTACTGGGCGCAGGAGCTGGCCCGTCAGACCGACGACGCCGACCTGGCCAAGGCCTTCGCGCCGCTCGCCGAGACGCTCGCCGCCAACGAGCAGAAGATCGTCGAGGAGCTGCTGGCCGTCCAGGGCAAGCCGGCCGACATCGGCGGCTACTACCAGCCCGACCCGGCCAAGGCCTCCGCGGTGATGCGCCCGTCGGCCACCTGGAACGAGGCGCTGGCGTCCCTGAACTGACGCCCGCACCCGGACGCCGTCCGGTACCTTCCGCCGCCCCGGCCGCGCACCGCCCGGCCGGGGCGGTCCCGTCCGCGCGCCCGCCACGGGCGCGCCGTCCCCTGTTCGGAGCCGCCCGTGCCGTCCGCCGCCGCGGAGCCGTCCTTCGAGGTGCTGCCCGGTGCTCCCGCGTCACCGGTCGTGCTGCACGTACCGCACGCGGCACGCCGCATCCCGCCCGCCGTCCGCTCCGGCATCGCGCTGGACGACGCCGCGCTTCAGGAGGAGCTGGACCACATCACCGACACGCACACCGACCGGATCGCCGAGGAGGCGGCACGGCTGGCGGGCGTGACGCCGTGGCGGTTCGTCAACCGCCTGTCGCGACTGGTCGTGGACCCGGAGCGGTTCCCCGACGAACGGGAGGAGATGACGGCCGTCGGCATGGGCGCGGTGTACACGCGCACCACGCACCGCACCGAGCTGCGGCCCGCGGACACCGACCCGCGCCCGCTGATCGAGCGGTACTTCGAGCCGTACGCCCGGGCCATGGCCGAGACCGTGGCCGGCCGGCTCGCCGCGACCGGTCGTGCCGTGATCCTGGACGTGCACTCCTACCCCACGGCCGCGCTCCCCTACGAACTGCACGGCGACGGGCCGCGCCCGCCCGTGTGCCTGGGCACCGACTCCTTCCACACGCCGCCGCGGCTGCTGCGCCTGGCCCGCACGGCGTTCGGCGTCATCGGTGGGACCGGGCTGGACAGCCCGTTCAGCGGGACCTACGTGCCGCTGGACTTCTACGGCACCGACGCCCGTGTCGGCGCCCTGATGGTGGAGATCCGCCGGGACACGTACATGAGCGAGCCGGGCGGGCCCGCCGGGCCGGGCCTGGACCGGCTGGCGCGGGCGCTCGCGACCGTCGTCGACGGCGTCTCCGGCTGATCCCCGCCCGCCTCGGCGCCGCCTCCGGCTGGAGCACTCCGGCGCGACAAGCGTCCGGAGCGCGGTGAGGGTGGGTGTGTGACGCAGGAGATCACCACGCCCTCGCCCGCCCCGGCGGCACCTTTGCCGGTGCGGGACTGGCCGGCGCTGGATCTGGAGGGCACCGCGTTCGACCCGGTGCTCGCGGAGCTGATGCGCTCCGGTCCGCTGACCCGCATCCGCCTGCCGTACGGCGAGGGCTGGGCCTGGCTGGCCACCCGCTGGGACGACGTGAAGCTGATCACGAACGATCCGCGGTTCAGCCGTGCCGAGGTGACCCGCCGCCAGGTGACGCGGATGGCGCCGAACTTCGCGCCCCGGCCCGGTTCGCTGGCCTGGGCCGACCAGCCCGACCACAACCGCCTGCGCAAGCCGGTCGCGGGAGCGTTCACGGTGAGCGCCGTGAAGCGGCTGCGTCCCCGCGCGCAGGAGATCCTCGACGAGCTGGTGGACGGTCTTCTGCGGGACGGCCCGCCGGCCGATCTGGTCGAGCGGGTGCTGGAGCCCTTCCCCCTCGGCGTGGTCTGCGAGGTGATGGGCGTGCCCGCCGCCGACCGGCCGCGGGTGCGTGCCTGGACCCGGGAGATCGTCTCCACCAACGGGGCGGAGGCGGCCGGCCGGGCCAAGGACGCCCTGTACGGGTGGATCACCGCGACCGTGCGGGCCCGCGCGGACCGTGCGGGCGAGGACGTCTACGCGATGCTCGGCAAGGCGGTGGCGGACGGGGAGATCAGCGAGGAGGAGGCGGTCGGGCTGGCCGGGCCGCTGCAGATCGGCGGGGAGGCCGTCACCCACAACTGCGGGCAGATGCTGTATCTGCTGCTGACCCGGCCCGAGCTGATGGCCCGGATGCGCGAGCGGCCCGAGGCGCGCGGCGCGGTCCTCGACGAGCTGCTGCGCTACATCCCGCACCGCAGCAGTGTGGGCCTGGCCCGTATCGCCCTCGAGGACGTGGAGCTGCACGGGATCCGGATCGCCGCCGGCGACCCGGTCTACGTCTCCTACCTGGCCGCCAACCGCGACCCGGACGTCTTCCCCGACCCGGACGTCATCGACCCCGACCGGGACGCCGGCCCGCACCTGTCCTTCGGCAACGGCCCGCACTACTGCACCGGCGCGGTGCTCGCCCGGCTGCTCGCCGAGCTGCTGACCGACACCCTGCTCGACCGGCTGCCGGGCCTGAGGCTCGCGGTGCCGCCCGGTCAGGTCGCCTGGCGCCGGCGCACGATGATCCGCGGGCCGCGGACCCTGCCGGTCACCTGGTGAGGCCGGTCAGGCGCGCAGCCACTCGGTGACCACCACCTCCCCGCCCGTACGCAGCCGCAGCGCGAACGGGCCGGCGGGCGGTGCCTGGCCGGTGAAGCGGCCCAGCTCGTCCACGGTGAGCACGGTCACGGGCCCCGGTCCGCTGAGCACCTCGACACGGGCGGGCCGGGGCGGCAGCACCTGCCCCATCAGTCCGTCCTCGCCGACCTCCACGTCCACGCTCAGCTCACCGGCCTGGAAGGTCAGCATCCGCGGCACGTTCTCGGCGCCCCGGACCGGCAGGGCGTCGGTGAGCGAGTCGAAGGTCAGCTCGGCGACGCGGGCATCCAGGTCGTACAGGGCGTAGGCGTCCACGGCCACCTGGCGCAGGGCCTCCGGCACCGGATCGAGCACCGCGGCGGCCTGCCGCAGTTCCTCCTCCAGCAGGTCGTCCTCGAGTCCGCCGGCACCGGCGTCCTCGCAGTCGTCGTCGCGCTCCTCGCGGTCGTCGCGCGTGTCGTCGGTCATGTCGCCCCCCGTGCCTGAAGTCGTGCGCGCAGGCGCTTGAGACAGCGCTGGCGCAGCGGTCCGATACTGCCCACGGCGACGCCCAGTGCGGCGGACACCTCCTGGTAGCTCGGCGGCGGCGAGGCCATGAGCACCCGCAGCAGCCGGCGGCAGCGGTCGCCGAGCTTGTCGAACTCCTGCCACAGCCGGCGGATCCGCTCGCTCTGCGCGGCGGCCTCCTCCGAGTCCAGCACCGCCTGCTCCGGCGTGCTGTCCTGGCAGACCCGGTCCAGCAGCGCCGGATCGTCCGTCACCATCAGCCGGTTGAGGTTCTTGAGCGTCTTCAGGCACTCGTTGCGTGCGGTGCTCGCCAGCCAGGAGCCCGCCTTGTCGGGTTCCCTGATCCGCCCCAGATGCTGGGCGAAACGGAACCAGACCGTCTGATAGACCTCGTGGCCGTCGGCGTCGGAGAGCCGGTGGGCGCGCACCACCGACCACACCAGCGGTCCGAGCCCCTCCACCAGCGCCTTCCAGGCCGCCGCGTCCCCGTCGGCGGCCGACCGGACCAGCGCGCCGACCTCTGCACGTTCCACCGACTCACCCCTCGTGTACGACCTGTCATCGTACGCCGTCAGGGGGAGCGTCCCGCCGGTGATCATGCGGTCGGGGCGAGCCGGGTGACGGGCACCGGCCGCCAGGTCGGCGGGAGCAGCGCGGGTACGTGCGCCCCGCGCACCTCGGCGACGTCGGTGGTGGAGGCCAGGAGCTGACGGCGTGCCGCGCGCGGGTCGCGTTCCTTGTGGGCCGTCATGTGGGCGGCGACCAGGCCGGCGGCGACGGGAGCGGCGAACGAGGTCCCGCTCCACTGCGCGTAGCCCTCGAACATCACCCGGTCCGCGGTACCGCCCGTGTTCTCCCGCTCCTCGCTGAGCAGGCCGGTGTGGCGCGGGTGCCGGCAGGTGCAGACGTAGCGGAAGCCGAACCGGCAGCCGTCGTAGGTGGAGTGCTGGTAGACGTACGGCACGGGGGTGCGCAGCCCGGCCAGGACGCCGGTGAGCCTCTCACCAGGGGCGTAGGCCGTCACCCAGGGCCCGTGGTTGGTGAAGCAGGCGCCGAACTCGCCGTCGCTGCGCAGCGCGCCCACGGACAGGACCGCGTCGGCGTACTCGGGCAGCCCGGCGTAGGCGGCCGGCCAGAACGGGGTGGCCGAGGCGTTGTTGCCGGCGGCGGCGACCAGCAGGGTGCCGCGGTCGCGCAGTTCGCGCATGAAGGACTCGACGCCGAGCAGGCCGTCCACCCGGCCGTTGCAGGTGCCCGCGGACAGGCTGAGGATGTCCGGCCAGCCGTGCCGGTCGACGGCGTCGAACAGCCGGTGGCCGAACTCGGACTCCAGCACGGCGCCGGCGTCGTTCAGGCCGTTGCAGACGGTGATGTCGGTGTTGGGTGCGACGGCGGCGAGGAGGCCCGCGATGAACGTGCCGTGCCCGGCGTAGGGCCGCAGCACACCCTGCTCGTCCCGTTCCGCCGGCTGGGTCTCGCCCCGGACGTGGGCGAGCAGCTCGGCGGCGCGGTGGTCCTCGGTGAGACCGTTGTCGACGACGAGGACGCCGACCGCGGTGTCCGGGGCGTACAGCGTCGTGTCCGGCGCGGGGTTGAGTCCGGCGCCGAGCGGTGCGGGCACCGGCTCGTCGCCCGGGCAGGCGTTGACCGCAAGGTGCACCACGTGGTTGCGGCTGACCAGCGGCCGCCCGGCGCGCGCCTCGTGCTCGCGCAGGGCGCGCAGCGCGTGCCCGACGGCCGGGTCGCCGCTGTTGTCGCCGCGTGAGGGGTCGCCGACCTGGATGCGGGTGACGCCGGTACGGTTGGTCTGCGGGCCGGCCCGGCGCACCGGGGCGGGGTCCAGGTCGGGCGACGCGGTGAAGTGGGCCCGCACGGTGTCCTCCACCAGCAGGGCCTCCTCGCCGTCGCGGGCGAGCACCACTCCCTTCTCGTAGAAGAATTCGCCCGCGTCGTCCGGACCCATCGCCAGGGGGACATCGGGCATCGACCGCTGGATGTGGTCGAACTGCTCATGGAATCGCTGAGGCGCCAAGCCGGTGACCTCCCGTCGGTGCGGTGCGTCGTCATTCAGAGCCGCACGCCTCTGTCTTGATACAGCCGGTCCCCGCGCGGCGCACCCCCGGGCCGCGATCCGCATGCCGCGGCCGCTGCCGTGCCGGGCCCGGTGTCCGCGCAGGACGGCGTGGTTCCGGGCCCTGAACAGTGCCACTACCATCCGGTGGATGATGTCGGGAAGCGAATCGGTGCTCGAACTGCTGCCGATGGTGTTCGCTGACCCGGGCGAGGCGCTGGCACGGGCGCAGGCGCTGCTGCGGACCGGTCCGTCGCCCCTGGACGCCTCGGTGGCGCACCAGGTGATCGGGATCTGGCAGCGCGACTTCGGCGACCTGCGCCTCGCCCTGCGGCATCTGCGGCGGGCCCGTGCGCTGGCGGCGCGCGCCCGGTCGGCCGAACGCGAGGCCGATGTGCTGGCCACGCTCGGGGTGGCGCTGGTGCACGCGGGCCGTACCCGGCAGGGCCTGGCCGCCTTCGAGCAGGGCGTGGCGCGCGGCACCGGGCACACCCGGGCGCGGGTGCTGTACCGGCGGGCGTACGTGTGGTGGGTGCTGGGCCGGCACCGGGAGGCGCTGGAGGACGTGCGGCGTGCGGTGCCCGTGCTGCGCCAGGCCGGCGACGTGATCTGGACGGCGCGGGCGCTGACGCTGCGTGCCACGGTGCATCTGGCGCTGGGTGCGGTGGAGCGGGCGGACGCCGACTTCACCGCGGCGGAGGCGCTGTGGGACACCACCGGCCAGGAGCACGACAAGGCCGACGCGGTGGAGAGCCGGGGCCTGGCCGCGTTCCGGCGGGGCGACATCCCGGCGGCGCTGCGGCTGCTGGACGAGGCCGAGGAGCGCTACGCCAAGCTGGGCACCCCGACGTTCATGCTGAACATCCGGCGCTGCGAGGTGCTGATGGCGGCCGGGCTGGCGCCGGAGGCGCTGGCCGAGGCGGACGGGGCGATCGCCGAACTGGACCGGCTGGGCGGCCAGTCCACCCGCAAAGCGGAGCTGCTGCTGGTGGCGGCGCGGGCCGCGCGGCTGACGGAGGATGCGGACACGGCGACCGCGCGTGCGGCGCAGGCGGTGCGGCTGTTCGCCGGGCAGCGGCGCGCCTGGTGGGAGACGCACGCCCGGCTGGTGCTGATCGAGGCACGGGCCGCGTCCGGGCGCCGCTCCGGGCGGCTGGTGGCGGACGCGGCGGCGGTGGCCGAGGGGCTGGCGGCGTTCGGTTCGCCGGCCGCGCCGGAGGCGTCGCTGCTCGCGGGCCGGATCGCGCTGGCGCTGGGGCGGCCGGCCCAGGCGGAGCGGCATCTGGCGGTGGCCGCGCGCAGCCGTCTGGGCGGGCCGCCGCTGGCCCGTATCACCGGCTGGGCGGCGCAGGCGCTGCGGGCGCGTGCGGCCGGTTCGAACCGGGGCGTGCTGGAGGCGTGCCGGCGCGGCCTGGACGTGCTCGACGACCACCGGATGACGCTGGGCGCCTCGGAGCTGCGCGCCCGGGCCACCGCGCAGGGTGCCGAACTGGCCGCGCTGGCCCAGCAGGCGGCGCTCGCCTCGGGCCGGCCGCGGCGGCTGCTGACGTGGAGCGAGCGCTGGCGGGCCACCGTGCTGTCGGCGCCGCCCACCCGGCCGCCGGCCGATCCGGCGCTGCTGAGCGGTCTGACCGCGTTCCGGGAGATCGCCGCGCGGGCCGAGCAGGCCCGCCGGGACGGTCACCCGGTGCCGGCGCTGGAGCGGGAACAGCGGCGCCTGGAGCGCGAGATCCGTTCCCGCACCCTGCATCTGCGCGGGGAGGCGCCGGGCGGCGGCGACCGGTTCGACGCCGGGCGGCTGCTGCGGCGGCTCGGCGAGACCCGGCTGGTCGAACTGGCCGTGGTGGACGGACAGGTGCATGTGCTGCTGTGCGGGCAGGGCCGGGTGCGGCGCTTCACGGCCGGCCGGCTGGACCGGGCGGTCGCGGAGGCCGAGCATGTGCAGGCGGGGCTGCGGCGGCTGGCGCACCCGGGTGCGCGGGCCCGGCTGCCGCTGGTGGAGGCGGCCGGCCACCGGCTGGAGGAGCTGCTGCTGGGCCCGGCCGTCCGGCATCTGGGCACGGGTCCGGTCGTGGTGGTGCCGCCGGGCTCGCTGCACCGGGTGCCGTGGGCGCTGCTGCCGTCGCTGCGGGAGCGGGTGGTGAGCGTGTCGCCGTCGGCGAGCAGCTGGCTGCGGGCCCGGGAGACCGAGCCGCCGCCGGGCGGCCGTACCGTGCTGGTGCGCGGCCCCGGCCTGGCGACCGGCGGGGCCGAGGTGCCCGAGCTGGCCGGCCGGCACGGCGCGCCGGTCGTGCTGGAGAAGGACACCGCGCACGTCGCGCGGGTGCTGCGGGAGCTGGACGGGGCGGAGCTGGCACACATCGCGGCGCACGGCGCCTTCCGTGCCGACAGCCCGCTGTTCTCCTCGCTGACGATGGCGGACGGGCCGCTGATCGTGCACGACTTCGAGCGTCTGACCCGCAGCCCGTACCGGATCGTCCTGTCCTGCTGCGACACCGCCCGGTTCGCCTCGGTCGGCGCGGACGAGCTGCTCGGCCTGGTCACCGCGCTGCTCCCGCTGGGCACCGCAGGGGTGGTGGCGTGCAGCGCGCCGGTCAACGACGAGGCGGTGGTGCCGCTGATGCTCGCCCTGCACAAGGGGCTGGGCGCGGGACTGTCGCTGGCCGAGGCGCTGCGGGACGCGCGGGCCGCCCTGCCGGCCGACGCCACCCATCAGGCCACGGGGTGGGCGTTCACGGCGTTCGGGGCGGCCTGAGCGCGTCCCCGGCCCGTGCACCGGCGTGCCGGGCCGGGCCCAGGCTGCTGCCGCTCAGGCGGAGTGGGCGAGCAGCTCGGGCAGTGCCGCCCGGTCGCCGGAGCCGAGCCGGGTGTAGGCGCTGTGCAGATGGTTGCCGACGGTGCGCACGGACAGGGTGAGGCGTTCGGCGATCTGCCGGTTGCTCAGCCCGGCCGCCGCCAGGGCGACGATCTGCCGCTGCCGGCCGGTGAGTTCGCCGAGCACCAGACAGGCGAGCGCCGGGGTGCGGGCGCCGGGGCAGCGGCGGGCGAGGGCGAGCGCGCGCATCCGGGAGCGGCGGGCGGCGGCGGGGTTGCGGTGGAGGCGTGCGGCCTGGGCGTGCGCCTCGGCCGCGAACAGCAGCAGGCCGCGCCGCTCCAGTTCCTCGGCCGCCCGGTCCACCGCGGCGCCGTCGCCGCGGGCCAGGGCCTCGGCGTGCCGGGCGAACGGGCCGTGGCCGTGCAGGCGCTCGACGGCCCGTTCGGGGGCGCCGAGGCGGACGGCGTCGTAGAGGGAGGCCGGGTCGGTGTCGTCCACGCATCGCAGGGCGCCCGCCACGTCGCCGGAGGCTGCGGCCCGCCAGGTCGCGGCCCGCGCCCCGGACGCCGCCGTGCCGTCCTCGGGCACCGTCTGGCCGCACTGGGCGGACGCCAGGACCAGTTCCGTCCCGCACCCGGGGTCGCCCGGTGCCGTCCGCAGTCCCTCGCGGGCCCAGGCGACGGCCTGCCGCAGCTCGCCCCGCAGCCGGCACAGCCGGGCCCGCACGGCCGTGTACCCGGCCGGGACCGGCACCCCGTGCTCCACCAGCCACTCCCCCACCGGTGCGGACACGTCGCGCACGTCACCGCGGTCGATCGCATCGGCCAGCGCGGCCTGTTCGGCGTGCAGGGCGTGCTCGTGCCGCCGCGGGTCGCGGCCGAGGCGCCGGGCCCGCAGCACGCCTGCGGCGGCCCGCAGCGCCGGTCCGTGCAGCGGGTGGGCGAGCCGGACCGTGCCGTGCTCGTCGGCCCGGACCAGGCCCTCGGCCTCCAGGTCCTCCAGGATCCGCAGGTCGGCACCGTCCGTGTCGAGCGGCAGCGGCTCGGCGAAGGCGAGGCGTTCGAGCATCTCCCGCTCCTCTGCGCGGGCCCCGTCCAGGACACGGGCGGCCCGGTCGCGGACGGCGTCGGTCAGCGGCAGCGGCCCCCGCCAGGACCGGACGCCGGTGTCCTCGTCCCGGGCGAGCAGCCCGCGCCGGGTCAGCGCGCCGAGCAGGTCGCGCAGCAGCCGCAGATCGCCCTGGCACAGCCGGTGCAGCCGGTGCGCGGTGAACGGCTCGACGTCGCCGCCGGCCCCGGCCGCCACCAGCCGGCCGGTGTCCTGCGAGGGCAGCGGGCGCAGAGCGAGGCGGGGCAGCAGCTCGCCCGTCCACAGCCGCTCGATCGCCTCGGGCACCTCGGTGTCGTCGGCTGCGACGACCAGCAGCCGGGTGCGGCCGTGCACGGCGAGCTGGTGCACCAGCGCGGCCGAGGCGTCGTCGAGCAGGTGGGCGTCGTCGACCAGCAGCAGCCGCGTCCCGGACAGCAGCCGCAGCGCGCGGGGCAGGGTGACCGGCCCGGGCATCAGGTGCGCGAAGGCCGCGAACGGGATCCGGCGGGCCGCGGGCGTCCCGGTGACGCGGGCCCAGTCGGTGCCGCGGACGGCCTCCAGCACCAGTCTGGTCTTGCCGCGGCCTGCCGGTCCGGTCACCACCAGGCCGGGCCGGCCGGCGGCCACCGACCGTCGGATCAGGTCGAGTTCGTCCGCCCGCCCGGTGAACGGCCAGGGCTCGTCGAGGGGGTGTGCATCACGGTGGTCGTAGGTCTTCACACCAGACAGACCCCGGCTACTCAGTTTTGATACAGCCCGACTTGAGCAGCCCTCGGCTCAGGCGCCGGGGACGGGCCGGCGACAAGCTGGTGTCACAGCCGCCACTGCGGGCTGCCGGTGCGCACGTCGGCCGCGGTCCGGCACCGGGGGACCTGACGGGGCCGCCACCTCTCGGGGGAGGGTGACGGCCCCGTCGGGGTGCCGGTCCGGCCGGCCGCACCGTGCGGTGCTCAGTGGCGGCGCCGCCATTCCTCGGCCGGCAGCCGTAGGAGCGCACCCGGTCGGCGTGATCGTGGTGATGAGCGGCTCGTCGGCGTCCGTGGCCTCCTGCGGCTGCTCCAGCTGGTCGGCGACGCGGCCGGGCGAGCCGGTGACCTGCGTCTCGACGCGGTCCGCGACCAGCTGCCGCTCCTCCTCGGTCCGGACGTGGCGGCGGGCCTCGTCCGGCACACCCGCACCTGCGCGCCCTCGCCCGGCACCGCGTGCGCCTGGAGCCCGTCCGGTAAGCGGTAGGTGCCGGCGAGCAGCGCCAGGATGTCGTCGATCCGCCCGGCGTACTCGGGGGGCCGGGCGCCGGGCTGTGTCAGCGGCCGGCGGACGGTGTGGCGGGCTCGGCCGGCGGCAGCACCGGCGCCCAGGCGAAGGGCGGGTCGGGTATCTCCGTGCGCAGCACGGGCGCCACCTCGCCCTGGAACAGCTCCAGGGACTGCCGGTGCCGTGCGGGGCCGAGCCCGGCGGCGTCCGCGGGGACGTGCAGCACGGTGTGCCCGAACTGCTCGTGGTAGCGGTGCACCTTGTCGACGACCTGCTGGGGGCTGCCGATGAGGGCGGAGCTGCGCTCCACGAAGTCCTCCAGCGTCTCGAAGACGACGGGCCGTCCCGCCTTCCTCTGGTAGGCGAGATCGCTCTCGAAGACGGGGCGGTAGGCGGCCAGCGCCTCCTGGGAGGTGCGGGCCACGCACAGGCCGGCCGAGCCGGCGCCCACGGCGATGTGCGCCGGGTCGTGCCCGTAGTGCTCCCAGCGCCGGCGGTAGTGGCGGATGAGCTCGGCATACGGCTCGGCGGGGTGGGTGACGTTGGCGGAGAACAGCGGGTCGCCGTAGCGGGCGGCCAGGTCCACGCTCTGCCTGCTGGTGGCGCTGCCGTGCCAGACCCGCACGGGCTGCTGGTAGGGCCGCGGCCACACCTCGGCGTCCTTCAGCGGCGGCCGGAACCGGGTGTCGGCGGTCACCTTCGACTCCCGCCACAGCCGCCGGAACACCTCGTAGCTCTCGGCGTTGCGCTCCCACTGGTCCTCGGGGGTGACGTGGAACAGCTCCCGCTGGGCCGTGCCGTTGCCCTTGCCGATGATCATCTCCAGCCGTCCGCCGGAGAGATGGTCCAAGGTGGCGTAGTCCTCACAGGCGCGCACCGGGTCGAGCAGGCTCAGGGTGGTCACGGCGGTGAACAGCCGGATGCGCCGTGTCAGGGCGGCGATGTGGCTGAGCACCACCGTCGGCGCGGAGGACAGGAACGGCCACTCGTGCCGCTCCCCCACGCCGAAGCCGTCGAAGCCCAGTGCCTCGGCGAGCTGTGCGCTGCGCAGCACTTCCTGGAAGCGCTCCTGGGGGGACATGAGGACGCCGGTGACCGGGTCGGGCCGGTTCACGATCAGGGTGATGGCGAGGAACTTCACGACGCCGCCCGCTCGGTGCGCGCCTCGTCGGGGTGGGCGAGGCCGAGGTGGTCGCGCAGGGTGGTGCCCTCGTAGTCGGCGCGGAAGACGCCCCGTTCCTGCAGCAGCGGCACGACCTTGTCGGCGAAGGGGTCGAGGCCGCCGGGGGTGATGTGCGGGACCAGGATGAAGCCGTCGGCGGCGTCGGCCTGCACGAACTCGTTGATGGTACGGGCGACGGTCTCGGGGGATCCGACGAAGGTCTGCCGGTTGCCGGTGTTGATCACCAGGTCGCGGATGGACCAGTTGTTGGCCTCGGCCAGTTGCCGCCACTCACGGGCGACGGCGACCGGGTCGCGGTACATGCGGACCTGGGCGCGTCCCTTGGCGATGTGGTCGTCGCCGACGACCGGGTCGACGTCGGGCAGCGGCCCGTCCGGGTCGTAGGCCGACAGGTCGCGGTTCCAGACGAACTCCAGGTGCTTGAGGGCGGTGGCGCCGCTGACCTGCTTGCGGCGCACCTCGCGGGCGATCTCCTCGGCCTCGGCGTCGGTGTCGCCGAGCACGAAGGTCGCGGCGGGCAGGATGAGCAGCTGGTCGGGGCGGCGGCCGTAGGCGGCGAGGCGGGACTTCACGTCCTTGTAGAAGGCCTGGCCCTCGCGCAGGGTGGCGTGCCGGCTGAAGATGGCGTCGGCGCCGGCGGCGGCGAACTCCCGTCCCTCGTCGGAGTCGCCGGCCTGGAAGATCACCGGGCGGCCCTGCGGGGAGCGCGGCACGTTGAACCGGCCGTGGATGTCGAAGTGCTTGCCGCGGTGCACGAAGGCGCCGGCGCGGGCGTCCTTCAGGAAGGTGCCGGTGGCTTGGTCGGCGACGATCTCGTCCCCGTGCCAGGAGTCGAGCAGTTCGTTCGCGGTGGCGAGGAACTCCTTGGCGCGCGAGTAGCGCTCCTCCTGCGGCAGGAAGCCGCCCCGGCGGAAGTTCTCGCCGGTGAAGGCGTCCCAGGAGGTGACGACGTTCCAGGCGGAGCGGCCGCCGGAGAGATGGTCCAGGCTGGCGAACTGGCGGGCCACCTCGTAGGGCTCGTTGAAGGTGGAGTTGATGGTGCCGGTCAGGCCGAGCCGGTCGGTGACGGCGGCGAGCGCGGCGAGGACGGTGAAGGTGTCGGGGCGGCCCACCACGTCCAGGTCGTAGATCTTTCCGCCCTGTTCGCGCAGGCGCAGCCCCTCGGCGAGGAACAGGAAGTCGAACTTCGCGCGTTCGGCGGTGCGCGCGAAGTGGACGAAGGAGGAGAACTCGATGTGGCTGCCGGCGGCGGGGTCGCTCCACACGGTGGTGTTGTTCACGCCGGGGAAGTGGGCGGCGAGGTGGATCTGCTTCAGCGGTGTGCTCATGGTGCGGTCTCCAGTCCTGGTGGAAGTCGCTCGGGCGGTCAGGCGACGGCCTTCGCGTAGCGGTTGGCGGGGCGGGCGAGACCGAGCAGGCCGCGCAGGGTGGAGGCTTCGTAGGTGTCGCGGAAGCGGCCGCGGCGCCGCAGTTCGGGCACCAGGTCGCGGCCGATGCGGGGCAGGTCGTGGCCGGCCACGGCGGGGCGCAGCCGGAAGCCGGTGATCCCCTCGGCCGCCAGCTCCTCGATCACGTCGGCCAGCTGTGCGGCGGTGCCGGTGACGATGCGGGCGTCGCTGGTGTACGGCTGTCCGGCGAGCGTGTCGAGCCGGTCGCGGCGGGCCTCGGCCCGGGCCTGGCTGTCGTCGAGGAAGACGACGAGGTCGGCGAAGACGTGCAGGGGCTCGTCGGCACGGCCGGCCGCCTGCTGTTCGGCGCGGATTCCGTCGACGATCGCGCGGGCCTGTGCGGCGTCGTGCGGGGTGACGTAGCCGATGTCGGCCTGGCGGGCGAGGAGCCGGTAGGGGACGGTGCCGTGGGCGAGGGCGGTGACCGGCGGCTGTCCCTGGGGCGGGCGCGGGGTGATGGAGGGGCCCTTGACGCTGAAGAACCGGCCGTGGAAGTCGATGTAGTGCAGCTTGTCGCGGTCGATGAACCGGCCGGTGGCCACGTCGCGGATCTCGGCGTCGTCCTCCCAGCTGTCCCAGAGCCTGCGCACCACCTCCACGTAGTCGGCGGCCTCGTCGAACAGCTCGGTGAGGGTCTCCTGGGCGGCCGGGCTGTCCCAGGTGTCGATCCGGGGGACGGTGCGCCGGCCGAAGTGGGCGGCCTCGTCGGGCCGTGCGGAGATCTGCACCCGCAGCCCGGCGCGTCCGGTGCTGACGTAGTCGAGGGTGGCGATCGCCTTGGAGATGTGGAACGGCTCGGTGTGGGTGGCCACCACGGTCGGCACGAGGCCGATGTGCCGGGTCAGCGGGGCGACGCGGGAGGCGATCAGAACGGCGTCGAGCCGGCCGCGGACCTGGTCGGTGCGGTCGTCGGGCTCGAAGCGGTGGGTGGACTGCGGGCCGAGGCCGTCCTCGATGGTCACGAAGTCGAGCAGGCCGCGTTCGGCCTCGGCGACCAGGTCGGCCCAGTAGCCGGCGGTGAACAGCTCACGAGGCCGGGACACCGGTTCGCGCCACGAGGCCGGGTGCCATCCGGTGCCGTCCAGGGCCGCGGCGAGATGCAGGTGAGAGTCGGTCGATGACACGGGGGGGTGCCTTTCTTCGGTCGTCTGCGGTGGTGTGAGGCGGTCGGTCGTCTGCGGTGGTGGGCGCCGGTCTGCGGCGGCCACCGTGAACTCCGGTGTGACGATCAGGTGTTGTCCAGGGGCAGTCCCGGCGGGTCGACCTGGGCCCGGGTCACGGCCTCGTCGGAGAGGTTCCAGGCGGCGAGCCACTGCGCGTACTGCCCGTTGCCGATGAGGTGGTCGATGGCGGCGGCGACGGGCTCGGCCAGGCCGCTGCCCTTCTTCGCGGTGGCCGCGATCAGCCCCTGCAGGGTCTCGCCGGCGCCGGAGAACGTGCCGGCGCTGCGGGTCGCGCGGGGTGTGCCGGCGGTCTGCCGGACGTGGTAGGAGATGCCGGGGTTCGGGCCGAGATAGGCGTCGATCTTCCCGCCGGCCAGGGCGAGGTAGGTGCTGTTGGAGTCCTGGAAGTACTTGACGGTGAGCTTCTTGCCCTCCTTGGCCAGCTTGGCCTTCCACTCCAGCAGGATCCGCTCCTGGTTGGTGCCGGAGCCGACGGCGACGGTCTTGCCGGCCAGGGCGTGGTAGTCGCCGCTGAAGGTCCAGGTGCTCGTCTTCGGGACCTCGAAGGCGAGGTTGTCCTTCCGGTAGGAGGCGAACTCGTACTTCCGCTTGCGTTCCTCGGTGTCGGTGACGTTGGAGAAGGCCACGTCGGCCTTGCCGCTGTCGAGCGCGACGAACATGTTCTCCCAGGTGGAGTTGCGCAGTTCGGGCTTGAGTCCGAGGACGGCGGCGACCAGCCGGCCGAGGTCGGGTTCGGCCCCGGTCAGGGTCTTCTGGTCGGCGCCGACGTACGCCAGCGGCGGAAAACCGGACGGCAGTGCGCCGACCGCGATGACGAGCGTGCCCTTCTTCCGTACGGCCTCGGGCAACCGGCCGTGCAGTTCCTTCACCTCGGGCACGGTGAGCGTGGTCTGCCGGGCGGCCCCGTTGGACAGGCGTCCCACGGTGACGGTACCGGGTGCCCCGGCGCCGGCCGTGGTGGCGGCGTCGCTGTCGCCTCCGCACGCGGTGAGCAGCGCGGCGAGGCACGCAGCGGCTGTGGCTGCCGTCAGGGCGCGCGAACTTCGGCGGTGGGGTCGGCGGTTGGGCATGGCTCGTCCTCGGGGTCGGTGGTGCGGTGACGGAAGGGGTGCGGACGGTGCGGGGTGCGTGCCGTCCGGCAGCCGGCGGTGCGGCGGGCGGCCGGTCATACGGCGGCCTCGCGGCGGATGCGGGCCCGCAGGCCGCTGAGCGCTGCCCGCAGCCGTTGCGGCGGTGTCGGCGGCAGGGCGCGCCGGCCGCCGCGGGCGTGGTGCCGTTCGACGTAGTACTGGACGACGGAGACGGCGCTGGTCAGGATCAGGTACCAGACGGTGACCACCAGCAGCAGCGGCACGATGTCGCCGGGATAGGTGGAGCCCATGGTCTGTGCCGCGCCGAACAGGTCGAGCAACGAGACGTAGAAGACCAGCGACGTGCTCTTGATCAGGCCGATGAGCTGGTTGACGTAGTTCGGCACGATGCTGCGCAGGGCCTGCGGGAAGACGATCCGGGTGAAGCGGCGGTACCGGGACAGGCCGAGGGCGGCGGCCGCCTCGTACTGGCCCTGGTCGACGGAGAGGATGCCACCGCGGACGACCTCGGCGGCGTAGGCCGCCTCGTTGAGGCTGAGGCCGACGACGGCGACGACCATGTCGGTGGCCAGCCGCGATTCGTCGAAGCGGAAGAAGGCCGGCCCGAACGGGACACCGATGCTGAGCGTCCGGTACAGGGCGGAGAAGTTGTACAGGAAGATCAGCACCACGATCAGCGGGACGGACCGCAGGACCCACACATAGGTCCAGCCCACGGCCCGCAGCACGGGGCTCGAGGACAGCCGGGCCAGGGCGATCACGATGCCGCCGAGCAGGCCCAGCACGGCGCTGAGCGCTGTGACCTCCAGGGTGATGACCAGGCCGTCGAGGATGGCCGGGCGCAGGAACCAGTAGCCGAACCGGTCCCACTGGTAGAAGGGGTTCGTGGCCAGCCCGTGCACGAACTGGGCGAGCAGCACCAGCACCACCGCGGTGGCGATCCACCGGCCGAGGTGACGCTGGGGCAGGACGCGCTGGACGGCGAGGGGCGGAGTGGACGGTACGGCGCCGGGCTGTGCCTCGACGAGGGGCACGGCGGCGCCGGGTGTTTCGCTCATGGAGGGGCTCCGGCGGGGTCGGACACCCCCGACCGGGCACGGATGCCGCGTTCGCGCGCCGTCCCGCGGCGGCGGCCGGGGCCGGCACACAGGAGCGGGCGCGCGGTGCGGCGCGAAGGTCAGGGGTGGGCGGAGAGCCGCACGCCGCGGCGGCGCGGCGCGGCAGGGACGTGGCTCAAACGGGCTGCGGGACGGACGTCAGCCCAGGCGGCGGGCACGGCCCGGCGCGGTACACAGTGCGCTGCTGACGCGGAGCAGGTCGACGGCGCGGTCGGCCACGAGCAGACGTGGGGACGGCGCGACACGGCCCGGGGTGCGCCCGGCGGCCGTCCGGGAAGCTGCGTCCATGTCCGTCACCTGTCGTGGGAGAGGCCTGGCGTCCACTGCGGCCCTGTGTGTGCCCGCAGCGGTGTCCGGGAGTGAGGCCCGGTACGGGACACGGGTGCCCCGCTGACCTTTCTGGGCCGTAAGTAAGTCAGGTGTGCGCTGGAAAGTCAACGCCGGGTCCACCTGGTGGACCCCCCTCAGGCGCGCCGGGTGTCGCGGGCGCCGCGGGCGTGGGCGGCCCAGTCGAGGATCTGCACGGCCGCGCCGGCCGCCTCCAGGCCGCGACAGGCCGCGCGGTGCCGGCGGGCGATGCCGACGAGGTCGAGGTGGGCGCCGAAGGCCGGGTGGGCGGTCAGCCGGCGGGCGTGTGCCCACAGCGCGGGGTGGTCGGCGATGCGGTGCACGGCGGCGGCGTCGAGGTGGTGGCGGTGCACGGTGTCGAGCTGCACCAGAGTGGCCCAGGCGGTCACGTCGGCGGCGGTGAGCCGATCACCGGTCAGGAAGTTCCGGCCGTCCAGGCGCCGTTCCAGTTCGTCCAGCGCGCACAGCAGCAGCCGCAGGGCCGCGGCGCGCTCGGCGGGGCTGCTGTCGGCCTGTCCGGCACGCTGGGCGGCCTCGTCGATGTCGTGGGTGCACAGCCGCTCGACGGCCTCGATGTCCGCCTCGGCGCCGCACGGGTACAGCGGCGCCCGGCCGTCGCCGAAACACCGGTCGAGGTCGCGCAGGATGTCGGGGGCGTGGTTGCTGACGATCCGCCCGGACCAGTCGTCGGCGAGCACCGGGGCGAGGGCCGGTCCCGGGTAGTGGTGAGCGCCGGCCTCGTACAGCGGGCGCAGTGCGGCGTGCCCGCCGTCCGGACAGTCGGGCACGGCGGGCAGTTCGACCAGCGGACAGGTGTCGCCGACGCCGAGCAGGCTGTGCGTGACGGCGATCCGCAGGCCCTGCGGACAGGCGGTGGACACGTGCAGGCGGTAGCGGCGCGGAACGACCCAGTGGCCGCTGCGCGGATCGTCTTTGATGCGGCCCCGGAAGACCGGGGTGGGCTCGGCGGAACGGTGGACGGCCGGCGGTGTGACGGACATGGGTCTCCCCGGGTACGGCACGCGCGGGACAGGCGTGCGGGTCAGACGGTGGAGGGTGTCTCAGCCGCTGCGGCCGGCGGCACTGCCGGGGCGCGGCTCAGCCGAGGCGAGGCCCTGTCACGCAGCGAGCGGACAGCGGACGACAGGGCCGGAGGAAGAGCTCAGCGCACTGCACACACGCAGCAGGTCGATGTGGCGACGGCAGGTCAGCAGGAGCGAGAAACGCGGCGCACGGCCGGCCCGGCCGGCCCTCTGCTCACCACTCCCCATGATTCCCTACCCGTTCACTAGGATTCCTCCATGGAGTGTCGATCCGCCGGGTGACGCAGTCAAGGGGAGATCTCGGTCTGCGGACGGCGGCGACTCACCGGGTGTGGTGCACCGGCGGTCCGGCGGCCGCTTCGCGTCCCGTGCCTCGCCCGGGTGCCTGTCGCTCGGGCTGAGCGGTGCCCCGGCCGGCGCGGACACCGGCGCGACCGGCGGTGGCGGTGACGATGTGTCCGACACCTTGCGCGCCCGGTGGCGTGCGGGGTGCTGGAGAAGCGGGCCGGCGAGGTCGCTGCCGCACGACGTGCTGGACGACGACCGGATCACCGCGGCACAGCAACCGTGCGACAGCCGTGTGTGTACCGTGACCTGGCACCGTCCGGTCCGCAGCATCGCCTCCCGGCCCGGCACGGTGGTCTCCGCGTCCACCGGTGAGGCCCTGCGGCTGGGCTTCGCCGGCCTGTCCGGGACCGGAGGTGTCACTCAGCCAATCACCGTCCGGCTCGGCTGACGGGAGGCAAGAACACCCGAAGGGCCGTACCGGACGGTTCCGGACACGGCCCCTCGGGCTGACGAACTCTCACGAGTCGGGACGACAGGATTTGAACCTGCGACCCCTTGACCCCCAGTCAAGTGCGCTACCAAGCTGCGCCACGTCCCGATGCGCTCCCGCGGTGGCCCGCGTGATCGCGCGCCCTCACACTACCGCACTCGAGCGGGTGCTCCGGTCACGCGGTGCGCGACGCCGCGGCGGCGGTGTCCTTGGTGTCCTGCTCGGTGTCCGCGGCTTTCGCGTACGCCAGGAAGTCGTCGACCATGCGGTGGAACAGGGTGGCGAGCTGGCGCAGTTCTTCCGCGGACCAGCCGGACAGGGCGGCCTCCATGCCGCGGGCTCCGGCCTCGCGGATGCGGCCGATGGCGTCGCGCCCCTGCCCGGTGAGCCGGATCCGCTGGGCGCGGCGGTCGTCGGGATCGGGGACGCGGCTGACGTAGCCGGACCGCTCCAGCTGCTGCACCGTGCGGGTCACATGCGAGGCCTCCACCCCGAGGCGGTGGGCCAGCTCGCTCGGCCGCTGCGGGGTGCAGTCGGCGATCTGGCGCAGCAGTGCGACCGCGGCGCGGTCCAGCGGCACCCCGGCCAGGCCCATGAGTCTGTCGTGCTGCCGGGCTCGCGTGCTCAGGTAGGTGATGCGGGTCAGTGCGCGCTCGATCTCGGCCACTTCGGCGGAGACGGGGCCGGGGGGCGGCGATGCAGTGGGCATATACCCAGGCTACCATGTCGTTGCGTTGCGCAAGTATTTGCGACTGCCATGAGCAGCCGGCCGGGACGTCGGGTGTCCGGGGTCCCGGCCGTGTCCGTGACCAGCCGTGTCCGCCGGGCGGCGGGGCGTGCTCAGCGGCGGTGGTATGCCGGTGAGGGAACCTTTTCGACCGGGACTCCGCCGGAGGCGAGACCCAGCACGGTGAGGACGGGCTGCGGCGGGCCCGCGGGCGCGGTGCCGTCGGACAGGACGGCGAGCGCCAGGGTGTTGCTGCCGCGGGGGTCGAGGATGCCGTTGGGCAGGACGAAGGTGTGCTGGGGGCCGACGTCATTGACGTACTGGCCGAGGTTCCAGCCGTTGAGGAAGATCTGCACCCGGTAGGGACGGGACGGATCGTCGGTGAAGGTCAGGCCGAGCGAGGCGTCGGTGCCGCGGTCGACGGACAGCCGGAACTCGGTGCGGTACCAGGCCACGCCCTGCCGGGTGTGGGTGTGCGGCAGGGTCACCGGCTGCCACGACCGGTCGGGGTAGCCGGGCAGATGCCAGCCGTGGCGTTCACCGTACAGGCCGCCGGTGTTGAGCGGCCCGCGCACCGGGTCGGCGGCGGCCGCGCCCTGGATGCGCCAGGTCAGCGGCGTGCCGTCGAGCGTGGCGGCGGTCAGGCCACGCGCCGATGCGAAGGCGTCGTCGGCGCCGCCGTCCTCCGCGTGGGCCATGCGGCGCACCAGCACGGCGACCGTGTGCGGGCCGGGCCCGCGCAGATCGGCGGGCACGGTGAAGGTGGCCGTGTCGGACCAGGTGCTCCGGGTCGCCTGGTCCGCGGTGGGCACGGGCAGCCGGTGGGTGCCCAGCGGCCGGCCGTCCCACCAGGCCATCAGCAGGCCGAGGGTGCCGGCCTGGTAGGTCAGCAAGAGCGTCCGCGCGTCGCCGGCGTCGGCCACTTGCGCCCGGTACCAGACGTCGCCGTAGTGGAAACCGTAGTCGTCGGCGAACAGCACGGCGGGCTGGCCGGCGGGCACCTCGGTGGTGCTGTGGCTGGTGGTCAGGTCGCAGACCCGCCAGTCACGGTCGTCGAAGTCCGGGGCGGCCTCGGGGTTCTCGGGGGCGTAGCGCCAGCCGGTCAGGCCGGGCAGCAACACGGCGGGCGGGCCGGCCAGCCGGCTGCGGGCGGCGAGGCCGCCGAGGGCGGTGGCGGTGACGGGGACGTGCCGGCCGTTCCACCGGACCGTGCGGATCCGGGACGGCGACCAGACCGTCAGCTCGCTCGGGGCAGTGGTGTCGCCGGTGAGGTGGACGGTGGTGCCGGTGATCCGGGCGTCGCGCACCAGGGCGGGCCCGCTGACGAGCACGGCGGCGGCGTCCGTGCCGCGGGGCCAGAGCGTGGCCACCGCGGTGTCGTCGGCCAGGAACAGCAGCAGCGGCACGTCCTGCCCGCCGCCCTCGATGCGGACGCGGGTCAGCCCGTCCAGGTGGGCGTTGATCCGCAGGGTGCCCGCCTCCGCGTCGTGCACCGCCTCGGCGCTGCCGCCGGCCGTCGACACGGTGGGCCGGGTGCGGCAGTGCAGGACGACCTCGACCGGGTCGCCGGGGCGGCCGGTGAGGACGGCGAGGTCCCGCACGGGGCCTCTGGCCTGCCACATCGGCTGGGCGGTGGTGTACAGCAGGGAACGCCGGCCCAGGGAAAGACCGGTGGCCAGCATCGTCATGTCTTTCGCGGCGACCCGCAGTCCGCCCTCCCGGACCGGGACGGTCCGGGTGCCGGCCGTCGTGGTCACCGGCAGGGTGCAGGTGAGGTCGCGGCCGGTGTCGTTGCGCAGGAAGTACACGTGCGCCCCGGGGCCGGAGGCGGTCAGGTGGTAGACCCGCACGTCCGCCTCGCTCGCAACGGTGTCCTCGGCCCGCTCCAGCCGGGCCAGTTCCGGGAAGGAGGCCAGCATCGAGCCGGTCTGCTTCATCGGCGGGATCTTGGCGGTGAGGTTGCGGGCCTCGTCGAAGGCGGCCCCGTAGTCGTAGGAGGTGTAGACGACGGGGGCGGGCTGCCAGCCCCAGGAGGTGCCGCCGAAGGTCATGTACACGTTGTGGATGCTGATGCCGTTGGCGAGGTTGGTCAGGTAGAAACGGCGCTCGTAGGCCGCGTCGCGCTCCGCCCGCGAGCCCTCGTAGCCCTTCCCGCCGAAGACGGCCCCGCCCCAGCAGTCGAACCAGCCGCCCGCGAACTCGGCTAGGAATCCGGGGGTGTCGGGGCTGGCGGTGGAGCCGCCCTTGGGGCCTCCCGGCCCGAAGAACCCCCAGTCCGGCGGGTTGCCGCTCGCGGACGGATAGCCGTCGAAGGCGTACAGGTAACGGCCGCTCTCCTCCCCCGTGGAGAAGGACCCGGGGACCCAGTAGCCGTTGCGTCCCTTGTCGTTGTGGAACAACGGCACGTCGATGCCGTCGGAGCGGACCTTGGCGTACAGGTGCGCCATGTAGTCCCGGCCGGTGGCGCTGGTGACATAGGAGGCGTACTCGTTCTCCAGCTGGTAGAGCACGACCGTGCCCCCGCCCTTGGTGTACTGACGCGGCTCGATCACCGCGTCGACCGCGGTGAGCCACTCGTCGGCGTATCTGAGGTACTCCGGGTCGCTGGTGCGTGCGTGGCCGCGGGTGACGGTCAGCCAGCCGGGGAACCCTCCCCCGTCGGTCTCGGCGTTGATGTACGGGCCCGGCCGGGCGATGACCCACAGCCCGGCCTCGGCGGCCATGTCGAGGAACCGGCCCAGGTCGCGCACGCCGGTGAAGTCGTAACGGCCGGGCGCCGGCGAGTGGTAGGCCCAGGAGGCGTAGATCGACACCGCGTTGTAGCCGCTCGCGCGCATCTTCTGCAGCACGTCCCGCCACAGCGAGGGGCTGGGCAGCCGGAAGGGGTGCATCTCCCCGGACCACAGGGGGACCCGGCGTCCGTCGATCAGGAGCGAGTGGCGGTCGAAGGCGACGGTGTGCCGTGCGGCACGCGCGCCGCCGGCACCTCGGGCGGGGACCGGCTGTGCGGACGCGGTGGCCGGCAGGGCGGCGGTGAGAGCCGCGGCGCCGGTCAGGGCGGTGAAGGCGCGACGGGACAGTTCCACGGGTCGTCTCCTCGGTGACGTCGGCGGCCGCGGACCGGGCATCCCGGCCGGGACGGCCGATCCGGTCGGTGCGGAGGACGTGCGGTGCGGTGGCGGTTTCGTGCGGCGGCGGGGGCGTGCGGTGCTCCGCGCGGGAAGGCCGGGCCGGCCGGCGGCAGCGGTGGCGGGAGATCACCACCTCTCCCCGCGTTCGAACAGGAATCAACGAGATTCAACGCGCCGGAGGATAATCACGCCGCCGAGGGAGGCCGTCAACCGGTCTGCCGCAGATGCCGCCGATTGAAAGCGTTCAGAACGATCACCAGTCGACTCGCCGGCACCGCCGGGTGGCGGTCTTCCGAGCAGCCGAGTCCGGAGCACCGATCGGCTCGGCACCCTGTTCAGGCGCCCGGGTGTGTCCTAGGCTCCGCTCTGAATCGTTCCAACGACCCTCGCGTTCCCGCGCTCCGTCCGCGGGGACCCGGCCCGCCGGTGCGTGCCGTCCCGCCGCCGCCCGTCACCTGCCCGCCCCGCCCACCGCCTCGCCGCCCTCAGGAGGAACCCATGCCGTCCCGCCGTCACGCGGTCATCGGTCTCGGCCACCGTGCGCAGCTGTACGTGGACGCCCTGCTCGGCGACTGGAGCGACACCGGGCGGCTCGTGGCGTTCTGCGACACCAACCGCACGCGCATGGCCTACTACGCGGACCGCGCCCGGGCGGCCGGGCATCCGGGCGTGCCCTGCTACGGTCCCGAGGACCTGGACACGGTCCTCGCCTCCGCGGACACCGTCGTCGTCACCTCCCCGGACGCCACGCACGCCCGCTATGTGTGCGCCGCCCTGGACGCGGGTGCCGACGTGGTGGTGGAGAAGCCGCTGACCGTCGACGAGGCGGGCTGCGCCCGTATCGCCGAGGCGGCCGAGCGCAGCGGCGGGCGGCTCACCGTGGCGTTCAACTACCGTTACTCGCCGCGCAATGCGGCGGTGCGGGCGCTGCTGGCCGAGGGACGGATCGGCGAGGTGACCGCCGTGCACTTCGAGTGGATGCTGGACACCGTCCACGGCGCCGACTACTTCCGCCGCTGGCACCGGCGGCGCGCGAACTCCGGCGGTCTGCTGGTGCACAAGTCCACGCACCACTTCGACCTGGTGAACTGGTGGCTGGGCAGTCACCCGGTGCGGGTCTTCGCCCAGACCGACCGCCGCTTCTACGGGGACGACGGCGCCGGGGCCGCCCGGTCCGCCGCGCCCCGCCCGCCGCGCGCCCACCGGGCGCCCACGCTCGGCCGTGATCCGTTTCTGCTGGACCTGAGCGCCGACCCCCGGCTGAAGGCCCTCTACCTGGACGCCGAGCACGAGGACGGCTACCACCGCGATCTGGACCCGTTCGGCGCGGGTGTCGACATCGACGACACCATGTCCGTGCTGGTCCGCTACGGCAACCGGTCGGTGCTGACCTACTCCCTGACCGCCTACGCCCCCTGTGAGGGCTACCGGGTGGCCGTCACCGGCACCCGGGGCCGGCTGGAGCTGGAGGTCTGCGAACGGCGCTGGACACCGCCCGGCACCGCGCTCGATTCCACCGCCGCGGGCGGGCAGGACGGGGAGCACGAACGGCTCACCGTGCAGGAGCACTGGAAGCAGCCGGAGGAGATCCCGATCGTGCGCGGCGAGGGCGGCCACGGCGGCGGGGACGCCCTCATGCTCGACGACCTGCTGCGCGGCACCGGCGACGACCCGCTGGGCCGCCGGGCCGGCTACCGCGACGGGCTGCGCAGCGTCCTGACCGGCATCGCGGCCGACCGCTCGGCGCGCACCGGATCGCCGGTCGCCCTCACCGACGAGGGCACCCGGCTGGCCCCGGCCACGGAAGCGGAGGCGTCCCGGCCGTAAGGGGACCTCGGTTCCGGCGGGCGGGCAGGACGTCACGAGCGCACCGCGCCAGGCCGCGGGGCGAGGACTGCCTCCAGCGCGTCGTCACCGCTCCCGCGGGCGGCAACGTGCCTCAGGCCGGTCCTGGTCTTCTTCCATGGCGGCGGTTTCAGCGGCGGCGGCGGTCTGCTCGGCTGGTACGACGGCGCCGCCCTCGCCGCCGAGGGCGACGTGGTGGTCGTACGCCCGAACTACCGGCTCGGTTCGCTTTGCTACCTCGTCCTGGACGGCGTCGGCGAGGGCAACCTCGGCCTGTTCGACCAGCTTCAGGCGCTGCGCTGACTCCGGGACCGCATCGCCGGGTGGGAGCGGGGAACCGGACGACGTCACCGTGTTCGGCCAGTCGGCGGGCGCCCTGTCGTCCGGCTGCTGCCTCAGATGCCCGAGGCGCGTGGCCTGGTCCGCCGGGCCGTGCTGCGGAGCGCGCCACCGGAGTACGCCTGCCGCTCCGTGGCCCGAGGCCCGGGTGACCGGCGAGCTGTTCGCCGGCCTGCTGGGCGCGGGCCCGTGCACCGCGCCCGTCGCGGACGCCAGGGGCGGCCTGGGCGGGGCGCCGATGCTCGGCGACACCGGCTGGGCGGACGTCGAGGCGCTGGGCCGGGCCGTGCGCGCGGTGTTGATCCGCTGCGCGCGGACCGGCGAGCCGGGCCGATGCCCGAGCCCCTGGTGCCGGTCGGGCAGGTGGCCGGCTCCGCAGACTCGGACCGGTGCGGGAACACCGGCCGGCCCGTCACCGGCGGGCTCAGGCGTCCTCCGTGACAGCGGCGCGGGCCGGTGCGGGCAGCGGGGCCGCACCGGGCCGGCGGTAGACGTACGGCGGCGCGACGGCCCGGTCCGCCTCGGTCTGCTCGCGCACCAGATGGTGGTCCGGGGACAGCGCGCAGGCCGGGTCGGTGCGGGCGGCGTCGCCGGTGAGAGCGAAGGCCTGGCAGCGGCAGCCGCCGAAGTCCTCCTCGCGGCGGGGGCAGCCGCGGCACGGGCCGGTCATCCAGTCGGTGCCGCGGAAACGGTTGAAGGCCGGGGAATGCCGCCAGATCCAGGCCAGCGGGTGGTCACGGACGCCGGGCGGGTCCAGGCCGGGGATCGAGGCGGCGGCCGGGCACGGCAGGACGGTGCCGTCCGGGGCGACGGTGAGCGAGACCGCTCCCCAGCCGCCCATGCAGGGCTTGGCCACGCCGTCGAAGTAGTCGGGGACCACCCACACCAGGTCGGTTCGGCCGGCGAGCTGCTCCCGGCGGCGTTCCACGGTCTGACGGGCACGGGCCAGCTGGTCGCGGGTGGGCATCAGCGCGGCCCGGTTGAGCAGGCCCCAGCCGTAGTACTGGGTGTTGGCCAGTTCGACACGGTCCGCGCCCCAGGCCACGGCGAGGTCGAGGAGGGCGTCGACGGCGTCGAGGTTGCCGCGGTGGAGCACGACGTTCAGGCCGAGCGGCAGCCCGGCACGGCGGACCAGCCTCGCCGCGTGTTCCTTCGCGGCGAAGGAGCCTGCGCGTCCGGCGATGCGGTCGCCGGCCCGGGGGTCCGCGTGCTGGACGGACAGCTGGACGCTGCGCAGTCCGGCCGCGGTGAGCGCGGCCAGCCGGGCCTCGTCCAGTCCGGTGCCGCTGGTGACCAGCTGGGTGTAGATGCCGGCGTCCTCGGCGGCGGCCACGATCCGCTCCAGGTCCGGGCGCAGCAGCGGCTCGCCGCCGGACAGGTGGGTGTGCACGACGCCCAGCTCACCGGCCTGCCGCAGCACGTCCTCCCACTCCTCGGTGGTCAGCTCACGGGAGCGGCGGGCGAGGTCGAGCGGGTTGGAGCAGTAGGGGCAGTGCAAGGGGCAGGCGTGGGTGAGTTCGGCGAGCAGCGCCCACGGGGGCGGGGGCGAAAAGGCGGAGGGGGCGGTCATGTCAGCCAGCCCTCCCGCCGGAGGCTGTCGAGGAAGGCGGGGACGGTCGCGGCGACCGGTGCGCCGGGGAATCGCTCGGCCAGTTCGCCGACGATGCCCTGCACGGTGCGGGTGCCGTCGCACAGGCCGACGACCGTGCCGCCGCTGCCTTCGAGGACGACCACACGTTCCGGCAGGACCAGCAGATCCTTGCCGCGCACCGGGTCGTGACGGAGCCTCAGCGCCGGGGCGAGCGCCGGACGCCAGCCGGACGCCGCTTCCGGTGTCACACCCGCTCCCGCGCGCCGCTCCGCGGGCTGCGGGCGTCCTGCCGGGTGTGCTGCTCCACCGCGTCGAGCAGCGCCCAGAGCACGTCGCACTTGAAGGACAGCGCGGCCAGGGCCTGTTCCTGCTGCTCGCAGGTGCGGGCCCACTGAAGGACCAGGTCCAGTGCCTCGGTGCTGTCCCGCCGGCCCTGGTCGACGCGGGCGCGGAAGTACGCGAGCCCGTCCGGTGCGATCCAGGTGTAGTGGCGTTCGAACGCCTCGATGCGCCGGAGCATCAGGTCGGGTGCGGTCAGCTCGGTGAGCGAGGCGGCGACGGCCTCCAGGGGTGAGCGCAGCCTGCAGAAGTTGACGTAGCCCTCGACGGCCATCCGGACACCGGGCAGCACGGTCTCGCCCGACAGCAGAGTCGCGCGGTCGAGGCCGGCCGCCTCGCCGAGCCGCAGCCAGCGTTCGATGCCGCCCTCGCCCTCCCGGCGTCCGTCGTGGTCCTCGATGCGCCGCAGCCACATGCGCCGCAGTCGCGGCTCGTCCAGCTTGGCGACGATCAGCGCGTCCTTGACGGGGATGTGGCGCTGGTAGTGGAAGCGGTTGGCGATCCAGCAGCGCACCTCCTCCTTGCTGAGGTCGCCCTGGTGCATGCGCAGGTTGAACGGGTGGCGGTCGTGGTACCGCTCCTGGCCCACGGCGCGCAGGCGGGCCTCGAACTCGGTGCGGGTCCAGGGTTGTACCGGCGGGGCGAGGGTCGTGGTCACAGCTCGATCACCATGGTGTCGTCGGCCACCTCGAGGCCCAGCCGTGCGAGGTGTTTGTGCTCCGGCGCGGCGGGGTCGAGGAGGGGATTGGTGTTGTTCAGGTGGGTGTACAGGCAGCGGCCGGGCAGCGTGGCGAGGATGCGGGCGGTGCCCTCGGGGCCGTCGATGGGCAGGTGGCCCATGCCGGTGGCGGTGCGGGAGGAGATGCCGGTGCGGCGGGGTTCCTCCTCGTCCCAGAAGGTGCCGTCGACGATGACGCAGTCGGCCTCGGCAGCGGCCCGGTGCAGGGCGTCCGGCCAGGCGGCGACAGCCGGGGCGTACAGGGCGGTGCGGCCGGTGGCCGGGTCGTGCAGCCGCAGCGCGACGACCCAGGCGTCGTGGCCGGGTGCGCCGGCGGCGTAGCGCGGGCGTTTGCCGGAGACGGGGACGGCGCCGATCCGCACGCCGGATCCGGCGGGATCGAGCGGCACGGTCCTCCGGGTGTCCAGCTCCCGCCAGATCACGGTGGTGTAGGGGGTGAGGACCTCGCCGAGCCGCAGACGTTCCTCGACGGCCTCGCGCACCGGGGCGGTGGCGGCGATCTCCAGGCGGTCCGCCTCGCGCAGCCGCCACAGGCCCAGCGTGTGGTCGAGTTCGGCGTCGGTGAGGACGACCCCGGCGACCGGTGTCTGCCGGGCTCCGGGTCCCGGGTGCAGGTCCGGGTGGGCCTCGATCTGGTCGCCGATGTCGGGGGTGGCGTTGACGAGGTACCAGCGGCCCTCGCCGACGCGGACGGCCAGCGAGGCGTGCCGGCGGCGGCGTCCGGGGTGGGCGCGTGCCCCGGAGCATCCGGGGCACGCGCAGTTCCACTGGGGGATGCCGCCGCCGGCCGCGGTACCGAGTACCCGCAGCAGCATGCCGGGGCTAGCGGACGCTGAGGGAGTAGGCGGTGACCTCGAGCGCGGTGTCGACGACCGTGTATCCCGGTGTCTGCCACGCGCTCGGGGCGGCCTCCTCGCCGGCGGTGCCGGCGGGCTGCTCCGGTTGTCCGACGACGTCGGTCATGGTGCGTGCCTTCCTTTCTGACGACGGTGGGTGGTCACCTCCCGGTGCGGGAGGGGTCTGTCACGTGACGGTCACCCGCAGCAGGAGGTCCTTCCCGGTGCCGCGGTCGCTGGTGCCCAGCCAGAGCGTGCGGGAGCCGGGGACCTTGGCCAGCGCCCGCAGGCGGCCGTAGGTGCCGTTGTAGTGGGCGGTCGGCGTGCCGACGTCCTGGCCGGTGGAGTCGAGGGGCAGCCGCCACAGCCGGCGGCCCTTGAGCGTGGAGACGTACAGGACGTCGTCGACGACCGCGATCTGCGCGGGCACGCCGCCCTCGTCGGGTTTCCAGACCATCTTCGGGTTGGTCATGCCGGCGACGGAGCAGGAGCCCTCGCAGGTGGGCCAGCCGTAGTTCTTGCCCGGTTTGATCAGGTTGAGTTCGTCCCAGCGGTTCTCGCCGATCTCGGTGGACCACAGCCGTCCGGCCTTGTCCCAGGCGAGTCCTTGCACGTTGCGGTGGCCGTAGCTGTAGACCCGGTTGCCGAACGGGTTGCCGGGTGCCGCGGCGCCGCTCTTGGTGATCCGCAGGATCTTGCCGTTGAGCGACTTCTTGTCCTGGGCCAGGGTGCCTTTGCGGGCGTCGCCGGTGGCGACGTACAGGTACCGGTCGGGTCCGAAGGCGATGGTTCCGCCGTTGAGCTGGGTGTCCCGGACGATGCCGGTCAGGACGGGGGTGTAGCCGCTGAGGCGGGTGCCGTCGAAGCGCATCCTGACCACGCGGTTGTCCTGCCGTGTGGTCTCCATGAAGAACACGTCCTGGTCGCTGGTGCCGTTCCAGGTCGGTGACACGGCGACACCGAGCAGGCCGCCCTTGTCCTCCGTCTCCTTGTCCCACACCGCGTTCGGCACGGTGCCGGCCTTCTGCTTGCGGCCGTCCGGGCCGATCTTCCAGACCACGCCGGTGTTGCGTTCGGTGACCAGCGCCGTGGTGCGGCCGGGCAGGAACGCGATGCCCCAGGGCGTCGTCAGGCCGTCCGTGAGCGTGCGGATCGCGGCCGGTGCGCCTCCCCCGCGAGGTTCGGCGGGAGTGCCTTCGGCCGTCGCGGGCGGGCCGGCGGTGCCGACGGCCGTGAGGGCCGCGGCCGCGGTGAGCGCGGCGGTGCACGGACGGATCCGAATCACCGCCGAATGCGCCGAGCGTGACATCCTGTTCTGCCTTTCCTGTCGTGGCGCGGCCGTGTGCTGCCCGACGGAACCGACACGGCCGGCTGCGGTACGGGGCTGCTCGAAGGACGCGCGCTGCGCGGCGACGCGGCGGACCCGGGGGAAGACGGAGGGTGGGTCCTGGGCCGTGTCCGTGACGTCCCGTGCCCCGGGCGATGACCGCCGCGCCGCGTTGTCCCCGCCGGCGGGCCGTTTCCCGCCGGCGGGACTGCGGACAGCAGTGAGCTTGCGGGCCGGTGTGCCCGCCACCGGTCCACCGGGGCCGAGAGGTCCCTCCCACGAGTGACCCGGGGTGGTGCGGAAGGGTGTCCGGTCGCGGCTGCCGGGGCCGTGCGCCGCCGACCCGGCTCGGGCCGCGGGTGCGGCGGTCGGGGTGCCGGGCCGAGGCAGTCGACGAACCGGACGGAGGGGACCGGGCCGCCGTCCGGGGCGACGGCGGCGTCGCGGGCCGGACGGCTGCGCAGCGTCTCGGAGTTGGTGTCCGCGCCGCTGAGCCCGCGCCCGTGCTCCCGCTCCACCGCCCACTCGCACGCGGTGAACCGGTGGTCCTGTGCCCGCCCGGTCAAGGCCGGGCTGTCGTCGGCCGGTCCGTCGCCCGCCGCGCCCAGAAGGCCGAGGTCCACCGCGGTCGATGCCGTCACCGGAGGGCCGGGGACGGCGAACGCACCAGGAGCGCACACAGCCACGGCGGTCACGGCGGAGCCGGCCACGGCCGAGGCGCCGCCACGCAGCAGCCTCCGGCGGCTGACCGGACGCCCGGCCCACCCCGCTCTGCCATAATCTTCTTCTTTCCACCGATTCATTACTTTTCTGCACGTTTCCGTTGTCCGGTTGAAGGAGGGCCGTGACCGGTTTCACCGAGACGCTCCGGCACCTGGCGGTGGCGCAGAAGCCCGCCCGGGGAGTGCCGGCCTACACCCTGTTCGTCAACCGTCCGGCCGGCCGGGTGCTGGCGGCGCTGGCGCTGCGGGCCGGGGCGACACCCCATCAGGTGACGGTGCTCGGCGCCCTGTTCACCTTTCCCGCGCTGGCCGCCGTGGCGCTGGTGCGGCCCGGGCCGGTGCTCGCGGTGTGCGTCTGCGCGGCCCTGCTCGTGGGGTTCGCCCTGGACTCCGCGGACGGCCAGCTGGCCCGCGCGCAGCGCTCGGCCGCCCCGTCCGGAGAGTGGCTGGACCATGTGCTGGACTGCGCCAAGACCGTCACCGTCCACCTGGTGGTGGCGGTGGCGTTCCACCGGTTCTTCTCGCTGCCGAGCCCGGCCCTGCTGCTCGCGCCGCTGCTCTTCGCGCTGTCCGCCGTGGTGCTCTTCTTCGGCGGGATCCTGGCGGAGCAGCTCAAGCGGCGCACGGCGGTCCCGGCACCGGCGGGGGCGGCGCGGCTCGCGGACCGGCCGGCACCGGTGCTGCGGTCGGTGCTGCTCCTGCCGGCCGACCACGGCGTGCTGTGCCTGGCCTTCCTAGCTCTGTGCCGTCAGCAGGCCTTCCTCTCCGTCTACTGCGCCCTGCTGCCGGCTCACTGTCTGCTGTGCGCGGCCTTCCTGGTCAAGTGGTTCCGGGAGCTGCGCCGCCGGGATCTGCGGCGCCCCGGTGCGGCAGAGCAGCTCCAGGGAGCTGCGCAGCAGTGAGCTGGAGGTGTGCGCGGTGTACGGGAAGTAGACGACGTCGACGCCGAGCTGTGCGAAACGCCTCTCCAGCGCCTGCCACTTGGGCGTCCCCTGCCAGTCGTCCCCTTTGAAGATGATGTGGAAGCCGATCCGCTTCCACATCTCCACCTTGTCCTCCTCCGACTCGACGACGGCCATGTCGACGCAGCGCAGGCTGTCGACGATGGCCAGCCGTTCGGCGAGCGGGACGACCGGCGGTCTGCCCTTGAGACGTTCGACCAGCTCGTCGGAGACGACCCCGGCGATCAGCCGGTCGCAGTGGCGGCGCGCCCGGCGCAGAAGGGTGAGGTGCCCGATGTGGAACAGGTCGAAGACACCGGGCGCGTATCCGATACGGGTCATCCGGCCGTCTCACCCCGCCGTGCGGGCCGGTTTCGACGGCACGGCCACGCGCAGGGCCGGGGACCGCGGCGAGGTGTTCGTGCCGTCGGTCACCTCGATCCGGTACTCGTGGCGGGTGCCGGCGTCCACGGTGTCGGTGTAGCTCATCCACGGGCGGTTCCAGAAGGCGGACGAGCGCACCTGCCGGGAGACGAGCCGGCCGTCGCGGTAGAGGAGGTAGGTGAGCGAGGCGTCGTCGCGGTCCCACGAGGCACGCCAGCGCAGGGTGACCTGTCCGGCCCTGGCCGAGGACACCGACAGGGCGGGGGTCTGGGGCGCCCCGGTGTCGGGGCCGGCGGCGAAGCGGGTCAGCCCCTGCTGGGGGACGCCGTTGACCCGGGTGAACTCGCCGCCCACCCACAGCACACCGCGCTCGACGGCCAGGGCGCGGGGGCCCACCTTCTCCCCGATCCCTTCGTCGGTGTCGGGGAACCAGTGCAGGATCCTGCTGTCTTGCGGCGACTGGGCGAGCAGGTGCTGCCGGTCGCCCCGCTCGGGGAACCCGCCCGGGGTCGCGGAGCAGTTGTGTGCGTGCGAGGCGCTGTACAGGACGCCTTTGTAGGGCAGGACGGCCTGGGTGGCGCCCAGGCAGGTGTCCTTCCACACCATGCGGTCGCCGGCGACGGTGCCCGCGATGCGGCCGTCGAAGACGCCGTCACCGCGGCCCTCGGCGGCCACGTAGAAGCGGGTGCCGTCCTGGGCGAGGGACTTCACCACCGACCGCGGCGGCAGCCAGCCGGGGTAGGTGCGCACGGTCGCGCCGCTGGTGGCGTCGAGGGCGGCCAGGGCGTGGGCGGGACGGCCGCCCACCGTGTCGAAGTCTCCGCCGGCGTACAGCTTCCTGCGGGAGGGGACCGCGGACAGGGCGCGCACCGGGGCGTCGGTGTCGGCGCGGAACGCCAGCAGGGAGCCCGCGGGTGCGAGGGCGGCGAGGTGCCGTCTGACCTGGCCGTCGACCCGGCCGAAGTCGCCGCCGAGGTAGACGGTCCGGTCCGAGACCTCGATGGCCCTGACCGTGGCGGACACCGCCGGCCTGAAGTCCTTGCGCAGGGTGCAGTCGGCCGTGTTCAGAGCGACGGCGTTGGCCACACCGGTGGAGCCGGCCCGGCTGAAGGAGCCGCCCACGTACAGCACCTTGCCGTCCGGCGAGGCCTTGAGAGCGCGGACGGTTGCCGCGCCGCCCGTGAACGACACAGCGCACGGCAGCAGCGCACCGGTGACGGCGTCGAACGCGGCGAAGTTGTGCCGCGGGACCTGCTTCTCGCCCGGTGCGGCACCGGCCGGCCGGACCGAGTCGAAGGTCCCTCCGACGTAGACGACACCGTTCGCGGCAGCCAGGGACCAGACGATGCCGTCGGTCTGCCAGGTGCTCAGCGCATCGGCGGTGAACGCCGGGGCGGGCCCGGCGGCCGCCGCGGCGACGGGTGAGCCCGGCAGGGCGGCGGAGCACAGTACGGGAGCGGCGACAGCCCAGCAGGCCGCCCTCCGCGGGGATCTTCTCAGGCGCAATGGACACCCCGGATGACAGTGGTGCGGGTGAGGCGCTGCGAGTGGCCCACGGATGCGCCGGGTCGGGACGGCCCTGTCCCTCGCCGGGTCTCAGGCGACGCGGCGGCGCAGAACTCCGGCCAGCTCGATCACTCTCAGCAGCCTGCGATACCGCCACAAAATAGTACCGAACAGACACATTCCCCAAGCCAGTGCGACGGCGAGTCCTGACGGGGTGTCACCTGCCAGGGTCCGGAGGGTCGCCGGCACCGTCGCGACGGCCAGTGCGGCACCGAGAGCGGCGGCATAGCCGCGGTCCACGGTCGTGAAGCCCAGGCGCAGCCGGACGAGCAGGGCGGCCGAGACGTTCTCCACGACGACGGCCGCCCCCCAGGACACGGCGGCACCGAGGACTCCCCACCGGGGCACCGTGAGCAGCCCGGCCGTCAGCTGCACCGCGAACGCCGCCGCGGTGACGGCCAGATGCCAGGAGCTGCGGCCGGACATCAGCAGCACCGTCTGGGCGTTGCCGACCGCGACGTTGACCATCGCCGCCGCGCACAGCACGACCAGGGCGGCCGCCCCGTCGCCGAACTCCGGGCCGAAGGCCGACAGCACGGTGCGCGGGAAGCCGACGACGAACACGAACACCGGCCAGGAGAAGAGCACCACCCAGCAGGTCGAGACGCGGTGCAGATGGCGCGCCTCGGCGAGGTCGCCGACCGCGATCAGCCGGCTGAGCTGCGGTGCGACCGCCATCCGCACGGCGAGCTGCACCAGGGTGCCCGCGGTGACGACCCGTCCGACGGCGGTGTAGACGCCCGCCTCGGCGCTGGTGGCCAGCGCGGACAGCAGGACGACACCGACCCAGACCGCGCTGAAGTCGAAGACGGCCGAGACGGCGCGGGGGGCCGCGAACCTCCAGAAGGCACGCCAGGGGACGGCGCCGCGCACGGCCGGGTGGTCGGTGCCGCGGGCGGCGCGGTTGCGGCGCAGGGCCAGCCAGGCGGCCGCGGTGCCGGCCAGGGCGGGTAGCAGCCAGGCCGCGGCCAGGGAGAGCATGCCGGGCGCCAGCCAGATCACCGGTACGGCGATGAGCACGCGCAGCACGGGTTTGCCGATCTGTTCCACGGCGACGAACGGCACCACGGTGCCGTGGCCCTGGTTGGCGCCGAGCAGGACCAGACCCACCGTGGCCACGGGCAGGAACAGACCGAAGAGCCGCATCAGGGTGACCGCGTCGGACGCCGGCAGGTGCGGCAGGAGCGTGGTGGCCACCGCGGGACACAGCAGCAGCGGCAGGGCCGCCGCCGTACTGGTCACGACGGCGGGCGTGAGGGCCGCACGCAGCAGACCCCCCACCCCGCGTCCGCCGCCGACGGCGATGTCCCGGGAGACGAAGCGGACCAGCCCGGTGTCGGCGCCGAGCTTGCAGGTGTGGCTGAGGATGGTGAACAGCGCCACTCCGGTGAAGACGGCTCCGGCCCCCTGGGCTCCCAGGGCGCGGGTGATCAGGCCGACGAGGACGAAGGCGAAGACGGCGTTGACCGCGGAGCCCGCCACGCCCCACCAGCCGCCCCGTGCCGCGGCAGCGACCCCGCTCGGGGCGGTGGCCGCCCCGGGAGCGGCGGCGGTCACGGGTGCGGCGGTCACCTGCGGGCGGCCGTGAGCGTCTCGTCCTGCGCCGGCAGCGTCACCACCGGGCTGTCCGGCGGGGTCGTCGCCGGGCGGCGCGCGGTGCGGGAGCGCAGCGCGGCCAGGGCGGAGCGGAGACGGTCCGGCCGGCGGTCCCCGTCGAGCACGGCGCCCAGGAGGGTCCCGCCGGAGCAGTCGATCAGCTCCGCGGCCCGCCGCAGATCCTCCCGCCGGGTGGTGCCGAGGCCGGCGACCAGCAGGACGCCGTCGACACGCTGGGCGGCCGAGAGCGCGTCGGCGTGCTCCAGGAGCGGGCGGGCGAGGACGACCGTGGTGCGCGCCTTCGATGCGGCCGGCAGCCGGTGGACGGTGCCGGTGCCGTCGCCGGCGCGGCAGGCGAAGTGCCCGGCGGTGCCGGCGTCGACGAGGCGGCTGCCCTCGGGCAGGGCCGGCTGTCCGGACGGGCGGGCCTCGTCGGGAAGCAGGGGCAGCCGGGCGGTCACCGGGGGCGTGTCGGTGTCGGCGTCCACCAGCTGCACCTCCCGGCCGCACTCGGTGAGGGCCGCGGCCAGGTTCACGGCGATCTCCTCGGTGGCCGCATCGCGCCGGGGGGCCACGACGAGGATGCCGCCGGGGCCCCCGGAGGACCCGGTCCGGTGCAGCCGGTAGGCCAGGGCGCGGTGGCTCTCGGCGCGGTCGCCGCCGCGGTGGCCGACCTTCAGCAGGCCGGGCTCGCCGCCGGGTTCGTCGCCGGGTTCGGCGGGCAGCAGACCGAGCACGGGGGTGCGCAGCGCGGCCCGGACGTCCCCGGCCGACCTGACCCGGGTGTCCAGGGCGGAGCACAGCCAGGCCAGCAGGATGCCGAGGGCGATGCCGCTCGCCCCGCCGAGCGCGAGCAGGGCGGGCCGTCCGGGTCCCGCCGGCCGGGTGGGTACCGCGCCGTGCCGGACGACGTAGCCGCCGTCGGTGTCGCGGGACTTGATGTCCACCATGCGCCGGTGCAGGGTGTCCAGTTCGGTCTGCAGGGCGCGTTGGACGGCCTCGCCGGTGTTCTTCTGCTCCTTGGCCTGCTGCACCGCCTGGATCTGTTGTTCGACGCTGCGGCCGGCCCGCTGTGCGGCGGCCTCGTTGCGGACCTTGCGGTCGGCCAGGTAGGCCTCGGCGAAGGCGTCGGCTCCGCGGGCCGCGCGGCGCGGTGAGGAGTCGGTGAACTCGAAGCGCAGCACCTGGGACTTGGGCCGGTGGGTGATCCGCAGGTGCTTGCCGAGCGTGGCCGCCTCGCCGGCGGGCCGGCCCAGCGTGCGGGCGGCGCGGGCGGCGACCGAGGCGCCGGCGGCGATCTGCTGCTCGGTGCCCATGCTGATCTGGTTGTCGGCGGCCACGCTGACGGTGCCGAACGGGTCGGCGGTGGAACGGACGAGGACCTCGCTGGCGGAGGTGTAGACGGGGGCGCGGCCGAACGCCAGGGCGGCGCCGCCCAGCAGCCCCAGGGCGACCCCCAGGGCGATGGCGGCGCGGTGGCACAGCAGCCGGCGCAGCTGGTCGCGCAGCTGGTCCGGCTCGTCGTACCGGTCGGGGACGGGGTTGGGGCCGGTCACGGGTGCCCTCCTGTGGGGGATCGGTGCGAGGCGGTCGGGTGGGGCCGGCAGCGCCGGTGTCACGGCCCGCGACGCGCGGGCGGCGGGCGCGCTGATGAGCAGCGGGACGGCCAGCAGCAGTGTCAGCGGGCCGACGATGCCGAGCAGGCTGCCGCGCAGGAAGACCATCTGGTAGAAGGCGAATGCCGGGACCAGGCACGCCGCGAGGGTGCCCGCCCGGTCGCGGAGCCGGTGACGCACGTCGTCCATGCGGCGGCCCGCCGCGCCGAGGAGGAAGAACACGGCGGCCACCGCCGGCGGACCGGCCCACAGGTAGCTCTCGATCCACAGCGGCGCGGAGAGGTTCTGGAAGTCGTAGCCGGCGTAGCGGGCCAGCGCGATGCCGGTGTCCTCGGGCTTGTCCGGCCACACCGCGCGCGGCACCCAGAACAGTGCCGGGCCCAGCACGTCCAGCGGGGCGAGACCTCTCTCGTGCGCGTAGTCGATGCCGGTCTGCACCTGCTGGAAGGCGTCGTAGTCGCCGTTGGTGGTGAACTGTGCGGTGAGCGAGACGACGGACAGCTGCTCCCGGTCGCTGTAGCGGAAGTAGTCGCTGTACGGGAAGGCCAGCAGCACGGTCGCCATGAGGCCGGCCGCGACCGCGCGGAAGGCGCGCGGCCGGTTCGTCCGGGGCACGGCGAACAGCAGGGTCAGCAGGACCGTGCCGATCCAGAACCGCGGGGTGCTGACCGGGTTGTTGACGACGGCGTTCAGGGCGAGCAGCAGCGGCAGCAGCAGCCGGCGCAGGGCGCGCAGCAGCCGGTCGCCGCCGGGCGCGCACGGCACCAGCAGCAGGCCCAGCAGGGCCCAGAACGCGGGCACGGACAGCGACCAGTGGCGCAGGGCGGACAGGAAGGCGCCGTCGGAGCCGTCGGCCAGGCCCGACTCGCGCAGGGCCTGGCGGCTGGTGAACCAGACGGCGAGGCCGCCCGGTTGGCGCGGGATCAGCACCACGCCCAGGGCGAGCGCGCATCCGCACAGCGACAGCAGGCGCCAGGGCGCCAGGCGGCGGGAGAGCAGGAGTTCCACCGTGCCCGGCGCGGAGGAGAGCGGTCCGGCCGTGCGGCGGCGCTCGCGGCGGGCGGCGACGGCCGACCCGGCGCTGTGGGCGAGCAGCCCGAGTTCCACCACGGCCACGGCCGTGAGCGCGGTCGCCTGGCCGGTCCGGTAGCCCCACGGGTAGGTGTCGCAGGCCAGCTGCGCCAGGGGCGCGAGTCCGAGCCAGACGTAGGCGAAGACCCAGAACCCGAGGGCGACGAGCCGGACCTTCGGCGCGGTGAGCACGCGGACGAGGGCCGCACCGCTGTGTGCGACCACCACCGTCTGCAGGGCGAGCGGCAGCGACGGATGCGCGCCGTCCGACAGCAGGACGGTGCCCGGCAGCAGCACCAGCAGCGCCACGGACCAGAGGCATACCGCCGTCACGCCGCCGGTGCCGTCGCCCGGAGAACGCCGCGGAAAGGGATGTTTCACCTGAAAGGTCATCAAGAGGGTTATAGCGCTCGCATACCGGCGAACCGCTCAGGCACGCAGAGCCGCACCCCCGGGGGACCGCATGCACCGCACCGTCATCGGGTGACGCACACGGCCAAGCGGCGCGCCCTGCGCCCCATTTCATGACATATATGCATTGATGATGCCCACCAGATCAGAGGATCTCCGGACGAAGGAGTGACCCATGGGCAAGCAGGTGGACGTCGTCGTTGCCGGTGCCGGGGGATTCATCGGCGGTCATCTCGTGGGCACCTTGCTGGACCAGGGGCTGACCGTCCGCGCCATCGACAACAAGCCCCGGCACGCATGGCACCAGCTGCACGAGGGCGCCGAGAACGTCACCGCCGACCTGTCGCTGCTGGAGCACGCGCGGGCGGCCGTCCGGGGCGCACGGCAGGTGTACATGCTGGCCGCCGACATGGGCGGCATGGGCTACATCGAGAACAACAAGGCCGCCTGCATGCTGTCGGTGCTGATCAGCACGCACATGCTGAAGGCCGCGCACGAGGAGGGCGTGGAGCGTTACTTCTACTCCTCCTCCGCCTGCGTCTACGCGGCCGGCAAGCAGACCGACCCTGACGTCACCGCGCTGCGCGAGGAGGACGCCTACCCTGCGCAGGCGGAGGACGGCTACGGCTGGGAGAAGCTCTTCTCCGAGCGCATGTGCCGCCACTTCACGGAGGACTACGGGCTGGTCACCCGGGTCGCCCGCTACCACAACGTCTACGGCCCCCACGGCACCTGGACCGGCGGGCGGGAGAAGGCGCCCGCCGCGGTGTGCCGGAAGGTGGCCGAGGCTGCCCTGTCCGGCGACCACCGGATCGAGATCTGGGGCGACGGCCGGCAGACCCGCTCCTTCATGTACATCGACGACTGCCTGCACGGCACACGCATGATCATGGACGGGGACAGCGGCGTACCGGTCAACCTCGGTTCCTCGGAGCTGGTGAGCATCAACCAGCTCGTCGACCTCGTGGAGCAGATCGCGGGCATCCGCTGCGAGCGCCACTACCGGCTGGACGCCCCGCAGGGCGTGCGCGGACGCAACTCGGACAACACCCTGATCCGCGAGCTGTACGGCTGGGAGCCGTCCATTCCGCTGATCGACGGGCTGGAGCGCACCTATGCCTGGGTGTACGACCAGGTCAAGCGGGCCCACCAGTGACTCTGCCCTTGCTGCGAGGACACACGAGCCGATGAGGATCCTCGTCCACGACTACAGCGGCCACCCGTTCCAGGCCCAGCTGAGCCGGGAGCTGACGCGCCGCGGTCATGAGGTCGTCCACTCCACGTGCACGGCCTACGTCTCCGGCAAGGGCGACCTCGCCTCCGGCATCCGCGGTCTGCGCTTCGCCACCATCGGCGACGGGGTCGAGCTGCGCAAGGAGGCCTATGTGCGCCGGCTCGGCCAGGAGACCCGGCTGGGCTGCGAACTGGCCCGGCAGGTCGCCCGCGTCAGGCCCGATGTGGCCCTGCTGTCCAATCTGCCGGTCCCGGTGCTGGTGGTCACCGCGGCCGCGCTGCGCGCGCTGCGCATCCCGTGGGTGCTGTGGCACCAGGACGTGACCGCGGTCGCGCTGAGGAGTTTCGCCGCGGCCGGCATCGCCCGGTCGATGGGCCTGGCGGCCACCGTCCTCGGCGCGGGCGAGAAGTGGGCGGCGCGCCGCGCCGCGGCCGTCGTGGTGATCGCCGACTCGTTCGTGCCGGTCCACGAGCAGTGGGGCACCGCGGGCAAGGTCACCGTGGTGCCCAACTGGGCGCCGCTGGACGAGATCACGCCGGTGCCACGGGCCAACGCCTGGTCGGCACAGCACGGTCTGGACGGGGTGCCGACGCTGCTGTACTCGGGCACGCTGGGGCTGAAGCACAACCCGGTGCTGCTGGTGCGGCTCGCCGAGCGCCTGCGCGAGCAGGGCAGTCCGGTGCGGCTGGTCGTCGTCAACGACGGCCCCGCGGTACCCGTGCTGCGCAAGGCCGCGGCGGAGCGGGGCGTCGACCTGACGCTGCTGCCCTTCCAGCCCTACGAGCGGCTGCCCGAGGTGCTCGGCAGCGGGGACGTCCTGGTGGTCCTGCTGGACCCGGACGCGGGACAGTACTCGGTGCCGTCCAAGACGCTGTCCTACCTGTGCGCCGGGCGGCCCGTGCTCGGCCTGATGCCCGCGGACAACCTCGCCGCGCGGCTGCTCCGCCGGGCGGGGTCGGCGGTCTTCCCGCCCGAGGAACGGGCCCTGGAGGACGCCGCCGCCTGGGTGCGCACGGTGCTGTCCGACCCGGCGCTGGCGGAGCGTCTGGGCAAGGAGAGCCGCGCCCTGGCCGAGCGGGAGTTCGCCCTGGACGACTGCGCCACCCGCTTCGAGGAGATCCTCCGCGGGGTGTGCGGGGCGGGCGCGGACCCTTCGCGGCCCTGAGCGCGCGGCCGGGCCGACAGTCCCGGCGGCCGATGGGCCGCCGGGCACCCGGTCCCGCGCCCCGCCGCCGGCCCGCCGGTCGTGTGCGATCGGGCCGGCGGCGCCGGAGAATCAGGCGGCAGGCCTGGGGGCGGCTGCCTCCTGCCGTGAGCCGGTCGTCGTACGGTCCGTGTCCCCCGGGGCATCCGGTCCTGCCGGTTCACCCGCGCACGCGCCTCGGTAGATCTCCTCCAGCCGGTCCGCCACGGCGCCGATGGAGTAGAGGTCCTCGACCACGCGGCGCCCGGCCCGCGCCATGCGAGCCCACAGCTCCGCGTCCCCGAGCAGCCGGCACACCGCCGCCGCCAGGGCCGCCGGGCTGCCGTCGGTGACCAGGGCGGCGCCGCGGCGTTCCAGCTCCTCGGCGATGCCGCAGGTGTCGGTGCAGACCACGGGGGTGCCGGCGGCCAGCGCCTCGATCAGGGTCATGCCGAACGGCTCGTTCACGCTCGTCAGCACATGGACCGCGGCCTCCCGGTAGGCCCGCCGGGCCGCGTCCGGGTGCAGCGGGCCGCCGTAGCGGACCACGCCCGCGGGCGCCCGGTCGATCAGCCGGCGCACGGCGGGCAGCGAGCCGTCGTCCGGGCCGTACAGGGTGAAACGCGCCTCGGGCATCGTCCGGTGGACCAGGGTGGCCATCTCCACGAAGACCTCGGGGCGTTTGCGCGGGTGCAGCCGGGCCAGGAACAGCACCTGCGGAGGGCGCGACCGGTGCGGCTCCGGTTCGGGTGCGTCCGGCCGGATGCCGTTGGGCAGCACGGGCAGCGGCGGTCCGTCCCCGCCAAGCACCCGCGCCACGAGCCGGCGTTCCTGCCCGGTCAGCACGCAGCAGGCGCGCGCCCGGCGCAGCAGCGGCAGATACAGCAGGTCGAAGAGCCGGACGGGCAGGGTGGTGCGCGGTTCGACCATGCCGTGGGTCTGGGCGACGCACGGCACGCGGCGCAGCGCGGCGACGGCGAGGGCGGCGAGGGAGACCAGATCCCGGCCGGCGTGGACGTGCACGACGTCGGTGTCCTTCATGGCCCGCCACAGGTCACGGGGGAGCAGGGGGTGCAGCAGGCCAACGCAGCCCCGGGCCGGCAGCAGCGTGCGGGCGGGACGGGAGCGCAGCGGAACGTCTCCGATGCGGTCCGGTGCCCGGCCGCTGCCCCGCCACAGCGACAGCAGCGTGACCTCGTGCCCGCGTGCGGCCAGCTCCTGCGCCTGGGCGACGGCGACGCTCGGCGGGCCGCCGTAGATGCCGTCGTCGCTGATCAGGGTGACCACGTGCAGCAGTCTCATGCCGTGCGTCCCTTCGTCGTCAGGACCGTGCCGGGCGGCAGGTCCCGGTGGGCCACGGCCCCGGCGCCCACCACCGCGCCCCGGCCGACGGTCACGCCGCGCAGCACCACGGCGCGGGCCGCGACCCAGCTGCCCGGCTCCAGGCGGATGGGGCCGTTGTCGAACTCGAAGGTGGGGCTACGGCGTCGATGGCTGCCGGTGCACAGCAGCGCGCCCTGGGAGACGCAGCAGTCGTCGCCGATCGTGACGGGTTCGAGGTTGAGGATCCAGGCGTCCTCGCCGATCCACACGTCGTCGCCGATGGCCAGCTTCCACGGCCAGTGCACCCGCACACCGTGCCGGATCAGGACGCGCTGTCCGACGCGGGCGCCGAAGGCGCGCAGCAGCGCCGGCCGCCAGCGGGCCGGGCACCACCATTTGACGAAGACGAGGTGGAGGACGGCGAACCAGGCGGCCTGCACGAGGAGCGGGCGTCCCTTGTCGTAGCCGGCGCCGGTGAAGCCGCGCAGGTCGCGGTCGACGACCGGGGCCGTCACCGGTGGATCGTCACCGGGCCGCGCGGTGGCTGCGGTCTGCGCCATGGCAGTGTCCCTTTCCGAGGGCCGAGGCGTTGGGCATCCGTGATCCTCCTTCTCCCGGGGACGCGACCGGCCCGTCCGGCGGGCGTGTTGGCGGCAGCGCTGCCCGGATGGCGGAGCGTCAGTAGGCGCCCTGGCCGCTGAGCACCGCGCGGACGGTGCGGGCCATGACCTGCGCGTCCAGCGCCGGGGACCAGTTGTCGACGTAGCGCAGGTCGAGCGAGACGGTCTCGTGCCAGGACAGGTCCGACCGTCCGCTGACCTGCCACAGCCCGGTCAGGCCCGGCTTGACGCGCAGCCGGCGCATCTCCACCGGGTCGTACTGCACGACCTCCTCCGGCACCGGAGGACGCGGACCGACGAGGGACATGTGGCCGAGGAGGACGTTGAACAGCTGGGGCAGCTCGTCCAGGGAGTAGCGGCGCAGGAAGCGGCCCAGGGGGGTGACGCGGGGGTCGCGGCGCATCTTGAACATGTGGCCGTCGTGCTCGTTGGCCGCCGCGAGCTGCTCCTTCATGCGGTCCGCGTCGACCACCATGGTGCGGAACTTCCACATGGCGAAGTGCGTGTTGTCCCGGCCGACCCGGATCTGCCGGTAGAACGCCGGGCCGGGCGAGCTGAGCCGCACGGCGAGCGCCAGCGCCAGCAGCAGCGGCGCGAGCAGCACGATCAGCACCAGGGCACCCACCCGGTCAACGGCCGCCTTGACCACCGCGGGCACGCCGCGGCTGATCGGGGGCGCGATGTGCAGCAGGGTGAGCCCGGAGGCCGAGGTGAGCCGCATCCGGCGGCGTGCGACCTCGACGATGCCGGGGAGCACGGCGATCGGGCACCCTCGGTCGTGCACCGCCCAGGACAGCCGGCGCAGCCGCTGGCCCGACAGGTGCGGTCCCGGCACCACGAACACCAGGTCGGCGCCGACGGCGTCCACCGCCTCCAGCACCGGCCCGGCGTCCTGCTCGGCGTGCTCCGGCTCGGTGCGCGGCAACCGCACGTACACCGGGGCGCCGGAGAGCACCTCCTCCTCGCCGACCGGGCAACAGGCCACGACCACGTACTCGTGGTCGGTGCGCTGGGCCAGCTGCTCGACCACGACGTCGATCGCCGTGCTCTCACCGACCAGCACGACGTGGCGCAGGGCCCGGCCGTCGCGGCGGGCGGCCAGGAGGTGACGGTGGATCACCGTGTGGCATGCGGCGGTGAGGACCAGTGCGGGGATCAGGGCCGTGAAGGTGTCGGCCGGCACGCTGTCCAGTCCGCACAGCACGCGCAGCGTCGCCAGTGCGCCGACCAGCAGCAGCCAGTCCTTCAGGACGGCTCCCAGACCGCCGCCGTCGCCCCAGGCGGCCGAGGTGTAGCGCTTGGCGGCCGCCCGGATGAGCGGCCACGCCAGGGCGGCGGCGGATACCAGGTGCTCGGGGCGGGGTTCGCGGACCTCCGCGATCGCCGCCGCGACCGGCAGGGCGGCGCCCGTCAGGTCCCCGCCTACGGACAGCGGACCGTACCAGCGTGCCTGGGTTCCTTCCGGACGTGCCGGCCGGCGCGGCACGGAGACCGGCGCCTGCCGGGATGCCGCGGTTCTGAAGGGCCGCATGCTTCTCCTCAAGAAGCGGTGAGGTCGGTCAACCGGCGTGGCACCTTCGCCTGTTCACGTGCAGAACACGCCGTCAAGCGATGTTTATATCAGGGGATAGACATGTATGTCCGATTTACTCACCCATGCTTGGCTGGTGTTCCGGGCGGCGCGCCCACGGCGACGGAGGGGATGGTGCGGCACGCCCGTCACCGGGCGCCTCCTCCCCCGCCCATGGTGGGCGGACGCACCCCTGTACCCCGAACTATGGTGTCCCAGCACATACGCCTCTGATCTGTGCGTTCCTACCGTGTGGCGACACGCACACGCCCCGTCGAACGCCAGGAAGTGGTGCCGATGTCCTCCTCCGCGACCGCTCCCCCAGCCCCGTCCCGGCTGCCCCGCATCGTCGCCGCCAGCCTCATCGGGACCACCATCGAGTGGTACGACTTCTTCCTGTACGGCTCCGCGGCCGCGCTTGTGTTCAACAAGCTGTTCTTCCCGGAGTCCGACCCGCTGGTGGGAACGCTGCTGTCGTTCCTGACGTACGCGGTCGGATTCGCGGCACGGCCGCTGGGCGCGCTGGTGTTCGGGCACTACGGCGACCGGCTGGGACGCAAGAAGCTGCTGGTGCTGAGCCTGCTGATGATGGGCGGCGCGACCTGCGCCATCGGACTGCTGCCCACCCACGCCGGCGTGGGCACCGCGGCTCCGCTGCTGCTCACCACGCTGCGGCTGATCCAGGGGTTCGCGCTCGGCGGTGAGTGGGGCGGCGCCGTGCTGCTGGTGTCCGAGCACGGGGACCCGCGGCGGCGCGGCTTCTGGGCCTCGTGGCCGCAGACCGGCGCACCGGCCGGGCAGCTGCTGGCCACGGGAGTGCTGTCGCTGCTGACGGCCGTGCTGTCCGACCGCGCCTTCGACAGCTGGGGCTGGCGCATCCCGTTCCTGCTCTCCGGTGTGCTGGTGGTGGTCGGTCTGTGGATCCGGCTGTCGGTGGACGAATCCCCCGTCTTCCGGGAGGCATTGGCGCGCGCCGAGGCCCGCAAGGCGGCGCAGCGCGGCTCCGGTGACGGCGAGGGGACCGAGAAACTGCCGCTCGTGTCGGTCCTGCGGCACCACTGGCGCGATGTGCTGGTGGCGATGGGCGCCCGGATGGCCGAGAACATCAGCTACTACGTGCTCACCGCCTTCATCCTCGTCTACGCCACCACCGCCGCCGAGGTGTCCGACCAGACCGCGCTGAACGCGGTGCTGATCGCCTCCGCCGTGCACTTCGCGGTCATCCCGGCCTGGGGTGCCCTGTCGGACCGGCTCGGACGCCGGCCGGTGTATCTGCTGGGCGCCGCCGGGGTCGGGCTGTGGATGTTCCCGTTCTTCCGGCTCACCGACACCGGCGACTTCGGCCTGCTGGTCGTCGCGGTGACCGTGGGCCTGGTGCTGCACGGCGCCATGTACGCCCCTCAGGCAGCCTTCTTCTCCGAGATGTTCGCGACCCGGATGCGCTACTCGGGCGCCTCCATCGGCGCGCAGTTCGCCTCGGTCGCCGCGGGCGCGCCCGCCCCGCTGATCGCGACGGCTCTGTTGTCGGACTACGGCTCCGGCACCCCGATCGCCCTGTACGTGATCGGCGCGGCGGTCCTGACCCTGATCGCCGTGGGTGCCGCGAAGGAGACCCGGCACCGGGACCTGGCCGCCGTCGGACCCGCGGACACCACCGCGGAGGCGCCCGCGCCCGCCACCGACGCGCGTCCCGCCTGACCGGCGGCTCGCCCGGGTCCCCGGCGCGCCCGGCCGGTTCAGGTGCCGCCGGGCGCGCCTGCGTGCGCTCGTGCGTCCGCCGGGCCGCTGTGCGCCGCTGCGGACAACCGGTGCAGGCGCAGCGCGAGCTGGATCTCCAGGGAGCGTTCCGGGCTCTGCCAGTCGTCGCCGAGGAGGCGGGCGACGCGGTCCAGGCGCTGGGCGACGGTGTTGACGTGGACGTGCAGGGCGTCCTTGGTGCGTGCGGGGCTGCCGCCGCTGGCGAAGTAGGCCTCCAGGGTGCGTATCAGCTCCGTGCCGCGGCGCCGGTCGTAGGCGACGACCTGGCCGATGGTGCGCTCGACGAACCCGGCGACGTCCCGGTCGCCGGCCAGCAGCAGCCCGAGGAAGCCGAAGTCCTCGGCGGCGGCCCCGTCCTTGGTGCGACCCAGCAGACGCAGTGTCTCCAGGCAGCGCCTCGCCTCCGCGTAGGCGGCCGCGGCGGTCTCGGGATGTGCGGCCAGGTCGCCGACGGGGGCGGAGGCGCCGACGGTGACCGCCTCGTGCACGGCCGTGCCGAGGTGGTGGGCGGTGCGGCGGGCGAGTTCGGTCGCGCCGGTGCCGGGCGGCAAGGGCAGCAGCAGGGCGGTGCCGCCGTCCCGGGCGACGGCCAGGCCGTGCCGGGTGGCGGCCAGGTGGGAGGCCGCGGACCACAGGCGCCGTCGGGCGGCGGCCTCCCGTTCGGCGTCGGCGGCGCACAGGTCGAGGCGGGCGGCGAGCAGGACGTGGGTGGCGTCGAGGTCGGCGTCGAGCCGGGCGGCGCGTTCCCGCAGCAGGCGTGCGTCGTGGGCGCGGGCGTCGAGCAGGTCGTCCAGCAGTTCGCCGCGCACCCGTTGTTCGGCCTCGGCGGCCGAGCGCCGGGCGAGCAGCAGCAGGGAGGTGACCATCGCGGCGCGTTCCAGGGTGCGCTGGTCGACGGGGTCGAGGTCGCGGTGGCCGCTCAGGACGAGCGCACCGAGCAGTTCGCCGCCGGCGGTGACGGCGGCGATCCAGTCGTCGCCGTGCCGCACGGCGTGTCCCTCGGCCCGGGACGCCTCCAGGGGACCGGCCGGTGCGGCTGTGGTCTCGGTGAACTCGACGGTGCCGTCGAGGACCTGGGAGACCGCGGCGGCCACGTCGTGGACGCCGCCGCCGCGCAGCACGAGCTCGGCGAGCCGGTCGTGGACGTCCGAGGCGCGTTCGATGACCGCGCTGCGGTCGCGGATGATCTCGTTGGCGCGTTCCAGGTCGGCGAGGGCCGCGCGGGTTTCGGTGAGCAGGTTGGCGCTGTCGATGGCCGCGGCGGCCAGGGCGGCGAAGGATCTGAGCAGGGCGATCTGCTCGCGTTCGAAGACCCGTGCCCGGCGGTCGGCGGCGAACAGGACACCGATGACGTGCTGTCCGAGCATCAGCGGGACGCCGAGGATGGCGACGAGTCCCTCGTCGCGCACGCCGGCGTCGATGGTGCCGGTGTGCTGGAAGCGGGCGTCGCGGAAGTAGTCCTCGGTGACGTAGGGGCGGGCGGTCTGGGCGACGAGGCCGCCGAGTCCTTCGCCCATGCCCAGGCGCAGCTGCTGGAAGCGTGCGGAGACGGAGCCCTCGGTGACGCGCATGTAGGTGTCGCCGCGCGCCGGGTCGTTGAGGGTGAGGTAGGCGACGTCGGTGCCGAGCAGGCTACGGGCGCGCTGCACGATGGCCGTCAGCACGGAGTCCAGGTCTCTCAGGCCCGCCAGGTCGTGGGCGGTGGCGAACAGGGCGGACAGTTCGGCCTCGCGGCGCCTGAGGCCGTCCAGCTCGGCGCGTACGCACAGCGCGAGCCGTTTGGCGTGGTCGAGCGCGGCGATCCACGCGGCCGGCCGGCCCTCGGCGCGGGCGAGCAGCACCGGCTGCTCGAAGGCGGCGGCGGGTGCGCCCTGGGCGAGCAGTTCGAGGAACGGCGCCCCGGTGACGCCCTCCGGCAGGGCGGCGTCGTGGTCCGCAGGCGGTGTGGCGCCGTCGGCGGGCGGCACCGCCGGGCCGGGCGGCGTCGGCACGCCCTCGGCGGACGGTGGCGCCTCGGCCGTGAGGCGCCCGGCGGAGTTCGGCTGATCGCTGGACATGCCCACAGGATTCCGTATGGGTGCGGTGTCCGACGAGGCCTGTGGAAAACCCCGCGACGGGCGCCCGGGGGCCGGTCCGCGGGGCAGGTCAGTGGGCGGTCCAGCCGCCGTCGAGCACCAGGGACGACCCGGTGATGAAGGAGGCCTGCGGCCCGCACAGATAGGCCACCGCCTCGGCGACCTCCTCCGGTTCGATGAGCCGCTTGACCGCGCTGTCCTGCAGCAGGACCTCTTCGAGCACCCGGTCCTGCGGGATGCCGTGGGTGCGTGCCTGGTCGGCGAGCTGCTTCTCGACCAGCGGGGTGCGGACGTAGCCGGGGTTGACGCAGTTGGAGGTGACGCCGTGCGGGGCGCCCTCCAAGGCGGTGGTCTTGGACAGCCCCTCCAGGCCGTGCTTGGCCGCCACATAGGCCGATTTGTAGGCGGAGGCGCGCAGGCCGTGCACCGAGGAGATGTTGACGATCCGGCCCCACTTTCGCCCGTACATGTGCGGCAGGGCTCCGCGGATGAGCCGGAACGGCGCCTCCAGCATCACGGTCAGCACCGTGTGGAAGACCTCCGGCGGGAACTCCTCGATGGGGCGGACCAGCTGGATGCCGGCGTTGTTGACGAGCACATCGGTGCCGGCGGCCGCCTGCTCGGCGGCGTCCAGGTCGGTCAGGTCGAGGACGACCGGTTCCAGGGATCCGGCGAGCGGTCCGGACTGCTCCACGAGTGCCGTCAGGCCCTCCGCGTCCCGGTCGACAGCCCTGACCGTGGCCCCCGCGGCGGCCAGCCGGAGCGCGCAGGCGCGGCCGATGCCGCCGGCGGCGCCGGTGACGAGCGCGGTGCGGCCGGTGAGGTCGAGCGAGGGGTCGCGGGGGGCCGGGTGGGCGGAGTGGGGGCTGAGCGTGGTCATGCCTCGACCCTAGGCAGCGCCCCCGCCTCACCACATATGGGCGCCACCCATACTTCAGTCATAAGGCGTGGTGTCGAACCATGTGGGCGCGTCGGAGAGGGCCTGCTTGATCCGGAACAGCCCGAACTCGTGCAGGTCCGGCAGTGCGTCCACCGCGAACCAGCCCACTTCCAGCGACTCGTCGTCGTTCACACGCGCCTCGCCGCCCACGGCACGGCAGCGCACGGTGATGTCCATGTACTGGCAGACGTCCCCGTTGGGGTAGGTCATCGGTTCCAGTGCCTGGACGAGCACCACCCGCTCGGCCACACAGCGCACGGCGGTCTCCTCGTACACCTCACGCACCGCGCACACGGCCGGCTGCTCACCCGGATCCGGGATGCCCCCGATCACCGACCACTTGCCCGTGTCGGAGCGGCGGCCCAGCAGGACCCGTCCCTCGTCGTCGAAGACGACGGCGGTGACCCCCGGCAGCCAGAGCAGGTGGTTGCCGACGGACGCCCGGATGGTGCGGATGAACTCTGGAGTGGCCATGGACCGACCCTATCCGGCTGCCGCCCGGCCTCAGGGAGCGCACGGAGACGTTCGCACGGCGTGCGGTGACACGGCCGTGGCGCGCCGTCGGCGCACACCCGCCCCGATCGCCGCACCCAGACCGCCCGCGGCGAGGAGCACGAGGACGCCCTCCGGGAGCACGCCCAGATCGGTGGCGGGCGTGGTGGAGGAGCGCAGCGGCACCTTCTGCACCAGGTAGGCGGGCACGAACATGCCGGTCCGCTGGGTGATGCGGCCGTCCGGCATGATGATGGCGCTGACCCCGCTGGTCACCGGGACGGTGACGGTCCGGCTGTGCTCGACCGCGCGGATCCGGGACATGGCGAGCTGCTGGTAGGTCATCTCGCTGCGGTCGAAGGTCGCGTTGTTGCTCGGCACGGAGATCATCCGGGCGCCGTGGGTGACGGTGTCCCGCACCGCCCAGTCGAAGGCGGCCTCGTAGCAGGTGGCCAGGCCGATCCTGGTGCCCGCGACGTCGAACACCCCGGGTTCGGTGCCCCGGCTGAAGTCCTGCCGGACCATCGACGTCCAGTTCTTGTTGATCGCGCCGACCAGCGAGCGCAGCGGCAGATACTCGCCGAACGGCTGGATCTGCCGTTTGTCGTAGGTCTGCACGGGGCCCTTCACCGGGTCCCACAGGATCTGCTCGTTCAGCAGTTTGCCGTCCCGTTCCACCACGCCGCCGACGGAGACCGGCACGCCGACGGCCTTGGCCGCCTGGTCGATGACCAGGCGGGCGTCGGGGAAGGCGAAGGGATCGATGTCGGAGGAGTTCTCCGGCCAGAGCACGACGTCGGGCCGGGGCACCTTGCCGGCCTTCACATCCGCCGCCAGCCGTTCGGTCTCGCGCACGTGGTAGTCGAGCACCGCCCGGCGCTGGGCGTTGAACTCCAGGCCGGCCCGCGGGACGTTGCCCTGGATCACCGCGACCGTGAGGGTGCCGTCCTCGGCCGTGTCGCTGACCAGGGTGCGCGCGGCCAGGGCACCGGCCACCGGCACGGCCACGCACAGCAGGGCCGCGGCGGCCGCCGTCCGGCGTACCGCACGGGTGCGCCGGGCGTGCGCCGCGAGCCGTACCACCTCGTACAGGCCGAAGCCGCACAGGACGACCCCGAAGCCGAGGACGGGTGTGCCGCCCACCGCCGCCAGCGGCAGGAACAGGCCGTCCGCCTGGCCGAAGGCGATCTTGCCCCAGGGGAAGCCGTGAAACGGCACCCGGGCGCGTGCCGCCTCCCCGGCGATCCACACCGCCGCGGCCCACACCGGCCAGGCGGGCAGCCGTGACACGGCGGCGATGCCGACGCACGCGAGTGCGACGAAGACCGCCTCGGCCGCGACGAGCGCCAGCCACGGAGCCGGACCGACCTCCACGCTGGTCCACACCAGCAGCGGCAGCAGAAACCCGAGGCCGAAGAGGTAACCGAGGCCGAACGCGGCCTTGAAGCGGCGGCCCCGCAGCACCCGGCCAAGGACGGCGAAGGCCGGCAGGGCCAGCCACCACAGCGTGCGGGGCGGGAAGCTGACGTACAGCAGCACCCCGGCCAGCACCGCGGCGGCGGCCGGGGTGAACCGGGCCAGCCGGGCGCCCCAGGAGGCGGGGGCCGGCCGCGCGGTCACCCGGTCCGGCTCGTCGACAGTTGGCGCGGTGACACTCACCCGGGGAGTGTACGGCGCTGACCTGGGCACCGGCAGATGCGGTCGTCGCACACCCGCACGGCACGCGCGGCACGGGGCGCATGCGGCTTCACCCATTGCGCACGGAACGTCCACAATGCGGTCGGCAGCCGCTACGGTGATCCCAGGCCCTGATCGCCGCCGGGCGAGGTGTGCGCACGGGGGCCGGGTGCACGGGTCGGGGGCGACCGGATACCAGCAGCGGGGGGCGAGGTGCGGTCCACCGGGAGACCGTCCGCGAACGGGACGGACGACGCACGACGGACATGCCGGCGCCGGCGCGCCGGACGCCGGGGGAAGCGGCAGACGCGGGGCCGGGCCCACGGTGACGCGGGAGGGGCGGTCCACGGCAGACCGGACGCCACCGGGCGGGACGCCGGCCGTGAGCGGCGCACCAGCTCGGACGCGGCCGGCGTGCTGGTGCTCGCCGCCTGCGCGGCCTGGACGCTGATCACGGGCGCGGTGCACCAGGGCCGTCCCGAGGGGGTGCTGCTCGCGGTGCTCGCCGTGGCCGCCGGCTACGCCTGCGGGCGTATCGCGGGCGCGCTGCTGCCGGTGGCGGCACCCTGCGCCGGGGCACTGGCGGGGGCCGCGCTCGTGGTCACCGGGCCCGGCCTGGCCGCGGGACCGCGGCCGACCGCTCCCCTGGGTCAGGCGGGTGCCACCGCCGCCGTGCTGACCCTGGCCACCGGAGTGGCCTGCTGCGCCGCCTGGGCCGCGTCCGCCCCGGCGCTGCGGCTCGGGCTGCACCTCCTGGCCGTCGCGGTCGCGACGACGGCGGTCGTGGCCTCGGCCGGCGCGGTGATCTGCTGCGCCGGGGTGCTGCTCGGCTCGCCGGCCGTCGGCCGCACCCGGCACCGGGGTGCGGTCCTGACGGGCCTCGCCGCGGTGCCGGTCGTCGTGGCCGGGGCGATCTGGGCGCTGGCCGCCCGGGCGCTGCCCGGCAAAGCGGCCGGGGCACTGGCGGACTGGCTGACCGGGCACCGGGTCGGGCTGTGGCAGGAGGCGCTGGGCCTGGTGCACCGCCACCCCGTCGCGGGGGTCGGACCGGGCCGTTTCGCGGACTTCAGCACGGTGGCCGCACCCCACCCGCTGCCCGACGGCACCCCGCACTCGGCCCTGTTCCAGCAGGCGGCCGAACAGGGGCTGGTCGGCGTGGCGCTGTCGGCCGCGGCCTGTGTCTGGGTGATGCACGCACTGTGGCGTTCGGCGCGCCCGACGCCCGTCGTGCTCGCCGCGGGGGTCGCGCTGACCGTGGTGGCGTCGGTCGCTCTGCTGGGCGACGCGCTGAGTTTCACCGCGGTGCCGGTGGGCGCCGGTCTGCTGGCCGGCATGGCGACGGCGCGCCCGCTCACCGAGGAGACGGGCGCGCTGGAGAGCGCCTGAACCGCCGGGGAGGGGCGAGGCGGGCGGTCAGATCCGGCCGGCGGCCGTGGGCCGCAGCCGGTCCCTGATCACGCGCACGGCCGACTCGGCGTTGTCGATGGTGATCGTGAACGTGTGACCGTCCCACAGCCGCAGCACGATGCCCTCGCCGCGCCGTACGACGACGGCGGTGCCCTTCTCCGGCCGCCACCGGTAACCCCAGCCGCCCCACTGGCAGGGGGTGACGTGCGGCGTGAAGTCGGCGCCCGCCACCTCGTCCAGCGGGATGCGCCGGCGGGGCACCCCGATGTGGCCGCAGCGGATCTCCAGGCACTTCTGGTCGACCTTCACCGCCACATGGACGAAGGCAAGGGTGCCGAAGAGGACCAGCAGTCCGGCCGCGATGCAACCCACCACGGACATCACCAGCGGTGCGATGCCCGAGGTCCAGGCGGAGGACACGGCGAGCTGGATGCCGAGGGCCAGGCACGCGGCGCCGACGAGGGCGAGCAGCCACTGGACGCGGTTGGTGGCCCGTCCGGTCCACACGTCGGGCTGCGGGCGCTTCTCGCTGCGGGAGTCGTCCCTCATGTGAACGAGGTTACTCAGGTTTCGCCGCGCGGGGTGGCCTGTCGCACATGTCCGTGACCGCGAGTGCGGGCCGGGTTCCGGACCGGGCGGTGTCCCATGGGCCGCCCGTGGTTCTGGCGCTCCGGCCCGCGCGCCAGGTGGCGGGCGGGTCAGCCGGCGGGACTGACCGTCCGGAGCAGGCGGCCCTCCGCATAGGACAGGGCGGGGGCGGGCAGCGGGCCCTCCTGCCCGTTGAGGAGCACGGTCACCGTGCCCTCGTCGCCCGCCTCCGGGTCGGGGGCGGCGCCGATGCGACGCAGCGCCTGAGCGGCGACGGCGCGGGCCGAGCCGCACAGGACGGGCAGCGGGCGGCCCGGCCGCCGCACCGCGGCACCGATGCGTTCGGCGACCAGCTCGTAGTGGGTGCAGCCCAGCACGACGGTGGCCACCTCCTCGGGGGTCAGCTCGGCGGCGGCCCGGATCGCCTCGTCGACCGCCGTCTGGTCGGCGCACTCGACGGCCTCCGCCAGCCCCCGGCAGGGCACCTCGGTGACCTGCACCCCGGAGGCGAACTCACGGATGAGGTTCTTCTGGTACGCGCTGCCGGTGGTGGCCGGGGTCGCCCAGATGGCGACCGGTCCCCCGCCGGCCGCGGCCGGCTTGATCGCGGGCACGGTGCCGATCACCGGGATCCCCGGCTCCAGAAGATCGCGCAGGGTGCTCAGCGCGTGCACGGTCGCGGTGTTGCAGCCCACGATCAGCGCGTCCGGCTCGTACGCGGCGGCGGCCTCGGCGACGGCCACGGCACGCCGGGTGACGTCCTGCGGGGTGCGCGGCCCCCAGGGCATGCCCGCCGGGTCCAGGGAGAGCACGAGATCCGCGTCGGGGCGCAGGCGCCGTACCGCGGCGGTGGCCGCCAGCAGGCCGATTCCGGAGTCCATGAGCGCGATCTTCACGGGCCCACGATAGACGATCACCGGACGATCACTTCGGTGTGCTCCGCGGCCGTGGGGCAGACTGCCGGGGTGAGCGTGATCGTATGGATTGCCGTGGCATCGCTTCTCGCCTGGCTGTGGCTGCTGCTCGGCCAGGGCTTCTTCTGGCGCACCGACGTCAGGCTGCCGCCGGGCCGGGACCCGGACCCGGGCGACTGGCCGGCCGTGTGCGTCGTGGTGCCCGCGCGGGACGAGGCGGCCGTGCTGGGCGAGAGCCTGCCGTCGCTGCTCGCGCAGGACTATCCGGGGCGGGCGGAGATCGTACTGATCGACGACAACAGCTCGGACGGCACCGGCGAGCTCGCCCGCGACCTGGCCCGGCGCTGCGGCGGACTGCCGCTGACCGTGGACACCCCCGGCGAGCCGCCCGCCGGATGGACCGGCAAGCTGTGGGCCGTGCGGCACGGCATCGAGCTGGCCCGCACGCGGCGGCCCGAGTACCTGCTGCTGACGGACGCGGACATCGCGCACGCCCCGGACAGCCTGCGCCGGCTGGTGGCGGCGGCCCGTGCGGGCGGCTACGACATGGTGTCGCAGATGGCCCGGCTGCGGGTGGAGAGCCTGTGGGAGCGGCTGGTCGTGCCGGCGTTCGTGTACTTCTTCGCCCAGCTGTACCCGTTCCGGTGGATCGGCCGCCGGGGCGGGCGGACCGCGGCGGCCGCGGGCGGCTGCGTGCTGCTGCGCGCCGGGACCGCCGAGCGGGCACGGATCCCGGAGGCGATCCGGCACGCGGTGATCGACGACGTGGCCCTGGCCCGGACGGTCAAACGCCTCGGCGGGCACATCTGGCTGGGACTGGCCGACCGGGTGGACAGCGTGCGCCCGTACCCGCGGCTGCACGATCTGTGGCGGATGGTCTCGCGCAGCGCCTACGCGCAGCTGCGCCACAACCCGCTGCTGCTGCTCGGCACGGTCGCCGGTCTGGCGCTGGTGTATCTGATGCCGCCGGCGGCCCTCGTGGCGGGCGCGGCGGCGGGCAGCGCGGCGACGGCCGCCGCCGGCGGCGCGGCCTGGCTGGTGATGATCGTCACGTATGTGCCGATGCTGCGCTACTACCGGCAGCCGCTGTGGCTCGCTCCGCTGCTGCCGTTCACGGCGCTGTTGTACCTGCTGATGACGGTGGACTCGGCGGTGCAGCACTACCGCGGCCGGGGCGCGGCCTGGAAGGGCCGCACCTATGCGCGTCCGGACACCGTGCCGGAGGAGGGCTGAGTCTTCGCCGCGCCGGACCGGGCGGTGCGCTGCGGCAGGCACGATCGCGGCCGGCGCGGGCGAAAGCGGGCCGCCGAGTCACGTGCGGCCCGGTGTCCGGTCCGGCGAGGTCCACCGGCAGCGTCTCGGTGACCCGGCCGCCCGCCTCCCGCCTGCCCTCGTGGCCGACCGCGCCGGAGGGGTGCAGCGGCTGGTCGCAGAAGACGACGTCGTCGTCGCCGCGTACCGCTTCCGCCCGTCAGCAGCGGCGCCGAGGTGTCCACGCCGGGGACGCCGGGGCCGGAGCGCCGGCCCGCCTCGACGCCCAGGGCCGTCGTGGGCACCGGCGTGTTCGCCCCGTTGAGCAGGACTTGCTTCCCCCCTCGCGTCCGGGCCCGGCGGTGCGCCGGAACACCTCCGGCCGGCCTGTGCCCGCCCGGTTCCGGTGCCCGCGAGAAGGTGCCGGCGCCCCTCTCCGGACGGCCTCAACCCGGTGAAAACCAGCCCTTTACACGATCCGAACGCCAAGCGCCGCCCCTTTTTGCCAACTTCGCTCGCATTGGGGATCCCACGCCACCGCCAACACGGGAAACAACCCTCTTATCGGTCTCCCCAACCAGCACATCGTGGGCTTAACTTATGTGGCATGACCTCCCCCCGCTCCACCTATGGCGGCTATTACTCCGCCTCTTTTCCGGAGACTCCGATCTACGACTCGCTCGTCGCCGAGCGCGGCACCCCGCAGATCGCCCCGATCCGGGTGCCCGCGCCTTACGACACCGGCAGCCATCTGCCCGCGCTGCCCTCGGCGGCACCCGCCCTGCCGGCACCGGCGGTCCAGCCCGTCCCCGGCTACCCGCAGGCACCGCAGCCCGCACCGCTGCAGCAGGCGCCCGCCCCGTACATCCCGCAGCAGCCCTCCGTGCCGCGCGGATACCCGGGCCCGCAGCAGCACGTGCCGCAGCGCCCGATGCCCGGCGGCACCGGGTACGAGGCGATGCGGCCGGCCGCGCCCCGGCCGGCTCCGGCGCCCTACCAGGACCCGTACCAGAACCAGCAGTACCGCGGTTACTGACACGCACCCCGGCCCTCCGTGCCGCCTGGCAGGATGGGGCCATGGAGCACGTCGAACTGCGGTCGCTGCACATACACCCGGTCAAGGCGTTCCGGGCCGTCGGGCTCGAGGAGGCCGTCGTGGAACCCTGGGGGCTGGCCGGGGACCGGCGCTGGGCGCTGATCGACGACGGGGGAAAGGTCGTCACGCAACGCCGGCATCCGCATCTCGCACTCGCCGCCGCCGGGCTTCTGCCCGGCGGCGGTCTGCGTCTGTCCGCACCCGGGCAGGAACCGCTCACGGTGCCCGTGCCGCCGCAGGGGACGACCGTGACGGTGGACGTGTTCGGCGACAAGGTGGAGGCCGTTCCGGCCGGCTCCGCCGCCCACGCCTGGTGCAGTGCCTATGTCGGCGAGGACACCAGGCTGGTGCACATGGACGATCCCGCCACCCGCCGGTCCGTCGACCCCGCGTACGGGCGGCCGGGCGAGACGGTCGCCTTCGCCGACGGCTACCCGCTGCTGCTCACCTCGCAGTCCTCGCTGGACTCCCTCAACGCGCTGATCGCCGAGGGCGACCGGCCCGAGGAGGGCCCGCTGCCGATGGACCGGTTCCGGCCCAGCGCGGTCGTGGCCGGGGCACCTGCGTGGGCCGAGGACGGCTGGCGGCGCATCGCGATCGGCGAGGTCGTCTTCCGGGTGGCCAAGCCGTGCGGACGGTGCGTGGTGACCACCACCGACCAGACCACCGCCGAACGCGGCACGGAACCGCTGCGCACGCTCGGCCGGCACCGCCGCTTCGGCAGCTCCCTGGTCTTCGGCCAGAACTTGGTGCCGGAGTCGACCGGCACCCTCAGGGTCGGCGACCCGGTGACGATCCTGGAGTGAATTGCCCGACGACCGCCGGGAAGCGGAGGGTTTGTTTCCGTCGGCTTCCGTCGGCGGGAACCCGCGGTCCGGCGGAGTCGTTGAGACGGCTGAGAGTTCCCTGAGAATTCCCGGCCGGCGGAAGATGTCTCCGCCCGGCCGGGTCCGCGGGCGAAGGGCTCCGCCAGGGTTTCGCCGCCGGGCGAGGAGGGGGGTGCGGGCCGTGCAGGCGATCAGCGGTCTGTGGCGCTGGCGAGGCAATCCGCTGCGGCGCACGACGGATCTGGTCGAGTCCTGGGTGGCCTTGGCGGCCCTGCTGCTGTGTCTGGTCGCCGCTCCCGTGATCGGTGCGTTCGCCGGCGCCGCCACCGAGGACACGTTGCAGCGGTCGGTGCGCCAGCAGCGCCTGTCCCGGTACGCCGTCACGGCCACCGTGGTCGAGGAGTTGAACCAGCTCTCCCCCGATCCGGACCCGGAGATCTCCACCGGGCGGGAACTGCGCCACCGCGTGCTCGCCGACTGGACCGCCCCGGACGGCACACGGCACCGCGGCCCGCTCGGCACCACCCTGAAGTCCCCCCGACGGGGAGACCGTTTCCCGGTGTGGACCGACCGGCAGGGGCACCCGGTGATGCCGCCCCTGGACTCCGCCACGGCCACCTCCCACGCCGTCCTCGCCGGACTCGGCACGGCCATGCTGACCGCGGCGGCCGTGGAGGGTCTGCGCCGGCTGATCGTCTGGCGTCTGACCCGCCGGCGCCACGCGCGCTGGGACCGGGCCTGGGAACGCACCGGTGGGGACTGGGGCCGTACGGGAACGGGCAGTTGACCTCGGCCGGACTCCGGTCAACCTGCCCCCGGAACGCGCGCTACGGTGGACCGGCCGACCCGATCGGCAACGACCCGCGGACGAGCGAGTTCGTCAGGACGACGAGGTGGGGACACAGCAACGCCATGGCACAGGGCACGGTCCAGGTGACGCACACCGGCACGTCGCGGTGGCGGCGCCGCACTGGTGAGTACGCATCTCTCGCTGCGGCCCTGGAGGCGGCGGCGGACGGTGACGTCCTCACCGTCGCCCCGGGGACCTACCGCGAGAATCTGGTCGTCGAGCGCGCGGTGACCCTGCGCGGCCCGGAGGGCTCCTCCCCCGGCTCGGTGCGCATCGCTCCCGCGGACGGGGTGCCGCTGACCGTGCGCGCCTCGGCGGTCCTGCAGGACCTGCACGTGGAGGGGCAGGACGCCACCGCCCCCGCGCTGCTGGTGGAGGAGGGCGCGGCCGAGCTGCGGAACGTGCGGATCGTGACCCGGTCCGCGACCGGCGTGGAGGTGCGCGGCGGCGCCCGGCCGACGGTGCGGCAGTGCACGGTGGACAACCCGGCCGGCATCGGCATCGCCGTCCTGGACGGCGGCGGCGGGGTGTTCGAGGAGTGCGAGGTCATGGCCGCCGGTCAGGCGGGTGTTGCCGTGCGCGGTGGCGCGCATCCACGGCTGGAGCGCTGCCGCGTGCACCATGCCTCGGGCGCGGGCCTGACCGTGACCGGGGACAACTCCGCGCTGGAGGCGGTCGGTTGCGAGATCTACGAGATCAGGGGCACCGGGGTGCAGATCACCGGCCGGGCCGCCGCGCACCTGACCGACTGCGAGGTGCACCGCACCACCGCCGACGGCGTCACCCTCGACACCGACGCGGTGCTCACCCTCGCCGACTGCCGGATCACCGACATCCCGGAGAACGCGGTGGATCTGCGCTCGCGTTCGGTGCTGACGCTGACGCGCACCACCGTGCGCCGGTTCGGGCGCAACGGCCTGTCGGTGTGGGATCCGGGCACCCGGGTGGACGCCAACCAGTGCGAGATCTTCGACAGCACCGGCGACTATCCGGCCGTGTGGGTCAGCGACGGCGCCACGGCGATCCTCGACTCCTGCCAGGTGCACGACGTGCCGGACGCGCTGTTCGTCCTGGACCGGGGTTCCCGTGTGGACGTCGTCGACAGCGACCTGTCTCAGGTGCGCAACACCGCGGTCTCGGTGAGCGACGGCGCCATCGCGCAGCTCGACGACTGCCGGATCAAGGAGGCGGCCACGGGCGCCTGGTTCCGTGACCACGGCAGCGGCGGCACGCTCAGCAACTGCACCATGGACGGCACCCAGACCGGCGTGATCGTCACCAAGGGCGCCGACCCCACCATCGAGCGGTGCACGGTCGACTCCCCCTCCGAGGCCGGTTTCTACGTCTCCGCCGGGGGCCGCGGCAGCTTCCTGGGCTGCCGGGTGACGGGCAGCGGCGGCTACGGCTTCCATGTGATCGACGGCTGCCGTGCGACGCTGCGCAAGTGCCGCACGGAGCGGTGTGCCCGCGGCGGCTACGAGTTCGCGGACGGCGGGCCGGACGCGACGGGGTCGGGCCCCGTGGTGGAGGACTGCAGCAGCGACGAGAGCGGCGGCGTGCGCCTTCCGGCGGCGGCCGAGACCGCGGTGCAGACGGTCACCCCGTCCCCGGGTCTGCTGGGCGCCATCCCCGGGCAGCGCACCACCGAGCAGGAGCCGCTGCTGTCCGCCCCCGCACCCGAGCCGGAGCGGCCCGCGCGCACGGCGCGGGACGTGCTCGGTGAACTCGACGCGCTGGTGGGCCTGGAGGACGTCAAGCGCGAGGTCCGCGCCCTGACGGACATGATCGAGGTGGGCCGGCGCCGGCAGCGGGCCGGTCTGAAGGCCGCCTCGGTCAAGCGGCATCTGGTCTTCACCGGATCCCCGGGCACCGGCAAGACCACGGTGGCCCGTCTGTACGGCGAGATCCTGGCCGCCCTGGGCGTGCTCGAGAAGGGGCATCTCGTCGAGGTCTCCCGGGTGGACCTGGTCGGCGAGCACATCGGCTCGACCGCGATCCGCACCCAGGAGGCGTTCGAGAAGGCGCGCGGCGGGGTGCTGTTCATCGACGAGGCGTACACGCTCTCCCCGGAGGACGCCGGGCGTGACTTCGGCAAGGAGGCCATCGACACGCTCGTGAAGCTGATGGAGGACCACCGGGACGAGGTCGTGGTGATCGTCGCCGGGTACACGGCGGAGATGGAGCGCTTCCTGTCCGTCAACCCCGGTGTCGCGTCCCGTTTCTCCCGCACCATCACCTTCGGCGACTACAGCCCCGGGGAGCTGCTGCGCATCGTGGAGCAGCAGGCCGAGGAGCAGGAGTACCGGCTGGCTCCGGGAACGGGCGAGGCGCTGCTGAAGTACTTCACCGAGCTGCCGAAGGGCGTCTCGTTCGGCAACGGCCGTACCGCGCGGCAGACCTTCGAGGCGATGGTGGAGCGGCACGCGGGCCGGGTGGCGCAGCTCGACGACCCGGACACCGACGATCTGACGCTGCTCTACCCCGAGGATCTGCCGGCGCTGCCCTGAGGCCCGGCGTCCAGCCGCTGCCCGGTGCCGGGCGGCCGGGAGCCGTCCGGCTCGGTGTGCTGCCCGGTGCCGTGGCGCGGCGCCGGCACCTCGGCCGCGAGGCGGTCCAGCAGCTGCCGGCGCTCCTGCGCGAAGGCCGGGTCGGCCTGGTAGTCGCCGTGGCCGAGGATCGGCTCGGGCAGCGGGTGCCGGGCGGTGCGGCCGTAGACCAGGGGGTCCTTCAGCGGGGCACGGTCCACGGCCGGGCCGCAGTCCTCGGGCAGGCGGATGGGGCCGCCGATGGGATCGGTGAGCCGGTACAGGTTGCGCCAGCAGACGATGTCGCGGTGCAGGCTCGCGAGGGCCTCCTGCCCGAAGTGGGCCGGGAACCAGCGGCCGTAGAGCCGGGTCAGCGGGGAGCCGTAGGTGAGCAGCGCGACCCGCCGCCGCACGGAGGGCGGCAGCTGCCAGGCCGCGGCGGCGACCAGCACGCTGCCCTGGGAGTGCCCGGACAGCACCAGTCGGCCGCCCGTGGCCCGGGTCCAGGTCGCCACCCGCCAGGTCAGGTCGGGCACCACGCGCTCGGCGTAACAGGGCGGGGCGAAGGGGTGGGCGGCGCGCGGCCAGAAGGTGCCGACGTCCCAGAGGATGCCGATGGTGCGGCGTGCGGAGGCGCTTTTGTAGGCGCGGCGGCCCCAGGTGACGAACGCGAGGAAACCCAGCCCTATCAGCCAGGATCCCAGCGCCTGCACGGTCTCGGCCGCGCCCGCGACGAGGGCCGGTGCGCCTGCGGCGGCCCGGGCCGGGGTGCGGCCCGTGAGCAGGGCGCCGGCCACGGCCGCGACGCCCAGCAGCAGGGTGACGGCGGCGACGGCACCCGCCACGAGGGGTGCGTCGTCGGTGAGGGTCGCCATCGCGCGGACGCGGGCGATCTGGCGGGTGCGCTGGGCGTCGGGCGCCTCGCCCGGGTGGTCGCGGGCGACCGCGGCGCGTTCGGCACGGGCCCGCCGCAGGGTGCGCCCGGCCAGCCTGCCGCACAGCACCAGCAGCACCAGCAGCAGCGGGGGGATGACCGAGGCCTGCCAGGTCAGCAGGACCGGTGGGCCGGGCAGGAAGGTGCCGGTGCCGTCCAGCCAGTCGGACACCCGCTGGGCGACGCCGCCGGTCATGACGCCGCCCAGGGCGCAGGCCAGCATCGCGACCACCGGCCCGCCCAGACCGCGCAGCGCGACCGCGGGGGCCGGGGCGGCCGTCTTTCCGTCCTGCGCGGTGCGGGACGCCGGCCGGTGGGTGCGGTACAGCAGGTGTGCCACGACGGCGAGGACCACCGCCAGAAGGCCCTGCACCAGCGTCAGGGCGGCGAAGACGACGTCCGCCTGGAGCCGGCCGGCCGACCGCCAGCCGGGGCGGGACCAGCCGGCGTACAGCGCGGCGAGCACGAGCAGCAGGAGGGCGGCGAGCGGGAGCTGCCGCACGAGGTGCCGGTCGATCCGGCGGTCCAGGCGGTTCTCGCTGCGGCCGCGCCGGCACACCGCGCTCACCACGACGCCCGCGGTGACGGCCAGAGCTGCCTGCAGCAGCCAGCCCAGGACGTCCAGCACGACCGGGCCGCCGGGCCGGCGGTCGGCGTGCGCGGCGGGCACGGCGAGGGCGGCGGCCACGGTCAGCAGCCCGGCGGCGGTGTGGGCGGCGCGCAGCCGGGCCACGAGGCGGCGGCCGTACCAGAAGCCGGGCCGGGCGAGCGCCCCGCCGCCGCTGTCCTCCTGCCGACCGGAGTCGGTGGGCAGGGGCTGCTGGGACTCGTAGGCGTTCCAGGTGCGGTGGGACAGGTACCACAGCAGGGCGGTCAGGGCGGAGGGAACCAGCGCGGCGAGGACGAGTCTGCGGCCGGGGGTGCTCCACCAGCCGCCCTCGGCGGGCGAGAGGAAACCCAGCCAGGAGTGGCGGGCGGCGCACGCGCGGGTGCCCGCGCACTGCCAGGCGACCAGGTCGAGGGCGACCTCGCAGGCGGCGGCGACGAGCAGTACGGTCAGGGTCAGCCCGCACAGGCGGACCAGCAGACCGTACAGGCGGACGGTGCGGCGGTGCCCGCGGGCCGAGGGCCGCATCCAGTGGGCGAGGTTGACCACCATGAACGGCAGCAGCAGCAGCCACAGCGCGCGGCTGCTGTTGCCGGAGGTGAGGTTGGACCAGACGTAGGCCTCGGGCACCGGGGCGTCGCGGTGGCCCTCGGGGCGTGTCTCGGCGTCGACGTCGTCGGCCCGCCGGTAGACGGCGGCGGTGTCGTCGCCGGTGATCCGCACCGGGCAGGGGTGGTCGAGCATCTCCTGGGGTGTGGTGCCGCCGACGCCGTGGACGAGCAGTTCCACGGCGGGCCCCGCGGGGCCCGCCGACGCGTCGGCCGTGTCCGGCACCGGCTGTGCGTCCGGCTGCCGCTGCGGAGATTCCACCGTCTGCGCCTCCCCCGTGATGCGCCGCCTCGTCTCCGTGATCGTGTGATCGTGAGGTCAGGATCTCCGCCGCCGGCAAAGGACACACCTGTTCTCACGGAATCTCCCCGATCCGTGTGACGAGCACACCGTGCGACGACGGCCGCGGGCGGCCGGTACCCGGCCCGGCGCCGCGACCACGGTGGGCGGCGTCTCAGGGCGGCCGCGCGGACGGCGGCCGGTCGCTGAAGCCGCGTGCCGCAGGCAGGCGATGGCGTGGACGGACGGCGCGCCATGAAAGGATGGGAGTGTCCGCGCACCGGTGCCCTGGTGACAGCGCTCACCACCAGCGGGTGCGTCCCGGGCGTGTCGGACACCGGCGGAGGCGAAAGGAACCTGAGCCACGTGAGCGAGAATCAGAACCTCCTCGCGGAGCAGCGGCGCGCCTTGATCCTGGACGAGGTCCGGCGCCGCGGCGGGGTCCGGGTCAACGAGCTGACCCGGAAACTGGGTGTGTCGGACATGACCGTCCGCCGCGACCTGGATGCGCTGGCCCGGCAGGGCGTGCTGGAGAAGGTGCACGGCGGTGCGGTGCCGGTGGTCGAGGCCAGCACGCACGAGCCGGGCTTCGAGGCGAAGTCGGGCCTGGAGCCGACCGCCAAGGAGGACATCGCGCGGGCGGCCGCGCAGCTGGTGGCGCCGGGGTCGGCGATCGCCCTGTCCGGCGGGACGACGACGTACGCGCTGGCCCACCACCTGGTGGACGTGCCGGAGCTGACCGTGGTCACCAATTCGGTGCGGGTCGCCGACGTCTTCCACGCCGCCCAGCGCACCTCCGGGCCTCGGCAGGGTGCGGCCACGGTGGTGCTGACCGGAGGGGTGCGCACCCCGTCCGACTCGCTGGTGGGGCCGGTGGCCGACCAGGCCATCGCCACGCTCCACTTCGACATGCTGTTCCTCGGCGTGCACGGGATATCGGTGGAGGCCGGCCTGTCGACGCCGAACCTCGCCGAGGCGGAGACCAACCGGCGGCTGGTGCAGTCCGCGCGCCGGGTGGTCGTGGTCGCCGATCACACCAAGTGGGGTGTGATCGGGCTGAGTTCCTTCGCCTCGCTGGACCGGGTCGACACGCTGGTGACGGACGCCGGACTGCCGCCCGAGGCACGTGCCGAGGTCTCCGAGTATCTGCGGCTGGTGGTGGCCGGCGAGTCCGGGCAGGACGCGCGGGACTGAGCCGCCGTCAGCGGCCACACCGTCCCTCCGGGAGACCCTGTGCGGCTCGTCGGCCCACCGGGCCAGGGCGGCCGGCACCACGGTGACGCGGTGGTGCTCCGGCCGCGCAGGTCCTCTCCTCAGCCCGGCCAGGCCCCGCCGGCCAGGAAGGTGTCGATCGCCGCGGCGTACGGGGTGATGTCCAGGCCCTGCCCGGCGAGCCAGGCGTCCGAGTAGTACTTGTCGAGGTAGCGGTCCCCCGGGTCGCACAGCAGGGTCACCACGCTGCCCTGGCGGCCTTCGGCGCGCATCTCGGCGACGATCCGCAGGGCGCTCCACAGGCCGGTGCCCGTGGAGCCGCCCGCCTTGCGGCCGATGACGTGTTCCAGGGCACGCACGGCGGCGACGGCGGCGGCGTCCGGCACCCTCATCATCCGGTCGATGGCACCGGGCAGGAAGCTCGGTTCCATGCGCGGCCTGCCGATGCCCTCGATGCGGGAGCCGCGGTCGCAGGAGACGTCCGGGTCGCCGGTGACCCAGCCTGCGAAGAAGCAGGAGTTGTCGGGGTCGGCGACGCAGATGCGGGTGTCGTACTGCATGTAGTGGACGTAGCGCGCCAGGGTCGCGGAGGTGCCGCCGGTGCCGGCGGTGGCGACGATCCACGCCGGCTCGGGGAAGCGTTCCAGCCTCAGCTGGCGGAAGATCGACTCGGCGATGTTGTTGTTGCCGCGCCAGTCGGTGGCGCGCTCGGCGTAGGTGAACTGGTCCATGTAGTGGCCGCCGGTCTCCGCCGCGAGCCGGGCGGACTCCTCGTACATCGTCCGCGGGTCGTCCACGAAGTGGCAGCGGCCGCCGTGGAACTCGATCAGGCGGCACTTCTCGGCGCTCGTCGTGCGGGGCATCACCGCGATGAACGGCACCCCGATCAGCTGGGCGAAGTACGCCTCGGAGACGGCGGTCGAACCGCTGGAGGCCTCGATCACGGGGCGGCCGGGCCGGATCCAGCCGTTGCACAGGCCGTACAGGAACAGCGAACGGGCCAGGCGGTGTTTGAGGCTTCCGGTGGGATGGGTCGACTCGTCCTTGAGGTACAGGTCGATGCCCCAGTCCTCGGGCAGCGGGAAGCGCAGCAAGTGGGTGTCGGCCGAGCGGTTGGCGTCGGCCTGGACCTTGCGGACCGCCTCCTTCAGCCAGGTCCGGTAGGCGAGGTCCGTGCGGTCGACGTCGAGGGTGTCGCCGGTCCGGCGCTGGTCGGTGGTGCTCACGGCAGGACTCCTCAAGGGTGGGCGCCGGCGGCGTGTCCGCGGCCGGGGCGCCCCCGATGATAGACACCTGGAACACGCTTCTCACCTGCATAAACAGCTCTTTGGGCAGGTCAAAGGCAACCCTGGGGGCGCCCGCCGGGCGCGTGGGCGGCGCACGGCGCGCACGGACGGGAGCGCGTGTGTGCGCATGCTCCCGTAACACCGCTCAGCGCGCGGTCCGCACGCGCTGGTGCCTCGGCGGCCGGGGGCGGCAGACTGCGCCGCGCGGGACGACTCCGCACACGACCGCGCACGGGCACGCCGGACGGGCCGGGCAGGAGTACATGCGAGATCACGAACGACCGCACGACGAAAGGCGCCACGAAGTTGCGGCGCTGAACCCCTTGCGTCACTCTGGTCTCACGTCACTCTGGGTTTACCGGCGATAACGCTGCGAACCAGCCCGCCGGCCACGACAGCAGGCGGCAGTGTCACGCAGGCGTCCTGCTGCATTCGAAACGTCGTGTTCTTCCGGACCTCAAGTCGGGGAGTCGCAGCCGTGACCAGTCACCCAAGCAGGCACTGCACGGTGGAGCTCCAAGCCCTGCCGTCGCGGATCGGCCAGGTCCGCAGAATCGTATCGGCGCACTTGCGCTACTGGAATCTGGACGCTCTGATCGACCGGGCCGCGCTCGGTGTGACGGAGTTGCTCACCAACGTCCACCTGCACGCCCAGCCCGACAAGCTGTGCACCGTCCAGCTCGAGCACTTCATGGACCGGCTGACCGTCTCCGTGCACGACCACGATCCGCGGCTGCCGGTGGTGGAGGACCTGGGGCACGTCGCTCCGCTGGCCACCGAGGGCCGGGGGCTGGCGATGGTGGCCGCGATGAGCGAGAGCTGGGGCGCCCGCCCGGACGGGGACCGCGGGAAGGTCGTGTGGTTCACGCTGCCGGCCTCGGGCCATCCGGTCACGGTGCCGGGCCGGGTGCTGCGGCCGGCGGCCGGGGAGCAGCCCGTGCCCGGGCTCGCCGGCGTGGGAGCGGAGACCGCGCTCGACGGCTCCCGTCCCGCCCATGCTCCCGCCCGGTCCGCCGTTCCCGGCTGACCGGGCGGTGACCGGGCCCGCCGGGCGTCACGGCCCGGCGGGCGTCACGGCCCGGCGGGCGTCACGGCCCGGCGGGCCGCGGGGCGGTGGAACGCTGCGCGCGCGTTCCACCGCCGGTGACGCCGGTCGGCTCACCCCGCCGACCCGGAGCAGGTACCGGCCGTCGCCCAGCGCCTCGCAGCGCAAGGAGGTCCGGCGCCACTGGCCGATGCCCGCGTTGCCCGCGTCCTCGCAGGCCTGGGCCGACGGGCAGACGCCGGCGGGAACGGCCGCCGGGTCGTGCGAAAGCCGTACCGGAGTTGAGGGCCACACCGCCGACGACGGTGGCGGCGAGCGCCGCGGACACGCACCGCCTCCTCACCATGGGAACCCTTCTGAACGCCTGTCACGAGTGATTGCGGTACCAGGACGGCGTCTTCGGGGCGGAGGCGTCGCGCAACCGTCCGTTGCCGGCCACTGCGTGCGAGTCCCACCGGAAAGCGCGCACGTCCGGCCGATGTCCATGGGGTGACGTGAGAAAGGGGTGAACGGCGCGGCCCGCCCGCAGCGGAACGACACCTCGGCACGGTCCCCGTGCGGCCTGCCGGCGCATGCTCTCGGTCACCCGCGTCCGGCTTCTCAGGTGAGCACCGCCAGGGGGTCGTCGAGGACGGGCTGCCAGGCCAGTTCGGCGGCGCCGACCAGGCTGTTGTGGCTCAGCGTGCAGGGCAGGACGGGAACGGCGCCGCTGCGCCCCCACAGGCTGCGGCCGGCGACGACCGCGCGCAGACGGTCCGGGTCGGCCTCCAGCAGGGTGCGGTGCAGTCCGCCGAGGACGATGCGGTCCGGGTTGAGGATGTTGACCAGCCCGGCCAGTCCCAGGCCCAGACGGTCGATCAGGGCGGCCACGGCGTCGCGGACGGCCGCGTCGTCGCGGTGGTTGCGGACGAGGTCGTCGGCCTGCCGCAGCAGGGACACCTCCGGGCCCGGTTCGCGGCCGGCGGCGGTCAGGAGGGCCAGCGGGTCGGTCTCCACGTCCAGGCAGCCGCGGTTGCCGCAGTGGCACGGGCGGCCCTCGGGGTTGACCGTGAGGTGCCCGACCTCCAGGGCGAGCCCGGAGCTTCCGGTGTGCAGCCGGCCGTCCAGGACCAGCGCGCCGCCCACGCCGCGATGGCCGGTGGCCACGCACAGCAGATCGCGGGCGCCCCGCCCGGCGCCGTGCCGGTGCTCGGCGAGCGCGGCCAGGTTGACGTCGTTCGCCGCGAACGCCGGGCCGGTGATCCCGGCGGCCCGCACGCACTCCTCGAAGATCCGCCTGACCGGCGCGCCCACCGGCCAGGCCACGTGCAGCGGGTTGAGGGCCAGCCCCTCCGGCTCGGCCACCGCGGACGGCACGGCGACCGCGGCCCCGACACAGCGCCGCCCGGTGGTGCGCAGCAGTCCGGCACCGGCCTCCACGACGGCGCCGAGCACCTGTGCCGGATCGGCGTCCACGGACAGGCGTCCCGGCGCGGTCGCCACGATCCGGCCGCCGAGACCGACCAGTGCCGCGCGGAATCCGTCGGCGTGCACCTGCGCGGCGAGGGCGACGGGCCCGTCCTCGGCGATCGACAGCCGGTGCGAGGGGCGGCCCTGGGCGCCGGCGGCCGCGCCCGGCCGGGCGTCCACCCGGATCAGGCCCAGCGCCTCCAGTTCGGCGGCCACCGCGCCGGCCGTCGCCCGGGTCACCCCCAGCTCGGCGGTCAGCACGGCCCGCGTGGGGGCGCGTCCGGTGTGCACGAGCTGCAACGCGGGGCCGAGCGCACCGCGCCCTCGGTCCAGCCGCGTCCTGGAGGTGGTTCCTTCCCCCGCTGCCCGGGGGTCCGCCTTGCCGCTCATGAGGGCGAGTCTGTCATGATCCGCAGGCAGGGCGGCCCGCAGCCCGTGCCCGTGGGACGTGACGGCACGCCCGGGAGCCGCCCGCTACAGGCCGCTCACCCGCAGCGTGATGTTCAGCCGTCCGGCCAGGCCCAACTCCCTTGGCCCGGTGTTCGCGTGGATCCGGGGCACGCCGTGGTACGCGAACCGCGAGGGTCCGCCGAAGACGAACAGGTCGCCGCTGCGCAGCTCGATGTCCTGCCAGGGCCTGCCGCGGGTGCGGGTGTTGCCGAAGCGGAACACACAGGTGTCGCCGAGGCTGAGGGACACCACGGGGGCGTCGGAGTGCTCGTCGCTGTCGCGGTGCATGCCCATGCGGGCGTCGGCGCCGTAGAAGTTGATCAGCGCTATGTCGTACACCGCGTCGCGGGCCGCTGCGGGGCCGAGCGTCTCGCGCACCGCCCGCCGGCCCAGCTCGCCCAGCCAGGCCGGGAAGGGCTTGACCGGGGCGCCGTCGCCGTCGACGACGGTGCGGGCGTAGCCGTACGGGTACCAGTGCAGCCCGAGGCACACCTGCCGGGCGGTCATGGTGCCGCCGCCGGGTGTGCGCACGGTGCGCAGGCCGGCCGGCGGACGCGCCCACTGCCGGCAGGCCTCCAGCAGCTGCCGCTGCCGGGCCGGCTCCAGCCAGTCCGGCACATGCACCGCTCCCGGCGCCGGCTCGGTGCGGCCGCGGGGGAACAGCTCGGCGTCCATGTCTCCCATACTGCCCCGGCCGGGCCGGCCGCCGTCCGGCGGTCCGGAGCCGGGGCTCCGCTAGCCTGGACGGACGATGAACGACCCGATGACCACCCCCTGGGGCGAGCTGAAACTGTCCCGTTTCCCCGAGGACCCGCGCGACCGGCTGCGTGCCTGGGACGCCTCCGACGCGTACCTGCTGGAGCATCTGGCCGGCCAGCCGGTCGGTCTGTCGGGGAACGTGGTGGTCCTCACAGACCGCTGGGGCGCCCTGGTGACCGCGCTGGCGGCGCACCGGCCGGTGCAGATCACCGACTCCTGGCTCGGGCAGGAGGCGACCCGCGCCAACCTGGCCCGCAACGGCGTCGAACCCGGCGCGGTGGAGCTGCTCACCACCCAGGACGCCCCGCCGGAGCGGATCGACGTGCTGCTGGTGCGGGTGCCCAAGAGCCTGGCGCTGCTGGAGGACCAGCTGCTGCGGCTGGCGCCCGCGGTGCACGCCGGCACGGTCGTCGTGGGCACCGGCATGGTCAAGGAGATCCACACCTCCACGCTGACGTTGTTCGAGCGGATCCTGGGCCCGACCCGGACCTCGCTCGCCCGGCGCAAGGCCCGGCTGATCTTCTGCACCCCGGATCCGTCGCTGCGGCGGCCCGGCAATCCGTGGCCGCACACGTACACGCTGCCTCAGGACGTCGGTGCCGTCTCCGGCCGGACGGTCGTCAATCACGCGGGGGTGTTCTGCGCGGACCGGCTCGACATCGGCACACGTTTCTTCCTGCGTCAGCTGCCGAAGGCGCCGCGCGCCCGGCGGGTGGTGGACCTGGGCTGCGGCAACGGCGTGGTCGGTCTGGCGATGGCGCTGACCGCGCCTCAGGCCGAGGTGCTGTTCACGGACGAGTCGTTCCAGGCCATCGCCTCGGCCCAGGCGACGTACCGGGCGAACGACGTGCCGGGGCACGCCGAGTTCCGGGTGGGCGACGGGCTGTCGCAAGTGGCGGCCGGCAGCGTGGACCTGGTGCTCAACAACCCGCCGTTCCACTCGCATCAGGCGACGACGGACGCGACGGCCTGGCGGATGTTCACCGGGGCGCGGCGGGCGCTGCGCCCCGGCGGCGAGCTGTGGGTGGTGGGCAACCGTCATCTGGGCTATCACGTCAAGCTGCGCCGGGTGTTCGACAACTGCCGGCTGGTGGCGAGCGACCCGAAGTTCGTGGTGCTGCGCGCCGTCAAGAGGTGACCGAGCCGGTCCTCGCGTCGCGGCCCCGGCCGGTCAGCGGGGTGCGGCCGTCGTCCGCGGGGTGCCGATCACGCCGATGAGACGGGCCACCTCGGCGGCCATCGCCTCCCGGCCCTGCGTGAGGTAGCTCCGGCAGTCGACCGCCTCCGGGCGGGCGGCGAGGGCGGAGCGGACGGCGCGGGTCAGGGCCGCGTTGAGGGCGGTGCCGACGTTCACCTTGCCGATGCCGCCGGCGACGGCCTGGGCGAGTTCGCCGTCGGGCACGCCGGAGGAGCCGTGCAGGACGAGCGGGACGTCCAGGGTGTCGGCGAGCCGTTTGACGAGGTCGTGGTCGAGCGCGGCGGTCCGCTCGGTCATGGCGTGCGTGGTGCCCACGGCCACGGCGAGGGCGTCCACCCCGGAGGCGGTGACGAACGCGTGCGCCTCCCCCGGGTCGGTCCGGGCGCCGGGGGCGTGGGCGTCCAGCGAGGGCCGGCCGTCCTTGCCGCCGATCTGGCCCAACTCGGCCTCCACCCACAGCCCGTGGGCGTGCGCCCAGTCGGCGGCGCTCCGGGTGCGGGAGAGGTTCTCCGCGTACGGCAGCCGGGAGGCGTCGTACATGACGGAGCTGAAGCCGGCGTCGGCGGCCTGCCGCAGCAGGTCGTCGCGCTGGACGTGGTCCAGGTGCAGCGCGACCGGGACGGCGGCGTGCTCGGCGGCGGTGACCGCGGCCCGGGCCAGCGGCAGCAGCCGCCCGCAGCGGAACGCGACCGTGTTCTCGCTGACCTGGATGACCACGGGCGCGCCGGCCTGCTCCGCGCCGGCGACGACCGCCTCGATGTGTTCCAGGGTGATGACGTTGAAGGCGGCGACGGCGGAGCGGGCAGCGGCGGCGGCGCCGACCAGCTCACCGGTGGCTGCAAGCGGCACGACCGGTCCTTTCGAGGGTGGGGGCAGGGGGTCGGGGCCAAGGTGTCAGGGGGTGAGGACGACGGAGCGGGTCAGGTGGCGCGGCCGGTCCGGGTCGAGTCCGCGGGACGCGGCGACGGCGAGGGCGAGGCGCTGGGCGCGGACCAGTTCGGCCAGCGGGTCGAGGCCGCCGTCGATCCACATGCCGCCGGTGGCGCGCACCTGGTCCGCCAGGCCGTCCGGGGCCGGGCCGAGCATCCAGGTGGCGGTGCCCCTGGTGGTGATGCTGATGGGGCCGTGCCGGTACTCCATCGCCGGGTAGGCCTCGGTCCAGGACAGGGAGGCCTCACGCATCTTCAGGGCGGCCTCGTGGGCGAGCCCGACCGTCCAGCCGCGGCCCAGGAAGGTGAACTGGGTGCAGCCGGGCAGTCCCTCGGGCAGCGGCTCGGCCAGGGCGGTGCGGCCGTCGGCGACGACGGCGTCGGTGTGCAGGCCGAGGTGGGCGCGCAGCAGGGTCAGCGCGGTGGTGGCGAACCGGGTCTGCACGACGGAGCGTTCGTCGGCCCAGTCCAGCACGACCACGTCGTCGGCGGCGTCCATGACCGGTGTGGCGGGGTCCGCGGTGACGGCGGTGGTGCGCGTCCGGCCCTTCGCCCTGTCCAGCAGGTTCAGGACTTCCGTGGTGGTGCCGGAGCGGGTGAGGGCGACGACGCGGTCGTAGGAGCGGTGGTGTGGGAACTCCGAGGCGGCGAAGGCGTCGGTCTCGCCCTGCCCGGCGCTCTCGCGCAGCACGGCGGCGGCCTGGGCCATGTAGTACGACGTCCCGCAGCCGACGATCGCCACCCGTTCCCCCGGGGCCGGCAGTGCGGTGCGGTGTCCGGCGGCCTCGGCCGCGACGCGGGCCCAGCACTCGGGCTGGCTGGTCAGTTCGTCCTCGGCATGGCTCATGGCAGCCCCTTCGCCGTGTGATTGTTCGTGCACGATAGCCACTGGTTTCGAGCAGGTTCAAGCATCTTGACGGCGCATGGGTGCGTTAGGGTCGCGAAGAAGCAGGAAACGGAGGCCACCCATGTCGCGCGACGCCCGCTGGAAGGCGCTGCTGGAACTCCTGGTCGAGCGGGGCCGGCTGGACGTCGAGGAGGCGGCGGCCGAGCTGGGCGTGTCGGCCGCGACGATCCGGCGGGACTTCGACCGGCTCGCCGAGCAGCAGATGCTGATCCGCACCCGGGGTGGCGCGGTCGTGCACGGGGTCTCCTACGAGCTGCCCCTGCGCTACAAGACAGCGCGCCGGGCCTCCGAGAAGCAGCGGATCGCCCAGGCCGTCGCCTCTCTGGTGGCTCCGGGCGAGGCGGTCGGCCTGACCGGCGGGACGACCACCACGGAGGTGGCCCGTGCCCTGGCCGTGCGTGAGGACCTCGCCTCGGGGTCGCCGGCCCTGACGGTGGTGACCAACGCGCTCAACATCGCCAACGAGCTGGCCGTGCGGCCCCAGTTCAAGATCGTGGTGACCGGTGGCGTCGCCCGCCCTCAGTCGTACGAGCTGATCGGCCCGCTGGCGGACGGTGTGCTGGGGCAGATCACGCTGGACGTGGCGGTGCTGGGCGTGGTGGCCTTCGACGTCACCCACGGTGCCGCGGCCGACGACGAGGCGGAGGCGGCGATCAACCGGCTGCTGTGCGAACGCGCCGGCCGTGTGGTGGTCGCCGCGGACTCCAGCAAGCTCGGCCGCCGTGCCTTCGCCCGGATCTGCACGGCCCGGTCGGTGGACACGCTGGTGACGGACACGGCGGCGACGCCGGACGCCGTGCGCGGCTTCGAGGACGCGGGGATCCGGGTCGTCACCGTCTGAACCACCGCTGCCCGCACCGCCGCCGCGCCCAGCGGCACGACCGCGTCCGCGCGGGATCGGGGCCGCGGCCGGGCCTCGCGCGGCCCTCGACCCGCACCTGCCGGCGGACACGACCGGCATGCCCCGGGTGTGTCCGGGTGCGCCGCGGCACCTCGGCACCTCGCGGCCACGGGCGCCTCCTGCGTCGCGGAGGCCCGGACTCTCCCCTGGGGGCACACTGGCAGTAGGCCGTCCGTGCTCACGAGGGGGTGTCGACGGTGACACGTCGCGCGGGAGTGTGGCTGTGGCGATGGCGGCGCAATCCGCTGCGGCGGACCTGCGACGTCGTCGAGGGATGGATCCTGCTCGTGGCCTGGGTCCTCGCCGTGGCCGGCGGTCTGGTGGCGGGTCTGCTGACGGCAGGCGCGATCCAGCACAGCGCGGAGCAGGCCCGCGCGCGGAGCCAGCCCGTGCGGGCCGTGGTAGTCCAGGAACCGCCCGGGGATTCCGCCCGGCCGACGAGCAGCGCGCTGGTGTGGGGCACGGTCCGGTGGACCGACCCGGACGGCTCGGCCCACACCGGACGGACCCGGATCCCGGCCTCCGCGACCCCCGGCGCGCAGCTGACGGTGTGGACCGACGGACGCGGCACGCTGACACACCCGCCCGCCTCCGCCGCCGACACCGCCTTCCAGGCCTGCCTGGGCGGTCTGTGGGCATCGGCCGCCGGCGCCGGGCTGGTGATCGGCGGCACCAAACTGGTCCAGGCCCGCCTCGACCGGCGCCGCTTCGACCAGTGGGAGGAGGAATGGGCCCGCGTGGACGCGCAGTGGCGGCGGAAGACCGGCTGACGCCCACGCCCCTCCGCCCGGCGGCTGCGCGCCCCGGCGCTCTTGCCGCCGCCTCCGCGCGCCCGTAGCCTCCTTTTGTGCCGCCACTGAACAAAGTCCGTTCGCACAGCGCCGTGCCGGACCGCGACCTGAGCCGGCTGCGGGCCGTGCTCACCACGTTCTTCGCCCTCGACGGTTTCGTCTTCGCCGGCTGGGTCGTCCGCATCCCCGACATCAAGCACCAGGTCCACGCCTCCGCCGGATCGCTCGGCCTGGCCCTGCTGGGCGTGTCCGCGGGCGCCGTCGTCACGATGACTCTCACCGGCCGTCTGTGCCGCCGTTACGGCAGTCACCCGGTCACCGTGGTGTGCGCCGTGCTGCTCTCGCTCAGCGTGGCCCTGCCGCCGCTGACCCGCTCGGCCCCGGCCCTGGCCGCCGTCCTGCTGGTCTTCGGCGCCGCGTACGGCGGCATCAACGTCGCCTTCAACAGCGCGGCCGTGGATCTGGTGGCCGCACTGCGCCGGCCGGTCATGCCCAGTTTCCACGCGGCCTTCAGCCTCGGCGGCATGGTGGGGTCCGGGCTGGGCGGACTGGTGGCCGCACACCTGTCCCCCGCCCGCCATCTGCTGGCCCTCGCCGTGACCGGCCTGCTCGTCACCGGCGTGGCGGGGCGCGCCCTGCTGCGGCGGAAGCCCCCGGCACCGGCACACGGACACACGGCGGCGGACCGAGGCCGGGCCGGGCCCGCCGAGGACACGCATGCGGGCCGTGCGGGAAGCCGCGGCGTGGTGTTCGTCCTCGGGCTGGTCGCCCTGTGCACGGCGTACGGCGAGGGTGCCATGGCCGACTGGGGTGCGCTGCATTTCCAGCAGGACCTGGGGGCCTCACCGGGCGTGGCGGCGGCCGGTTATGCCTGTTTCGCGCTGGCGATGACGATCGGCCGGCTGTCGGGGACCGCTCTGCTGGAACGACTGGGCCGCACCCGGACGATCGTCGCGGGCGGTTGCACCGCCGCGGCCGGCATGCTCCTCGCCTCGCTCACCCCGTCCGTCGGGGCGGCGTTGCTCGGGTTCGCCGTGACCGGGCTCGGGCTGGCCAACCTCTTCCCGGTCGCCGTCGAACGCGCCGGTGCCCTGGCCGGCCCGAGCGGCGTCGCGGTCGCCTCCACCTTCGGCTACGGCGGCATGCTCCTCGGTCCCCCGGCGATCGGCTTCATGACCGACTGGCTGTCGCTGCCGGCCGCGCTCACCAGCGTCGCCGTCCTGGCCGCCGTCGCCGCCGCGATCGGGCTCACCACCCGTCGGACCGCCGGCCGGTGACGGCCCGGGTGCCGGCGGAACCCTGCCGCGCCCCGTGCGATGTCCGGCACACTCCCTGTCATGAAGACTGTGGGGACTGCCGAGCTGCTCGGCGCGCTCGACCGGGAGGGACGGCTGCTGGCCGAGGCGGCCGAGGCGGCCGGCACCGACGCGCGGGTGCCGCCCTGCCCGGGCTGGAGCGTGCGGGACCTGCTGCGCCACACCGGTGTGGTGCACCGGTGGGCCACCGCGTTCGTCGCCGATGCACACACCGCGCCCCGCCCGATGGGCGATCCGCCGGACCTCGACGGCACGGACCTGCTCGCCTGGTACCGGGCCGGCCACCGCCGCCTGGTCGACACCCTGGCCGAGGCACCGGACGACGTACGGTGCTGGACGTTCCACCCGGCGCCGGTTGCGTCGCCGCTGGCCTTCTGGATCCGGCGGCAGGCGCACGAGACGGCCGTCCACCGCTTCGACGCGGAAGCGGCACGCGGCGGCGCCGTCACGGCCGTGGACACCGGTTTCGCCCTCGACGGCATCGACGAGCTGCTGCGCGGATTCCACGCGCGGTCGCGCAGCAAGGTGCGCACCGCCGGGCCACGTGTGCTGCGGGTGCGGGCCACCGCCAAAGGCCGCCCGGGCACCGGCAGTGACGGCTCGGGTGACGACACCGGCGGTGCCACGCTCGCGGTGTGGACGGTCCGGCTGTCGCAGGATCCGCCGGTGACCGTCCTGGACGCGTCCGAGGACGCGGACGCCGAACTCACCGGTCCCGCCGGCCGGTTGTATCTGGCGCTGTGGAACCGTGTGCCGGTGCCGGCGGTGACGGGCGACGCCTCGCTCGCCGCACTGTGGCGGGACACCTCGGCGATCGTCTGAGTGCCCCGGGTGTGCCCGCATGACGGCCCCGGTGCGCAGCTCACGGCGTCGGCGCCCGGCCAGGTGTGCGGCGCCGGGGTGTGTGACTCGCTCCGCCGGCCCGGACGAGCCGGTCCGGCTCATGCCCCGGCCGTCCCGGCAGGAACGGCCCAGGCGCGGATCACGAAGGGCCGCGACACCACGGTGACGGCGACCGAGCACGCCGCCGCGGCCGTGATGGCCGCGGCAGGACCGGTGTACTGGGCGACGCCGCCGGCGATCGCGGCGCCGATGCCCTGCCACGCCATCCGGCCGGCGGACTCGACTCCTTGCACCTGTCCCTGGACCGGTTCCGGGGTCAGCGCGAGAAGCTGCTCCTGCAGCGGCAGGGTGGCGGCGAACCCCGCACTGGCGAGGAACACCGCGGCCGTCGCCACCGGCACCGGCGGATGGACGGCGAACAGCAGGTACGGCACGGCGAGCAGCAGACGCAGCGCGAACGCCCAACGGCGCCGCTGCCCGGCGGTGAGCAGGCGCCCGACCGTCAGGTCGCCGAGGAGCATGCCCGCCGATCCGGCGGCCAGCAGCGCGCCGGCATGTCCGGGCGCGTAGGAGAGGAACAAAGCCTCGCAGCCGACGATCAGGCCGTTGGGGACCCACAGGTTCAGCAGCAGCGCACGCTGACCGGAGTGGGAGAAGAGCGCCACGTTCGTGGTCCAGGTCTGGCGCGGCCCGGGGCGACGGACCGGACGGATCGAGTGGTTCCGCACGGTCGCCGCCACCACGAGCAGTCCGGCCGCGGTCAGGGCCGTCGCCGTGACGAAGACTCCCTGCGGGGTCAGGCAGCGCAGCAGCACGGCGCCGACCGCGTAGCCGATGACCGACATACCGCCGGAGGTGATGTTCATCAACGACCGTGCCAGGGCGTACGCACAGGACGGCACCACCTCGGCCAGGAGCCCCATCCGTGTCCCGTTCTGCAGGGACTGGAAGAACCCCAGCACGAGGAGGAGACCGAACCGGACGACGAGCGGCAGTCCCGGTATCGCCTGCGCGGCAACACCCGCGAGTGCCACGCACTGGAGTGCGACCAGGGTGCGCCGAGGACGGTTCCCGTCCGCGACGGACATCAGTGTCAGCGCGCCGAGCACCGTCGCGAAGGTGGCGCCGTACATGCTCACGGCGGTCAGGAACGGAGACGCGGTCTGCCGGCTGACCAGCGTGCCGAGCGCGAAACCCGACAAGGTGCTCGCGGCGACCGACAGTGTGAAGCCGGCGTACAGCCCGGCGAACTCCCGGTTGCGGAGCAGGGCGCGGTAGCTGGTGGTGGGAGGTGCGCTGGATGCGGACGAGGACGTGTCAGAAGGCATGAAAAAAGCCTCCGTGCGCTCCCGTTGGGGCGCCGAAGGCGAGCGGGGTCAGCATAGCAGCTGTTCGGTGTGGCGGCGGGCGCGGGCTGGAGGGGCTCGCGCCCCCCTTGGCATGATCTCCAGCCCCTGCGATCATCAGCAGGCCTGTGCGGAACGCTCAGTTGACGGCTGCGTCGCCGAACCGCGTCGTTCTCGGTGTGGGTTGCCGATGTGTGCCGCGCCGGTCGGCCACCGCAGCCGACGGGCGCATCCGCCCCGACCGGCATGCGGTGAGCGCACGTCGAGGCGGTGTGCACCTGCGCGGTCGTCGCCCGGGCCGTCGTCGCGGGTGTCGTCAGCAGGCCAGACCCACTCCCTGTGCCAGCCGGAGCGCAGCCTGCCGGAAGAACGGCTCCCGGTGCTCCACCACGCCGTGGAACTGTCCGAACACCTCGAAGCCGATCAGGCCGAACAGCTGCGCCCAGGCGGCGACGAGCGCGGCGACCGCCTCGGGCGGCAGGTCGGGGGCGAGGTCGGCGGCCATCCGCGTGGCCTCGGGGTGCAGGTCGGCGGGCAGCGCGGGTGCGGAGAGGGTGCCGTCCCGGTGGGCGTCGCGGGCGATGGCGATGAGGAGCAGTCCGACCCTGGAGGCCGCCTGGACGGTGGTCTGCGGTGCGGTGTAGCCGGGGACGGGTGTGCCGTACAGCAGCGCGTACTCGTGGGGGTGAGTCATGGCCCAGGCGCGGACGGCCTCGCACACGGTCGTCCAGCGGTGCAGCGGTCCCGCGTCGTGGACCTGCTTCTCGGCCGTCTCCGCCGCCGCGCCCAGGGAGTCATAGGCGTCGACGATGAGCGCGGTCAGCAGCTCGTCGCGGCTGGGGAAGTACCGGTACAGCGCGGAGGAGACCATGCCGAGCGCGCGGGCCACGGCGCGCAGGGAGAGTTTCGCGGCTCCCTCGGCGGCGAGCTGCCGGCGTGCCTCGTCCTTGATCGCGGCGGTGATCTCCGTCCGGGCCCGGGCCCGGGCGCCTTGTGCGGTGCTCATGGCGGCAGTCTCGCACACCGGCGGAGCACTGCACACAAGCAAGATCACGGAACACGGACGAGAGCAGTGCTCTTGCTATGGAGCACTGCTCAATGCAGACTGGAACACGGAGAGAGCACTGCTCTCGCATTCGTCGCCACTTCTGTGGCCGCACCCTTGGGGGTCACCATGACGTCGTCGCCGTACTACCGCGAGGCCGGCCCGCTGACCGCACTGTTCAACCGAGCCGTCGGCCGGCTGGCCCGGTACGGGCTGAGCCTGGCGGGCAGCGCGGAGCTGACCGTACGGGGCCGTGTCAGCGGCACACCGCAGCGCCTCCCGGTCAACCCGCACACCCACGAGGGCGCCCGGTACCTGGTCTCGGCGCGCGGCCACTCGCAGTGGGTGCGCAACATGCGGGCCGCGGGCGGCGGCGAGCTGCGCGTCGGACGGACGGTGCGCCCGTTCCGCGCGGTGGAGGTGCCCGACGCCGAGAAGGTCCCGGTGCTGCGGAGCTATCTGCGGCGGTGGGGCTGGCAGGTCGGCACGTTCTTCGACGGCGTCACGGCGGCCTCCTCCGACGAGGAGATCGCCCGGGTCGCCGCCGACCACCCCGTGTTCCGGATCACGGTCACGCAGTGACGCATGGCGCAGCGACCGTCCGGGGCGGGGGCGGCCACCGCGAGAGGGGCGTCCCGCTGGGAGAAGGGGCGGCGTTCCGCTGTGAACGGGGGCGTCACCGGCACAGGCGGCGGCGCCCCGGCGACGACGGCGCTGGTCAGGACGCGGCCGTCTCCCGACCGTCCTGCTCACCCCGGGCCTGGTGTTCCTCGGGCCCGGCCTCGGTCGCGGGCCGCCGGTCCAGCACCGTCAGGGCACGCTGGGCCACGGGGTGGGTGCGCACGATCTCCGCGAGGGTGGTGGAGCCCTGGGTGATGTCCCGGAAAGCCCGCCAGGCCGGGCGGAAGCCGGTCAGCGCGGCGTGGAACAGGCCGGGGCGCCGCTGGTACACGGCCAGCATGCGCTTGCCGACGGACATCTCCACCCCGAGACCGGCCTTGAGGGCGAAGGCGTAGTTCAGGGCCTGGCGGCGGGCGTCCACCGCATCGTGCGCCTCGGCGATCCGGACCGCCCACTCCCCCGCGAGCCGCCCGGACCTGAGCGCGAAGGAGATGCCCTCACGGGTCCACGGCTCCAGCATGCCCGCGGCGTCCCCGCACACCAGCACCCGTCCGCGGGACAGCGGGGAGTCCTCGGTCCGGCAGCGGGTCAGGTGCCCGGAGGAGATGCGCGGCTCGAAGCCCGCCAGGCCCAGGCGGGCGATGAAGTCCTCGAAGTACCGCTTGGTGGCGGCGCCTTCGCCGCGGGCCGAGATCACACCGACCGTCAGCGTGTCGCCCTTGGGGAACACCCAGCCGTAGCTGCCCGGGATGGGGCCCCAGTCGATCAGCACACGTCCGCGCCAGTCCTCGGCGACGGTCTCGGGCACCGGGATCTCCGCCTCCAGGCCGAGGTCCACCTGGTCCAGCTTCACCCCGACGTGGGCTCCTATCCGGCTGGCACTGCCGTCGGCGCCGACCACGGCCCGGGCGAGCACCGTCTCACCGCCCTGCAGCACCACCGCGACCGTGCGCCGGTCCGGCACCGCGGCCCCGTGCTGCTCGACCCGCGAAACGGTGACGCCGGTGCGCAGTTCGGCGCCCGCCTTCTGCGCGTGCTCGACGAGCTGCTGGTCGAACTCCGGCCGGTTGACGAGGCCGAACAGCATCTGCTTGGAGCGGCGGGTGCGGGTGAACCGGCCCTCCAGGGAGAACGTCACCGCGTGCACCCGGTCCTTCAGCGGCAGCTCGAACCCGGGCGGCAGCGCGTCCCGCGAGGGACCGATGATCCCGCCGCCGCAGGTTTTGTAGCGGGGCAGCTCCGCCTTCTCCAGCAGCAGCACGCGCCGTCCGGTGACCGCCGCCGCGTAGGCGGCCGAGGCCCCCGCGGGTCCCGCGCCCACCACGACGACGTCCCACACCTGCCGCACGTCGTCCGCCGAAGAGTTGCCGCTGCTCACGTTCGTCCACCGCTCCAGATCAAGCCGACTGCCTCACCCCGCGCTCCCGGCTTCGCGCGAGCAAGGGGGTACCCCCATCTGTCCCACGCATCCTACGGCGGTCGCGATCACAGGCCGCTGTGGGAGGATCGGCGGATGCGTGCGCGGCTCAGGGGGGCGCGCCTACGCTGACACGACCATCCTGAACACCGCGGTGCTCACCCGGCGTCCTCCGGGCGCTGCCGAGCACGCCGACGCACCTACGAGGAGCGTGCCCATGTCGTCGCATCCGGTCGCCGAGACCGTCGCCGCCCTGCTGCCCAGGGCCCGGCAGGAGCTGGCCGAGCTGGTGGCCTTCCGGTCGGTGGCGGACTTCGCGCAGTATCCCAGGAGCGAGAGCGAGGGCGCGGCGAACTGGATCGCCGACGCGCTGCGCGCCGAGGGTTTCACGGACGTGGCGCTGCTCGACACCCCGGACGGCACGCAGTCGGTGTACGGCCACCTGCCCGGCCCCGAGGGCGCCAAAACGGTCCTGCTGTACGCCCACTACGACGTGCAGCCGCCGCTGGACGAGGCCGCGTGGACCACCCCGCCGTTCGAGCTGACCGAGCGGGACGGCCGCTGGTACGGGCGGGGCGCCGCCGACTGCAAGGGCGGCGTCGTCATGCATCTGCTCGCCCTGCGCGCGCTGAAGGCGAACGGCGGCATACCCGTCAACGTCAAGGTGATCGTGGAAGGTTCGGAGGAGCAGGGCACCGGCGGTCTGGAGCGGTACGCCGAGCAGCATCCCGACCTGCTCGCGGCCGACACCATCGTCATCGGTGACACGGGCAACTTCCGGGTGGGCCTGCCCACCGTCACCACCACGCTGCGCGGCATGACGCTCGTCCGCGTCCGGATCGACACCCTCGAGGGCAACCTGCACTCCGGTCAGTTCGGCGGTGCCGCCCCGGACGCGCTCGCGGCGCTGATCCGCACCCTGGACTCGCTGCGCGCCGAGGACGGCTCGACGACCGTGGACGGCCTGCCCGCCGACGCCGCCTGGGACGGCCTCGCCTACGACGAGGAGCAGTTCCGCGCCGACGCCAAGGTGCTCGACGGAGTCGACCTGATCGGGTCCGGCACGGTCGCCGACCGCCTGTGGGCCCGGCCCGCGGTCACGGTCCTCGGCATCGACTGCCCGCCGGTGACCGGCGCCACCGCGTCCGTGCAGGCGAGCGCCCGCGCCCTGGTCAGCCTTCGGGTGCCGCCGGGGCTGGACGCCACCGAGGCCACCAAGCTGCTCCAGGCCCACCTGGAGGCGCACACGCCGTGGGGAGCCCGGGTGCGCACCGAGCCGGCCGGCCAGGGCCAGCCGTTCCGCGCCGACACGGACAGCCCCGCCTACCGGGCGATGGCCGAGGCGATGGCGGTCGCCTACCCCGGCGAGCAGCTGCAGTACGCCGGCCAGGGCGGCTCCATCCCGCTGTGCAACACCCTGGCCGCGCTCTACCCGGAGGCGGAGATCCTGCTCATCGGCCTGAGCGAGCCGGAGGCCCAGATCCACGCGGTCGACGAGAGCGTCTCGCCCGAGGAGCTGGAGCGCATGTCGGTCGCGGAGGCGCTGTTCCTGCGCGCCTACGCGGGTTGACCCGGGCGGCGTCGGGCCGGGCGGCATCGACCCGGGCGACTGCGCACTGGCCGCCGCCGGTCCTAGAGGACTGGGAGCGGCCGTACCACGCGCGTGCCGTCCGGCTCCTGCCCCCGGGCGAGCCGGCCCGGCCCGCATGAGGCGCGGCATCCGGGCCCACGGGCGTACGGGATACGGGCGCAGCGGATACGGCCGTACAGGTGTACGGGCGCTGCGTGCCTGGGATTCAGCCGACCGGGACTCCTGCCTCCAGGTACACCGCGGCGGCCCGCTCACGGGCCCGCAGGGCCCATCGCAGCCGTGCGTAGCGGACCGGCGGCAGCAGGGCCTCGGCCTCCTCCTCGGTGACGAAGCGCCATTCGCGCAGCTCGGGTCCGGGCAGCAGCAGCCGGCTCACTGCGGCGGAGTCCAGCCGTCCGCCGTCGAAGAGCAGACGGAGGCCGCCGAAGCCGGGGGGTGCGGGCCGCTCCCAGTCGACGACCAGCAGCCGGGGCACCTCCTCGAGCCGTATCCCGGTCTCCTCGGCCACCTCGCGCATCCCGGCGCGGGCCGGAGCCTCGCCGGGCTCGACGACACCGCCGGGGAACTCCCAGCCGGGTTTGTAGGTGGGGTCGACGAGCAGCACCCGGTCCTGTTCGTCGAAGAGGAGCACCCCGGATGCGACGGTCTCGGCGGTGGGTTCGGGGGTCTGCACGATGTCGCAGGGCGCCACGGCCCCGGTGCCGACGGCCTCGGCGATGCGGACGGCCGTCTCGTACGGGGTGAGCGCGCTGGTGTCGATCAGGTGGGCGTCGGCGGCGAGCCAGGACGCGAGGGCGGCCCGGTAGGGCTCGATGTGGTCCAACGCCCACTGACGCAGCCGCAGGTCGCCGTCGGGCAGGTCCGGCGGTATCTCCCGCCCGGCTATCCGTTCCCGGAGGATCGTTTCGGCCGGGGCGAGGAGTATGTGCCGGACACCGATGCGGCGGGCCGCGAGGCCCCCGAAGATCTCGTCGCGATAGTCCTGGCGGAGCAGGGTCATGGGGACCACCAGGGTGCCGCCCAGCTCCGCGAGCAGCGCGGCCGCCGTGTCGATCACCAGCCTGCGCCAGATGGGCAGGTCCTGGAAGTCACCGACCTCGGCGAGATGCTTGGGCGGCAGCAGATGGTGCGTGAGGGCGCCGCCGATGACCTCGGGGTCGAAGAGCGTGCTGTTCGGGATCAGCTCGACCAGTTCCCGTGCGGTGGCGGTCTTGCCCGCACCGAACGTTCCGTTGAGCCAGACGATCACGCCGTCCCCCTCGTGTGTTGACCCCCAGTGGCTTGCCCGCTCCACCCTGCCACGGAAACCAGCCCCAGTTGAGGGCACCGCGCACACGACGGCGCCGGCACCCCGGACGGGATGGCGGCGCCGTCGTGTTCCTGGCCCTCAGCGTCCCTGGGCCTGGCCGTCGTTCTGTGCGGTGAGCTCGTCGCCGACGACATGGTCCACGGTGCCCACGGCGTCCTTGACGGTCAGATCGACGAGGGCGTCGCGGTCCTCGGCGTGGGAGGGGGAGACGGCGGCCACCACGAAGCCGGTGGCGAGGGAGGCGAGGGCGAGCATGCTGCGCTTCTTCATGCCCGGTCAACGGCTCAGAGCGGCATCGGTCACGGTCCGGCGCGCCACGCCGGCAGCCGACAGGGCACGGCGCATGTCCTTCTTTCCAACACACTCGCACAGCTACTACCGTGACCGCACACAGAATGACGTGGGCATGTAACCCCGTCGTCGTGAGCCCGGAGGTGCGTTCCATGCGTCACCCGTCCACGCGTCCCCGCCGCCGAAGACTGCTCGGAGCCCTCACCGCGTCGCTGCTCGCCCTGGCCGGCACGGCCCCCGCGGCCGTCGCCGCCGACCGGCACCCGCCGGCCGCGGACGGCGGACCGTCCGCCGCGCCCGCTCTCGCCGACGGGCTGGCCCTGACTCCGCCCATGGGCTTCAACAACTGGAACGCCACCCACTGCGGCCCGGAGTTCGATGAGGCCATGGTCGAGGGCATCGCCGACCTGTTCGTCACCTCGGGCCTGAAGGACGCCGGCTACGAGTACGTCAACCTCGACGACTGCTGGGCGCTGCCCTCCCGCGACGCCGACGGCAAGCTGGTGCCCGACCCGGCCCGCTTCCCGCACGGCATCAAGGCCGTCGCGGACTATGTGCACGCCAAGGGCCTGAAGCTGGGCATCTACACCAGCGCGGGCACCAAGACCTGCAACAGCGCCGGATTCCCGGGCGCGCTCGGCCACGAGTACAGCGATGCCGAGCAGTTCGCCGAGTGGGGCATCGACTACCTGAAGTACGACAACTGCAACAACCAGGGCGTCGACGCGAAGCAGCGCTACACCACGATGCGCGACGCCCTGAAGGCGGCGACCGCGAAGACCGGCCGCCCGATCGTCTACAGCATCTGCGAGTGGGGCGAGAACAAGCCCTGGGAGTGGGCCGCCGACGTCGGCCACCTGTGGCGCACCACCGGCGACATCAGCGACAGCTGGGCGTCGATGCTGTCCATCCTCAAGAAGAACCTGCCGCTGGCCCCCTACGCCGGTCCCGGCCACTGGAACGACCCGGACATGCTGGAGGTCGGCAACGGCGGCATGACCGACACCGAGTACCGCACCCACTTCTCGATGTGGGCGGTCATGGCGGCACCGCTGCTCATCGGCACCGATCTGCGCAAGGCGACCCCTGAGACGCTGGACATCCTGGGAAACCGTGAGGTCATCGCCGTCGACCAGGACCCGCTGGGCAAGCAGGGCACGGTCGTCTCCTCCGAGGGCGGACGCTGGGTCGTCGCCAAGGAGATGCGGGACGGCAGCCGCGCGGTGGCCCTGTTCAACGAGAGCGACACCGCGCAGCGCATCGCCACCACCGCCACGGCCGTCGGCCTGCCCGCGGCCGGCGGGTACACCCTGCGCGACCTGTGGCAGCACCGCAGCTCCCACACGGCCGGGACGATCGCGGCGACCGTGCCCGCGCACGGCACCGTCCTGGTCCGGGTGCGGGCCGACCGTCACTGGGCGGGGAAGCCGCCCGCCGTCGAACTAGGCGTCGACGGCCTGCCCCTGGTGGTGGCCGGCGACACGACGACGCTCACGTCCACGGCGACCGACCTGGGCCGCATCCCGGCCCGCGAGGTCGCCGTGTCGCTGACCGGCCCCGAGGGCTGGACGCTGCGGGCGCGCACCCCCGACCGTGCCGCCACGGTGCCGCCGGGCCGCACTGTGCGCACCGCCTGGGCGGTCACCCCGCCGAAGGACGCGCAGCCCGGTCCGTACGACCTGACTCTGACGGTGCGCCACCGGGCGCCGGACGGCCGGACGGTGTCGGCCGCGCTGCTGCTCACGGTTCCGGTGGTGGTGCCGCCGCCCACGGGCACGTCGTACCTGAGCGATCTGCCGTGGATGTCGGCCACCAGTTATTACGGCCCCGTGGAACGCGACACGAGCAACGGTGAGCGCCCCGCGGGCGACGGGCACCCGATCACCATCGGCGGCACCGTGTACGCCAAGGGCCTCGGTGTCCACGCGCCGAGCAGCGTGACGTACTACACCGGCGGGGCCTGCACCGCGGTCACCGCGGAGGTCGGCGTCGACGACGAGAAGGACACCAAGGGCACCGTCGCCTTCGAGATCTGGGCGGACGACACCGAGGCGGCCTCCACCGGTGTCCTCACCAACGCGATGCCCGCGCAGCACCTCGAGGCGGACGTGACCGGGGCCCAGGTGGTGCGGCTCGTGGTCACCGACGGCGGGGACGGCACCGACTCCGACCACGCCGACTGGGCCGACGCCCGGCTGACCTGCTGAGCCCGGCCGGGCGGCCCCTCGCGGGCCCCCGGCCGTGCGCGGGTTCAGGAGACGGCGGTCGCCGTGTCCGCCCGGCGGGCCAGCGCCGCGGCGGCCGCCCCGACCAGACCGGCGTCCGTGCCCATCCGGGCGGGCACGACCTGAAGCTGCTGGACGAACGACAGGGTGGCGTAGTCGCGCAGGGCGCGGCGCAGCGGGGCGAACAGCACCTCGCCCGCCTTGGCCACTCCCCCGCCGATCACCGCGATGTCGATCTCCACCAGCGTCGCGGTCGCGGCGATGCCCGCGGCCAGGGCCCGCGCGGCCAGCTCGAACGAGGCGAGGGCCACCGGGTCGCCGGCCCGGGCGGCGGCGGCCACCGCGGCGGCCGAGGTGTCGCCGTCCGGGCCGGGCCGCCAGCCCATCTCCACGGCACGGCGGGCGATGTTCGGGCCGCTGGCGATGCGCTCCACACACCCGCGCGCCCCGCACGGGCACGCGTCGCCGTCCAGGTCGACGCTGATGTGGCCGATGTGCCCGGCGTTGCCCGTCGGACCGGGGTGCAGCCGGCCGCCCAGGACCAGGCCGCCGCCCACACCGGTGGAGACCACCATGCACAGCGCGTCGTCGTGGCCGCGGGCGGCGCCCTGCCAGTGCTCGGCGGCCGTGATCGCCACACCGTCGCCGATCAGCTCCACGGGCAGCCCCCCGGCCGCGGCACGGGCCCGCTCCACGAGCGGATAGTCGCGCCAGCCCGGCACATTGACGGGACTGACCGTACCGGCGGAGGCGTCCACCGGGCCCGCGCTGCCGATGCCCAGGGCCGTGGCCCGCGCCCACAGCGGCGACCGGGCCAGCCGGCCGAGCACCTCCTCCACCGCCCCCATCACGGTGTCGCCGTCCTCCTGCGCGGGCGTCGCGCACTGGGCGCGCACCAGGATGTTGCCGTGGCCGTCGACCAGCGCTCCGGCGATCTTGGTGCCGCCGATGTCCAGCGCGGCCACGAGGTCGGTGTGCATGTCGTGTCAGATCTCCCCGTACACCAGTGGAAAACCGAAGGCGGGCGCAGCCGGCCGCGCGGTAGGGACGCGGTCCGGAGTGTGCGCTGCACAGTCTCTCGCGCGTATGACAACGTTGTCCAGGCTCTATGCTCGACGCCACATCCTCATACGCGTGAGGGACCCGACGCACCCCACCGTGGACGACTCACCTCCGCGGGCCGACGCACCCGCGGACGACAGGAATGGACGCCGCATCGTGCCAGGAACCGCCAGCCGAGCCGACCGCCCCGCCGACCGCCCCGCGGCCCACGCCGGATCCCGCTACGGCAACCGTCCCACCATGAAGGACGTGGCGGCCCGCGCCGGTGTGGGGCTCAAGACCGTCTCCCGTGTGGTCAACGGCGAGCCCGGGGTCACCCCGGACACCGAGCGGCGCGTCCAGGAGGCGATCCAGGCGCTGGGCTTCCGCCGCAACGACAGCGCGCGTGTGCTGCGCAAGGGCCGCACGGCGAGCATCGGACTGATCCTGGAGGACCTGGCGGACCCGTTCTACGGCCCGCTCAGCCGCGCGGTGGAGGAGGTCGCACGCGCCCACGGCGCGCTGCTCATCAACGGCTCCAGCGCCGAGGACCCCGCACGCGAGCAGGAACTCGCGCTGGCGCTGTGCGCGCGGCGGGTGGACGGGCTGGTGGTGATCCCGGCCGGCGACGACCACCGGTATCTGGAGCCGGAGATACGTGCCGGGGTGGCCATGGTGTTCGTGGACCGCCCGGCCGGGCGGATCGACGCGGACGTGGTGCTCTCGGACAACTTCGGCGGCGCCCGCGACGGGGTGGCACACCTGATCGCGCACGGCCACCGCCGCATCGGTTTCATCGGGGACATGCCGCGCATCCACACCGCGGCCGAGCGGCTGCGCGGCTACCGGGCGGCGATGGAGGACGCGGGGATACCCGTGGCCGAGAAGTGGATCTCACTGGGGGCGACCGACCCCGAGCGGGTGCGGCGGGCCGCCGAGGAGATGCTGTCCGGGCCCGAGCCGGTCACCGCCGTGTTCACGGGCAACAACCGGGTGACGGTGACCGTGATCCGGGTGCTGTCCCGGCATCCGCGCCCGGTCGCCCTGGTCGGTTTCGACGACATCGAGCTGGCCGACCTGCTCCAGCCGGGTGTCACCGTGGTCGCCCAGGACGCGGCAGCCCTGGGCCGCACCGCGGCCGAACGGCTCTTCCTGCAGCTCGACGGCGACGGCACTCATGTCGCCCCCGAGCGCATCGAGCTGCCGACGCGGCTGGTGATGCGGGGGTCGGGCGAACTGCCGCCCGTGGAGTGAGCGCACCGGGCTGGCCATGACCACGCCGGGTGCGTGCGTCACGGCCACGGGCGAGGCGCGGTCACCGGCCGCCGGCCGTCAGGGGTCGCGGCGGCCGGCGAAGCGCTCCTCGAAGTCGAAGCGCAGATCCTCGACGGGTTCGCGGGCGAGCTTGGCACGCACCCGGGAGTGGACCGGCTCGGCCAGATCGCCGGAGAGGCCGAGGACGGCGGCGAGGGACGCCGCGTCCGGGGCGTGCGCGTCGAGCGCGGCGAGGGCCGCGTCGCTCCCGGAGCGGACGGTGCCTGCGGTGAAGACGTCGGCGGGCACGTAGACGGTGTGGACGGGCTGCCGGCTCGCCCGGGTAGGGCTGCGATGGCGAGTTGCGCAGGGGCGGCCTTGCGGAGGCACGACGCACGGCGCACACCTCCGCCGGCCGCCGTGCACAGCACTCGGCCCCGCCGAACCGGAGCTCGGCGGGGCCGGGGAGAGCCTGCTGCCCGGGCACGGACCGGCGGCGCCGGTGCGCGTGCCGTGCGGGGCCCGGGCGTGTGCGACCGGAGGGTCAGCCCTTGCGAGCCTTGATCTCCTCGGTCAGCTGCGGGACGACGTCGAACAGGTCGCCGACGACACCGAAGTCGACCAGCTCGAAGATCGGCGCCTCCGGGTCCTTGTTGACCGCGACGATGGTCTTCGAGGTCTGCATGCCGGCCCGGTGCTGGATGGCACCGGAGATGCCGTTGGCGATGTACAGCTGCGGCGAGACGGTCTTGCCGGTCTGGCCGACCTGGTTGGTGTGCGGGTACCAGCCGGCGTCCACCGCGGCACGCGAGGCACCGACGGCCGCGCCGAGCTCGTCGGCGAGGGCCTCGATGATCGCGAAGTTCTCGGCGCCGTTGACACCGCGGCCGCCGGAGACCACGATCGCGGCCTCGGTCAGCTCCGGCCGGCCCGTCGACTCACGCGGCGTACGGCCGGTGATCTTCGTGCCGGTGGCCTTCTCGGAGAAGGTCACGTTCAGGGCCTCGACCGTGCCGGCGGCCGGCGCGGCCTCCGCGGGGGCGCTGTTGGGCTTGACGGTGATGACCGGCGTGCCCTTGGAGACGCGGGACTTGGTGGTGTACGAGGCGGCGAACACCGACTGCGTGGCGACCGGGCCGTTGTCACCGGCTTCCAGGTCGACGGCGTCGGTGATGATGCCGGAGCCGATCCGCAGCGCCAGGCGGGCGGCGATCTCCTTGCCCTCGGCGGAGGAGGACACCAGGACGGCGGCCGGGGAGACCTGCTCGTAGGCGGCCTGCAGCGCGTCCACCTTCGGCACCACCAGGTACTCGGCGTACTCGGGGGCGTCGTGGGTGAGTACCTTGACCGCGCCGTGCTCGGCGAGGGTGGCGGCGGTGTCGGCGGCGCCGTTGCCGAGGGCCACGGCGACCGGCTCGCCGATGCGGCGGGCCAGGGTCAGCAGCTCAAGGGTGGGCTTGCGGACGGCACCGTCCACGTGGTCGACATAGACGAGGACTTCAGCCATGGGACTTCTTCTCTCCTGCTGATGAGGGTGCGGGACGGACAGGCGAACTGCGGGCTGTCAGATGAACTTCTGGCTCGCGAGGAACTCGGCGAGCTGCTTGCCGCCCTCGCCCTCGTCCTTGACGATCGTGCCCGCGGTGCGCGCCGGACGCTCGGCCGCGGACTCGACCACGGTGCAGGCGTTCTCCAGACCGACCTCGTCGGCCTCGATGTCCAGGTCGGACAGGTCCCAGGACTCCACCGGCTTCTTCTTCGCCGCCATGATGCCCTTGAACGACGGGTAACGCGCCTCACCCGACTGGTCCGTCACCGACACCACCGCGGGCAGCGAGGCCTCCAGCTGCTCGGAGGCGGTGTCCCCGTCCCGGCGGCCCTTGACGACCCCGTCCTCGACCGACACCTCGGACAGCAGGGTCACCTGCGGCACACCCAGCCGCTCGGCGAGCAGCGCCGGGACGACACCCATGGTGCCGTCGGTGGAGGCCATGCCGGAGATCACCAGGTCGTAGCCGGCCTTCTCGATGGCCTTGGCCAGCACCAGCGAGGTGCCGATGGCGTCGGTGCCGTGCAGGTCCTCGTCCTCGACGTGGATGGCCTTGTCGGCACCCATCGACAGCGCCTTGCGCAGCGCGTCCTTGGCATCCTCCGGGCCCACCGTCAGCACGGTGACCTCGACGTCGTCGTCGGAGTTCTCCGCGATCCGCAGCGCCTGCTCGACCGCGTACTCGTCCAGCTCGGAGAGCAGACCGTCCACGTCGTCCCGGTCGACGGTCAGGTCATCGGCGAAGTGCCGGTCGCCAGTGGCGTCGGGCACGTACTTCACAGTGACAACGATCCTCAAGCTCACGCCGGCTCTCCTACTGCATCGTCATTTCGGGGGCTGCCTTCCTGCAGGCAGCATAGGCGCCCGAAGCGGCTGATCCCGGTCGGGGCGGCAGCGCGCTCCGACGGGAAACATTACTCGCCAGTACACCCAGTTCATTCCCGCTAAGCAAGCGCTTTGAACTGTGACCTTCGCAACGCAGCGTAACCGGAACCGGACATGCACCGCCCGCCTGCGCACAGAGCGGGACCAGCCGGTCAGTCCCGCAGGGAGGTGAAGCGTCCCTGGTGGTACAGCAGAGGGCGGCCGCGGCCCGCCGAGGCGCCGTGGACGATCTCCGCGATCACGATGCGGTGATCGCCCGCGGGCACCCGTCCGGTGATCCGGCACACCAGCCAGGCCAGGACCCCGTCGAGAACCGGCACGCCCTCGGGACCGTCGTGCCAGACGGTGGGCGCACCGAAGCGGTCGGCACCGCTGCGGGCGAAGGTGGCCGCCAGATCCTCCTGGTGCTCGCCGAGTATGTGCACCCCGACGTACTCGGTGCCGGCGACGGCGGGCCAGCTGGAGGCACCGGTGCCGATACCGAAGGAGATCAGCGGTGGTTCGGCGGAGACGGAGGTGAGGGAGGTGGCGGTGAACCCGGCCGGTCCCTGCGGGCCGCGCGCGGTGATCACCGCGACGCCCGCCGCGTGCCGCCGGAAGACAGAGCGCAGCAGACCCGGCGAGCCGGGCTGGGCGGGTACGGAAGCGGCGCCGGGCGAGCGCCGGGCCGTGCCGGTACCGGAGGTCACACCGCCTCCCCGAGGGCCGCGATGACGTCGACCGTGCGCGGCTGTCCGGTGGCCCGCCGCACGATCCGGCCGCCGGCGTCAAGGACCAGCACGGTGGGGGTCTTCACGATGTCCAGTGCGCGCACGAGGTCCAGGTGTGCCTCGGCGTCGATGTCGACGTGTGCGACGCCGGGCACCATCCCGGCCACTTCGCTCAGCACCCTGCGGGTGGCGCGGCACGGGGCGCAGAAGGCGGTGGAGAACTGCACCAGCGTGGCACGCTCCCCCAGTGTGCGGCCCAGCTCGGCCTCACCCAGCCGCGTGGTCTCGTCGCGTTCGCGCACCCGAACCCTCTCCCGTCCGCCGCACCCGCGGCTCAGCTGAACACCGGCACCGCACTTCAGCGTGCGCCCGGCCGCGAAGATTCCCGCCCGCCGCCGCACCGGCACCGATGCGGTGAACAACTCCGCGCCGGCGCGTCTCCGGGCCGGCATGACGGCACGCCTCGACGGGGCCGGCCGCGGGGCGGTGAGGCACGGCCGGCCACGGATTCGGGGGTGTTCATGGTCGCGCTCGGGGTGCGGTCCGGCCTGTTCGCGGTGATCGTGGTGTCGTCGATCGCTGTGGTGCTGCGCCGCCGCACCAGGGCCAAGAGAACGCGGACGGCCTGCTCGTCGAGCAGGACGCCCGGCCGCGTGCACGGGAACACCGCACGTCCTACGCCTCGTTGACGGCCCACGACTCGGTGCCGGCCATGACCGACCTGTACCGCCGGCAAGAGGTGTGCCGGCTGCCGGCCTCGCGGAGCCCCTTGCCATGCACCACGCGCTCGCGGGGCCCGCTCCCGTGCGCCACACGGACAACGGACCCCGCGAACAGGTCCGCACGCACACGCCCTCAGACGCGCGCCATCTCTTCCTTCAGCGCCGCGACGAAGGCGTCGACGTCGCTCTCCGTGGTGTCGAAGGAGCACATCCAGCGCACCACGCCCTCGGTCTCGTCCCAGAAGTAGAACCGGAACCGTTTCTGCAGCCGCTCGCTCACCTCGTGCGGCAGCTTGGCGAAGACGCCGTTGGCCTGCACGGGGTAGAGGATCTCCACGCCGTGCACGGCGCGGACACCCTCCGCCAGCCGCTGCGCCATCCCGTTGGCGTGCCGCGCGTTGCGCAGCCACAGATCCTTGGCGAGCAGCGCCTCCAACTGCACCGACACGAAACGCATCTTGGAGGCGAGCTGCATGCTCATCTTGCGGATGTGCCTCATGCGGCGCACGGCGTCCTGGTTGATGACGACGACCGCCTCGGCGAACAGGGCGCCGTTCTTCGTCCCGCCGAGCGAGAGGATGTCGACACCGGCCGCGTTGGTGAAGGCGCGCATCGGGACGTCCAGCGAGGCGGCCGCGTTGGCCAGCCGGGAGCCGTCGACGTGCACCGCCATCCCGCGCTCGTGGGCGTGCTCGCAGATCGCGCGGATCTCCTCGGGCGTGTAGACGGTCCCCAGCTCCGTGCTCTGAGTGATCGACACGACCTGCGGCATGGCCCGGTGCTCGTCCTCCCAGCCGTACGCCTGCCGGTCGATCAGCTCGGGTGTGAGCTTGCCGTCCGGGGTGGGCACGGTCAGCAGCTTCAGGCCGCCCATCCGCTCGGGCGCGCCGCCCTCGTCGACGTTGATGTGCGCGCTGTCGGCGCAGATCACCGCACCCCAGCGGTCGGTGACCGCCTGGAGCGCGACGACGTTGGCACCGGTGCCGTTGAACACCGGGTACGCCTCGGCGGTGGCGCCGAAGTGGCTGCGGACGACGCGCTGGAGGTGCGCGGTGTACTCGTCCTCCCCGTAGGCGACCTGGTGCCCGCCGTTGGCCACGGCCAGCGCGGCGAGCACCTCCGGATGGGCCCCGGCGTAGTTGTCGCTGGCGAAGCCGCGGACCTCGGGGTCGTGATGGCGGCGCGCGTCGGTCTTCGGGGGGTTCACGGCTCCTCGGTCAGCCACAGGCGTTTTCCGTTCACTTCCGCGGCGGGCCTGCTCCAGACGTCGACGACGGCCTCGGCCAGGTCCTTGACGTCCGTGAAGCCCGCGAACTTCGCGTTGGGGCGCTCGGCGCGCATCGCGTCGTGCACCAACGCCTTCACCACCAGGATGGCAGCCGCGGACGTCGGCCCTTCGGCGCCCTCCGCCTTTCCGGCCTTGCGGAAGTAGTCGGCCATGGCCAGCGTCCAGGCCTCGGCGGCGGCCTTGGCGGCGGCGTAGGCGGCGTTGCCCGCGGTGGGTCTGCTGGCCCCGGCGGCGCTGATCAGCACGTACCGGCCGCGCTCGCTGCGCTGCAGCGCCTCGTGGAAGGCCAGCGAGGTGTGCTGCACGGTGCGGACGAGCAGCAGCTCCAGGAAGTCCCAGTCGTCCAGGCTGGTCTTGGTGAAGGTCTCGCTGCCGCGCCAGCCGCCCACCAGGTGCACCAGGCCGTCGACACGGCCGAAGTCCCGCTCGATGTGGGCGGCCCAGTCACGGGCGGACTTCAGGTCGAGCAGGTCGACGACGTCCCCGATCACGGTCGCGCCGCCGCAGGCGTACCGGGCCGCGTCCACGGCCTGGGAGAGCCGCTCGGGGTCGTTGTCCGCGCCGACCACGGTGGCCCCCGCCTCGGCGAGCCGGAGCAGCGCCGCCCGGCCGGCGGGTCCGCCCGCGCCGGCCACCGCGATCACCGCACCGCTCAGCGGCCCGTTGCCGTTCCTCATCGTTCCCTCCTGAGCACGCTTGTCGGTGCGCCCGCTCACGCGGCGCCCCGCTCGGCGCCGTGTGCCGTGATCTCCTCGGTGGAGGGAGCAGCCCTGCCTGCTTCAGGTTCCACCAGATCCTGCGTCGAATCGTCGATCACGCCGTAGATCTTCATCGGAGGCGGAGTGTATTCGCAAGATGCTTCGGTCAACTCGTGCGGACCTTCGCTTCGGAGGCGGTCGCGCTCACGCCGTGCGTGAACCGACGGCGGCCGGGCCGGACGACGATCCAGCCCCGCCCTCGCACTCGACGTGGTCATGCTCGTGCCACCCCTTGAGCCGGCCCAGCTTGTCCCGCAGCACCTGAGAGCACGCCCGGTCCACTGCCCGAAGCGTGCGTCCTCCTGCCAGGATGCCTGCGACTCGCATCCCCTGCTCGTCGGAGACGGCGAGCGGGGTCCTCACCGCGTGTTCGCGGTGCCGCTGCGGCTCGCGGCCTCGCAGGGGCTCGACCGCACCGGCGGTCACATCCTCGACGACACCGTGATGGCGGTCGGTGGCGACACATACGCCGAAGGCCGCGCCGTGTCCTCCTGCGACGGCTCCGGCATCGAGACTCCGACCAGATGACGACGTCGCACGGCGGCTGTGGCAGCCGACTGTCCGCAAGCCGCGACACGCCGCGCCGCCCCCGCCTCGGGCGGGCCCCGCCTTCCGGTGAAGGCCCGCCCGGGCGGTCAGGACGTTCAGGCGGCCAGGACGTTCAGGACGCCTTGCGGCCGGCGCCGTCCTGCTCGGAGTCCGGGGCGGTCGCGCGGATCCCCTTGGTCGACGCGATCACGTGCTTCAGCTTCCTGGACAGCGCCTCGTAGAACATGCTCAGCGGGAACTCGTCCGGGAGCACCTCGTCGACGAGCTTGCGCGGCGGCTGGGTCAGGTCCAGGGCGTCGGGGCCCTTGGCCCACACCGAGCCCGGGTGCGGGGCGAGGTAGCGGGAGACCAGCTCGTACCCGGCGAACCAGTGCACCAGCTTGGGACGGTCGATGCCGTCGCGGTACAGCCTCTCGATCTCCGCGCACAGCTGGTTGGTGACCTGCGGGGCGCGCTCCCAGTCGATGGAGAGCTTGTTGTCCCGCCAGCGCACCACGTCGTGCTGGTGCAGGTAGGCGAAGAGCAGCTGGCCGCCCAGGCCGTCGTAGTTGCGCACCCGCTCACCGGTGACCGGGAAGCGGAACATCCGGTCGAAGAGCACCGCGTACTGCACGTCGCGCGCCTGCGGGACGCCCTCCTTGGCGAGCTGCACGGCCTCCTTGAAGGCGGTCAGATCGCAGCGCAGCTCCTCCAGGCCGTACATCCAGAACGGCTGGCGCTGCTTGATCATGAACGGGTCGAAGGGCAGGTCGCCGTGGCTGTGGGTGCGGTCGTGGATCATGTCCCACAGCACGAAGGCCTCTTCGCAGCGCTTCTGGTCGTGGACCATCGCGGCGATGTCCTCGGGCAGGTCGAGGCCCAGGATGCCGACGGCGGCGGCGGTGACCCGGCGGAAGCGGGCGGCCTCGCGGTCGCAGAAGATACCACCCCAGGAGAAACGTTCCGGCGCCTCGCGGACGGCGACGGTCTCCGGGAACAGCACGGCGGAGTTGGTGTCGTAGCCGGCCGTGAAGTCCTCGAAGGTGATGCCGCAGAACAGCGGGTTGTCGTAGCGGGTGCGCTCCAGCTCGGCCAGCCAGTCGGGCCAGACCATGCGCAGCACGACCGCCTCCAGGTTGCGGTCCGGGTTGCCGTTCTGCGTGTACATCGGGAAGACGACCAGGTGCTGCAGGCCGTCCACACGGTTGGCGGCCGGCTGGAAGGCGAGCAGCGAGTCGAGGAAGTCCGGGACCTGGAAGCCGCCGTCGGCCCAGCGGCGCAGGTCCTGCACGAGCGCCGTGTGGTAGGCGGCGTCGTACGGCAGCAGCGGCGACAGCTCCTCCACGGCGCCGATCACCCGGCGCACGGCCTCCTCGGCCTCCTGGCGGGCCGGAGCACCCTCCGCCTCGAAGTCGATCGAGCCGTCCTTGGACTGCCAGGGCCGGATGCGCTCCACGGCATCCTTGAGCACGGGCCATGCCGGGTGCTCGACCACCCTGACTTCCGGAGGATTCTTCTCCTCCGCACCCACCTGCACAAGAATTTCCGTCATGTCCAACCCTCCACAGGAGATGCTCTCGCACTGCGACCGTATACGCGCAACCTTTCTCTCAGCAAGGGCTTGATCAGAAAATCGTCCTGCGAATGGCCTTGACGACCGCCCATCTTCCCGCCACTCCCCCGAGCGACGCCCACCCGGACTAGCCCACTCGGGTGAGGGTCGGCCGCGTGTGCGGAGGCGGTCACCTGAGCCGGGCCCCCAGGGGCGGCGATACGCGCACCCGGGTCAACCGTCCGGAAGGCGCGCCCACCCCGGGGTGAGCTAGAAGCCGCCCGGGTCCTGGTGAGCCGGGCCATCACCCCGAGCACTTCGCGCAGTGCAGGGTCCGTCGCACTCCGTCACCGTTAGGCTGCGGCACTGCCGCGTGGACGACGAGGTCCCCGAGGTCCGCGTGCGTCACGAGCCGCCGTCGACGAAAGCGAGTTGAACCTTGAACTTCCTTACCATCGGTCACCGCGGAGTCATGGGTGTCGAGCCCGAGAACACCCTCCGGTCCTTCGTCGCCGCCGAGCGGGCCGGCCTCGACGCCATCGAGCTCGACCTGCATCTCAGCAAGGACGGCGCACTGGTCGTCATCCACGACGCGGAGGTGGACCGCACGACCGACGGCAGCGGCGCCGTCGCCGACAAGACGCTCGCCGAACTGCGCGCCCTGGACGCCGGGCGCGGCGAGCGGATCCCGGTGTTCGAAGAGGTGCTCGACGCGGTGCGGGCGCCGCTGCAGGCCGAGATCAAGGACGTGGCGGCGGCCGAGGCGCTGGCCGAGGTCATGCACCGCCGCGACCTGGTCTCCCGGGTGGAGGTGCTGTCGTTCCACGACGAGGCGCTCACCGAGATCGCCCGCCTGGTGCCCGGCGTGCGCACCGCGCTGGTCGCCGACCGCTACGGCACCGAGGTCGTCGGGCGGGCCCGCGCGGCCGGCGCCGGCACGCTGGTGCTCGACATCCGCCGGCTGACCCTGGAGATCGTCGAGGAGGCCCGTGCCGCGGACCTGCGCGTCATCGGCTGGGTGGTCAACACCCTGGACCAGCTGCGGCTGGCCCGGGCCTTCGAGCTGGACGGGGTGACCACCGACCAGCCGGAGATCAAGCGCACCAGCCGCTTCACGGCGTGAGGACCTCCGGCCGCCGCCCCGGTGTGAGCCCGATCGGCCGCCGCCGTCCCGGTGCACGACCCCACGGACGCCCTCCCCGTGCGAGGGCGTCCGGCCGCTTCCCGCCCGCCGTTACGCCAGCTCCTTGACGAGCAGCTCGAACTCCAGGTCGTCGCGGAGCGGGATGCCGAAGCGCTCGTCGCCGTACGGGAAGGGCGTCCTCTTGCCCGTGCGGCGGTAGCCACGGCGCTCGTACCAGGCGATCAGGTCCTCGCGCACGGAGATCACCGTCATGTGCATCTCCCGCACACCCCACCTCAGCCGTGCCTGCCGCTCCGCCTCCGCGATGACGCGCTTGCCCAGACCTGTGCCCTGCAGAGCCGGACTGACAGCGAACATGCCGAAGTAGGCGTGGTCGCCGCGGTGTTCCAGCTGGCAGCAGGCGACCACCCGGCCGTCTCGCTCCACCGTGAGCACCGTGCTGCCGGGCGTCTCGATCGCGGCCCGCACACCCTCGGCGTCGGTGCGCTGCCCGTCGAGGATGTCCGCCTCGGTGGTCCACCCGGCCCGGCTGGCCTCCCCGCGGTACGCCGACTCCACCAGCGCCACCAGGGTGTCGACGTCGGCAACGGTGGCGTCACGGAAGGTGAGGTCGGTGGCGGCGGTGTCCATGGAACAGCCTTTCGGTCACTCGGGCGCTGGGCAGCACCGAGCCTAACCTCACCGCCCTGACCGGCCTTCCCGCGCCCCCTGGCGCGCGGCACCGCGCCTGTCCCTCGCGGGACGGACGAGAAGGCGTCCAGCCGCATACCCGGGCGGGCGCGCCGCCGCCGGTGGCGGCGCACGCGCCGGCGCCGCGCGCCGGTCCTCCCGCGGACGGCAGAACTGCCCCTAGGCTCCGCCGCATGGTGCATGTTCTGAGCAGCCGGATCCTGCTGCAGCCCACCGACCCCGAGCGCTCCCGCGTCTTCTACGGCGAGCAGCTGGGCCTGCCCGTCTACCGCGAGTTCGGCACGGGTCCGGACCGCGGCACCGTCTACTTCCTCGGCGGCGGCTTCCTGGAGCTGTCGGGGCGCCGCGACGACGCCCCGCGCTCCCCCGCGGCACGGATCTGGCTCCAGGTCGCGGACGTGGCCGCGGCGCACGAGGAGCTGCGTGCCAAGGGCGTCGGGATCGTGCGGCCGCCGGTGCGGGAGCCGTGGGGGCTGATCGAGATGTGGATCGCCGATCCGGACGGTACGCCCCTCGTGCTGGTCGAGGTGCCGGCGGACCATCCGCTGCGGTTCCGGCCGGGCATCTAGGTTCCGGCCGGGCATCGGAGTTCCGGCCGGGCATCGGAGTTCCGGCCGGGCGTCCAGGAACGTCCAGGGCATGCGGCGGGCGGCTTCCGAGGGCTCTGCCCCGCAGCGCGGACGGCGCCGGACGCGGGCTCCGCGGCGGGGCGCGGCCCGGTTCCGCGCGTGCACGGCGCAATTCCCGGCCAGACGATCTCCGCTGGCCACCGTCGGTGACGAAGGCTAGCGTTCCCGTGAGGGCGAGCTTGCCGGAGGATGCCATGGAGTTCGACAAGCCGGTGATCGGCGGTCCCTGCTGGGCGGAACTGGGCGCCAGTGACCTGCGAGCCGCCAAACTGTTCTACGGGGAGGTGTTCGGCTGGCAGTGCGGCGAGCCGGATCCCCGGCCGGAACTGCGCGGCTACACCGTCGCACGCCTGGCGGACGCCGCGGTCGCCGGACTCGGCCCTCTCTACCGGCCCACCCAGCCGGTGGCCTGGAACGTGTCCTTCGCGGTGAGCGACGCCGACGCGGTCACGAACAAGGTGGTGCAGGCCGGCGGGACGGTGATCCGCGGGCCGATGGACATCTTCGACGAGGGCCGGCGGACCGTCGCCCTCGACCCGTCCGGCGCCGCCTTCCAGCTGTGGCAGGCCCGGGAGTTCGCCGGCGCCCAGGTGTTCAACCGGCCCGGTGCACTGGGCTGGGTCGAGCTGGCCACCCGGGACGTCAAACGGGCCCGGGCCTTCTACGAGACGGTGTTCGGCTGGAGCGTCAACACCTCGGAGTGGTACACCCAATGGGGCATGCACGGCATGGACTTCGGCGGCGTGACGGCGCTGCACCACCGCTTTCCCGTGGATGTGCCGCCGCACTGGCTGCCGTACTTCGCGGTGGAGGACGTCGACGCCACCACCGAGGTCGCCGTCCGGGCCGGCGGCCGCGCGCTGCAGGAGCCCACCAACGTCGAGGGCGGGCCGCGCCTCGCGGTGCTGCGGGACGGGCAGGGTGCCGCCTTCGGCATCTATCAGACGGAGGAAGAGCAGGACGAACAGGACGAGGCACAGCAGGAGGCCGGCACCGGGGAGCGGCACGGATAGGCCGTGTCCGCTCGGACCGGGCCGGACACGGGGTGCGGTCCGGCGGTCGGGCCGTGTCCGGATTCCCGGGCGGGTCAGAGCCGCAGCGCCCCGGCGCGGCCTTCCAGGCGGCCCAGCAGCTCGGACAGCAGCGCGGCCAGTTCGTCGCGGCCGTGGGAGGCCAGGCCGGCGAGGACGGACCGTTCGTAGGCGAGCTGCTCGGGCAGCAGTCCGTCCACGAGATCGCGTCCGGCGTCGGTCAGGCGGACGTGGGCGACCCGGCGGTCCCGGGTGTCGCCGCGGCGTTCCACCAGTCCGCGTTCGGTGAGCTGTTTGAGCCGTTTGGTGACCGCCGCTCCGGAGGAGAAGGTCTCCCGCGCCAGTTCCCCCGGGGTCAGTTCGTGTCCGGTGCGCCGCAGCGCGCCGAGCAGGTCGAACTCCGGACGGCTCAGACCCGCCCGGCGCAGCGGCGCGTCCTCGGCCTGCTGGAGCAGCGCGGCGCACCGGTTGATGCGTCCGATGATCTCCATGGGGGCGGTGTCCAGGTCGGGGTGGACGGCCCGCCACTGACGGACAACCGTGGCGACGGTGTCGTCGGGCCGGCCCTCCCTCTCCTCGGTCGCCGGTGAGCCCGGGGCTCCGACCGTCTCGTCCGCCCTGCCCGCCGTCGCGGATGCCTGCCGTCCGTCGCGTGCCGTCATGGCCGTGCGTCCTCCGTGATGCTCCCCGTGTTCGCCTCCGGGGCGTGCGGACCCAGGCGGCGTACCGTCGCGGCGAGCGTACGGTGTCCGCCTTCCTCGGTGCGCATGACCTGCTCCTGGGGCAGCGAGCGCGGCCACCACTCCCCCGACGCGGCGTCGGCGGTGGCGCGCAGCTCCACGAGTGCGTCGGCCAGCCGCTGCCGGGCGGCGTCCAGGGCCGCGGGCTCCGGGCGTTCCTGGGCGAGCAGACGCGCGGCGTGCTCGCGGGCGGTGTCGGCGGCGGTGAGCGCCTGCCGGACACGGTGCCCTGCCTTGCGGTCGACGACGACCAGCGCGGCGGCGAACCCGACCAGCGCGCCCACGAGGGTGTCCGCGACCCGCTCGCCGATCAGCTCGCCCGCCGGCTGGGAGCCGCCGAACTCGCTGACCAGCAGCGCCATCGGGGTGACACAGAACGAGCCGAGCCAGTAGTTGCGGCTGATCAGGGCCTCGGCGCCGAAGGCGCACGCGAGGAGGCACAGCACGAGGGCCACCTCGCTCCGGTGCACGAGGGGGCTGAGGGCGGCGAAGACGAGGACGCCGACGACGTTGCCGACGACACGCTGGATGCTGCGGTTCCAGGTGTGGCCGAGGTTGACCTGGTGGAGGGCGGCGGCCGTGACCACGGCCCATGCGGGACGGCCGATGCCCAGAACGATGGAGGCGTACCCGGCGAGCGCGCAGCCCAGCGCGGTGCGCACGACGAACGGAGCGAGCGGGGCGAGCCTGCCGCGCCAGGGGCGGTGGAGTCCGGCCGGTGCGGTGTGCGCGCCGAGCGGGTCCTCGCCGGCCTCGGCCGCCCCGACGAGGACGGGCGGCACGGTCCTGGCGGTGCTCAGCTCGTGCGCCCAGGCGCGCAGGGCCCCGGGGTCGGTGTCCGCGGGTGCGGCGAGCGCGACCTCGGCGCGGATCAGCAGCCGCTCCAGGGCGCGCCGCTGCGGGGTGCGGGCGCCCGCGGCCCGCAGGGTCTGCCAGGCCGTCCGCACGGCGGCGGCCGCGGCGGCGGGCGCCCGCTGGTGGCCCTCGCCCGTGCCGCGGGTGGCGGCGTACGCGCCGGCCGCGCGCAGCGCCCGCGCGGCGACCCGGCGTTCCGGGCCGTACGGGCGCGGCAGCCCGGGCGCCATGCCGACCGCCCACGCCCACGCGGCCGCGGCCAGGGTGAGCCCCACATGGCCGGGGACCTGCTCCAGCTGCTGGGGGACGAAGAGCGAGCCGGAGGTGATGAAGGTGAGCACGACATTGCCCGGCGGGCCGATCCGGGTGGCGTCGCACAGTGCCTTCTGCACGGCGGCCATCAGCGCGCCGACGGTGACCAGGACCCACGGGTCTGTGGTGAACGAGGCGGCGAGCAGGGCGAGTGCCAGTCCGCCGACCATGCCGAGCACCACCCAGGCCAGGACGCGGGCACGGGCGCGGTAGGGACGGTTGTGGGCATACAGGGCGCACAGCGACCCGGGCATGGTGTAAATGGCCAGATCGAGCCGGCCCAGGGCGAGCAGCGTCAGGGCGGGCGGGGCCTGGGAGACGACGACGCTCAGCGCGGGCTTGAACCAGATGTCCGAGGGGCGGCCGGGCCGCAGCACACCGGCCGGCGCGAGGCACCGGAGAAGACGGGATGCGGAGGTCGGGGTCGCGCTGCTCATGCCTGCAACCTTAACAGGTGTTTTACCAGTAAAAGATTCGCTCAGGCCTCCGGAGCAGGGCGTGGGGCGGGCACGGTGGACGACGCGGGAGCGTCACGCGCTCTCCGCGTGCCCCTCCGTGCCCCCGTGCGCTCGTGTGCGCGCTGCGTGCCGCGGGCATCGCTCGAACGACAGACCGGGCGCCGTGGGGGCTCCGGACCGTCGAACGGGGAGGTGGGGGGTGCAGGCGACGGCCGCACTGAGCTGGCCGCTGGTCGCGCTGTGCACGGCGACCGGGACCTACTGTCTGCTGCGGATGCGCAGCCAGGTCGCCGAGCAGCGACGGACGGCGGGCGGCGAGGCCCTCATGGGGTTCGGGATGGCCGCCATGGCCGTACCTGCGGCGGCGTTCACGCCGCCGGGCTGGGTCTGGTCGGTCTGCGCCGCCGTCTTCGGCGCCACCGCGCTGCACGACCTGTGGCGGGCGCGGAGGAGTCCGCACCATCTGCATCACCTGGTCGGGGCGGGCGCGATGGTCTACATGTCCCTGACGATGGCCGGCGCGCCCGGCCCCCACCACCACATGCACGGCGGGTCCGGGACACCCGTGGTCACCGGCGTCCTGCTGCTCTACTTCGCTGGGTACGTCCTGCTGTCCGGTGTCCGGCTCATACCGGCTGCCGGTCCCGCCGGGGCTGGGCCGACAGCGGGCACCGGCGCCGCAGACGGGGGCGGTCCGGGCTGGGGCGACCGCCCGGAGCTGGCACGGGCCTGCCGCCTGTCGATGGGGATGGCGATGGTGGCGATGCTGCTGACCATGTGACGGGCGGCTGCGAAGGGTGCCGACTACACCGGTCTCAGGCAGGCACGCGCAGGAACGACGCAGCGCACCGCGCCGTAATCTGTGTCACTTCGCCGCTCGGGTGCGCACCCATGAGCGCGGGGCCGCTCTTATGGTGCTCGCATGATGGTCCCCGCGGTGCTGTTGCTGCTCGGTGCCCTCACCGCCGTCGCTGCTCCCCGTCTGCTCGCCCGGGCCGACTGGGCGGAGCGGGAACCGGTGGTGGCGCTGTGGGTGTGGCAGTGCGTGGTGGTCGCCGTCCTGCTGTGCTGCGCGCTGTCGATGACCTTGAGTGCGGCGGCGGCCTGGCAGGCGGTGCGCGGTCATGTCTTCGCGCCGGCGCCGCGCGGGGTGGTGGAGGCCTACGCCTTCGGCACGCCCGGCGCCTGGGCGCCCGTCACCGCGGTGACGCTCGCGTGCGGTGCCGCGTGGAGCGCGGCGATGCTGGTCCGCGAGATCGTGCGGGCCCGGGCCCGGCGACGGCGTCGGCGTGCCGAACTCCTCGAGCGGGCCCCGCTGCTGCCCGGCGAGGAACCCGGCACGGGCCGGCTCGTGGTGCTGGAGAGCGACCGGTCGGAGGCCTGGTGGCTGCCCGGCACGGCGCCCCGGCTGGTGGTGACCACGGCCGCGCTGCGCCGGCTGAAGGGACGGCAGCTGGACGCCGTGCTCGCCCACGAGCAGGGGCACGCGCGCGCCCGGCACGACTGGCTGCTGCACTGCTCGGCCGCGCTGGCGGAGGGTTTCCCTCAGGTGCCGGTGTTCGCCGCGTTCCGGGACGAGATGCACCGCCTGGTCGAACTCGCCGCCGACGACATGGCGTCGCGCCGCTTCGGCCGGCTGACCACCGCGCTCGCGCTGGTGGAACTGAACGAGGAACGGGGGGTGTTCGGCCCCTGCCCCGCCGCGCAGACGCAGGTGCCGCAGCGCGTGCACCGCCTGCTCACGCCGTGGGACCGGCTGCCCGCGCTGCGGCGTCTGCGGCTGACGGCGGTCGCCTCGCTGGTGCCCGCCGTGCCGGTGCTGGTGGCCGTCGTGCCGGGGCTGCGGGCCCTGGGCTGACACCCGGCCGGCCGACCAGAGAAGACGGACGCGGGACGTGCTGCCGCCCGGGCCGGGACGGGACGGACCGGGGCCGGCCGGCTCGCGTGGGGACCGGCGAGGCCGTGCGTCCCGTTTCCGCTCCGGCGGATCCCGTCGGCGGATCGCTCCCGCGGATCCCCCGTTCGCGTGTCCGGCCGGTCGCACGGTTTCACCCGCGGGCGGCCGGTCAGGATCGCGGTATGCGTCCCGCGTCCGTCACCTCCGCGCCCGCGCCGGCCCGTCCCCGCGGGCCGCGGTCGCCCGTCTGCCGCGCCCTGTGGATCCTCGCCGGGTGTTCCGCCGTGCTGTGGGCCCTGGTCGCCGTGCGGTGGCCGCCGCTGATGCGATGCGACGAAGCGGTGGCCCGCGCCTTTCACCGCTGGGCGGTCACCGATCACGGCACGACCCACGTCGCCCGCTTCCTCACCGACTGGGTGTGGGACCCGCTGACCATGCGGCTGCTGTGCGTGGCGGTCGCACTGGGGCTCGCCGTGCGCCGGCCGGCCAGGTTCGACGCCCTGTGGCTGGTGGCCGCCACGGCGCTGGGCCTGCTGCTGCAGTACGGGGTGAAGGCGGCGGTCGGCCGGCCGCGCCCCGTCTGGCCGGACCCGGTGGACACCGCCCGCCAGGCGGCCTTCCCGTCGGGGCACGCCATGACCGCGGCGGTGGTGTGCGGGCTGCTGCTGTGGCTGCTGCACCGTCACGGCGCCGGGCGCGCGCTCTGGCCGGCGGCCGTGGTCCTCGCCGGGGTCTCGGTCGTGGGCGTGGGGCTGACCCGGGTCTGGCTGGGAGTCCACTGGCTCTCGGACGTCGTCGGCGGCTGGCTGCTGGGCGCGACCGTGGCAGCCGCCGCGGCGGCTGTGCACGATCCGGCGCGAAAGCGGTGGCCGGCGAAGGTGTTGTAGGCGACGATGCTCCCCATGCTCGCTGTCCTCTTCGACTTCTCCGGCACCCTCTTCCGCATCGAGTCCGCCGAGTCCTGGCTGAGCGCCGTGCTGGACGCGGCCGGTCTGGCACTCGACCCCGCGGCGCTGGCCGGGACGGCACGCGCCCTGGAGGAGGCCGGGGCGCTCCCCGGCGGGGCACCGCCCCGCCGCGTCCCGGACGACCTGGCCGAGCTGTGGCGGATCCGGGACCGCAGCGCCGAACTGCACCGGGCCGCCTACACCGGTCTGTCCCGGCGGGTGCCCCTGCCCGATCCGGCGCTGCACGACGCGCTGTACGAACGGCACATGACGCCGGCCGCCTGGTCCCCCTACCCGGACGCCCTCGGAGTGCTGCGCACCCTGCGCGAGCGCGGGATAGCGGTGGGTGTGGTCAGCAACATCGGCTGGGATCTGCGCCCGGTGTTCCGGGAGCACGGCCTGGACCCGTATGTCGACACCTACGTCCTGTCGTACGAGCACGGCATCCAGAAACCGGACCCGAGGCTGTTCGAGAAGGCCTGCACACGGCTCGGCGCCGACCCGCGGCAGGTGCTCATGGTGGGTGACAGCCGCCACGCGGACGGCGGGGCGTCGGCTCTCGGCTGCCGGGTGCACTTCGTGGACCATCTGCCGGTGGCCGAGCGGCCGGACGGACTGCGGCCGGTGCTGGACCTGGTGGGCCGGCCGGACTGAGCCCAGGCGCCGGCCGCCGTGGGGCGGGCGTCGCCCCTGAGCGACGGCACACGGCCGCCGGAGGCGACGAACGGCTCGTCCCGGACAATCCCCCGCATTGCCCGAGACGAGCCGACGCGCCGACCAGCCCCGCGCCGGGGTGGCCGACCCGAGTATAGTTGGCTGGCAGCCAGTCAATGCAAGGAGTTACACCGTGTCCCCCCGCAGCGCCTCGGCGAATGAAGAGTTGCGACAGCGTTCCCGGGAGCGGCTGCTGCAGGCGGCGGTCGAGCTGGTGGGTGAGCGCGGCTACGACGCGACGACCCTGGGCGACATCGCCGACCGGGCCGGATCGGCCCGCGGACTGGTGTCGTACTACTTCCCCGGCAAACGGCAGCTGGTCCAGTCCGCCGTGCACCGCCTGATGCATCTGACACTGCAGGAGGCACTGGAGCGGGATCCGCACACCGAGGACGGCCGGGAGCGGCTGGCCCGCGCGATCGACGCGATCCTGGGACTGGCCCGCGACCGACCGGTGCTGATGCGCCAGCACATGGCGGGCATCCTGCAGGCCGAGGGGTTCGTGCAGTGCCCCGAGCAGCAGCGGCTGTCCCATCTGCTGCGGGACACCGTCGCCCGGAACGGCTCCTTGGACGTGGACGCCGACTATCGCAAGCTGCGCTCCCAGCTCATGGGGGCGGTCTACACGGCGCTGATCCCGGGTGCGCCGATGCCGGTGGCCGCGCTGCGGGCGGAGCTGTTCGAACGCTACCGGCTCGACTGGCGTCTGGGTGTGCCCCCGGGCGACACGAACGACGAGAAGAAGGACGGCGGCCCGGGCGGCCCGGGCACCTCCCGCACCGGCGCCGCCGGAACCTCGCGGCGGCCGACCGGACGGCCGGAGCGGTAGGGGCCCGGGCGCTGCCGGGCGTGGTGCGCGGGCGGGCGACACGCCCGCCCGGCGTCTTTCCACTCCCGCGCGGGGTCGCCTGCTGCCATGCTGGAGGCATCAGCGATCTCCTCCGACCGCCGGGGTAAGGAGTTCCGCCGTGCTGCGTGTCGCCGTCGTCGGCTCGGGGCCGAGCGGGTGCTACACCGCTCAGAGCCTCGTCCAGCAGGACTCCTCCGTACGCGTCGACGTCCTGGACCGGCTGCCGTGCCCGTACGGGCTGGTGCGCTACGGGGTGGCGCCGGACCACGAGAAGATCAAGTCCCTGCAGAACAGCCTGCGCACGGTGCTGGAGCACGAGCGGGTCCGCTTCCTGGGGTGCGTGCAGGTCGGCGGCCCCGGCGGGCTGCCGGTCCGCCGGCTGCGCGAGCTGTACCACGCGGTGGTGTACTGCGTGGGCGCCGCGGCCGACCGCCGTCTCGGCATTCCGGGCGAGGATCTGCCGGGGAGCTGGTCGGCGACCGAGTTCGTGTCCTGGTACAGCGCCCACCCGGACGCGGTGGACGCCGGTTACCTGCGAGGCGTGCACAGCGCCGTGGTCGTCGGCGTGGGCAACGTGGCCGTCGACGTCGCCCGCATGCTGGCCCGCCGCCCCGAGGAGCTGACCGCCACCGACATGCCCGAGGCGGCCCTGGCCGCACTGGCCGCCGGCACGGTGCGCGAGATCCACATGGTGGGCCGGCGCGGCCCGTCCCAGGCCCGCTTCACCACCAAGGAACTGCGCGAACTGGGGTCCCTGTCCGGTGCCGGGGTCGTCGTGGATCCCGACGAGCTGGCTCTGGATCCCGCGTACGCCGACCCTTCGGGCCTTCCCGCCGCCCAGCGGCGCAATGTCGAGGTGCTGCACGGGTGGGCGGCCGCCCCGGCGCGGGGTGCGGAGCGCCGTGTCCGGCTGCGTTTCTTCCTCCGGCCCGTCGAGGTCCTGGAACGGGGCGGCCGGGTGGCGGGCGTGCGGTTCGAGCGGACGGTGCCCGACGGGCAGGGCGGCATCACCGGGACCGGACGGTACGAGGACGTGGCCGCGCAGTTGCTGCTGCGCTCGGTGGGCTATCGCGGCGTTCCGCTGGACGGGCTGCCGTTCGACGCGGTCACCGGCACCGTGCCGCACAAGGAGGGGCGGGTGCTGCGCGACGGGGCGGTCGCTGCGGGCGAGTACGTGGCCGGGTGGATCAAGCGGGGGCCGACCGGTGTGATCGGCACCAACCGGCCGTGCGCGAAGGAGACGGTGACGTCGCTGCTCGCCGACGCGCCCGCGCTCATGCGGGTACAGGTGCCCGAGGACGCCGTGGCGGTGCTGCGCGCCGACGGTGTGGAGCCGGTCGAGTGGGACGGCTGGCAGGCGATCGAACGCGCCGAGGCGCGGCTCGGGGCCTCGCTGGGGCGCGGTGTGGTCAAGCTCCCGGACTGGGATTCGCTGCGGGCGGCGGCCGCCGGCCGGGACGTCTGACCGGGGCGCCCGTGCGCGTGCGGCCCGGCGGGCCCGCTCAGCCGGTCGCGGTGCGCGCTGCCTGCCGGGCCGCGGCGTCGAGCACGCTGTCGATCAGGCCGGGGAAGAGCGTGTCGAGGTCGTCGCGGCGCACGTCGTTCATCTTGGCGGTGCCCCGGTAGACCTGCCAGATCACCCCGGCCTCGCGCAGCACCCGGAAGTGGTGCGTGGTGGTCGACTTGGAGACCGGCAGGTCGAAACAGGAGCAGGACAGCTCCCGGCCGGCCTCGGCCAGCCGGCGCACGATCTGCAGCCGCAGAGGGTCGGACAGCGCGTGCAGGACGCCCTCCAGGCGGATGTCCTCCCGCACGGGGTGCGGAAGGGCACGGCTGCCGGCAGCGGGAACGGTGACGGTCACAGCGGGCTCCACTTCGTACGGACCTTCCATGGTACGAAGGACGTCGTAGTTTGACATCTGCCGTACTATGACGACTATCGTACTAGCTTGCCATCGGTCCCGTAACGATTGGAGCCCGACGTGAGCGCGCTCTTCGAACCTCTCACCCTGCGCCAGGTCACCTTCCCGAACCGTGTCTGGATGCCCCCGATGTGCCAGTACTCGGCCGCGCCCGAGGGCCCGGAGACCGGCGCTCCGACCGACTGGCACTTCGCCCACTACGCGGCCCGCGCGGCCGGTGGCACCGGCCTGATCATCGTGGAGGCCACCGCGGTCTCCCCGGAGGGCCGGATCTCCCCCTACGACCTGGGCATCTGGAACGACACGCAGGTCGAGGCGTTCCGCCGGATCACCGGCTTCCTGCGCGGCCAGAACACGGTGCCCGGCATCCAGCTGGCTCACAGCGGGCGCAAGGCGTCGACCGACCGCACCTGGAAGGGCGGCAACCCGGTGGGGCCCGAGGAGCACGGCTGGCAGCCGGTGGCGCCGAGCCCGGTGGCCTTCGACGACAAGCACCCCGTCCCCACCGAGCTGAGCACCGACGACATCCGTGACATCGTCGACCGGTTCGCGCGGGCCGCCCGCCGGGCGCTCGCCGCGGGCTTCGAGGTCGCCGAGATCCACGGCGCCCACGGCTACCTCATCCACGAGTTCCTCTCCCCGCACTCCAACCACCGCACCGACGCCTACGGCGGCTCCTACGAGAACCGGGTGCGCTTCGCACTGGAGGTCGTGGACGCGGTCCGCGCGGTGTGGCCGGAGGACAAGCCGCTGTTCTTCCGCATCTCCGCCACGGACTGGCTGGAGGAGGGCGGCTGGACGGCCGACGACACGGTGCGTTTCGCGGCGGAGCTGCACGCCCACGGCGTGGACCTGCTCGACGTCTCCACCGGCGGGAACGCGGCCGGGGTGCGTATTCCGGTCGGCCCCGGCTACCAGGTTCCTTTCGCCGCGCGTGTCAAGGCCGAGACGCCGATGCCGGTCGCCGCGGTCGGACTGATCACCGAGGCCGGCCAGGCCGAGAAGATCCTGGTGAGCGGCGAGGCCGACGCGGTCCTGGTGGGCCGTGAGCTGCTGCGCGACCCGTACTTCGCCCGGCACGCGGCCCGCGAGCTGGGCGGCGACGTGCACGTGCCGGTGCAGTACCACCGCTCCGTCTGAGCCGGAACGGCGTTGCGCGCGGCCCCGAGCCGCGCGCAAGGCCCCGTCGGGCGGGGGCGCCGGCCGTCACCGTCCGGCCCGCTCCCGCCCGACGGCCGCCAGCCGTTCCACCGTCCGCTCCATGCCGGGCAGGACCCGCTGGCCCGCCAGCGCCAGGGCGATCGCCGCGATCACACCGGTCCAGGCGACGGGGCCGAGCGGGCTGCAGCCGAAGAGGCGGCTGACGCCGGGCGTCTGGACCACCGCGATCAGCACCAGCGCCGAGCCGAGGGACGTCACCCGCACCAGCGGGCTGCCCCGCCGGTCCAGCAGGGTCTGGGCGAGCTGGGTGCCGACCACCCCGCACAGGGCCATCGTCCCGGAGCGGCGTGCCGTGCCCGGGGTGAAACGGCCGATCAGCCAGGCCGTGACCGCGCCGAGGCAGGTGGTCAGGGCGCGGTGACGGATCTGCCGGATCAGCGGCTCGCCGAGAACCCCGCCGGCCGCGTCCTCGGGCGAGGTGGCCCTGGCCTGCCCGGCGTCCTCCTCGGGGGTCACCGCCACGGCCATCGCCGGGAACAGGTCGGTGAACAGGTTCACCATGAGCATCTGCCGGGTGGACAGCGGCGCCCTGCCCGACAGCAGGGTGCCGAGGATGCCGAAGCCGACCTCGCCGGCGTTGCCGCCGATCAGGATGGCGATGGCGTCCGCGACGCTGTGCCACAGGGCGCGGCCCTCGCCGATCGCGTCGATGAGGACGGTGAGGTCGTCGTCGGTCAGCACGATGTCGGCGGCGTTGCGCGCGGCCGCCGAACCGCGGGCGTTGATGCCCACGCCGATGTCGGCGGCGCGGATCGCCGCCGCGTCGTTGGCGCCGTCGCCGACCATGCCGACCACCCGGCCCGCGTCCCGCAGCGCCTCCACGACCTGGAGTTTCTGCTCGGGCGCCACCCGGGCCACCACACCCGCGTCCCGCAGCATGCCCGCCCGCGTCCGCCGGTCGGCCGCGGCCAGTTCGTCCCCGGTCACCACGGGGGTGTCCTCGGCCCAGCCCAGTTCGGTGGCGATGGCCTGCGCGGTCTGCGGATGGTCACCGGTGAGCATGACCGGGCGGACGCCCTCCTCGTACAGGCCGTGCACCAGGGCGGTGGAGGTGTCGCGGGCCACGTCGGACAGCCCCAGCAGACCGGTGAACTCCAGCTCGTGCAGCGGCTCTTCGAGGACGTCGGCGTCCTCCTCGGAGTCGTCGAGCCGCCGCTGCGCCACCGCGAGGATGCGCAGTCCGCCTCCGGCCAGCGTCTGCGCCGCCTCGGAGGCGTCCGGGGTCGGACCGGGGCAGGCGGGCAGGACGGTCTCCGGGGCGCCCTTGACCACGAGGATGCGCGGACTGCCGTCACCGGTGCGGCCGACGGCCGCCGCATAACCGCGGGCGGCCTCGAAGGGCATGCTGTCCCGTTCCGTCCAGTCCGGGTCGGGACCCGCGGCGGCGAGCACGGCCTCATCGGTGGCGTGCACGGGCCGGTCCGACCCGCCGGCCGGCCGGGGGCAGGCCCGGGCCGCCACCCGCAACACGTCCGCAGCCTTGCCGTCCGTCGCCGCGTGCACCGCGCCGCCGGCGTCGGCGACCCGCACCACCCGCAGCCGGTTCTCGGTGAGCGTGCCGGTCTTGTCGAAGCAGAGCGTGTCCATCCGGCCCAGCGCCTCCAGGGTGCGCGGGGTGCGCACCAGCACACCGCCGCGGCTGAGCCGCCGGGCCGCGGCCAGCTGGGCCACCGTCGCCACCAGCGGCAGTCCCTCCGGCACGGCGGCCACGGCGACGGAGACCCCGCCGCTGACCGCCTCCCGGACGGGGGTGCCGCGCAATAGGGCGAGACCGGTGACGGCGGCCCCGCCGGCCAGCGTCAACGGCAGCGCCTTGCCGGTCAGTTCCTGCAGCCGGGCCTGGACACCGCCGGCCGGAGGCGTACGGGCGGCCAGGTGCACGGCACGCGCGGCCTCGGTGTCCTCCCCGGTGTCCACCACCACGCCGCGCGCCTGCCCGGCCACGACCGTCGTGCCCTCGAAGACCATGCAACGCCGGTCGGCGACGGCCGCGTGCGGTGTGGGCGCGACCTGCTTGTCCACCGGCAAGGACTCGCCGGTCAGCGCGGACTCGTCGACCTCCAGGCCCTCCTCCCACAGCAGGCGCGCGTCGGCGGGCACCACGTCGTCCACCGTCAGCTCGATCACGTCGCCGGGCCGCAGCCGGCCGGCGTCGACGGTGCGGGCACCGGCGTCCTTCGGCACCAGCCGCGCCCTGCGCTGCTGGTCGGCGAGCAGCCCGGACAGCGCCCGCTCGGCGCGCAGCCGCTGGAAACCGCCGATCAAGGCGTTCAGATCCAGGGCGCCGACCACGAGCAGCGCGTCCATGACGGAGCCGAGGATCGCCGACGCGGCCGAACCGACCGCCAGGACCGGGGTGAGGGGGTCGTGCAGTTCGCCGCGCACGGCCCGGCCCAGCTGCACCGTCCAGCGCGCCGGGGCCATGACCGGTTGCCGGGAGACGGCACCGGCCCGCTTGCGCAGCCGGGCGGCCGCCTGCCCGAGCCCGGCCGGTTCGGTCTCCTCCTCGTGGGAGAGGCGCTCGCGGGCCTCGCTCGTGTCCAGCTCGTGCCAGTGCACACGCGGACGCGGATGCGGAGGACGGGCGGCGACCACACCGAGCGCGGCACGCGTGCCCGACAGCAGGGCGACGGCCGCCGCCACGTCGACCGGCGCATGCCGCAGCCCGGGCAGCACCGGCCGGCGCCCCCGCTTCGAGGAGGACTCGCCCACCGCGACCAGCAGTCCCGACAGCGCGGCCCCGGAGCGGGCGAGGACCTGCGCCCGGCGTCCCACACCGCGAGCCGCCGGGACCGCGGTGAGCAGCCGCCACACATCCGGCAGACCGTGCAGGGCCAGCAGGTCGGCGCTCCAGTAGACCGCGCCGTCGCCGTCGGTGAGAGCGACGGCGATGTCGCTCCCGTGCAGCCCGGCCGGAACAGTGCGGTCGCCGCCCGGCCTCACCCGGGCCACTGTGAGCACCGCACGCCGGCCGTCGCCGCGCAGCAAGTGCACCACGTCGTCCAAGGGACGGCGGGCGTCGGCCACCTCGTCGGCGAGACCGACGAGATCCTCCAGGACCGGATCGTCCACCAGGACGACCCTCAGTCCGGCACGCCGCGCCGCATCCAGGACGGGCTCCGCCCACGGGTCGAGGTCGCCGTGCACGGTCCGCAGCGCACTGGGGTGCAGGACAAGGGTGCCGGTGGTCTCCAGCCGGCGCAGTCGCTCCGGGTTCCGCACCAGCACCCCGGTGCGCGCCAGCAGGGCGCTGAGCACGCTGTGGAAGACGGCGGGCCCGTAGCGGGCCGCCTTGGGCGAACCCGCCAGCACCGCCTCGGCCGCCTCCGACCCCGAGTGCTTGACCAGCAGCGTCGCCGCCGCGCCCGCCAGACTGCCCGCCGAGGCGTGATCGGCGTACTCCTGCGCGGGAGACAGATGCAGCGGGGGCCGCGGGGCAGGGTCCGCGGCGACACGGAAGCGGTCGGGGTCGCACAGACGGTCGTGCAGCCGGTCGAACGCGGCAGCGCGGGCCACCGTGTCGGTCAGCTGGCAGGCCCGCAGCGTCCCGTCGAGCACCAGAGCGACCGGGGTCTGCCCGGCACCGTGGGCGGCGGCGTTCGCGCAGGCCATCGCCAGGTCCATACGGCTGCCGCCCAGCCGGTCGCGCAGCCAGGTGCCGAAGTGCGGGTTCTCGCGCAGCAGGGTCACCGCGGCCGTCACCGCGCGCGGTGACGGCGGAAGGCGCAGCGCGGAGGCGGTGAGCGCCACGACGATGCCCAGCGCGTCGGCGGCCAGCGTCGCGACGGCCGCCCGCACCCCGGCGGGATCGGCCGGATGGGTCGGCTCCTCCGGATCGCCACCGGACGCCAGACCGTGCCGGGCGGCCAGACCGGCCGCGTGCTCCACGATCTCGTCGACGACCTCGTCACCGGTGGCGGCCAGGACCAGGCGGCCCAGTCCCTGGTCCCAGTACGCGAACAGCACATCGGGATGGTCCGCCAGCGCGGCGGCCACACGGTGTGCCACCTGCTCGACGCCTCCGGCCCGGTGCACCCGCTCGGGCTCGGCGGCGTGCAGGGCGAGGTGCGCGCGGGCGCCGGAGCGCCAGGGCGCTGTCGCGCCGGTCAGCGCCCCTCGGGTGACGTGTGCGACCCGTACCGCCACATCTGCGCCGCGCACACCGGCGCGTGCCGTCCCGGCGAGCGCCCCGGCAGCCTTGCCCACCGCCGGAGCACTCGCCCGCACGACCCGCCGGGAGGCGGCAGCCGGCGTCGTCAGCAGACCGAGCACCATGGGCTCTCCTCCGCGTTCACGTCCACCGCGTTCACGTTCCCGTGTCCCGGTTCTCGTTCCCGTGTCCCGGTTCTCGTTCCCGTGTCCCGTCAGCGGGTGGTGCGGCCGGGCCGGGCGGTCGGGCCGAGAGGCCCGGTGGCCGCCTGCCCCGGGGTCTGCCTGCGGGAGACCCGTGTCGCTGTGGGCTTGTCCGGGTGCTGCGTCTCTGCTACGTCACCAGTGGTACCGGACTCCGGGCCGGTCTCGGGGCCGCCGCCGGGTGCCGTGGCCCCGCTCTGCTGTTCCGCCGTGGACTGGTCGGGTTGCCCGACGTGGACGGACCGGTCCGTGGCTTGCTCCTGCGCGGTACGTTCGGGCCGGGGCTGGGTCAGCCAGGCCACGGCCGCACCGGTCAGTGCGACGGGCCACTCCACCACCCCGGCGGCCGCGAGAACTCCGGCGCCCGTGTAGACCGCGATCCGCCGTCCTCGCGGCGACACGGCACCCACCTTGTCCAGCGTTTCGTGCGCGGCACGCCCCGCCACCCCGGCACCCGGCACCTTGCGCAGCACCCACGCCGCACCGTGCAGGGGCGCCTCGAGAAGCGACGTCGTCTTCTGCTCGTTCCGCTCGGCCATGACTTCCCTCGCGTGTAGTGTGATCCCTTCGTGTCCGTTTCCCGGGTGCCCGCGAGTGTGCTGGTCATCCCGGTGGTGTGGGCGCACGTTGCCTGCGGCGTTGGTCGTTCGGGGCACGTGGAGGCACGGGCACACCGGCGCTACGGGTGCGGGGTGGGGCCGGGGCGGGCGAGGTGCGCGGGGCTGGGGCGGGGTGCAGGCCCGGCACCGCTGTGGTGGTGGGGCAGGGCCCCTGCACAGGCCAGGTGCCATCCCCCCGCGTGCGCGGGGAGCAGTTGCCCAGGCCCGATCCTCGCCCGGCCCCCTGCATCGTCAGCGCCCATCCGGCCCCGGACCCGCACCCCGCCCACAGCCCTACCGCCTACCGGAACAACCCCCCAGGCACCGCATCCGCCAGCACCCCATACCCCTCGGGATTGAGGTGCAGCCAGTCCCCGTCCTGCAGGTCGGCCCGCAGGCGGTTCGGTGCGGCGGGGTCGCGGACCGAGCGGTCGAAGTCGATCACCGCGTCGAAGTGTCCCTTGGCGCGGATCCAGCGGTTGACCGCCTGGCGTGACTTCTCCCGCTCGCCGGCCGGGTCGTCGTACTGGGTGTTGCCTCCGAAGGGCAGCAGGGTGGCGCCGTAGACGCGGATGCCCTGGGCGTGGGCGCGGACGACGATCTGCTGGTAGGCGGCGATGAGATCGTCGGTGACGCGTCGCTGGGCCGCCGGTGTGGCGTCGGCGGTGCCGATGTCGTTGACGCCCTCGAAGACGATCAGCCAGGACACGCCGCTGCGTGCGAGCACGTCCCGGTCGAGCCGGGCGAGGGCATTGGGCCCGAGGCCGTCGTTCAGGACGCGGTTGCCGCCGGCGGCCTGGTTGAGGACCGCGAGGTGGGAGGTGGCGGGCCGGGTGCGGAGACGGTCGTAGAGCCGGTCGGTCCAGCGATTGTCGCCGTTGGTGGTGGAGCCGCGTCCGTCGGTGAGGGAGTCGCCGAGGACGGCGACGGCGCGGGTGGCGGCGTTCGCCAGGACCTCGACGTCGCTGATGAGGTACCAGTGGTCGACGGCGGTCGCGCCGGGCAGGTCGGTGTCCGCGGTGTGGTCGCCGTGGATCAGGTACGACGTCGTGCGGGAGCCCGGGTGCGAGGTCAGGGCGAGCGACTGCTGCCCGTCCGCCAGGTAGGCCGTCACGGTGAGGCGGCCCGCGGCCGGCAGGTCGACGTCCAGCGGGTCGGAGACGACCTGCGCGCCCACGGGGACGGTCGTCGACGTCCTGCCCGAGAAGGTGACGCGGCGGATCGTGCCGGGCTCGACCGCGCTGACGCCGGCCTTGCCGCCTTGGGGGCGGGCCACGGTCACGGCGGTGAGCGGCAGCGGGGTGTCGCCGTAGGCGTTGGAGAAGCGCAGCCGCAGCGTGTGACCGCCGGCCGAGACACGCAGCGTCTGGCGGACGGTGGTGTCGACCAGAACGGCGTCGTCGCCGGTGAAGGGGGCGGGCGGCAGGTTGGCGGGCTCGGTGAGCTGCGGCATCGCCGTCCAGGTGTTCACCCAGTGCGGTGCGGCTGGTGCGCCCGGCGAGGCGGCGGAGGTGCGGCCGTGCGGACCGCGCACCAACCCGGTCACGGCGGAGGCGGTGACGGCGAGCCCGAGGACGAGCACACAGACGGCGACGAGGTCGGCGATGCGGGATCTGCTGCGAGGGGGTTTCACTGGCCTCCTCCGGGGCGCTGGGCATACGCGACGGCGCGTGGCAGAGGCGGGGCTCACGGCGCGCCGGGCACGGAGTACCCGGCTCCGTCCCGGCACGGCGCGGCGGCCGCCGCGCCCGCATGGTGGCATGGACACACCCGCTTTGGAAGCGCTCCCACATCACTTCCGGTGCGCAAATCGGCCAGGGTGAGATGACCGCACACAAGGCGTTGACCAGAAAGCGCTTACCCTCTACGGTCCGTTCATAAGCGTGACCCACAGCGCACGCAGACGCACCCGGCACCGCTACACGCATGCAGATCACCCTCAGGGCGTTCTGCATACCGAACGTCTTTCATGCACGAGAACACTCACCCCGGGCTGCGGGCACCCCGTGGGCGCACCCGCCCGGGATTCTCCGACACGAAAGGCACACCCGAGATGACATCCACAGCCAGCCGGCTCGCCATGAGGCGCACCGTGATCGGCGCCACGGCCGCACTCGGCGTCTCGCTTGCCATGTTCACGACAGGAGCACCCGCGCAGGCCGCCTCCTGGCCCACCCCCACCGGAAGCCAGGCGGTCACGAAGACCATCAGCGTCTCCGGCACCAAGGACTACGGCATGGTGCGCCTGTACGGCAGCGGAGACCTGGGCACCGGCGGCCAGGACGAGGACCAGGACCCCCTGCTGGAGCTGGCCGACGGCGCCGTGCTGAAGAACGTGATCATCGGCGCGCCCGCCGCCGACGGCATCCACTGCCTGGGCAGCTGCACGCTGCAGAACGTGTGGTGGGAGGACGTCGGCGAGGACGCGGCGACCTTCAAGGGGTCCTCGTCCTCGGCCGTGTACACCGTCACCGGCGGCGGCGCCCGCAAGGCCTCGGACAAGGTGTTCCAGTTCAACGGCGCCGGCACGCTGAGGGTCACCCAGTTCCAGGTCGAGGACTTCGGCAAGCTGGTGCGCTCCTGCGGCAACTGCACAACGCAGTACCGCCGCACGATCTCCGTCAGCGACGTCGACGTCACCGCCCCCGGCAAGGCGATCGTGGGCATCAACCAGAACTACGGCGACACGGCGACCCTGAGCGGGATCCGCATCCACGGGGACAGCTCGAAGAAGATCAAGCCGTGCGTGCGCTACGAGGGCAACGACGACGGGGACGAGCCGACCGAGATCGGCAGCGGCCCGGACGGCACGTACTGCCGCTACTCGTCGTCCGACATCAGCTACGGCTGACCGCCGTCAGTCACGGCTGACCGTCGCCGCCGGACACCGCACCACCGGGCCGGACACGCCGCTCACCGGCGGGCCCGGCCCAGCATCTCCTCGGTCAGCCGCTGCCGGTGACCGGTGTAGGCGGCGCGCAGCGCGGGCCCTGGCCAGTCGTCGGGCAGCAGGTCGGCCGGCAGGACCGGGTCGGCCAGCAGGAGGCGCACCACGGCCGCCAGCACGGTGAACCGCTCGGCCGGGTGGCGGGCGTCCGCGACCCGGGCAAGCAGGGCGTGCGCCGTGGCCGCCCATCCGGCGAGGGGCCACAGTCGTGCGGCCAGGTCGTGGGCGGGTTCCTCGGGCCGCGCGGTGAACCGGCCGACGGAGCGGGTCACGTCGTCGGGCCAGGGACGCAGCAGATTGGCCGGGCGCACCCAGACGCCCTCGCGGAGTTCGGCGAGCCGGAGCGCACCCAAGTGCGCCCGCAGTTCGGCCCGTTCGGCGGGCCCGCGCCCGGTGGCCGTCACCACGGCCATCTCCCACTCCCCGCTCCAGCGACGCGTGCGCGGGTGCACGGCCGCGTCCTGGCGCCGCTGGCGCTCCAGCAGCCGGTCGCTGAGGCCGTAGACGCCGTCGGCGCGCCGGAGATCGCCGGCGGCCACCATACGGCTCAGCGCAGCCCGCAGGGTGGAGCCGCCGATACCGAAGGGCTCGACGGCCCGCAGCAGATCCTTCACGGGCAGCTCGGGCGGGTGGGTGCCCAGCAGCAGGCTCAGCACCACGGACCGCGCGGACAACGGGCGCAGCTCGACCGCGGCGGACTTCGGGGAGGCGTTCATGGTCACGTACTGTACGGCGGCGCGTATTGCATCATTGCTACGGCCGCAGCCGGGGTGCAACACTGACGGGCATGGCCTCTCCTCTCGCACGCGAACGACAGCAGCAGCGGCCGCAGGACGGCCCGCCCGTCTCCGCCGGGCCCACCCCCGCGTCCGGCGGCACCCACGAGGTGACCAACCAGCCCCCGCCCCTGTCCCCGTACGACGCCGCCGACGACGCGGCCCTCCTGGAGGGGCTGCGCCGGGAGGGCGCCGGGTGGGCCGAGGAGCAGGTGCGGCGGCTCGGCGGGCTGGCCGGCAGCCCGGAGGTGCAGGAGTGGGCGGAACAGGCCAACCGGCACGAGCCGGAGCTGCGCACCCACGACCGTTACGGCCACCGCATCGACGAGGTCGACTTCCATCCCAGCTGGCACGATCTGATGCGGACCGCGGTCGGCGAGGGCCTGGCCGGCGCGCCCTGGGCGGACGAGCGGCCCGGCGCGCACGTCGCCCGCACGGCCGGCGGGCTGGTGTGGGGGCACACGGACGCCGGGCACCTGTGCCCCGTCTCGATGACCTACGCCGCCGTACCGGCCCTGCGCGCACAGCCGGACCTCGCCGCCGTCTACGAGCCCTTGCTGACCGGCCGGGCCTACGAGCCGGGCCTGCGGGTGCCGGCCGACAAGCCGGGCCTGCTGGCAGGCATGGGCATGACGGAGAAGCAGGGCGGCTCGGACGTGCGCACCAACACCACGACGGCCACCCCGACCGCCGAGCCGGGGGTGTACACGCTGCGCGGCCACAAGTGGTTCACCTCCGCGCCGATGTGCGACGTCTTCCTGGTGCTGGCGCAGGCGCCGGGCGGGCTGTCCTGCTTCCTGGTTCCGCGGGTGCTGCCCGACGGCAGCCGCAACCCGTTCCGCATCCAGCGCCTGAAGGACAAGCTGGGCAACCGTTCCAACGCCTCCTGCGAACCGGAGTTCGACGGAACCGTGGCCTGGCTGGTGGGGCCCGAGGGGCGCGGGGTGAAGACCATCATCGAGATGGTCAACTGCACCCGGCTGGACTGCGTGATGATGTCGGCGGCGCTGATGCGCAAGACGCTCGTCGAGGCCAGCCACCACGCACGGCACCGCCGGGCGTTCGGCGCCCTGCTGTCCGACCAGCCGCTGATGCGCAACGTGCTCGCCGACCTCGCCCTGGAGTCGGAGGCCGCCACCACCCTGACGCTGCGCCTGGCCGGCGCGGCGGACCGGGCGGTGCGCGGGGACGCGGCGGAGACGGCGTTCCGGCGGATCGCGACCGCGGTGGGCAAGTACTGGGTCACCAAGCGGGGCCCGGCCTTCACGGCGGAGGCACTGGAGTGCCTGGGCGGCAACGGCTACGTGGAGGAGTCCGGCATGCCCCGGCACTACCGCGAGGCGCCCGTGCTGTCGATCTGGGAGGGCTCGGGCAACGTCAACGCCCTGGACGTGCTGCGGGCGGTGGGGCGTGAGCCGGGCACCGCCGAAGCGCTGTTCACCGAGCTGGAGCTCGCCCGGGGCGCCGACGCCCGTCTGGACGCGGCCGTGACCCGGCTGAAGAACGAGCTCGTCGAGGCCTCCCCGCTGCGGGCGCGCCGACTGGTGGAGCTGATGGCGCTGACCCTGCAGGCCTCGCTGCTGGTCCGGCACGCCCCGTCGTCCGTCGCCGACGCCTTCTGCGCGACCCGGCTGGGCGGCGACTGGGGTCACTGCTTCGGCACGCTGCCGGACTCCGCCGACGTCACGGGCATTCTGGCGCGGGCCCTGCCGGGGACGGTCTGATCCGGGCGGGCGCCCGCTCGGGCGCCGAGTACGACCGTGGCCGCCCGCTTCGGGGCACCGGGAGCGACCGGGCCGCGTGATCGGCCGACTCCGGCCGCCGGTCGCGCGGCGCCCGTCCGCCGCCGCGCCCCGTGCCCCGGGAACGAGCGGGACGCCTCGTCACGCCGAGCCGACCAGGCCGCGGCCACCTGGGACGACACCGCCGGGACGGTGACTGTCAGTGGCGCGGTGCACACTGAGCGTCATCCGGACAAGGGTGTCCGGACGACGATCGTGTGGAGGTGACCGGCATGACCGAGGTACTGCTGGCCGTGGGCACCCGCAAGGGCCTGTTCATCGGGCGGCGGCGGGGTGGCGCCTGGGAGTTCGACGACCGTCCCCGTTTCCCCGCCCAGGCCGTCTACGCGGTGGCCATCGACACCCGGGGCGCGGTGCCGCGGCTGCTGGCCGGCGGGGACAGCGCGCACTGGGGTCCGTCCGTGTTCCACTCCGACGACCTCGGCCGCACCTGGGCGGAACCGCCCCGGCCCGCAGTGCGATTCCCCGAGGACACCGGGGCCTCGCTGGAACGGGTGTGGCAGCTGCACCCGGCGGCCGCGGAACCGGACGTGGTCTACGCGGGCACGGAGCCCGCCGCGCTGTACCGCTCGGAGGACCGCGGGGAGAGTTTCGAGCTGGTGCGGGCCCTGTGGGAGCACCCCACCCGATCGCAGTGGGTGCCGGGCGGCGGCGGTGAGTGCCTGCACACGGTGGTGACCGACCCGCGCGATCCCCGGGCCGTCACGGTCGCCGTCTCCGCCGCCGGGGCGTTCCGCACGACGGACGGCGGGAAGAGCTGGGCACCCTCCAACTCCGGGGTGTCGGCGGTGTTCCTGCCCGGCCCGGACCCGGAGTTCGGGCAGTGCGTCCACAAGATCGCACGGGACGCGGCCGACCCGGACCGGCTGTATCTGCAGAACCACTGGGGCGTGTACCGCAGCGACGACGGCGGCGCGCACTGGACGGACATCGGCGCGGGCCTGCCCTCCACGTTCGGTTTCGCGGTCGCCGCGCACCCGCGCCGCGGCGACACCGCCTATGTCTTCCCGGTCGAAGCCGACACCGACCGGGTGCCCGCCGGCCACCGCTGCCGCGTCTTCCGCACCACGGACGCGGGCAAGAGCTGGGAGCCGCTCGTGGCCGGCCTGCCCCGCGCGGACCACTACGGCACGGTGCTGCGGGACGCCCTGTGCACGGACGACGCGGACCCGGCCGGGGTGTACTTCGGCAACCGCAACGGCGAGGTGTACGCCTCGGCGGACGACGGTGACACCTGGCAGCAGCTGGCCGCGCACCTGCCGGACGTGCTGTGCGTCCGCGCGGCGGTGGTGGGGTGAGGCCTGCGGCCCGCGCCGGCGGCGTCCGCGTGCTCCAGCCCGGCCCGGGTCCGGTGACGCCGCGCGATCCGGCCCGTCGGCCCCCGCCCGTGCACGGCGAACCGCCACCCGGTGATCCGGACCGGACACCCCCGCGCAAGATCGGTCGCCACCGGTCGGTGTGCGGACACCGCTTGATCACCTCACGCGTCGCGGCAGTAGGGTGACGCCCGTGGCACCACGACCCTTGCATGAAATCGTCGAGCCGGGCTGGGCGAAGGCCCTGGAGCCGGTGGCCGGACGCATCGCCGCGATGGGCGACTTCCTGCGCGCGGAGATCGCGGCGGGACGCACCTACCTCCCGGCCGGGCAGAACGTCCTGCGGGCCTTCCAGCAACCCTTCGACGACGTGCGGGTGCTGATCGTCGGCCAGGACCCCTACCCCACCCCGGGGCACGCCGTGGGCCTGTCCTTCTCGGTCGCACCCGAGGTGCGCCCGCTGCCCGGCAGCCTGATCAACATCTTCCGGGAGCTGACCGCCGACCTGGGCGTGCCCCAGCCGTCCAGCGGCGACCTGACGCCCTGGACCCGGCAGGGCGTGCTGCTGCTCAACAGGGCTTTGACCACCGCCCCGCGCAGACCCGGAGCCCACCGCGGCAAGGGCTGGGAGGAGGTCACCGACCAGGCGATACGGGCGCTCGCGGCGCGCGGCAAGCCGCTCGTGGCGATCCTGTGGGGCCGTGACGCCCGCACCCTGCGCCCGCTGCTGGGCGACGTGCCGTGCGTGGAGTCGGCCCACCCCTCCCCCATGTCGGCCGACCGCGGCTTTTTCGGCTCGCGCCCGTTCAGCCGGGTCAACGACCTGCTCGTCCGGCAGGGCGGCCGGCCCGTCGACTGGCGCCTGCCGTGACCGGCGAGGCGCCGGGCGGCGCGCAGGAGGAAGCCGGGTTCCTCGCCGTGGACTCCGGCGGCTCCGGGCTGCGGGTGGTCGTCGGCGTCCCCGGACGCGGGGCGCTGGCCCAGCGGTCGTCCAAGGAGCCGGTGCGCACCGGCTCCCGGGGCATCGACCCGGAGCATCTGATGCGGCAGCTGGTGCCGATGGCCGCGTCGCTGGCGGCCGAGACCGGCGTGGAGCGGCCGGCGACTGCTGTCGTGGGCGCCGCCGGGCTGGCCACGCTGGGCGACGCCCTGCGCGCCGAGCTGCCCGGTCTGCTGGCCCGCGAACTCGGCGTGCGGTCGGTCGCGCTGGCCGCCGACGCGGTCACCGCCTACGTCGGCGCGCTCGGCCCGCGGCCCGGAGCGGTGCTCGCCGCAGGCACCGGTCTCATCGCGATCGGCACCGACCTGACCCGGTGGCGTCGGGCGGACGGCTGGGGCCATCTGCTGGGCGACTGCGGCAGCGGCGCCTGGATCGGGCGGGCCGGGCTGGAGGCCGCGCTGCGCGCCCACGACGGACGCGACGGCGGCTCGGCGGCACTGCTCGCCCGCGCCGAGGAGATGTTCGGGCCGATGCCCGAGCTGCCCGGCCGGCTGTACCCGCGCACCGACCGTGCCGCGGTGCTGGCCTCCTTCGCTCCCCAGGTGGCCGCCTGCGCCGCGGACGACCCGGTCGCGGCAGGTGTGCTGCGCGCTGCGGCCCGGCACATGGCCGAGTCGGCCGCCGCCGTCTGCCCCGCCTCGGGCGAGCCGCTGATCGCGCTCACTGGAGGCCTGTTCAAGATGGGCGAACCTCTTCTGGCACCGCTGGAGCGGGAGTTGACGGCGCGGCTGCCGCAGGCCCGCCGGGTCACCGCCGAGGGCGATCCGCTGCACGGTTCGGTGCGCATCGCCACCGAGCTGGCACGCGGCACACTCGCCCTGCCCGCGGACGAGAAGATGCTGTACATGCCTGCTGGACACGGCGGTTGACGGGAACCGGAGATCCGGGGAACGTATCCCGCCCTACGGGGCACACCACCGGATCCCGGCCTTCCGGTGATCCGTCAGACAAAACCGGACGGAAACCGTTCACCTGCACCCTCCCCGAACAGCAGGCCTGAGAAAACCAGTAACATGCGGCGCCATGAGCTCCCCCACTGGGCCCGCGTCCGGCCTGCCAGTACGAATGCCGCGCCCCCGCCAGCCCGGACGGCACCGCCGCCCCGAACCGCTGGCCGCTCCCGAGGGCGCGCCCGCGCTCGTCCTCGCGGTGCCAGGCACGACCGGCACCGCCACGCGCAGCCTCGCCGAGGAGGTCGTGAGCATCGCGCGCTCCGAGCTGCCCGGCCTCGACGCCCGGATCGGGTATGTCGACGGGGACGGCTCGGAGTTCCCCAGCGTGCAGTCCGTGCTCTCCCGCGCGGCCGACGACCGCACCGCCCGCTACGAGCAGGCCCTGGCCGCCGGTGTGGAGGCCAAGGAGCCCGAGGGCCCGGTCGCGATCGTCGTCCCGCTGCTGGCCGGTCCGGACAGCGCGCTGCTGCGCCGCATCCGCCAGGCCGTCATGGACAGCCGCGTCGCCGCCGAGCTGACCGATGTGCTCGGCCCCCATCCGCTGCTCGCCGAGGCGCTGCACGTGCGCCTGTCCGAGGCCGGTCTGGCCCGCGCGGACCGGGCCCGCCTGTTCACGGTGACCACCGCCGCCGACGGCATCATCCTCGCCTCCACCGGTGGTGAGGAGGCCGTGCAGGCGGCCGGGATCACCGGCATGCTGCTCGCCGCCCGCCTCGCGGTGCCGGTGATGTCCGCGGCACTGGATCAGGAGGGCTCGATCGCGACCGTCGCCGAGCAGCTGCGGTCGTCCGGTTCGCATCAGCTGGCGCTGGCGCCGTACCTGATCGGCCCGGAGATCGAGGCCGAGGTGATCGAGCGGGCAGCCAAGGAGGCGGACTGCCCGGCCGCGGAGCCCCTCGGCGCCTACCCGGCGATCGGCAAGCTCGCGCTGGCCAAGTACACCACGGCGCTGGGCATCACCCCGCAGCAGCCGCAGGGCGTACCGGTCCGCTGACCCGTACGGCCCGTGCGTGCGGTGCCACGGGGCCGTACGGACGCCGCACATGCCCTTGAAAGGGCCCGCTCCGGCCGACTCGGCCGGAGCGGGCCCTTTCCGCATCCCTCGGGTGTGCAGCGGGCGCAGGGGTGCACGCGGGCCTCACGGGAGGCCGGTGCGTGCGCGTTCAGCCGAAGACCACGCAGGACGCCGCCGTCACCCCGACCGCCCCGGCCCGCTCCGGGACTCCTGTGTGTGGGTCGACGGAGAACCAGGTGACGTCGCCGGAACGCTCGTTGGCGACGTACAGGAAGCCGTCGCACCAGGCGAGCGCCCGCGGCCAGCGACCGCCGCACGGCACGGTCGTCACCCGCTCCAGCCGTTCACCGCCGGCCGCGACGGCAAAGACGGTCAGCACGTCCTCGCCGCGCGTCGCGGTCCACACGAACCGGCCGTCGGGTGCGACGACGACCCCCGAGGGGTAGGCGTCACCGGCGGGTGCCTGTGCCAGGACGGGTGTCTCGGTGAGGGGCTGAAGAGCGCCGGCTTCACGGTCCCAGTGGCAAAGGGTGATCGAGGGCGTCAGTTCGTTGACGACGCAGGCGTGCCGCCCGTCCGGGAAGAAGGCCAGGTGACGGGGACCGGAGCCGGGACGCAGCGCGATCTCCCGGTGCAGCGTGAGCGCACCGCCGGTGAGCGTGCACACCCGCACGGAGTCCGTCCCGAGGTCGACGCTGACCACCCAGCGGCCGCTCGGGTCCGGCTGCACCTGATGGGCGTGCGGACCGCGCTGCCACCGCTCGTGCGGACCCGAACCCGTGTGCCGCAGCACCGCACTGGGGGCGGGGGCGAGACGGCCGTCGGCGCGGACGGGGACGGCGCTGACACTGCCGGAGCCGTAGTTGGCGGTCAGGACGTGTCCGCCGACCACGCTGAGATGGGTGGGGCCGCTGCCGCCGACCCGCACCGGAGGGCCGGTCAGCTCCAGCGTCTCGCCCTTCACCCGGTATGCGGCCACCGCTCCCTCGGCCGTCTCGCTGACCGCGTAGAGGGTGCCGCCGTCGGGCGCCAGGGCCAGGTAGGACGGGTCGAGCACATCGTCCACGCTGCTCAGCAAGGTCAGTGCGCCGTCTCGTCCGGCCACGGTCGCGGTGACCACTCCGGGGCCTCCCGCCGCCGTGAACGATCCGATGAACGCCCGCCGCCCGCCGCCGTCTGCCACCTGCGTCCCCTCTCGTCGACCCGCTCGGGGCCGACGCTAGCAGCCGGGCAGCACGGTGCGGCCCAAGCCGGCGGGTGTCCGGCCTGTCGCACGTCCCTCGCTGCGGTCGCACAGGCCGGCCTCGCGGACAGGGCCCGTCCGGGGCGCTACCGGCGTTTGGGCCTGCCGCGTCGTGCGCTCTGGGCGCCCCGTACGCCCCGGCCGCCGTACGCTTCCCTGGCGCCGGAGGTGCTCCTGCCGCTCTTGGCGGTGCGGGAGCCGCCGGCGCGGGTCGACGCGCCCGCCGCGGGCTTCTGCCGGGCGCTGCGCGGGCGGCCGTCCGGGGACTGCTCCGTGGTCCGGGGCCGTCCCCGGGTGCTGTTGACCGTGCGGCCGCGGACGACCCCGATGAAGTCGTCGACCAGGTCGGTCGTGGCCTCCTGCGGCCAGGCCAGCGCGACGCTGGACTGCGGGGCGTCCACGACGGGGCGGTAGGTGAGGTCGCGGCGGTGGTGGAGACGGGCCAGCGACTGCGGGACGACGAGCAGACCGACCCCGGCGGCCACCAGCTCCACGGCGTCCGCGGTGGTGGCGGGGCGTTCGAAGGCGGGCTCCCCGGGTGGCTGCTCCCAGCCGAGGACGTCGTCCAGGGGGTGGAAGACCACCTCGTCGGCCAGGTCCGCCAGCGTGATCTCATCGGCGGCCGTCACCAGGTGGTCCTTGGGGACGACCACGACCGTGGTCTCGGTGTAGAGCGGGATCGCGTGGAAGTACGTACGGTCCACGGGGAGCCGGACGATGCCCGCGTCCGCCGCGCCGTCGCACAGTACCCCGCAGGCGCCGGCGGCGGGGACCTGGACGAGTGCGAGGGGGACGTCGGGGTAGCGCTCGCTCCAGATTCGCGCCCACTTGCCGGGCGTCGCCCCGGGGACGTACGCGAGCCGGAAGGTGGGGGAGATCTCCGAGCCTGTCACCCGGCCAGGGTACCCGGCCCGCCCGGCCCCTTCTCCCCCGGTCGTGCCTGCTCCGTGCGGCCGGCCGCCGTGCCCGCCTCCCGTGGCCGGGACCTCACCCGTACGGCCGATAGGCTGGGGACCATGAAGTCGCACCCGAGCACCCAGACGATGAAACCCGCCACCGCGGCGAAGAAGCTGGGTGTGTACCTGCCCGCCACGCCCGCCTCGTTCCAGGAGGGCATGGTGACGCGTGACGAGCTGAACCGGCTGCAGGCCGATCCGCCCGAGTGGCTGCGGGAACTGCGACGCAACGGCCCCCATCCGCGTCCGGTGGTCGCGGCCAAGCTGGGGGTGTCCATCGCCGGTCTCGCGCGCGGCGGTGTCACCGAGGCGCTGACCACACAGCAGATCGAGGCTTTGAAGCAGGAGCGGCCCGAGTGGCTTCAGAAGGAGCGCGCGACGCAGGCCGAGGTCCGCAAGGAAGCGGCGCGCCTCAAGAAGCGGAACGCCGAGCGCGCCCGGCGCGCGGCCGAACGCACCCGGCAGGAGGACGCGCGGTCCGTCTGACATCACGGTGAGCTGCTGGCACAGCGCACCCGCGCGGTGCGCCGCGCGCCCCGGACACGCGGCGGCCGGGACGGCCCGGCCGGTCGTGCCCCGGGCCGGGGCCGTGATGTGCGCCGGTCAGGCCGCACGGGCGGCGCTGTGCTCCCTGTGGTCATGGTGGATGGATGTGCCCGAGCCGGTCAGAGGCACACCGGTGCCTCCGTGCCGGACGGCGACGATCTCCGCGGCGATGGACACGGCGGTCTCCTCGGGGGTGCGGGCCCCCAGGTCGAGGCCGATCGGGGACCTGAGCCGGGACAGCTCCCGCTCACCGAGGCCGGCCTCGCGCAGCCGCCGTTCCCGGTCGGCATGGGTGCGGCGCGACCCCATGGCGCCGACGAAGGCGACGGGCATCCGCAGCGCTTCTGTCAGCAGGGGGATGTCGAACTTGGCGTCGTGGGTGAGCACGCACAGCACGGTGCGCGCGTCGGTCGGGGTGCTCCGCAGGTAGCGGTGCGGCCAGTCGACCACGACCTCGTCGGCTTCCGGGAAGCGTGCCCGGGTGGCGAAGACCGGGCGGGCGTCGCACACGGTCACGTGGTAGCCGAGGAACTTGCCCGCCTTCACCAGCGCCGCGGCGAAGTCGACCGCCCCGAAGACGATCATGCGGGGCGGCGGCACAGTGACCTCCACGAGCAGGGTCAGCCCGCCGGGGCAGTGCGATCCGTCCTCCGAGATCTCCACGGTGGCGGTGCGGCCGGCGTCCAGCAGGGCCCGGGCCTCGGCCCGCGCCGTGCGGTCCAGTTCCGCCGCGCCGCCCAGGCCGCCCTCGACGGTGCCGTCGGGCCGCACCAGCAGTGCCGTGCCGAGCAGCTCGCCGGGACCGCGCACGACGCGGGCGAGGGCGGCCGGCTCGCCGCCGGAGGCGGCCCGCAGCGCGGCCCGCAGCACCGGGCGTGCCGGGGCCTGCGCGAGGACCGGCACCACCATGACCTCGATGGTTCCGCCGCAGGTCAGTCCCACCGCGAAGGCGTCCTCGTCGCTGTAGCCGAACCGCTGCACGACCGTGATGCCGTCCTGCAGCGCCTGTCGGCACAGGTCGTAGACCGCTCCCTCCACACAGCCGCCGGAGACCGAGCCGACGGCGGTGCCGTCGCTGTCGACCGCGAGGGCTGCGCCGAGACCGCGCGGTGCGCTGCCGCCGACGGCGACGACGGTGGCGACCGCGAAGTTGCGGTCTTCCTCGATCCACTGGTGCAGTTCCTCGGCGATGTCAAGCATGCGGTACCTCTGCGGCGGCCTGCAGGACTCGGTCGGGCCGGATGGGCAGGTGACGGTGACGCACACCGGTGGCGTGCCAGACGGCGTTGGCGATGGCCGCGGCGGTGCCGACGATGCCGACCTCGCCGATGCCCTTGATCCCGATCGGGTCGTCCGGGTCGTGGTCGTCCACCCAGTCGGCCTCGACGAACGGCACATCGGCGTGCGTGGCGACGTGGTAGCCGGCGAGGTCGGGACCGTACAGGCCGCCGCTGGCCTTGTCCCGGACGGCTTCCTCGTGCAGGGCCATGGAGATGCCCCAGGTCATGCCGCCGATGAGCTGGCTGCGGGCGGTCAGCGGGTTGACGATGGTGCCGGCCGCGAAGATGCCGAGCATGCGGCGCACCCGTACCTCGCCGGTGGCGACGTCCACGGCGACCTCGGCGAACTGGGCTCCGTAGGAGTGCCGTTCCTTGCCGGCGAGAGCGCCGACGGCGGCGGTGGTGTCGGAGCGCACGGTGATGCCCTCCGGCGGGATGTCCGTGCCCAGCGCCAGCCGCTCGCGCAGTTCGGCGGCCGCCGTCTGCACTGCCCACCCCCAGGAGCGGGTGCCCCGGGAGCCGCCGGCGAGCATCGCGGGCCCGAAGTCGCTGTCGCCGATGTGCGTCCGGATGCGCTCGGGCGGCACCTCGAGCGCGTCGGCGGCGATCAGGGTCAGCGCGGTCCGTGCGCCCGTGCCGATGTCGGCGGCGCCGATGCGCACGGTGAACGTGCCGTCCGCCTCCGCCGTGACGGTGGCGGTGGAGGGCCCGGCTCCGGCGGCGAAGGATCCGGCGGCGGTGCCGGTCCCGAGCAGCCAGCGTCCCTCACGGCGCACTCCGGGCCGCGGGTCCCGGTCGGCCCAGCCGAACCGGCGGGCGCCCTCGCGGAAACAGGCGGCGAGGTTGCGGCTGCCGAAGGGCAGTCCGGAGACCGGGCCGCGCTCGGGCTCGTTGCGCAGGCGCAGCTCGATCGGGTCCAGGCCGGCTTTCTCGGCGAGCTCGTCGATCGCGCATTCCAGTGCGAAGGAGCCGGGTGCCTCGCCCGGGGCCCGCATGTACGTGGGTGTCGGGACGTTCAGCCGGACCAGGCGGTGGGCGGTGTGGTGGGCGTCGGCGTCGTACATCACCCGGGAGGGCATGGTGCTCGACTCGACGAAGTCGTGCACGGGCGAGGTGAGGCTCAGCGAGTGGTGCTCCAGGGCGCGCAGCCGGCCGTCGGCGTCCGCGCCGAGCCGCACCCGCTGCACGGTGGGGCTGCGGTAGCCGGTCAGGTAGAACATCTGACGGCGTGTCATGACCACGCAGACCGGGCGCTGCAGTTCGGTCGCGGCCATGACGGCGGCCACCTGGTGGACGCGCACTCCCTTGCTGCCGAAGCCGCCGCCGACGTGTTCGGAGACGACCCGCACGGAGGCCGGGTCGAGCGAGAACAGGTTGGCCAGTTCACCGACGACCCAGAAGGCGCCTTGGTTGGAGTCGACGAGTTCGAGCCGGCCGCCGTCCCACCGGGCGGTCGCCGCGTGCGGCTCCATCATGCTGTGGTGCTCTTCGGGGGTGGTGTACTCGGCGTCGACGACGAAGGCGGAGGCGGCGAGTTCGGCTTCCAGGTCGCCCTTCTCCGTCGTCGCCGGCACGTAGCCCTCCCCCGGGACGGTGTCCGTGCGTGCCGGGGAGAAGTCGATGTCGTGCGGCTCCTGGTCGTAGTGCACGACGAGCGCTTCGGCGGCCTCCCTGGCCTGCTCGGAGGTCTCGGCGACGACCAGGGCGACCGGCCAGCCCAGGTGCGGCACCCGGTCGTCCTGGAAGACGGCCAAGGTGGGGTCGGGCTTGCCCAGCATGCCGACGTAGTCGGTGTTCACCCGGGGGGCGTTCTCGTGGTGCAGGACGGCGAGGACGCCCGGCATGGCGAGGACGGGCTCGGTCTCGATGGACCGGATCCGGCCGTGGGCGACGGTGGAGAGCACCAGCCAGCCGTGCGCCAGGTCGGCGAAGGGGATCTCTCCGGCGTAGCGGGCGGCGCCGGTGACCTTCTCGCGGCCCTCCACGCGGGTGTGCGCGGTGCCGGTGCGGCCACGGAAGGGGGTGCGGGTCGTGGTCGTGGTCATCGGGCGGCCTCCTCGGCGAGTTCGGTGAGCACGGCCACCACGAGGTTGCGCATCAGAGTCACCTTGTATCCGTTGTCGGGCAGCGGTCGCGCCTCGGCGAGTTCGGCGTCCGCGGCGGCCGCGAACGCATCGGCGTCGGCTCGTGCCCCGGTCAGTGCCTGTTCGGCCGTGCGCGCCCGCCACGGGCGGGAGGCGACCGCGCCGAAGGCGAGCCGCACGTCGTGCACGACGCCGTCGCGGACGTCGAGCGCGGCGGCGACCGAACCGATCGCGAAGGCGTAGGAGGCGCGTTCGCGCACCTTGCGGTAGCGGGAGTGGGCGGCGACCGGGACGGGCGGCAGCTCGACGCCGGTGATCAGCGCACCCTGGGGCAGGGCCGTCTCCCGGTGCGGGGTGTCGCCGACCGGCAGGTAGAAGTCGGCGAGCGGCAGCCGGCCCGGCCCGTCGGCGGTTTCGTAGGTGACCACGGCGTCGAAGGCGGCCAGGGCGACGCCCATGTCGGAGGGGTGCACGGCCACGCAGTGCTCGGAGGCGCCGAGGATCGCGTGGTTGTGGTGCACTCCGTGGACGGCGGGGCAGCCGCTGCCCGGGCGGCGCTTGTTGCACGGCCGGCTCACGTCGGTGAAGTAGCCGCAGCGGGTGCGCTGCAGCAGGTTGCCGCCGACGGTGGCCATGTTGCGCAGCTGTCCGGAGGCTCCGGCGAGCACGGCCTGCGCGAGCGCCGGGTAGCGGCGGCGGACGTCGGGGTGCGCGGCCAGGTCGCTGTTGGTGACCGTCGCACCGATGCGCAGGCCGCCGTCCTCGGCGGGCTCGATCCGGTCGAGCGGCAGATCCCGGACGTCGATCAGGCGGGCGGGCCGCTCGACGCCGTTTTTCATCAGATCGACGAGGTTGGTGCCGCCGCCGAGGAAGCGGGCCTCGGGGTCGGCGCCCAGCAGCGCCACGGCACCGGCGACATCGTGGGCCTTGTGGTAGGTGAACTCTTTCACGCCGCGGCCTCCTCGCCCGCGGTGGTGCGCACGGCACCGTCCTGGTCCGTGGGTTGCGCGGCGCGGGCGACGGCCTGCACGATCGACACATAGGCACCGCAGCGGCACAGGTTGCCGCTCATCCGCTCGCGGATCTCCTCCGCGGTCAGCGGTGGCGGGCCGGCCTCGGGGCGCACGTCCGCGGTGGCCGCGCTCGGCCAGCCGGCCGCGTGTTCCTCGATCACCGCGACGGCGGAACAGATCTGTCCGGGCGTGCAGTAGCCGCACTGGAATCCGTCGAGGTCGAGGAAGGCCTGCTGCACCGGGTGCAGGCGCTCGCCGTCGGCCAGGCCCTCGATGGTGGTGATCTCGCGGCCTTCGGCCGCCACCGCCAGCTGCAGACATGACACGGCCCGGCGCCCGTCGATCAGGACGGTGCAGGCGCCGCACTGTCCGTGGTCACAGCCCTTCTTGGTTCCGGTGAGATCCAGCCGCTCGCGCAGGGCGTCCAGGAGTGTCGTGCGGTGGTCGACGGAGAGCGTGTGTTTCTCGCCGTTGATGTGCAAGGTGATGGTGCCGGAGGTCGGCGAGGGTGCTGATTCCATGATCGGCTTCTTTCGCGTATCCAGGGGGAACACGGCGGCCCTTGTCGCGGGAAAACGTCAGGAGCGTCGGAGAAGGGGGGAAGCAGACGGACAGATCGGCAAGCCCATTGCACGTGGCGGAAAAGCACACTCCACCACTATGGTGAATGCGAAGTGGACAGCTGTCCACTGTGAGACTCAACCTACCCGGACAGCTGTCCGCTTAGCAAGGCCGGGCGGACGATCGCGCCCGAAGGGAGGATCGGTGGCGGAGAAGAGGGGCGCCCCCCGGCGCTCGGACGCGCAGCGCAACCGCGCCACCATCCTGGAAGTGGCCGTGGCCGAACTGACCCGGTGCGCGGACACACCGCTCAGCGTGATCGCGAGGAAGGCGGGCGTCGGGCAGGGCACGTTCTACCGCAACTTCCCCAACCGGCAAGCACTCGTCATCGAGGTGTACCGGCACGAGATGCAGCAGGTCGCCGACAGCGCGGCCGAGCTGCTCGCCTGCTACGAGCCCGACACGGCGCTGCGCACCTGGATGGACCACCTGGCCCGGTTCGCGATGACCAAGGCCGGCCTCGCGGACGCGATCCGCCAGGCCACCTGCTCGCCCGGCAGCCCGGCCAAGCCGAGCCATCTGCCGGTGGCCGCCGCGGCCGAGACCCTGCTGCGTGCCAACGAGGAGGCCGGGACCATCCGCCCGGGCGTGACGGCCGACGAGTTCCTGCTCGCCATCGCGGGACTGTGGCAGATCGATCCGCAGGGCGACTGGCAGACGCGCGCGACCCGGCTGCTGGACATCGTCATGGACGGCCTGCGCGCGGGCGCACCGGGACGCTGAGAGCGCGCCCGCCCACCACTCACGCCGGGGCATGCCCCGAGAAGCCGTCGCCGCACGCCCGGCGCACAGGCGGCCGGCGAGGCTCGCTAGACGGCGCGGACTGACGACGCAGACCTGTATCACCCCGCGAGCACGCGCATGCGCTCATCCAGACGCGTGCACCGGTCACACGCGTGCACCGGCGCACCCGCAGGGGCGGAAAATCCGGTCGACAGCGCCCACGACGCCCGGCACAGTGTGACCCGACATGACGAGCAGTGAGCTGTGGAGCCGTGAGGCCGCCGAGCGCTACGACACCGAGGAGACCGGGATGTTCTCGGCCGCCGTCGTCGGTCCGACCGTGGACTTCCTCGCCGAGCTCGCCGGCGACGGTCCGGCCCTGGAGTTCGCGATCGGGACCGGACGGGTGGCCGTCCCGCTGAGGCGACGCGGCGTACCGGTGACCGGCATCGAACTGTCCGAGCACATGGCAGCGGTCCTGCGGCGCAAGGTCGACGAGGAGACACTGCCGGTCACCATCGGCGATATGGCGACGACCGTCGTGCCCGGCGCGTTCACCCTGGTGTACCTCGTGTACAACACGATCTCGAATCTGCTCACCCAGGACGAGCAGGTCGAGTGCTTCCGCAATGCCGCCCGCCATCTGCTGCCGGGCGGCCGCTTCGTCGTCGAGCTGGGGGTGCCGCCACTGCGGTTCCTGCCGCCGGGACAGACCGCGGTGCCGTTCGACGTCTCCGAGCGGCATCTCGGCTTCGACACCGTCGACCCCGTCGCGCAGCTTCTCGTCTCCCACCATTTCACCCGTGACGGGGACGACGGCCGCTACCGCCGCGAGGCCTCACGGCACCGGTACGCGTGGCCGGCCGAGCTGGACCTGATGGCGCGGCTGGCCGGGCTGGAGCTGGAGCGACGCGTCGCCGACTGGGACGGGACGCCGTTCACCCAGGACTCCGGGAAGCACATCTCCGTGTGGCACAAGCCGGCCTGAGCGCCAGCTGCAGGCGTCGCGACGCGCCGCGGCGTCCGGTGACCCGGCGCCGTGGCCGGCCGCACGGCGACGCGGACGTGCCCAGCTCCACCGGATCACCGGCCGGCAGTCCGACCGGCCGTGCGCAGCGGAAGCCACGTGTCTCTCGCCACAAAATGCCCGGTTAGGGAGGATTGAACTCCTCCATGCGGTTTGATTATTGCTGCTGCTCCTGCGGCGGCCTGCTCCAGGAGTTGTACAACCAGCGGCATGGGAGAAGCGGTTGATCACGGCACGTGCACGACGCACCGGGCTCATGACCGGGGCCGGCGCACTGGGCGCCGTCCTGGCACTGAGCGCCCTCGGCGGTACGAGCGTCGCCGCCACCGGCGACGACGACCCCGGGTCCCGCCCGGCGGCGCAGAGTCCGGCGCCCCAGAGTCCGCCCGCACAGCCCCCCACCCAGGACGCCTCCGATGCCCGGATACAGATCACGCCGCAGCAAGGCACCCACGGCGTCGGGGTCGACGACCCGGTGCAGGTGACCGTCGCCGACGGCACGCTCACCAAGGTCACCATGACCGCCGTCGCCACCGGTGAGGAGGTGGCGGGCACCCTGTCCGCCGACGGCACCTCCTGGCAGGCGACCGGCCCCCTGCAGCGGGCCACCCGGTATCAGATCGCCGCCGAGGCGCAGGACGCCGAGGGCCGTGCCGTCGACTCCTACGCCACGATCACCACCGCTTCCCCGGCCAACGACTTCATCGGGCACGTCTCCCCCGAGGACGGCTCGACCGTCGGCGTGGGCATGCCGGTGTCGGTCAGCTTCCCCCAGGCGATCCGCGACAAGGCCGCCGTGGAGTCCGAATTCCAGGTCAGCTCCAGCAGCGGCCAGCAGGTCGTCGGCCACTGGTTCAACGACTACCGCCTCGACTTCCGCCCCGAGAGCTACTGGAAGGCCGGCTCCACCGTCACCGTCACGATGAGGTCGCACGGTGCGGAGAAGACGGTGACGTTCAAGGTCGGCCGGAGCCAGATCAGCACGGTCGACGCCCGGACCAAGCAGATGACCGTCGTACGGGACGGCAAGACGGTCAGAACCGTCCCGGTCACCTCCGGCAGCCCCGAGCACCCGACGTACAACGGCCAGATGGTGATCTCCGAGAAGTACCGGCAGATCCGCATGAACGCCGCCACCGTCGGCATCACCGACAAGGACGGCAAACCGGCCTACAACATCGCGGCCGTACCGCACGCCATGCGGCTGACCGATTCGGGCACGTTCATCCACGGCAACTACTGGGGCGCCGACTCCGTCTTCGGCTCGGTCAACACCAGTCACGGCTGCGTGGGCCTGAAGGACGTCGCGGGCGGCGGCGACGACCAGCAGCCTGCCGCGTGGTTCTTCGACAACTCGATGATCGGTGACGTCGTGATCGTCAAGAACTCCTCGGACACGTCCAAGCTGGCACCGGGCAACGGCTACAGCGACTGGAACATGCCCTGGAGCCAGTGGGTCGCCGGCAGCGCCACCCGCTGACCCGCGCGCCGCTGACCGGGCAGGGGCTCGGTCGCCGCACGAACGGCGCCCGGCCGATCCGGTCCGTTGTCCAGCCCCTCGGATGCGGACACCCACCGTGCGCGGCATGCCCGCCGGCCCGCGCACCCACGACAGGTGAAACACCGGCCCGGTCGGCCCGTATCCTTGATCCGGAAATCATCCGGAGGAAGGACCCATGGGCCGGCGGCGGACCGTCACCAGCGTGCAGATCGCCCGTGAAGCGGGGGTCGCGCAGTCGACGGTGTCCCGTGTCCTCAACGGCGGCAGTGTGTCCGAGGAGACCCGGCGGCGGGTGCTGGACGTGGTCGCCAAGTACGACTTCCAGCCCAGCCAGGCGGCGCGCAGCCTAGTGGGGACGCGTTCCGGGCTGATCGGCGTGGTCATCCGGGATCTGACCAACCCGTTCTACCCGGTGATGGTCAAGGCCGTGGAGCGTGTGCTGCACCAGCAGGGGCTGCGCCTGTCACTGGTCACGGACGTGATGACCCCGGAGGAAGGCCTGGCGTTGCTGCGCCGCGAGGGTGTGGACGGAGTCGTGTTCGCCTCCGCGATCCAGAACGATCCGCTGGCCCATCGCATGCTCAAGCACGGCATCCCCGTGGTGCTGTGCCACCGCACCCTGGAGGACTTCCCGGCCGACCAGGTGGAGGCGGACAACGCCACGGCCGGCCGGCTGGCCGCCGACCACCTGCTGGACCTGGGGCATCGTCACTTCGGGATGGTGTGCGGCTCGGCCGGGGCGAGCACGGCACAGCAGCGCGGTGCCGCGTTCCGCGACCGCCTGCAGGCCCACGGCGGCCTCACCCTGACCGAGGTCGACGGGGACTACGACTACGCCACCGCCTACGACGCGGTGCGCACGCTGCTGTCCGGTGACCGGCGTCCGACCGCGTTGTTCTGCCACAACGACATCATGGCCTACGCGGCGCTCAACGCCGCCGCGGCCGCCGGTGTGCGGGTGCCGGACGAGCTGAGCGTGGTGGGCTGCGACGACGTGCCGCTGTCGGCATGGGAGCGCATCGACCTGACCACGGTGCGCCAGCCCCTGGAGCGGATCGCCCAGGTCGGCGTCGAGCTGCTGGTGCAGCGGCTGGACGAGCCGGATCTGCCGCCCCGGCGCGAGGTGCTGCCGGTGGAGTTCGTCGAGCGTTCGACCACCGCTCCGGCATCCCGCGTCTGACAACACCTCTTGACGCCTTGCCCGTCCGCCCTTCATGCTCTGGATACGTATCCATTGGATACGTATCCATCCCCGAGCGAAGGAGACGGGCGTGTCCCGCACCCTCAAGGCCGCCACCACCTCGTCCACGGCCCCGTCCGGCAACGACAGCGTCGGGCAGGCCGTCCGTGAACTGATCGCCGACGTCCGCGCGCGGGGCGACGCGGCGGTCCGCGAGCTGTCGGCACGTTTCGACGCCTGGGAGCCGGAGTCCTTCCGCCTCGACGAGGCGCAGCTGCAGAAGATCATCGGCACGCTGGATCCCCAGGTCATCGAGGACATCAAGACCGTCCAGGCCAATGTCCGCCGCTTCGCCGAGGCGCAGCGGGAGTCGATGTCGGAGATCGAGATCGAGACCGCGCCGGGTGTGTTCCTCGGCCACCGCCACCTGCCGGTCCAGTCCGTCGGCGCCTACGTCCCGGGCGGCCGCTACCCGCTGACGGCCTCCGCGCACATGACGATCGTGACCGCCAAGGCCGCCGGTGTGCCGCGTGTGATCGCCTGCACGCCGCCGATCCGCGGCGAGCTCCCCGCCGCGACCGTGGCGGCGATGCACCTGGCCGGCGCGGACGAGATCTACCTCCTCGGCGGTGTGCAGGCGATCGCCGCGATGAGCGTCGGCACCGAGACGATCTCCCCGGTCGACATGCTCGCCGGGCCGGGCAACGCCTATGTGGCCGAGGCCAAGCGTCAGCTCTTCGGCGAGGTCGGCATCGACCTGTTCGCCGGGCCCACGGAGATCCTGATCGTGGCCGACGACGAGGCCGACCCGTTCATCGTCGCCGTCGACCTGCTCTCGCAGGCCGAGCACGGCCCGGACTCCCCCGCCGTGCTGGTCACCACCAGCGAGCGGGTGGCCACCGAGGTGCAGCGGCACATCGAGGAGATCCTGCCCGGCCTGCAGACCGCCGACATCGCCGGCCCGGCCTGGCGCGACCACGGCCAGATCATCCTGGCCGACGACCTGGACGAGGCCTACCGCATCGCGGATTCCTTCGCCTACGAGCACGTGCAGATCCTCACCGCCGACCCGCGTGAGGCGCTGGAGAAGATGCACGCCTACGGCGCCCTGTTCCTCGGCGAGGGCACCTGTGTCTCCTACGGGGACAAGGTGATCGGCACCAACCATGTGCTGCCGACTCGGGGCGCCGCCCGCTACACCGGGGGCCTGTGGGTGGGCAAGTACCTGCGTACGGTGACCTACCAGGAGGTGCGCGACGCCACGTCGTCCGCGGACCTCGGGGTGCTGTGCGGACGTGCCGCCCGTGTCGAGCTGTTCGAGGGCCACGCCCGCTCCGGCGACGCCAGGGCGGCGAAGTACGCGGGTGTGCCGCTGGACTGGACCGACCACTACGCCGAGACGACGCGCGCCTGAGACGGCCGCCCCGCCCCGCTCCTCCCGATCAACGGAGATCACATGCCCACCGCCGCTACCCCGACGCCGGAGCAGATCCGCCGTCGATCCCTGCAGTCCGGCACCGTCGGTGCGATCGTCGAGTGGTACGAGTACACGGTCTACGGCGTCACCGCCGCGCTGGTGTTCGGGCGCCTGTTCTTCCCGGATCTGTCGCCCGGCATCGGCCAGATCGTCTCGCTGGCCACCTTCGGTGTGGGCTTTCTGGCCCGCCCGGTCGGCGCCTTCGTCGCGGGACATCTCGGAGACCGGATCGGACGCAAGTCCACGCTGATCCTCACCTTCTCGGTCATGACCGCGGCGACGGCGGCGATCGGCCTGGTGCCGGCCTACCGCCAGATCGGCGTGGCGGCGCCGCTGCTGCTGTGCGTGCTGCGGCTCGCCCAGGGGTTCGCGGTCGGCGGCGAGTGGGGCGGGGCGGCCATCGTGGCCGTGGAGAACGCGCCGCGCGAGCGGCGCGGGTACTTCGGGGCGTGGCCGCAGATCGGTGTGTCCGCGGGTCTGCTGCTGGGCACGGCCGCGGTGTCGTTCGCCTCGTGGGTCTCCGGTGACGCCTTCGACCAGTGGGGATGGCGGCTGCCGTTCCTGCTCAGCGTGATCCTCGCCGGCATCGGCTTCTCCATCCGGCTGCGGGCCACCGAGAGCCCGGCCTTCCTCGCGGAGAAGGCGAGGATGGACGCCGAGCTGGAACGCCGCAAGGCGCCGGCCGCGATCCTCTTCCGCGACCACCGCAAGCCGCTGCTGATCACGGTGTTCGGCCGGTTCGCGGAGGCCGGGAACTACTACCTGTTCACCACGTTCATCCTCTCCTACGTCACCAGCACGCTCGGCGTCCCGGAGCGTTACGGCCTGACGGCGTCCATGATCGGCGCAGCCGTGAACATCGTGATGATCCCGGTGTTCGGGGCGGTGTCCGACCGCATCGGCCGGGTGCGGACCTTCCTCATCGGCGGCGCCCTGATCGTGATCACCACCTGGCCGGTCTTCGCGCTGGTCCACACCGGGCGGCTGTGGGCGATCGTGGGCGGGGTGGTCCTCTTCCTCGCCCTGGGGCACGCCATGGTCTACGCTCCCCTGCCCGCGCTGTACTGCGAGATGTTCCCCACGTCGGTGCGCTACTCCGGCATCTCGGTCGGATACCAGGCGGCCTCGATCCTCCTCGCGAGCTTCACCCCCGCCCTGGCCAGCGCGATGGTGCTGTGGGCCGACGGGAGTCTGTGGATGGTCGTCGTCTTCGCGATCGTCACGACGCTGATCGCCATGGTGGCGATCGCCTTCGCCCCCGACCGCCGGGACCGCGAGCTGGACGAGATCGACGCCCTGGGCACACACCGGCGGGACACACCTGCCGTGGCGTCGTCCCGCCCCTGAGCGGCGCCGTGCACATACGGCCCGGGCACGCGCGGACGTGCCCGGGCCGTATGTGCCGTCGTCGGTGCGACGCCCCCTGTGCCGTCAGGCCGTGAACGCCTGGTGCAGGGCGTCGAGGCCGTCGCGGTAGATGCCGGTGAACAGCTCGACCACCTCCTCCTCCGTGGCCCCGTCGGGGACGAACCGTCCGGACCACTGCACTTCGGCGATGTCGTCCCGGCCGGGGACGGCATGGACCCGGAGGGTGGAGAGGTAGCCGGTGACGGGGAAGGGAGCGTCGAGGATCGCGTAGCTGTAGTGGCGCTCGGCGTCGTCGAAGTGCACCAGCCGTTCGACGATCACGTCGCCGTCCGGGTTCTCCAGCCGGCGGACCCGGCCGCCCTCCAGCAGGGTGCTCTTGGGGATGTAGGGGAGCCAGTCGGGCAGGGAGCCGAAGCCGCCGATGAGGTCCCACACCTTCTGCGGCAAGGCCGGGACGATGCGGCTGACCGAGGTCGATGCCATGGTCGTTGCTCTTTCTGTGGTGTGTGCGTGGCGCGGTGGCCCGGCGGCCGCCGTGGGCCGTGCGCCGTGCAGCGCCGCTGAGCGCACGGCCGGGCGGCCGCCGGGTCAGGGTGGGGTCAGGCGCCCTCGGGGAGCGGGGCAGCGGGGCTGACCAGGCCGGCGGCGCGGAGTTCGTGCCAGAACGCGGCCGGGATCTTCTCGGTCAGCGCGGCGGTGTCCTCCGCGATACGGCTGGGGCGGGTGGCGCCGGGGACGACGGCGGCGGCCGTCGGGTGGGCCAGGGAGAACTGCAGGGCGGCGGCCTTGATGCCGACACCGTGCTTCTCGGCGAGGGCCTTGAGCTTGCCGACCCGCTCGACGATCTCCGGGGGTGCCTGCTGGTACTCGAAGTGGGCGCCGCCGGCGAGGACGCCGGAGCTGTAGGGGCCGCCCACGACCATGTCGACGTTCTGTTCCTGGGCCATCGGCAGCAGGCGCTGCAGGGCGTGCTCGTGGTCGAGGAGGGTGTAGCGGCCCGCGAGGAGGAAGCCGTCGGGCTGCGGCTCGTCCAGGGCGAGGGTCAGCTCGATGGGTTCGGTGCGGTTGACGCCCAGGCCCCAGGCCTTGATGACACCCTCGTCACGCAGGCGGGACAGGACGCGGAAGGCGCCGGTACGGGCTTCCTCGAACTTCTGCAGCCACAGGTCGCCGTGGAAGTCCTGGGCGATGTCGTGGACCCAGACGATGTCGAGGCGGTCGACGCCGAGGCGGCCGAGGCTGTCCTCGATGGAGCGTTCGGTGGCCTCGGCGGTCCACTCGTGCAGCATCTTGTTCGGGTTGCCGTGCTCGAACAGCCCGCCCTTCTCCCCGAAGTCGCGGGCGCCCTCCTCCAGCTCGTCGAGGATCACCCGGCCGACCTTGGTGGACAGCACGTAGGAGTCGCGGGGCTTGGCGGAGAGCACCTGACCGAGCCGGGTCTCCGCCAGACCGGCCCCGTAGAAGGGGGCGGTGTCGAAGTAGCGGATGCCCTGGTCCCAGGCGGCCTCCACGGTGGCGAGGGCCTCGTCGTCGGGGATGGCGCGGAACATGTTGCCGAGCGGTGCGGTGCCGAATCCGAGTCGGCCGGGAAGGATTCCGGAAAGTGACATGACCAGCTTGCCTCTGCGGGTGTGAGGGGTGCCGGTGGAGTGTGCCCGTCCGTGCGCCGGCGGCGTCGGCGGCACCGGAGCACGGACAGGCAGCGCATCACCGGTCGGACAGCGCCCACATAGATGCGAGCGCCGCTTACATGCGTCGACAATAATTGCTTACGCGGGCTAATGCAAGGTGTGCCCGCAGACGTCCCCGACAGGCGTGTACCCGGCCCGGGTGTGAGCGGCTCGTCGCATGTCCCTTCCTCGGATCCCTGCGTCTCCGTGCCCGGGAGCCGCCTCGGCGGCGCGGGCAAGCACAGCCGCACGCCCGACAGGCGAGCAGCTGTGGAGCGTGGTACGCATGCAGTGAGGAATCGAGAGGTGTCGCCATGGACATCGGGCGACCAGGCCGGACCGGAACGCGAGCGGCGGTGCCGGCCGAGGACGGGCATCACCTTCCGTGCTGCGATGCCGTCACCTGCGAACTCACCGGCACAGCGGGTGGCGAGCGTCCGGGACGGCACGTGTTCCGGCCGTCCCGGCCCGGATGTGCCGGCCGCCGGGCGCGCCCCGGACACGTCCGGAAGGCGGTGACCACGGCCGACGACGGCCGGGCCGAGAGCTTCCCGCGCGGCTCCGTGAACGGACACACGCCCGCGGCGCCGACGGGACACCGGCGGGACGGTCCCGGCTTGCACCGTCCCTGCCGGGCGGATCCGGCGTGCCGAGCGAAAGCACCCCGTGAGGTGGGACATGACGTCAGCGACCACGGATCCGGTGGAGGAGTTCCGCCGGCTGTCCGACGACGACCCGGAGCTGCGGGCCCACGGCGCGTATTACTCCTGCACCTTTCTGCTGGACATGGAGGACCACCGGTTCCTGGTGCGCATGCACCGGGGACGGGTGGAGGAGCTGGTCACCGACCCGGAGCCGCTGACCGCCTACGACTTCGCGATCCGCGCGAGCGCGGACACATGGCGGGGTTTCAGCCGGCGGACGCCACCGCCGATGTGCCACGGCATCTGGGCCGCCACGTTCCGGCGAGGAATGCGTCTGGAGGGCGACCTGCTCGTGCTCATGCAGAACCTGCGGTGCGTGACCCGTCAGCTGGAACTGCTGCGTGTGACGGGGCCACTCGTCCCGGCCCACCGGGACACGGCCTCTTCCGACTCCTGAGGAGGTGCCATGGCCGTCGGAAGGATCTCTCCGGTGACGGGCCACTACGTCGGCATCGAGGTGGAGGGCGTCCAGTACCGGGTCTTCTACCTGGAGAACGGCACGGGCCAGCCACTGGTGTGCCAGCACACCGCGGGCTGCCACAACCATCAGTGGCTGGGACTGCTCGAGGACGAGGAGATCACCGGCCGCTACCGGGTGATCGCCTATGACCTCGCACGGCACGGCAAATCCGATCCGCCGCTCGACCGGGAGTGGTGGAAGGAGGAGTACCGGCTCACCGCGGACCACTTCACCGCGTTCATCGTGGCCTTCTGCGACGCTCTGGAGCTGGAGGAACCGATCTTCATGGGGTCCTCCTTCGGCGGCAACGTCGCGCTGCAACTGGCACTGCGGCATCCCGACCGGTTCAAGGCCGTCATTCCCGTGGAGGGAGCCGACTACGCCCCCGGCTTCTACCTCGACTGGTGGCAGCACCCCCATGCCAACGCCGCCCAGGTGTGTGCCAGCGGCGTGTGGGACCTCATGGCACCCCAGTCGCCGGAGCACGACCGCTGGGCCACGTGGTTCTACTACACCCAGGGCTCGGAGGCGTTCAAAGGCGACCTCTACTTCTACTCCGTCGATCACGACCTGCGGGGGCGGCTCGGCGAGATCGACGGCGAACGCTGCCCGGTCGTCATGCTCACCGGTGAGTACGACTATCTCACCACCCCGGAGGACGGACGGCGCACCGCGAACGCGATCCGGGGAGCGGAGTTCATCGAGATGCGGGAGATCGGCCACTTCCCGATGAGCGAGAACTACCCGCGCTTCGCCCAGTACCTCCGGCAGGCGCTGCAGCGCATCGAACAGCGCACCGGCGGATAGCCGGATGCGGACCGGTGCGACGGTGCCGGGCCCCGGGTGCCGGCACCGTCGCACACACCCGGCTGTGCGCGGTGGACCGGCCGCCGGCAGCACATGTGAGGAGTGCACCACCGATGAAGATGGATCTGAGCGGACGCAGGGCCCTGGTCACCGGCTCCACCTCCGGCATCGGCGAGGCGACGGCCGAGTCGCTGGCCGCCGCGGGCGCCGACGTCGTGGTCAACGGGCGAGATCCCGATCGTGTCGCCCGCACCGCCGGACGGCTCGGGGCCACGGGAGTCACCGCGGACGTCGGCACCGCGGAGGGCGTCCGCACCCTGACCGAGCAGGTGCCCGACGTCGACGTCCTGGTGAACAACGCCGGGGTGTTCGCCACCCAGCCGGTCTTCGAGATACCCGACGCGGAGTGGATGCGCTTCTTCGAGGTCAACGTGCTCTCGGGGATCCGTCTGGCACGCCACTACGCTCCGAGGATGGTGGAGCGCGGCTGGGGCCGGATCGTGTTCGTCAGCAGCGAGGCCGGGATACAGACACCCACGGTCATGGTGCACTACGGAATGACCAAGACGGCGCAGCTGGCGGTGTCCCGCGGGATGGCGCAGGAGGTCGCGGGCAGCGGCGTCACGGTCAACTGTGTGCTGCCCGGGCCGACCTTGAGCGCCGGCGTGCGACGGATGTGGGACGAGCTGTACCCGGGTGTCGACGCCGCCGAGCAGGAGCGGAGATTCGTCGCCGAGGGCCGGGCCGCGGATTCCCTGCTGGGGCGCCTGATCCGTCCGGAGGAAGTGGCCCGTCTGATCACCTATCTGGCGACGGACCACTCCTCGGCGACCACCGGCTCCGCGCTCGGCGTCGACGGCGGCATGGTGCCCACCATCTGTCCCTGAGCAGGCGCGGAACACGTGTGCTCCAGCCGTGGGCCGGCCGCCGGGTGCGGCGGGGCGCCCGGGCGCCCCGCCTTTGGCGTCCGCGCCGCATGCCGTGTCAGGAGACGGTCCAGCGCTGATTGGCGGCGTACGAGCAGGTGTAGAGCTGGACCGGGGTGCCGTTGCCCGTGCCGGCGGCGTCCAGGCACAGGCCCGACTGGACACCGACGATGGTGCCGTCGGAGTTCACGCGCCATTTCTGGTTGTCGCCGCCCCAGCAGCTGTAGATCTGGATCCGGGTTCCGTTGCCGGTGCCTCCGGCGTCCAGGCACTTGTTGCCGTAGATCCTGAACTCGCCGGCGTCGGTGTAGGTCCACTGCTGGTTGGTGCCGCTGTGGCAGTCGTAGAGCTGGACCTGGGTGCCGTCGGCGGTACCGGCGTTGACCACGTCCAGGCACCGGCCCGACGCGGCGTTCTTGATCTGTCCGGACCCGCCGTCCGCCGGAGGTTCGCCGGAGGAGCCGCCGTTGAGTGCGTCGAGAACGGCGGAGTAAGCAGGCTTCTTGCTGCCGTCGCCGTTGAACAGCAGCGGGGTGTCACCCGACCGCCAGGAGTCGGTGTCGCGCACCCCCCAGACGGTGATGCCCAGGCAGCGCGAGACGGCCAGGCAGTCATTGACCACGTTGGCGTACGTCGTGGGCGAGGCACCCTGGATGTCGAGCTCGGTGATGGCCACGTCGACACCGAGCGCGGCGAAGCTCTGCAGGGTGGTGCGGAAGTTGCTGTTGTAGGGGCTGCCGCTGTTGAAGTGCGACTGGAAGCCGACGCAGTCGATCGGTACGCCACGCTGCTTGAAGTCGCGGACCATGTTGTACACGGCCTGGGTCTTGGCCCAGGTCCAGTTCTCGATGTTGTAGTCGTTGTAGCAGAGCTTGGCGGACGGGTCGGCGGCGCGCGCGGTGCGGAAGGCGACCTCGATCCAGTCGTTGCCGGTGCGCTGCAGGTTGGAGTCCCGCCGGGCTCCTGAATTGCCGTCGGCGAAGGCCTCGTTCACGACGTCCCACTGGGCGATCTTGCCCTTGTAGTGGCTCATCACGCCGTTGATGTGATCGATCATCGCCTGGCGCAGGTCACTGCCGCTCAGGCTCTGCATCCAGCCGGGCTGCTGGGAGTGCCAGGCCAGGGTGTGGCCGCGCACCCGCTTGCCGTTCTGCACCGCCCAGTTGTAGACGCGGTCGCCGGCGGTGAAGTCGAATCGCCCCCGCTGCGGTTCGGTGGCGTCGATCTTCATCTCGTTCTCGGCCGTCACCATGTTGAACTCGCGGTTGGCGATCGAGGTGTACGTCGAGTCGCTCAGCTTGCCCGCAGCGATGGCGGTGCCGAAGTAGCGGCCGCTCTGGGCCGCCGCCGCGCCGAGCGTGCTCTCGGCGGCATGCGCGGTCGGCGGGGTGCTCAGTGCGGCGCCCACACCGAGGACGCCTGCGGCCAGCGCCCACAGCGCGCCGCGGATCCTCCGGCGGAGGACCGGTCTGGGAAGGGCGTGAGAGCCCATAAGTCTGCCTCCAAGGTAGACGTCACGGAACGAGCGCGGCGCAGGGGGAGACGTCGTCTGCTTCGACTGGGCGGACGAACGTGCCGGACCGGGAACCCGGGCAGCACGTGTGCACCGGCCACTGCCGTGGTGCGGACCTCGCTGACGTACAACGGCATGACGCGGGTGCTTCGGTACGCGGCTTCGTCGTGCGGCACGGGTGCTCGGGACCGACGTGGTTGCGCGGCTCGGTGCAGGGTCGGTTTCCCCGTCAGGATGATTGAGAATTGACGGTGTCTCGTCAACCCGATGGACGAAGAATCTTTCCGGCTTTCTTTCGAAACTTTCGAAACCTCATCCGGTCGAAGCAGCACCCCGGCGCAGCCTTCGTCACTCTTCGCGAGAAAGAGCCGCGGCCGGACGAGCACGGGCAGGACGTCTCCCCGAACCCCATGTCAACACAGCGTTCTGGCCGACTCACCGGCTCACCGACTCCAGGGGGACGGCGTCCGCAGCAGCAGTGTGCCGCCCCGGCGAGAGGATCCCTGTGCGGACGGATGCAGCGCCGGGGCTTGACCGGCGGCCTCCGTTTTCCTAGCTTGTGGCGTCACACCACCGGCAAGCACAACGAAACATTCGAGGCACCACGGCCGGCACCGCACCCGCTCCCGAGGAGGGCCTCCGTTGTCGTTCCACCGCTCGCTGCCGTTCCGCCCGAGACGCCTGTTCGGGGTCCTGGCACCTTTTCTGCTCCTGGCGGGTGTCCTGAGCACCCGGCCCGCCGGCGCCGCGACCGTCGTCCCGTACGACGACCTGGGTGGCATCGGCCGGCAGGCACAGCCGACCGACGGTCCCGGCACACATGGCTCGTGCGAGCTTCCGTCCGCCTACCACTGGACCTCGACGGGCGCCCTCGCCCAGCCCAGGTCCGGATGGGTCTCGCTCAAGGACTTCACCGTCGTCCCCCACAACGGCAGACACCTCGTCTACGCGACCACGCACGACACGGGGACGAGATGGGGCTCGATGAACTTCGACCTGTTCGACGACTGGCCGGAGATGGCCACGGCCCGCCAGAACGCGATGAACAGCCCTGCCGTCGCACCCACGCTCTTCTACTTCGCACCGAAGAACATCTGGGTGCTCGCCTATCAGTGGGGCGGGAGTGCCTTCTCCTACCGGACGTCGAGCGATCCCACCGACCCGAACGGCTGGTCGTCCGAGCAGGTGCTGTTCTCCGGGAGCATCACCGACTCCGCAACCGGACCCATCGACCAGACGCTCATCGGTGACGACACCCACATGTATCTGTTCTTCGCCGGTGACAACGGCAGGATCTACCGGGCCGGCATGCCGATCGGCGACTTCCCGGGCAGCTTCGGCTCGGCCTCGACGGTCGTCATGAGCGATGCGCGCAACAACCTGTTCGAAGCCCCGCAGGTCTACAAGCTCCAGGGACAGAACCGCTACCTGATGATCGTCGAGGCGATCGGCGCGCAGGGGCACCGCTACTTCCGTTCGTTCACGGCCACCAGCCTGGACGGCGCTTGGACACCCCAGGCCACGACCGAGAGCGATCCGTTCGCCGGCAAGGCCAACAGCGGTGCTTCCTGGACCGACGACATCAGCCACGGGGAACTGATCCGCACCACTCCCGATCAGACCATGACCGTCGACCCCTGCAGCATGCAGCTGCTCTACCAAGGGCGCAGCCCCGGCTCCGGCGGCGACTACGACCTCCTGCCCTACCGTCCGGGCCTGCTGACTCTGCAGCGCTGAGGGTCTTCACGCAGGGCCGCCACAGTGGCCTCCGGCCCGCGGGCCGGGCGGCAGCCGCGCATGTGCCGCCCGGTCCTGCGGCCCCGTCACCGCCGTGTCCCTCGTCCAGGGGCCCCCGCGAGGTCCGGCCGCGGGGAGTGACGGTCCGCCGGACGGGTCAGGACGTCGGCGTCTTCGTCCTCTCGTCCAGCATCTGCTGCATCATCTGGACCTGCGCGTACTGGTTGGCCAGCATGTCGGTCGCCCACGTCTGCAGGGTCTCGTCGGTGCCGTTGGCGAGCACGTCCGACAGCATGCCGATCGCGCCGTTGTGATGCTTGATCATCAGCCGCAGGTACTGCACGTCGAAGGCGTCACCCGTGGCCGCGCTCAGCTGGTCGAGCTCCTCGGGGGTGGCCATCCCCATCATCTCGACCATCATCGGATCCTGCAGCATCTCCTCGTATGCCTGCTGAGGGTCCGTCTTCTCCAGGCCGTTCCACTCCTGCCACGACTGCATCATGTAGATCTCGAGACCCTGCTCGACGTCGATGCGGTCGGCGAGCGCCAGCACATCGCTGTCACCGGACCTGGAGGGGGCCATCCGGCTCAGGATGAGCGCCTGCTGGTGATGCGGGATCATCATGGCGACGAACTTCACATCGGCGTCGTTCGCCGTCACTTGCGGGTGCGCTGACGCCGGGACAGGCCCGGCCGCCGCGGCCGCGGGCATGTGCCCGGTCTGCGCACTGGCGGACGTGCCGGCGACGCCGAGCAGGCAGACTGCCGTCAGCAACGTGCTTGCGACGTGGCGGTATCTCACTGTGCCCCTGTTCCCTTCTGCCTCGCCACGCGGCGCCCCGGGAGCCGCCCACGCGACGGGCCGGACGTGTGGCGTGCTGCGTGTGTGGGTACGGTGCGGCCCCGGCGTGCATGCCGCCCGCCGGGGCCATGGGCGGAATCAGGGCTTGTAGACGTACTGGGTCTGCGGGTTCATGAAGTCCAGATGGACCCGGTCGGCGCTGTTCGGCGCACCGGTGAGCCGGAGCACGTCCAGGCCCTTGGTGATGTCGCTGGAGTAGATGTAGCCGTTGTACCAGTACGCCGACCAGGATCCGCCGATCTGCAGGGTCTCCTTGGACAGCGGGCCGCGCTCGAAGTAGCCGATCTCCTTCGGGTGGTCGGGGTCGGTGAAGTCGATGACCGACACGCCGCCCTGGTACCAGGCCTGCACCATCATGTCGCGGTGCCTGGCCGGGATGAGCGAGCCGTTGTGGGCGACGCAGTTCTCGGTCTGCTGCTGCATGCGCGGGATCTTGAAGTAGCTGCGGAACACCAGCCGGCGGTCGTCGCCCTTGCCCTTGATGTCGTAGATGGCGTCGGCGCCGCGGTTCGGCCCGATCTCCTCGTTGCAGGTCGGCGCGCCTCCGCCGCCGAGCTCATCGGTGAAGACCACACGGTTGCCGTCGTTGGTGAACGTCGCCGAGTGCCAGAAGGCGAAGTTGTCGTCGGTGGCGCTGCTGATCACGTACGGCTTGGTGGGATCCGAGATGTCGATCAGAGCACCTTCGCCCATGCAGGCGCCGGCGGCCAGATCCTTCGCAGGGAAGACGGTGATGTCGTGGCAGCCCGCGGTGGCGCCCGCACCGCCGTCGGGGAAGAGCACGGGCGTGGCGACCACGGACGCGGAGTCCGGGTCGTGCAGGGGCACCTTGACGATCGAGATGGAGTCGTGCGGAGGCTGGCAGTGCGGGAACGTCGGGGAGGGGCCGTACGACGAGATGTAGAGGTAGGCCGTGTCCCGGCCGGCGGGAACGTACGTGTGCGTGTGGGAACCGCAGTCGGTCCGCACCGACTTCACGTACGTGGGGTGGCGCTTGTCGCTGATATCGAAGATGCGGATGCCTTCCCAGGCGTCAGCGTTGGCCGCATTGGAGTTCGTGCTCGTGCAGGACGGGTCCGACTGCGGGGTGTCGACCGACACGAACAGCAGCTTGCCGTCCTCGGAGACGGTCGGGTCGCCCTGGCCGCCGTTGCACGCGAACTGGGAGACGATCTCCGGCTTCCTGGGGTTCTTGATGTCGTAGATCGTGAACCCGGCGTAGGTGCCCTGGATGGCGTAGTCGCGGTAGAAGGCGAGGTCGCTGTGGGTGGCCTCGGCGAGCGGCCCCTGCCTCGGGATGTTCGCCAGGGGCTTGACGTTCGCGCTGTGCGATATTTCGTCGACGTCGAGGTCGCGGTCCTGAGCAGTGGACAGGCCGGCCACCCCGAACGATGTGAGCACGAGTACGCCGGCGAGTACGGCCGCCTTGAGTGCGCGGCGCGCTCTTCGCGCAAGTGTCGAGCCGTGCAACGCAGACCTCCTGTCCCGAGAGCGTTCCGGACCGACGCACTATAGTGGTGTTGTCATGATCACATCTAGCCATGGTCATGACACCCGACGCGTCTCGTGCTGCCGGTGGGTGGCGGCGGGGCCTTCGGCGGAAGGTGACGTGCCGTCGGCTGCCGCGGACGAGCCCGGGTCGCCGGGCCGTCCGAGGCGCCACCGGTTCTCCGGTGCCGCCCGGGCGGCGACCCGGCGAGACCCGTCAGCGGGCGGCGGCTCAGCCCAGGAAGCTCAGCCGGACCTGGCGGTTCGCGTTGTCGACGTTCGTGTCGACCAGGCACACCGACTGCCAGGTGCCCAGTTCCATCCGTCCGCCGAGGACCGGGACGGTGGCGTGCGGGGCGACGAAGGCGGGAAGGACGTGGTCGCGACCGTGGCCGGGGCTGCCGTGACGGTGCTGCCAGCGGTCGTCGGAGGGAAGCAAGGTGTGCAGCGCGGCGAGGAGGTCGTCGTCGCTGCCGGCGCCGGTCTCGATGATGGCGATGCCGGCCGTCGCGTGCGGCACGAAGACGTTCAGCAGGCCGTCACGGCCGTCGGCGGCCTCCCGCAGGAAGGACTCGCAGTCGCGGGTGAGGTCGACGACCCTCTCCCGTGAGCCGGTGGCGACGTTCAGCACTCGGGTCGTGAAAGCGTGTGGCATGCGTCCCATCCTGCTCGATCACCGGGAAGACACGCGCCCGGCCCACGGTTGGTGAAGGCGTGAACAGCACACGTGAGGTCGACGTGGTCGTCGTGGGTGCCGGTCAGGCCGGGCTGTCCGCCGCCTACCATCTGCGCCGCACGGGCTTCGAGCCGGAACGCGACTTCGTGGTGTTCGACCACTCCCCCGGTCCCGGCGGCGCCTGGCAGTTCCGGTGGCCGACGCTGACGTGGGGCAAGGTGCACGGCATGCACAGCCTGCCGGGGATGGAGCTGACGGAGGCGGACCCGGCGCAGCCGTCCGCACAGGTCGTCGCCGGTTATTTCGCCGCCTACGAGCGCGAGTTCGGTCTCCGGGTGCACCGCCCCGCGCATGTGCGGGCGGTACGGGAGGGAACCGCGGGACGGCTGCTGGTGGAGACGAGCCAGGGGCTGTGGTCGACACGTGCGCTGATCAACGCGACCGGCACCTGGGAGCGTCCCTTCTGGCCCCGTTACCCCGGGCAGGAGACCTTCCGGGGGCATCAGCTGCACACCGCTCAGTACAGGGGTCCCGAGGAGTTCGCCGGGCAGCGGGTCGTCGTGGTCGGCGGTGGCGCGTCGGGGACCCAGCACCTGCTGGAGCTGGCGCCGTACGCAGCCGCCACCACCTGGGTGACGCGCAGGCCGCCGCTCTTCCGTGAGGGCCCGTTCGACGAGAACGCCGGCCGGGCCGCGGTCGCGCTGGTGGAGGAACGGGTGCGGCAGGGGCTGCCACCGCGCAGCGTCGTCTCGGTCACCGGGCTGCCGTTGAACGACGCCGTCCGGCGGGGTCTTGAGAACGGCACCCTGCACCGGCTGCCCATGTTCGACCGGATCACCCTGGACGGGGTCGCGTGGCGGGACGGCCGGCATGTGGCGGCCGACGTCATCCTGTGGGCGACCGGATTCCGGGCCGCGCTGGCGCATCTGGCGCCGCTCGGGCTGCGCGAGCCGGGCGGCGGCATCCGCGTCCAGGGAACGCGGGTGGTCGCCGACCCGCGGATCCATCTGGTCGGCTACGGCCCCTCGGCGAGCACGATCGGCGCCAACCGGGCCGGACGCGCGGCCGTCCGGGACATCCGGCGCCTGCTGGCCGGGGAGACGGCCGCAGCGGCCTGAGGCGGAGCACGGGCCCTGTGCCGTGTGCCTGCTCAGGCGTCAGTCCGCCGGGTCGAGCCGGGCGTCGCGGCGGACCAGCGCGGCATAGCGGCCGCCCAGCTCCAGCAGTTCCTCGTGGGTGCCGCGTTCGGCGACGCGGCCGGAGTCGAGCACCACGATCTGGTCGGCGTTCCGCACGGTGGACAGGCGGTGCGCGATGGTGAGGGTGGTCCGGTCGGCGGACAGCGCGTCGATGGCCTCCTGCACGGCGGCCTCCGTGCGGGTGTCCAGGGCGCTGGTGGCCTCGTCGAGGATGAGGACCGGCGGGTCACGCAGGATGGTGCGGGCGATCGCCAGGCGCTGCTTCTCGCCTCCGGAGAAGCGGTGGCCGCGCTCGCCGACGACGGTGTCGTAGCCGTCGGGCAGGGACGCGATGTGGTCGTGGATCTGGGCCGCGCGTGCCGCCGCCCTCAGTTCCTCGTCGGTGGCGTCGGGCTTGGCGAAACGCAGGTTGTCGGCGACGGAGGCGTGGAACAGGTACGTCTCCTGGGAGACCACGCCGACCGCCCGGGCGAGCGTGTCGAAGTCGAGGTCGCGGACGTCGACTCCGTCGAGGGTGACACGGCCCCCGGTCACGTCGTACAGCCGGGGCACCAGGTAGCCGAGCGTGGACTTGCCCGCGCCGGTCGGGCCGACGATCGCGAGGCTGCTGCCGGCCGGAACGGTGATGTCGATGCCGTCCAGAACGGGGTCGCCGTCGCCGTCGTAGCGGAAGGCGACGTTCTCGAACCGGACCTCTCCCTTGACCTGGTCCAGGTGCACAGGCCGCTCGCGTTCGGTGATGTCGACCGGCAGGTCCAGGTACTCGAAGATGCGCTGGAAAAGCGCCAGGGACGTCTGGATCTGCACACCGGTCGACAGCAGGCTCACCGTCGGCCGGAACAGGCCCTGCTGGAGCGAGACGAAGGCGACGACGGTGCCGATGGAGACCGTGGGCCCGCCGATCTGCAGGGCCAGGCCCGCGGTCCAGTAGATGACGGCCGGCATGGCGGCCATGACGATGGTGATGACCGCCATGCGCCAGCGTCCGGCCATGTTGGAGCGCACCTCTAGGTCGACCAGGCGTTCGGACTCGCCGGCGAAGGACGCGGTGAGCGAGTCGGAACGTCCCATGGTGCGGCCGAGCAGGATGCCGCTGACGGACAGCGACTCGGTGACGATGGCGGCCATCGCCGCCATCTGCTTCTGGCGCTGCGTGGTGATCTTCTTGCGCTCGTTGCCGACGCGGCGGCTGATCCACACGAAGACCGGCAGCAGGAGCAGCGAGACGATCGTCAGCCGCCAGTCCAGGGCCACCATGGCGACGACCGTGGCGACCACGCTGGTCACATTGGAGACCAGGGAGGTGGCGGTGGAGGTGACGGTGGCCTGCATGCCGCCGATGTCGTTGGCGATGCGGGACTGCACCTCGCCGGTGCGGGTGCGGGTGAAGAACGCGAGCGACATGCGCTGCAAGCGCCCGTAGACGGCGGTGCGCAGGTCGTGCATGACCCGCTGGCCCACGGTCGTGGAGATGAGGGTCTGCAGGACGCCGAAGACGCTGGTGAGGACGGCGCTGAGGATCATCCCCGCGGCGAGCACGGTCAGCAGCCCGGTGCGGCCCTGCGGGATCGCGACGTCGAGGATCTCCTTCAGCAGGAAGGGTGTGGCGACGGAGACCAGCGAGGAGGCGCCCACCAGCAGGCCGACGACCGCGAGGCGGCCCCGGTAGGGCTTGAACAGGCGCAGGATCCTGCGGACCTGCCGGGGCTGGTCCTTGGCGTCCGCGGGCGGGGTCCAGGAGGGCGGGCCGTCGGGGTGCATGAGCTCCTACGGGGACGGGCGGGGCCGGCGTGCGCGGGTGTCGTCGGCGGGCGCGGCACGGACGCACGGCGTCGGTCGGGCTCAGGGATCGTAGCTCATACTTACCTATGTTCACAATGAACGAGGTCCTGATAGTGTTCCCGGCATGACCAGCCCCGACTCCGACGGCCTGCTTGCCGAGCAACTGCTGCGGCTCACCCGCCGGGTTCACCGCATCCAGAAACGCCATCTGGAGGAGCACGCCCTGGGCGTCACCCCCGCCCAGTCCCGGCTGCTGCGCACGCTTGCGCACTTTCCCGAGCCGCCCCGCATGGCCGACCTCGCTCAGGCCCTGGAGGTCGTGCCCCGTGCGGTGACCACGCTGGTGGACGCGCTGGAGGCGAGCGGCAAGGTGCGCCGGGTCCCCGATCCTGACAACCGCCGGGTCATCCGGATCGAACTGACTGACGACGGCCGTACAGATCTCCGCACCCTGCGCCACGCGCGCCGTACCGCCGCCGAGGAGATCCTGGCGCCCCTGACGGACGACCAGCGCCGGATGCTCGGCGGGCTGCTGGACACCCTGGTGGGCGCGGCGCCGGCCCAGGACCGGCGCTGCTGACGACGCGGCGCCCGGCACCGGGCCGGCGCCCGTAGGCGCGTGGAGCACGGCGTCCTCCAGAGGCGTCCGGTGCTTCCGTGGCGCCACGCCCCATGGCACGGGTCCACCGGCACCGGACCTGTCACGCGGGGCGCGAGAGGCGAGGCGGGGCAGCCGATCCGTCCTGCCGGTGCCGGGGATCGCGTCCGCCCTGCCGGTGCCGGGGATTGCGGCAGACGCTCGCCCGTGTCTCAGGCCCGCAGGGTGGCCTTGTCCCCCATCACCACCACGGGACGGTCCGCGGGGTCGAGCGTGCGCAGCAGATAGCGCATCGCCGATCCCGGGACGCTGACGCAGCCCAGCGTGCCGTCGCCGTGGTCCAGGTGCAGCCAGATGCCCCCGCCCTTGTCCTGCCCGAGGGGGCGGGTCGGGTCGTCCGGGCGGTTGCCCGGCACACGGTTGTAGTCGATGGCGATGACGTAGTCGAAGTCGTGCCAGTGGTTCTCGTCCCAGTAGTACGGGGTCTGGAAGGCCTTCTCGTCCTGAGTGTAGGGAAGCTTCGAACCAGGGTCGTCCAGCAGTCCCCCGGCGTCGGACAGCGTGAACACCCCCACCGGAGTGCGCTCGTCGCCCTCCCGGTGGTCGGTGCTCCAGCCGCGCTTGCCGTTGTGCGCCGGCCAGCTTCCGCTCACGTGCCAGACGTTTCCGCGCTTCTCGTACAGCACGAGAGTGGAGTCGGGCGAGTTCGGACCCTCGCCGTACACCGCGACGATCTGCCGGGTCTGCGCGGGGACCCGCTGCCACATGCGTTCACCGATACCCGGGATGCGGGCCGGCGGCGCCGGAGTACTGGGCTGCGCGGTTCCCGAAGGGCCGCCGTGTCTGGGGACGTCTCCGTGACGGGCCTCGGTCCGCGCGTCGCCGCACGCCGTCAGAGCCGACATCAGGACACCGCAGACCGCCGCCGCGGCCATCGCACGCCTTGCTCCGCCGTTTCGCATGCGTCCATGGTGGTCGCCGAAGGCATGACGATCTAATCGAGATTGGTCCGAACAGCCTTATCCGCCGCTCTTCTCCACCTGACGGGCATTCCGGTCCTGCTGCTCGAACGGTCGACGGCCGGCAGCCGACGCACCTCTCGGGCAGATCCGCGGAAAACCGTTTGCCCGGTGCCGCGTGCGCCGCCACGCTGTGACGGGCAGGTGACGGCTTGTCGCCCTGCATGCAGTGCGCCCCCTCCGCCCCCGATACGAGCCGTACTCCCGCACCAGAGCCCCAGGGACGACATGCGCATCCAAGACCTCCCGTATCCGGACCCGGGTGTGCCGGACGCTCGCTCGGGTCCCCGCTTCCTGTGGTGGCTGGGACGCCATCAGCTCCGCGGACAGCTGAAGTCGCTGGCGTGGGGACTGCTGCACTTCGCGTCGGTCTCCGCCCTGCCGTTCTGCGTCGGCCTCGCCGTCCAGGCCGTCCTCGACCGCTCCGGCGCGCGCCTGGCGCTCACGGGCGGACTGCTGGCGCTGCTGTGCGCCGGCAACGCCCTCGGCGACACCTTTCTGCACCGCGCCGCCGTCACCAACTGGATCACCGCGGCCGCCCGGGTGCAGCAGCTGCTGGCCCGCAAGGCCGCGGAGCTGGGCTCGGTGCTGACACGGCGGGTCGCCGCCGGCGAGGTGGTCACCGTGTCCACGGGCGACGTCGAGAAGATCGGCTGGTTCGTGGAGGCCGTGTCCCGGTGCACCGCGGCCCTGGTCACCGTCGTGCTGGTCTGCGTCGCCCTCGTCGTCTACCAGCCCGTGCTGGGTGCGATCGTCGCGGCGGGCCTGCCGGTGCTGGCCGTGACGGTGCTGCCGCTGCTGCCGCACGCCACGCGCCGCGCCGATGTGCAGCGCGCGAAGGCCGGCCGGGCCACCGAGCTGGCCTCCGACACCGTGGCGGGACTGCGGGTGCTGCGCGGCATCGGCGGCGAGCAGCTGTTCCTCGACCGGTACCGCCGCGCCTCGCAGGAGGTGCGGCAGGCGGCCGTGCACAGCGCCCGCATGTGGTCCCTGATCGGCGCGATCCAGGTGCTCCTGCCGGGCCTGCTGCTGCTCGCGGTCGTGTGGTACGGCGTGCACCTGGTGCGCGGGGACCGGATCACCGTCGGGCAACTCGTCACCGTCTACAGCTCCGTGATGCTCCTCACCTATCCGCTGCGGCACGTACAGGAGATCGCCATGGCGTACTCGTTCTCCCGGCCGTCGGCGCAGCGGGCCGCGCGGGTGCTGTCCCTGCGACGGGCCACGGTGCCGGCCTGGCAGAACGACGAGTGCCACGGCGCTCCGGCCGGCCCGCACCCCCGCACCCCCGGACCGGACGGCCAGAGGGACGGGACGGAGGACGGCGGCCACAGCCCCCGGCCGACGCGCCCGGGCTTGTCCGGTGACCCGCCGGGCCTGTCCGACGATCCGACGGGCCTGTCGTCCGGGAATCCGCTGTCCGCGGACGTCTGTGTGCCGTCCGGGGATCTGCACGACCCGGCGACCGGGCTGCACGTGCCTGCCGGCCGGCTGACCGCCGTGGTGTGCGGGGACCCGGACGCCGCCGGCCGTCTGGCGGAACGCCTCGGCGGGCACTCCGGCGAACCGGGCCCCTCCGTCCTGCTGGGCGGTGTCCCGCTCGACACGCTGCCGCTCGACGTGGCCCGCACCGCCGTCCTGGTCCAGGACAAGGACCCGGTGCTGCTGTCCGGTTCCCTGCGCGAGCTGCTGGACGTGCCGGCCTCGGGCGGCGTCACCGCGCGGGCGGCGCTGGCCGCCGCACAGTGCGACGACGTCCTCGCCGCGCTGGCGCGGGGAACCCCGGGCACCGTCGACCCGATGGACGCGCGGATCACGGAACGCGGCCGCTCCCTGTCCGGCGGCCAGCGGCAACGTCTCGCCCTCGCCCGCTCGCTCGTCACCGATCCCGAGGTGCTCGTCCTGGACGAACCGACCTCGGCCGTGGACAGCCACACCGAGGCACGGATCGCGAAGGGGCTGCGCAACCTGCGTACCGGACGCACCACGGTGGTCTTCACCTCCTCACCGCTGCTGCTGGACCAGGCGGACCGCGTGGTGCTGGTCCACGAGGGCACGGCCGTGGCCGTCGGGGCACACCACGACCTGATGCGGACCGATGCCCGGTACCGGTCGGTGGTGACCCGCGAGACCGGCGAGGCGGCGGACGGGACCGGCAGGACGCAGCGGGGCACGGACACCGGGCAGACCCGGGCGCCGAGCGGTACGGCGGCCGGGGAAGTGCTGGAGGAGATGGAGGGAACCGCATGATCGGCGTGCCGCCACCCGCCTGCGACCCGGCGGCCCCGGCCGCGGCGCACACACTGCCCGTGGGCAGTGCCGCCACCGTGCGCGCCTATGTGCGGCAACTGCTGCGCCGCCACCGCCGTGACTTCGTGCTTCTCGTCACCGCCGACGCCGTCGCCGTGCTCGCCTCCATGGCGGCTCCCTGGCTGCTGGGCGGCCTGGCGCAGCGGATGTCGGACGGCAGGCAGGACCTGCGCCTGGGGGCGACCGTCTCGCTGTTCGTGCTCGCTCTGCTCGTCCAGGCCGTCTCCGTCCGCGAGATGCGGCTGCGCGGGGCGGTGCTCGGCGAGCGGATGCTCGCCGATCTGCGTGAGGACTTCCTCGTCCGGGCGGTCCGCCTGCCGCCGGGCGTCCTGGAGCGGGCGGGCACCGGCGACCTGCTCTCCCGCATCACCACGGACATCGACCGGCTCTCCGACGCGATGCGCGAGGCCGTGCCGCAGCTGACGATCGGCGTGGTGTGGGCGGCGCTGCTGCTGGGGGGCCTGGTCGTCACCTCCCCGCCTCTCGCCACGGCCGTGCTGCTCGCGCTGCCGCTGCTGATCGCCGGATGCCGGTGGTACTTCCGGCGGGCGCCGTCCGCCTATCGTGCGGAGGCCGCCGGATACGCCGCCGTGGCCGCCGCGCTCGCCGAGACGGTGGACGCCGCGCGCACCGTCGAGGCGCACCGGCTCGGTGCCCGGCGCGTCGCCCTGTCGGACCGCCGGATCAAAGTGTGGACGGGCTGGGAACGGTACACGCTCTGGCTGCGGTCGGTGCTGTTCCCGGTCGTCAACGTCACGCACGTGACCGTACTCGCGTCCGTGCTGCTGCTCGGCGGTGTGTTCGTGCTGCGCGGCTGGGTCGGTGTGGGCGAGCTGACCGCCGGTGCGCTCATCGCCCAGATGCTGGTCGACCCGGTGGGGCTCATCCTGCGCTGGTACGACGAGCTGCAGGTGGCACAGGTGTCGCTGGCACGGCTGGTCGGGGTCCGCGAGATCGAGCCGGACGCCGGGGACCCCGCGATCGTCCCGCGGGACCGTGAGGTGCGGGCGGACACGGTGTGCTTCGGCTACCGGCAGGGCGTGGACGTGCTGCGCGAGGTGACCCTGCGGGTGGCTCCCGGCACCCGGCTGGCCCTGGTCGGGCCGTCGGGCGCCGGAAAGTCCACCCTGGGCCGGCTGCTCGCCGGGATCTACGCGCCCCGCAGCGGACAGGTCACTCTGGGCGGTGCCGAGCTGTCCCGGATGCCCGCCGAGCACGTGCGCTGTCACGTCGCCCTGGTCAACCAGGAACATCATGTCTTCGTCGGCTCTCTGCGCGACAATCTGCGTCTCGCCCGCCCGGAGGCGACCGACGCCGAGCTGTGGGCCGCGCTCCGCGCCGTCGGCGCGGACGGCTGGGCCCGCGCCCTCGACGACGGACTGGACACCGAGGCCGGCTCCGGCGGCGCGGCGCTCACGCCGGCCCGGGCCCAGCAGGTCGCGCTGGCCCGGCTGGTCCTGGCCGATCCACACACCCTGGTGCTGGACGAGGCGACCTCGCTGCTCGACCCGCGGGCCGCCCGGCATCTGGAGCGGTCCCTGGCCCGGGTTCTTGCGGGCCGCACGGTGGTCGCCATCGCGCACCGGCTCCACACCGCACATGACGCGGACGTCATCGCGGTGGTCGAGGAGGGCCGCATCACCGAGCTGGGCAGCCATGAGGAGCTGGTCGCCGCGGGCGGCTCGTACGCGGCGCTGTGGCGCTCGTGGCACGGCTGAGGTCACGGGGACGGACGGCACGAGCACGCCGGAGCGGGGCGGGAGCGGTGCCGTCGGCGAGCGGGAGGGCGTGGGCCGGGCACGGGTGTGCCGGTGCGGGACGGCCAGGTGCCGGGGCTGTGCGCAGGGTCTCCGCAGGCGGGCGGGCCGGGCCGGGCCACACGGTCCCGGGGAACAGCGCCCGGCGGCAGTGCCCGGTGCGGACCCGGCGGGTCGCCGGACTGCCGTTGCGCGCTGCCGATCCGGGGTGAAAATCTGGAAAACGGCAGTGGTACGGGGAACGCCTGCGAGCCGTCCGGTTCGCCCGGCGAGGGCACTGCACCGCACGCCGCGGCCGGCCGCCGGCCGTGGCGGGAACGGGACCGTCCCCACCACCTGGAGGTATCCGTGGACAGCGCCGACGGCTGGGGTGACGACGTCTACCAGCCCGATTTGGACTCCGAGATCAAGGAAGACACGGGAGTGCTGGACTCGGAGGACACTCTCGAGTACGACGGCGTCGACGATCCCCTCGACCGTGGCTGGTCCCCGCCCGAGCGCCCGTGGGCCGTGGAACACACCGGTGTGACGGCCGATGAACGCCGGCGGGGCGAGACGCTGGACCAGCGTCTGGCCGAGGAGCTGCCCGACATGGCGGTTCCGGACGGCGACGGTATCGGCGACTGCACCGGCACGGACGGGGAACCCCTGGACCAGGAGGTGGGCTCCGCCCGCTCCGGCCGGCTCGTCGCACCCGACGAGGGTGTGCACGAAGACGAGGAAAGCGCTCTGGTCGCCTCGGACGTCGGGATCGACGGTGCGGCGGCCTCCGCCGAGGAGGCGGCGGTGCACGTCGTGGACGACGAAGGGCTGCGCGACTGACGCGGCCCCGGGTGCGACGCCGGCCCAGCCTCGCCCCTTCGGGCCGCTTCCATCGCACGAGGAGCACCCATGCAGCAGGACAAGCATCCCGCCTACCACCCTGTGGTCTTCCGTGACCGGGCCGCCGGCTACGCCTTCCTCACCCGCTCCACCGCGACCAGCGACCAGACCATCGACTGGGACGACGGGCAGACCTACCCGGTCGTGGACGTGGAGATCTCCTCGGAGAGCCACCCGTTCTACACGGGCAAGGCACGCACGGTGGACTCCGAGGGGCGCATCGCCCGGTTCGAGCGCCGCTTCGGCGGCCAGGAGCAGACGTCCGGCGGGAGCACGCCGGGCTGACCCCGTCGGGAAGGAGTCCCTCAGCCGACGTTCAGCGCGGCGACGCACTCCATGACGCCGAGCACCATGAACGCCGGCATCAGCACCTTCACCTCCACCCAGCTGCCGGCCTTGAACCGCATCGGCTTCGGCGTGCCGAGCGGGTACCAGCGCTTGCGGCGTATGGAGATCGGCCACAGGATCGGGCAGCCGGAGACCGTCAGCGCGTCCCCGATGTCGTGCACCAGCGCCCCCACCACGATCGGCAGGCCCAGCCACAGGTACTCCTGGCCCGGGAACAGCCACTGCGAGCCCTTGCCCGGCTCGTCGAGGACGCCGACGAGTATCCAGGCGCTCGTCGCCGCCAGCAGCCACACCAGGACATCGCTGCTGGAGCCGCGGGCCGCCCGCCACAGCAGGCCCTCGATGGCCAGCACCATGTGGACGAAAAGGATCACCAGCACCGCCCAGCGTCCGCCGGTGACCGCCAGCACGGAGAAGCCGGCGCCGATCAGCACCGCCCACACCCAGGTGTGCGTCAGCGTCCGGTGACCGCCGGAGCGGCGCGGGTCGCTCTTGGTGCGCGTGGCCTTGTACACGGCGTAGGAGAGCCGGTCGACGAACTCGCACAGGGCGCGCGATATCGGTCCGAAGGCCCGGGAGATCGTGGCGGGCTTGTGATCCAGGTCGGGGGCGAGTGCGGCGCCCGCGCAGATCAGCGCGCCGCTCAGCAGGACCGGCCAGGGCATCGGATGCCCCGCCGCCGCCGTGACGGCTCCCACCCCCAGCCAGGCCGCCGCGCCGGACAGTGAGTGTGCTGGTCCCATCATGGCTGTGTTCCGCCCCATTTCGTCTGCGCGGCAGGCCCGTTGGCCCGGTGCGCCGATGCTCCGTCGGCGAGACAGCGTAGCGGTCGTGATCTTCGCTGTGGCATCCGATTCCCGCCCGGACCGTGCGGCCAGGCAAGATGGGTGCGTGACCCTCATCGACCAGCTGCCGCCGACCGCCGACCCCGACGCCCTGTACGAGGCCTTCGACTCGTGGGCCCAGGAGCGGGGGCTCACCCTCTATCCGCATCAGGAGGAGGCGCTGATCGAGGTGGTCTCCGGGGCGAACGTCATCGTGTCGACGCCCACCGGATCCGGGAAGAGCATGATCGCTGCCGCCGCGCACTTCGCGGCACTCGCCCGGGACGAGGTCACCTTCTACACGGCGCCGATCAAGGCGTTGGTGTCGGAGAAGTTCTTCGAGCTGTGCAAGCTGTTCGGCACGGAGAACGTCGGCATGCTCACCGGCGACGCCTCCGTGAACGCCGACGCGCCCGTCATCTGCTGCACCGCCGAGGTGCTGGCGTCCATCGCGCTGCGCGACGGCAGGCACGCCGACGTCGGCCAGGTCGTGATGGACGAGTTCCACTTCTACGCCGAGCCCGACCGCGGCTGGGCCTGGCAGATTCCGCTGCTGGAGCTGCCGCAGGCACAGTTCGTCCTGATGTCTGCCACGCTCGGCGACGTGTCCTTCTTCGAGAAGGACCTCACCCGCCGCACCGGCCGTCCCACGGCGGTGGTGCGCTCCGCGACCCGTCCGGTGCCGCTGTCCTACGAGTACCGGCGCACCCCGCTGACGGAGACGCTCACCGATCTGCTGCAGAACCGACAGGCGCCGGTGTACATCGTGCACTTCACCCAGGCGCAGGCCGTGGAGCGGGCGCAGGCGCTGATGAGCATCAACATGTGCTCGCGCGAGGAGAAGGAGCAGATCGCCGAACTGATCGGCAACTTCCGCTTCACCACCCGCTTCGGCCGCAATCTCTCCCGTTACGTCCGTCACGGCATCGGGGTGCATCACGCCGGCATGCTGCCCAAGTACCGGCGGCTGGTGGAGAAGCTGGCGCAGGCCGGCCTGCTGAAGGTGATCTGCGGCACGGACACCCTGGGTGTCGGCGTCAACGTCCCGATCCGCACGGTGCTGTTCACCGCGCTGACCAAGTACGACGGCACGCGGGTGCGTACCCTGCGGGCCCGGGAGTTCCATCAGATCGCCGGCCGGGCCGGGCGTGCGGGGTTCGACACGGAGGGTTTCGTCGTTGCGCAGGCCCCCGAGCACGTCATCGAGAACGAGAAGGCGCTGGCCAAAGCGGGCGACGATCCGAAGAAGCGCCGCAAGGTGGTCCGCAAGAAGGCTCCGGAGGGCTTCGTCGGCTGGACGGACAAGACCTTCGAGAAGCTCATCGCCTCCGAGCCGGAACCTCTGACGTCCCGCTTCCGTGTCACGCACGCGATGCTGCTGTCGGTGATCGCGCGTCCCGGCAACGCCTTCGAGGCGATGCGGCGGCTGCTCGAGGACAACCACGAGCCGCGCAAGCAGCAGCTGCGGCACATCCGGCACGCCATCGCCATCTACCGCTCGCTGCTGGACGGCGGGATCGTCGAGAAGCTCGACGAACCCGACGCCGAGGGCAGGATCGTGCGTCTCACGGTCGACCTCCAGCAGGACTTCGCGCTGAACCAGCCGCTGTCCACCTTCGCGCTGGCCGCGTTCGACCTGCTGGATCCGGAATCCCCGTCGTACGCGCTGGACATGGTGTCCGTCGTGGAGTCCACGCTCGACGATCCGCGGCAGATCCTGGCCGCCCAGCAGAACAAAGCGCGCGGGGAGGCCGTGGCCGCGATGAAGGCCGACGGCGTGGAGTACGAGGAGCGCATGGAGCGGCTCCAGGAGATCACCTACCCCAAGCCGCTGGAGGAGCTGCTCGTCCACGCGTACCGCACCTACCGCAAGAGCCATCCGTGGGTCGGCGACCATCCGCTGTCGCCGAAGTCCGTGGTGCGCGACATGTACGAGCGGGCGCTGTCGTTCACGGAGCTGGTGTCCTTCTACGAGCTGGCCCGCACCGAGGGGATCGTGCTGCGCTACCTGGCCAGCGCCTACAAGGCGCTGGAGCACACCGTCCCCGACGACCTGAAGTCCGAGGACCTGCAGGATTTGATCGCCTGGCTGGGCGAGATGGTGCGGCAGGTCGACTCCAGCCTGCTGGACGAGTGGGAGCAGCTGGCCAACCCGGAGGAGGTGACCGCCGAGGAGGCCCAGGAGAAGGCCGACCAGGTCAAGCCGGTCACGGCCAATGCGCGTGCCTTCCGTGTCCTGGTGCGCAACGCCATGTTCCGCCGCGTCGAGCTGGCCGCGCTCGACCAGTTCGAGGAACTGGGCGAGATGGACGCCGAGTCCGGCTGGGACGCCGAGGCGTGGGGCGAGGCGATGGACCGGTACTGGGAGGAGTACGACGACCTCGGCACCGGTCCGGATGCGCGCGGCCCCAAGCTGCTGGTGATCCAGGAGGAGCCGGAGAACGGGCTGTGGCGGGTGCGTCAGATCTTCGACGACCCCAACGGCGACCACGACTGGGGCATCAGCGCCGAGGTCGACCTGGCCGCGTCGGACGCCGAGGGCCGGGCGGTCGTCCGGGTCACGGACGTCGGACCGCTGTGAGCCGCGTCCGCCCGGCACCGAAGGCGCATCCGGCCCCCGTAAGCCCCCACCGTTTCCTTGCGACCACAGGAGAAGCCCGCCCATGACAAATCCGGCCGAACGCCTCGTGGACCTGCTCGATCTGGAGCAGATCGAGGTCAACATATTCCGCGGCCGGAGCCCGCACGAGTCGCTGCAGCGGGTCTTCGGCGGCCAGGTGGCGGGCCAGGCACTGGTCGCCGCCGGCCGCACCACGGACGGCGAGCGCCCGGTCCACTCCCTGCACGCGTACTTCCTGCGCCCCGGCCGGCCGGGCGTGCCGATCGTGTACCAGGTCGAGCGGGTGCGCGACGGGCGCTCGTTCACGACGCGCCGGGTCACCGCCGTGCAGCAGGGCCGCACGATCTTCACGCTGACCGCCTCCTTCCACAAACCTGAGCAGGGCAGTTTCGAGCACCAGCTGCCGCCGGCCCGGGAGGTACCGGCCCCGGAGACGCTGCCGACCGTCCGCGACGAGGTGCGCGAGCACCTGGGAGCGCTGCCCGAGCAGCTGGAGCGCATGGCGCGGCGCCAGCCCTTCGACATCCGGTACGTCGACCGTCTCCGCTGGACCCCGGAGGAGGTGAAGGAGGCCGAGCCGCGCAGTGCGGTGTGGATGCGTGCCGTCGGACCGCTCGGTGACGACCCGCTGGTGCACACCTGCGCGTTGACCTACGCCAGCGACATGACGCTGCTCGACGCGGTGCGTCTGCCGGTGGAGCCTCTGTGGGGGCCGCGGGGCTTCGACATGGCGTCGCTGGACCACGCCATGTGGTTCCACCGGCCGTTCCGGGCGGACGAGTGGTTCCTGTACGACCAGGAGTCCCCGATCGCCATCGGCGGCCGTGGCCTGGCCCGCGGCCGGATCTACGACCGGCAGGGCCGCCTGCTGGTGTCGGTCGTCCAGGAGGGCCTGTTCCGCGCGGTGTAGGCGCCGGCCGTCAGGTACCGGAGCCGGTGCGCGGCGCGGGCGGAGGCGGCCACGATCATGTTGCGTGCCGCTGTCGCGTCGTGTGCCGATGTCGTGTCACCGGTGCCGAGCAGCCGGCCGAGCAGGGCGTGCGCATGCCGGACCGGGGCAGGCCGCACGGGCTCGTGCGGTGCGGTGCGCTGTCCGTGCCCGGCAGCACACGGGCGCTGCTCCTGCCGGGAGGGGCCGGTGTGCCGGGGCGCGGGCCGGCGGCGTCGCGCCTCGCGCACCGTCCGCTGCAGGTCTGTCCGGAGCCGTTCGATCTCGTCGGCGTCCTGCGCCGTCGTGATCCGCTCGACCAGGCGCGCGGTGGGCGAGCCCGGTGCACCATGCCCCGGCGGGAGCTGCCGCAGGCGGAGGAGACGGGCCCGTTCGCAGGGATCGGTGACCGTCTCCGACACCGTGACCGGGTCCAGCAGCGAGGCCGCGCAGGCCGCCCGCTCCCACGCGTCCTCGGCCTGGCGCAGCAGGCAGCGCAGATACCGTCGACGCCAGTTGCGGGCCCGCAGGTCCACACCCGCGTCCAGCTGATCGCGCAGGTGCTGGGGCAGCGGCTGCCGCAGCAGCGCGGCGTGCTCGGGGTCGCCGGCGAACAGGCGCAGCTCACCCACCGGATAGCGCCAGACGACGGACCGGTTCCGGGTGACGCGGAACGTCACCGGCACCACCAGTCCCAGGCGGGCCAGGCGGACGAACCTGGTGGGAGTCACTCCCATGAGCCGCGCGCCCTCCCGGGTGCCGACGGTGGTGAGCTGCTCGCGCAGGTGCCCCGGGAAGCGTTCCCGGTACCGCAGCCGTTCGATCTCGGCTCGGTCGACACAGCGGCCCCCTGAGCCCTCGTCGCGCCGGGTACGGATGTGACCGAGAAGGACGGCGATGTCGAACTCGTCCTGCCTCAGGCACAGTTCGCGTGCAGCCCGGCCCGGGCTGACGGTCGTTCGGTTCTGTCCCCGGGCCGGTCCGGACGCGGTCTTCGGCCCGTGCTCGATCGTGTCACCGGACATGTGCGCACCCCCGTGGTGTCGGTGGCTCGCGCCCGCTGCGCTCGCCTGCGACACACGGTAGATGCCGCCCGTGTTTCCCGCTCGAGCCTGTGGATAACTCCGCGGCAGCCACGAAAATCCTGGTCAGGACCGCTTCGGTAAGGTCTGCTCGGAGTGGCGGGCCGTCAGGTCGAGGTTGGTGCCGAGCCGGTTCACCAGCAGGGTCATCTCGTAGGCGACCTCCCCCATGTCGGCCTGGGAGCTGCTGAGGACGCACAGGCAGCTGCCCGCGCCGGCGGCCGTGACGAAGAGCACGGCGTCCTCGAACTCCACGATCGTCTGACGCACCGAACCCGCGCCGAAGTGGCTGCTGGAGCTTCTGGCCAGACTGTGCAAGCCGGAGGAGACGGCCGCGAGATGCTCGGCGTCCTCCCGTCGCAGTCCCGTGCTCGCACCCATGACCAGCCCGTCGCTGGACAGGAGCAACGCATGCCGTATGTGCGGCACGCGTGCGGTCAGCTCGTCCAGCATCCGGCCGGCTTCCTGCTTCTGCGCCATGTCGCGCCCTCCCCCTGTCGCATGTTCCCCCCTGGCCGGAGGATCTCCCGCAAGCCTTCCCCACAGCGGCGGCCGCGGCAAGCAGGATGGAGGCATGGCACAGAAGATGACCGACGAGGAATGGCGGGAGTTCGTCTCGTACGGCACCCGCACGGGCAAGCTGGCCACGGTCCGGGCCGACGGCAGTCCGCACGTCGCCCCGATCTGGTTCCTGCTCGACGGGGACGACCTGGTGTTCAACACCGGCAAGGAGACGGTGAAGGGACACAATCTGGCACGTGACGGCCGTATCGCTCTGTGCGTGGACGACGAGCGGCCGCCCTACTCCTTCGTCGTCCTCCACGGCCGGGCTCAGCTGTCGGAGGATCCGGCGGAACTGACGCGTTGGGCCACCCGGATCGGAGCCCGCTACATGGGCGAGGACCGCGCCGAGGAGTTCGGTGCCCGCAACGGGGTTCCCGGGGAGCTTCTGGTCCGGGTCCGTATCGACAAGGTGGTGGCGGTCCGCGACCTGGCGCAGTGAGCGGGCGAGTTGCCGTGCTCCTGCCGCTTTGCGGACGCCGGCGCGGTGTGCGCGGACGGTGGACCGGTCGTGCGCGGGGCGCACGACGAAGCCGCGTGTGCGCCATCATGCGGGGCATGAGCGAGGACCACGCACACATCCAGGAGTTCTTCACCGCCCGTGCCGCCGACTGGGACAGCAAGTTCCCGGACGACGGCCCGGCCTACGCGGCCGCGGTCGCCGGCCTCGGGCTGCGCAGCGGCGACCGGGTGCTCGACGCCGGGTGCGGCACCGGCCGTGCCCTGCCGGCGCTGCGGGCCGCCGTGGGCGCGTCGGGCGTGGTCGTGGGGGTCGATCTGACCCCGGCCATGCTGCGGGCCGCCGTGCGCGCCGGACGGCACAGGGACGGGTGGCTGCTGCTGGCCGACGTCGCCGCACTGCCGCTGCGCCCGGAGTCGTTCGACGCCGTCTTCGCTGCGGGGCTGATCTCGCATCTGCCGCGGCCTGCCGAGAACCTGCGGGAACTGCGGCGTGTGGTGCGGCCGGGCGGCATCCTGGCACTGTTCCACCCGGTCGGCCGGGCGGCCCTCGCGGCGCGCCAGGGACGGCAGCTCACGCCGGACGACCTGCGCGCGGAGCCCACCCTGCGGCCGCTGCTGGCGTCGGCGGGGTGGCGGATGACGTCGTACACCGACGAGGACGCCCGCTTCCTGGCGATGGCCGTCCGCCTGGACTGACGCGGGGCGGCGCTGGGGCCGCCCCGGGTCACGCCGACGCCCGCCGTGCGGCCGGTGTCCGCACCGGGCAGCCGCGCACACCGGGGACCGGCCAGGTGCCGAGGTCGGCCACCCGGTAGCCGTTCGGGACGGTTCGAGCGGTTCGAACAGATCCTTCGCATGGACCCGGTGGCGGAGGCGACGGAGATCTACCGTTTCGGCCCTGCCGCGCCTCCCTAGCGAATTGTCAGGTTTTACCGCGAGTAGCCGATTTCGCACCGGTGGTATCCGTCGCTGGCGGGGCGGCTCCCGCGCGGGCGGGCAGTCTGCGCGCCACGATCGTTTCGCCCCGTCCATACGGAAATCCGCAGGTCCGCGTTGTCGCGGGTGTCGTGACAACCCCCTGGCCCGGCCACTAGGGTGCGCGCCGTCGGACGAACCACGGGAGGCTCGGATGGCCGGGACGGACGAGGAGGCGGGCGCGGACGACGCGCTGTATGTGCTCACGGCTGTGCTGCTGACACCGGCGCAGTTCCCGAGCGTGCTGGGCGACGACTACCCGGAGGCCTGCGCGGCGCTCGGGCTGACGCCGCGGGCCGACGGATACGGCCTGGTGCTCGGTCAGGACGGCACCGGCGCCCGGTGGACGGTCGTCGTCGACGACGTGTCACTGGTCGCGGTGGCGATCGCCTCCTGGGACTGCGGCCTGGAGTACGACCTGTCCCCCGACGAGCGTTCGGTCGTCGCCGCCCTGCCGGGCTGGCCTCTCGCCGTCGCGGTGGCCGCGCCCGGCGTACCGGCACCGCACGACCCGGACCCGGAGGCCGGGGACGGGCCGCTGCTGTCGCCACCGGACACCACTGCCTGGGGTCCGGCGCAGCGCCGGCTGGGTGCCGACGAGATCGCCCTGCGGTGGGCTGAATGGCGTGACCAGCTCGACGACGACTCCTTCGCCCCGCCGCACGCCGCGGAGGCGGCCGGGACCGGTGAGGGCGCGGACGCCAGCAGTCCGGCGGCCGACGGTGACGACGCGGGGGACGGAGCCGGCCGGCAGGCGCCCGGGGGCACCAGCGCGGTGCGGCAGGTGCTGGCTCAGGCCCGCGCCTATCTGGACTCCCCGCCGCCTCCGGGCCGTGTGCGGTCCGCGTTCGCGCCGGGTGGCGCGCGGACGCTGCGCGCCGACGGCCCCGGATGGTCGATGGTGGCCCGCACCGACGACATCGCCTTCGTGCTGCTCGACGAGCGGCCCGGCGAGGTGCTGCCGGTCGGCCGGGGACCGGAGCTGCCCGGCCTCCTCGCGTCACTGGACAAGCTGGCGATGCGTCCGAGTTGACGGGGCGCCGGGCGCTGCGCCCTCGACGTATGTAGTGCCGCACCATACCCAGCACGAGGCCCGTATGGCGCCGACCCGTGGAGTGCGCGGTCGGCCCGCTCGCACGATGGGGCAGCTTCGGGCACCACCGCCCGGGCCGTTCCCGCTCCCTCTCCCCTGGAGGCCGTCGTGCGTCTGTCCCGAGGTGTCCCGCTCGTCGTCGCGGCACTGCTCACCGGTGCCGTCGCCTGGCCTGTCCCCGCGGCGGCCGCGACCGGCGCCGACGGGCACTGCGCCCGGCAGGAACAGCTCCGGGTACCGGGCGCCGCCCACCAGCACACCGCCTGTCTTCCCGATCTGACCACCACGGGACTGGACGGAACCCCGTACACGGACATCGCCGACCAGGCCGGGCTCACCGCGCAGGGCACCCGTATTCCCTCCGGCGTGCCCGGGGTGCAGATCGACGGCTACTTCCCGGATTCCTCGCGCTTCAACACCACGCACGGCTGGCAGCACGACAGCCAGTTCGTGCTCCGGCTCCCGGACCGCTGGAACGGCGGCCTGGTGGTCACCGGGGCACCGGGCACCCGGCGTCAGTACGCCACGGACAAGGCCATCTCGGATCAGGTGCTGGCCCGCGGCTACGCCTACGCGGCGACCGACAAGGGCAACAGCTCGGCCGACTTCTACCGCGACGGCACCCGGCCCGGTGACGCCGTCGCCGAGTGGAACGCCCGGACCACCCAGCTGACCCGGGCGGCCAAGCGTGTGATCGCCCAGCGCTATGGCCAGGCCCCGCGCCGGACGTACATGACCGGCATCTCCAACGGCGGCTATCTCACCCGCTGGCAGCTGGAGCATCATCCGGAACTGTACGACGGAGGCGTCGACTGGGAGGGCACGCTGTGGACGGCGGACGGCCCCAACCTGCTCACCTCGCTGCCCACCGCGGTCGCCCGGACCCTGGGGAGCGCGAGCGACGACGCCATGTACGCCGTGGGATTCGCGCGCGGCTCCGAGTTCCTGTGGCCGTACCACGAGCAGGCGTACTGGGGCGTGACGCAGAAGACGTACCGGGCCGAGTTCGACCCGGCCTACGACCCCTCCTGCCCGGGCGCCTCCGCGGGGAGCACGGCCCAGGCGATCCTCGCGCCCTGTGACTCCGATGCCGCCTACGACTACGCCGCGCGTCCCGGCGCGGTGCACCGGGCCGTGGCCCGGGTCTCGCTGACCGGACGGATCGGCAAGCCCTTGATCACGCTGCAGGGCGACCTGGACACCCTGCTGCCCATCGCGGCCGACTCGGACGTGTACACGCGGATGATTCAGGAGCGGGGACGCGGCGGGCTGCACCGCTACTACCGGATCGAGGGCGGCACGCACGTCGATGCGCTGTACGACAGCCATCCGGCTCGGCTGCGCCCGATCCTGCCGTGCTACCGGGCCGCGTTCGATGCGCTGGTGGCCTGGGTGGAGCGCGGACACCGGCCGCCTGCGGACCGGACCGTCACCAGGCCCGCAAGCGGTGATGTCGTCGACTCGTGTTCCCTGCGCACGTAGGTGCCGGCCCGTGGTGTCTCAGCGGCCGAGCTCCTTGCGTGTGACACGACGCAGGCGACGCCGCTGCCCGGGGTCCAGGGCGAGGTACGCGGCGGCCGGAACGCCCAGGACTATCAGGAGCGCGGCCCACCACGGCAGCCAGATCAGCAGAACCAGCCAGGCCACCACGCCGCCGGCGGCGATCTTCGCCTTCTTCGACATCTGTCGCCTCCTTCGCGGACACTGCCGCTCTCCCAGGAAAACGGCTGCGCCCGCCCGGCTGTTCCGGCTCGCGTCCCTGAGATGCCCCGGAGAAGCCCCCTGAGACGCCCCTGACGCGTGCCGGACCGCCGCCCCTACGGGACGCCCGGTCCACCGGACGGACGCAGCGCCCCACACCGCGCCCCGGGGAGACGCAGCACGATGGGGGCCGGGCCGCCTCGAGCCGCCCAGCACCCCCTCATGACGACGCAGGGAGTACGACCGCGCGTACCCCCTCGTCGCCCGGTTCAGCCGCGGGCGCCCAGCAGGTGGTCCATGGCGAGCTGGTCGAGGCGCTCGAAGGCCATGCCGCGCGCGGCGGCCGCGTCCACGTCGAAGTCCTCGTACGCGGTGCGGTCGGCCAGCAGGGCCTGCAGGCCGTCGGCCGCGGTGGGCTCGGCGAGCTGGTCGAGCCGGGCGGCACGCAGGGCCTCCTGGACCTCCGGGTCGGCACGGAAGGCGGCGGCGCGCTCCTTCAGGATCAGGTAGTTGCGCATGCACCCGGCCGCGGAGGCCCACACGCCGTCGATGTCCTCGGTCCGCGGGGGCTTGAAGTCGAAGTGGCGCGGACCCTCCCAGCCGGCGCTCTCCAGCAGGTCGACCAGCCAGAAGGCGGCGCGCAGGTCACCGGCGCCGAAGCGCAGGTCCTGGTCGTACTTGATGCCGGACTGGCCGTTGAGGTCGATGTGGAAGAGCTTGCCCGCCCACAGGGCCTGCGCGATGCCGTGCGGGAAGTTCAGGCCGGCCATCTGCTCGTGGCCCACCTCGGGGTTGACACCGTACAGCTCGGGGCGCTCCAGGCGCTCGATGAAGGCGAGCGCGTGGCCGATGGTGGGCAGCAGGATGTCGCCGCGCGGCTCGTTCGGCTTGGGCTCGATGGCGAACCGGATGTCGTAGCCCTGCGAGGTGACGTACTCGCCGAGCAGGTCGAAGGCCTCCTTCATGCGGTCCAGGGCCGCACGCACGTCCTTGGCGGCACCGGACTCCGCGCCCTCGCGGCCGCCCCAGGCGACGTAGACCTTGGCGCCCAGCTCGACCGCGAGATCGATGTTCCGGATGGTCTTGCGCAGGGCGTAACGGCGCACGTCGCGGTCGTTGGCGGTGAACGCGCCGTCCTTGAAGACGGGGTGGGTGAAGAGGTTGGTGGTGGCCATCGGAACGGTCATGCCGGTCGCGTCGAGCGCCTGACGGAACCGCTTGACGTGCGCCTCGCGCTCGGTGTCGGACGCCCCGAAGGGGATCAGGTCGTCGTCGTGGAAGGTCACTCCGTAGGCGCCCAGTTCGGCCAGCCGCTGCACCGCCTCGACCGGGTCGAGGGCGGGACGCGTGGCGTCGCCGAAGGGGTCCCGCCCCTGCCAGCCGACGGTCCACAGGCCGAAGGTGAACCTGTCCTCGGGGGTGGGCTGGTAGTTCATGCCGCGGCTCCTTGCTCGCTTGCGACTATTTCGTCAGGGCGATTTACAAATTAGTATGCCGAGCGCGTCCCTGGGAAGGGAGCGCGGAAGCAGAAACCGGGCCGGGCCGGGTCCGCACCCCGGGCCCACAGGCCCGGCATAGCGTGAAGCCGCAGGTCAGAGCCCCTGAGCCGGGAAAAAGAGGGAGAGCCGATGTCAGCAGCCGAGGGTCCGCTCGTCGTCGGTGTGGACTCGTCCACCCAGTCCACCAAGGCGCTCGTGGTCGACACGGCCACCGGCCGGGTCGTGGCGAGCGGCCAGGCACCCCACACGGTGTCCACGGGCGACGGCCGGGAGAGCGACCCGCGCCAGTGGTGGCAGGCCCTGTGCGAGGCACTGCGGCAGTGCGGCGAGGCGGCCCACGAGGCCGCGGCCGTGTCGATCGCCGGCCAGCAGCACGGCCTGGTCGCCCTGGACGACCGGGGCGAACCGGTGCGTCCGGCCCTGCTGTGGAACGACGTGCGCTCGGCGCCGCAGGCCCGCCGGCTGGTCGAGGAGCTGGGCGGCCCGAAGTTCTGGTCGGAGCGCGTGGGCAGCGTGCCGGGCGCCTCCTTCACGGTCACCAAGTGGGCCTGGCTGACCGAGCACGAACCTCAGGCGGCGCGGCGGGTGGCCGCGGTGCGCCTGCCCCACGACTACCTCACCGAACGCCTGACCGGTCAGGGCACCACCGACCGGGGCGACGCCTCGGGCACGGGCTGGTGGGCGTCGTCGACGGAGGCGTACGACGAGGAGATCCTCGCCCGGGTGGGGCTCGACCCGACGCTGCTGCCCCGGGTGGTGCGCCCCGGGGAGGTGGCGGGCACCGTGCGCGACGGCCACGAGGACCTGCCGTTCTCCCGCGGCACCCTGGTCGCGGCCGGCACCGGGGACAACGCCGCCGCCGCACTCGGCCTCGGGCTGCGTCCGGGAACGCCGGTGCTCAGCCTCGGCACCTCCGGCACCGTCTACACGGTGTCCGGGAACCGGCCGGCGGACCCCTCCGGCACGGTGGCCGGGTTCGCCGACGCGCACGGCGCCTGGCTGCCTTTGGCCTGCACCCTGAACTGCACGCTCGCCGTCGACCGCATCGCCGCCCTGTTCGGCCTGCACCGGGAGGCGGTCGAGCCCGGCGGCTCCGTCACCGTGCTCCCCTACCTGGACGGTGAGCGCACTCCCAACCTGCCCGAGGCCTCCGGGCTGCTGCACGGCCTGCGGCACGAGACCACGCCCGGCCAGGTGCTGCAGGCCGCCTACGACGGCGCCGTCCACGCTCTGCTGGTAGCGCTGGACCTGGTGCTCGACCAGGACGCGGACCGCACCTCGCCGTTGCTGCTGATCGGGGGCGGCGCCCGCGGCACGGCGTGGCAGCAGACGGTGCGCCGCCTGTCGGGCCGTCCGGTTCAGGTTCCGCAGGCCCGGGAACTGGTGGCGCTGGGCGCCGCCGCCCAGGCCGCGGGGCTGCTGACCGGGGAGGACCCGGCCTCGGTGGCCCGCCGCTGGAAGACGGCCGACGGACCGGTGCTGGAGCCCGTGGAGCGGGACGAGGCGACACTGGAAAGGATCTCCGGGGTACTCTCCGACGCGACCCCGCTGCTGGAGCGAGGGCCGCACAACCGCTGAGGGATCCCGTCTGCCGGACCTCCGGCGGACACGACCGAGGACGACGGAGGCATGACCGCACCGCTGCACGACCCCGACCCCGCCGGTCCCGGCCGGGCGCTGCCCGACACCCAGCAGGGCATGCGCCGCCGCAATCTGGCACGGGTCATGCACACCGTCAGCGCCGAGGGGCCGCTGTCGCGGGCGGCGATCGCCTCACGCATCGGGCTGACGCGGGCGGCCGTGTCGACCCTGGTCGACGAGCTGATCCGCTTCGGGCTGCTGCAGGAACTCGGCCCCGAGCGCCCGGTCCGGGTGGGCCGCCCCGGCTCGGCGCTGGCCGTCAGCGACCGCGGTCCGGCAGGTGTGGGCGCGGAGGTCGGGGTGGACCACCTCGCGGCCTGCGTGGTCGACCTGCGGGGCGAGGTGCGGGCCCGGGCGGTGCGGCACGGCACCAACCGAGGGCGGGCGCCCGAACCGGTGGCGAAGGATCTGGGCGCGCTGATATCCGAGGTCGTCGCCGAGGCCGAGCAGCAGGGTCTGCGGCCGACCGGCCTCGCGGTCGCCGTGCCCGGCCTGATCGCCCGGGACGGCCGCACGGTGGTGCGCGCACCCAACCTCGACTGGCACGGCACCGACCTCACCGCCCTGCTGCCGGGCCGTCTTCCGTCGGCCGTGGACAACGAGGCCAACCTCGGTGCGCTCGCCGAACTCTGGCTGGGCGAGGGCACTCCCCCCAACTTCCTGCATGTGTCGGCGGAGATCGGCATCGGTGCCGCGGTGGTGGTCGGCGGACGGCTGCTGCGCGGCACGCGGGGTTTCGCCGGAGAACTGGGGCATGTGCCGGTGGAGCCGGAGGGACCGGCGTGCCCGTGCGGCGGCCGTGGCTGCCTGGAGCAGTACGCGGGCGAGGAGGCCGTGCTGCGGGCGGCGGGACTCCCGGCGGGCGAGAAGGGCGTCGGCCTGCTCGCCCGCCGTGCCGCCGCAGGTGACGAGGCCGTCCGGCAGGCCCTGCGGCAGGCGGGCTGGGCTCTGGGTGTGGCGCTGACCGGTGCGGTGAACCTGCTCGATCCCGAGGCCGTCGTGCTGGGCGGCGCACTGTCCGCGCTCGCGCCCTGGCTGCTGCCGTCGCTGGAAGCGGAACTGGCCCGGCGCACCGCCGGTCCGGCCTGCCCGGTGACCGTCTCACGGCTGGGTCCCGAGGGACCGCTGCTGGGCGCCGCGCATTCGGTGGCGCGGGCCGTGCTGGACGACCCGGCGTCCGCTGCGACACCGGACTGACACACCCTCACTCCTCCGCAGTCTCTGCGGAATCGCACGTTCGAGTGGCCGAGTTGTCCACAATCCCGCGCTCGTCCACCGCCGCGTGAGGCCCTCTTCTGCCCAACGGCCGTCAGCCGTACCGTGGTTCGCGCGAGGCGGTGCCGCCGGACCGGTCCGGTGGCACCCGCATGGGACCGACGGGGGGACCGATGACGGGGGAAGACGAACACCGGGCCGGACAGCCCGAGCCGGACGAGGACGCACCGGACGAATCCCTGCGCGCCGCGACACGGGCCCGCGCAGGTGGCAGGACCGAGTGGCCGCATCACCCTGACCGGCATCCGCGACATCAGCCGTACGCACCCGGCCAGGCTCCGCACACCGGTGCCGGTCGTGCGCGAGACTCACCGCGCGATGTCCGTACGACCGTGCGCGACGACGACGGTGCCCACCGTCACCGCGCGCCTGCCGGCCTCCGCCGAGGCCTCGCCACTTCAGCCGAGCAGTCTCACGAGAAAGGGTCATCACTCATGGACCGGGCCGGACCTCAGCCCAGCCGGCGGCGGCTTCTCCAGGGCGCCGTCGCTCTCGCCGCCGTCCCCTACGCCCTGCTTCCCACCACACCAGCCATGGCGCGTCCCCGGCCTTACGACTACCCGTCGACGGAGTGGCAGCCTGCCAGCTCCTCCAACTACACGGCCGCGAACCGCCCCACGACCTATGCCATCGACCGGGTGATCATCCACGTCACCCAGGAGACGTACGCCGACACCCTTGCCATCTTCCAGAACCCGCAGAAGAAGGTGTCCGCGCACTACGTCGTCCGGTCCGCCGACGGACACATCGCCCAGTGCGTGCGCGAGGCGGACGTGGCCTGGCATGCGGGCAACTGGGACTACAACACGCGCAGCATCGGCATCGAGCACGAGGGGTGGGTGGACGACCCGTCCTACTTCACCGACGAGCTGTACCAGGAGTCGGCACGGCTCACGGCGGCGATCTGCGACCGCTACGGCATCCCCAAGGACCGGACGCACATCCTCGGGCATGCCGAGGTGCCCGGCGCGGACCACACCGACCCGGGACCGAACTGGGACTGGGCCCGCTACATGAGACTGGTCGACTCGGCCTGAGCCGACCGTCGTCGCAGGCAACGGCCGCCGGCCGCGGCACGCCCGCCGAGGCGGCTCGCCCGGCAGGCGGACAGCCCCTCGGCACAACGCGTGCGGCCCAGACGCGAGGGCACACGTGCGAAGCACCACCGGTTCACGACACGGAGACAGTGCGACCGGCTCGCGGCGTCCGGTGCGGGCGAGCGACGCCGGCGGAGCACCCGCGCAGCGGCGCCGGGCGGGTGATGCGGCGACGGGGTGCGCGTGCGGGCCGGCCACCGCGAGCCGGCGTGCCGTCCCCGGCGTGCGCAGCCTTCCCTGGCACCGCGTACCCGGACCGGAATGCGCACTGGAGCAGGACGACACGACCGGGCGGTCGCGGGGCGAGTGCTGAGCCGCCGTCGGCACCGGCCGGACACGGCCGGAGTCTCCCGGCCGGAGACCGCCCGCCGGGGGCGCCCGAAGGGGTGTGGTTTCCCGCCGGACGCCGCGTCGTCACGGTCCGTGTCCCGTTCCTGACGCGTGTTCTGATGCACTTGTGTGTGTCCATGCACAGGTGACGAAGCATCAGGGGTGTAGGTGGGCACTGCGACACACCGCGACAGGTGGTTCGGACGAGTGTTGACGGTCCTCCTGACGTGCGGCACCTTCGCCGGCACGTCCGTGGCCGGGGCCACGCCGGCCGGCAGTACACAGCGCTCGGAGAAGATCGCACCGGGCGTCGACTACCGCGACGTCGACCTCCGCACGGCGCGCGGGGTGGTCCGCGCCCATGTAGTCACCGTCGACCTGCGCGACCGGCACGTACGGATCGGACTGTTGCACCCGGGGAAGGTGGCGGCACGGCGCACCGTCTCCCAACTCGCCGACAGACAAGGAGCACTGGCAGGTGTCAATGGCGACTTCTTCCACATCAGCGAGACCCATCCGGGGGTGGCCGCGACCGGTTCGGCCGTGGGTCCGGAGATCGCCGACGGGCATCCGCTGAAGGCGGCTGTGCCGAAGGGGCAGCGGTTCGGTCCGGCCCTGCCGTCGGGGAGCACCACCGAGGACGTGTTCGGCGTGGGCACCGACCGCACCGCGCGCATCGACCGGCTGTCCCTGTCGGGCTCGGTGACCACCCCGGCGGGCCGGCTGAAGCTCGGCGGGCTCAACCAGTACGCCCTGCCCGTCGGTTCGATCGGCGCCTACACCGCCGACTGGGGCAGCGCCTCCCGTGCCCGGGCCACATGCGGCACGGACACCCGCAGAAGTGCCCCGTGCAGCAAGGACACCTATGAGGTGACGGTCAGGAACGGCCGGGTGGTGGCCACGTCCGGAAAACCGGGCAAGGGCACCATCCCCGCGGGAACGACGGTGCTGGTGGGCCGTGAGGCCGGCGCACGGCAGCTGCGCAAGCTGACCAAGGGTCAGTCCGTCCGGGTGGAACACCGGCTGGTGGCGGCGTCCGGTGTGCGGTACGCGTTCGCGATCGGGGGGTTCCCGGTGCTGCGGCACGGCGCCCCGCTGAAGGGGCTGGACACGAAGGCCACAACGGTGCGCACCGCGGTGGGCATCGCGAACGGCGGACACCGGCTGCTTCTCGTGGCGCTGGACGGCCGGCCGGCCTACCGCAGCGGTCTCACGGTGGCCGAACTCGCCGCCGAGCTGAAGAAACTGGGTGCGACGGAGGCTTTCGACCTGGACGGCGGGGGCTCCAGCACGCTGGTGGCCCGGCCCCGGGGGGCGACCAGGGTGAGTGTGCGCAACCATCCGAGCGACGGCGGCGAACGGGCCGTGCCGAACGGGATCGGCGTCTTCGCCGCCGGGTGAGCGCACCGTGGCGCGCACACCGGACCCGGCCCGGGGCTGAACGTGGCGGCGCCGGGACCGGGCCCCGCCGCAGGCGGTGCGGTACCGGACGACGAGCGCGCACCGCGCACCGCTCGGGGCACGTGCCGGCCCAGGGGCACTCGCCACCTCGGGCGTGCAGGCAGAGGCGCTCGCCGCCTCGGGACGCGCGTCGGCTCAAGGGCGCAGGCTGCTGACGATCTGGGCCGTGGCCGCGAGCCCTTCGTGGATGGTGGGGGCCATGCTGGTGCCGGCCAGGGAGAAGCCGAGCAGGACGCAGATCAGGGCGTGGGAGAACTTCAGTGCGCCGTTGCGCAGGAAGATGATCGCCAGGATCGCGAGCAACAGCACACAGGAGATGGAAATGGCCACCGTGAACCTCCTCCGCCACGCCCACTCGCGGCTTCAGGCGGCCAGTGTGGCGCAGCGGAGGGTTCGCCCCGGGGGACGACATGTCCGCCGAACGTGTGTTTCTGTGCAGGTTCGTCCGGTGGTCAGGGTCGCCCGGCGGGGTGGCCGGTCAGGGGGCCTGCAGGTCGACCAGGCCGGCCAGTGCCTGGTGGTGCGCGCCCGCGGTGCCGTAGGCGATCGAGTCGGCCTTCGCCCGCTTCAGGTACAGGTGAACCGGGTGTTCCCAGGTCATGCCGATGCCGCCGTGCAGTTGCAGGGCCTCCTCGGCCGCATGGACGGCGACCGGGGCGGCGTAGGCCTGGGCGACGGCGACCGCCACGTCGGCGTCCCGGCCGTCCTCGCCGTCCCGGCCGCGCGCCAGTGCGTCGGCGGCGGAGCGAGCGGCGGCGCGCAGACTCACGACCTCCAGCCACAGCCGGGCCAGCCGGTGCTTGAGCGCCTGGAAGCCACCCAGGGGCCGGTTGAACTGCTTGCGCTCCTTCAGGTAGCGCACGGTCTCGGTCAACGTCCAGTCGGCGATGCCCAGTTGCTCGGAGGCGAGCAGTCCGGCGGCGGCACGCAGGGCACGGCGCACGGCGGGGCCGGCGGCGCCGACGCGGCGTGCGGGAGCGCCGTCGAGCCGTACGGTGGCCACCGGCCGTGTCAGGTCGAGGGACACCTGGCCGTTGACGGTCGCCTCCCCCGCCTCCACGGCGTACAGACCGCCGTCGTCGGCGGGGACGAGCAGCACGTCGGCGACGGCCGCGTCCGCGATGCCGGTCAGCTCCCCGTGCAGGGTGCCGTCCGCGTGGCGGACCCTGGGGAAGGGGTCGCCGGGGGCCAGGTGCAGGCCGACCGCGAGGACGCCGATGGCGCGGCCGGAGGCGAGCCGGCCGAGCAGCTCGTCGTCGCCGCAGGCCAGCAGGGCCTCCGTGGCGACGACCGCGCTGCTGAGGTAGGGCACGGGCGCCACCGCCCGGCCCAGCTCCTCCAGGACCACGGCGGCCTCGCGGTGCGTGGCGCCCGCCCCGCCCCGGTCCTCGGGCACCAGCAGCCCGGCCAGTCCCATGGTGCCGGCGAGCCGTCGCCACAGGGCGAGGTCGTGCGGGGTGTCCGTCTCCGCGCGTGCGAGCACCTCGGCTGCCCGGCAGTGGTCGGTGAGCAGGTCGCGGACTGCGGAGCGCAGCGCCTCTTCCTCCTCGGTGTACAGCAGATCCGGCGGTGTGCTCATCGGGCCAGGTCCTTCCAGGCGACGTCCTTGTCGGTGCGCGGCTCGGGGGGCAGGCCCAGGACGCGCTCGGCGACGATGTTCAGCAGGATCTCGCTGGTGCCGCCCTCGATGCTGTTGCCCTTGGCGCGCAGGTAGCGGTAGCCGGCGTCCCGGCCGGTGAAGTCGACCCGTTCGGGGCGGCGCATGGTCCAGTCGTCGTACAGCAGTCCCTCGGCGCCGCGCAGTTCGACCTCCAGGCCGCTGATCTCCTGGTTGAGGCGGGCGAAGGCGAGCTTCATCGCGGAACCCTCGGGGCCGGGCTGCCCTGCGGCGAGCTGCTGGCGCAGCCGTTCGCCGGTGAGGCGCACCACCTCGGCCTCCACCCACAGTCTCAGCAGCCGCTGGTGCAGGTCGTGGGTGCGCAGGTCGGGGCGCTCGCGCCAGGTCTGCGCGACCTTGCCGATCATGCCGCCCTCACGGGGCAGGGCCGTACCGCCGATGGAGACACGCTCGTTCATCAGGGTGGTCTGCGCGACGCGCCAGCCGTCGCCGACCTCGCCGAGGCGGCGGGAGTCGGGGATGCGGACGCCGGTGAGGAACACCTCGTTGAACTCGGCCTCGCCGGTGATCTGCCGCAGCGGGCGCACCTCGACACCCGGGTCGGTCATGTCGCAGATGAAGTAGGTGATGCCCCGGTGCTTGGGGACGTCCGGGTCGGTGCGGGCGATGAGGATGGCCCAGCGGGCCAGATGCGCGCTGGACGTCCACACCTTCTGGCCGTCGACCACCCAGTCGTCGCCGTCGCGCTCGGCGCGGGTGCCGAGGGCCGCCAGGTCGGATCCGGCGCCGGGTTCGCTGAACAGCTGGCACCAGAGCTCCTCCCCGGTCCACAGCGGCCGCAGGTAGCGCCGCTTCTGCTCCTCGGTGCCGTAGCGCAGGATGGTCGGCGCGGCCATGCCCAGGCCGATGCCGATGCGGCGCGGGTCGTTGTCGGGGGCGTTCGCGGCCTGCAGTTCGTCGTCCACGACGGCTTGCAGGGAGCGGGGCGCGCCGAGGCCGCCGAGGCCCTCGGGGTAGTGCACCCAGGCGAGTCCGGCATCGAAGCGGGCCCGCAGGAAGTCGAGGCGGTCGGTGCTGCCGGGCGGGTGCTCGGCGAGAAACCGGCGGGTGCGGCGGCGCAGTCCGGCCGCGTCGAGAGGGCTGTCGGTCATGCGGCGGCTCCGTTGCGCAGTGCGGGCAGGACGACGATGCGGCCGGTGGTGGTTCCGTCGGCGACCCGCTGCACGGCGGCCGCGGCCCCGTCCAGCGGCACCCGTTCGCTCACCAGCGGGGTGATCGCACCCCGGGCGGCCAGGTCGGTGAGCTGTTCGTGGCAGTGCCGGATCAGTTCCGGGTTCTTGGTCTGGTACAGCCCCCAGTGCAGGCCGAGGATCGAGTAGTTCTTGACCAGGGCGTGATTGAGCGCCGGGGTGGGGATGGTGCCGCTGGCGAAGCCCACGACCACGATCCGGCCCTCGAAGGCGACGGTCTTGGCGGACTGGGCGTAGGCCTGGCCGCCGACCGGGTCGTAGATCACGTCGGCGCCGCGGCCGCCGGTGGCGTCCTTGACGGCGGCGATGACGTCCTCGGCGTGCCGGTCGACGACGACGTCGCAGCCCAGCTTGCGGGCGACGGCGGCCTTCTCCGGGCCGCCGACCACGCCGATGACGCGGGCTCCGGCCGCCTTGCCCAGCTGGACGGCGGCGCTGCCGACCCCGCCGGCGGCGGCGTGCACGAGCAGCGTCTCGCCGGCCTGCAGGCGGGCCCGGCGGTGCAGGCCGAACCAGCCCGTCTGGTAGCCGATGTGGAGGGCGGCCGCCTCCGCGTCGTCCAGGGCGTCCGGGGCGGGCAGGAGAGCGGTCGCGTCGGCGAGGGCGTACTCGGCGAGGGCCCCGTGGGGCAGCGCGGGAGTGGCGATCACCCGCCGGCCGTCCTCGGTCTCGCCGCACAGCTCCACGCCGGGGGTGAACGGCAGCGGGGGCCGGACCTGGTACTGGCCCCGGCACAGCAGCGCGTCGGGGAAGTTGATGTTCGCGGCGCGGACCTTCAGCAGCACCTGGCCGTCGCCGGGCGTGGGCCGCTCGGTCTCCTCCAGGCGCATCACCTCGCTCGGCTCGCCGTTGTCGTGCACTCGCCATGCCTGCATGCGCCGCCTCCACGGGACTGCGTAGCTCGGACCGGGTCGCAGGCATACTAAGCGGTTGCTTGCTCATGGGGAACCGTCTCGCGGTCACGAACGGCGGGGCCGCGTCCCCGCAGGCATCCGCTCGTCCTGCCGGAAGAGGCCGGGGGAACTCCCGCCGACGCCTGTCCCGCTGAGAGCCCGACCCCTGTACCCCGGCCGCCTCCCCTCCCGCGACACGTCGGCGCGGCGGTCGACGGCGAGCCGGCCGTCCACCGGACCCGACGCCGCCGTGGCCGCGCACACAGATCCGCAGCAGCGGACCGGTGGCCGCCCACGCGCAGGTGTGGATCGCCGGCCGGCGGTGCACCATGACTGCATGCTGCTCGCCCGGCTGGCCCAGGTGTCCCGGGAGGTCGCGGCCACCTCGGCGCGGTCCCGGAAGACCGCCCTGCTCGCGGAGCTGTTCCGGCAGGCGCAGCCCGAGGACGTGCCGGTGGTGATCCCGTATCTGGCGGGCCGGCTGCCGCAGGGGCGGCTCGGCGTGGGCTGGTCGGTGCTCGGCCGCCCGGTGCCGCCGGCCGCCGAACCCACCCTGACCGTGCGCGAGGTGGACGCCCGGCTGAGCAAGCTGGGCACGGTCTTGGGGCCGGGCGCGCAGGCCGAACGCGCGCGCCTCGTGGGCGAGCTGATGGGCGCGGCCACCGAGGACGAGCAGCGCTTCCTGCGCGGGCTGCTCACCGGCGAGGTGCGGCAGGGCGCACTGGACGCGGTCGCCGTCGAGGGGCTGGCCCAGGCGACAGGGGCGCCGGCGGAGCAGGTGCGGCGGGCGGTGATGCTGGCCGGGTCGCTGCAGGCGGTGGCGCGCGAGCTGCTCGCCGACGGCCCGGCGGCGCTGGAGCGGTTCCGGCTCACCGTGGGCCGTCCTGTGCTGCCGATGCTGGCCCGCAGCGCCTCCTCGGTGGCCGAGGCCGTGGAGAAGCTCGGTGCCTGCGCGGTGGAGGAGAAGCTGGACGGCATCCGGGTCCAGGTGCACCGGGACGGCGGCACGGTGCGGATCCACACCCGCACCCTCGACGACATCACCGGCCGGCTGCCGGAGGTGACCGCGGCGGCGCTCGGCCTGCCGGGCGAGCGGTTCATCCTGGACGGCGAGGTGATCTCCTTCGCGCCCGACGGGCGGCCGCGCTCGTTCCAGGAGACCGCCGGGCGGGTCGGCTCCCGGCTCGACGTGGCCAGGGCCGCGGAGCAGGTGCCCGTCTCGCCGGTCTTCTTCGACGTGCTGTCGGCGGACGGCCGGGACCTGCTCGATCTGCCGTTCACCGAGCGGCACGCCGAGCTGGCCCGGCTGGTGCCGGAACCGATGCGGGTGAGACGAACCGTGGTGTCCGGGCCCGCGGACACGGCGGAGGCGGAACGGTTCCTCGCGAGCACCCTGGAGCGCGGCCACGAGGGCGTCGTCGTCAAGGCGCTCGACGCCCCCTACAGCGCGGGCCGGCGCGGCGCGACCTGGCTGAAGGTCAAGCCGGTGCACACCCTGGACCTGGTGGTGCTGGCCGCCGAGTGGGGCCACGGGCGGCGCACCGGATACCTGTCCAATCTGCATCTGGGCGCCCGCACGGCCGAGGGCGGCCTGGTGATGCTCGGCAAGACCTTCAAGGGCATGACGGACGCGATGCTGGCCTGGCAGACCGAGCGGCTGCGGCAGCTGACCGTCGAGGAGCGGTCCTGGGGCTTGGTCGTCCGTCCCGAGCTGGTCGTCGAGATCGCCTACGACGGACTGCAGCGCTCCCCCCGCTACCCCGCGGGTGTCACGCTGCGCTTCGCCCGGGTGGTGCGCTACCGCGAGGACAAGCGCCCGCAGGAGGCGGACACTGTGGAGGACCTGCTGGCGGCGCATCCCGGGGTGCGGCCGTGAGCGGCACGCGCAGCCGGCGCAGCGCCGGGATCCTGCTGTACCGGCGCACCGGCCAGGAGGGCCTGCAGGTGCTGCTCGGGCACATGGGAGGCCCGCTGTGGGCCCGGCGCGAGCAGGGCGCGTGGACGGTGCCGAAGGGCGAGTACGACCCGGCCGAGCCCGCCCTGGACGCCGCCCGCCGCGAGTTCCGGGAGGAGCTGGGGCTCGCTCCCCCGGACGGGGAGGCGCTGCCTCTCGGCGAGGTACGGCAGCGCGGCGGCAAGACCGTGACCGTCTGGGCGGTCGAGGGCGACCTCGACCCGGAGGCGATCACTCCGGGCACGTTCACGATGGAGTGGCCGCCGCGCTCGGGGCGCACCCGGGAGTTCCCGGAACTGGACCGGGTGGCGTGGTTCGGCCTGGACCGGGCGCGCGAGGTGATCATCGCGGCCCAGGCCGCGTTTCTGGACCGCCTGGCGGAGCACTCGCTCTGAGGAGGCACCACGCGTTGCGGCCGCGGGCACGGCGCGCGAGGGTCGAGACAAGCCCGCTGCCAGGGAGGTCAGCCATGCCCATCGCCACGGTGAACCCGGCCACCGGGGAGACGCTGCGGACGTTCGAGGCCATGGACGAGGAGGAGATCGAGCGCCGCCTGCAGCTGGCCGAGGCCACCTTCCGCACCTACCGCACGACGTCCTTCGCCGAGCGGGCGCGGCGGATGCAGCGGGCCGCCGGTCTGCTGGACGACGACCAGCAGGAGATCGCCCGGACCATCACCTGCGAGATGGGCAAACCGGTCGCCCAGGCCCGCGCGGAGGCCGCGAAGTGCGCCAAGGCGATGCGCTGGTACGCCGAGCATGCCCAGGAACTCCTCGCCGACGAGGAACCCGCGGCCGCCGATGTGAAGGACTCCGGCGCGGTGCGGGCCCTGGTCCGCTACCGGCCGCTCGGCCCGGTGCTGGCGGTGATGCCGTGGAACTTCCCGCTGTGGCAGGTGGTGCGGTTCGCGGCGCCCGCGCTGATGGCCGGCAACGTCGGCCTGCTCAAGCACGCCTCGAACGTGCCGCAGACCGCCCTGTACCTGGAGGACCTGTTCCACCGCGCGGGCTTTCCCGAGGGCTGCTTCCAGACCCTGCTGATCGGCTCCGGCGCCGTCGACGAGGTCCTGCGCGACGAGCGGGTGCGGGCGGCCACGCTGACCGGCAGCGAACCGGCCGGCCGTGCGGTGGCCTCCACAGCCGGGGAGATGGTCAAGAAGACGGTGCTGGAGCTGGGCGGCAGCGACCCGTTCGTGGTGATGCCCTCCGCCGACCTCGACCGCGCGGCCCGGGTGGCGGTGACCGCCCGGGTGCAGAACAACGGCCAGTCCTGCATCGCCGCCAAGCGCTTCATCGTCCACACCGATGTCTACGACGCCTTCACCGAGCGGTTCGTGGCCGGCATGCGGGCGCTGCGCATGGGCGACCCGATGGAGGAGGACACCGACATCGGGCCGCTGTCCAGCGAGCGCGGCCGCGCCGACCTGGAGGAACTCGTCGACGACGCCCGGCGTGGCGGGGCGCGGGTACTGTGCGGCGGCGAGCGCCCCGAAGGCCCCGGCTGGTACTACCCCCCGACCGTGCTCGGCGGGGTCACCCGCGAGATGCGCATCCACCGTGAGGAGGCCTTCGGTCCGGTCGCCACGCTGTACCGCGCCCAGGACCTGGACGAGGCGATCCTGATCGCCAACGACACCTCGTTCGGACTGAGTTCGAACGTGTGGACCCGCGACGAGGAGGAGGTCGACCGGTTCGTGCGGGATCTGGAGGCCGGCGGAGTGTACGTCAACGGGATGACCGCCTCTCACCCGGCGTTTCCGTTCGGGGGTGTGAAGCGGTCCGGATACGGGCGTGAGCTGTCCGGACACGGGATCCGGGAGTTCTGCAACATCACCACCGTATGGCACGGGGCGTGAGCCTTCCGCGGCTACGATCGGTGCTGTGAACCGCGAAGTGACTCTCCCTCTGATCGTCGACAACCGCGGCGAGCTGCAGGTGGCCGCGGCCGACGTGAGCAAGCTGCTGCGGACGGTGGGCGGCCGGTGGCTGCGCCTGGTGGAGGCCGGGCAGGAGGGGCTCGACGAGGACACGGTGGCCGCGCTGACCATCGAGCTGGCCAAGCTGGCCGACCGGATCGACGTGGCCTGCATCGCGCACAGCAGCGGGGCCGCGTCCGGCTAGACCCCACGCCCCCTGCCCTGCCGCCCGCTCCTCGATCCGCTCCCGGGCCGCCCGCGGCTTTCCTGCACGGGCCCCGTCACCGCCCCGCGCGTCCGCCGTCGCCGCCGCGTACTGCCCCGTCACCGCCCCGCGCGGCGCCCGGCGCTCCCCCGTCACGACTCCGTCGGCGTTCCCCGCGGCGCCTTGCCGCGCCCGTCGCTCAGCCGGCTCCCCCGCATCGCACCCCGCGACCGGCCCCGTCGCTCTACTTCCGCCGTTCATCCCCTCCGTCCCCGCATCCGGGGGCGCCGCGCCGCTCGTCCGGCTGCCGCCCGGCCGTGTCCACGGCCCGCGCCGCCTGACCCGGCGTGCCTCGGCGGGCGGCACCCGGTGCCACGGCTTGGGCGCCGCCCGCACACTCCGACGAACGCCTCCGACCTGCGGCGATGCTGCCGTGTCAGCCACCGTGCCCGCTGCCGCGCACCCCGTCAGGACACCCTGCGGCGCCGTCCCGGACTCCCCGGAACGGAGTAGTCCCGCGAGAGATCATCGCTCTTCCGGGTGATCGTGGGTGGACCACCCTTCTGGGTGCACAACCCTCTGACCGGGGGGCTACCGGCCTTCCGGAAGGCGAAAGCAGGCACGGCTCATGGCGACTTTGTGCAGACCTTCGGTGTCCGTTCCAGAGCACGTGATCACGATGGAGGAAACGCTGGAGCTCGCACGCTCCCGCCACGCGGACCACCCGCAACTCCCGCTGGCCCTCCGGCTGATCGAGAACACCGGCGTGCGTACCCGGCACATCGTGCAACCCATCGAGGAAACCCTGAAGCACCCCGGCTTCGAGCAGCGCAACAAGCTCTACGAGCAGGAGGCGAAGGCCCGGGTCCCCGCGGTCGTCCGGCGGGCGCTGGACGACGCGGAGCTCCTGCCCACCGACATCGACGTGATCATCTACGTCTCGTGCACGGGCTTCATGATGCCCTCGCTGACGGCGTGGCTGATCAACGAGATGGCCTTCGACTCGACGACCCGCCAGCTGCCCATCGCCCAGCTGGGCTGCGCGGCCGGCGGTGCGGCGATCAACCGGGCCCACGACTTCTGCTCCGCGTACCCGGAGGCCAACGCGCTCATCGTGGCCTGCGAGTTCTGCTCGCTGTGCTACCAGCCCACCGATCTGGGTGTCGGCTCCCTGCTGTCCAACGGCCTGTTCGGCGACGGCATCGCCGCCGCCGTGGTCCGCGGCACCGGCGGCACCGGTGTCCACCTGGAACGCAACGGCTCGTACCTGATCCCCAAGACCGAGGACTGGATCGCGTACGACGTCCGGGAGACCGGCTTCCACTTCCTGCTGGACAAGCGGGTGCCCACCACCATGGAACCGCTCGCCCCCGCGCTGCGGGACCTCGCCAGGATGCACCGGTGGGACGCGTCAGAGCTGGACTTCTACGTCATCCACGCGGGCGGGCCGCGCATCCTGGACGACCTCAGCAAGTTCCTGCACGTCGACCCGCACGCGTTCCGGTTCAGCCGGGCCACGCTCACCGAGTACGGCAACATAGCCAGCGCCGTCGTCCTGGACGCGCTGCGCCGGCTGTTCGACGAGGGCGGCGCGCAGCACCAGGACCGTGGCCTGCTCGCCGGATTCGGCCCCGGCATCACCGCCGAGATGAGCCTCGGCACCTGGCAGGACGGAGGTGCGGCATGACCGCGGAGCCGCTGGTCGGCAAGGCGGCCGTGGACGAGGCGCTGCCCACGGGGCCGCCGGACGGGCAGACACCGGCCGCGTGCCCGCTCCTCACCGGGCAGGCGCCCGCCGACGAGGCCACCGCCGCCCTGCCGCCGGTGCGGTACTGGCCGGTGTTCGACCTGACCGGGGTGGACTTCGACCCGGTGCTGGCCGACCTGATGGAGCAGGGCCCGGTCACCCGCATCAAGCTGCCCCACGGCGAGGGCTGGGCGTGGCTGGTGACCCGGATGCGGGACGTCAGGACGGTCACCAACGATCCCCGCTTCAGCCGTGAGGCGGTGATGGACCGGCAGGTCACCCGGCTCGCCCCGCACTTCATCCCCTCCCGTGGCGCGGTCGGCCTCCTGGACCCGCCCGACCACACCCGGCTGCGCCGCGCGGTGGCGCCCGCGTTCACGGCGCGGGGCGTGGAGCGGGTGCGGGACAGCGCACGGCGGATGCTGGACGAGCTGGTCGACGCGCTGGAGGCGGCCGGTCCGCCCGCCGACCTCACCCGTGACGTGCTAGGCCCCTTCCCGATCGCGGTGATCTGCGAGCTGATGGGGGTGCCGCCGGCCGACCGGGAGGCCATGCACACCTGGACCCAGCTGATCCTGTCCTCCGCGCACGGCGCGGAGGTGAGCGAGCGGGCCAAGAAGGAGATGAGCGAGTACTTCGCCGAACTGATCGACGCCCGCGTCGACACCACCGGTGAGGACGTCGCCTCACTGCTCGGCAGAGCCGTGGCGCGGGGTGAGGTGACCGTGGCGGAGGCCGTGGGTCTGGCGGTGCTGCTGCAGATCGGCGGCGAGGCGGTCACCAACAACAGCGGGCAGATGTTCTACATCCTGCTCACCCGTCCCGAGCTGGCCGACCGGTTGCGTGCCGATCCGGCGATCCGCCCCGGGGCCATCGACGAGCTGCTGCGGTACATCCCGCACCGCAACGCCGTCGGGCTGTCCCGGATCGCGCTGGAGGACGTGGAGCTCGCGGGGGTGCGGATCCGGGCCGGCGAGGCGGTGTACGTGTCGTACCTGGCCGCCAACCGCGACCCGGAGGTCTTCCCGGATCCGGACCGGATCGACGTCTCGCGCAGCCCGAACCCGCATGTGGCGTTCGGCTTCGGCCCGCACTACTGTCCGGGCGGCCGGCTGGCCCGGATGGAGGCGCAGCTGCTGGTCGACGCCCTGCTGGACCGGCTGCCGGCCTTGCGGCTGGCGGTGCCGCCGGATCAGGTGCCGTTCCGCAAGGGCGCGCTGATCCGTGGTCCCGAGGCCCTGCCTGTGGCGTGGTGAGTGCGATGACGGCGACCGACGAACCCGTGAGGACGACGGCCGTGGATTCTCCGACCCCGCCGGTGGAGGGGCTGCTGGTGCCGCCCGGCCACGGCCGCGTCGTGGAGACACCCGCGCAGCGTGTGACGTTCAAGGTGACCGGCTCGCACTCGCGCATGGCCTCCACCTTCGAGGTGGAGGTCCCGCCGGGTTTCGACGTGGGCGCCCATGTGCACACGCGCAGCGAGGAGTTGTTCTACGTGCTGGAGGGCGAGCTGGACGTGCTCGCCTTCGAACCGCGGGTGCGCACCCCGGACCACTGGCAGTCGTGGGAGTCCCCCTCGGGGCGGCGCGTGGTGCGGGCGACCCCGGGCACGGTGATCGTCGTGCCCCCGGGCTGTCCGCACGCGTTCGCCAATCCGACGGAGACGCCGGCGAAGATGTTCTTCCAGGCCTCTCCGCCCCCCGACCACGAGCGGTACTTCGAGGAACTGCTGGAGATCCTGCGTGACGGGGGTCCGCCGGACCGCGAGGCCATCGAGGCGCTGCGCAAGCGCTACGACATCGAGCAGCTGACCCCGCTCCGGCACCGCTAGCGGACGACGGGGACGAGGGCCGGGGCGTGCGCGCCCCGGCCCTCGCACGGAAGCTCCCGGCCGGTCGCTGAGGAAAGGCCCACGGAGCGTGAAGGATCCGCCTCGCCCGGTGCCCGACGGGGGGCACGGTCTCACCGCGGTCACCCGAACGGCGGAACGTGACGGGCACCCGTCAGGGGCGCGGATGACGCTGGCTAGTGCCCCATCGAGGTCATCCCGAAAGGGGAAGCACATGCGCAACCGACGAATCCTCGCCGCCGCCGTCGCCGCGGCAGCCCTCGCCGGCGCCGGCCTGACCGGTGCCGCCACCGCCACCGCCGCCCCGCAGGGTGTGCCGTCCGTCGTCACCCCCAGCGAGTGCGAGCAGGGCGGCGGACGGGCCGCGATCGACGAGCCGGGCAACCTGTGTGTCGGCGGTACGCACGACGGCGAGCCGGTCGACTGAACCGCATCCGCAAGCCACCCAGCGCCCCGCGGCCCCGCGCCGCGGGGCGCACCCGCGCAGCCTGGACAGCCGCCTGGAGCAGACGGCAGCGGCCCTCCCGCGGGCGGGGAGGGCCGCGTCGCCGTGCACGGTCCGCTAGCGGATGGGCATGCCCGAGAGCGTGCGGGAGATCACCAGCCGCTGGATCTCGCTCGTGCCCTCGAAAATGGTGTATATGGCCGCGTCGCGGTGCATCCGCTCCACCGGGTACTCCCGGGTGTAGCCGTTGCCGCCGAGGATCTGGATCGCCTGGGCGGTGACCTTCTTCGCGGTCTCGCTGGCGAAGAGCTTGGACATCGAGCCCTCGGCGGACGTGAACGGCTTGCCGTTGATCGCCATCCAGGAGGCGCGCCACACCAGCAGGCGGGCGGCGTCGATCTGGGTGCGCATGTCGGCGAGCTGGAAGGCGACGCCCTGGTTGTCGATGATCGGCCGGCCGAACTGCTCGCGGGTCTTGGCGTAGTCGAGGGCGACCTCGTACGCGGCCCGAGCGGTGCCCACGGCCATCGCGCCGACGGCCGGGCGGGAGGCCTCGAAGGTGGCCATCGCCGCGTTCTTCACACGCTCGCCGCCCCTCTTGGCCTTCTCCCGGGCGCGGGCCAGGCGCTCGTCCAGCTTCTCCTTGCCGCCGAGCAGGCAGGAGCCGGGGACGCGCACGTTGTCGAGGATCACCTCGGCGGTGTGGGAGGCGCGGATGCCGTGCTTCTTGAACTTCTGGCCCTGGGACAGGCCCGGCGTGTTCGGCGGGACGATGAAGGAGGCGTGCCCCTTGGAGCCCAGCTCGGGGTCGACGGAGGCGACGACGACGTGGACGTTGGCGATACCGCCGTTGGTCGCCCAGGTCTTGGTGCCGTTGAGCACCCACTCGTCCTTGGCCTCGTCGTAGACGGCACGGGTGCGCATCGAGGCGACGTCGGAGCCGGCGTCGGGCTCGGAGGAGCAGAAGGCGGCGACCTTGACGTCGTTCGGGTCGCCGTACATCTGCGGGATCCAGGTGCCGATCTGCTCCTCGGTGCCGTTGGCGAGGACGCCGACGGCGGCCAGACCGGTGCCGACGATGGACAGGGCTATGCCGGCGTCTCCCCAGAACAGCTCCTCCATCGTCATGGGGATGCCCAAGCCGGTGGGGTCGAAGTACTGCTGGGCGTAGAAGTCGAGGGAGTAGATGCCGACCTTGGCGGCCTCCTGGATGATCGGCCAGGGGGTCTCCTCGCGCTCGTCCCATTCGGCGGCGGCCGGGCGGATGACATCGGCGGCGAAGCCGTGCAGCCAGTCCCGCACCTCCTTCTGCTCGTCGTTCAGCTCCATGGTGAACTCCGCCATGACCCCTCCAGTGGCACACCGGCTGTTACTTGCGGTAACCGTACTGTGTTACCGACCAGTAGGAAAAGTCAAATGCCGCATGATCCCGCAGGTCGCTGCGGCCCGTTCGAGGCCGGAGGGCCGGTTGGTGTTACGTTGCGCAGGCGTCACCGATTCAGCACGGGTGGGGAGAGCTCATGGACACCACGCAGCGCACCGACCGGCAGCGGTCCGCCGACCGTCGACGGCGCGAGCTGCTGGAGGCCGCCGACCGGGTGGTGCTGCGCGACGGCCCGCAGGCCTCGATGAACGCCATCGCCGCCGAGGCCGGCATCACCAAGCCGATCCTCTACCGCCACTTCGGCGACAAGGGCGGCCTGTACGCGGCGCTCGCCCAGCGCCACACCGACGCCCTGCTCGACTCGCTGCGGGCCGCGCTGGACGCGCCCGCGGAGCGGCGCGAGCGGGTGGAGTCCACGCTGGACACCTATCTCGCGGCCATCGAGGCCCGTCCGCAGGTCTACCGCTTTCTGATGCACCCGGCGGAGGGCGGCCAGGGCAGCGACCAGGGCTTCGACGTCGGCAAGCACTCCGCGCCGCTGCTGCGCCGCATGGGCGAGGAACTGGCCCAGGTCATCGAGGAGCGCCTGGACCTGGGGCCGGGCAGCCGGCAGCTGGCCCGGGTGTGGGGCCACGGCATCGTCGGCATGATGCACGCGGCCGGCGACTGGTGGCTGGGCGAGCGCCCCTGCTCCCGGGCGGAGCTGGTCCGCGGCCTCGCCGACCTGCTGTGGGGCCGCCTCGCCGCGGTCGACGACAAGACGGACAGCCCCGGGTTCTAGGCCGCGTCCACGGCATCGCGTCGTTGGCCCGCAGGCGGCACGGCCGGACGACGTCACCGGGCTCGCCGTCCCGGCCTGGTGCCGCGGACCGCACGCGCCGTCAGCCGCGCCTGCCCCACTCGGTCCTGGCCGCCCGGCGGAGCACCCTGCGCCTGCGCCGGTCGGGGAGACGGTCCACGTACAGCCGGCCGTCCAGATGGTCGCACTCGTGCTGCAGACAGCGGGCGAAGAAGCCCGTGCCGCGCACGGTGACGGGCTCGCCGGTCACCGTGAAGCCCTCCACCACCGCCTCGTCGTACCGCTCGGTGCCGGCCTCCAGACCGGGCAGCGACAGACAGCCCTCCGGGCCGCGCACCGCGACTCCGTCCACCGACACCAGGCGCGGGTTGACCACGTGCCCGAGGTGCCGCACGTCCTCGTCGTCGGGGCAGTCGTAGACGAACACGCGCAAGTCCTCGCCCACCTGGTTGGCGGCCAGCCCGACCCCGCGCGCCGCGTACATGGTGGCGAACAAGTCCTCGACGAGAGCGGTGAGTTCAGGACCGAAGGAGGTGACCTCGCGGCACGGGGCGTGCAGGGTGGCGTCGCCGAGCAGGGTGAGAGGCCTCACGCGCCCGCGTGCGCCCGGGATGGAGCGGTGTCGCATGGCGGCAAGGGTACGGTTCCGGTGGGCGACGGCCGGCGCGTGGCCCCTGGGACGGCGCCGGAACCGTGGTCGCCGTGACGGCGGCGGGATTCGGGAGCACGATCGGATCTCGATAGGCTGATGCCCACATCGCTGCCGGACGGCTCAGGCGCGGCGCGTACGCAAGGAGGATCGAGAACTGATGGCAGGCAACTCGGACCCGCTCACGCCGCGGGCCAAGCTGGCCGTGACCGCAGGCAAGGCGGTCGCTGCGGCATCGCGCGCCGCGGGGCGCGGCAGCGGTTCGGTGATCGGCGGCCGGGTGGCGCTCAAGCTCGACCCCGACCTGCTTCGCCGGCTTGCGCAGAACCTCGACGTGGTCCTGGTGTCGGCGACCAACGGCAAGACGACCACCACCCGGCTCATCGCGGAGGCGCTGCGGGCGGCCGGCCCGGTGGCCTCCAACGCGCTCGGCGCCAACATGCCCGCCGGCATCACCTCGGCCCTGGCGGGCGGCACGGACGCGAAGTTCGGGGTGATCGAGGTCGACGAGAAGTACCTCGCGGCCGTGGCCCGGGACACCGAACCCAAGTGCATCGCCCTGCTCAACCTCTCCCGCGACCAGCTGGACCGTGCGGCGGAGACCCGGATGCTCGCCGAGAACTGGCGCGAGGGACTGGCCGGGTCCAAGGCGGTGATCGTGGCCAACTGCGACGACCCGCTGGTGGTGTGGGCCGCCTCCTCATCCCCCAACGTGATCTGGGTGGCGGCCGGGCAGATGTGGAAGGACGACGCCTGGTCCTGCCCGTCCTGCGGCGGCGTGCTGCAGCGCCCGGGCGACGACTGGTACTGCCACGAGTGCGGCTTCCGCCGGCCCACGCCCAGCTGGGCGCTCTCCGGCGACCACGTGCTGGACCCGCACGGGTCCGCCTGGCCCATCCACCTGCAGCTGCCGGGCCGCGCCAACAAGGCCAACGCCGCGTCCTCCGCGGCCGTCGCCGCCGTCTTCGGGGTGCCGCCGCAGGTCGCCCTGGAGCGGATGTACCAGGTGCAGGCGGTCGCCGGACGCTACGACGTGGTGCAGTTCCAGGGCCGCGACCTGCGCCTGCTGCTGGCGAAGAACCCGGCCGGCTGGCTGGAGACCTTCTCGCTGATCGACCCGGCACCCGCACCGGTCATCCTGTCCGTGAACGCGCGCAGCGCCGACGGCACCGACACCTCCTGGCTGTGGGACGTCGACTACACCCGTCTGACCGGCCACCCGCTCTTCGTGCTCGGCGACCGCAAGCTGGACCTCGCGGTGCGCCTGGAGGTCGCGAACCAGCAGTTCCAGGTCTGCGACAGCCTCGAACAGGCCGTCCAGCAGGCCCCGCCCGGACGGATCGAGGTCATCGCCAACTACACCGCGTTCCAGGACCTGCGCCGCCGCGTCGGCAACTGACCGAAAAGGACGACGACTTCATGAGCGACAACCAACTGCGGGTGGTGTGGGTCTACCCGGACCTGCTGAGCACCTACGGCGACCAGGGCAACGTGCTCGTCGTGGAGCGGCGGGCCCGGCAGCGGGGCCTGGACGTGGCCCGTCTCGACGTGCGCAGCGACCAGCCGATCCCCACCTCCGGCGACATCTACCTGATCGGCGGCGGCGAGGACCGGCCGCAGCGGCTGGCCGCCGAGCGGCTGCGCCGTGACGGCCACCTGTACCAGGCGGTGCAGAACGGCGCGATCGTCTTCGCGGTGTGCGCCGGCTACCAGATCCTCGGCCACGAGTTCGTCAACGACCTCGGCCAGCGCGAGCCGGGCCTGGGCCTGCTGGACGTGGTGTCGATGCGCGGCGAGGGCGAGCGGTGCGTCGGCGACGTGCTGGCGGACATCGACCCGCAGCTCGGCCTGCCGCCGCTCACCGGCTTCGAGAACCACCAGGGCGTCACCCACCTGGGTCCGACGGCCCGGCCGTTGGCGCAGGTCCGCATCGGCCGGGGCAACGGCACGGGCGACGGCACGGAGGGTGCGTACAACGACACCGTCTTCGGCACGTACATGCACGGCCCGGTGCTGGCCCGCAACCCGCAGATCGCGGACCTGCTGCTGAAGCTGGCCCTGGACGTCAACGCGCTGCCGCCGGTCGACGACCACTGGTACGAGGCGCTGCGCCAGGAGCGCATCGCGGCCGCGCAGCAGGCCGCGTGACGCGGGCCGAGTGCCCCGGAGCGTGTGACGGCGCCCGCCCGGCAGGTTCCCGCGAGGGCTGCCGGGCGGGCGCCGGTGTGTGTGCGACCGCGGCCCCCGGGTCCGGGCGGCGGCCGCCTCAGGTGCTCGCGGAACCGGCCTGCCGGCACGCTGCCAGAGCCCGTCTGACGGGACGTATGCACAGGTGAGCAGGGCCGTCCAGCAGGCGGACGCACGGTGCTGACAGGGCCCCGGATGCCGCTAGGGTGGCGGGGATCGAGCCGGACAGGGCGGTCCGGTCCCCAGCCCCTGCGGAGAAGGTATATCGGGCTATGCGCATTGGTGTCCTCACGTCCGGCGGCGACTGCCCCGGCCTGAACGCCGTCATCCGGTCTGTCGTGCACCGTGCCGTCGCCGACCACGGCGACGAGGTCATCGGTTTCCGCGACGGCTGGAAGGGCCTCCTGGAGTGCGACTACCTCAAGCTCGACCTCGACGCGGTCGGCGGCATCCTTTCCCGCGGCGGCACCATCCTCGGCTCCTCCCGGGTCCGCCCGGAGCATCTGCGGGGCGGCGTGGAGCGGGCCAAGGGCCATGTCCAGGACCTGGGACTGGATGCGATCATCCCGATCGGCGGCGAGGGCACCCTGAAGGCGGCCCGGCTGCTGTCGGACGCCGGCCTGCCGATCGTCGGTGTGCCCAAGACCATCGACAACGACATCGCCGCCACGGACGTCACCTTCGGCTTCGACACGGCCGTGACCGTCGCCACCGAGGCCCTGGACCGGCTGAAGACCACCGCCGAGTCGCACCAGCGGGTGCTGATCGTGGAGGTCATGGGCCGGCACACCGGCTGGATCGCGCTGCAGTCCGGGATGGCGGCCGGCGCGCACGCCGTGGTGGTGCCGGAGTGGCCCTTCGACATCGAGGAGCTGACGCGGAAGGTCGGCGAGCGGTTCGCGGCGGGCAAGCGGTTCGCCATCGTGGTGGCCGCCGAGGGTGCCAAGCCCAAGCCCGGCACGATGGACTTCGACGAGGGCGGCACGGACATCTACGGCCACGAGCGGTTCGCCGGTGTCGCCCGACAGCTCGCCGTGGAGCTGGAGCGGCGCCTGGGCAAGGAGGCGCGTCCGGTCATCCTCGGACACGTCCAGCGCGGCGGCACCCCGACGGCCTACGACCGGGTGCTGGCCACCCGTTTCGGCTGGCACGCCGTCGAGGCGGTGCACCGCGGCGAGTTCGGCCGGATGACGGCGCTGCGCGGCACCCACATCGTCACGGTGCCGCTGGCCGAGGCCGTTCAGACCCTCAAGACGGTGCCGGCAAAGCGCTACGCCGAAGCGGACTGCGTGCTGTAGGACACCCCGCGCCTCATCCCGCCCCCGGTCGCGGTCGCGGCCGGGGGCGCCTCTAATCTGGGTGCGGACGGACAGCTGCGGATGCCTCCAGCTGTGGTCGGAGAGCACATACCCCCACGAATCAGGAGCCGGCGGATGGATCACAGCGGGCACGGCATGATGGCGGATCTGCCGCCGTTCACGCTGGGACGTGGACTGCAGTGGTCCGCGGACCCGTTCTTCCTGGTGGCCTGCGTGCTCGCGCTCGTGCTGTACGGCTGGGGCGTGGTGCGGCTGCGGCGGCGCGGCGACGCCTGGCCGGTGGGCCGGACGGTGTCCTTCGTCGTCGGTGTGCTGACCGTGGGCCTGATGATGTGCACCGCGCTGAACGACTACGGCATGGTCATGTTCAGCGTGCACATGGTCCAGCACATGGTGATCAGCATGCTCTCGCCGATCCTCGTCCTCCTGGGCGCCCCGATCACCCTGGCGCTGCGGGCGCTGCCGCCGGCGGGCCGGGGCCGCAAGGGGCCGCGGGAGCTGCTGCTGGCGCTGCTGCACAGCCGGTACGTGCGGGTCGTCACCCACCCCGGGTTCACCATCCCGGTGTTCATCGCGAGCCTGTACGCGCTGTACTTCACCCCGCTGTTCGACTTCCTGATGGGCTCCAAGACGGGGCACATCGCGATGATGGTGCACTTCCTCGCGGTCGGTGTGGTGTTCTTCTGGCCGATCATGGGCGTGGACCCGGGCCCGCACCGCCCCGGGTACCTGATGCGGATGCTGGAGCTGTTCGCGGGCATGCCGTTCCACGCGTTCTTCGGCATCGCGCTGATGATGGGGTCCACGCCCATGGTGGACACCTTCCGGCACCCGCCCGCCTCCCTCGGCATCGAGGCCCTGTCCGACCAGAGCGCGGCCGGCGGCATCGCCTGGGCCTTCAGCGAGGTCCCGTCCGTGCTGGTGCTGCTGGCGCTGCTGTTCCAGTGGTACCGCTCCGAGCAGCGGCAGGCCAGGCGCAAGGACCGGGCCGCGGACCGGGACGGCGACAAGGAGCTGGAGGCGTACAACGCCTACCTCGCCTCGCTCCACGCCCGCGGCAACTGACGCCCGGGCCGGCCGCGGCACATCTTTCCTCGCGCGATTCCCCCGCACCGGCACCGCCCGGACGGGGGAATCGCGGCACCATGGAGTGGCTCGGCTCCCGCGGATCCACCCACGAGGAAGGTGCCTGCGATGCCCGGTTCGACGGACGGTGCCACGCGGACCATGGGGGCGCTCACGGTGGGCTCCCTGGTCGCGGTGACGGCGTACACGGTGGCGCTCGGCGGCAACGGCTGGCTGTGGTTCGGCTGGGTGGTGCTCGGACTGGTCACCCTGTGCCTGATGCTCCTCCACGGCAGATGACGCCCCGGGGAGGCGCGCTCCGCCCCGCCTCTCAGTCCTGGCCGAGCTGCCCGAGGTGCCCGGAGGAGTGCACGCCCGGCTGGTACTTCGGCAGCCGGACGGTGATCTTCATGCCGGCTCCGGGCGCGGTCTCGATGACCAGTCCGTGGTCGTCGCCGTAGACCTGCCGCAGCCGGTCGTCGGCGTTGGACAGCCCGATGCCGCCGGAGGGGCTCTCGTCCCCGGCGAGGATGCGGCGCAGCAGATCCGGGTCCATCCCGGCGCCGTCGTCCTCGATCACGACCAGCGCCTCGGCGCCGGCGTCCTGCGCGGTGATCTGGATGTGGCAGGTGCCGGCCCTGCCCTCCAGGCCGTGCTTGACGGCGTTCTCCACCAGCGGCTGAAGGCACAGGAACGGCAGGGTGACCGGGAGCACCTCGGGCGCGATCTGCAGGGTGACGGCGAGGCGGTCGCCGAAGCGGGCCCGGGCCAGGGAGAGGTACTGCTCGATGGCGTGCAGTTCGTCCGCCAGCGTGGTGAAGGTGCCGTGCCGGCGGAAGGAGTAGCGGGTGAACTCGGCGAACTCCAGCAGCAGCTCGCGGGCGCGTTCGGGATCGGTGCGCACGAACGAGGCGATCACCGAGAGCGAGTTGTAGACGAAGTGCGGGGAGATCTGCGCGCGCAGCGCCCTGATCTCGGCCTCGATGAGCCGGGTGCGGGAGCGGTCGAGCTCGGCGAGTTCCAGCTGGACGGAGACCCAGCGGGCGACCTCGGCCGCGGCCCGGGCCAGCACGGCGGACTCGCGGGGCGCGCAGGCGACCAGGGCGCCGTGCACGCGGTCGTCCACGGTCAGCGGGGCGACGACGGCCCAGCGCACCGGGCAGTCGGGGGCCCGGCAGGTGAGGCGGAAGACCTCCCCGCGGCCGGTGTCGAGCGGGCCGGCGATCCGCTTGATGATCTCGGTGCGGTGGTGGGCGCCCACGCCGTCCCAGACCAGGACGCGCGTGTTGTCGGTGAGGCACAGCGCGTCGGTGCCGAGCAGGGAGCGCAGCCGGCGGGCGGACTTGCGGGCGGTCTCCTCGGTCAGCCCGGCCCGCAGCGGCGGCGCGGCGAGCGAGGCGGTGTGCAGGGTCCGGAAGGTGGCGTGCTCGACGGGGGTGCCGAGGTCGCCCGGGCCGGGCGGGCGGGCGGTGCGCCGGCCCAGCCAGAAGCCGGCGGCGAGCAGCGGCAGCACGGCCGCGCACAGCCCGGCGGCGAACCCGCTCACGATGCGGCCTGGGTGCGCAGCTGCTCGGGCAGGTGCAGCCGGGCCAGGACGGCGGCCGTGCCGTCCGGGACGCGGCCCGGGGTGGCGAGGGAGACCAGCATCATGGTGAGGAAGCCCAGCGGCACCGACCACAGGGCGGGCCAGGCGAGCAGGGTGTGCAGTGGCCCGGGCCCGGTCAGGCCGGCCATGGTCGCGCCGGCCGCGAGCAGCGCTCCCCCGCCGCCGGCGAGCATCCCGGCGGCCGCGCCGGGCGGAGTGAGCCGCCGCCACCAGATGCCGAGGAGAAGCAGCGGGCAGAAGGAGGAGGCGGACACGGCGAAGGCCAGGCCGACCGCGTCGGCGACGGGCGGGCTGCCGGCCGGGACGCTCGCGACGAGGGGCACGGCGACGGCGAGCACCGTGCCGAGCCGGAAGCGGCGCACGGCGCGGGCGGGCAGGGCGCCGCGCCCGGGCAGCATGTCCTGGGTGAGGACGCCGGCCACGGCGATCGCCAGCCCGGAGGCGGTGGACAGGAACGCGGCGAAGGCGCCGCCCGCGACCAGCGCGCCGAGCAGGTCGCCGCCGGCGCCGCCGATCATCCGCTCGGGCAGCAGCAGCACGGCGGCGTCGGCCTTGCCGGTGAGGGCCAGCTCGGGGGTGTAGAGGCGGCCGAGGGCGCCGTACAGCGGGGGCAGCAGGTAGAAGGCTCCGGTCAGGGCGAGCACGGCCACGGTGGTGCGGCGGGCGGCGACACCGTGCGGGCTGGTGTAGAAGCGGACCACGACGTGCGGCAGCCCCATGGTGCCGAGGAAGGTGGCGAGGATCAGACCGTACGTCGCGTACAGCGGGCGCTGCTCGGCTCCCGCGGCCGGTGAGGCGGTGGCCGTGCCCGGACGGACGGGTTCTGCCTCGGGCACCTGTGCGCCCTCCGGGAAGGTGAGGCGGGTGCCGGCCGTCACGCGGTGCGGTCCGGCGGGCAGGGTGACCGTCCGGTCGTGGTGGGCGCGGCCGTCGACGGTGCCGTCGACGGTGACGGTGAGCGGAGCGTCCAGGCGCAGGTCCAGGGTGTCGTCGACGCGGACGGTGCGCTGGTCGCGGAAGGCGGCCGGTTCGGCGAAGGGGTGGCGGGGAGCGCCGTCGTGCTGCCAGGCGAGGAGCAGGAACAGGGCGGGGACGAGCAGCGCGGTCAGTTTCAGCCAGTACTGGAAGGCTTGTACGAAGGTGATGCTGCGCATGCCGCCGGCGGCGACCGTGGCCACCACGACCACGGCGACGATCACCGCGCCGAGCGCGTCCGGCGCCCCGGTGAGCACCGCCAGGGTCAGCCCGGCGCCCTGCAGCTGGGGCAGCAGGTACAGCCAGCCGACGCCGACGACGAAGACGCCGGCGAGCCTCCGCACACCCCGGGAGGCCAGGCGGGCCTCGGCGAAATCGGGCAGGGTGTAGGCGCCGGAGCGGCGCAGCGGGGCGGCGACGAACAGCAGCAGGACGAGGTATCCGGCGGTGTAGCCGACCGGGTACCACAGCATGTCCGGGCCCTGGAGCAGGACCAGTCCGGCGACGCCGAGGAAGGAGGCGGCGGAGAGGTACTCGCCGCTGATGGCGGCCGCGTTCAGACGCGGGCCGACGGTGCGGGAGGCGACGTAGAAGTCGGAGGTGGTGCGGGAGATGCGCAGGCCGAAGGCGCCGACGAAGGCGGTGGCCACGGCGACCAGGGCGACGGCGGGGACGGTGTAGGCGGAGTTCACTGCGGCGGTCCCAGGGGTCCTCGGCGGTGCTCGGCGCGGTCCTGTACGGTGCTCGGCGGGCCTCCAGCGGTCTTCTGGCGGTCTAGCGGTCCTCGACGAGCCGGACGAAGTCGTGTTCGTTGCGTTCGGCCCGGCGCACGTACCAGCGGGCGAGCAGCACCAGCGGGGCGTACAGGCCGAAGCCGAGGACCACGAAGGTGATCCGGCGGCCCTCGGCGGCCGCGAACACCAGCGGCAGCGGGCCCACCATCAGCACGAGCACCGCGAACACGGTGAGCGCGGTGCGCAGCTGGCTGCGCATCAGGGAGCGGACGTAGGTGTGGCCGAGGGCGGTCTGCTCGGCTATCTCGGTGCGCGGCCGGGCCTGGCCGGGGACCCGGCGGGTGCGGCGCGGGGGGCCGGTGACGACGACCCGGCGTCCGGTGGCGTCCTGCGGCATCGGGTGCCTTTCTAAAACAGATGGCGGGTGCCTTTCCTCAGCGGATGGACCGGCGCATCAGCAGCTGTTTCAGCTCGCGCGCGTGGCGCCGGCTCACCTGGAGTTCCTCGGTGCCGACCCGGACGCTCACCGACCCGGCGTCCAGGCGGAGTTCGGTGATGTGGCGCAGGGCGACGAGGTGGCGGCGGTGGATGCGGACGAAACCGCGGGCGCGCCAGCGTTCCTCCAGCGTGGACAGCGGGATGCGCACGAGATGGGAGCCGTGGGCGGTGTGCAGGCGGGCGTAGTCGCCCTGCGCCTCGACGTGGGTGATGTCGTCGACCGCGACGAAGCGGGTGACACCGCCGAGTCCGACGGGCAGCTGGTCGGGGTCGGGTTCGCTCACGGGGATGGGCGGGACCGCCTCGCGCAGCCGGGCGGCGCGGCGGACGGCTTCGGCGAGCCGCTCGGCGCGCACGGGTTTGAGGACGTAGTCGACGGCCTTGAGGTCGAACGCCTGCACGGCGAAGTCCTCGTGGGCGGTGACGAACACGATCAGCGGGGGCGCGGCGAACCCGGAGAGCAGCCGGGCCAGGTCCAGGCCGTCCAGGCCGGGCATCTGGATGTCGAGGAAGACGACGTCGAGGGCGTCGGGGCCGTCCGGGCCGGAGGCGATCGCCCGGTTGAGGCGGCGCAGCGCCTCGGTGGCGTCGCCGGCCCCCTCCACCGAGGCGATCCGTGGGTCGGCGTCGAGCAGATAGAGCAGTTCCTCCAGCGAGGGGCGTTCGTCGTCGACGGCGAGGGCGCGCAGCATGAACGTGGAGTGTAGGGGCGACGGGCGGCCGTGAACACGTGTCCGTCGGGGAGGTTCGTGGCGGATCGGGGCTGGATACAGTGCCCGCATGAACAGCAGGCCGGCACCGTTCGACGACCTCGACCGGAAGATCCTCACCGCGCTGATGGCGAACGCCCGCCGCAGTTTCGCCGAGATCGGCGCGGAGATCGGCCTGTCCGCGACGGCGGTCAAGCGCCGGGTGGACCGGCTGCGGGAGACGGGCGTGATCACCGGGTTCACGGCCACGGTGAAACCGTCGGCGCTCGGGTGGCGCACGGAGGCGTACGTGGAGGTGTACTGCGAGGGCGCGGCGCCGCCCCGGCGGCTGGCGCAGGTGGTGCGCAACCATCCGGAGATCACGGCGGCGATGACCGTGACCGGCGGTGCGGACGCGCTGCTGCATGTGCGGGCGCGGGACGTGGAGCACTTCGAGGAGGTGCTGGAGCGGATCCGCACCGAGCCGTTCATCCGCAAGACCATCAGTGTGATGGTGCTGTCCCATCTGCTGCCCGAGAGCCCGGAGGCCGGGGCCAGCCACGCAGCCCCCGACGACGCAGCAGAAGTGCGCTGAGCCGCGGAAAGTCGCAGCATCGCTGCACGGACACGCAGCTTTCGTTCCTTGTCGAGCGTATCGGTCGCTTTCTACCGTGGTCTCAACCCTGAGACGACCATGGAAGCGGAGGAACCCCTTCGTGTCCGACTCCCGTGTGCCGCGCCGACGGCGCTTTCTCGTCTGCGAACCCAGACACTTCGCCGTGCAGTACGCGATCAACCCGTGGATGCATCCGGAGCGTCCCGTGGACACCGGCCGGGCCCTGGCCCAGTGGAGGGCGCTGGTCGACGCCTACCGCGCGCACGGGCACACCGTGGAGACGGTGGAGCCGGTGCCGGGCCTGCCGGACATGGTCTTCGCCGCGAACGCGGCGGTGACCGTCGGCGGCCGGGTGTTCGGCTCTCTGTTCAAGGCGCCCGAGCGGCGCCCGGAGTCCCTCCCGTACGACACCTGGTTCAAGTCGGCGGGTTTCGACGTCTACCGGCCGGAGTCGGTGTGCGAGGGCGAGGGCGACTTCGTGCCGGCCGGCCGCTGGATCCTGGCCGGCACCGGCTTCCGCACCACCCGTGAGGCCCATCAGGAGGCGCAGGAGTACCTGGGCACGGCCGTGATCTCCCTGACACTGACGGACCCGTACTTCTACCACCTGGACACGGCCCTGTTCGTCCTGGACGACACCGCCGGCGCGGAGAACATCGCCTACTACCCGGAGGCGTTCTCCCCCGGCAGCCGCGAGGTGCTCGCCCGGCTCTACCCGGACGCGGTGACCGCGACCCGCGAGGACGCGATGGCCTTCGGGCTGAACTCCGTGTGCGACGGACGGCATGTCTTCGTCTCGCCCGGCGCCACCACCCTGATCGGCCGGCTCGCCGAGCGCGGCTACGTCCCCGTCCCCGTCGACCTGTCCGAGTTCCACAAGGCCGGCGGCGGCATCAAGTGCTGCACCCAGGAGATCCGCTCATGACCGCACCCGCTGACACCCGTACCTCGGACGAGCTGATCCGGGCCGAGGAGCCGGTCCTCGCGCACAACTACCATCCGCTGCCCGTCGTCGTCGCCCGGGCGGAGGGCGCCTGGGTGGAGGACGTGGAGGGCCGCCGCTACCTCGACATGCTGGCCGGCTATTCGGCCCTCAACTTCGGCCACCGGCACCCCGCGCTGATCGACGCCGCCCGTGCGCAGCTCGACCGGCTCACCCTGACCTCGCGCGCCTTCCACAACGACCGGCTCGCCGCGTTCGCCGAGCGGCTGGCGCGGCTGACCGGGCAGGACATGGTGCTGCCGATGAACACCGGCGCGGAGGCCGTGGAGAGCGGCATCAAGGTCGCCCGCAAGTGGGCGTACGAGGTCAAGGGCGTCCCCGCGGACCGGGCGACGATCGTGGTCGCCGAGGGCAACTTCCACGGGCGGACGACGACGATCGTCGGGTTCTCCACGGACGAGACGGCACGGGCGGGCTTCGGGCCGTTCACGCCGGGTTTCCGGATCGTCCCGTACAACGACCTGGCCGCGCTCGAGGCCGCGATCGACGACACCACGGCGGCGGTGCTGATCGAGCCGGTCCAGGGCGAGGCAGGCGTGATCGTCCCCGACGACGGTTATCTCACCGGGGTCCGGGAGCTGACCCGCCGGGCCGGGTGCCTGTTCGTGGCCGACGAGATCCAGTCCGGCCTGGGCCGCACCGGGCGCACCCTCGCCGTCGACCACGAGGGTGTGGTGCCGGACCTGGTGCTGCTCGGCAAGGCGCTGGGCGGCGGCATCGTGCCGGTGTCGGCGGTGGTGGGCCGCCGGGACGTGCTCGGGGTGCTGCGGCCGGGCGAGCACGGCTCGACGTTCGGCGGCAATCCGCTGGCCGCCGCGGTCGGCACGGCGGTGGTGGACCTGCTGGAGACGGGCGACTTCCAGCGCCGGGCCGCCGAGCTGGGCGTGGTGCTGCGCGAGGAGCTGCAGGCGCTGCTCGGACGGGGCGTGGTCGCCTTCCGGGCGCGCGGGCTGTGGGCGGGCGTGGACGTCGACCCGGCGCTCGGCACCGGCCGGGAGATCAGCGAACGGCTGCTGGCGGAGGGCATCCTCGTCAAGGACACCCACGGCTCCACGATCCGGCTGGCCCCGCCGCTGACCGTGACGGAGACCGAACTGCGCGAGGCCCTCGCCTCGCTGGCGAGGGTGCTGGCCGCCTGACGATGTGACGCGGACCCGGCCGGGACGCCCGGATCTCCGGCCGGGTCCGCGCCGTTCCCCGCGGCCCGGACCGCCGTTCCCCGCGGCCCGGACCGTGCCGCAGGCCGCCTCGTTGACCAGACGCGATGCGGGTACCCGGCGGTGCGACGGCACTGTCTGAGGAGATGACTGCGATGTTGCTTCTTGGCCTGCTCCTCCTCGCGGCCGCGGGCGCGTTCACCGGTCTCGCCATCGCCGGGAATCTGACGGGCGGACCCCAGTACACGGTGTCCATCCTGGGCAACGAGATCGTCACGCTGAACGCCCTCGCCATCTTCGCCTCCGGGCTCGCACTCGCCCTGATCTTCTGCCTGGGGCTGTCCCTGATGGCCGCCGCCGCGACGCACCGCCGGCACTCCCACCGGCTCGCGGCGCCCTACGGCCGTGCCGGAGGCGGCAGGCCGGGCCGGGACGACCGCGGCGTCCGCTGACGGTCCCGGGGCGTTCTGGGGCGGTGGCCTACGGCCGGTGGGCGCTGCGGGTTGCCCCTTCCCGCGCGGGCGGACGGGGACGGGAGCCGACGCGGCCCGTCGGCTCCTGTCTTCTGTGTGCGGCCGGGACACGGGCCGGCCCGTGAGGGGGGACAGTCCCGCGGACCGGCTCTTCTACTGGTCGCCCAGCAGCTTCTTCATCTCCGCGATCTCCGCCGTCTGCGTGGCGACGACGGACGCGGCCAGCGTGCGGGCCGGGGCGTAGGTGCCGTCGCTCTGTTCGGCGCGCGCCATGGTGAGCGCGCCCTCGTGGTGCTCGACCATCATCTGCAAAAACGCCCGGTCGAAGTCCGCGCCGGACAGCTTCTTGAGCTTCTCCATGTCGAAGTGGTCCATCACGCCGGGCATGGGCGAGGCGGGGTGGCCCGAGTGGTCCATGCCGGCCATGTCGTCCATGCCCGCCATGCCGTCGGCACCGTCGTCCTCCGGCACCTGCTCGCCCCAGGTCCTCAGCCAGCCGGACATGGTGGTGATCTCCGGGTCCTGCGCCTTCTTGATCTTTTCGGCGAGGTCCTTGACCTGCTGGGACCGCGCCCGGGCCGGGGCGAGCTCCGCCATGGCGACCGCCTGCCGGTGGTGCGGGATCATCTGCTGGGCGAACGTCACGTCGTGGGCGTCGTGGTCGCTCCGCGCGGTCGGCGCGGTCGCGCTCGCACTGTGGCCCGCGTGCGCGGAGGACGCGGTGTCGTCCCCGCCGCCGCAGGCGGTGAGGAACAGTGCGGCGGCCGCGAGGACAGCCACGGCGGTGGTCCGGCCGAGGCGGGTACGGCGAAGCGGGAGGGAACGGGTCTTCATGGTTGCTGCGACTCCTGAACGGCCCGCGTGCGGGCACACGGGAGGAACGGACCGGGAAACGGTGCGGAGCACCCGCCGCCGGGGCGGGTGCGGGCGTTCCTAGATCCGCAGCAGTTGCAGTTCGGCGAGGTCGGGCGGGGCCCGGCCGTCGGAGTGCCGTGGCTGTGGAGCCGTGCGGGGCGCCAGAGCGTGCCCTTCCTGGTCGGCCGGGCCGGCCGGCAGGGCGGGCGGCGCGTATCCGGTGGCGACCCCGGCGGCCGTGCAGGTGCCGCCGTCGTGCCGCATGGACGGGCCGCCGGAGTCCGGCGCGGTCGGTTGACGGCAGGAGTCGCCGGGCCGGTGCACGGGCGCGGCGCGGTGGCCGTTCTCGGGCGGCACCGCACGGTGGTGGCCCGCCATCACGGTCATGGCGGCGTGCTCCCCCACCGCGGGCATGCCGCCGGGCGACAGGGCGTGCATCCCGAGCAGTCCGGTCAGCACGGCCAGGACGAGCAGCGCCCAGCGGGCATGACCGGCCGCGCGGGGGATGCGGGCGCCGGACGACATGGGCCCCATCGTATGGTGATCATCTCGTGCGCTTCTCACCGGCCGCCGTGCCCGCGGTGGTGCCGCCGGGCGCGGGCGGGCGGGCGCGGGCGAGCCGGCTCAGGACCGCCGGCGCCGGCGGCGTCGTACGACGTGCCGGGTGATCAGGGCGGCGACGAGCACACCGAGCGCCGCCAGCACGTACTTCTCGTAGTGCTCGACGGCGGCGTAGACGGTGTCGATGTGCGAGCCCGCGACGTAGGCGAGCGTGACCCACAGGCCCACCCACAGGGCCGCGCCGAGCGCGTTGCAGGCGAGGAACCGCAGCCAGTGCATGCCGGTGGTGCCGGCGATGATGCCGTTGGCCTGGCGCAGTCCCTCGACGAAGCGGGCGACGGTGACGATCTTGCCGCCGTGCCGGAGGAAGAACCGCTCCGCTCGCTCGAACCGCTCCGGGGTGAGGAACACGTACCGGCCCCAGCGGTGGACGAAGGCGCGGCCGCCGAGGCGGCCGATGAGATAGCCGATGTTGTCGCCGAGGACGGCGGCGAGGAACCCGATCAGTGCCACGGCGACGACGTTCAGCTCGCCCGCCCCGGCGTACACTCCCGCCGCGATGAGGATGGTCTCGCCGGGCGCCGGGATCCCGAAGTCCTCCACGAGGACGACGCCGCCCACCGCCCAGTAGCCGTAGGAGGTGAGCAGCGGCGCCAGGTGCTCGAACGGGCCCGGCAGCGGAGGGGGCATGTCCCCCACCGTACGGCGTCGGCCTCGGGCCCGTCGTGACAGCGGCGCCGAGGGGAGGGCCGGGACGCCGTGAGGTTGGCGCCCGAGGGGCCGGTTCGTCAGGCGCGGACGCCGCCGCCCAGGGCGAGGGCCGCGAACGTCGCGAGCCAGTGGTCCGTGGTGAAGTCGCCCGAGGTGGTGGCGGGCAGTCCGGCCGCCAGATTGGCCGTGGCCGCGGCGGTGAGGACGGGGATGCGCGGATCGTCCTGCGGCAGCGCGCCGGCGAGGGCGCGCAGCGCGGCGGCGCGGCTGAGGCACAGGCCGAGCAGGTGTCCGATCTGCGGGTCCGCCGTGTCCGAGATCCGCGGGGGCGGCAGGAACTCGACGGGGTCCCGCAGTTCGGGCAGGAACCGGTCCAGCCAGTCGGCGAACTCCCGTGGGGGCAGCACGCGCCGCACCGCGTCGGCCTCGCACAGCAGCGGCGAGAGAAAGTCCTGCCCGGAGGGTTCCCAGCGGGTGGCGGCGCCCTGGTCGGTCAGGTACCAGGTGCGGATCCTGTCCGCTATCGGGGTCACCAGCTGCGGCTGTCCGGCCCGTTCGGCGCTGTCCAGGACCAGGCCGAGGGCGAAGGCGCTGTTGGCGTGGGTGCCGTGCCGGACCGGGTAGGTGGCCTTCGGCAGCCAGGCGAGCAGCAGCTCCGCGACGGTGGCGGCGGCGGGGACGAGTGCGGTGTGCCAGCGCCGGGCCGCGTCGCGGACGGAGTTCCGCACGGGGGCGTCGCGCCCCTCCTCACCGCTGAGCGCGGCGCTCTCGGCGGTGAGGGCCAGCAGCCACGCCCAGCCGTAGGGCCGCTCGAACCAGGGGTGGGCGCGCAGATAGGCGGCCTCCGCGGACAGGGACGCGGCGGTCAGATGGGAGTCCAGGGTGCGGACGGTCTCCTCCCGCAGGGCGGCCGACCGCTCCTGCTCGCCGCCGTCGTCCCAGGGCAGCCGCAGCAGACGCAGCAGCAGCCAGTGCATGTGGACGCTGGAGTGCCAGTCATAGGCGCCGTAGAAGGCGGGGTGCAGGGTGCGGGGCGGGACGAGTTCGTGCGGGCCGGCCAGCAGGTGGGCGGGCGCGTTGGGGTACTCGCGGGTGATGTTGGCCAGGGCCACCTCGGCGAAACGCGAGGCGCGGGCCGCAAGCCGCCGGTCCCCGTCGGGCGGGGTGTCCGGAGTGCCGCTGGGCGTGCTCAATGGGTGGCTCCTCCGGTGACGCGGATGTCGGTGGTGGTGCGGGCGGCGGTGGCGAGGATCGCGGACAGGCCCCGCACGGCATCCGGCACGGACAGCGACGGCGGGACGGGGCTGAGCGCCGCCGCCTGCTCGGGGCTGTAGGGGACGTGGACGAAGCCGCCGCGTATGCCGGGGCGCTCGGTGGCGAGCAGGTGGGCCAGCCCGTAGAAGACGTGGTTGCACACGAAGGTGCCCGCGGTCTGGGAGACGGAGGCGGGGACGCCGGCGGCACGGGCGGCGGCGACGCAGGCCTTCATCGGCAGGGTGCTGAAGTAGGCGGCGGGGCCGCCGGGCACGACGGGTTCGTCGACGGGCTGCCGGCCGGCGTTGTCGGGGATGCGGGCGTCGTCCACGTTGATCGCGACGCGTTCGACGGTCAGGTCGGGGCGTCCGCCGGCCTGGCCGAGGCTGACGACCAGTGCGAGGTCCTCTCCGGCGGCGTCGACGGCGGCGCGCAGTTCCTCCAGGGCGGTGCCGAAGACGCAGCTGAGGCGGACGGCGGTGACGTCGAGCCCGGCCGGCGGCTGGGCCGCGAGCTGTTCGGCGGCCTGCCAGGACGGGTTGATGCTCTCCCCGCCGAACGGTTCGAAGCCGGTGACCAGGACCTTGACGGTACCGCCGGGTGTGCCGGAGGCCGTGTTCTGCGGGGCGGGTGCGGTGGGGGTGGTGTCGGTCATGCGGGCGCCGCCTAGAGAGCGAAGAGGTAGATGATGAGGATGTTGCAGATCAACAGGATCCCGGCCGTGGGTATCTGCGCCTTGATGGGCCCGTACTGGTCCTTCAGCTCCAGCAGTGCGGCCGGGACGAGGTTGAAGTTGGCCGCCATGGGGGTGCACAGCGTGCCGCAGAACCCGGCGAGCATGCCCACCGCGAGGACGGCGGGCGGGTTGCCGTGCATCTGCTCGATCAGCACCGGCCAGCCGACGGCGGCGGTCATCACGGGGAAGGCCGCGAAGGCGTTGCCCATGATGACGGTGAAGACGAACATGCCCACGCAGTACAGGGCGACGGCGGCGAGCTTCTGACCGTCCGGCAGCACGGCTTCGGTGATCTTGCCGACCTGGGTGCCGACCCCGGCCGCCTGGAAGATGGCGCCCATCACGGTCAGCATCTGCGGCAGCACCAGGGCCCAGCCCATGGACTCCAGCAGGCCGCGTCCGGCGTGCAGCGGCACGCTGATCCGGCGCTCGCGCAGCACCCACATGCCCACGCCGAGCGCGACGACGGCGCCCACGCCCAGGCCGAGGATGGTCTCGCTGCCCTTCTCCAGCAGCGGATGGCCGCCGAAGTCGAACTTCGGCACCACGACCGCGCAGATCATGGCGACCAGCGGGATGGTCAGGGCGGGGATGAACAGCTTGTTCCCGAAGCGCCCGGCGAGCCGGACGCGTTCGCTCTCGCCGGTGGTGCGCGGTGTGCCCTTGCCGGTCAGGTTGAAGCCGCCGAGGCAGATCAGCACCAGGACGGCGACGCCGAGCGGTTCGGCCGGCAGGGACTTGTCGTTGACTCCGGTGCTGTAGAAGAAGCACAGGCCCAGCAGGCCCCAGAACGCGCTGGTGCCGAAGCGCTTGGGGTTGCTGCGGTCGAAGAACATCTGAACGGCCATCACCACGAAGACGAGGCCGACCAGCCAGAAGAACCATTCAGCCTTGATCACTTGACGGACCGCCCCTTCTCGGTGCCGCGGCTGTGCGCGTCCTCGTGCTCGACGGCCATCTGCGCGTTCACGGTGACCAGTTCACGTTCCAGCGTGCGGTCCAGGCGCAGCAGCCGTCCGCCGTGGACGAGGAAGGCGCACACGGCCGTGGGGATGGCCCACAGCGCGAGGTGCAGCGGTTCCAGGTGCGTGTGGTAGGTGCTGTTGACCAGTCCGGTGATCAGCAGGATGGAGCCGATGGCGAGGAAGCAGTCCTCGCCGAAGAAGACCCCGACGGTGTCGGCGCCCGCGGCGTGTGCGCGCACCTTCTCCCGGATCTTCTCGGGCAGCGGCTGTCCGTTGTTGCGGCGCTCGGCGGCTGCCTCCGCCATCGGCGCGATCATCGGCCGCACGCTCTGCGCGGGACCGCCGATGGTCTGCAGGCCGACGGCCGCGGTGAGCTGACGCACCAGCAGGTACAGCGTCAGGAAACGGCCGGTGGTCAGCTTGCTGCCGAGTTTGGCGATGAGCGTACGGGCCTGCTGCTGGAGGCCGTTGCGCTCCAGCAGGCCGATGACGGGCAGCGTGATGGCGAAGATCGTCACCGAGCGGCTGGAGGCGAAGCTCTCGCCGAACGTCCGCAGGATCTCCAGCGGGGAGAGTCTGCCCAGCAGCCCGGTGACGATCCCGGCCACGCCCACGACCAGCAGCGGGTTGCGGCGTGTCGCGAAGCCGAGGACCACCACGAGGACACCGAGGAGAACGATCATGCCGCCTCCTCCCTTCCGGGTTGGCTGAATTCCTCGGCAGGCTAGAGGCTTGTTGAACAATCCCACAAGGGTGACCAACCCCACTCTCACGATCCTTGACCAGGAGGGGGAGACGGTCCGCCGCAGGTGACACGGCGTCTTGCCCGGGAGAGAAGGGGGCCGCTCGGACTCCCGCTCGACCGACAAGCATCTTGCAGGATCGTTGAACGATCGCATACGTTGCGCGGAATGAACGCGACGATCGACCTCAACGCCGACCTCGGTGAGGGCTTCGGCCACTGGCGGCTCACCGACGACGAGGCTTTGCTCACCTCGGTCACCAGTGCCAACGTCGCCTGCGGCTTCCACGCCGGCGATCCCGCCACCATGCGCCGCGTGTGCGAGCTGGCCGCCGAACACGGGGTGCGCATCGGCGCCCAGGTCTCCTACCGGGACCTGGCCGGATTCGGTCGTCGCGCCATGGACGTGCCCGCCGCCGAGCTGACCGCCGAAGTGGCCTACCAGATAGGCGCGCTGGACGTCTTCGCGCGCGCCGCGGGCACCGCCGTGGCCTACGTCAAGCCGCACGGCGCCCTGTACAACCGCGCGGTGCACGACGCCGAGCAGGCCGCCGCGGTGGTCGCCGGGGTCCGGCTGGCCGGTGACGCCGCGGGCGGGGAGCCGCTGCCGGTGCTCGGACTGCCCGGCTCTCGGCTGCTGGCGGCGGCGGCCGAGGCCGGACTGCCCACCGTCGAGGAGGCGTTCGCCGACCGCGCCTACCGGCCGGACGGCACCCTGGTGCCGCGCGGCGAGCCGGGTGCCGTGCTCCACGACCCCGAGCAGGTGGTGGCCCGGTCGGTGCGGCTGGCCCGGGACGGGGAGATCGTGGCCGCCGACGGGCAGGTGCTGCGCTCCGGCGCCCGGTCGCTGTGCGTGCACGGCGACACCCCCGCGGCCGCGCTGCTGGCCCGCCGGGTGCGCGAGGAGCTGGAGTCGGCCGGCATCACGGTCAAGGCGTTCGCATGAGCACCCCCGCCGCACGAGCCGCCGCCGGCGCCCCGGCGGCCGTGTCCGCGCCCGCCGACGGTTCCGCGGCCGGCACGGCCACACAGATTCCGCACCAGGCGGCCGCCGCCCGTCTCACCGTACGACCCGTGGGCACCGACGGACTGCTGATCGAACTTGACACCACCGAACGGACGGAGGCGCTCCACGCCGAGCTGCTGCGCCGCCGCGCCGCCGGCACCCTGACGCCCGTCCGGGAGATCGTGCCGGGCGCCCGGACGGTCCTGCTCGACGGATTCGCCGCACCTCAGGCCGCCCGCCGGCTGGCCGCCGAGCTGCCCGGCTGGGAGGTGCCGCCGCTCACCGGCGGCGACACGGCCGTGGTCGAGATACCCGTCCGCTACGACGGCCCCGACCTGCCCGAGGTCGCCGCCCTGTGGGGGGTGCCCGAGGACGAGGTGGCCCGCATCCACGCGGCCACCGAATACCGTGTCGCCTTCTGCGGGTTCGCCCCCGGCTTCGGCTATCTCACCGGACTCGGCGAGCGCTACCACGTGCCGCGCCGGGCCACGCCCCGCACCCGGGTCCCGACCGGTGCCGTGGGGCTCGCCGGCGGCTACACCGGCATCTACCCGCGGTCCTCCCCGGGCGGCTGGCAGCTGATCGGCACGGCACCGGACACCGTGCTGTGGGACACCCGCCGCTGTCCCGCCGCGCTGCTGTCGCCGGGCACCCGGGTGCGGTTCGTGCCGCTCGACGGCGCCGAGAGCGCGGGGGGTGGCCATGGCGACTGAGGCCCTGCACGTCGTACGGGCCGGGGCGCTGACCACGGTGCAGGATCTCGGCCGTCCCGGGCACGCCCACCTCGGGGTGCCGCACTCCGGCGCCCTGGACCGGGCGGCGCACCGCCTCGCCAACCGGCTGCTCGGAAACCCGGAGACCGCCGCCACGCTGGAGACCACCCTCACCGGCTGCGCGGTGCGCGCGCTGCGTCCCGTGCTCGCCGTGGTCACCGGCGCGCCCTGCCGGGTCACGGTCGACGGGCGTCCGGCGGCCTGGGGCCAGCCGGTCCCGGTCCCGGCCGGTGCCGTGCTCGACGTCGGCGCGGCCACCCACGGGGTGCGCTCCTACGTGGGGTTCGCCGGCGGGGTGGAGGCCGAGGAGGTGCTCGGCAGCCGCGCCACCGACCTGCTCTCCGGGCTGGGCCCGGCCCCGCTGCGCGACGGCGACACCCTCGCGCTCGGTGCCGTCCCCCCGCGGGGACGTCCGGCCGCCGCGGACGCGGCGCCGTGGGTGGCGCCGCCGCGCGAACTGGTCCTGCCGGTGACGCTCGGCCCGCGGGACGACTGGTTCACCCCGCACGGGCTGCGCACGCTGTTCACCGGTGACTACCGGGTGTCCGCCGCCAGCAACCGCATCGGGCTGCGGCTGGAGGGGCCCGCGCTGGCCCGTGCCCGGGACGGGGAGCTGGCCAGTGAGGGCATGGTGCTGGGCGCGGTCCAGGTGCCCCCCGAGGGCCTCCCGGTGATCTTCCTGTCGGATCATCCGACGACCGGCGGCTATCCCGTCGTCGGTGTCGTCCACCCGTCCGCGCTGGACGCGATGGCCCAGGCCCGCCCGGGCACACCGGTCCGCTTCACTCCCATGGGCGGTACGCCCTCCGGCCGGTGAGGCACAGGCGGGCTGAGGAGCTGGGCGGGCATCCGCGGCGGCCGTGCTCTTCAGCCCCGCCGCGCGGCCGCCGGGCGGTCCCCCGCCCCGGTCGCCCGGCGCTCCACCGCCACCGCCGCCATCGTCAGCAGGCCCGGCAGGACGGGGATGAACCCGGGCACCTGAAGTGCGATCACGGCGACCACCACCAGGGCACCGGCCAGCAGCAGGGTGCCCCGCCAGTCGCGCGGCAGGCCGGCGGCCGCCTCGCCCAGCGCCTGCCGCCAGGGCAGTCCGGGCCGCCAGCGGGCCGCGCCGCGCAGGGCGGCCAGCACCACCAGGGCCAGCGCCGCCGCCACCAGCGGACCCATCACCCCGGCCCCGGGCGGCCCGGCGGCCAGCGCCAGCACGTCCAGCCCCACCACCGCGAGCACCACCACCGGTGCCAGCAGGGCCGACGGCTGCCGTACGGCGGCCGCCAGCACCGCCAGGAAGCGCCGCACGCTGGGGGTGCGCTCGTCCTCGACCCGTTCGCGCAGCAGCACCGCGCCCGCCCCCGCCGCGGCCAACGCGGTGACCACCGGCAGGGACGCCACGCAGACGAGGACGCCGATCAGCAGCACGTCGGCCGGCAGGTCCAGACGGTGCAGCGCGCCGGCGCCGGATGCCCGGGAGTCGTCGTGTGCGGTCATGTCCCCGCCCCTATCCCTTCAGGCCCGAGGTCGACACGCCCTCGACCAGGAAACGCTGAAAGGCCAGGAAGAACAGCCCGATCGGCACCAGCGCCAGCACCGACATGGCGAACATCGGGCCGTACGCGGACTGGCTGCTCTGGTCCACGAAGATCTGCAGCGCCAGCGGCAGCGTGAACTTCGACGGGTCGTTCAGGTAGATGAGCTGGGTGAAGAAGTCGTTCCAGGTCCAGATGAAGGTGAAGATGGACGTGGTGATGACCGCCGGCCGCAGCAGCGGCAGGATGACGTACCAGAAGGTGCGGAAGGGTCCGCAGCCGTCGACGGTGGCCGTCTCGTCCAGCTCGCGCGGCAGCCCGCGGACGAACTGGACCATCAGGAAGACGAAGAACGCGTCGGTGGCCAGGAACTTCGGCAGGATCAGCGGCCAGAAGGAGTTCACCAGGCCGAGCTTGTGAAAGATGATGTACTGCGGGATGAGGACGACGTGCTGCGGCAGCATGATGGTGGAGATCATGAAGCCGAACAGCGGGCCGCGCCCCCGGAAGTGCAGCCGGCCGAAGGCGTAGGCGGCCAGCGAGCAGGACAGCACATTGCCCGCCACCGCACCGGCCGAGACCGCCAGCGAGTTGCCGAGGTACTGCCAGATGCTGTAGCCGGCCACTCCGCCGAACACCTGACGGTAGTTGTCGCCCGTGGCGTGCTCCGGCAGCAGCGCCAGGCGGGACAGCACCTCGTCGGCGGGTTTGAAGGAGGTGCTGACCAGCCAGATCACCGGATACAGCAGCACCAGCACCACCACCGTCACGGCCACATGCCACAGCACGGACCGCACGGACCGCAGCCTGCGGACACCGGCCGCCGGCCGGACGGTCGCCTGGACGGTCATCGCCTGCCCTCCCCCAGATAGAACACCCACCGGTTGGCTCCTCGGAACAGCAGGACGGTGATCAGGCCGACCACCACGAGCAGCACCCAGGCCATCGCCGAGGCGTAGCCCATCCGGAAGTCGGTGAACCCGCGCTGGTACAGGTACAGCGTGTACAGCAGCGTCGAGTCGCTCGGGCCGCCCCGGCCGCTGCTGATGATGAAAGCGCTGGTGAACGACTGGAAGGCGTGGATGGTCTCCAGCACCAGGTTGAACAGCAGCACCGGGGAGAGCATCGGCAGCGTCACCGCGACGAAGCGGCGCACCGGCCCGGCACCGTCCAGTGCCGCCGCCTCGTACAGCTCCTTCGGCACCTGCTTCAGGCCGGCCAGGAAGATCACCATGGGCGCGCCGAACTGCCACACGGCCAGCGCGATCACGGTCAGCAGCGCATAGCGCGGCTGGTCCACCATGCTGCCCACGTCGATGCCGAACACACCGAGCACCCGGCCGGCCACGCCGCCGTCGCCGTACATCGCCCGCCACACCAGTGCCACGCTGACGCTGGCGCCCAGCAGGGAGGGCGCGTAGAAGGCGGAACGGTAAAGGCCGGTGCCGCGCCGGCCGCGGTTCAGCAGCATCGCCACCGCAAGGGCCAGGCCCAGCTTCAGCGGCACCGACACCACCACGTACTCCAGCGTGGCCGTCACCGCGTGCCAGTAACGGTCGTCCTCGGTGAACATCCGGACGTAGTTGTCCAGGCCCACCCACCGAGGAGAGTCGAACAGGTCGTAGTCGGTGAACGACAGATACAGCGAGGCCAGCATCGGACCCACCGTCAGCACCGTGGCCCCGACGATCCACGGCGACAGGAACACATACGCCGCGCCCTGGCCCCGGCGCCGTGACCTGCTGCGGGCCGCCGGCCGCGCGGTGACCTGCCGCGCGGGGCGGGTCAGTGCGGTGTTCGCCATCGGCTCATCCTTCCTTCGCCGCTCGGGCCGGGTGGTGCGCGGCCCGCCCGGGCGTCTGCCTGGTGCTCACTGCTCCAGGGCCTGCTGGGCGTTCTCGACGACCCGTTCGGCTCCGGCGGACACACTGGTCCGGCCGAAGATCACGTCGTCGTAGACCTGCTGGAAGTCCGTCTTGACGGCGGAGGAGCCGCTGGGCCACTGCCAGGTGTCGGCGGGACCCATCCGCTGCTGCACCCGCTGCTCGTAGTCGCACACCGCCTTGTCGTCGCCGGTGGCGGCGCCGCACACCTGCGCGCGGACCTCGGAGTTCGCCGGCACCCCGCGGGTGGCGCCGAGCACGGCGCCCGCCTCGGGGTCGTTGACCAGGAAGTCGAGCAGCTTCACCGCGGCGTCCTTGTGCGCGGAGTGCTGGGCGACACCGAAGTAGACGGGCGGCAGCGCGGCCATGCCCGAGTGCGCCGCGTCGTCGCCGGGCAGCGGCGCGGTCTTCAACGTACCCTTGTAGGAGGACAGGTAGGAGGTGAGGTTGGAGTCGTAGTTCATCTCCGACGCGGCCTGCTTGAGCACCAGCGCCGAGTTCTGGGTGGAGCCGTCCATCTTCGTGGTCGCCTCGGGGGCGCTGACACCCTTCTTGGTGCGCAGCGCGGCGGTGGTGTTCCAGAACTGCTCCAGGTCGGCGGCGGTGAAGCCGAGCTTGCCGTCGGCGGTGTAGAGCTGCTTGCCGCGCCCGTGCAGCCAGGAGTCGAACCAGTCCACGGCCCACCCGAAGTCGGTGGTGCCGGCGACACCGGTGGCGGCGCCGACCTTCTGCATGTCCTTCGCGAACTGCTCCCAGGTCCAGCCGTTCTCGGGCACGCGGACGCCGGCCTTGTCGAACAGGTCCTGGTCGTAGACCAGCATCTGCGTGGTCTGCCCGGCGGGGACCGCGTACTGCTTGCCGTCGGCCTTGCCCCCGGCGAGCAGGTTGGCGGGGATCTTGTCCACGCGCAGGGTGCTGCCGGTGTACCGGCTGAGGTCGGCCAGCACATGCCGGTGCTGATATTCGCCGAAGGTGGGACGGTCCAGCTGGATCAGGTCGGGGGCGGCGCCGCCGGCGACCTGGGTGGTCAGCTTCTGCACATAGGCCGCGTAGCCGCTGAACTCGGTCTGCACGCGGATGCCGGGATTTTTCTTCTCGAACAGGGCGACGGCCTTCGTCGTCGCGTCGGCCCGGTCCTGGTTGCCCCACCACACGAACCGCACGGTCTGTGTGCCGCCGCTGCCGGAGGACGATCCGCAGCCGCTCAGCACCCCTGCGAGGGCGACGGACACCACGCCCGCCAGGATGCGGGCGCCGCGGCGGGCCGTTCTGCTTGTCATGTCGAGTCTCCTTGTGCCGGACGGGCGTTGAGCAGGCGGGTGCAGACGACGGCGCGAGGAACCGTGCGCCGGGCGGGACTCTGAATCGATTCACGGCACCGTAAGGTGCGGACCCACGGCCGTCAAGAGGCTGGGAAAGCGCTATCTGCCTGGCTCACGAACGCTCGGCAACATCGCCCCGCCCCCTTGCCATCGCGCGCTCATCGGCTGTTGTCTGCACGGACACGGCGTGCGCCTCGGGTGCGCACCGACGCATCGTGACCCGCCGTTCAGACAGCGCTTTCCAACCGCGTGTCCCCACTCCTTGACAAGCGTTCAGAGCGGGCCCTTAGATCGATTCATCCGCGACCGGGCGCCGTGCGCCGGCTTCGCGGACCGCTTCACCCCGGCCCGCTGCCGTGACCCGGCCGCCCCGGCAGCCGGTGCCCTCCCCGCCGGCCCGACCCGCGCTCCACCCGTCTTCCGGCCGCCCTCCCCTGCCTGCCCGTGCACCGCCCTTCACCCCTGGAGGCTGCTCGATGCCCGCGCAACTCCCGTTGAACCGCCGCACCTTCCTCATCGGCGCCTCGGCGGCCACGGCCGTGATGGCCGCCGGTCCCGCCGGGCGGGCGGCAGCCGATGCCGCACCGCCCGGGGCGGCGTCCCGCGGTGCGGCCGAGGGCGTCGACCTGCACTGGCTGGACGGAGCGCCCACGGCGAGCACCGGGGCGGCCTGGGGGGTGCCGTGGCCGCGGGGCACGGTGGCCCGGGACACCACGTTCGCGCTGAGTTCCGGCGACGGCGAGCTGGTGCCGGTGCAGTCGTGGCCGCTGGCCTACTGGCCCGACGGCTCGCTCAAGTGGACCGGTCACGCCGTGAGTTCCGCGGTCCGCGCCGGCACGCTGCGCCTCGCGCCCGGCACTCCGGCCGCACCACGGCAGCCGGTGCGTGTGAGCCGGTCCGGCGACGAACTGCGGCTGACCAACGGCGTGCTGGACGTGCGCATCGCCCGCAGCGGACCCGTGGCCGTCCGCTCGATCCGCCGGGGCGGGCAGGTGACCGCGCACGACGGCCGCCTGATCCTCCTGCTGCAGGACAAGCCGGAGGACGACGGCACCCGCCGCACGTCGTGGACGGGCGTGGTGGAGTCGGCGGAGGTCACCCAGTCCGGTCCGGTGCGCGCGGTGGTGCGGCTGTCGGGCCACTACCGGCCGGACGACGCAGGCCGGCGCGGCCACGGCGGCCGCACCCTGCTGCCCTGGACCCTGCGGCTGTATCTGGGCGCGGGCGACGAGTCGCTGCGCCTGGTGCACCACTTCACCTGGGACGCCGACCCGCAGCACGACTTCGTCCGCGGCCTGGGCATGGAGTTCCGCGTGCCGATGCGGGACGAGGCGCACGACCGGCACATCCGGTTCGGCACCGCCTCCGGCGGGGTGTGGGGCGAGCCGGTGCGGGTGCTGACCGGTCTGCGCCGGGACCCGGGCCAGGCGGTGCGCACCGCGCAGACCGAGGGCACCGCCACCCCGCCCGTCTCCCAGTGGGCGCAGCAGGTGCGCGACGGTTACCGGCAGCTGGCCGTGTGGAACGACTTCACCCTCTTCCAGGGCTCCCCCGACCACTTCTCGGTGTGGAAACGCACCTCGTCCCACGGCAGCTGGCTCAAGCACGCCGGTCACGGCGACCGTGCCTCCGGGTTCGGGTACGCCGGCGGCGTCAGCGGCGGACTCGGCTTCGGCCTGCGGGACTTCTGGCAGCGCTTCCCCCGGGCGCTGGACGTCCGCGACGCGGGCGGCGACACCGCGACCGTCACCCTGTGGTCGTGGTCGCCGCTGGGCGGGGCCATGGACCTGCGCCCGTACGACACCGAGGCCCACGGCCTGGACCTGGCGTACGAGGACGTGCAGGAGGGCTTCGGCGTGCCCGAGGGCATGGTCCGCTCCACCGAGATGGTGCTGTGGGCGTTCGCGGCCACCCCGTCCCGCGACACGGTCACCGCCCTGTCCACCACGCTCACCGCGCCGCCGCAGCTCGTCGCCGAGCCCGCCCACTACCACCGCGCGGGTGTCTTCGGCCGCTGGAGCCTGCCCGACCGGAGCACCGAGGCCCGCGCCGCGCTGGAGGACGCCCTCGCCGCGGACGTCGCCTTCTACCGCAGGCAGGTCGACCAGCGGCAGTGGTACGGGTTCTGGCACTACGGCGACGTCATGCACACCTACGACGCCGACCGTCACACCTGGCGCTACGACGTCGGTGGTTACGCCTGGGACAACGCCGAACTCGGCACGGACGCCTTCCTCTGGTACGCCTTCCTGCGCTCCGGCGACCCGGACACCTTCCGTCTGGCCCGGGCCATGACGCAGCACGTGGCCGAGGCCGACACGCATCACACCGGCCGTTTCGCCGGCCTCGGCTCCCGGCACAACGTCGTGCACTGGGGCGACGGCGCCAAGGAGGCGCGGGTCTCGGAGTCCTGGACCAAGCGTTTCGCCTACTACCTGACCGCGGACGAGCTCCTCGGCGACCTCATCCGTTCCTCCCTCGAAGCCGACCGGACGCTGCTGGAGATCGACCCGCTGCGCGAGGTGCTGCCCCCGCAGACCGCCGCCCCGGCCCGCATCCGCATCGGGCCCGACTGGTACGCGCTGGTCGGCAACTGGCTGACCGAGTGGGAACGCACCGGCGACACCTCCTGGCGCGACCGCATCGTCACCGGCATGAAGGACATCGCCGGCTTCCCGGCGGGCCTGTACACCGGCGAGGCGGGCGGCGCCGTCGGCTTCGACCCGGCGACCGGGCACCTGACACGTTTCGGCACCGGCGACTTCGAGGGGGGCTACAACCTGGCGATGGCGTTCCTCGGCGAGCAGACCCTGTGGGAGGTGCTCGATCTGGTGGACGTGCCGGAGTTCCGCCGTACGCTGCTGGACTTCGCCCGCACCGTGCAGGCGCCGGCGGCGGAGAAGACCGCCGTGTACGGCCGGGACTTCGACCCTCAGGTGTTTCCGACGATCTATGCGCGGCTGACCGCGTGGGCGGGCGAACAGCTTCACGATCCCGCCCTGCGGCGGCGTGGCTGGCAGCAGTTCCTGTCCGACCCGGCGGGCAAGCCGTGGCCGGCGGCCGTGAAGGTGACCGGGAATGCGGTGCCGGGACCGGTGGAGGAGATACCGGGCGGCTGCGCCACCAACGACGCGGCCCAGCGCAACCTGGCGCTCATCGCCCTGCTGGCCGTCGCCCCGGACGAGGCGCCATGAACGGCGGGAGCAGTGCGACAGAACCGGAATGACAGAACCGGCGACGGGGCCGGGCGATGGAACCGGAGCGGCGGGACCGGGCGACCGGTCGGCGACACCGCGTCCGGCACCGCACGGTGCGGTGCGGCACACCGTTCGCCTGTCCCGCCGCCGGCAGCGCCCCGGTGCCGGGTGGCGGCCGGGATTCTTCGTGCCGCTCCCCGGCCTCGGCGCGGGTGGTGACGGCCCGTCGGGGCCTCAGGCGGTGACGCCGTCGTCGACCACGAGGTCGTGCCCGACGACGAGACTGGCCTCGTCCGACGCCAGCCACAGCACCGCGTTGACGATCTGGGGCGGCCGGACCGTCCGGCCGCCCCATGACAGGTGTGTGGTGGGTCAGGGCTGGGGCGTGGCGTGCGGGGCGCAGGTGACGTCCGTACGGTCCACCCGTCCGGTGAGCAGGTAGGTGTCCACCCGGTCGTTGATGCACGGGTTGACCAGGCCGGTGACACCGTGCGAGCCGGCGTTCTTCTCCGTGATCAGGCGGGAGCCCTTGAAGCGCTTGTGCAGCTCGACGGCGCCCTGGTAAGGCGTGGCGGCGTCCCGCGTGGACTGCACGATCAGCACGGGCGGCAGGCCCTTGCCGGTGCGGACCTCCACCGGGGTCTGCTGCTTGACCGGCCAGGTCGCGCACGGCAGGTTCATCCAGGCGTTCGACCAGGTGAGGAACGGGTACTTGGCGTTCAGGCGGGTGTTGTCCCGGTCCCAGGTGCGCCAGCTGGTGGGCCACTTGGCGTCGGTGCACTCCACGGCCGTGTAGACGGCGTTGCCGTTCTCCGCGGAGATGTTGCCCGCGATGTCGGACATGTCGGGGGCGGCGGCGTCGACGAGCGCCTGGGTGTCACCGGCGACATACTTGCTGAACACCGCGGCCACCGATGCCCACGAGGAGTCGTAATAGGGGGCGCTCTGGAAGAAGCCGAGCAGCTCGGCCGGGCCGACCACGCCGCCGATCGGATTGTTCTTGGCGGTGGCGCGCAGCGCGAGCCACTTGGCCTGGACGGCGTCGCGGGTGGTGCCCAGGTGGTACGTGGCGTCGTTCGCGGCGACCCAGTCCTCCCAGTCCTTCCAGCGGGTCTCGAACGCGATGTCCTGGTTGAGGTTGGCCTGGTACCAGATGTTGTCGCGGTCCGGGTTGACGACGCTGTCGACGACCATCCGGCGCACGTGGGACGGGAACAGCGTGCCGTAGACGGCGCCGAGATAGGTGCCGTAGGACACGCCGAGGTAGTTGAGCTTCTTCTCGCCGAGGGCGGCCCGGATCACGTCCAGGTCGCGGGCGGTGTTCGGCGTGGTCATCTGCTGGAGCATCGCGCGGCCGGTGCGCTCCAGGCAGCCGTCGGCGTACTCGCGGGCCAGCTTGCGCTGGGCGAGCTTGTCGGCCTCGGAGTCGGGAACCGGGTCCATCTTGGGCGCCTTGACGTACTCCTGCGGGTCCATGCAGGAGATGGGCGCCGAGTGGCCGACACCGCGCGGGTCGAAGCCGACGAAGTCGTATGCCGTGGCGACGTTCGCCCAGACCTTGTTGTTCGTGGTGACCCGGGTCGGGAAGCGCAGGCCGGAGCCGCCGGGGCCGCCCGGGTTGTAGATCAGCGCGCCCTGCCGCTCCCGCGGGGTGCCGGTGCTGCGGACACGGTCCACGGCGAGCTTGACCTGCTTGCCGTCGGGGTGTGCGTAGTCCAGCGGGACCGTGACCCAGCCGCACTGGATGGGCTTGTCCAGTCCCCAGTCCTCGGGGCAGTCCTGCCAGTCGATCCCGGCCTTGGCGGCGCGGGCGGCGGCGATCGCCACGCCGCGTGCCTCGCGGTCCTGACCGTGGCGGCTGTCGGCGCTGGCCGCGGGAGCCGCCACGGTGCCGGCTATCAGCGTGGCCGCCACCAGTGCGCCGGCCGAGCCCAGCGCCATGATCCGGCTCTTCGGTCCGTTGTCCCTCAAGTGGGCCCTCCCCGCACACGGTTCGATGTCGGTACGGGGATCCTTCCGGCTGTGAGGTGCCGGAGAACAGAGGGCGTCGGCCTTTCGTTGCCAATCCGATAACCGGCACGGCGGGTTCCGTTGAGCGGAGCTCCCGGGCACACGGCGCTCTCACGGCGCACTCCGACCGCTCAGCCGTTCGCTGTCCCGGCCGCACGTGCCACCGGTGCTCCCGCGCCCCCTTGCCGTCCGCAGCGAGGTGGGCCGCGGCAGCAAGCAGCCCCATACGGCGCACTGTTGACGGAACGTCAGATCGGCTCGGTCTGCCTGGTGGGTGTGCCACTGCCGGCGACGGCGGCGGAGGTCCCGGGGGCAAGGCGGTGCGCGACGGTGCTGCCGGTCACGGCGGCGCCCGGCGCGTCCGGCGGCACCCGGGAGCGGGCGGGCCGGAGAGCGTGTGCGGCGCTGCCGTGCGGCATCTCCATCCGGGCAGCGAAGGTGCCGGCAAAGGTCGGGTCGAGGGTGTCGGGTTCGGTGGGGGTCGCGACGATCAGGGTGTTGGCGGAGGCCTCGGGGGCGGACCCGGATCCCGGCGTCGAGCAGGAGGCGACCAGCAGCACGGCGGCGGCGCTCCCGGCGCCGGCGGCGAGGGCGCGTGAGCGCACCGTGTGCCGACGGGGACGCCGGGCCGTTGCGGGGTCCGTCGTCGCATCCGAATCCGCCCTTCGGTGGAGAAGCTGTTCTCGGCCGGAAGGTGCTGGTGCCGGGCCGGGTGCTGCGCGGCGGGGTGTGCGCTCGGGTCCCGGTTCCGTGGTGCTCGCTCGCGGTGCTCGCGGGGGTGTGCGGGGAGAGACGATGTGGACGCGGTGTCGGTCACGGTGCCGCCACGCCGGCGACGGCCCGCCGCCGGCGCCGGGCGGCGTGGTTCCGCTCCGGGGAACCGTTTCCGTAGCGTTCTGTACAACGAACAGTGCGAGGGTAGGACCCGCCCTCACAGCTGACAATGTTCATATCAAACACGGGAGGCGCACGGGGCACCGGCTTGTTCGATACAGCGAACATCGGCGCGGCGAACGCCGGCGCCGCCCCTGCGCAGCGGGCTCATGCTCGCGCCGGGCCGGTGGCAGGTCTCCGAGGAGCGGGGTGCCGCCGTGGGGGGCCCGGCCCGCCGTACCGCGCCGTGACGCCGAGGCGCCGCCGCCCCGGCGGAAGGACACCAGGCTCCGGACCGCACCGGTGGCGCGACGCACCGCGACGGCCCTGCCGCCGCCTCCACAGCACCGCCCTGGTGCCTACGACTGGCCCGCGGGCTCGTGCGCCGCGCGCCGGGCGAGCGCGCGCCGCAGCGCCTCCAGCTCGGTGTCGGGCAGGGCGCCGCCCTGGGCGAACTTCAGCACATGATCCGCGACGGTGCGCACCTTGATGTTGGTCCGCTGGGAGACCTCCCGCAGGACCAGCCAGGCGTCGTCGGGAGGCATCCGCCCGAAGGCCACGACCGCGCCGATGGCCTGGTCGATCACGGCATGCGAGGTGAGCGCGTGCTGGAGCTGGTCGATCTCCTCGTGCAGCCGCTCGTGCTCCAGCACCAGGTCGGTGACGGACAGCGGCTGGAGGGGATGCCGCCGGGACATCGCGAAGAACGCCATGGAGTTCCCCTGGGTCGTCGAGCGGCCGAGTTCCATCTCCAGCTTGCGTCAGGAGCACCCGGCGCACGACCGGAGGCCGGACGAGCGAACCTGTCCCCCGTTCGACGGGTACGTTCTTGCACGTTGTGTACACACCTGGCCGGGCGGTGGTGTGGCGTGAACGCACACCTTCCAGGTCACCATGCCACCCCTCCGCACACCACCGCCTCCCCGTGCGCCCCCTTGCGCCACCCCCGCTCGCACCGTCCGCGGACCGCGGACAGGCGGGTGTGCAAGGGCCTCGCGCCCGTCCGCGGATCACGGACAGGCGGGTGCGAGGGTCTCGCGCGACACCGCACAGAGCGCGAAACCCCGGATCGGACCAACCGGGATACGGCCTTTTGTGGGAGGCACGCCCCGGTGGGGCGCCGTGTTCCGGTTGCGCGCCGGGACCGTGCGGTCGCCGGTGCGGGCCGCTTCGGCGCTGGTCGCGGGGGCGTGCGCGCAGCCGCCGGGCAGGCTGACGCGCCGGACTTCACCCGAACGGGCGAATGGCCGGAAACGACACCAAACACCGGCACTGTTGGGATTTTCAGACCCCCGTAGGCCAAGATCCGTGTCTGACGACAAGCCCCCGCCACCGGCGGCGGGGCGGTCCGGGCGGACGCCGAGTCCTGCCGCCGCCCGGACGACCGGTCGACGCAGTGGATCGGCAGGAGTGGAGGACCCGAGCACGACGGGTCGCCGGAACGGTCACGCCATGACCGGGCCGGGCGGACCCTTGGGGTGAAGCCGCACACCGCGGCCGGGCTACTTCGCCAGCCCGAATCCGACAGGTCATCCTTCACAGGCGGCTGACGAAGGGTTGCGCATGACTGCGCTCAATCGTGTCCCGTCCTTTGTAGCCCGTGCAGGTACGGCCTCGGCCCTCACCCTCGCCGCCGTGGGCAGCTCGATCGCGATCCCCGGAGCGGCACCCGAGGCCTCGGCAGCGACTCTGGCGACGAAAGCCCTGAAGATCGCGGCGTCCAAGAAGGGCTCCCCCTACCAGTGGGGAGCGACGGGCCCGCGGAGATTCGACTGCTCCGGGCTCACCCTGTACTCCTTCAAGAAGGCGGGCAAGAAGCTGCCCCGCACCGCCGCACAGCAGTACAACAAGACCCGCCACATCTCCGCGCGCAGCCGCCGCGCCGGCGACCTGGTGTTCTTCCACCGGGGCTCGTACGTCTACCACGTCGGCATCTACGCGGGCCACGGCAAGATCTGGCACGCGCCGCGCACCGGAGCCGTGGTGCGGCTGGAGAAGATCTGGACCAAGAACGTCTGGTACGGCAGGGTCAGGTGACCGGGCCGGGTACCCGTCACCGCACCCGGCGCGCACCCCGTCCCGCGGGCCGCCCGGCTTCCGCCCGGGCCGTGTCCGCGGGGCGGTCGGGCAGGGTCCAGGGGAGTTCGACGCTGACCGTCTTGCCGCCCTCCCGGACGGGCCGCACGGTCATACGGCCGCCGCGCTCGGCGGTCAGCCACCGGATGATCACCAGACCCCGGCCGTTGTCCTGCTGGACAGCGGCCGGCAGTCGTCTGGGCAGGCGCGGATGGCTGTCGGTGACGCCGATGCGCAGCCGTTCGTCGCGATCGAGAACGATGTCCACCGTGAAGGTGGGGGACTGCCCGAAGGTGTGCTGGACGGCGTTGGTGGCGAGTTCGGAGACGATGAGCCGCACGGTGTCGGCGATGTCCGAGTCCGACGGCAGACCCCACTCCGCGAGAATGCCCACCGCATATGCGCGGGCAGCGGACACCGAGGCGGGATCGCTCGGCAGAGTGACGGATGCTTCCCAATGGTCTGCCATGGCGACGTCGTCCCTTTCCCACGGGGCCGCGTTCCGGCAAAAGCGGAGGTGCGCGTGCGGTCCCGGACCGGTGCTTGCCCGTCAGACTGCCATCACCGGGACGGTCACGGGTGGCGATCCACCAAGATATGCATATATCTGTCGCTCGAAGCGGTGAACTCTGCTACGGAAGAACGTATTTGACACCGGCCTGTGCAGCGGGCCATTGCCGCCGTCCCGATCCGCGGCGGACATTCCGAGAAGGCAAGGAGTTGCGATGCATCACGGTCCTGAGGTGCGCCGGCGCAAGCTGGGCGCGGAACTGCGCGCCCTGCGCACGGCAGCGGGTCTCACCAGCGGCGAGGCGGCCCGCAGGGTGGGCTGGCACCAGTCCAAGGTGAGCCGGATCGAGACCGGCACCAGCGGAGTGAAACCGGCCGACGTCCGGTTACTGCTCGACGCTTACGAGGTCGAGGACGCCCAACTGCGCGCATTGCTGCTGGCGTTGGCGGGCTCCGGTGACGCCGACGACCGTCACCCCTGGTGGCACGCCTACCGCGGGGTGCTGCCGCCGACCTACCGGGACTTCATCAGCCTGGAGTCCCAGGCCACCGGCATGCGCACCCTGGAGACCTCGGTCGTACCCGGGCTGCTGCAGACCCCCGAGTACGCCCGTGCGGTGACCCGGGCGGCCGTGGACGGGGTCGACGAGAAGCGGCTGGACACGCTGGTCCAAGTGCGGCTGACCCGGCAGGGCGTTCTGCGGGGCGACCCTCCGCTGCAGCTGAGCGCGGTGCTGGACGAGGCGGTGCTGCGCCGTCAGGTCGGCGGCCCGGAGGTGATGGCACGCCAGCTGGACCGCCTGATGGAGGCGGCCCGGCTTCCTCAAGTGACACTTCAGGTACTGCCCTTTTCCGCCGGTGCTCATATCGGCGTCACAGGCCCTTTCGTAATCTTCTCCTTTTCGAACACATCTGATCTCGACGTGGTAGTTCTCGACCATTTGACGAGTAGCCTCCATCTGGAGCGGAAAGAAGACCTGCAGGCCTACTCGGAGGCCTTCGACACCCTTCGGCTCCACGCGATGCCGGCCGAGGACTCGTCGGAATACATCGCCGAGATACGCCAGGACTGGTGATACGGCGAGCGACCGCGTAAGGAGGCACCATGTCTGCTCTGCCGCGGAACGTACGCTCCAGCAACGCACTGCACGGCGTGCGGTGGCTGCGCAGCAGCTACAGCACGGGCGCCAACAACTGCGTCGAGACGGCCCGGCCGGCCTCGGGGCCCTGCGCCGGGCTGCTCGCCGTCCGCGACTCGAAGGATCCCGCCGGGCCCGCGCTGCTGTTCTCCCCCGCCAGCTGGACCCGGTTCACCGCCGCGGTGCACCGCATGTGACCGCGGGCCGCCCCGGCCGCGTCCGGCACCGCACGGCCGTGCCGTGCCGGCTCATGGCCGCGTGTCGCCGATCACCCGGACCGCGTGGTCGATCTGCGCCGGGGTGAGGTCCGCGCGGGCGCTCACCCTCAGCCGTGACACGCCGTCGGGCACGGAGGGCGGCCGGAAGCATCCCACGGCCAGGCCGGCCCGGCGGCAGGCGGCCGCCCAGTCCACGGCCGCCTGCGCGGACGGTGCGCGCACGGAGACCACGGCGGCCTCCGGCCGCACCGCGTCGAGCCCCGCGGCGGTCAGACGCGCGTGCAGCTGTGCGGCCACCTCGCGGACCCGGTCCGCCCGCCACGGCTCGCGGCGCAGCAGCCGCAGCGCGGCCAGCGCCGCGCCCGCCGCGGCGGGCGCGAGGCCCGTGTCGAAGATGAACGTGCGGGCCGCGTTGACCAGATGAGCGACGACCCGGGCCGGGCCGAGTACGACACCGCCCTGGCTGCCGAGCGACTTCGACAGCGTGGCGGTCACCACCACGTCGTCGGCGCCCACGAGACCGGCCGCGTGTGCCGCGCCGCGGCCGCCGGCGCCGACGACGCCCAGCCCGTGGGCGTCGTCCACGATCAGCCCCGCGCCGTGCTCCCGGCAGGCGGCGGCGTACCCGGCCAGCGGGGCGAGATCGCCGTCGACCGAGAACACCGTGTCGGAGACCAGGACCGCCGGACCGTCATGCGCGCCGAGCGCCTTGCGCGCGCCCTCGGCATCGCCGTGCCCGACCACCTGCACGGTGCCGCGGGCCAGCCGGCAGCCGTCGATGAGCGAGGCGTGGTTGCCCGCGTCGGAGACGATCAGTGAGCCGTGCGGCGCCAGCGCGGTGACCGCGGCGAGGTTGGCGGCGTACCCGGAGGAGAACACCAGAGCGGCCTGTGCGCCGCAGAAGTCCGCCAGTTCGTGCTCCAGCGTGCTGTGCAGCTCGGTGGTCCCGGTGACCAGCCGGGAGCCGGTGGCACCGGCGCCCCAGGTGCGCGCGGCGGCCGCGGCGCCCTCGACGACCTCGGGGTGGCGGGCCAGCCCCAGGTAGTCGTTGCTCGCCAGATCCAGCAGCCGCGCCTGCGCGGGCCGCGGCCGGAGGGTCCGCAGCAGTCCGGCCCGGCGGCGCGCATCGGCCTGCTCGTCGATCCAGCCGAACGCCATCGCCCCTCCGGATGTTTGTAGGCAGTGCACAGACCCTAACGCCCCGAGGGCCCGCTCATCGTGTGGCAATGTCCACACCTCGCCTGGCATGTCGTTGTGGGAAGTCTCCTTGGCCGCGGGCGGTCCGGTAGGACAAGATCGGCTTCCATGGACCTGCTGAACACACTGGTGGACAAGGGGCTTCGGCGTGAGCTGCCGACCCGCGACGAAGCTCTGGCCGTACTGGCCACCTCCGACGACGACCTGCTCGACGTGGTGGCCGCGGCCGGGAAGGTGCGCCGCCACTGGTTCGGCCGGCGGGTGAAACTCAACTACCTGGTCAACCTCAAGTCCGGGCTGTGCCCCGAGGACTGCTCCTACTGCTCCCAGCGGCTCGGCTCGACGGCGGACATCCTCACCTACACCTGGCTCAAGCCCGAGGAGGCCGCCCAGGCCGCGGCGGCCGGGCTCGCCGGCGGGGCCAAGCGGGTGTGCCTGGTGGCCAGCGGACGCGGCCCGACCGACCGTGACGTGGACCGTGTCTCACGGACCATCAAGGCGATCAAGGAGGCCCACGAGGACGCCGAGGTGTGCGCCTGTCTCGGGCTGCTCTCCGAGGGCCAGGCCGAGCGGCTGCGCGCGGCCGGCGCCGACGCCTACAACCACAACCTCAACACCTCCGAGGCGACGTACGGCGACATCACCACCACGCACACCTACGCCGACCGGGTGGACACGGTGCGCAAGGCGCACGCGGCCGGGCTGTCCGCCTGCTCCGGGCTCATCGCCGGGATGGGCGAGAGCGACGAGGACCTGGTGGACGTGGTGTTCGCGCTGCGCGCGCTGGACCCGGACTCCGTCCCGGTGAACTTCCTCATCCCGTTCGAGGGCACGCCGCTCGCGAAGGAGTGGAACCTGACCCCGCAGCACTGCCTGCGGATCCTCGCCATGGTCCGGTTCGTCTGCCCGGACGTGGAGGTGCGCATCGCCGGCGGCCGCGAGGTGCATCTGCGCTCCCTGCAGCCGCTCGCCCTGCACCTGGCCAACTCGATCTTCCTCGGCGACTATCTGACCAGCGAGGGCCAGGCCGGCAAGGCCGACCTGGAGATGATCGCGGATGCCGGCTTCGAGGTGGAGGGCGCCGGGGAGGCGACGCTCCCGGAGCACCGGGTCTGCGGCGGCCGGCCCGAGGACGGCGCGTGCGGGTCGGGCACCGGCGCGCCGTGCGCTGCGTCCGCGTCCTCGGCGACGTCGCCGGCGGCCGGCGGTCCTCGCCCGGACCTGGTCGCGGTGCGCCGCCGGGGCGCCGGAACGGATCTCGCGCCCAATGCCTGAGGCGACCGGTCTGAGCGTGCCGGACCTGCTGGACCTGGACCGGCGCCACGTGTGGCACCCCTACGGTCCCATGCCCGGCCGGCAGGAACCGCTCGTCGTGGAGTCGGCGAGCGGGGTCCGGCTGAAGCTGGCCGGCGGCGCGGGCGAACTGGTCGACGGCATGTCCTCCTGGTGGTCGGCCGTCCACGGCTACAACCACCCGGTGCTCAACGAGGCCGTGCGGGCCCAGCTGGACCGGATGAGCCATGTGATGTTCGGCGGGCTCACCCACGAGCCCGCCGTCCGGCTGGTGAAACACCTTGTCGACGTCACACCGGAAGGCCTGGAGCACGTGTTCCTCGCCGACTCGGGTTCGGTCTCGGTCGAGGTCGCCGTCAAGATGTGCCTGCAGTACTGGCGTTCGCTGGGCCGCCCGGACAAACGGCGCCTGCTGACCTGGCGGGGCGGCTACCACGGGGACACCTGGCATCCGATGTCGGTGTGCGACCCCGAGGGCGGCATGCACGAGCTGTGGACCGGTGTGCTGCCGCGCCAGGTGTTCGCCGACGCCCCGCCCGCCGCGTACGACGAGGCGTACGCCGCCCACCTGTGGGAGATGATCGAACGGCACGCCGGGGCACTGGCCGCCGTGATCGTCGAGCCGGTGGTGCAGGGCGCGGGCGGGATGCGGTTCCACTCCCCCGCGTATCTGCGGGTGCTGCGCGAGGCGTGCGACGCGCACGACGTGCTGCTGGTGTTCGACGAGATCGCGACCGGGTTCGGCCGCACCGGCGCCCTGTTCGCGGCCGGGCACGCGGGAATCGCGCCGGATGTGATGTGCGTGGGCAAGGCCCTGACCGGCGGTTACATGACGCTGGCGGCGACGCTGTGCACGGCTCGGGTGGCCGACGGCATCTCGCGCGGCGAGGTGCCGGTGCTGGCGCACGGGCCGACGTTCATGGGCAATCCGCTGGCCGCGGCCGTGGCCTGCGCCTCGATCGAGCTGCTGCTCGGCCAGGACTGGCGCGCCGAGGTCGAGCGGCTGGAGAAGGGGCTGCGGGAGGGCCTGGCGCCGGCCGCCCGGCTGGACGGCGTGAAGGACGTCCGGGTTCTCGGTGCCATCGGCGTCGTCCAGCTCGACCACGAGGTGGACCTGGCGGCGGCGACCCGGGCCGCCGTGCGCGAGGGCGTGTGGCTGCGGCCGTTCCGGGACCTGGTGTACACGATGCCGCCCTACGTCACCGGGGACGAGGACCTGGCTCGGATCGCACGCGCGGTGTGCGCCGCGGCACGGGAGGGATGAGATGACGGTTGTGGTGATCACGGGCACGGGCACGGAGGTCGGCAAGACCGTCACCACGGCGGCCGTCGCCGCGGCGGCCCTGCGCGCCGGGCGGTCGGTGGCCGTGCTGAAGGCCGCGCAGACGGGCGTGGGCCCGGCAGAGCCCGGGGACGCGGCCGAGGTCGCGCGGCTGGCCGGTGCGGTGACCGCGAAGGAGGTGGCCCGCTATCCGGAAGCGCTCGCACCCGCGACCGCGGCCCGCCGCTCCGGCCGGGAGCCGGTGAGTCCGCGTCAGGTGGCCGAGGCCGCCGCCGCGCTGGCTGCCGAGCACGATCTGGTCCTGGTCGAAGGGGCGGGCGGCCTGCTCGTCCGGTTCGACGAGAAGGGCGGCACCCTGGCGGACGCGGCCGAGCGACTGGGGGCACCGGTCCTCGTCGTCGCTTCCGCCGGGCTCGGCACCCTGAACGCCACCGAGCTGACGGCCCGTGAACTGCGCTCGCGGGGGCTGGATCCGCTGGGCGTGGTGGTGGGCAGCTGGCCCGCCGAGCCCGGCCTCGCCTGCCGCTGCAACGTGGCCGACCTGCCTGAGGTGGCCGGCGCACCGCTGCTGGGCGCGCTGCCCGACGGTGCCGGGGCGCTGCCGCCCGCCGCCTTCCGGGCCGGGGCACCCGGGTGGCTGGCACCCGGCTTGCACGGCACCTGGGACGCGGAGGCGTTCACGGCCCGGCACGCCCCGGAGCCGGCGGCGTAGCCGGGCCGTCCGGGTGCACGGCACGGCCATCCGCCCGGCCGCCGGGCCGTTGGGGACGGTGCGCCGGACAGCCCGGTCGGCGGACGCGGGCGTGCGGTGCGGGCGGACGGGGGACACTCACCGTGGGCCGGTTCCCTCCACCCCGTGCGGCCCGGCCCGGTTCAGGAGGTCGTCATGCCGCTGCGGTTCCCCGGCTCCGGCAGGACGGCGCGGGACGCCGTCCACCATCCGCTGTTCGCCCGCCGGTACGCACGCTTCAGCACGGTCGCCGAGACCCGGCTGGGCCTCGCGGGCGTGCGCGAACGCCTGCTCGCCGAACTCACCGGCCGGGTCATCGAGATCGGCGCGGGCAACGGGCTGAACTTCGCGCACTACCCGGGCACCGTCGCGGAGGTCGTCGCCATCGAGCCGGAACGCCTGCTGCGGCACAGGGCGAGGGAGGCGGCACTGCGCGCCGAGGTCCCCGTCGACGTGGTGCCCGGCTGTGCCGAGGCGCTGCCGGTCAAGAGCGAGGCCTTCGACGCGGCCGTGCTGTCGCTGGTGCTGTGCAGTGTGCGGGATGTGCCGAGGGCGCTCGCTGAGGTGCGGCGGGTGCTGCGGCCGGGCGGCGAGGTTCGGTTCTTCGAGCACGGCGCCGGCGGTGGCCCGGCCATGCGTCTGGCCCAGCGCCTGCTGGACCGCACCGTGTGGCCGGCGCTGAACGGTGGCTGCCATCTCTCCCGCGACCCGGTCGCGGCGCTGTGTGACGCCGGGTTCGAGCTGGGCTGCTGCCGCCCGGTGCGCATCCCCGCGTCGGGACCCGTCCTGCCCCACTCCTACTGCTCGCTGGGCAGCGCCCGGCGTCCGGCACCGGCGCCGGACGAACCGCCCGGCGCGCGGTGAGGTGCCGGGCGCGGGCGGTGCCGCCGCCGGCGGCTCACAGGATCCACTGGCGCAGTTCCCGGGCGATGTCGTGCACGGTCGCCTCCCCGGTCTTGACCAGACGGGCCAGGTCCCGCACCTGCTCGGGCGAGGTGACGACCTTCAGGCCGCTGGCGACGAGGTAGGCGTAGGCGACCGCGGAGGCGAAGAGCACGTTGGAGCGCTCCAGGGCGGGCACGCGGACCAGCAGCTGCAGCAGCGCGGCGGCCCGCGTGTACGGGGTGTCGTAGACGGGGACGCCGAATATCTCGGCCTGGTGCCGCTCCACCGCGGCGACCAGGGCGCCCCAGTCGGTGACCTGGGGGTCTCCCGGCGTCATCCGTTCGGCCAGCATGAGCAGCCAGGCGAGGTCGATTCTGAGATCGTTCAAGGGTTCAGTGCCGGCCTTCGCTGCTGTGCCTGCGGCGGCCCTCCAGTTCGGCCCCGAACTCCTCGGCGAAGACGGATTCGTAGCTCTTCATGAAGTCGGCGGCGGCCTCCACGAACGTGCGGCCGGCCTCGCCGGTGTCCTGGAGGACGAGTTCCTCGATGTAACGGTTGACGCTGATTCCGCGGGCCAGGGCGCGTTCCCGGGCGGCACGGGCTGTGCCCTCGTCCACCCTCACGTTCAATTGCGTCTTCGCCATGCGTCGACGCTAGCGCCGCACCGCTAGCACCCACAAGTCCGGGACGGAGGCCGTCCCGGGCCACCGCTGCGCACGGCTCCCGCCCGTACCGGGACACCCCGGGCGTCTCCCGGCGCGATGCGGCTCGGCTCAACGGGGGATACCGGGTGTGCGGGCGGTCACATTAGGCTCGGCGGGGGACGAAGCAGTCAGGGCCGAGGACGTTCCGCTCGGCGCACCACCGAGGAGGCCGCCGTGTCCCCATCCGCCGTGGCGACTGCCGACGCCGTCGCGGCCCGTGCCCGTGGGCTGACCAAGGCGTACGGGTCGGGCGAGACCGCCGTGCTCGCGCTGGACTCGGTGGACGTCGACATCGCGCGCGGCCGCTTCACGGCGGTGATGGGCCCGTCCGGTTCGGGCAAGTCCACCCTGATGCACTGCCTGGCCGGGCTGGACAGCGTGTCGGCGGGGCGGGTGTGGATCGGGGACACCGAGATCACGGGGCTGAAGGACCGCGAGCTGACCCGGCTGCGGCGGGACCGGATCGGGTTCATGTTCCAGTCGTTCAACCTGGTGCCCACGCTGAACGCCCTGGAGAACATCACGCTGCCCCTGGACATCGCCGGACGCCGGCCGGACGAGCAGTGGCTGGACCGGATCGTCGACACCCTGGGGCTGCGGGACCGGCTCGGCCACCGGCCTGCCCAGCTGTCCGGCGGCCAGCAGCAGCGGGTGGCCTGCGCGCGGGCGCTGGCCTCCCGGCCCGAGCTGATCTTCGCCGACGAGCCGACGGGCAACCTCGACTCCCGGGCCGGCCAGGAGGTGCTCGGCTTTCTGCGGGAGGCGGTCGACGGTCTGGGGCAGACGGTGGTGATGGTGACCCACGACCCGGGGGCGGCGGCCCGCGCCGATCTGGTCCTCTATCTCGCGGACGGCCGGATCGTGGACCGGATGGAACACCCCACGGCACAGGCGGTGCTGGAGCGCATGCGCCTGTTCGCGCCGGGCCGCGGCGGCCGCCCCGGAGAGACGGACCGGGGGCCGGAGCACCCGGACCACCGGACGGACGCGCGCGGCACCGGCCCGCACCGGATCACGGCCGACCGGGTGCCGGAGCGCGGGCTCGCGCAGGAGCCGTGCGCCGCGGACGGGGCGTCACCCGGTGACGGCGACGCCGCGGCCGCCGAGGAGATGTGAGCGGCGTGCTCAAGGCGACGTTGCGCGGTTTCCTGGCCCACCGGGGCAGGCTGCTGATGTCGGCCCTGGCGGTGGTGCTGTCCGTGGCGTTCGTCGCGGGCAGTCTGGTCTTCTCCGACACCGTCTCCCGGACCTTCGACCGGCTGTTCGCCTCCACCTCCGCCGATGTGTCGGTCACCCCTCGGCAGGACCTGAGGAGCCCTGTGCCCACCGGTGTGGTGCGGACGCTTCCGGCGGACCTCGTGCGGCGCGTGGCCGAGGTGCCCGGCGTCGCGACGGTCCAGCTGGACGTCGTCGTGCGGAACGCGACGGTCGTCGACCGCCGCAACCGGCCGGTCGGCCCGGCCACCGGCAGCCCCATCACGGTGCGGAACTGGGAGGAGACCGGCCGCAGCCCGCTCCGGCTGGCCTCCGGCCGCACGCCGCGCGGCGACGGGGAGGCCGTGCTGGACGCGGACACCGCCAGGCGGCAGCAGGTACGCGTCGGCGATCCGCTGACGGTGCAGGCGCAGCCGGGCACGTTCCGGGTGCGGGTGGTCGGCATCGCCGCGTTCACCACGACCAATCCGGGCTCGGCGCTGGTCTGCCTCGACACCCCGGTCGCACAGCGGCGGCTGCTGGGCTCCACGGCCCGCGCGACCGGAATCTCCGCCGAGGCGGCGCCGGGAGTGAGCGACGCCCGGCTCAAGAGCCGGGTCGCCGCGGTGGTCGGGACGACGGCGTACGACGTGCGCACCGCCGGCGAGCAGGCCAAGTCGGCCGCGGCGAGCCTGGGCTCGTTCCTGAAGATCATCAAGTTTGTGATGCTGGGTTTCGCCGGGATCGCGGTGCTCGTCGGCGTCTTCCTGATCGTCAACACCTACTCGATGCTGGTCGCCCAGCGCACCCGTGAGCTGGGGCTGCTGCGGGCGCTGGGCGCCGACCGCGGGCAGGTGCGACGGTCGGTGCTGACCGAGGCGGTGCTGCTGGGGCTCGTCGCCTCCGCACTGGGCCTGGCGGCGGGCATCGGGCTGGCGGCCGGGCTGATCCGGCTGCTGAGCGTGTTCGGCATGAACCTGACGACGGCGGAGATGGCCGTCCGCTGGACCACGCCGGTGGCCGCCTGTGTGGTGGGCACCGGCGTGACGTTCGTGGCGGCCTGTCTGCCGGCCCGGCGGGCGGCGGCGATCTCCCCGATGGCCGCCCTGACCGACACCGAGACCGCCGGAGTGGGGCGGCCGCTGACGGTGCGGGCCGTGGCGGGTTCCGTGGTGGGCGCCGCGGGTGCCGCCGCGCTCGCGGGCTGCACACTGGTGTCCCGGACCGCGGCCGCCGTCTCACTGCTGGGCGTGGGCGTCGTGCTGACCCTGATCGCGACCGTGGTCGGCGGACCGCTGCTGGTGCGCCCGCTGATCCGGGTGCTGAGCGCGGCGTTCCCCGCGCTGTTCGGTCCGGTCGGGCGGATGAGCCGGCGCAACGCGCTGCGCAATCCGCGCCGCACCGGTGCCACCGCGGCCGCCCTGATGGTGGGCCTGGCGCTGGTCACCGGGATGTCGGTGGCCGGCGCCAGTGTGACCCGGTCCGTGGACCGCCAGATCGACCGGACGCTGGGCGCGGACTACATCGTGCAGAACCGCACCTTCCTGCCCTTCCCGCAGCAGGTCACCGACGCGGTGCGGGACACCCCGGGCGCGGGCACCGTGGTACGGCAGCGGCTGGCGCCGATCGCGGTACGGCTGCCGGACGGCAAGCGGGTCCAGACGGTCGCCTCGGCCTACGACCGGCAGCTCGACTCCGTCGCCCGTCTGCGGTACGCGGCCGGGGACACCGCGGCCGCGCTCGCCGACGGCCACCTGGCCATGGATGCCGGCTTCGCCCGCAGGCACGGTGTGCGGGCGGGCAGCGCGCTGCCGGCCGAGTTCCAGGGCGGGCGCCGCACCACGCTGACCGTGGCGGCGCTGACCGACCAGGACCAGGCCGAGGGCTTCGGGGTGCAGGGCGGGCTGTTCATGGGCATGGGCACCTTCACCGAGCAGGTGCCGGAGGCCGCGGACGCCGCCCTGTACGTGAACGCGGCACCGGGCACGAGCACCGAGCAGCTGCGCGCCGCGCTGGACAAGGCGCTGGCTCCCTACCCGAACGTGCAGGTCAGGGACCAGGCGGACTACAAGGAGCTGGTGCACGACCAGATCGCGGTGCTGCTGTACCTCGTGTACGCGATGCTCGGGCTCGCCATCGTGATCGCGGTGCTCGGGGTCGTCAACACGCTGGCGCTGTCGGTGGTGGAACGCACCCGGGAGATCGGGCTGCTGCGGGCCATCGGGCTGGCCAGGCGGCAGCTGCGCCGGATGGTGCGGCTGGAGTCGGTGGTGATCGCGGTGTTCGGGGCGGTGCTCGGGCTGGCGCTGGGACTGGTGTGGGGGGTATGCGCACAGCGGGTGCTCGCGCTGCAGGGCATCACGGCACTGGCGATCCCCTGGGGCACCGTCGTCGCGGTGATGGCCGGCTCGGCCGTGGTGGGCGTGGTGGCGGCCGTGGTGCCGGCGGCGCGCGCCTCCCGCATGAATGTACTGGCGGCGATCGCGCACGAGTGATGCAATCACGGCGGACGTCGAGGGAGACCGTCGAAGGGGAGAGATCATGCCGCGCCCGTTCCGCTTCGGAGTCAACCTGTTCCGGCAGGCACCCGCCGCCGAGTGGCGTGCCACGTGCCGCAGGGCCGAGGACCTCGGCTACGACGTGCTCCTCGTCCCCGACCACCTCGGCAGTGTCGCGCCGTTCCCGGCGCTGGTGGCCGCCGCCCGGGCGACGACCCGGCCCCGGGTGGGGACGTTCGTGCTGAACGCGGGGTTCTGGAACCCGGTGCTGCTCGCCCGGGAGGCGGCGACGGTGGACGCGCTGACCGACGGCCGCCTGGAACTGGGGCTGGGCACCGGGTACGTCCGTGAGGAGCACGAGCGGGCCGGGCTGCCCTTCGGCTCTCCGGGCGAGCGCGTGGACCGCCTGCGGCGCACGGTCGAGGAGCTGGACCGTCTGCTGGGTTCCGAGGAGCACCTGCCGCGGCCCGTGCAGCGCCGGGTGCCGTTGCTGATCGGGGCGAACGGTGACCGGATGCTGCGGCTGACCGCGCGACACGCGGACATCGCGGCGTTCACGGCCGCGCGCTCCGCGCCGGGCAGCGCCACGGGACTGCTGCCGCTGGACGCCGGGGAGCTGGACGAGCGGGTGGCGCTGTACCGCAAGCTCGCGGCGGACCGCGCCGAGGAGGCCGAGCTGAACCTGCTGCTGCAGATCGTGGCGGTCACCGACGATCCCGAGGCAGTGCTCCGGCCGCTGCTGGAGCATGTGCCGGGCCTGACGCTGGAGCAGGCGCTGGCGCTGCCGGCGGTCCTGGTGGGCCCGCTGGAGCAGCTCGTCGAGCAGGTACGGGGGCTGCGCGACCGGTACGGGTTCACCTATCTGACCGTGCTCGAGCCGTACATGGAGGTCTTCGCCGAGGTGATGGCGCGGCTGCGGGAGGCGTAGTCCGCGGGGTGTCGCGGGAGTCTCCGGTTCCGGCCCGCGCACGTTCCGGCCGGGGCGCCGTCGGCGCCGGGCGCGGGCCGCTCGCACGAGCGCCCCCTGGAACACCTCACACCCGCCCTTTACCCATTCTTTACCTGAGGTGGAGAACTCGAACCTCCATGAGAGGTAGCCGGTATCCGCTCACGGACGACCCGCCCGATGTCCGCCGCCGCGCACGCGCCCTGGTCCTGTCCGACGATGGGACGGGGGTGAGCCGATGACCGAGGTGCTCCTGCTGCTGGTGACGGTGGCGCTGTGCGTGGCCTGCGGCGGCTTCGTCGCGGCCGAGTTCTCGCTGACCACCGTGGAGCGCGGCGCCCTGGAGCGAGCGGCCCGGCACGGCGAGCGCGGTGCGGCCGGCGCCCTGAAGGCGGTACGGAACCTGACCTTTCAGCTGTCCGGCGCCCAGCTCGGGATCACCGCCACCAATCTGGTGGTCGGCATGCTCGCCGAGCCGTCGATCGCCGCCCTGATCGCCGGACCGCTGGAGCGGTTCGGCGTCTCCCGGTCCACGGCCGGCTCGGTGGCGCTGGTGCTGGGCACGGCGTTGTCCACGGTGTTCCTGATGGTGGTCGGCGAGCTGGTGCCGAAGAACTGGGCGATCTCCTCCCCGCTGGTGATGGCCCGCCGGGTGGGCACCGCGCTGCGCTGGTTCAGCGCGGCCTTCCGGCCGTTCATCACCCACCTGAACAACACCGCGAACCGTGTGGTGCGCCGGCTCGGGGTGGAGCCCGCCGAGGAGCTGGCCTCGGCGCGCGGCCCCCAGGAGCTGGCCGCGCTGGCCCGGTACTCCGCGCGCGCGGGCGCCCTGGAGCCGGACACCGCCGAGCTGTTCGTGCGGACCCTGAACCTGGCCGACCTGACCGCGGAGAACGTGATGACCCCGCGCGTCCAGGTGGTGGCCCTGGACGCGCAGGCCACGTGCGAGGACGTGGCCAACGCGACCCGGGCGACCGGCCTGTCCCGCTTCCCCGTCTACCGCGGCAGCCTGGACGCGGTGGTGGGCACCGCCCACATCAAGGACGTGCTGGCGGTGCCCGCCGGGCAGCGCACCCGGACGCCCGTGTCGCAGATCATGCGCGAGCCGCTGTTCGTGCCCGCGTCGCTGACCGTGGACCGGCTGCTGGACCGGCTGGGCGGACGGCGCACCATGGCGGTCGTCATCGACGAGTACGGCGGCACGGCGGGCGTGGCCACGCTGGAGGACATCGTCGAGGAGGTCGTCGGCGAGGTCCACGACGAGCACGACCTGCCCGAGACACCCGGCATCGTCCCGGCCGGCGCCGACGCCGCCGGACACGCCCTGTACTCCGCCGACGGCTCCGCCCGCGTGGACCAGCTGGCCCGTCTGGGGCTGCGGGCCCCCGAAGGCCCCTACGAGACCCTCGCCGGCCTGGTCGCCACCCGGCTGGGCCGGATACCGGTGACCGGTGACGTGCTGCAGGTCGCCGGGTGGCGGCTGAACGTGGTGGACGCGACCGGGCACCGGGCCGCCCGGGTGCTGCTGCACGCGCCGCTCGACGACGCCCACCCGCCGGCCGCCCGGCACCCTGAGCAGCGGGGCGAGCAGCAAGTGGGCGACGGGAAGGGGGCCGGCCCGTGACCGCCGTGCAGATCCTGATCGGTCTGGCGACCCTGGTCGTCAACGCCTTCTTCGTGGGCGCCGAGTTCGCGCTGATCTCGGTGCGCCGCAGCCAGGTCGAGCCGTACGCCGAGGCGGGCGACCGGCGGGCGCGCGGCGTGCTGTGGGGTCTGGAGCACGTCTCGGCGCTGCTGGCGGCCGCGCAGCTCGGGATCACCCTGTGCACCCTGGTGCTCGGCGTGGTCGCCGAACCGGCGATCGCGCACCTGCTCGAGCCCGTCTTCCACGCCCTGGGCGTGCCGGAGGGCGCCGGGCATGCGGTGTCCTTCGTGATCGCGCTGACTCTGGCCACGTATCTGCACATGCTGCTCGGGGAGATGGTGCCGAAGAACATCGCGCTGGCGGAGCCGGTGCGCAGCGCCCTGCTGCTCGGCCCGCCGCTGGTCGCGCTGTCCCGGGCCCTGCGGCCGGTGATCTTCACGGTGAACGCGTTCGCGAACGGACTGCTGAGGCTGCTGCGGGTGGAGGCGAGGAACGAGGTCCCGGCGACCTACACGGACACCGAGCTGGCGGACATCGTCAAGGACGCGAGCCAGGCCGGTCTCATCGACGACCGGGCCCAGGAGCGGCTGAGCGACGCGCTGGAGCTGGGGCGCCGGCCGGTGCGGGACGTGGTGCTGCCGCTGGAGCGGGTCGTCTACGCCCGTCTCGGCGTCACCCCGGAGCAGCTGGAGAAGCTGTCCGCCGACTCCGGATTCTCCCGGTTCCCCGTGGTCGACGAGGCCCGGCACATCATCGGCTATCTGCACGTCAAGGACGCCCTGGACACCTCGCCGCGCACCGAGCCGTTCCGGCTGCGGCACATGCGCCGCATCGCCCGGGTCAGAGAGAGCACGCCGCTGGACGACGTCCTCACCGCGATGCGGGCGGGCCGCACCCACCTCGCGGCGGTGCTCGGCGCGGACGGTCGCCTGGCCGGCCTGGTGACGATGGAGGACGTGCTGCGGCAGCTGTTCGGGCAGTCCGTGTGACATGGCGGCCGAGCCGCACGGTGAGCGGAAGCGGCCGGCGAAACGGGACCGGACCGACCGCTTGGTATGCGCTCGGGCGGGCCGGGATAGGATCGCCCCGCCATGCAGACGCTCCCCGCATCCCCCGCACACACCAGCCTGGTCGCGGTCGGCGACTCCTTCACCGAGGGCATGTCGGACCAGCTGCCGGACGGCTCCTACCGGGGCTGGGCCGACCTGCTGGCGGCCCGGATGGCCGCCCGCACGCCCGGTTTCCGGTACGCCAACCTCGCCGTGCGCGGCAAGCTGATCGGGCAGATCCTCCACGAGCAGGTCGACGTGGCGGCGGCCATGGGGGCCGACGTGGTGACGCTGGTCGGCGGGCTCAACGACGTGCTGCGGCCCCGGTGCGACATGGGCCGGGTGCGGGGCCTGCTGACGGAGGCGGTGGAGCGGCTGGCGCCGTCCTGCGAGCAGCTGGTGCTGATGCGCAGCCCCGGCCGGCGGGGCCCCGTCCTGGAGCGGGTCCGGCCGCGCATGGAGCAGCTGTACGCCTGCATCGACGACCTCGCCGCCCGGCACGGTGCCGTGGTCGTCGACCTGTACGGCGCCCCGTCGCTGGCCGACCCCCGGATGTGGGCCGTGGACCGGCTGCACCTGACCGCCGAGGGCCATCGCCGGGTCGCCGAGGCGGTGTGGCAGGCCCTCGGCTACGAGCCGGAGGACCCCGAGTGGCGCACCCCCTTGCCGCCGACCGCGCCGCCGGGCTGGGTCAGCCGCCGGATCTCCGACCTCCGTTTCACCCGCGAGCATCTGCTGCCCTGGATAGGCCGGCGCCTGACCGGCCGCTCCTCCGGCGACGGCCGCCCGCCCAAGCGGCCCGAGCTGCTCCCCTGCCCCGCGGCCGCGGCCCGCGCGGCGGACACGGCCGGGACGCGCCCGGCCTGACGGTGCTCTCGTAGCTTCCGACGAACACCCCCGTGGCGCTGGCCTGCACGAATCGCCAGTAGAATCCGTACACGTGACTTCTGCGCCCGCCAAGCCCCGTATCCCGAACGTCCTCGCCGGACGCTACGCCTCCGCCCAGCTCGCCACGCTGTGGTCGCCCGAGCACAAGGTGAAGCTGGAGCGCCGGCTCTGGCTCGCCGTACTGCGCGCCCAGAAGGACCTCGGGATCGAGGTGCCCGAGGAGGCGATCGCCGACTACGAGCGGGTGTCGGACCAGGTCGACCTGGCCTCCATCGCCGAGCGCGAGAAGGTCACGCGGCACGACGTGAAGGCCCGCATCGAGGAGTTCAACGCCCTGGCCGGGCACGAGCACGTGCACAAGGGCATGACCTCCCGCGATCTGACGGAGAACGTCGAGCAGCTGCAGATCCGCCTGTCGCTGGAGCTGATGCGCGACCGCACGGTCGCCGTCCTGGCCCGGCTCGGCAAGCTGGCCGCCGAGCACGGCGAGCTGGTCATGGCCGGCCGCTCGCACAACGTCGCCGCGCAGGCCACCACCCTGGGCAAGCGGTTCGCCACCGCCGCCGACGAGCTGCTGGTCGCCTACGAGCGTCTGGAGGCGCTGCTGGGCCGCTATCCGCTGCGCGGCATCAAAGGCCCGGTCGGCACCGCGCAGGACATGCTGGACCTGCTGGACGGCGACGCCGGAAAGCTGGCCGAGCTGGAGCGCCGGATCGCCGAGCACCTGGGCTTCTCGCAGGCCTTCACCTCCGTCGGGCAGGTCTACCCGCGCTCCCTGGACTACGAGGTCGTCACCACCCTGGTGCAGCTGGCGGCGGCGCCGTCGTCGCTGGCGAAGACGATCCGGCTGATGGCCGGGCACGAGCTGGTCACCGAGGGCTTCAAGCCGGGGCAGGTCGGCTCCTCGGCGATGCCGCACAAGATGAACACCCGCTCCTGCGAGCGCGTCAACGGCCTGATGGTGATCCTGCGCGGTTACGCGTCGATGACCGGGGAGCTGGCGGGCGACCAGTGGAACGAGGGCGACGTGTCCTGCTCGGTGGTGCGCCGGGTCGCGCTGCCGGACGCCTTCTTCGCCCTGGACGGCCTGCTGGAGACGTTTCTGACGGTCCTCGACGAGTTCGGCGCGTTCCCCGCCGTCATCTCCCGGGAGCTGGACCGTTACCTGCCGTTCCTGGCCACCACCAAGGTCCTCATGGGCGCGGTGCGGGCCGGGGTCGGCCGGGAGGTCGCGCACGAGGCGATCAAGGAGAACGCCGTCGCCACCGCACTCGCGATGCGCGAGCAGGGCGCCGAGCGCAACGACCTGCTCGACAAGCTCGCCGCCGACGAGCGCCTGCCGCTCGACCGTGAGCAGCTCGAGGCTCTCATGGCCGACAGGCTGTCCTTCACCGGTGCGGCGGCCGACCAGGTCGGCACGGTGGTCGCCCGGATCGAGAAGATCGTCGAGCAGCACCCTCAGGCCGCCGGCTACGTCCCGGGGGCGATCCTCTGACGCGCTTCACCCCGCAGGAACTCGAGGCTGCCCGCGGCCGGCGCGTGCCGGACGTGGTCGGCGAGGACCTGCGGGTGCTGTTCTGCGGCATCAACCCCAGCCTGATGACGGCCGCGACGGGGCATCACTTCGCGTGGCCGGGCAACCGGTTCTGGCCGGTGCTGCACCTGTCGGGGTTCACTCCGAGGCTGCTGAAGCCGTCCGAGCAGGGCGAGCTGCCGTCGTACGGGCTGGGCATCACCAACGTCGTGGCGCGTCCCACGGCACGGGCGGACGAGCTGACGCCGCAGGAGTACCGCGAGGGCGGGCGGCTGCTGGTGGAGAAGGTGGCCCGGCTGCGGCCCCGGTGGCTGGCCGTGGTCGGTGTGACCGCCTACCGGGCGGCCTTCGGGGAGCCGAAGGCGCAGGTGGGGGAACAGCCACGGACGATCGGCGGCACACGGGTGTGGGTACTGCCCAACCCCAGCGGCCTGAACGCACACTGGACGGCCGAGACGCTGGCGCAGGAGTTCGCCCGGCTGCGCGAAGCGGCACAGGCCGGCTGACGGAGAAGGCGGGGCACGCAGGTCGGCTGACGCCGTCGCGCGGCCGCCCGGCCGGGATGACGTCACGGCGGATCCTGGTCGGTGACCACGGCGAGCAGCTGGAACGGCAGTTCGGCGTCCCACTGGGAGATCCCCAGGCCCGTCCACCGGCCGGCTTCCTCGTGCCGCCACACCGTGAGGTCCACGACATGGCCGCTCAGCGAGGCCCACGGCTCGGCGAGCTCCTCCCCCTCCATGGTCCGTTCCAGGACGCTGTAGAGGCCGAACGTCTGCGGCGGCCCCCAGCGTTCCGCCAGCCGGGCCGCCAGCGCCTCCCGGTCGCACTCGACCTGCTCCCGCGCCTCCTCCCGCCGCGAGCAGTCCTCCCAGAAGTCCTCGCTGGTCTCAAGTTCGGCCACCTCCCAGCCCGGTCCGGCCGTGCCGGTGTCCGTCCGGGCGTGCTGCCGCGGCAGCGGTGCGGACCACAGCCGGTCGATCACGGCGAGAGCCTGCGCGATGTCCATGCGGTCCAGTAAAGCGTCCGGCACTGACAGTTGGCGGTGCGTCAGGTCCCACGGCGACGGCCGGTACCGGCGTTCGCCGCCGCGCTCCGCGCCGAGTACGATCCGCCCCACACGCGCTCGAGCTGGGAGGACGGACGGTGGGGCGGCTGACCGGCGGGGATCCCTCGCTGCTGCGGAGGATCAACTCCGCCGTGGTGCTGCACGCGCTGCGTGCGGCGGACCGCGCGACGCTCACGGAGATCGCCCGGGTGACCGGGCTGTCCCGGCCCACGGTGGAGGGCGTCGTGGAGGATCTGGCCGCCGCCGGGCTCGCCGTCGAGGCGGCACCCGAGGAGAACACGGCCCGGCGGCAGGGGCGGCCCGCCCGCCGGTTCCGTTTCCGCGCGGAGGCCGGGCACCTGCTGGGCCTGGAGATCGGCGCCCGCCGGGTCGCCGCGCTGCTGTCCGACCTGGACGGCCGGGTGCTCGGCGCGCAGGCCAGGGACGTGCCGGAGACGGCCCCGGCCGACGAACGGCTGGAGCGGCTGCGCACCGCGGTCGCGGAGCTGCTGCGCCGGGCCGGGGTGCCGCGCAGCTCGCTGCGGGCCGTCGGCGTCGGCACCCCCGGCATCGTGGAGGCGGACGGCACCGTGCGGCTGAGCACCGCGCTGCCGGGGTGGACGGGGCTGCGGCTGGGTGCGCGGCTGCGCCGCTCCTTCCGGTGCCCCGTGCTGGTGGAGAACGACGCCAACGTGGCGGCGGTCGCCGAGCATTGGAAGGGCGCCGCGACCGGCTGTGACGACGTCGTCTTCGTCCTGGCCGGGCTGAGCCCGGGGGCGGGTTCGCTGATCGGCGGCCGGCTGCACCGCGGGTTCGGCGGGGCCGCCGGGGAGATCGGCGCTCTGCATCTGCTGGGCCGGGGAGAGACCCCCGAGACCCTGCTGTCGACCACGGGCCGGCCGCTGCATCCGCTGGACGAGCAGGCGGTGACCGAGGTGTTCGCGCTGGCCCGCGAGGGCGACCCGCGGGCCCTGGCCGCGGTGGACCGGTTCGTGCAGCGGCTGGTGCAGGACGTGGCCGCGCTGGTGCTGGCCCTGGACCCGGAGCTGGTGGTGATCGGCGGCCTGGCGGCCGGCCTGGACGGCGTCCTGGAGCCGCTGCGCCGGGAACTCGCCCGCTGCTGCCTGCGCCCGCCGCAGGTGGCGCTGTCCTCGCTCGGCGAGGCGGTCGTGGCGACCGGCGCGCTGCGGCTGGCCCTGGACCATGCGGAGCAGCGGCTCTTCGCGGTCGAAGGCACGGTGACGGCCCGTCGCTGAACGCGGCCGGCCGCCGGGCTCCATGCGCGACCGCGGGCGGCCACGGGTGTGCCGCCGTCGGCCGCCCGGGGCGGCGGGGCCTGCGGTCAGTGCGGCCGGCAGGCCCCGCCCGCCGGCGAGGTCACGACGCCTGGCGCTCGGGATCGTGGTGGATCTCCACGGCGCCGGAGTCCGAGAAGGTCAGCCGGCAGGTGTCCGCGCGGTAGGTGGCCACGGCCAGCGCCGCGGTCCGCCCGCCGGACAGGAAACGGGTGGTGACGACGAGGACCGGCGCACCGGGCAGCCGGTCGAGTTCCCTCGCGTCGTCCGCGCGGGCGGAGCCCAGTTCGACGGCGCTCTCCCGGCCCTGCAGTTCCAGACGCTGCAGTTCACGCAGCACGGCACGCGCGCGTGCCGCTCCCGAGGGTGCGTCGATGGCGGTGAGGCCGGGCACCGACGACGCCGGGATGTACAGCAGCTCGGCCGCGACCGGCTGGCCGTCACTGGTGCGCAGACGGCGGACGGTGTGCACCTCGTCGGCGCGGCCCGTCCCCAGGGCGTCGGCGACGGCGGCCGGCGGGACCTTCAGGGAGCAGTCCACGGGCTCCCAGGCGTCCGAGGGGGCGCCCGGCCAGGTGTGCTGCTCGGTGCCCACGGCCACACCCACCCGCGGCGGTGCGACGGTCGTACCCACACCGCGGCGGCGCAGCAGCCGACCCTCCAGTTCCAGCTGCTCCAGCGCCTGGCGGAGCGTGGCGCGCGCCACTCCGAAGCGCGCGGCCAGCTCCCGCTCGTTCGGCAGGACCTCACCGACCGAGAAGTCGGAGTCCAGTGCCTCACTGAGCACGGTCTTCAGGTGCCAGTACTTCGGCTCCGGCACCGTTTCCAGCTGCGTGGTCCCCACCCTGATCCTCCGGAGTCCGCCCGCCGGAGTCCGCCGGCCGGCGGTGTTGGGGCGCCCCTGTTCACCAGGTGTTTCGACGCCCGCGTTTATGAAAGGTTGTTGCACTTTCCTGCGACCATAGAACCGCCCCCAGTCTTGGTCAAGACCAATCGTCCCGAAGAGTGCGGGTTCGCGCCGCCTGTGTCGTACGCGCTTCACGCACTGTTCGCACAGCACCGGCAGGTCGGGCAGGTCTGCGCACGTATAGCACTACCGGTCGGTAGTAATTGCTGACAAGCTGTCTACCCCCTCTGTCAGCGATGCACCGATTCGAGGAGCCCCCCATGCCCGCGATCGCCTCCTTCCCGGTCCCCTCCGTGCACGGCCCGCGGACCGTGAGCGTCTCCTATGCCCGCACGGGCCGCGGCGAGCCGCTGCTCCTGCTGCACGGCATCGGCCATCACCGGCAGGCCTGGGACCCGGTGATCCCCGTCCTGGCGGCCGAGCGGGACGTGATCAGCGTGGACCTGCCCGGCTTCGGCGACTCGCCGGCGCTGCCCGAGGGGCTGCGGCACGATCTGCCGACCACGACGGCCGTGCTGGGCGCCCTGTGCGAGGCACTGGAGATCGAACGTCCTCATGTGGCGGGCAATTCCCTGGGCGGCCTGCTGGCGCTGGAGCTGGGCCGGACACGGCTCGCGCGGTCCGTCACGGCGCTGTCGCCGGCCGGTTTCTGGACACGGGCCGAGCAGCGCTACGCCTTCACGGTGCTGCTGACGATGCGGGCGGCCGCCCGGCGGATGCCGGTGCCGGTGGTCGAACGGCTCTCCCGCACGGCCGCCGGCCGCGCCGCCCTGACCAGCACCGTCTACGCCCGCCCCGGCCGGCGCGCGCCGGAGGCGGTGGTCGCCGACACCCTCGCACTGGCCCGGGCCACCGGTTTCGAGCGGACCCTGCGCGCGGGCTCGGACGTCCTGTTCACGGACGACGTCCCCGGCATCCCGGTCACCGTGGCCTGGGGCAGCAAGGACCGCCTGCTGCTGCCGCGCCAGGGAGTGCGGGCCAAGCGGATCCTGCCCCACGCCCGGCTGGTGCGGCTGCCCGGCTGCGGACACGTGCCCATGAACGACGACCCGGCGCTGGTGGCCCGGGTGATCCTGGACGGCAGCCGCTGACCGCCGCCCCGGCCGCTTCCGCCGTGCGGCCTTCGCCGACCGCTTCCGCCGTGCGGCCCTCACCGGCTCCGCACACCGGGCCCGCCGTCAGGCGGGCCCGGCCGCCCGACGCCCGTCGTTCGTCGTCCGCTGTCCGGCTCGCCCCGCACCGGCCGGCGGGCGACGCGCCGGGCGGCCGCGTAACGGAGCAACTGCCGTGTTTCCCTTACCCTTTGAGCTGTGCCGCGCACCGGCGTCATCCCCCGGCGCGCGGCACACGTCACTCGGCCGCCGACCGTACGCCCGCACTGTGCCGCCGGCCCGGAAACCGGGCCCGGGACGCACACGCACGGTGAATGCGGCGTGGCTCCCGCCCCGGCGCGACGCGCGCCGCGAAACGGCGCCAAGCACGCGTACGCGGATGCTTCACCGCAGAGCGGGATTCTTCTCCCAACACGCCTTTACCCACACGTCACAGGGCGTTCGCGACCGGGCAACACGGTGCGTCCACAGTGACAGCATGACGCATGACGTGTCCGACGTGACTCACAGGAAGCACGGCCGGCCGGTCCACCACTGGCGGCGGGATCTGGTCGAGCTGGCCGCACTGTTCACGGCCGTCGCCGTCGCGGACGGGGTGGCCAACCTGATCGGGCACGGCCCCGACGGCCCGGCCCTGCTGCTGGTCTCCGCGGTGGTCCTGATCGCCACGGCCGCCTTCCACACCTGGTGGGCACGGCGCCACGGCCACGCGCCTCCCGCGGCGGAGGCCGGCGCCCGGCCTGCCGCCGGCCTCCGGCAGGCCCGGCCCCGCGCCGCCGGTCCGGCCGAGAGCCGGGAGGCGCCGGAGGACCGCGAGGAGGAGCCGGCCGCGCACACCCTGTGGCGGATGCGGACGACGGTGAAGGACCAGCCCGGTTCGCTGGCCGCGCTGTGCATGGCGCTGGCCGCCCGGCAGGCGGACATCCTCACCCTGCAGACGCACCCGCTGGCCGAGGGAACGGTGGACGAGTTCCTGCTGCGGGTCCCGGCCGGCATCGAGGCCGCGCAGCTCACCGAGGCGGCCGCGCTGGCCGGCGGCACCGACACCTGGATCGAGCGGGCCGACGTCCACGACCTGGTGGACGCGCCCACCCGCGTGCTGAACCTGGCCGCCCGCACCGCCCTCGACCCGGCCGAACTACCGCTGGCACTGCGTCAGTTGCTCGGCCGGTGCACCATCCGTTCACTGCCGGCCCACAAGGCGCCCGCGGAGGGGACGCTGGAGGGGACGGTGCTGCGCCTGCGGCAGCCGGACGGCGGGGTGATCAGCGTGGAGCGGCCGTATCTGCCGTTCACGCCCGCCGAGTTCGCGCGGGCCCGTGCGCTGGTGGACCTGGACGCCCGGCTCGGCCCGCGCCTGCCGCGCGGCCGGGAGATGCTGACCCTGCCCGAGGGCTCTTCGGTCACCGTGCGCAGGGCCGACACCCGTGACGTCGACGCGGCCCGGCAGATGCACCAGCGGTGCTCGGCCCGGACCCTCTCGATGCGCTACCACGGCCCCGTCCGCGACGCCGACCGCTATCTCGACCATCTGCTCAGCCCTCGCTTCGGCCGGACCCTCGCCGCGTGCACGGCCTCGGGGCGGATCGTCGGCCTGGGCCATCTGCTGTGGGACGGCGACGAGACGGAGGTCGCGCTGCTCGTCGAGGACGAGTGGCAGGGCCGCGGCATAGGCTCCGAACTGCTGGGCCGCCTGGTGGCGATGGCCGCCGAGGCGGGCTGCGCCACCGTGTACGCCGTGACGCAGGCGTCGAACACCGCCATGGTCGCCGCCATGCGCGGTCTGGGTCTGCCGCTGGACTACCAGGTCGAGGGCGGCACCCTGGTGATCACCGCCGGACTCGACGAACCGCCGGTGCCGGCGTGGCAGCCGTCCGAGGGCGCGGCGGAGGAGTCCGGCGGTCCGGCCCAGCGCGACTGACGGCCTGCGCCGGGTCGCGCGGCGAGCGGCGGCCCGGCACGCCTGAGGGAGCCGGGTGCGACAGCGCGGTCCACGCGTTGGCGCGCCCGCCTTCCGGCGTCAGTGCATGTCCCCGCGCGCGCAGCGCCTGTCCTGGCGTGCGTGCAGCAACGTGTCCATGTGGTGAATGACGTGCACACCTGACTCGCCCGACTGCACACGCCGCAACCCGAATGTCTCCTACGGACCAGGCCCGCTGCTTTTGACATGGGCACGGGTCGCCCCAGGCCCGGCGGCACAGGAAGACCAGGGCGACCTGACGCCACCGGGGCGCACCAGGTCCCAGCTCGTGTCCCCGCTGTCGTGGATGCCGTCGTGGCCCGGCTCGTCGGTGCGCTCACCGCGCGGCTCCGCCCACGGCAGCCAGGCAGCTCACGCCGCGCTGGGCCAGCTTGCGCACCAGCCGTGGATCGCACAGCTCGCCGGCGCTCTCCATGGGCACGGCCCAGTAGGCGCGCATCTGCGGGGCGTCCGGGAAGGGCGACGGCACGCCCAGGTAGCAGCCCCGGCCGAGCACGGCCAGCCCGCGCGGTCCCCTGTCTCTCAGGCTCCAGGCGGTGGAGGCCGGCGTCAGCGCGTAGTAGTGGTCGGCATACGGGTCCGCGATCACCGGGCCGCCCTCCAGGGCTCCCCGAACACAGGCGTCCATCTCGCCCGGGTCCCGCGTGCCCGCGGCGGCGCGCAGCAGATATCCGGGCAGCCGGATCGCGGCGAAGAGCCCGCCGCAGGCCAGGAGGGCCGCACCCCCTTCCCGCCAGCGCTGCTGGGCCGCCTCCACGTCCTCGGCGGCGGCGCACAGGAGCCAGTGCGCGACGGCGTGCGCGCGCTCCCTCGCGGTCACCAGCTGCGTGGGGGCCGTCACAGACCGCCCGCCGTCCGCGCCGTGCGCGGCTCCCGCTCGGCCGGCCTCCGTCACGACGCGGCCGCGGCGCGCCGAGGCGGTCACGGGCGTTGTGGCGCTCATGGAGAGATCGGCCAGCTCAAGACGCCGTTGCCGTTCCCCTGGAGTTCTCCGCATGGTCCATGTTCCTGCCGTTGGCTGGTGCTTGGGTGCCCAGGAAGGTACGGCAGGACAGGGACCCGTGACCACTAAGCGTGTTTGTCATTTCACCCTTGGTTATCGACGTGAGCGGTTAACCACGCTTGGTATTTCACTGATGTGCGTTCTGTGATCATCTCGCTGCGTCGCAGATCACCGGCGAACGGATCCGGAACTACCAAGCGCGGTGGTACGTCTGCGGGTCGGTCAGGCGTGCACGTCGAGATGTGCTGCCATCTCCCGCATCTCCTTGGTCAGGGTGCGCTTCCGGGTGCGCAGGATGTCCTCCATGACGTAGCGGGCCATCGGCTGGTGCCTGATCCACTCAGCGGTCGTCCTCTTGATGTGGACCAGCTCGTCCATGGCGTCCTGCGTGGAGCCCAGCTCCACGTGGGCTCGCGCCACATCGAGCCTGTGACGGTTGTAGTTGATGTCCGAGGGGCGGCCGATCTTCGTCATGGCGCTCGGCCGGAGAAGCCCATCGTCCGCTCGGCGCAGTACGGCGCGGTAGTCCCCGGTCAGACACAGGTCTTCGACCGCTTTCAGCTCCGCGGTCACCGGGCCGAACCGCGCCCAGTGAGCACGGTTGTCGGCGTGTTCCGTGCCGATGGCCGATGCCGCGGTGGCCGCCATCCTGCGCGCCTCCCTCGCCTCGTCCGGCTTGTTGTTCCGGATGGCGGCGGCCGCGACACGCAGGTGGAGTTCTCCCCACGCGGCCAGCTGACCGTGAGAGGCGCGGTGGACAGTTTCGGCTCGATGGCCTCTGCCGTGGCGGCCGCGAGGTGTGCGCACTCGTCGAACCTGTCCTGGCGGAGGAACAACCAGCACAGGCCGACGACACCGGTTGCCGCGGTGAGCATGCTGCCCGACTCCCGGCCCAGCCGGATGCCCTCCGCGAGCGCCTGGTACGCCAGGTCGCACTGCCTCACCTGGGTCAGGTACTTCCCGGCCAGGAGAAGGGCGTCCGCTCGCACGAGTACGGCCTTGTGACGAGTCTCGTCATCTCCGGCCGCCGCCGTCGCAGCCTCCGCGGACCGCAGCAGGGCGGGGAGCGTCCGGGCCACACTGTGAGTGGGCCATACCGGGACCTCCCGTCCAGACGTCGACACTCCCACGGTACTGCCGTCAACGCCCCGTCGTGGCGCCGAGTTGACAGGGCGTCGATGTCCTGGCATGCCGGGCGGGCCGGTGATGGCCGCGGCCTTGGCGCGGTGGCGGACTTGGCGGATCTTGGGCGACTTGTTCTGGACGAGTTCACGGCGCGCCGGGAGGTGGCCCGGATGGAGACGCGGCTGGTGTGCCGGCAGGGCACCGCGGCCCCGTGCCGCCGCCGGGCACCGCGGCCAGGCCGCCCGGCAGCGGCAGGTGCGGGGATCGGATCTCGGACGTCCCGCGGCACGCCCTCGCCTATGAGGGCTGACGTGGGCCGTGTCCTCGTACGAGGATGGTCCGCATGTCAGAGACCAACAGCCTGCTGCCCCGTCAGGTCGCCGACGCCTATGTCGACGACCTCATCGCCCTCGACCCGATCACCGGCACCTACCTGGGGGTGAAGGAGAGTTCGAGCAAACTGCCCGACACCTCCCCCGCGGGCCAGGAGGCACTGGCCGAGCTGGCGCGGACCACCCTGGCCCGGCTGGACGAGGCCGAGCGCCTGCCCGGAGCGGACAGCGCCATCGAGCGCCGGTGCGCGCGCCTGCTGCGCGAGCGGCTGACCGCCGAACTCGCCGTGCACGAGGCCGACGAGGGCCTGCGTGTGGTCAGCAACATCCACAGCCCCGTCCACTCGGTGCGCGAGGTCTTCACCGTCACCCCCGCCGAGACCGAGGAGGACTGGGCGGCGATCGCCGAACGGCTGCGTGCCGTGCCCCAGGCGCTGCGCGGCTACCGCGAGTCCGTCGCGCTCGGCCTGGAGCGCAAGCTGTACGGCGGTCCGCGGCCGACGGCCACCTTCATCGACCAGCTCACCGAGTGGGCGGACACCGGGAAGGGACGCGGCTGGTTCGAGGACTTCGCCTCCGCCGGTCCCGAGGCGCTGCGCGCGGAACTGGACGAGGCCGCCCGGGCGGCGACCGCGGCCGTGGCCGAACTGCGCGACTGGATGCGCGACGTGTACGCGCCGGCGATCGAGGGCGCGCCGGACACGGTCGGCCGGGAGCGCTACGCCCGCTTCTCCCGCTACTTCAACGGCACCGACCTGGACCTGGACGAGGCGTACGCCTACGGCTGGTCGGAGTTCCACCGCATCCTCGGCGAGATGAAGCAGGAGGCGGAGAAGATCCTGCCGGGTGCCGAGACGCCGTGGGTGGCGCTGCAGCACCTGGACGAGCACGGGGCGCACATCGAGGGTGTGGACGAGGTGCGCACCTGGCTCCAGGGGCTGATGGACGAGGCGATGGACGCGCTCGACGGCACCCACTTCGATCTCGCCGAGCGGGTGCGGAAGGTGGAGGCGCACATCGCGCCGCCCGGCGGTGCCGCCGCCCCCTACTACACGCCGCCGTCCGCCGACTTCTCCCGCCCGGGCCGCACCTGGCTGCCGACCATGGGGCAGACCCGGTTCCCCGTCTACGACCTGGTGTCGACCTGGTACCACGAGGGCGTCCCCGGCCACCATCTGCAGCTGGCGCAGTGGGTGCACGTGGCGGACGACCTGTCCCGCTACCAGGCGACCGTGGGCATGGTCAGCGCCAACGCGGAGGGCTGGGCGCTGTACGCGGAGCGCCTGATGGACGAACTCGGTTTCCTGACCGACCCGGAGCGGCGCCTGGGCTACCTGGACGCGCAGATGATGCGGGCGGCGCGTGTCATCGTCGACATCGGCATGCATCTGGAGCTGGAGATCCCGGAGCACTCGCCGTTCCACCCCGGTGAGCGCTGGACTCCCGCGCTGGCGCAGGAGTTCTTCGGCCGGCACAGCAGCCGGCCGCGGGACTTCGTGGAGAGCGAGCTGGTGCGGTACCTGTCGATGCCGGGCCAGGCGATCGGCTACAAGCTGGGCGAGCGTGCCTGGCTGACCGGCCGGGAGAACGCCCGCAAGCGGCACGGCGACGCCTTCGACGCGAAGGCCTGGCACATGGCGGCCCTGTCCCTGGGATCCCTGGGCCTGGACGACCTGGTGGACGAGCTGTCGCAGCTCTGACGCCCGGCCGGCGTGTGCGACGGGGGACGGCCGGCGCCCGGTCGTCCCCGGTCGTTCCCGGTCTCCGGGTTCGGCGTCCCCGATCGGTCATCCGGACCGCTCGCCGGTGCCTGCCCGGTCTTAGGATCCGTGCCGGACCGCCGCATGTGCCGCGCGACGCCCCGAAGGCGGCCCGTGCCGGTTGTCGTTCAGCCCGCCCCGTGCTGCCGCAGCGACGACCCCGAGCGGTCCTTGACGACCTCCAGGCGGGCGTGGATGCGCCGGCGCAGGTCGGCGACGTGGCTGACGATGCCGACGCTGCGGTCGCGTTCCCGCAGGGAGTCCAGTACGTCCAGAACCTCGTCGAGGGTCTGCTCGTCGAGGCTGCCGAAGCCCTCGTCGATGAAGAGGGTGTCCAGGCGCACCCCGCCCGCCTCCTCGGTGACCACGTCGGCGAGGCCGAGGGCGAGGGCGAGGGAGGCGAAGAACGTCTCGCCGCCCGAGAGGGTGGCCGTGTCCCGCTGCCGGCCGGTCCAGGCGTCCACCACGTGCAGGCCGAGGCCGCTGCGGCCGCGTCCGGTGCGGTCGTCGGAGTGGACCAGGGTGTAGCGGCCGGAGGACATGCGCTGCAGCCGTACGGAGGCAGCGGCCGCGACCTGTTCCAGCCGGGCGGCCAGGACGTAGGACTCCAGGCGCATCCGGCGTTCGTTCTCGGCGGAGGTGCCCGCGGTGAGGGCGGCGAGGCGGGCCACACGGTCGTACTCCTGCCGCAGCGGTGCCAGGCGGGCCGCGCCGCGGGCGGCGCGAGCGGAGAGCCGGTCCAGTTCGGCGCAGCGGCGGGCGGCGGCGTCCCGCGCGGAGACGGCCTCGCGCAGCAGGCGGCCGCCCTCGGCCTCGGCGGCCTCGGCGGCGGTGACGTCGGCGGGCGGCTGTGCGGCGGCGGCCACGGTGTCGGCCTCGGCGAGCACCGCGCGGACGTTGGCCTCCTCGCGCTGCCAGGCGTCCAGACGGTGCTGCAGCTCACGGTGCGTGGCGTCGTCGAGGAGGGCCGCGGCGGCGGCCTCGGGGGTGTCGAACCCGGCCTTGAAGGCGGCCTCGGCGAGCCGTCCGTCGGCTTCCTTGAGCCGCTCGGCGCTCTCCGCGGCGACGCGCGCGGCCTGTGCCGCCTCGGTGAGCAGGGCCGCCTGCCGTTCCAGCTGTGCGGCGCGCGCGGCGACGCTCGGCGCGTCGCCCCGTGCCTCGGCCAGTTCGGTTTCCAGGGCGGCCTGTTGCCGCTCCAGTTCCTCCCGGCGGGTGAGCCGGGCGGCGGCCCGGACCTCGGCCTGCCGCCGGTCGGCCAGGCGCCGTTCGCGTTCCTGCTCGGCGCGGCGCAGCTCCTCCTGCGCGGCGTGCAGTCCGGAGGCGGTCTCGCGGGCCCGGGTGAGCTGCCGTCGCAGGTCCTCGGCGGCGTCGGCGAGTTCGCCGACGGGGGTGTGGCCGGCCTCGGCGCCGGCGGCGGCCAGGGCGGCGCGCAGGTCGCCCAGGCGGCGTTCGGCGGTGCTGCGCCGTTCCTCTGCGTCCTGGTAGGCGGCCAGCGCCTGTTCCTCGGCCTCGGGGTCGACGTGCCCGGCGGTCTTCCGGGCCGGTGCGGGGTGTTCGGTGGCGCCGCACACGGCGCAGGGCTCGCCGTCGGTGAGGTGGGCGGCCAGCTCGGCGGCGATGCCGTTCAGGCGCTGTTCCTTCAGGTGCAGCCAATGGTCCTTGGCGCGGGCCGCGTGCTCGGCCGCGTCGAGGGCCCGCTGCCGTGCCTCGTCGGCCTCCTCGGCCAGCCGGTCCCGGGTCCGGGCCGCCTCCAGGCGCGTCCGTGCGGTGTCGTACCGCACGGCGAGCTGTTCGGCCCGCGCGGCGGCCTCCTGGGCGGTGTCGATGCGGCGCCGCAGCGCGGCTCGGGTCGTCTCCCATCCGTCGAGCCAGGCCTCGGCCTCGCGCAGGGCGTCCTCGTCGGCGCGTTCCTGGCGGTCGGCTTCGGAGCGTTCGGCGACGAGGGCGGCGAGGCGGCGTTCGGCGCGGCGGGCGGAGTCCAGGCCGCCCAGTTCCTCGGTGGCGCGACGTGCGGCGGCGGCGAGCCCGGCCGCGCCGTCCTCGGCGTGCTCCCGCGGAAGCCGGGCGCGAGCGCGGGCCTCGGCGGCGGCGGCCCGCCGGTGCTCGGCGTCGGCGGCCTGCCGCAGCTCGAACGCCGGGGCCACGGTCTGCGCCCTGCGGCCGCGTTCCATGCGTTCCACCGCTTCCCGGTGCGCGCCGGCCCGTTCCTGAAGGCGTGCGGCGCGCTCGCGGGCCTCGGCGAACCGGCGCTGCAGACGGCCCCGTTCCCGCACCTCGGCCAGGGTGTCCTCGGCGGCCCGCTGGGCGGTCTCGGCGGCCGTGAGCCGCATCTCGGCGATCGTCAGCTGCTCGCGTGCGGTGCTGCGGGCGACAGCCGCGGCGCTCAGCACGGTCTCGGCCAGCCCGGGCTCGCCGGGGGCGAGGTCCGGCAGGGGCAGGGTGTCCCCGGCCTCCTGCTGCATGCGGTGGGCGTCGGCGAGCAGTGCGGCGTCGCCCTCGCGTACCTGGGCCTCGGTGGCGCGGCGGCGGTCGGCGAGGCGTTTTTCGACGTCGGCGAAGCGCTGGGTGTCGAACAGCCGGCCCAGCAGCTTGCCGCGGGCCTCGGCGTCGGCGCGCAGGAAGCGGGCGAAGTCGCCCTGCGGCAGCAGCACGACCTGGCAGAACTGGTCCCGGCTCATGCCGATCAGCTGGGTGATCTCCTCGCCGATCTCCTGGTGGGAGCGGCTGAGGTCCTTCCAGGTGCCGGTGCCGGCGTCCCACTCGCGCAGCCAGGTCTGCGCCTTGTCCACGGTCGTGCCGGTGCCGCGACGCTTGGGACGCTCCCACGGCGGCTGCCGGGTGATCTCCAGGCGGCGTCCGGCGACGGTGAGGTCGAGGGTGACCTGGGTGCGGGTGGACGCGGCGGCGTGGTCGCTGCGCAGCGTCATGCCCTGCCCGCTCTGCCGGGCGCCGGGCACCGAGCCGTACAGGGCGTAGCACACGGCGTCCAGGACGGAGGTCTTGCCGGCGCCGGTCGGCCCGTGCAGCAGGAACAGCCCGGCGGCCGAGAGCGCGTCGAAGTCGATGCTCTGGGTGCCGGCGAAGGGGCCGAAGGCGGTGATGTCGAGCCGGTGCAGCCTCATGCGGTCCGCCTCAGCTCGTCACCGCCGGGCACGCGCCCGCGGACCGGGCGGGAGTGCGCCCCCGTGCCGCGCGCCTCGTCACCGCCTACCTGTGTGCTCACCTGTGTGCTCACCGGCGTGTTCACCGGGCCACCGCCTCTCGTTCCGCGGCGTCCACGCGGACGGCGTCGAAGGCCTCGCGCAGGATGTCCCGCTCGTACGGGTCCGGGCCGGCGCCGCGGACGTGGGCCACGAAGTCCTCCGCGATCTGCTGGTCGCTGCGGCCGGCGAGCCGGCGGGCGTAGGTGAGGACCGGGTCGCCGGGGGCGCGTTCCGGGGCGAAGACCAGGCTGAGGATGTGCGGGAAGCGTTCGGCGAGCCGGGCCATGGGCTCGACGGGCCGGACCGCGTCGGTGAGCGTGGCCTCCACCCACGATGCCTCGTGACGGGCGAGCGCGGGATCGGCGAGCAGCTCCTCCAGGGTGCCGCGGATGCGGGCCAGCGGGCGCGGCACGGGGCAGTCGATCCGCTCTGCGCTGACCTGCCCATCGGCGTCCAGGTCGACCAGCCACATGCTCTTGCGGTGGCCGGCCTCCGAGAAGGAGTACGGCAGCGGGGAGCCGGAGTAGCGCACCCGCTCGGTGATGGTCTGGCAGCCGTGCAGGTGGCCCAGCGCGACGTAGTCGACGCCGTCGAAGACGCCCGCGGGGACGGAGGCGACACCACCGACCGTGATGTCCCGTTCACTGTCACTGGGCTCGCCGCCGGTGACGAAGGCGTGCGCGAGGACGACGGAGCGGGTGCCGGGCGCACGGCCGGCGAGGTCGGCGCGCACCCGGTCCATGGCGGCCGTCAGCACGTCTTCGTGGCCGGCCCGGTCCACCCCGAACTCGCCCTTGACGACAGCGGGTTCGAGGTAGGGCAGCCCGTAGAAGGCGACGTCGCCGAAGGCGTCGCGCAGCACCACGGGGGTGCCGCAGCCGGCCGGATCGGTCCGCAGATGTATGCCGGCGCGGTCGATGAGCCCGGCGCCGACACCGAGCCGGCGCGCCGAGTCGTGGTTGCCCGAGATCATCACCGTGGGCACACCGAGGCCGGCGAGCCGGTGCAGCGCGTCGTCGAACAGGTCGACCGCGGCCAGCGGGGGCACCGCCCGGTCGTACACGTCTCCCGACACGACCACCGCGTCGACGTCCCGTTCCCGCACGGTCGTCACGAGGTGGGCGATGAAGTCGGCCTGGGCGCCGAGCATGTTCACGCGGTGGAACGCCCGGCCCAGATGCCAGTCGGAAGTGTGCAGCAGCCTCATGGTCGTCGAAGACTATCGGCCGGGTCTGACAGCGGGGGCGGCCGCTCCTCCGCGCGGCCGCCGCGTGCACCTGCCGCCGCCCCGCCGGGGCACTCCGTCAGGGGGGAAGCCGGCCGCCGTGCCATCGCACGACCGCCCGCCGCGAGGTTCGCACCGCCGGCTCCAGCTCGCCGCCCGGCTCGGCCTCACGATTCCGCCGACGCTGGTCGCCAACGACGTCTCGAGCGCGCCCGCAAGTCCGCCGCCGGCCACGGCGCTGTCGGCTCCAGAACTCGCCGCGGCCTCCCGCGATGAGGACGCACACACCGGCGCGGTCTGGGCCCAGCGCGTGGACTGCGGGACTTCGACGAGACGCTCGCGGGTGGCCGCCCACCTGTTCCAGGGAGAACTGAGGTCGGTGACGTCTTCGATGACGCCACCGCCTGCCTGACCGATGAACTGTGCGGTACAGCGGTGCGGAAGGGTCTGGCATGAACACCTACGGCATGCGCGAGTCGCGGGGCGAGCGCGAGCATGAGCCGCGGCGTTTTCTCATCGCCACCGCCGTCTCCCGCTGCCCCAAGAACCCCGCGTGGGACCGTGCCGGCCTGGAGCAGGCCCGCCAGGACGTCATCGAGCTGTTCACGACCCAGCTGGGCTGTCGCCACGAGACCGCGCTGGGCCTGGACCCGACCGGTACTCAGCTCACTGGCCATCTGCGAGCCTTCTGCACCTCTCCTCGAAGGCGGAAGGCTCACACGTCCCCGTACGTCTCCCCGCCCAGCTCGAAGCCCGCGGTGCCCGCGGTGGCGTCGGCCAGCCAGGTCCGGAAGGCATCGACCTCGGCGTCCGGCAGACCGATCTCCAGGGTGACCGCCTCGCCGTAGCGCACGTCGCGCACCACGCGGCCGGTGGCCCGCAGGTCGTTCTGCACCTTGCCCGCCCGCTGGTGGTCCACGGTCACCGTGGCGAGCCGGAAGCGCCGGCGGGTGCGGGTGCCGAGCACGTCCAGGGTTTCGCCGACCGCGCCCCCGTAGGCCCGGATGAGGCCGCCGGCGCCGAGCTTGACGCCGCCGAAGTAACGGGTGACGACGGCCACCACGTAACGCATCTCGCGGCGCAGCAGCATCTGGAGCATGGGCACGCCGGCGGTGCCGCCCGGTTCGCCGTCGTCGCTGGCCTTCTGGATGCCGGCGTCGGCGCCGATGACGTAGGCCCAGCAGTTGTGGGTGGCGGTGGCGTGCTCCCTGCGGACCGCCGCGATGAAGTCCTGTGCCTCCTGCTCGGTGGCCGCGGGCGCGAGGGAGCACAGGAAGCGAGAGCGGTTGATCTCGATCTCGTGCGTGCCCGGGCGGGCGACGGTGCGGTACTCGTCCTGCATCCGGCCAGCCTATGCGCACCGCGCGGGCGCCCGGTCCCCCGCACCGGCCGAGCGGGCGGCGCGGTGCGGGGAATGGGCGGCCCGGGCGCGCTGTTGCCTGGACGCACCCCTTTCGGGGCGCCGCGGGCGGCCGCGACGGGCGCACGCGTCGCGAGGCTGAAGGAGACCGGAGCAGTGGGGTACGGTGACGAGGCGACGATCCGGAGGATCCTGACCGAGGCCGGTGACACGTGGGCCGTGGTGGGCCTGTCGAACAACCGCGACCGCGCCGCGTACGGGGTGGCGCAGGTGCTGCAGCGGTTCGGCAAGCGCATCGTCCCGGTGCACCCGAAGGCGGAGACCGTGCACGGCGAGCAGGGGTACGCCTCGCTCGCGGACATCCCGTTCGACGTGGACGTGGTGGACGTGTTCGTCAACAGCGCCCTGGCCGGTGCGGTGGCCGACGAGGCGGTCGCCAAGGGCGCGAAGGCGGTGTGGTTCCAGCTCGGGGTCGTCGACGAGGACGCCTGCGCACGGACCCGGGCCGCGGGGCTGGACATGGTGATGGACCGCTGCCCGGCGATCGAGATCCCCCGTCTGCGGTAGCGCGCCGCCCTGCCGGCAGCCGCCCTGGCCAGGGCCTGCGGACGTGGGGCCGGCCGGGGGGCGGCGACAGGGATGCACCCGGAGCAGGGAGCTGACCGTGCACCGTCATAATGCGCGGGTGATACACGATTCCCAGCACCCGGACACGTCGTGCCGTCCTGAATACGTCCCGGTCGTCGTCCTCGGCGCCGGTCCCGCGGGACTCACCGTCGCCGGCATCCTGCGTGCCGCCTCCATCGACTGCCTGGTCCTGGAGACCGAGTCCCGGTCGTTCATCGAAGAGCGGCCGCGCGCCGGGGTCCTGGAGGAGCCGGCCGTCCGCGGGCTGATGCAGCGCGGCCTGGCGGTGGAGCTGCTGCGGCACGCCGAACGGCACACCGCGTGCGAGTTCCGCTTCGACGGCGAGGCCCGCCGTCTGGACTACGCCGGGCTGACGGGGCACCACCACGTGGTCTGTCCGCAGCCGCGGCTGGTGAAGGCCCTGGTGCACGAGTACGCCGACGTCCGGGGCGGCGCCATACGCTTCCAGGTCCGGGACGTCGCCCTGCACGACATCGACACCGGCCGGCCGTCGGTGTCCTACGTCTGCCCGGAGACGGGCCGGCGCCGGCAGGTGCACTGCGACTTCATCGCCGGGTGCGACGGTGCGCGCGGCGTGAGCCGGGCGGCGCTGACCGGTGCCGGGCACGCCCGGATCGCCCGGTACGACCACGGCGTCGGCTGGCTGGCGCTGCTCGCCGAGACCCCGCCGTCCTCCGACTGCGTCCTGTTCGGCGTCCACCCGCGGGGCTTCGCCGGCCAGATGCCCCGCAGCCCCGAGGTCACCCGGTTCTACCTGCAGTGCCCGCCCGGCGACGACCCCGAGGCCTGGCCGCACGAACGGGTCTGGGCCGAGCTGCGGGAGCGGCTCGCGGCGGCGGACGTGCCGCCGCCGCAGGAGGGCAGACTGCTGGAGAAGCGGGTCCTCGGCATGCACGACTACGTCGTGGAGCCGATGGCGGCCGGCCGTCTCTTCCTGGCCGGTGACGCCGCCCACCTCACCGCGCCCATCGCGGCCAAGGGCATGAACCTGGCCCTGTACGACGCCTTCCTGCTCGGCGACGCGCTCACCGCCCGTCTCACGAAGGACGACGACAGCGGCCTGGCGGGCTATTCGGCGGCGAGCCTGCGGCGGGTGTGGGACTACGAGGAGTTCTCGCACTGGCTGTCCGACGTCTTCCACGGCGCGGCCTCCGGCGACCCGTACCGCGCGGGCACCGCCCTGGCCCGTCTGCGCCGTCTGTTCGCCTCGCGGGCCGCCGCCTCCGCCTTCGCCGAGCGGTACCTCGGCACGGCGAGCCACTACTGAGGAATGGTTCCTGCCGGGGGCGGGTACGCCGGCGCCCGTGCCCCGAGTGCCAGGCCGGGCGCCGGCGCGGTCAGATCCCGAGCCCCTCCAGCACCTCGGCCCCGGGCAGCTCGGCGAAGGCCTTGCCGGGCACGAGCAGCTTGCCGCGGCGGCGGCCGCTGCCCACCAGGACGTACGGCAGCTCGACGACCGCGGCGTCGACCAGGACGGGCCAGTGTTGCGGCAGGCCGATCGGCGTGATGCCGCCGTACTCCATGCCGGTCTCGCCCGTGGCCACCTCCCTGGGCGCGAACGAGGCCTTGCGCACGCCGAGGTGCCGGCGCACGAGCCCGTTGACGTCGACACGGGTGGTGGACAGTGCCAGGCAGGCGGCCAGCCGGGTCTCGCCGGCGCGCTTGCCCGCCACCACCACGCAGTTCGCGGACGTGTTCAGCAGGTCGCGGCCGTAGTGCTCGACGAAGACGGCGGTATCGGCCCAGTCCGGTTCGGTGTCCACGTACAGGATCTGCCCGGCGGGCACGCCGCCGCGCCAGTGCCGTACGGCGTCGGCGACGGGACGGATCAGCTCGCCGAGGCAGTCGGGAGCGGGGGTGGCCTGGTCGAAGTTGCCGATGGGTGCACGCATGACGGCACGCTAGCAGTGGTCTCGCCGGGCCGGGCGGCGTCCCGGGTGCCCGGGTCCGCCCGCGGTGACCGGGCTGTCCCGCGCCGCGCGCATCCGGCCCAGCGGGACGGAGCCTCAGGGCCGTGCGCCCTGGCTCCGCTGGGTCTCGCCGAGCGCGGACAGCCGGGCGGCGGCCTCCTCGTCCAGCTCGTCCAGGGCGATCAGCTGCTTCGAGGTGACCCCGTCCGGTATCGGCACCGGCGGCGGGGTGCGCAGGGGCGGCTGCCAGCCCTCGTCCGGTGTCCAGCGGCGGACGACCCGGGCGGGTGCCCCGGCCACGACGGCATGGTCGGGCACCTCGCCGCGGACCACCGAGCCGGCCGCGACCACCGCGTTCCGTCCGAGCCGCGCGCCGGGCAGGATCACCGCGCCGGTGCCGATCCAGCAGCCGGGTCCGATCTCCACCGGTTCCATGCGCGGCCACTGCTTGCCGACGGGCTGGTGCGGGTCGTCGTAGGAGTGGTTGGTGGAGGTGATGTAGACGTACGGGCCGATGTAGCAGTCGTTGCCGAGGGTGACCGTGGTGTCGGCGACGACATGGCTGCCGCGGCCGAGGACGACGCCGTCGCCGATGCGCAGGATCGGGTCCGGGCCGAGGTCGAGGTCGGGCATGAGACCGGCGGTCAGGGTGACCTGTTCGCCGATGATGCAGTGGGCGCCGAGATGGATCCACGGTTCGCCGAAGACCGTGCCGAGCGGGAAGGCGAGTCTGGTACCTGTTCCTATCGCCCCGAATCGGAACCGCCCGGGATGCTCGGCCGTGACGGAGCCCGTGCGCTGCACCCAGGACCAGGCCGCATGGACGGCGCGCTGGGCGAGGCGGCGCCGCCAGGACGAGAACGTGTTCTTGCGCGTGGGCACCCGCAGACTGTACTCAGCCCGAACGGCCGCCCGGGCTGCGGGCACCTGTGATCTTCGCCCCACCCGATGTCGTACGGTTCCGGTGGGGCGGTCCGGACGGCGGGACCGCCGGCCGACTCGGGAAGGCGGGACAGATGACGCACGAGGAGCTGATCATCGGGATCGGCGGCCGGTGGCCGCGCGTGGACGAGCAGGCGTTCGTCGCGCCCACGGCCACGGTGATCGGTGACGTGGTGCTCGGCGCGGGGGCGAGCGTGTGGTACGGCGCGGTGCTGCGGGGCGACGTGGAGCGGATCGCCGTGGGCGCGCACAGCAACGTCCAGGACAACTGCACCCTGCATGCCGACCCCGGGTTCCCGGTCGAGGTCGGCGAGCGTGTCTCCATCGGCCACAACGCGGTGGTGCACGGTGCGACCGTGGAGGACGACTGCCTGATCGGCATGGGTGCGACCGTGCTGAACGGCGCGGTGATCGGCACCGGTTCCCTGGTGGCCGCGCAGGCGCTGGTGCCGCAGGGGATGCGGGTGCCGCCTGGGTCGCTGGTCGCGGGGGTGCCCGCGAAGGTCCGGCGGGAGCTGACGCGGGAAGAGCGCGAGGGGATCACGCTCAACGGCACGATGTACGCGGAGCTGGCCATGGCGCACCGGGACGTGTACGCCTGAGCCATGAGCCGCGGCCGGGCCGCGCCGGCGGTCACTCGCGGGCGGCGACCGGCTCGGCCTCCTCCGTCTCCTGGTGCGCGGCCTGCGCCTTCTTCGCCCGGCGCTTGACCACCAGCATCGACACCAGGCCGATGAGCACGGCCGCCACCAGGCCCAGATAGGAGAACTTCTTCAGCCAGGACTCGGCGACGACGCCGACGTAGTAGATGACGGCCGTGGTGCCGCCGGCCCAGCACAAGCCGCCGAGCATGTTGGCGATGAGGAACTTCCAGTAGGGCATGTGCAGCACGCCGGCGAGCGGGCCGGCGAAGATGCGCAGCAGGGCGACGAAGCGGCCGAAGAACACCGCCCACATGCCCCACTTCTCGAAGGACCGCTCGGCGGTGGCCACATGCCCCTCGCCGAAGTGCTTGGGGAACTTCTTGCCCAGCCAGGCGAGCAGCGGCCTGCCGCCCTTGCGCCCGATGGCGTAGCCGATGGAGTCGCCCACCACCGCGCCGGCGGTGGCGCAGGCGCCCAGCACGACGGGATTGATGTGGGAGTGCTGGGAGGACATCAGGGCGGCCGACACCAGAACGATCTCGCCCGGCAGCGGGATGCCCAGGCTCTCCATGCCGATCACCAGGGCCACCACGGCGTAGACGGCACCCGGTGGCACCGTGTCGAGCCATTCCTGGACGTGCACCGCCGGTTCCTCCCCGTTCGCGTCCGTGCCATGCCTGGGCGTCGCGAGAGACGCCCCGAAAAGCGTACCCGGTCGGCCGCACCGGACGGCGTGTCACCGTCGCCCGGGGACCGGCCCGGACACCGTCCGCTACCGCCCTGTCCATGCCCGGTGACCGAATCGTGTCCCTGGCCTTCTAGGGTTGCTGCCCATGTGGCCAGGACAGCAGCCGCCCGGGGGCGAGCAGAACCCGCAGAACAACCCGTACCAGCAGCCGCCCGGGGGCGGGGGGAACCAGCAGAGCAACCCGTACCAGCAGCCGCCCGGCGGGGGAACCCAGCAGAACAACCCCTACCAGCAGCCGAACCCGTATCAGCAGCCGGGTTATCAGCAGCCCAATCCGTACCAGCAGCCGGGCTACCAGCAGCCCGGCCCCTACGCCCAGCAGCAGCCCTGGGGCAGTGCCGTGCCCGCGGGAACGCCGCAGCCGGGGCCCGGCGGGTCCGGCCCGGGCGGTGACGGCCGCAACCGCACCAAGCTCGTGGCGATCGTCGCGGCCGCGGCTGTCGTGGTGGCCGCCGGTGTCACCGGATTCCTGGTCCTGGGCGGCGGGACGTCGGACGACGCCAAGGGCGGCGGCGGGTCCGCCTCCCCGACGGTGACGACGAGCCCGTCCGCATCGGCATCCGAGGACAACCCGCGCGGCACCGAGACCCTCAAGCCGGAGATCGCCGGCTGGAAGGTCGTCGTCAACTCGAAGTGGGGCGTGGCCTACGACGTGCCGCAGGACTGGGAGGTGCTGCCCCCCGGCATGAGCGTCTACGTGGAGGACCTGAAGGAAGGCAAGCCGCTGCAGGTGATGGGCGGCGCCTCCCAGTACAAGTCGAAGTGGTGCACCTCCGACGACGACAAGGACGGTTACACGGACGACACCTCGCTGGGGACGGCGGGTGTCAAGGGCGGCCGCGGCGCGAAGAACACCGACGAGGTCGCGGTCAACACGGCCGGATGGTGGGTCTACGGCGCCTACACCCAGCCCGACAAGAAGAGCCTGGTGCTCCCCGACAAGGCCGAGCCGTACACCACCACGTCGGGTCTCGAGGGCAGCATCGCCTGGGCCAGCTCGAAGAACACGCCGCAGAAGGGCAAGTGCGCGAGCGACGGCCAGGCGGTCAGCTTCGGCTTCAAGAACTCCGCCGGTGACTTCGTGTCCTGGAGCTTCTACGGCGCCACGGGAGTGGAGGGCGCGGTGTCCAAGGAGACCATCGTGAAGATCCTCAGCACCGTGCGCCTGCACGGCACGCCCAACTCCGACTGACCGCCTGCCGGCCGCCCGCCGCCGTGGACGGCCGCGTCCTCAGCCGATGGTGAAGGCGCCGTCCGGCGGCTGCGGCGACGGTACGGCGTTCTCGTCCCGCACGACGGCGGCGTCGCCGGTGAAGTCCCGCAGGGCGTCGCCGTGCGCGACGCGGGCCGGGAACGCGTCGGCCGCGGTCAGCCGGGCCAGGGCGGCGGTGTCGACGGGCCGGTGGGCGGCGACGAGCACGGCGTTGCCGAAGCGCCGGCCGCGCAGCATCGCCGGCTCGGCGATCACCGCCAGCTCCTCGAACACCTCGGCGAACGTGGCCAGCTGGGAGCGGAGGAAGGCGAACGGCGCACCGTCGGGGAGGTTGGCGAGGTAGACGCCGCCGGGCCGCAGCACCCGCCGGACCTCGCGGGCGTAGGCGAGCGAGGTGAGATGGGCCGGGACGCGGGAGCCGCCGAAGACGTCGGCGATCAGTACGTCCGCCGAGCCGTCCGGGGCCTGCCCGAGCCAGGCCCGGGCGTCGGCGGTGTGCACCGTGATGCCGCTGTTCTCCGGCAGCGGCAGGTGACCGGTGACCAGCTCCAGCAGGGCCCGGTCGTTCTCGACGACCTCCTGCCGGGAGCCGGGGCGGGTGGCCGCCACGTACCGGGGCAGGGTGAGCGCGCCGCCACCCAGGTGCAGCACGTCCAGCGGGCGGCCCGGCTCGGCGATCGTGTCCAGCACGTGCCCGACCCGGCGGGCGTACTCGAACTCCAGGTGGGTGGGCGCGTCCAGGTCGACGTACGACTGCGGCGCGCCGTCCACCGTCAGCAGCCATGCCCGCGCTCGGTCGACGTCGGGCATCAGCTTGGCGGTCCCGTGGTCCACGGCACGGGTCACGGGGATCGGTTCGGTCACCGTCCCATTGTGCCGCCGGGCGGCCGGGGCGGTGCGGCGGGTGCCCGCCCGCCCTTCCTGATCGTCCGGCGCGCGGACGGCAGGACGTGCCCCGCCGGGCCGGGCGGCGGCGCTGATCCTCTGCGTGACGTGGCCGGCGCGGCCCGGCCGCGGCCTGCCGCGCGTCGGGCGGTCGGTGTGCGCCGGAGGGGAGTTGAGAGCGCGTCAGCCCCCGGGGTCCTGCGGCGATCACCGCCGTCCGTCGGTTAATGTCACCAGATGTTCGATGCCACCGACCGCTCCGGGGGTGCCGCCACGGCCTCTGATCACACCCGTACCGCGGAATCCGCCGCCGTTCCCGCGGCCGCCGCGCTCCGGACGGGACGGTCGGCCCGCCTGGTCCGTGTCCTGCTGTCGCCCTGGTCCCGGCTGTCGCTGCTGCTGGTGCTGCTCGCGGGCGCCGGATCGTGTGTGCTGCTGTTCCAGCCACAGCGGCTGCTGGCCCACGGCTGGCCGCCGCAACTGGGCGGGGTCGCCGCGGCGGCGGCGTTCGCGGTGGCGTACGGGGTGTGCACGGTGGCGTTCGTGCCGCGGCCGCTGCTGAACCTGGCCGCGGGCGCCCTGTTCGGCACGCCGCTGGGGCTCGCGGCCGCGGTGGCCGGCACGGTCCTGGGCGCGGGGACCTCCTTCGGTCTCGGCCGGGTGCTCGGGCAGGACGCGCTGCGCCCGCTGCTGCGCGGCCGGCTGTTGAAGGCGGCGGACGGGCAGCTCAGCCGGCACGGCTTCCGTTCGATGCTGGCGGCCCGGCTGTTCCCCGGGGTGCCGTTCTGGGCGGCGAACTACGGCGCCGCCGTGTCCCGCATGAGCGCTCCGGCGTTCCTGTGCGCGACCGCGCTCGGCGTGCTGCCGAACACGGCCGCCTATGTCGTGGCCGGTGCCCGTGCCACCGCGCCGGCCTCGCCGGCGTTCCTGATCGCGGCGGCGTGCATCGCCCTGCCCGCTCTGGCGGGCGCGGTGGTGGCCTGGCGCAAACGCCACCGGCTCAGGGGCCGCTGAGCGCCGTTCCCGCTGTTTCGTAGCCGTCCGGTAGCGGAGCGTCAGTGCTTGCCCCTAGGCTTGGGGCATGTCCCCCGATTCCAACGCCTCTGGTTCCGTGCGCTCCGCTGCCGAGCTGAACGAGCAGATCCGGGCGCTGTGGCTGCGTTCGGGCGGCTCCTTGTCCGCCCAGGAACGCGCGGAGTACGAACTGCTGGTGGTCGAGTGGGCCGCCGCCGTGCGCAGCGAGGTGATCAAGGCGGCCTGAGGGCGGCCCGCCGTCGCCGGTCCGCCCGGTGGGGTCAGCGGCCGCCCGACACCCGCAGCACCGCTCCGGAGGTGTAGGAGGCGTCCGGTGACATCAGCCAGGCGACGGCGGTGGCGATCTCCTCGGCCCGGCCGGCCCGGCCCAGCGGGACCGCCGGGCCGACGCGCCGGATCCGGTCCGGATCGCCCGACGCGGCATGGATCCCGGTGTCGATCAGGCCGGGTGCCACCGCGTTGACGCGAATGCCGTCCGGGCCGAGTTCCTTGGCCAGGCCGATCGTCAGGGCGTCGACGGCGGCCTTGGTGGCCGCGTAGTGGACGTAGTCCCCCGGGCTGCCGAGCGTGGCCGCGACGGAGGAGATGTTCACGATCACGCCGTTGCGGCGTGGCGTCATGAGCTGCGCGGCGCGGCGGCAGCAGAGCAGGGTGCCGAGCAGATTGACGTCCACCACCCGGCGCAGGTCGGCGGTGTCCGTGTCGGCGAGCCGGCCGAGCGGGCCGGCCACTCCGGCGTTGTTCACCAGTCCGGTCACCGGGCCGAGGCGTTGCTCCGCCGTGGCGAACAGCCTCTCGACGTCCGCCTCCGCCGAGGTGTCCACGCGGACGGCGATGCCGCGCGCCCCTGCTTCCAGCACCTCGTCGGCCACGGCTTCGGCGGCCTTGGTGTCGAGGGCGTAACCGATCACCACGTCGTGCCCGTCGGCGGCCAGCCTGCGGCAGACGGCGGCGCCGATGCCCCGGCTGCCGCCGGTGACGACGGTGACGAGACGCTTCATGCGGACCTCCGCTGCTTGCCGGGCCGGGCCCCGTGTCGCCGCACGCGCTGCCGGGGCGTCCGCGCACCTCCAGTATGCGGACGGGCCGCGCGCCGCGCCCTGCCTCGCGCCGGGCACCGCGCGGCGCTGTCGTCCGGCCGCGTGACCGGGACGCTGTGCGCGAAGGAGCGCGGCGACGGCCGCTCCGGTCGCCGTGCGGCGAGCGGCGCCGCCGGCCCCGGAGGCGGGCTGCCGCACCCGGCGCCGGAACCTGCACACTGGAGGCGTCGGTGAGGTCGCGGCACGGTCCGGGGTAGGAGGACACACTGTGCAGACCTGCGGCCGCCGGCTCGTCTCCGGCCGGTCACGCTCGCTGCTCGCGGTGCTCGCGGGCAGCCTGCCGGTGTTCGCTTTCCCCGCGCCCTCGCTGTGGTGGGTCGCCTGCGTCGCCCTCGTGCCGTGGATCCTGCTCACCCGTACCGCGCCGACGGGCGGCCGGGCCGTGGTGGACGGGTGGTGCGGCGGGCTGGGTTTCATGCTCGCGGTGCACCACTGGCTGCTGCCCAGCACCCATGTGTTCACGGTGGTGCTGGCGGCGCTGCTGGGGGCGCTGTGGGGGCCGTGGGGGTGGCTGGTGCGGCGGCTGCTGGGCGGGCCGCTGTCGCCGGGCCGGGCGGCGGCAGCCCTGGTGGTGCTTCCGTCGGGCTGGCTGGCGGTGGAGCTGGTGCGTTCCTGGCAGGGGCTGGGCGGGCCGTGGGGCATGCTCGGCGCCGGGCTGTGGCAGGTGGCACCGGCGCTGCGGCTGGCCTCGGTGGGCGGGGTGTGGCTGGTGAGCTTCCTGGTGGTGGCGGTCGATGTGGCCGTCGCCGTCCTGCTGGCCGGCCGCGCGGCCCGGGTGGTCGCCGCGGCCGGGCTGGCGGCCACGGCGGCAGCGGTGTGGGCGGCCTGGGCGTGGGCGCCGCGCCCGGAGACGGCCGGCTCCGTCCGTGTCGCCGTGGTGCAGCCAGGGCAGATCGCGGGCACGGACGGCGCGCTGCGGCGGTTCGCCCGCGCGGAGCAGCTGACGCGCGGCCTGGCCGGGCAGCGGGCCGACCTGGTCGTGTGGGGCGAGAGCAGCGTCGGGTTCGACCTGCGGGAGCGGCCGTATCTGGCGCGGCGGCTGGCGGCGCTGTCCCGGGCGACGGGGGCGCCGGTGCTCGTCAATGTCGACGCGCGGCGCTCGGACCGGCCGGGCGTCTACAAGAGTTCCGTGCTCGTCGGACCGGACGGCCCGGCCGGCGACCAGTACGACAAGATGCGCCTGGTGCCGTTCGGGGAGTACATACCGCTGCGTCCGCTGCTCGGCTGGGCGACCTGGGTGGGCAGGGCGGCCGGCGAGGACCGTGGCCGGGGCCGCGAGCAGGTGGTGATGGACACCGGGCGCGGGCTGCGGGTCGGGCCGCTGATCTGTTTCGAATCCGCCTTCCCGGACATGAGCCGGAACCTGGCACGCCGGGGTGCCGATGTGCTGGTGGCGCAGTCGTCGACGTCCACGTTCCAGCACAGCTGGGCGCCCGCCCAGCATGCCTCGCTGGCCGCGCTGCGGGCCGCCGAGACCGGGCGGCCCATGGTGCACGCCACCCTCACCGGGGTGTCCGCCGGGTACGGACCGGACGGGCGGCCCGCCGGAGCCTGGCTGGGCACGGACGCGAGCACGGCCCGGGTGTACGAGGTGCCGACCGCGCGCGGCGGCACGCTGTACGTCCGCCTCGGCGACTGGCCGGTGCACGCGGCCCTGGCGGTGCTCGGCGTGTTCGGCGTGCGGGAGGGGGTGCGGTCGGTCAGGCGGCGCCGGAGCGTTCCAGCAGCGTCTGCACGACCCGCTCGCACAGCTCATGGGTCTCCAGCGCGTCGCGGGCACTGAGCACCGTGCCGGCGCGGACCGCGTCGAGGAAGGTCAGCACGGCCTGCTCGATGCCGCGCTGCCGGGCCACCGGCACCCAGTCGCCGCGCCGCCGCACGGTCGGCTGGCCCTTGTGGTCGACGGTCTCGGCGAGGTTCAGCACCTGGCGTTTGGTGTCGTGGCCGGACACCTCGAGGATCTCCTCGGTGGAACCGCTCATGCGGTTCATCACTCCGAGCGCGGTGAAGCCGTCGCCGGCGAGCTGCAGGACCACGTGGTGCAGCAGGCCGTCCCGCATCCGGCCGTGCACGGTGACGTCGTCGACCGGGCCGGGCACCAGGAATCGCAGCGTGTCCACGACATGGATGAAGTCGTCGAGGATCATCGTGCGGGGCTCCTCGGGCAGCCCGACGCGGTTCTTCTGCATCAGGATCAGCTCGCGGGGATGGTCGGCGCACTGCACGTATCCGGGGGCGTGACGCCGGTTGAAGCCCACCATGAGGGAGACGTTCCGCTCCTCGGCGAGCGCGACCAGCCGCCGGGAGTCGGCGATCCGGTAGGCCAGCGGCTTGTCGACGTACGTCGGCACGCCCGCTTCCAGCAGCCGGGTGACGAGCTCCGGGTGGGCCGCGGTGGAAGCGTGCACGAACGCGGCGTCGAGTCCCTGGGCGAGGAGACGGTCCAGGCCGGCGTGGCGCTGCGCGGCGGGCAGGTGCAGGCTGTCGGCCACCCGCTGCAGGGTCGCGGGTGTCCGGGTGTGCAGATGCAGCTCCACCCCGGGCAGCATGCCGAGCACCGGCAGATACGCCTTGGTGGCGATGTCGCCCAGTCCGATGCAGCCGACCCGCATGTGTCCTCCCCTGCCGTCCCGCCCACGTTCTCGCCGGTGCCTTTGTGCCTCCGCAGCATACGGGGGCCGTCCGGGCCGCCGGCCGGTGATGCGGCACCCCCGGGACGGCGGCGGACGGGCGTCACCTTCGGGTACCGCACCCAACCCTCCAGGGGCGTGCGGGGTCACCCGTGCGGGGCATCCTCGGCCTGTCCCCCGGCCGCCGGCACGGCGACCCGAGCAGAGTGGCACGGGTGCATCGACCGACGACCACCGCAACGCTTCTCGTCATGGCGGCCGTTTCGGCCCTGACCGGCTGCGTCACGGTCCAGCGGACGCCCGAGCCGGGCCATGCCGCGGCCACCGCACGGCCGCCGGGGCCCCGTCCGGACGGCGCCGCCGCGCCGGATTCGCAGGCCTCGCCGCGGCAGGCGCTGGAACGGACCGCCCCGTCCGCCGCTCCCGACCCGGCCGGCCGGCCCCCCTCCCGGCCCGCGGCCGGGGCCGGCGCCGACGCCGGGGCAGCGCAGCCCGCGGCGCCGGCACCACGCTTGCACGAGCGCCATGAGCGGCCTCAGGCACCACGTCCACGGCAGACGCAGCGCAGCCCGCACACGCACGCCCCGCTTCCCGTGCCCGGTCTGCCGAACCCCGCGGCCCGGGCTTCGGGTCTGTGCGCGCTCGGCACGCAGTACGGCCGCTGGCGGATCGGCAGTCCGGAGGAGAAGATCTGCGGGCAGACCTTCGGCCGCTGATCCGTCCCCGGCCGGGTGCGGCAGCACGCCGGTGCGGCCGCGGTGGTCTCAGGACCGCTGCCGGGGCGGTCCGCCCGGGCCGCCGTTGCCGTCGTCCTGTCCCAGCCGCTGTTCCAGCCGCCGGATCGCCGCGCGCACCGAGGCTCCGTAGCTGTCGTCGGGCAGGGTGTCGGCCGCCGCCCGCGCGCGGCGCAGATGGCTCCGGGCGGCCTCCGCACGGCCGAGCCGGGCGTAGTCGGCGGCCAGGTCGAGGTGGAGGCAGGGGTAGAGGGCGCGGGCGGCCGGCGCTCCGGCGTGGCCGCCGAGCCGGTCGTCCCGCAGTTCCTCGGCGGCGGACAGCGCTCTGAGGTCCCAGGCCAGCGCGTCCGCGGGATCGTCCTGGGTGTCGGCCATGTAGTGGGCCACTGTGCAGCGGTGCAGCGGATCGCCGTCCTCGGCGATCTCGTGCCACAGATCGAGCAGCCGCAGCCGTGCCTCCTCGCGGTCCCCGGCGTGGTGCAGCAGCACGCTCTGGCCGATCCGCGTCAGCACGGCGTCCGCCGCCGTCTGCTCCTGTCGTTCCGTCACCCGGCCTCCAGCCCTGTCCCGACCGACGTGTACGACGCTAGCCGCAGCCACGGGCCATCCAGGTCAGGCGGCCCGGGACACGACGGACACGCCCACGCAATGCGGTCCCGCCTCCCGCCGGCCGCCCCCGGACCGCCCCGGCCGGCGGGAGTGCGGCCTCGCTCAGCCCAGGTCCGGGATCTGCCAGTCGATCGGCTCGTGGCCCTGGCGGGCCACCGCCTCGTCGATCTGGGAGAAGGGGCGGGAGCCGAAGAACTTGCGGGCGGACAGCGGGGAGGGGTGGGCGCCCTTGACGACCACGTGCCGGTTCTGGTCGATCAGCGGGAGCTTCTTCTGGGCGTAGTTGCCCCACAGCACGAAGACCGCCGGGTCCGGCCGCTCGGCGACCGCGCGGATCACCGCGTCCGTGAACCGCTCCCAGCCGCGCCCCTTGTGCGAGTTGGCCTCGCCGGCGCGGACCGTGAGCACCGCGTTGAGCAGCAGCACGCCCTGCCGGGCCCACGGCATGAGGTAGCCGTTGTCCGGGACGGGGACGCCCAGGTCCTCGTGCAGCTCCTTGTAGATGTTGCGCAGCGACGGCGGGATCTTCACCCCGGGGCGGACGGAGAAGCACAGGCCATGGCCCTGGCCCTCGCCGTGGTAGGGGTCCTGCCCGAGGATCAGCACCTTCACCCGGTCGTACGGCGTGGCCTCCAGCGCGGCGAAGACCTCCTCGCGCGGCGGGTACACGGGACCGTTCGCCCGCTCCTTCTCGACGAACTCGGTCAGCTCCTGGAAGTAGGGCTGCTGCAGCTCGTCGCCCAGAACCCCGCGCCAGGACTCGGGCAGCATGGCGATGTCGGTCACGTCGTTCGTCCTTCAACGGTGTGCGGTCACTTGCAGGACTCCGAACCTACCGGCGACCACTGACAACGCCCCACCGCGGCGGAAACGTCCCGCGCCGGCGGCTGTTCCTGCGGGACAGCTCCCCCGTCTCCCTGGTCGACGACGGACCGGGAGCCCGCTCTTGGCCGGCGACGCCGTCGTCGGCCGCCGCGGATGCGGGCGGCGGAGAGCTTCACCGCCCGCCCGTGTCGCGGGCGGCCGTCGGCACCCGGCCTGCCACGTGAGCGGGCCCGGGTGCCGTCCCAGGAGGGCGGCCGTCGTGACCGGATCGCGACCGCCGGCGCGTCTCAGCCGACGCCGGCGTTGAGGAAGATGCCGCCGTCGATGACGAGAGTCTGCCCGGTGATCCAGTCGGACTGCTCGGAGGTGAGGAACGCCGCCGCACCGCCGATGTCGGAGGGCACCCCGAGCCGGCCCAGCGGATAGGCGGCGGCCGCCTCCTCCTCACGGCCCTCGTACAAAGCCGCGGCGAACTTGGTCTTCACCACCGCGGGCGCGATCGCGTTGACCCGCACCTTGGGCGCGTATTCGTGTGCCAGCTGCTGGGTGAGGTTGACCAGCGCGGCCTTGCTGACGCCGTACGCCGCGATGAACGGCGAGGGGGCCAGGCCCGCGATGGAGGCGATGTTGACGATCGCGCCGCCGTTGTCCTTCTGCCAGGCGTGCCAGGTGCGCTGGGCGAACCCGAGCGCGGAGAGGACGTTGGTCTCGAAGACCTTGCGCGCCACGTTCAGGTCGAGGTCGGCGAGCGGGCCGAACACCGGGTTGGTGCCGGCGTTGTTGACCAGGTAGTCGATGCGGCCGAACGTCTCCATGACGCGTTCGACGGCCTCGTGCTGGTGGGCCTCGTCGTGCGCCTTGCCCGCGACGGTCATCACCCGCTTCGAGCCCAGCCGTTCGGCGGCCTCCTTCAGCGCCTCCTCGTTGCGGCCGGTGATGCACACCCGGTCGCCGCGGGCGACCAGCGCCTCGGCCACGCCGTAGCCGATGCCGCGGCTGGCGCCGGTGACGAGGGCGACCTTGCCCGACTCCTCGGGCAGTTCTACGGAAGTCATCTGGTCGTTCCTCAGTTCAGCGGTCCGCCGGCGACGTACAGCACCTGGCCGGAGACGAAGCCGGCCGCGTCGCCCGTGAAGAAGGCGATGGCGTTGGCGACGTCCTCCGGCTCGCCGACGCGCTGCACCGGGATCTGGGTGGCGGCCGCGGCCTTGAAGTCCTCGAAGCCCATGCCGACCCGCTCGGCGGTGGCCTTGGTCATCTCGGTGGCGATGAAGCCGGGGGCGACGGCGTTGGCGGTGATGCCGAACTTGCCCAGCTCCTTGGCCAGAGTCTTGGTGAAGCCCTGCAGACCGGCCTTGGCCGCGGAGTAGTTGACCTGGCCGCGGTTGCCGAGCGCGGAGGACGAGGAGAGGTTGACGATGCGTCCGAAGCCGGCGTCGACCATGTACTTCTGGCAGGCACGGGTCATCAGGAACGAGCCGCGCAGGTGCACGTTCATGACGGTGTCCCAGTCGGACACGCTCATCTTGAACAGCAGGTTGTCGCGGAGCACGCCCGCGTTGTTGACCAGGATGGTGGGCGCGCCGAGTTCCTCGACCACGCGGGCGACGGCGGCCTCGACCTGCGCCTCGTCGGAGACGTCGGCGCCGACGGCGAGGGCTTGGCCCCCGGACGCGGTGATCTTCTCCACGGTGTCCTTGCAGGCGGACTCGTCGAGGTCGATCACGGCGACCGCGCGCCCCTCGGCGGCCAGACGGACGGCGGTGGCCGCGCCGATGCCGCGCGCGGCACCGGTGACGACGGCTACCCGCTGCTCAGTGGTGGACATTGCTGCTTCTCCTCGCCCTAGACATCGCCCTGGGGACAACCCGGTCCGGGTCGTCGGAACCCGGTCCGGCCTACGGTGAGCGACCGCTTAGTACCTTCGGCAGACGTGACGCTAGAAGCCCTCACACCCGGTGTCAACGGGACACCGGGTGTGATGTGATCCATTACCTCACCAGGAGCCGCAGCAACCGTTCCGTCTCGGCCACCGGGTCGGTGGTCAGACCGGTGTGGACCGGGCCGGGCTGCAGGATCGTCGAGCGGGGCGCGACGAGCCAGCGGAACCGCCGCCCGGGGTCGTCGCCGCCCACCGCCCCGGCCGCCTCGCCTCCAACGCACACCTTCTCCACGGCCTCCAGCGCGGCCCGCACCCCCGCCACATCGGCCGCCGGGTCGAGGGCCAGCAGCCGTGCCTCGTCCAGGTGGGTGCGGGCGCCGACGTAGGAGCGGGCCCGGCAGTAGACGACGACGCCCGCATTGACGCACTCGCCGCGCTCCACGCGCGGCACGACGCGCAGCAGCGCGTACTCGAAGACGTCCCGGCCGCGGCCCTGGCCGGCCCGGGTGATGTGACGCTCGCCCGCCTGCCGGCCGCCGAGCACAGGACGGTCGCTCATCGGGTTCCCTCCAGACCGGTGATGCGTTCGTGGACGACGGCCGCGCGGGTCAGCAGCGGGCGCGCGTAGGCCCGGCGCACCTCGTCCGGTGCGGCGAAGCCGGGCTCGTCGCTCAACCAGACGTCGGGGATCTCGGCCGTCACCTCGGCCAGCAGGTCCTCGGTGACGAGCGGGGCGAGATCGGCCGCAGCCGCCGCGACGTCGGGGGCGAAGGCGGCCAGCGCGTGGTCGGAGGCGTCGTAGGGGCGCGCGGCGGAGGCCTCGGCGCCGGGCCAGTTGTGGTGCCAGATCATGGTGGCGCCGTGGTCGATGAGCCACAGCTCGCCGTGCCAGCGCAGCAGGTTGGGGTTGCGCCAGGAGCGGTCCACGTTGTTCACCAGGGCGTCGAACCACACGATCCGCCCGGCCTCCTCGGCGTCCACCGGGAAGGCGAGCGGGTCGAACCCGAGGGCGCCGGAGAGGAAGTCCATCCCGAGGTTTGTTCCGCCGCTGGACCTGAGCAGGTCCTGCACCCGCTCGTCGGGTTCGCCGACGCCGAGCACCGGGTCGAGGCCGATGGTCACCAGGCGCGGCACCCGCAGGCCCAGCCGGCGGGCCAGTTCGCCGCACACCACCTCGGCGATCAGTGTCTTGCGGCCCTGTCCGGCGCCGGTGAACTTCAGCACGTACGTTTCGAAGTCGTCGGCCTCGACGAGCCCCGGCAGCGATCCGCCCTCGCGCAACGGCGCGATGAACCGGGTCGCGTTGACTTCCTTCAGCATCGCCCCAGGTTATCGGCGTTCCGGCCGGGCTGTGGCGCGCGGGTGAACGCGCGGAGGCCGGCGGCCGTACCCCTGTGCGCATCAGCACGGCACGTCCTTGCACATCAGCACGGCACATCCTTGCACATCAGCACGGCACGTCCTGACGAAAGGAACACGGGTATGTCGGTGACCTCGAGCAGCGAAGCGGGTGCGGCGCGCGGTCCGCAGGCGGCGCCGGCCCGCCGCACCGTCGTGGCAGCGGCGGGTGCGGCGGGCCTGGCGGCGGTCCTGGCCGCGTGCGGCTCGGACGACACGTCCGGCTCCGGCGCGGCCCCCTCCCGGAGTGCCGACGGCACCGGCGGCGACAGCGCCGCGGCCGGCTCCTTCGGCACCGTCCTGGCGAAGACCTCCGACATCCCGGAGGGCGGCGGCAAGGTCTTCGGCTCGCAGGGGGTGGTGGTGACGCAGCCGGCGAAGGGGCAGTTCAAGGCGTTCTCGTCGACGTGCACCCACCAGGGCTGCACGGTCGCCCGGATCACCGACGGGAAGATCATGTGCCCCTGTCACGGCAGCGCCTTCTCCGCCACCGACGGCAGCGTCCGCAACGGCCCGGCGACCCGGCCGCTGCCCGCCCGGACGATCTCCGTGTCCGGGGACGAGATCAGGCTCGCCTGAGCCGGCCGTGCCGGCCCGTGCGCACCCGCCGGGCCAAGCGTCCCGACGCCGTCGACCGACCCGCTCCCCCGCCGTCCGCAACGCCTCCACGGCGGCGCGGATCGAGGGCCGCCGGTCGGCGTCGGTGCGCCAGACCGCGTAGACGTGCCGGCGCACCGTAGACGTGCCGGCGCACCGTAGACGTGCCGGCGCACCGCCTCGCGGATCACGTATGTCGTCCGGTCATCGCCACGGCCGCGGGGGTCGCCGTGCTCGGTGGGCAAGCTGACCTGGTCGACACCGGTGGGTGCGGTGATCGTGCCGACGGGCGCGGCCCTGACGCAGGTCCGCTGCCGGGGGCGGCGCCGGGCGGCCGACGCCGTCCAGGCGGCGCACACGGGACGGCCAGCCGGTGCGACCGGTGCCGCGCCGACCGGGGAAGCCCTGACCTGCCCTCAGACGTACCTGGCGTGGTCTGAGATGCAGCTCCGCGCCGGACCACTGTCGCACACAGGTCCGCACCGGACCGCTGTCACACGTAGGTCCGCGCGGGCCCCGGCGCGAGTGCGGCCGCCACCGCGTCCGCCAGGGCCGGTGCCTCGTGCTCCGGGAGTGTGGAGACGGTGATCCGGATGCCCGGGGGCGCGCCGAGCCGGTAGCGCGCGCCGGGGGCGACGGCCCAGCCGGCGTGCAGCAGCCGGGCCACCGCTGTCGTCTCGTCCGGTACCGGCACCCACACGTTCAGGCCGCTGCGCCCGTGGGCGGCGACGCCGCGCTCGGCCAGCGCGCCGCTCAGCGCCCGGCGTCGGCGGTCGTAGGCGGCCGCCACCGCGCTCACGTCGAAGCCGTCGTCGTCCCACAGTCGTACGACGGCGCGCTGCACCAGCAGGCTCACCCAGCCGGGACCGAGCCGCTGCCGTCCGCGCACCCGGTCCACGGTGGTCTCGTCCCCGGTGAGGACGGCCAGGCGCAGATCGGGGCCGTAGGCCTTCGCGGCCGAGCGGACGAAGGCCCAGTGCCGGGTGGCGCCGGCGAGCGGGTGGAGGGGGAGGCCGACGATGCCGTGACCGTGGTCGTCCTCGACGAGCAGGGTGTCCGGGTGGTCGCGCAGCACGGTGCGCAGGACGCGGGCGCGCGGGGCGCTCAGTGCGGCTCCGGTCGGGTTCTGCGCGCGGTCGGTGACGATCAGGGCGCGGGCGCCGCCGTCCAGGGCGCGCGCGACGTCGTCGGGGAGCGGGCCGTCGTCGTCGACGCCGACGGGGGCGAGGTGCAGTCCGAGCGCGGGCACCAGGTCGAGCGTCCGGCCCCAGCCGGGGTCCTCGACCGCGACCGTGTCGCCCGGTTTGAGGTGCGCGGCCAGGATGCGTTCGATGCCGTCCAGGGAGCCGGACACCACCGCGAGCGGGCCTGCGGGCACCCCGTCCGCGTCCAGTGCGGCCCGCGCGCGGCGCTCCAGTTCCTCGTCCAGCAGGGCGTGGCCGTAGAGCACCGGTGCGCGGTCCTGGCGGGCGGCGGCCGCCGCGAACGCCGGGGCCAGCGGCGGCAGCAGCGCGGGGTCGGGGTTGCCGCTGGAGACGTCGCGCACCCCCTCGGGCACCTCCACACGGATGTGATGTCCGGTGGTCGCGGGCGCGGGGCGGACCCGGCTGCCGCGGCGCCCGGCGGTCTCGACGACCCCGCGTTCGCGCAGTACGCGGTACGCGGCCGCCACGGTGTTCGGGTTGACCTGCAGACGGGCCGCCAGCTTACGGATCGGCGGCAGCAGGTGACCTGGTTCCAGCGTCCCCGAGCCCACCGCGCGCTCGATGCTCGCGGCGATGTCCGCCGCACGACGCCCTTCGATCGGATATTCTCCTAGCACAATGTGCATATTGTACTAGTACAGAGGAGTCGTCATGGGGACCCCGCCGCCCTCCGCCGTCTACGAGCCCACCGACCGCACCGTGCCCACCCGCAGCGCGCACCGGGTCTCGTACGACCGGGAGCTGGTGCACGCGATCCTGGACGAGGGCCGGGTCTGCCACCTCGGCTTCGTGCGCGACGGGGCGCCCGTGGTGCTGCCGACGCTGTACGCGCGGGCCGGCGAGCGGCTGTACGTGCACGGCTCGACGGGTTCGCGTCCGCTGCGCACGGCCGGCCGGTCCGGTGCCGGACTGCCGGTATGCCTGACGGTCACCCATGTCGACGGTCTGGTCCTGGCCCGTTCCGCCTTCCATCACTCGGTGAACTACCGCTCCGTGGTGGTGCACGGCACGGCCCGCCCGGTCACCGACGAGCAGGAGAAGCGGGCGGCGCTGGACGCCCTGGTCGACCATGCCGTGCCGGGCCGCTCCGCCGACTGCCGCCCGGCGAACGCCAAGGAGCTGGCCGCGACCGCCGTGCTCCGCCTGGACCTGGCGGAGGTGTCGGCCAAGGTGCGCACCGGCGGCGTCCACGACGAACCGGAGGACCTGGCGCTGCCCCACTGGGCCGGGGTGATACCGGTGCGGCAGCGCTACGGCACCCCGGCCGCCGCGGAGGACCTGGCCCCCGGCGTCGCCGTCCCCGCATACCTGGCGGCGCTGTGATGCTGATCCCTCCCCGGGACGCGCCCCTGGAGACACCGCGTGGCAGGACTGGCCGGCCGGCCGCGACGTCGGCCGGCTCGCCGCGCCGGCGCGGAGGCTGAGGCGGTCCTGGGCGTGTCCACGGCGGAAGGCCGGCGGTGTCCGTCCCGTGGTACGCCCCGGCCCCGGACCGGACGGGCGGGGGCCGGTGAGGTCTCCGGCCCCCGCCGACCGGACGGACGGCGGTCACACCACGGCCGGCTCCTCGGCGTGTCCTGCTCCGTCGTGGTCACCGGGTCCGCCGCGGATGCCGCGCGCCTCCGCGAGGGCGAGACCGGTGACCGACCCGAGCAGCAGCACGGCGCCCAGGCAGGTCGCCGCGGTCAGCCGCTCGCCGAGCAGCGCGACGGCCAGCACGGCCGCGCCGACCGGCTCCAGCAGCATGATCACGGAGACGGTGGCCGAGCGGACGACGGCCGCGCCCGCGAAGTACAGGGCGTAGGCGAGGGCCGTGGGCACCGACCCGATCCAGGCCAGCAGCGCCAGCAGCCGGACGGGGTCCCCGGTGTGCGGCACCAGCCCCTCCGCCAGGGCGAACGGCAGCAGGCACACGCAGCAGACCGCGAACGTCTCGACGGTGGTGGCCGCGTCGCCGGCGCCGCCCGACCGGCCCCAGCGCCGGGTCAGCAGCGTCATCGCGCCGTAGCCGGCCGCCGAGGCGAGGGCGAGCAGCACGCCGAGCGGGCGCACCTCTCCCCCGCCGTTGCCCAGCACCAGCACGCCCAGTCCGGCCAGCGCCCCGCCCACGGCGGCCGCTCCGCCCCGGCCGAGCCGTTCGCCCAGGGTGAGACGGGCGCCGAGAGCGATGAGGACGGGCCCGGCGCCGAGGGTGACGACGGTCGCCACGGCGAGCCCGGTGGCCTCGACGGCGGCGAAGTACGCCGTCTGGAACACGGCCAGCCCGGCACCGGTGGCACAGGCCCGCAGCAGCCGCCGGGCGAGCGGCAGGGACGGCGCGGGGCGCCGGGTGCGCGGGCGCAGCAGCCGCACGCCGGCCAGCAGGGCGGCGCCGGTCACGCAGCGCCAGAAGGACAGGGCGGCGGGGCCCATGTCGCTGACCCGGTAGACCAGGGAGCCGGCCGCACCCGCGGTGCCCCACGCGGTACCGGCGACGATCAGGTAGAGCAGGCCGCGCCCGACGGGCAGGCCTGAGGAAGCTTGTGACACGTTTTCTCTCCGCAGAGCAGAAGCACACAGGGGAAACCCCGGTGCGTCGGGGTCATGGAACTTCCTTCTGCGGGCAGCACCGTTCGGGCCTGTCGCAGCGCGCGGCGGTCACCGCCTGCGCGACAGGCCGACGCCTCTCGCCGGACGCAGAGGTCTGGTCCGGTCGCAAGGCCATCAGGCCCGGCGTCGTGCCGGGCCGTCCACCGGGGCCCGCCTCAGGCGGCGGGGGGCGGAAGAACGAGTGCTTTCGCGTGCATGAGCGGAACCTTAAGCCGTGGTCCCCCGCGCCGGCAACGTCCGGTCCGCGCCGCCGTCGGCCACCGGTTCCGCCGCGCCCTCGGCGGGGGTCGAGGACTGTGCGATGAACGCGCCCAACAGCACGACGGCACCGCCGGCCGCCTGGGGCGCGGAGAGGTGCTCGCCCAGCAGCACCCAGGCCAGCACCGTGGCGACCACCGCTTCCAGGCAGGCCACGACGCCCGCGACCTGCGGGGTGAGCCGGCGCACCGAGACGACCCCGGTGACATAGGCAAGGACGGTCGCGATCAGCACGATCCAGCCCAGCAGGACGGCGGCCGGGACCGGGGTGCCGTCGAGGTGTGCGGTTCCGCCGAGCACCGTCCAGTCCATGGTCCAGGGCCGGGACACGGCGGTCAGTGCGACGGCGCCGACGAGCAGCCCGTAGGCGATGACGCCGAGCGGGTCGGGGGCGGCGCGGCCGCCGCCGGCGCCCTGGTCGGAGAGCACGAAGTAGCCGGTCTGGCAGCCGGCCGCGCCCAGCGCGAGCAGCAGCCCGAGCGGATCGAAACCCAGACCCGACCAGACCTCCACGACGCAGGCGAGTCCGCCGGCCGCGAGGACCACGCCGAGCACGGCGGCCCGGGACACCGGCCGCCGCCGCACGAACCGCACCCAGCCCAGCACCAGCGCGGGAGCCAGGTATTCGATGAGCAGGGCGACCCCGACGGGGATCCGGGAGAGCGCGGCGAAGTAGCAGGCCTGCACCCCGGCGACCGCGAGCAGCCCGAATCCGGCCAGCAGCGCGGGCCGTTGCCGCAGCAGCGCCCGGTGGCGCACCGCGAGCGGCAGCATGACCAGCGCCGCGCCGGTGACCCGCAGCCACACCACCTGCAGCGGGTCGAGACCCGCCTCGATCAACGGCTTGGCCGCCACTCCGGACCCGCCGAAGGACAGGGCGGACACCAACGCGACACCGAGCCCGACAGCCTTGCCGGGCGGCCTGCGACCGATCGACGACGTCACCACCGGCACATGATGACAGGCGCAGACACCAGCGTCACCCCCGTTGACACCTGTCTCACCGGCCGGACGGTGCCGCCGTGCGGCTCACCGGTCGTCGGACGATCCAACGGCCGGGTCAGGCGGGATCGGGGAGGCCGGCGTGGTTCCCGTGCGAGGTGTCGTGGGGCCGGGTCCGGGCGTCGTCGTCGAGCCGGGCGGCCAGTTCGTCCAGGCAGGCCCCGGCGCGGGTGAGCACCTCGGCGGCCCGCGACCGGGGGTCGGCGAGGAGGCCGGCGAGCAGATCCAGGCCGCACGCCGCATCCCGGCCGTGCCGTGCGGCGCGCCTGCGGGCGTGGGCGAGGGCGGCGCAGGCCGCCGGCGAGCAGCGCCGGCCGTCCGCCCCGGACCGCGCGTCCTCGGTGAGCACGGGCAGAGCCCCAAAGTCCTCGACGCTGCCGCGCCAGCGCAGCCCGTAACCGATGCTGCGCTGGACCAGTTAGCCGAGCAGCCGGGCGATCAGCGGGCCGTCGCCTAGGACGGCGCGCACCTCGGGGTCGGCCTCCAGCAGGGCGTGCAGCAGGTGGGCGGTGTCGGTGTGCCGGTCCGCGTCGCGGACCGCCCTCCTGCGGGCGGCGGTGACCACGGCCGCCAGCTCGGCGCCGAGCCCGGCGCCCTCACCGGGAGCGCAGCCGTCCTCAGGGGCCGGCTGCCTGGGGATACGGGGTTGCACCCCTCCACCTCATCAGTCCCGCGGCCCGCACGCATCGCCGACGGGAAGCATCCGCGCGTCCCTCGCCAAGCGGATCCGACCGGCCGGAATCTCCTCCTTACGGATGAGATCAGGCCAATGTTCGCAGGCTGCGCACAGCGGACCGGCCGCACGCGGGTGCCCCGCGCGTCCCGCACGAGGCACCCTGCACCGACGTACCGTCACCCGGCAGCCCTGCCTCCCCGGTGGCCGGGTCAGTCGTCGCCGGCGAGGATCAGGTACAGCTTCTTGCGCGTCTCGGCGAGGACGGCGAGCGCCTTCTCCCGCTGCTCCTCGGTGCCGGTCCTCCAGACCTGCCCGAAGGCCTCCATCACACCGAAGCCGGCCTGGCGTATCTCGCCGAGGGCCTCCCGGTCGATGCCGCGGGCGGCCTCCTCCCAGGGGGCGTCCGGCCCCTCGTCGGCCGCGGCGCGGCCCGCTTCGGTGAGCGAGTACAGCTTCTTGCCGCCCTCGAAGGCGCCGACGACGAGCCCCTCGTCCTCCAGCAGCTGGAGGGTGGGGTAGACCGAGCCGGGGCTGGGTTTCCACGCCCCGCCGCTGCGCTCGGTGATCTCCTGGATCATCTCGTAGCCGTGCATGGGCCGGTCCTTGAGCAGCGCCAGGATCGAGGCCCGCACATCACCGCGCCGTGCCCTGCCGCGGGGCCCGCCGCGCCCCCGGCCGCCCCAGGGGCCGGGACCGAAGCCCGGACCGAATCCCCCGAACGCCGGACCGCCCGGGCCGAACGGTCCGAAGGCGGCCCGCCGGCCGTCGAAGCCGGACGGCCCCCGCCACAAAGCGCCGCGCCGGTGCCCGCGGCCGAAACCGTGGACCTGCATCTCCCCCACTTCCTTCCCTCGTTTGCCGATCCGTCGCGATGCCTCGACGATATATCGGTGACTGTAGAGCGACAAGACCCCGATCCGGCCCCGCCCGAGCCGTGCCGGCCCGCGTCCGCCTTGGCCGCGGGCCGTGTCCACCCGTACCGTCAGGGCATGCGCATGCGAATCGTGGACGCCTTCACCGACCGCCCCTTCACCGGCAACCCCGCCGGGGTCCTCCTCCTGGACGCCTTCCCGGAGGACGACTGGCTCCAGCGGGTGGCACGGGAGGTCAACCACTCCGAGACGGCGTTCGCGCACCCGCTGCCCGAGGACGCGGAGGCGGACTGGGCGCTGCGCTGGTTCACGCCCGCCACCGAGGTCGCGATGTGCGGTCACGCCACGCTCGCCACCGCCCATGTCCTGCACACCACCGGCGCCCACACCGGGCCGGTGCGCTTCGCCACCCGCAGCGGTGTGCTGACGGCGACCCCGGCGGACGACGGCTCGATCACCCTGGACTTCCCGACCGCGCCGCTGACGCCGGTCGAGGTGCCCGACGGTGTCGCCGACGCGCTGGGCGCCGCACCGAGCACGGCCATGGACACCGGGGCAGCCGTCGGCGACCTGTTGGTGGAGCTCACCGACGAGAAGACCGTCCGCGCACTGGAACCGGATCCGAAGGCCCTGGCCGCCTACTCCGCGCGCGGCATCATCGCCACCGCCCGCGCCGAGGACCCGGCACGCGGCTACGACTACGTCTCGCGCTGTTTCTTCCCGAACGTCGGCATCGACGAGGACCCGGTGACCGGCAGCGCCCACACCGCGCTGGCCCCGTTCTGGTCCGCGCGCCTGGGCCGCGACGACCTCACCGGACTGCAGGCCTCCGTCCGCTCCGGGCTGGTGCGCACCACCGTGCGCGGCGAGCGCACCCTGCTGACCGGGCACGCGGTCACCGTCATCGAGGGCGACCTGCTGGCGTAGCGGCCGCGGCTGTTCTGCGGCGGGGCGGGTCCTGCGTGCCCCCTTTTGCGGCCGAACGCCCTGCTCGCGGCGGGCCGGTGCCCGCGCTATGCCGTGGGGAGCCAGCCGACCTTGCCGGCGAGCAGGGCGTAGCCCACGAAGGCACCGATGTCGAGCAGGGAGTGCGCCACCACCAGCGGGCCGACCCGTCCCCACCGCCGGTACAGCCGCACGAACACCAGGCCCATCACCACGTTGCCGAGGAAGCCGCCGACGCCCTGGTAGAGGTGGTACGAGCCGCGCAGGACGGAGCTGGCCGCCAGCGACCGCCCCGCCGTCCAGCCCAGCTGATCCAGCCTGCGCAGCAGGAACCCGACGACGATCACTTCCTCCAGCACCGCGTTCTGCACCGCGGACAGGATGAGCACCGGGTACTTCCACCACACCGAGGGCAGTGCCTCGGGCACGACGGTGAGGTTGAAGCCCAGGCCGCGCGCGGCCAGGTAGAAGGCGATGCCGGCGCTGCCGATCAGCGCCGCGATCACCGCGCCGCGGCCGAGGTCCGGCCAGGGACGGGAGCGGTCGAAGCCGAGGGTGCGCAGGCTGCGTCCCTCGCGCAGCAGCAGGTGGGCGACCAGCGCCACCGGCACGAGCGCGGTGGCGATCCCGAACAGTTGCCAGGCCAGGTCGAGCCAGGGGCGGCCCGGCGCGGCGGAGGCGTTGAGGGTGGCCGCCTGGTCCTTCAGACCGCCCGGCTTCGTCACCGAGCCGACGAAGCTGATCACGGCGGACACCCCGCTGGCGCCCAGCGAGAGCGCGAGGACGAGCAGTGTCTCGTCCCGCAGGATCCGCCGTGACGGCCGTTCTCGGGACTCGGTTGCGGCCATCGGCCCGGTCTCGGACTGCACGCGCGCCTCCACTCCACCGTCTCGGGACGTCTCAGCTTGCCCGATCAGCCCGGAAGGGGAGCGACCGGGGCCCGGCGGCGCGCCCGGACGGTGCCGGCGGCACTCAGGTCAGCGGCACCACTTCCGGCTCCGGAACACCGACCGGCCAGGTGTGCACCGGATCGTCGCGCCACATCAGCTCGCGGTAGCGGCGTGTCGTGGCGGCCAGCGCCTCCTGCCGGTCCAGGCCGCGTTCCATGGCCCGGTGGAAGGTCGCGGCCTGCCACTGGGCACCGTTGGCCCTGAGCCGGCACCGTTCCTCGATCACCCCGAGATACCGGTCCCGGTCCGCGGGCTCCACGCCCCACGCATTCAGCCCGGCCTCGGCCAGCGGCAGCAGTTCGTCCCGGACGAGGGTGACGGCATCGACCTCGGCGGTGCCGGACAGGCGGCCGCGCCGGGGCCAGACCAGCCGGGCGTCGATCCCGTGCCGGCAGGCGGCGTCGAAGTTGGCGGCCGCGGCCCGGAACGGCAGCCGGGTCCACACCGGGCGCGGCTCCTCCGCGAGGGCGCGCACCAGGCCGTAGTAGAAGACGGCGTTGGCGATGACGTCGGTGACCGTCGGCCCGGCGGGCAGCACCCGGTTCTCGACCCGCAGATGCGGGACGCCGTCGGCGATGTCGTACACCGGCCGGTTCCAGCGGTAGACGGTGCCGTTGTGCAGAACCAGCTCGGCCAGCCGGGGCACCCCGCCGGCCTCCAGCACCTCGAGCGGGTCCTCCTCGTCGCAGATCGGCAGCAGCGCCGGGAAGTAGCGCACGTTCTCCTCGAACAGGTCGAACACCGAGGTCACCCAGCGCTCGCCGAACCAGGTGCGCGGACGCACCCCCTGGGCCTGCAGTTCCGGCGGCCGGGTGTCGGTGGACTGCTGGAACAGCGGCGGGCGGGACTCCCGCCACAGCTCACGGCCGAAGAGGAAAGGGGAGTTGGCGCCGACGGCGATCTGCGCCGCGCTCGCCGCCTGGGCCGCGTTCCACACGTCCGCGAACCGGCCGGGGGTGACCTGCAGGTGCAGCTGCACGGAGGTGCAGGCGGCCTCGGGCACGATCGACTGGGAGGTGCAGGTCAGACGCTCCACGCCGTCGATGTCCAGGGTGAAGTCCTCGCCGCGGGCCGCGACGATCTGGTCGTTGAGCAGGGTGTACCGGTCGACGGCGGACAGATTCGAGGAGACGAGGTCGTCCCGGTTGAGGGTGGGAAGAATGCCGATCATCGCTATTCCGGCATCGACCTCGGCAGCCTTGCGGTCGGCATATGCCAGCGACGTGCGCAGCTCCTCGGCGAGCCGGTCGAATACCCGGCCGCCCAGCCGGTGGGGCGCTATGTTCACTTCAAGGTTGAACATGGCGAGTTCCGTCTGGAAGTCCCGGCTGGCGATGCGCTCGAGTACTTGCGCATTCAGCATTTTCGGCAATCCGTCGGCGCCGAGCAGATTCAATTCGATCTCCAGCCCCATGAGGTTCTGGGGCCGGTCGAACCGTTTCTGTTCCAGCAGCCGCGCCAGTGCCTCCAAGCACCGCCTGAGCTTCTCACGGTAACGGTTGCGATCGGACAGGTCGAACTCGCCTGCGACGACCTTCTCGCCCATCGCGGCGTCCTCCCTCGCTCGGGCCGGCCCTGGCTCCGGCCGCCGGGATCGAAGTCAGGTGGGATGATGCCCCGCATACACGATCGATAACGTCCCGTTCTCCCCGCTTCCCCGGGCCCCGGACCGCTGGAGCGGAGGCACATTCGACGGGCATGAGGCGGCGGCATCTCCTGGTACCCCCGGCACCCGGAGAAAAACACCGACGGCGACGGACCCGCCACGCGGCAGCGGCGGCGACGGGAGGGCCACGCACGGCACCCGGCACCCGGCACCCGGCACCCGGCACCCGGCACCCGGCAAGAGACCATCGGCACTCAGAATTCCGGCCGAATAGCGCCTTGTTGTACCCGCCGGAAACAGCTACCGAAACACCATCTGAACATGTGTCGTATAAACTCTCCACCAGGCAGAAGGTCGGCACCCGTGGCGCTGGACCGCGGGCGGGGTCATGTCCGGATACCTTGTCGTCCGTTTTCCTTCCTTCGTCACGGACCCGGGATCCGAGGCACCAGGCGGCCTCGTTCGCCCCCTTCGCCCTCCGAGAGCTGACAGCGCCGTCCGCCCCCACCCCTCGCGTCATCGTGCCTGTCGAACGAGAGGCGACCCACCATGCCGCTGCACATACCCCCGGCTCCCGCTCCCGCCCTGCGCTCCGTCCTCACGGCCCTCGACTCCCCCACCGCGGTCCGCGAGGCACCCACCCCCGCCCTGCGGTCCGCCCAGGAACCGGCGACCCCGGACCGTGCGCTTCCGGTGCACGTCCTGGAGCAGTTCACCCCTCAGGGGGTCTCCGCGACCCGGCTGGCCGGGTGGCGGTTCCTCATCCGCTGCGGCGACCGTGCGGTGGCCGCCGCCGAGACCAGGCTCACCCCTGACGGCTGGGCCTTCGCGCACTTCTTCGAAGGCCCCTACGTCGCCTCCACCGAGCGCGCGCTGCGCCAGGCGGAGTCCCTGAGCCAGCACTACCAGCCGCGGCTGCTGTCCATGCCCAGCCTCTACATGCTCACCCTGTGGCTGCACGGCGACCTCTCCGACGACGGCGCCGGCGGCCATCCGGCGGCCACGGATCTGCTGGTGCCGCTGGCCCCGGCCCCGCCCGGCATCCCGTCCCATGTGCCGCACCGCGTGGCCGACCTGCTCCCGGTCCTCACCCACCGGGTGACTCCTGTCCGGCTCATGGGGTCGCCCGCCTGAGCGGCCCCCGTCCGGTCCGGCAGACCCGCCGCGTGCCTCGCTGCCCTGCGTCGCAGTGGGGCACGCGGCGTCCAGTGCGGGCCTCGTCCCCCGGCGCTCATGCTGCGCCGCCGGCCAGGCGGTGCACCGGCGCACACCGCCTGCCGGTGGCGAACCCCATGGCCGCCGGATGCGCCCTGTTCCGCTGAACCGCGGACGCCGCCGGCGCGTCCTGTACCGGTGAGCAGCGCTGCGGCGACCGGCCCGCGGGCACCGCACGCGCGAGCTCAGCACGGGTATCGGTCCCACTCACTGTTTCGGGGGACGGCCATGGAGCATGCCACCAGCCGCAGGACAGACAATACGAGCGCCCAGGGCCCCACGGCACAGCACGTCCCGCCCCGTGTGTGCCCGCACCAGCCGCCGTGCCCGCCGGCCGACTCCGCCGGCCGGGAGTCCGCCCGCCGTGTGGCGCACCATCCGGAGCAGGGCTGGAGCCTGCTCTGCAACGGCGTCCTGCTCTTCGAGGACACCGGTGAGCTGCTGCCGGACGGCCGGATCATCGACCCGCACCGCCCGCTGGACGGCGACCAGGCGGTGACCACCGTCTGACCTCCCGGGCGCCGGGCAGGGCCTGCAACGACGTGTCAGGGCCGCACTGCCGCCCGTTCCGCCGGCGTGCACGCCGTGCTCGGCACGGCACATCAGGCGGGGCGGAAGCGGGCGGGCCGGGGCCGTCCCCGCGCACGGTCCCCGGCGGACGGTCTTGACGGAAGCTTGACGTCCGTTCGTCCCGGATGCCATAGGCCGCGGCGGCACGGGCGCCTACGCTGGTGCTCTGCGTGCAGGCCGGAACCACCTATGCCGGGCCGCATGCCGGAAAGCAGGCCGATGGCCGTCACCCACCACCCGCCGGGCCGTCTCCGCACCTGGATGCTGAAGGGCCTGTCCGACATGGGCAAGGGCGTCCAGCAGGCCCCGCACGCCGCCGCGGAACACCCCCACCGGGGACAGCGATGGTGGCGGGTGATGTGCCTGACGGGTGTCGACTACTTCTCCACCCTCGGCTATCAGCCGGGCATCGCGGCTCTGGCGGCCGGTCTGCTCTCCCCGGTGGCGACGCTCGTCCTGGTCCTGGTCACCCTCGCCGGTGCCCTGCCCGTCTACCGCAAGGTGGCCGAGGAGAGTCCGCACGGCCAGGGCTCGATCGCGATGCTGGAACGGCTGCTGTCGTTCTGGCAGGGCAAGCTGTTCGTCCTGACCCTGCTCGGTTTCGCCGCCACCGACTTCCTGATCACCATCACCCTGTCGGCCGCCGACGCCTCGACCCACCTGGTGGAGAACCCGCACCTGACCGGGGTCCTCCACGACCACCAGCTGCTGATCACCCTGGTGCTGCTGGCCCTGCTCGGCGCCGTGTTCCTCAAGGGATTCCTGGAGGCGATCGGCGTCGCCGTCGCACTGGTGGGCGTCTACCTCGCGCTGAACGTGGTCGTGGTGATCACCGGCCTGTGGCACGTCCTGACCGCCGAGCACGTGGTCACCGACTGGTCCGGTGCCCTGACCGCCCAGCACAGCAGCGTCCTGGTCATGGTCGGGGTGGCGCTGCTGGTCTTCCCCAAGCTGGCGCTCGGCCTGTCCGGCTTCGAGACCGGCGTCGCCGTGATGCCGCACGTGGCGGGCGACCCCGGCGACACCGAGGAACGGCCGGCCGGACGCATCCGGGACACCAGGAAGCTGCTCACCACCGCCGCGCTGATCATGAGCGGTTTTCTGATCGCCACGAGCTTCATCACCACGTTGCTGATCCCGGCGGCGCAGTTCCAGCCCGGCGGCAAGGCCAACGGCCGCGCCCTCGCCTATCTGGCGCATCTGTACCTGGGGAACGCCTTCGGCACGGTGTACGACGTGTCCACCATCGCGATCCTGTGGTTCGCGGGCGCCTCCGCGATGGCCGGACTGCTCAACCTGATGCCCCGCTATCTGCCCCGCTACGGCATGGCCCCGCACTGGGCACGGGCGGTGCGGCCGATGGTCCTCGTGTTCACGCTGCTCGGTTTCCTGGTCACCTGGATCTTCGACGCCAGCGTCGACCGGCAGGGCGGGGCCTACGCCACCGGTGTCCTGGTGCTGATCTCCTCGGCGGCGATCGCGGTGACCATCTCCGCCCACCAGCGGGGCCGGCGGGCGTGGACCGCCGTGTTCGCGGTGATCTCCACGGTGTTCCTGTACACCACCGCGGCGAACGTGGTGGAACGCCCGGACGGTGTGAAGATCGGCGGCTGTTTCATCGCCGGGATCATCCTGGTGTCGCTGCTGTCCCGGCTGGCCCGCGCCTTCGAGCTGCGGGTGACCGGGGTGACCCTCGACCCCCTGGCGGAGCGCTTCGTCAGGGACATCGCCAGCCGCACGATCCGGTTCATCGCCAACGAGCCCGACCGCCAGGACCGGGCCGCCTATCACGACAAGATCGAGCAGATCCGCGACGACAACGGCCTGCCCGGCACCGAGGACTTCGTCTTCGTCGAGGTTACGGTCACCGACCCCTCCGAGTTCGAGACGGGCCTGTGCGTCCACGGCGGCGTCATGCACGACCGCTACCGCGTGCTCTCCCTGGAGTCCACCTCCATCCCCAACGCCCTGGCCGCCCTGCTGCTGTACGTCCGCGACACCACCGGCCGCATCCCGCACATCTACTTCCAGTGGACCGAGGGCAACCCCTTCCACAATTTCCTGCGCTTCTTCCTCTTCGGCCAGGGCGAGGTCGCCACCGTCACCCGGGAGGTCCTGCGCGAGGCCGAGCCGGACCCGGGCGGACGGCCCCGCGTGCACACCGGTTGATCCTCGCCCGGCCCGGGGCGCGGCGGCCACCGTCCGCGTCCGGCCGGCGGCCGGCCCGTGTCCGCGCCGGCCGCGGCGCGCCCTGTCGTGACGGGCCTCTATCGTGACGGGCATGCAGTCCTACACCATCGGTCAGGCGGCCCGCCTGCTCGGAGTCAGCCCGGACACCGCCCGCCGGTGGGCGGACGCGGGCCGGATGGCCACGCACCGCGACGAGAGCGGGCGCCGGGTCATCGACGGCCGGGACCTGGCCGCGTTCTCCGTGGAACTGGCCCGCACCGGCGACGAGACGGCCGAGACGTCCCGCACCTCCGTGCGCAACGCCTTCCCCGGCATCGTCACCGCGATCAAGCTCGGCGACGTCGCCGCCCAGGTGGAGATCCAGGCCGGCCCGCACCGCCTGGTCTCCCTGCTGACCCGGGAGGCCGTGGAGGAACTCGGCCTGGAGGTGGGCATGGAGGCCACCGCCCGGGTGAAGTCCACCAACGTCCACGTCGACCGCGGCTGACCGTCCACCGGCACGACAAAGGCTGTGCCCCGGCCTCGTGCGCAGTGCACGCAGGCCGGGGCACAGCCCTGTCGCGGGGCGCGGCCACCGCGGCCGCGCCGTCCGTCCGGTGGATCAGTCCTCGTAGGCGTCCGGCGGCGGGCAGGAGCAGACGAGGTTGCGGTCGCCGAAGGCCTGGTCGATCCGGCGCACCGGCGGCCAGTACTTGTCCGCGGCCGGCACTCCGCCCGGGAAGGCGGCCTCCTCACGGCTGTAAGGGTGCTCCCAGGCGCCGGCCAGGGAACCGGCGGTGTGCGGGGCGTTGCGCAGCGGGTTGTCGTCCGCCGGCCACTCGCCCGCGCCGACCTTGTCGATCTCGGCCCGGATCGCGATCATCGCGTCGCAGAAGCGGTCCAGCTCGGCCAGATCCTCCGACTCGGTCGGCTCGATCATCAGCGTGCCGGCCACCGGGAAGGACATCGTCGGCGCGTGGAAGCCGTAGTCGATCAGCCGCTTGGCCACGTCGTCCACGGTCACACCGGTCGCCTTGGTCAGCGGGCGCAGGTCGATGATGCACTCGTGCGCCACCAGGCCACCGGGGCCGGTGTAGAGCACCGGGTAGTGCGGCTCCAGGCGCTTGGCGATGTAGTTCGCGGACAGCACCGCCACCTGCGTGGCCCGCTTGAGACCCTCGCCGCCCATCAGGCGCAGGTACGCCCAGGAGATGGGCAGGATGCCCGCGCTGCCCCACGGCGCCGCCGAGACGGGGCCGACGCCGGTCGCCGGGCCGGCCGACGGCTGCAGCGGGTGGTTGGGCAGGTACGGCGCCAGGTGGGCGCGCACCGCCACCGGGCCGACGCCGGGGCCGCCGCCGCCGTGCGGGATGCAGAAGGTCTTGTGCAGGTTCAGGTGGGAGACGTCGCCGCCGAAGTGGCCCGGCTTGGCCAGGCCGACCAGGGCGTTGAGGTTGGCGCCGTCGACGTACACCTGGCCGCCGGCCTCGTGCACCTGGGCGCAGATGTCCGCGACGTGCTCCTCGAACACCCCGTGCGTGGACGGGTAGGTGATCATGAGGACCGCCAGCTCGTCGCGGTGCTTGTCGATCTTCGCCCGCAGGTCCTCGACGTCGATCTCGCCGTTCTCGGCGGTCTTGACGACGACGACCTTCATGCCGGCCATCACCGCGCTGGCTGCGTTGGTGCCGTGCGCGGAGGACGGGATGAGGCACACGGTGCGCTGCTCGTCGCCGTTGGCCCGGTGGTAGCCGCGCACGGCCAGCAGGCCCGCCAGCTCGCCCTGGGAACCGGCGTTCGGCTGCAGGGAGACCTTGTCGTAACCGGTGACCTCGGCGAGCCGGTCCTGAAGCTCATGGATGAGCGTGAGGTAGCCCTCGGCCTGCTCGGCGGGCGCGAAGGGGTGCAGCTGCCCGAACTCCGGCCAGGTGACCGGCTCCATCTCCGTGGTCGCGTTCAGCTTCATGGTGCAGGAGCCGAGCGGGATCATGCCGCGGTCCAGCGCGTAGTCGCGGTCGGCCAGCCTGCGCAGGTAGCGCAGCATCGCGGTCTCGGAGCGGTGCTGGTGGAAGACCGGGTGGGTCAGGCAGGCGTCGGTGCGCTCCAGCGCGGTGGGCAGGGCGTCCTCGGTGGCCGCGTCCAGCGCGTCGATGTCGCCCTCGGTGCCGAAGGCGGCCCAGACGGCCTCCAGGTGGGCCCGCCGGGTGGTCTCGTCGCAGGCGACCAGCACCTGGTCGGCGTCGACGAAGTGCAGGTTGACGCCCTTGTCCCGGGCGGCGGCGACCACCTCGGCGGCCTTGCCGGGCACCCGCGCGGTGACGGTGTCGAAGAAGGCGTCGTGCACGATCTCCACGCCGCCGGAGCGCAGGCCCGCGGCGAGGATCGCGGCGTAGCGGTGGGTGCGCCGGGCGATGTCCCGCAGGCCGTCGGGGCCGTGGTAGACGGCGTACATGCCGGCCATCACGGCGAGCAGCACCTGCGCGGTGCAGATGTTGCTGGTGGCCCGCTCGCGGCGGATGTGCTGCTCGCGGGTCTGCAGCGCGAGACGGTAGGCCTTGGCACCGTCGGCGTCGACGGAGACACCGACCAGACGGCCGGGCAGGTTGCGGGTGAACTGCTCGCGGACGGCCATGTAGCCGGCGTGCGGTCCGCCGAAGCCCATCGGCACGCCGAAGCGCTGGGTGGTGCCGACGGCGATGTCGGCGCCCAGCTCGCCGGGGGACTTCAGCAGGGTCAGGGCGAGCAGATCGGCGGCGACGGTGACCACGGCGCCCAGCTCGTGCGCCTGGTCGATGACCGGCTTCAGGTCGCGCACCACGCCGGAGGCGCCCGGGTACTGCAGCAGGACGCCGTTGATCTCGCGCTCGGCGACATCGGCCGGGATGCCGTCGCTGAGGTCGGCGACGACGACCTCGACGCCGGTCGGTTCCGCGCGGGTACGGACCACGGCGACGGTCTGCGGCAGGGCGTCCGCGTCGACCAGGAACAGTCCCTTCTTGTTCTTGCCGACGCGCCGGGACAGCGCCATCGCCTCCGCGGCGGCGGTGCCCTCGTCGAGCAGGGAGGCTCCGGAGGTCGGCAGCCCGGTGAGGTCCGCGACCATGGTCTGGAAGTTCAGCAGCGCCTCGAGCCGGCCCTGTGAGATCTCCGGCTGGTACGGCGTGTAGGCCGTGTACCAGGCGGGGTTCTCCAGGACATTGCGCAGGACGACCGGCGGGGTGAAGGTGCCGTAGTAGCCGAGCCCGATCATCGAGGTGAGGACCTGGTTGCGGCCGGCCAGCGCGCGCAGCTCGTCCAGCACCTCCGCCTCGGTGCGGGCGCCGGGCAGGTCGAGCCCGTCGGCACTCTTGATCACTTCGGGGACGGCGGCGGCGGTCAGCTCGTCGAGCGAGCCGTACCCGACCTGCGCGAGCATCTTGGCCCTGGCTTCCTGGTCGGGGCCGATGTGGCGGTGTTCGAAGGGCGTACCCCGTTCGAGCTGCGAGAGGGGGATGCGCTGGGCGGTCATGCGGAGGCCTCCTGGTCTGACGCGACCTTCGAGGGACACCACGGCTCGGGTGTCCCGACGGCCTCCCCCTCTGTCATCGACCTGAGAGCTTCACCGGACTGCCCTAGGGCACCCGGTTTTCACCGTCGGTGAGAGCGGAAGCCGTCGACACCCGCTCTGCTTTCCAGAGTGACCTCGTCCGTGCGGTACAGGGGCCTGAGAGTTTCCGGGGAGGATTTGCTCCTTCGGCGCCTCCGGCGGTCGCCGGGGGACTCTCCCGCACGGGGTCAGCAGCCGCTGTCAGCGTACCAGCGGGCAGGACGGCCGACTCGGGTGGCCGTCCGGCCGATTCTGCCTTTTTGTTGTGCTTACGGATGAGATGCGACCCAGTGGAGGATACGTGCAGAGCGACATCGATCCGCGCAGTCTGATCGGCCGGAGAGCCATCGACCGCAACGGCCGCAAGATCGGCACCGTCCACGAGGTCTACCTCGACGACGCGACCGGCGAGCCGGAGTGGGCGGCCATACGCACCGGCCTGTTCTCCCGTGACGCCTTCGCGCCGCTGGAACCGAGCGAACTGGTGGACGGCGTCCTGCGCATCCCCTTCGAGCGGGCCGTGATCAGACAGGCCCCGGACCTCGGTGTCGGCCGCCATCTCTCCCCCGAGCAGGAACTGCGGCTCTACCGCCACTACGGCCTCGACGTGTCCGCCCCCGAGCCGCTGCCGGACCGGGACTTCGGCAAGCTGGCGGGGTCGGGCTCGGAGGAGACCTGACCGGCGGCTGCCCATCCGGACGGAGCATCCGGCACCGGCCCGGCACCGTGCCCAGGTCCGCCGGTGCGGGTGCCGGGCACCCCGGGAGCCCTCAGGCCGCCGTGCCCCCTCCGAGCCCGGCGTCCTCCGGCGCGCCGGAGGGACCGGTGCACACCAGCGGCAGCGGTTCGGCGGGCTGCAGGGCCGGGTCGTCGACGAGGAACGTGCGCACCCGGCCCGGTGCCGAGTGCGGCGTCTCGAACCGGACGGTGACCCGGCCCAGGCCGCTGCCCTGCACCCAGCCGTGCCCGTACTCCTCGTGCCGCACGTCGTGGCCCGCGCGCCACTGCCGCTCGGCGGGTCCGGACGGCTCCGGGACCGTCTCGTCCGCGGGCTCCTCGCCCGGCGGTGTCCGCTGCCCTCCGGCCGCCTGCGCGAACAGGTCCTCCTGCGTGTAGTCGGCGAGCCCGGTCACCCCCACCCCGAGCAGCCGTACGCCGCCCGTGGTGTCCACCGCGTCCAGCAGCCGGGCGGCCGCCTCGCGCACCACCGCCACGTCGTCGGTGGGGCCGCGCAGGGTCTCGGACCGGGTCAGGGTGGAGAAGTCGTACCGCCGTACCTTCAGCACGATCGTGCGTCCCGACAGCCCGGCCGCGCGCAGCCGTCCGACGCAGCGGTCGGCGAGCCTGCGCACTTCCAGTCCCACCCGCAGCCGGTCGTGGATGTCGACGTCGTAGGTGTCCTCGACGGACACCGACTTCGCCTCCCGCTCGGCCACCACCGGCCGTTCGTCGTGGGCCAGCGCCATGGCGTACAGCGCGTGCCCGTGGGCCTTGCCCAGCAGCCGGACGAGTTCGTCCTCGCCGGCCTCGGCGAGTTCGCCGACGGTGTGAATCCCGGCCCGGCGCAGATGATTCTGGGTGGCCGGGCCGACGCCGGGCAGGGTCCGCACCGGCATCGGCGCGAGCAGGTCGCGTTCGGTGCCGGGCGGGATGAGGACCAGCCCGTCGGGTTTCGCCTGCTCCGAGGCGATCTTGGCGAGCATCTTGGAGGCCGCGAGGCCCACCGAGCCGGTCAGTCCTGTGACGGCCCGGATGTCGGCGCGCAGCTTCCTGCCCACCCGTTCGGCCGAATCCGCGTCCCAGGCGGCCTGGCCGGCTTCCAGGTCCACGTACGCCTCGTCCAGGCTGAGCGGCTCCACCAGCGGCGACAGGGTCCGCAGCAGCCCCATCACCTGCTCGCTGATGGAGCGGTAGAAGGCGAAGCGCGGCACCAGGTAGGCGGCGTGCGGTGCCAGCCGCCGCGCCTGGGCCATCGGCATCGCCGAGTGCACCCCGAAGGCACGTGCCTCGTACGACGCGGTCGACACCACCCCGCGCGGTCCGAGGCCGCCGACGACGACGGCCTTGCCGCGCAGGCTCGGCTTGGACGCCTGCTCCGCCTGGGCGAAGAAGGCATCCATGTCGAGATGCAGGATCGTCGGTGTGGTCCTCACGTGTTAGATGCTGCACCACACCACTGACACCGCGCGGGCACCTGGAGGACCGCGGAAGAGCGGGCCGGGCGGGCGCGGTCAGACGGCCCGGTTGCGGCGCCGGGCCAGCTCGTCGCCCGGGTTGTGGCCGATCAGGGTCTCCCCGGTGTCGATGCGCTCCCCGTGCAGCTGGGACAGCGCGCTCTCCACGTCGCGCCACACCACGCCGACGGCGATCCCGAACACGCCCTGGCCGCCCTGGAGCAGGGCGTGCACCTCGTCGGGCGAGGTGCATTCGTAGACGGTGGCGCCGTCGCTCATCAGCGTCATGCGCTCCAGGTCGCGGAAGCCGCGCTCGCGCAGGTGCTGGACGGCGGTCCGGATGTTCTGCAGGGACACCCCGGTGTCCAGGAACCGCTTGACGATCTTCAGGACGACGACGTCCCGGAAGCTGTACAGACGCTGCGTGCCGGAGCCGTAGGCGGGCCGCACGCTCGGCTCGACGAGCCCGGTGCGCGCCCAGTAGTCCAGTTGCCGGTAGGTGATGCCGGCCGCCGCGCAGGCCGTCGGGCCGCGGTAGCCGATCTGGTCGGACCCCACGGTCGCCGCCCCGGTGCTGCTGCTCGGGGCGGGCAGGGGCCGCAGCGGAGAGTGATCGGCCGCCCCGCCCTGCTTCGGGTATCCCGTGGAGCGGAGCCGGGAGCCCGGGGAAGAGTACGTGCCGCTCTTTCCGACACCGCGTCCGGGAACGCCCCCAGCCGTACCGTCGCCGCTGCTTCTCACGCCGACCTCCGTCCTTGACCTGCCTCCTCGACGGTAGGCAGTCACCGGGGGTGCGTCAACGATCGCCACACTCGGCACGCCGAGTGATAATCACCCTACGAGTGGTTTCTCGTGCCTCACCGCGGGGAAAGGCTAGCCGAATGCCGTCCGGGGGCCGGACGGGCACCCCCGGTCACCGCGTGTGACCACGCGACCGGCGGCGGGCCCCGGAGGTCACTGGTTGCTGGTGCCGAAGTCCTCCGGCGAGATCTGGTCGAGGAATTCGCGGAACTTCTCCACTTCGTCCTCCTGCTCGTCGGGAATGGCGATGCCCGCGTCGTCGAGGACCGTCTCACTGCCGAAGATCGGCGAGCCGGTGCGCAGGGCCAGCGCTATGGCGTCGGACGGCCGTGCGCTCACCTCGACTCCGCTGGCGAAGACCAGCTCCGCGTAGAAGACGCCTTCCCGCAGGTCCGTGATCCGTACTTCGGTCAGTTCCTGGCCGACGGCCTCCAGCACGTCCTTGAACAGGTCGTGGGTCAGCGGTCGCGCGGGGGCCATCCCCTGCTGGGCGAAGGCGATCGCCGTCGCCTCCCCCGGTCCGATCCAGATGGGGAGGTACCGATCGCCTCCCACTTCACGCAGCAGCACGATCGGTTGGTTGGAGGGCATCTCGACCCGGACACCTACGACATCGAGCTCGTTCACACAGCAACCCTAGGCCGACCCCGGGACGTTTGGGTAGTCGGGCCGGGAACGGGACGGTGCTCCGGTCGCGGCGGCGCCGACGGCTCAGGGCAGCCGCACCCCGAGGGCGCTCTGCACCAGCGCGGAGTGCAGCTTCAGGGTCAGTGCGGCCAGCTCCTTGGCACGGGCCTCGGCGTGCGCCCTGGTCTGCGGGTTGCGGTGCCGCCTCAGCGGCGCCACCACCTGCTCGACCAGCCCGGCCTCCCGGTCCGCGGCGGCCTTCATCAACCGCAGGTGCCTGGGCTCGATGCCGAAGCCGCCCAGGGCCCGCACCAGCGAGGCCACGGTGACCGCCTCGGCGTCGTAGACACCGTCCTCCATCGGGGTGAGCAGCCCCCAGGACTCCCACTCCTCCAGCTCCCCTTCCGCGATCTCCGCGGCCTCGAGCAGCTCGTCCCGCCCGATCCGGGCCCCCGGGGGAGCCTCGGGGGGCGTCGGCAGCGGCTCGCCGTCGCGCTGCCGGCCGAGCACCGGCAGCTGGACGGCCTCGCCGCGCTCGACGGCGTCCAGGTACTCGCGGATGACCTTCAGCGGCAGGTAGTGGTCCCGCTGCATCCGCAGCACCCGGCCGAGCCGCTCGACGTCCTCGGCGCTGAACTTGCGGTACCCCGCCGGGGTCCGCCGTGGCTCGACGAGCCCCTCCGACTCCAGGAAACGGATCTTGGAGATGGTGACCTCGGGGAACTCCTCGCGCAGCACGTTCAGCACCGCGCCGATGCTCATCAGCTCGCCGTCCGCGGCGGCGGCGCCGCTGCCGACGCCACCGCTCGGTGTTCGAAGCATGGACCTTCCCTGGGGTCTGGCCGGATGGAGGACTGGCCGGCCGGGCACCGGCAGGTTCAGTAGCCCTGCCGGCTCGCGAAGAAGACCAGCCGGTACTTGCCGATCTGCACCTCGTCACCGCTGGACAGCGCGACCTCGTCGATCTGCTCCCGGTTGACGTAGGTGCCGTTCAGGCTGCCGACGTCGGCCACCCTGAACACGCCGTCCGGACCGCGACGGAACTCCACGTGGCGGCGCGAGACCGTCACGTCGTCCAGGAAGATGTCGCTCTCCGGATGACGCCCCGCCGTGGTCACCTCGCCGTCCAGCAGGAAGCGGCTGCCGGAGTTCGGACCGCGGCGCACCACCAGCAGCGCCGAGCCGGCCGGCAGCGCCTCCACGGCGGCCAGGGCCTCCGGCGAGAGCATCGGCGTCTGGCCGGTGCTCTCCGAGTCGTAGGCCTCCAGACCGGAGATGGAGATCGTCGACGTCGTCTCCGACGCACGCTCCGGCACGGCACCGGGCCGCAGCGGCGCACCGCAGTGGGAGCAGAAGCGGCTGTTCTCCGCGTTGTGGTGAGCGCACCGCGAACACACCAGGGCGGACATGGACGGATCCTCCTGCCGCGGCTGCCCCGCCGGGGCGGGTGACGCGTACGGGTCGCCGGCTAGCCCTCCACCCGTACGTGAGGTTGACGGTTGGCCGAAACCTATGCCGCCGGCCTGGGCAGGGTCAACAGACGCCGCGCCCGGTGTGCCGGAATTGCCTCCGGCCGGCCCCGGGACCTGGTCGCGGAAGAGCGGACGCTGGCCTTCCGCATCGGGCTGGGCGCGGTGGCGGGCGGTCGCGTTGCCGCTGTCCTCTCGCGCGCTCTTGCCGAACAACTTCGCAAACAACTTCACGGGCGATTCCCCTTGACCGAAACAGACCCGCCCGTGGGGCAGGACGAACCCTGACTGCATAGGCCGGTCGAACCGGACATCCTCACAACGTCCGTATCCACCAGACAGTTTCCATCACGCACCGCCGAGCCGGTGCGCCGACCCCCCGCAACCTCATGCCCTCGCCGGACGGTCGTCATGCACCCCCGGGTCACTGGGAGGACGACCGAGCGTAGTCAGGCTGCTTCGCCGCTCGCAAGGCGTCCACGACGATCTTGTCCGACCGCTCGATGCTCACGGTGGCCTGCTCCTTCTCCAGCGTCTGCACCACGCCTCCAGGGATGTTGAGCGCCGGTTCCAGGTCCTGCGGTTTGCCGATGACCTTGAAACGATACGGCGCTTCGATCTTGTTCCCGTCGACGTCCACGTCCTTGCCGGAGTCCGTCAGGTACGTGCTCGCGACCACGCGTACCCCGTTGACCTGGATGGCTTCCGCTCCGGCCGCGCGCAGCTCCTGTATCGCGTCGAGCAGCATGTCCGCCTGGACCGTCCCCTTCGTGTCCTCGATCGTCATGGTGATGCCGGGTCCCTGCGCGGCCACCGTGCCTGCCAGCACGCCGAGTTGCCTCTCCTTCTCGAGCGTCTGCTTCCGGGCCTCCTCGGCCTGGTCGGAGCTGTTCTCCAGCTCCTGACGCTGTTTTTCGAGACCCTGCTTCTCGTCCTCAAGACGCTGTGTGCGGTCGTCCAGTTCATCGAGGATGCGCACAAGATCCTCCTGACGGGCGCCCCGCAGCGCACTGCTGCTGTCACTGGTGGAGGCGACCTGCACCGCCAGCCCGAAGCCCAGGCCGAACAGCAGAACGGCGACGACGAGTTGGTTGCGGGTGAAGCGCGGCGGCCACAGCCCCTGGACCAGGCGCTGCCGGCCGGTCAGCTCGGGCTGCTGTTCCTCAGCGGCACCGACGGGCTCCTCGGGTGCCCGTCCGGGCACCTCCGGGGGCAGCTCTCGGCGCAGCCTGTTCTCGCGGCTCTCGGGTGGTGCGGGCACCGGCTGTGCGCCGGGCAGTTCTTTCGCGTCGCTCATCGTTGTCGTCTCACGCCCGGAAGACGTGCCGCCGGATGGCCGCGGCATTGGAGAAGATACGGATGCCGAGCACGACCACGACGCCGGTGGACAGCTGGGCTCCGACCCCCAACTTGTCGCCCAGGAACACGATCAGCGCGGCGACGACCACGTTCGACAGGAACGACACCACGAACACCTTGTCGTCGAAGATGCCGTCGAGCATGGCCCGCAATCCGCCGAAGACGGCGTCCAGCGCCGCCACGACGGCGATCGGCAGGTACGGCTCGACGACCGCCGGAACCTCGGGCCGGACCAACAGTCCGGCCACGACTCCCACGATGAGGCCCAGTACGGCGATCACGATGTGCCCTTCTCAGTCTTCTGTGCGTTCGGCTGTCCGGACGTCCCGGCCGGCTGTGCGGTGCGCAAGATCACACTCGGTGCGGCGGGCAGCTTCAGGTCGTTCTCCACGGAGATCGCGGTACGGATGCCGTAGTCGTCCTGGAGCGCGTGCAGGTACAGCCCGTCGGCGCTGTTCTGGAACCTGCTGCTCAGCCGCTGCCCGTCCCCCACCGCGAGCACCGTGTACGGCGGCACCAGCGGCCTGTTGTCGACCAGTATGGCGTCTCCCGCGGCCCTGATCGCCGACAGGGCGGTCAGCCGCTGCCCGTTGATGGCGATCGCCTCGGCCCCGGACTGCCACAGTCCGTTGACGACGCGCTGCATGTCCCGGTCGCGCACCCGGCCGGTGTCGGAGAACCCGGACGACACCCGGGGACCGCCGTCCGCGCCGGTGGAGGCCTCCTTGGCGTCGTCGACGACGAGTTCGACGCCCGGCCCGTGCACGGCCGTGGCGCCCGACAGGACTCCCACGAGTTCGGCGCGGGCGTCGCCGCCGCTGTGGCTGAGGGCCTGCCGCTGCCGCGCGCCCACATCCGCGCGCAGCGCGTCGACGCTGCTCTGGAGCTTGTCCGCAAAGGCCGTCTCACGGTCGATGCGGTCGATCAGCTCCTGACGCTCCTTGGCGACCACCGGGGCCGCCTCGCGTGCCTGCGCGGCGCCCAGGGTCACGACCGCGGCCGCCAGCACCAGGCCGCCGGCCAGCCCCAGCCGCGCCCGCAGGGTCTTCGGCAGGCCGCGCCGGCCCGGGTCCTTCTTCCGGGCGGCTGCCTCGGCATAGCCGTCGTCGAGGCTGTGATCCATCACGTTGGTGATCAACGACATGGAGGCGTCCGGACGGGAAGGCCGCGCGGGGGTACGCCGATCGAGGGGTTGCTGCGGCATGCCGCACATCGTCGCACGTGCCGGGCCGTACCTCCGAACGGCCCCACCGGCGTGCCGGACAGGCCCGTTGCAGGGACACTTGTCCGGCACGCGCGTGCTGTCCGTTTGACCGGGACATACGGTCCGTCCGGACGGCCGGCGCACGGGCACCGCCCAGCGCGCCGGCCGTCACCGGTGCCTTGCCGTCAGCGTCCGGCGCTGTCGACGACCGCCGACCACTCGTCGAGCAGGGCCTGGGCGGAGGCGTCGTCCGGTCCCTCGGCCCACAGGTGGGTGACCGCCTCGGCCGGGTCGGGCAGCACCATCACCCAGCGGCCGTCGCTCTCCACGACCCGCACGCCGTCGGTGGTGTCGACGTGCCGGTCTCCGGCCGCCTCCACCACGGTCCGCATCACCAGGCCCTTGACCGCCCACGGCGTGGCCAGGTCCTTCTTGAGGACGTGGGCGCGCGGGATCCGGGCGTCGATCTGGCTGAGCGTGAGCTGGGTGCGGGCCACCAGCCCGATGAGCCGGACGAAGGCCGCCGTGCCGTCGTAGACGCTGCTGAACTCGGGGACGATGAAACCGCCCTTGCCGTCGCCGCCGAAGATGGTGCCCTCCTGGCGGCCGGCCCGTGTCAGGTCGTCCGGCGAGGTGGTCGTCCACTCGACCTGGGTGCCGTGGTAGGCGGCCACCTGCTCGGCGATGCGGGTGGTGGTCACCGGCAGCGCCACCCGGCCGCTGCGCCGTTCCGCGGCGATCAGGTCGAGCATGACCAGCAGCGCCCGGTCGTCCTCGATGATGCGGCCTTTCTCGTCGACCAGCGACAGCCGCTCGCCGACCGGGTCGAAGCGCACACCGAAGGCGGCCCCGGAGGACGCGACGATCTCACCGAGGCGCACCAGGCCCTTGCGGCGCATGTCCTCGGTCTCCGTAGGCCGGGACTCGTCGAGGCCGGGGTTGATGGTCAGGGAGTCGACGCCGAGCTTGCCCAGCAGGCTCGGCAGGACGAGGCCGGCGCTGCCGTTGGAGGCGTCCACGACGACCTTCAGCCCGGACTCGGCGATCCCGGTGGTGTCGACGTTGCGCAGCAGCGAGCCGGTGTAGGAGTCGAAGACGCTGGAAGGGAAGTACAGGTCGCCGATCTCGCCCGGGAAGGCCCGCCGGTACTCCTGGCGTGCGAAGACTCGGTCCAGCTTGCGCTGCCCGGCCTGGGACAGGTCGGCGCCCTGCCCGTCGAAGAACATGATGTCCACCGAGTCCGGCACACCGGGCGTCGTGCGGATCATGATGCCGCCGGCGCTGCCGCGCGCGGTCTGCTCGCGGGCGACGGGCAGCGGCACGTTCTCCAGGTCGCGGACGTCGATGGCGCTGGCTTGCAGTGCGGAGATGACCGCCCGCTTGAGGGCGCGGGCGCCGCGGGAGTGGTCGCGGGCCGTGGTGACGGTGGCGCCCTTCTTGAGCGTGGTCGCATAGGCGCCGGCGAGGCGTACGGCGAGCTCCGGGGTGATCTCCACGTTCAGGATGCCGGAGACCCCGCGGGCGCCGAACAGGTGTGCCTGGCCGCGCGATTCCCAGATGACGGAGGTGTTGACGAAGGCACCGGCTTCGATCGTCTTGAACGGGTAGACCCGCACATTGCCCTGCACGATCGATTCTTCACCGATGAGGCATTCGTCGCCGATGACGGCGCCGTCCTCGATGCGGGCGGCGCGCATGATGTCGGTGTTTTTGCCGACGACGCAGCCGCGCAGGTTGCTGTGCTGGCCGATGTACACGTTGTCGTGGACGACGGCCTTGTGCAGAAAGGCGCCGCTCTTGACGACGACATTGGAGCCGATGACCGTGTGCTCGCGGATCTCGGCGCCGGCCTCCACCTTGGCGTAGTCGCCGATGTAGAGCGGTCCGCGCAGGACGGCGTCGGGGTGCACTTCCGCGCCCTCCGCGACCCAGACGCCCGGCGAGATCTCGAAGCCGTCGAGCTGGACGTCGACCTTGCCCTCCAGCACGTCGGCCTGCGCCTTCACATAGCTTTCGTGGGTGCCGACGTCCTCCCAGTAGCCCTCGGCGACATAGCCGTAGATGGGCTTGCCTTCCTTCATCAGTTTCGGGAAGACGTCGCCGGACCAGTCGACGGGGACGTCGGGTTCGACGTAGTCGAAGATTTCCGGCTCCATCACATAGATGCCCGTGTTGACGGTGTCGGAGAAGACCTGTCCCCAGGTCGGCTTTTCCAGGAAGCGCTCGACCTTGCCTTCTTCGTCGACGATGGTGATACCGAATTCCAGGGGGTTGGGCACCCGGGTGAGGCACACCGTCACCATGGCGCCTTTTTCCTTGTGGAACCGGATGAGATCGGTGAGGTCGAAGTCGGTCAGTGCATCGCCGGAGATCACCAGGAAGGCATCGTCTTTCAGCGCCTCTTCGGCGTTCTTGACGCTTCCGGCGGTACCGAGCGGCTTCTCCTCGTTGGCATAGGTCAACTCCATGCCGAGTTCTTCGCCGTCACCGAAGTAGTTCTTGACGAGCGACGCGAGGAACTGCACTGTGACGACGGTCTCGTTGAGCCCATGCCTTTTGAGCAGCCGCAGCACATGCTCCATGATCGGCCGGTTGGCCACTGGCAGCAGCGGCTTCGGCATGCTCGAGGTCATCGGACGAAGGCGCGTGCCTTCTCCTCCGGCCATCACGACGGCCTTCATGTCGGAAGCGTCCTCCTCCAAGAGACGACGATCTAGCCGACTTCACCCGTTCCGATTGTCCCGCACTTTTTCGAGGCGAGCCATCGGAGCCCGTCACGGCTGCCGGAATGTGCGAGTTCAGTCGGCCATGGCGTCCGCACGGACCAGGCGGCGGACTTGAACCACGTAGAGGACTCCTGCCCACCAATAGAGCGTCGTACCCCATCCGGCGAACGCCCATCCGAAAATAGCAGCGAGTGACGGGATCCATCCACGTCCGTCACTGAGCAACAGCAGGGGGAAGGCGTACATGAGGCTGAAGGTCGCGGCCTTGCCGAGGAAGTTGACCTGCGGCGGCGGGTAGCCGTGGCGCCGGAGCACACCGACGGCCACCAGAAGCATCAGTTCCCGGGCGAGGAGTACCGCGGTCAGCCAGATCGGCAGGATGTCGCGCCAGGTCAGGCCGACGAGGGTGGACAGAACGTAGAGGCGGTCCGCCGCGGGGTCGAGCAGCCGGCCCAGGCTGCTGATCTGGTTCCACCGGCGTGCCAGCTTGCCGTCCAGATAGTCGCTGACACCGCTCAGGGCGAGCACCAGCAGCGCCCAGCCGTCGCTCTCGGGGCCGCCGAACTCAGGCCTGAGAATCAGCCACAGGAAGAGGGGCACGCCGACGAGCCGTGCCATGCTGAGGATGTTGGGGATGGTGAGGACCCGGTCCGTCTGGATCCGGGTCTCCTGGACCTCCACCCGGGAGCCTCCTGGAGGAATGTGACGACATTGCCTCCTGACCTTACCGCAACGCAAAAAAGGCTCTGGCTCCTGGGCTGTTGCTGTTGCCCAGGAGCCAGAGCTCCAAGAATTGTCCGGCGGCGTCCTACTCTCCCACAGGGTCCCCCCTGCAGTACCATCGGCGCTGTAAGGCTTAGCTTCCGGGTTCGGAATGTAACCGGGCGTTTCCCCTACGCTATGACCACCGAAACACTATGAAACAATCAACCAACCAGCCGTTGGCTGTTCATTGCTTCAGAACCAACACAGTGAACGCGAGCACCTGAGGACAAGCCCTCGGCCTATTAGTACCGGTCACCTCCACACGTCACCGTGCTTCCAGATCCGGC
>NZ_BNBV01000002.1:0-349540 GCF_014656135.1 Streptomyces thermodiastaticus
TGGCGTTTGACGGAGCGGGCGGTGCGCTCGACGTTCGTCACGGCCTGCCGTTTGGCGACCTCGCCGACCAGCACCTCGCCGCTCTTGGCGAAGGCCACCACCGACGGGGTGGTCCGCGCGCCCTCGGCGTTGGCGATGACGGTGGGCTCCCCGCCCTCCAGCACGGCGACCACCGAGTTCGTGGTGCCCAGATCGATCCCGACCGCGCGTGCCATCGTCGTCCCCTTTCCGCCTCCGACGCCTGCCCCGCGCGCCCGGACCGGACGGGCGGGGGCCGTCGCAGGCCGGGTACCCCACCGGCCGGGAAGGATGATGCCGCGCCGTGCACGGGGCGCGGCGCGGCATCGGGGAGCCGTCGGCGGACGGCGGGCCCGGCGTGCGGCCGGGCGGGCCGTCTCAGGCGAGTTTGGCGTCCAGGGTGATCCTGGTGCCGGCCAGGGCCTGGCTGACCGGGCAGTTCTTCTTGGCCTCCTCGGCGGCGGCGACGAACGCGTCGTTGTCGATGCCGGGGACGGTGCCCTCCACGGTGAGGTGGATGCCGGTGATGCCCTCGCCGGGCTGGAAAGTGACGTCGGCCTTCGTCCGCAGCCTGGTGGGCGGGGTGCCGGCGTTGGCCAGACCGTTCGACAGCGCCATGGAGAAGCAGCTGGAGTGGGCGGCGGCGATCAGTTCCTCGGGGCTGGTCTTCCCGTTCGCCTGCTCGGCGCGCGACGGCCACGACACCGGCTGCTCACCGATGCCGGAGGAGTCGAAGGTGACGACGCCGCTGCCGTGGAGCAGGTTGCCTTCCCAGACGGTGTGAGCGGTGCGCGTGGTTGCCACGGTGTGTTTCCTGCCTTTCGCCTAGGGGCCCGTTGCCCGGGCTTCTGGGTCACATCCGATCACATCCGGGCGCCCGGTGCCCGCAGTCCGGGCCGTGCCGCCGGGGCGGGCCGCCGTGCGGGACCGGGCAACGGGTGCCGGAACGGATCGGCGGATGCCGCGCCCGGCGCCGGTCGTCAGGCGGCCTGCTCCTCCTCCGCCTCCGGCCCTCGCCCCGGTGCGGCCGGGCGGACGTCCCGCACGGGCTGCGCGGGAACGGGCACCTGCGGGGCGGCGGCTTCGCTCAGCCAGCGGCGCAGCACCTGGTGGATCTGTTCGGCGCCGACGAGTTCGGTGCCGTCCTCGGCCGGCGGGGAGAAGGCCAGCGGGGCCAGCAGGAACGGGCGGGACTGCGCGCCGCCGAGGCCGCCGTGGGAGCCGATCTGCTCCTCGAAGGCCAGCACCTCGCCGTCCGCCGGGTCGTAGAAGGAGTTGACCATGATGTCGGCGGTGTGCGGGAAGGAGTGGGTGCGGCGCACGGCGTCGGCGGCGCCGGCTCCGAACACGGCGAGCGGACCGGGGTCGTCGTCCAGCCGGTCCAGGGGGATCTCCACGCCGCGCGCGCCCAGCACGACGCCGCCGTGCCGTTCGCTGCGCACCAGCAGGAAGCCGATGCCGGGGTGGTTGGCGAGCGTGGGCAGCAGCGCGGGGTAGCGGGCGTCGATCTCCTCGCGGGTCATGCGGTGCGGCACGTCCGGGAAGGACACCAGGCCCAGGTTGCCGGAGGCCAGCACGACGGGCTCGCTGCGGCGGGAGTGCCGCGGGGGTGTGCCGTGCTCCTCCACCGGCCGGCGCAGCGCCGCGCGGACGGCGGCGCGTGCCTCGGCGCCGCTGCGGGTCCGTCCGGCCCGGCGCGGCACGTGCAGCCCGCAGCCGGCCCGGACCAGGTCGCCGAGGGTGAGGCCGTAGCGGGCGTGGAAGGTCTCGCCGGGGCTCTGGCCGTGGTCGGAGAGCACCACGATCCGGTACGGGCGGGGGGCGTGCTCGGCGACCTTCTCGATCAGTGCGAGCGCCCGGTCCAGGTGCTGCAGCACCTTGGCCGCGTCCCGGCTGTGCGGTCCGGAGTGGTGGGCCACCTCGTCGTAGGCGACGAGGTCGGCGTAGACGACGGTGCGCCCGGCGAGCAGGTCGCCCACCACGGCGGCGACCACCACGTCCCGTTCGACGACGGTGGCGAAGGCGCGCACCAGCGGGTACAGGCCGCCGCGGGAGACCCGCGGGCGCTGCTTGCGGATGCGGGCGCGCAGGGACTGCCCGATCTCGCGGGCTACCTCGGCGACGAACGACAGGGCGGTGCGCACCGCGTTGGCCGGGTCGGAGAAGTACGCGAAGTAGCCGGCCCGGGAGCGGGTGCCGGGGCCGCGCCGGGCGGACACCGACAGCACCAGCGCGGACTCGCCGGCGCCGCCGCTGAACAGGTTGCCGCGGCTGGCGCCGTCCACGGCGAGCAGCCCCTCGTGGCCGCTGCGGGCGACGGCGCGGCGCTGCAGCTGCACGGCGCTGGCGGGCCGGTTGCAGACCATCACCTCGCCGGTGTCCTTCTCGTACCAGCGGAAGGCGGGCACGTCGTGATTGGTGCCGTGCAGGATGCCGAGCTGGCTGGCGCCGGTCTGGCTGGACCAGTCGGTGCGCCAGGCGGTGAGCCGGTGCGTGGCCGGCGCGGACCGCTCCCCGGGGCCGCTGCCCAGCCAGCGGGCCACGGTGGGCAGCAGCCCCCGGCCGACGGCGTCCCGCAGCACGTCGTGCCCCACGCCGTCGAGCTGGACGACGACGGTGCCGGGCGTGGTGGGACAGGCCGGACAGCGGCCGCGGCGGCGGACGGCGAGCCGCTGCAGCCGCCGCCGGTACGCCTCGTCGTCGCGCACGGCGAGAGCACCGCCGGTGGCGGAGGCGACCGCGGACATCGCCGCGGCCACGATCATCGCGGTCTGCGGGGCAGCCTGTGGCTCGCCCGAGGGGCTGATGCGCAGGGCGAGCAGCAGCAGGGAGCCGTTGAGGAAGAACACCAGCAGTCCGAGGACCAGCGCGGGCACGAGCAGCAGCAGCCGCACCAGCAGCGGCCACACCACGGCCGAGAGCACACCGAAGGCGCCCGCGCCGAGCGCGGCGGTGATCGCGACGGTGGTGGCGCTGTCGCCGTCGGCGGACTGCAGCCGGAAGTCCGGGAGGATCCCGGCGAGCACGAGCATGGTGAGGGTGGAAACGGCCCACACCGCGACGCTCCGCCCGATCTGACCGGCGGCCCGCCGCCACCTTCCGTCCCGCACTCCAGCACACCTCACGTCCTGGCCCGGACCGTCGTACGGGCCTGCTCCAGCTTGTCATATCGACGAAAAGCAGGACCCGGTCCGTGGTGCCGCGACGTGCGGGCCGGCGGCTACCGCCCGTCGTAGCCGGCGGTCGGCAGGGACAGGCGGCGGTGGACGCGGGCCTTCATCTGTGCGTCGTAGGACGGTTCGTCCGTGCCGACGGTCTCGACCCGGACCCCGCGCCGGGCGCACTCGGCGGTGAAGTCCTCCACGGAGGCCAGTGCCCGCTCCAGGACCCGTCTGCTGGGCGCGACGAACACGTCCACGCCGGGCCGCACACCGTCCCACAGCGCGCCGTGGTCGGGGCGCAGCCCGTGCACCAGCAGTTCGCGGGTGACGACATAGCCCCGCTCGGCGGCCCAGCGGGCGCACATCGCGTGCTGGCTGCGGGAGTCCACCAGAAAGGGGTCCTCGTGCAGCTTCTCCAGCGGGGTCAGGGTGGCGATGGCGGTGACGCGCACCGCCGTCCCGGCGGCGCCGCCCCGGGCATGGCGCACTTCTCCCATGGCGTTCCCCTCACCTCCGGGTCCGAGGCCGTCTCCGCGACGTCCCGTCCGCCGCCCGGCGCACGGCCCGCCCCTCGGGCGGACGACGCGGCCTCACGAACACGGCCCGGCCGCCGACCCTACCGCTGCCCGTAGGCTCAGGGGGAGTCGCGCGAAGGAGGCGAAGAAGGTGCCGGTGGAGATCACCTGGTGGGGTCACGCCACGTGCACGATCGAGGATTCGGACGTCCGTGTGCTGACCGACCCGCTGTTCGTCCGCCGGCTGGCGCACCTGCGCCGGCGTCGCGGGGCCGTACCGCCGCCGGCGGCCTGGCGGGCGGACGTCACGCTCGTCTCCCACCTGCACGCCGACCATCTGCACGTCCCCTCGCTGGCCCGGCTCGCCCCGGGCGGCCGGCTGCTGGTGCCGCGCGGCGCGCTGCGGGCGGTGCCGGGGCTGCGCCGGCTCGGGCTGGACGTCACCGAGGTGGTGCCCGGGGACCGGGTGCGGATCGGAGAGGTCGCGGTGCGGGTGGTGTCCGCCCGGCACGACGGGCGGCGGCTGCCGCTCGGCCCGCACCGCTCCCCCGCGCTGGGCTATGTGGTCGAGGGCCGGGCCCGTACGTACTTCGCCGGGGACACAGCGCTGTTCGACACGATGGCGGAGGAGGTCGGGCCGGTCGACGCGGCGCTGCTGCCGGTGGGCGGCTGGGGGCCGTACCTGGGCGAGGGCCACATGGACGCGGACCGGGCCGCGCAGGCCCTGGCGCGTCTGGCGCCGCGCACCGCGGTGCCGGTGCACTACGGCACGTTCTGGCCGATCGGGATGGACGCCGTGCGCCCCCATGAGTTCCATGCGCCGGGCGAGGAGTTCGTGCGCCAGGCGGCGCTGCGCGCGCCTGAGGTGGCGGTGCACCGGCTCGGGCACGGGGAGAGTCTGCGGCTGGAGGTCGCCCGGTGATACGGCTCACCGCCGCCGTGACGACGGTGGTCCCGCCGGAGTCCACACAGCAGGCGGTGGGGTATCCGTCGCTGTTCCTGCTGGTGCTGATCGGGGCGCTGGTGCCGGTGGTGCCCACGGGGGCGCTGGTCAGCTCGGCGACGGTGGTGGCCGCCCACCGGACCGCGCCGTTCGCTCCGGCCCTGGTGTTCGTCACCGCGTCACTGGCCGCGTTCTGCGGGGACGTCGCGCTGTACTGGCTGGGGCGGCGGGGCATCGGCTCGAAGAACGGCTCGCGCTGGCTGGAGGCGATCCGCTCGCGGGCCCCGGAGGACCGGCTGGCCCAGGCCCAGCAGAAGCTGGCCGAGCACGGGGTGGCGGTGCTGGTGCTCTCCCGGCTCGTCCCGGCCGGCCGGATTCCGGTGATGCTGGCCTGCCTGCTGGCGCGGTGGCCGCTGCGCCGGTTCTGCCGGGGCAATCTGCCCGCCTGCCTGGCCTGGGCGGTGACCTATCAGCTGATCGGGCTGCTCGGCGGGGCGCTGTTCCGTGAGCCGTGGGAGGGCGTGGCCGCGGCGGTGCTGCTGACCGTGCTGGTGAGCGCGGTGCCCTCCGTCTGGCGGCGGCTGCGCCGCTCGGTGCCGGCCCAGCGCTCCCGCTGACCGGGCCGGCCGCCCGTGCCGCCGGGAGCCGGCGGGGCGGCCGCCGCCGCTCGTCCCGGCACAACGGGCGGGCGCGGTCACCGCAGGACGCGGGAGCCGCCCACCGGCAGGTCCCACAGGTCCTCCCGGGGCAGGCCCGCCTTCTCCCAGGCGGCGCGGACCCGGGTGAGCGGTTCCAGCACCGGCTCCGCGGAGAGGACGAACGTGCCCCAGTGCATGGGGGCCATGCGGCGGGCGCCGAGATCCTGGGCAGCCTGGACGGCCTCCTCCGGGTCGCAGTGGACGTCCCGCAGCCACCAGCGGGGGTCGTAGGCGCCGATCGGCAGCAGGGCGAGGTCGATGCCGGGGTAACGGCTGCCGATGCGGGAGAACCAGTGGCCGTAGCCCGTGTCGCCGGCGAAGTACACCCGCTGCCCGTCGGGCGCAGTGAACACCCAGCCGCCCCACAGGCTGCGGCAGGTGTCGATGAGGGTGCGCTTGGACCAGTGGTGCGCGGGCACGAAGTCGATGCGGACCCCGGACAGCTCGGCCGCCTCCCACCAGTCCAGCTCCGTGACGCGGGTGAAGTGCCGGCGATGGAACCAGCGTCCGAGCCCGGCCGGCACGAACACCGGGGTGTCGCGGGGGAGCCGGCGCAGCGTGGGGGCGTCCAGGTGGTCGTAGTGGTTGTGGCTGATGACGACCGCGTCGACGGGCGGCAGCGCCTCCCAGGCCACGCCGACCGGCGTCATCCGGGCCGGGGTGCCGAGGATCCGCCGGGACCACACCGGGTCGGTGAGCACCGTCAGTCCGCCGATGCGCACCACCCAGCTGGCGTGCCCGGCCCAGGTGACGGCGACGGTTCGCGCGTCCACCTCGGGCAGCGGGCCGGGCTCGTAAGGCAGCAGCGGGATGTCCGCGAGGCCCGCCTTGTCGGGGCGGACCGCGCCCTCGCGGGCGAACCGGGCGAAGGCCTTCAGCCCGGGCAGCGGGGCGGTGAGCCGGTCGTGGAAGCTGCGCGGCCACACCCGCCGCTCGCCCAGCGGCCGGGGGGCGGCCGGCGGCGGCGCGGACGCGGACGGCGAGGCGAGCGTGGCGGAGGCCGCCGGGCGGCCGGCGGACCGGCTGGGGGTCGTGGACGTCGTGGTCGGCTCGGACTGCTGCGTCATCGAGGAGGCTCCCATCGCTGAGCGTCGTCACGGAGATCGCCGAAGACGGACCTCAAGGAGGTCAACGCGCGCCGTACGTGCGGCAGTTCCAGCGGCTTGAGGGAGCGGAGGGATTCCGCGCGCTCCTCGTCCGTGCCGCCGAGCAGGTCCGCCGTGGACAGCCGCACGCGCAGCGCCCCGAGGTCATCGCCGAAGCGGTGGCCGCCGGGCACGGGCACACTCAGCCGGGCACCGAGGAAGTCCTCCAGTTCCTGTGCGTCGCTGACGCCGCGCGTGGCGAGGGCCGCGCGGAACGGGGCGAGGTCGGCATAGAGGTGACGGCCGGCCCGCGGCGGCCGGGCCAGGGCGCCGGCGTCGGTCACCACGGCGTGCACGGCGCACGCCAGGCGCGCATGCAGGCGCACCGCGGCGGCCACCCGTGCGGTGACGGCCTCGGGTTCGTCCAGGGCGCGCACGGCGGCCGCGGCCACCGGGTCGGCGATGCGGGCGTCCAGCGCGGTGAGCACGTCCAGCACACGGGCGTGCAGCACGCCGCCGGCCGGGCCGGCCGGGAACCGGGCGATCGCGGCGGGCCAGCCGGCGGGCAGGTAGGCACCGGCGAGGTCGGTGAGGACGGTGACCCGCTCGGGCAGCATCTCGGCCGGGGAGACGACGACCGTGTCGTGCGGCGCGTGCACGGTGTCCCGCCAGGTCTCGTCGCTGAGCAGATGCAGGCCCTCTCCCGCGGCGGCCTCGACGGTCTCGTGCAGCACCTCCGGCGGTGCGACCGTGCCGGTGGGGTCGTCGGCGACGGACACCACCAGCAGCCGCGGGTCGCCGCCCTCCGCGCGCACCCGGTGGACGGTCTCCAGCAGGGCGTACGGATCGGGGACGCCTCCGCACTCGGCGGGCGTGGGCACCGTGAAGGCGGGCCGGCCCAGCAGACGTGCGGAGGGCAGCCACCAGGCGGCGCACGGGCGGGGCACGAGCACGTCGCCGCCGAGCGCGGCGGCCACGGCGAGCAGCAGCATCGGGGCGCCCGGGGCGGCGGCCACCCGGCCGGGCGAGGAGGGCAGCCCGCGCCGCCGCCAGTAGCCGCAGGCCGCGTCCCGCAGGGCGGGGTCCGCGCCGAGGACGGCGCCCGCCGGTGCGCGGCGGGTCCGGCCCGCCGCCGCGGCGAGCGCCGCGGACAGCTCCGGCAGCACGGGCAGACCCTCGTCGGGCAGCGCCGAGGGCCCGTAGCGGACCGGGCCGTGGTCCCCGCCGTGGTCCTCAGGGTCCGTAGGCCGCATGGCGTCCTCCGCGCAGTCCTCGGTGCCGGTACGGCGCCGGCCGTGTCCTGGGCGAGCAAGTACCCAGCCGGGACCGCCGGCATGGCTGTCCGGCCGGGTCGCGAAGATCACACGGGGCGGCGGGACCATCGGGGGACGCTCCCCGCCGTCAGCGGTCCGCCCGCCTGCGCGGCCAGGCCCGGTGGACAGCGGCGCCGGCCGCGGCGGCGATCAGCGCACCGCCGCAGGCGAGTGCGGCCCGGGACGGTGCGAACGCGCCGCCCGCGCCGGCCGCCACCCCGTGCTGCAGCGCGGAGTGCCCGTCCGCCGAGGGCCCGTCCGCCGAGCTGCCAGCCGGGTCGCGGTCCTTGCCGGCGGTGTCGCGGGCCGGGTCGCCCGGGGTGCGCGGCGGCAGCGGGGCCGCGGTGCTGGTGCCGCCGCCCGGGAGCCGGGTGAGCGGGTCACGGTAGGGCAGCCCGGGATCCTGGCCGCCGGGCGGTGCGCTCACAGAGCCGTAGGGTGCGCCGGTGTCCTGGCCGGGCGGCACCGGGGGCAGCACCTCTGTGAGCATCGGATCGAGCGCCGGAGCCCACCCCGGCGCGTAGCCGGGGTCGTACCCCGGGGCGTACGCGGGCGCGTATCCGAGCGGCAGGCCCGTGGCGTAGCTCTGGCCGTAGGCGTAGGGCCGGCCGTGGTCCGCGCCCGTCGTGCCGTAGGCCGGGCCGGCCGCTTCCTCCGGCAGCCCGGGGCCGGGCAGCGTCCGGGCGCGTCCCGCGCCGAGCGTGTCGCTCCCGGCGGCACCGGCGGCGTGTCCCGGCGGAAGCACCCAGGACTCGGGCCGTCCGGGGTCCGGCTGCGCGGCCCACGCCGGCCCGGCGGGTCCTCCTATGGCGAGGGCGAGGACGGCGACGGACAGGGCACGGTGGACGGCAGGGCGCATGGCTGCACTCTCCTCGGGCCGGCGAACGGCTTGCGAAGGGCACGGCGGTCGTGCCGGTGCCCCGGGGCCCGCCGCCGGACATGGCCGGCTCGTCCCGGCGAAGGGCTCCAGGCCCCATCACAGCCCGCGGCCCGGCCGGCCGCGCGTGGCCGGGCCCCATTCGCGGTACCCCGGCGGCCTGTCGGGTGACTGCGGGATGCGCCCCGCGTTCCGCACCCGGCGGCGCCAGCCGGTGTCGGCCCGGTCTGCACGGGTACGCGGGGGGCCACCCCGGAGATCTGGAGGAGACATGCAGCGAGGCAGTGACCGGCTGAGTGTCCACCGTGACGAGGAGATGAAGCACGAACTGCAGGGGCTGCTCAGGTCCGGACACCCCACCCGGACCGAGGAGTGGCACGACCCCGAGCCGTCCGCCGAGGACGACCCGGAGATCTGGACCGGGCCGGTGGCGCCGGGCACCTCCCGGGCCTCCCTGGAGACCGTGCGCCTGGAACTGGCGAGAATCCTGGGCCGCAGCGCCTTCCCCGCCCAGCCCGGCCAACTGGTGCGGCTGCTGCGCCGCAAGAACGCTCCGGACGCGCTGGTGGAGGCGCTGGAACGGCTGCCCCGCACGGCGCGGTACACCAATGTCCAGGAGCTGGCCAGAGAGCTGACCCGCAGCGGGCGGCCGGCCGCCCGGCAGGATGCGGGCGAGCGGCCGTGAACCGGCGATGCACCCGGCACGGGTGGGACGGAACGAGCACACGAGGGACGTGAATTCATGCGTATCGCATTTCTGGCCGCCCCCGAGGGCGTGGAGCAGGTCGAGCTGACCGAGCCGTGGAAGGCCGTGCGGGACACCGGGCACGAGCCGGTGCTGGTGTCGACGAAGCCCGGCGAGATCCAGGCGTTCGACCATCTGGACAAGGCCGGCACTTTCCCGGTGGACGAGGTCGTCTCCGACACCTCCGCCGACTCCTTCGGTGCGCTGGTGCTGCCCGGCGGCGTGGCCAACCCGGACTTTCTGCGTCTGGACGACAAGGCCGTGGGTTTCGTCCGCGACTTCTTCGATCAGGGCCGTCCCGTGGCCGCGATCTGCCACGCGGCGTGGACGCTGGTGGAGGCGGACGTGGTACGGGACCGGGTGCTGACGTCGTGGCCGAGCCTGCGGACCGACATCCGCAACGCGGGCGGCACCTGGGTCGACGAGCAGGTGCACCTCTGCGACAGGGGCCCCAACACCCTGGTCACCAGCCGGAAACCGGCCGACCTGGGCGCGTTCTGCGCGACGTTGCTCGAGGTCGTGGGGCGGCAGGCGGGCTGAGCCGCCGCGCGGCGCGCCGCATCCGTGCCCCTCAGCTGCGGGGAGTCGCCGACTCCCCGCAGCTGCGTTCCCGGGCTCCCTCACGGGTGCGGCCCGCCGCCACCGGCCGGCGCGGATTGCGGCGCAGATACTCGCCTTCGAGCTGCGCCATCCGCTCGTTGTGGACCCGCAGCGCGTCGTTCGAGCCGTACAACAGGGTGTCGTGGCGCGTGCGGTGGATGGTCTCCAGCTCCCTCATCAGCTGCTGATCGTCCAGCCGGGACGGGTCGACTCCGCTCATGGTGGTGCCCCGCTCGTCGTGTTCGGTCATGACCCACGGGTACCCGCCTCGCGGGCAGTACCACCGACCGCCTTCCGGGAGGGCGCCATGGACCTCGCATTCCTGCATCCGCTGTACGTCAGCCCCGGCCCCTGGGCCTCCGTGTACGTCGACACCTCCCGGCACACCGAGGACACCGCCCACGAGCTGCTCCTGACGGCCCGGGCGGTGAGCCGGGAGCTGGCCCGGCAGGGTGCGGACGAGGACACCTGCCGGGCGGTGGAGCGTGCCGTCGACGCGCTGCGGCACTCCCCGGACCCGTACGGCCGGGCGGTGTTCGCGCAGGACGGCGAGGTCGTCCTGGAGGCCTTGCTGGCCGGTGAGCCGCAGGGCGGCAGCCACGCGGAGTGGGGGCCGCTGCCGCGGGTGGGCCCGCTGCTGGACCTCGCGGGCGAGGAGCCGGTCGCGGTCGTGGCCTACGTCGGCCGGCAGGGCGCGGACTTCGAGCTGCACAGTGCGCTGGGCAGCCGCCCGGCGGGCACGGTTCTCGGGCAGCAGTGGCCGCTGCACCGTACGAGCAGTGCCGACTGGTCCGAGCGGCACTTCCAGCTGACGGTGGAGAACACCTGGGAGCACAACGCCGCCGAGATCGCCGAGGCGCTCGGCGTCTGCCAGGAGGAGACGCAGGCCGACCTGGTGATTCTGGTGGGCGACGACAGGGAGCGGCGGGAGGTGCGCGAGCGGTTGCCGCAGCGGCTGCGCGCCCATGTGGCGGACGCCGCCCACGGCACGGGCAGCCGCCTGCTCGACGAGGACGTCGCGCGTATCCGGGCCGAGCATGTGCACCACCACGTGGAGGAGGAGCTGGAGCGGTTCCGGGCCGCCCGCACACCCGACGACGAGGGCCGCACGGGTGCCGTGGAGGGTGTGCCCGCGCTGGTTCAGGCGGCGCGCGAGCACCGCCTGAAGGAGCTGCTGATCCGCCCGGACGCGGCGGACGCCCACCGGGAGGTGTGGGTCGGCCGGGAGCCGGACCAGCTGGGGGTGCGCCGCGCGGATCTGAAGATCCTCGGGGAGCAGGAGTGCCGGCCGGCGCGTGCGGACGACGCGCTGATCCGGTCGGCGGTGACGACGGACGCGCAGGCGCTGTCGCTGGCCCCGGTGGCGCCCGGCGCACCGGATGCCCCGGCCGGCGGTCTGGGCGCTCTGCTGCGCTGGAGGTGACGGGCCCGGCGGCGGCCCCGCCTCCGGCAGGGCGAGCGGGGACTCGACCCGGGTGCCGGGCGCCGCGAGGCCGCTCCGGTTCAGCGGTCCCCGTCGCCGGCGGCCTGCCCGGCCGGGCCGCCCTCCCGCGCCGGTGCCACGACCGCACCGGTCCAGGACAGGGCCTTGAAGCCGTCGTCGGGGGAGCCGTCGAGCACGACCACTCCGGTGTTGCGCAGCGGGTGGGCGGCGAAGTCCGCGTCGAGATTGTGTGCGCGCACGGTGGCCCACAGCCGGATGGCCGCACCGTGGCTGACCATGGCGACGGTCCCGGCGCCGCTGCGGGCGGCCTCGGCGACGACCGCGTCGAAGCGGGCGAGCACCTGGCGGCCGCTCTCGCCGCCGGCTCCGGGCGTCCTCACCTCCAGGTCGCCGGCCGCCCAGGCCAGGACGGTGCGCAGATACCGCTGTCCGCGCTCGGAGCCGCCCGGCTCGCCCTCCAGGTCGCCGGCACAGATCTCGCGGATGCCGGCGCGGACGATCACGTCGAGTCCGCGGGCGGCGGCCAGCGGGGCGGCGGTGAGCCGGGTGCGCAGCAGGGTGGAGGCGTAGACCGCCTCGATGTCCTCGTCCGCGAGTGCCTCGGGCAGGGCCGCGGCCTGCCGCTGCCCCAGGGCGGTCAGGGCCGGTCCGGGGGCGGCGGTGTCCAGGCGGGAGATCACGTTGGACGGTGTTTCGCCGTGGCGGATCAGGACGAGGCGCATACGCAGGCGCTTTCGTGCGGGGACAGGACAGGGCCGCCGCTGTGCGCCCGGCCGCGCAGCCCCGTCGGGCGACACCGGCGTTCCGCACGCAGGAAACGGCCACTTCAGGGTAACGGTGCTGTATGAGCCCGGACCTCGATCCCACCGCTCCGCGGGCCGGCGTGCGCACCCTTCTGCGCGGGCTGCCGGCGCTGGACCACCGCCTGTTCGACACCGCGGCCGGGCGGCACTGGCCGGCCGCCGGTCCCGTGCTGCCCCGGCTGAGCCGCGCTGCCGACCACGGTGTGCTGTGGGGCGCCGCGGCGGCCGCGATCGCGGCCACGCGCACCCCGCGGGCCCGCCGTGCCGCGGTGCGCGGCCTGGCCTCGCTGGCGCTGGCCTCACTGACCGTCAACACGCTCGGCAAACGGTCGGTGCGCCGCCCGCGGCCGGCCCTGGGCGGGGTGCCGGACGTGCGCCGGCTGGGCCGGCGGCCGGTCACCACGTCGTTCCCGTCCGGTCACGCCGCCTCCGCGGCGGCCTTCGCCACCGGCGTCGCCCTGGAGTCCCCGGCCTGGGGAGCGGCGGTGGCGCCCCTCGCGCTGTCCGTGGCGGTCTCGCGGGTGTACACCGGCGTGCATTTCCCGAGCGATGTACTGGCCGGCGCGGCCCTCGGTGCGGGCGCCGCCCTCGTCGTGCGGAGCCTGGTGCCCACGCGTGCCCAGCTGACCGCGCCCGCGCGGCCGAGGGTCCAGCTGCCGGCACTGCCCGGGGGCGAGGGCCTGGTGCTGGTGGCCAACTACGGCTCGGGCACCTCCGAGCGCGTCCGGGCGCTGCAGGACGTGCTGCCGCGGGCCGAGGTCGTCGAGTGCGAGCCGCAGGACGTGGCCGCCGAGCTGGAGAAGGCGGCCGGCCGGGCCCGGGTGCTGGGGGCGTGCGGGGGCGACGGCACGGTGAACGCCGCCGCCCGGATCGCGCTCCGCCACGACCTGCCGCTCGCGGTGCTGCCGGGCGGCACGCTGAACCACTTCGCCTACGACCTGGGCGTGGAGGACGAGCGGGATCTGAGCGGGGCCCTGGAACGGGGCGAGGGCGTCAGGGTGGACGTCGGCCGGTTCGTCTCCGGCGACCTTCGAGGGGTGTTCCTGAACACCTTCAGCCTGGGGGTGTATCCGGAGCTGGTGCGCGAGCGCGAGCGCTGGGCGGACCGCATCGGCGACTGGCCGGCCGGGGTGCTGGCGGCGGTGCGGGTGCTGCGCGCGGACCGTCATCCGCTGCGGGCGGAGTTCCGAGGGCGGTGCCGGCCGCTGTGGATGCTGTTCGCGGGCAACGGCACCTATCACCGGATGGGGCTCGCGCCGGGCCGGCGGGTCGATCTGGCCGACGGGGTGCTCGACGTCCGGGTGGTGCCCGGGGGACGCCGGCCGGCGCTGCGGCTGCTGTCGGCGGCCGTCGCCGGACCGCTGACCCGCTCCCCCGTCCACACCGCGGTGCATGTGACCCGGCTGCGCCTGACCGGCCTGGCGCCCGGCACGCTCCTGGCCTACGACGGCGAGGTCGCGCGGGCGGGCCGCGAGGTGCTGCTGGAGAAGCTGCCCCGGGCCCTGCGGGTGTACCGGCCGCTGTCCGGCTGACACCTCCCGCGGTCCACTGTGCGAGACGGGGGTCTCATGATGCGGCTGTTCCGTCTACCGTGATGCCTGCGTCCCGGGGGCGCGGTCCCCGCCGGACGAGGTGACGAGAAGGGGTACAGCCATGCCGGAGGCACGGGAGACCGCCGTCTACACGCACGGACACCACGAGTCGGTGCTGCGCTCGCACACCTGGCGGACCGCCGCCAATTCGGCGGCCTACCTCGTCGGCGCGCTCGAACCCCGTATGACGGTCCTGGACGTCGGCTGCGGCCCGGGCACGATCACCGCCGACCTCGCGGAGCTGGTGCCCGACGGGCACGTCACCGGCGTGGACCGCGCTCCCGGCGTCCTGGAGCGGGCGCGGGCGACGGCCGCCGCGCGGGGGCTGGAGAACGTGGACTTCGCGGTGGCGGACGTGCACGCGCTGGACCACCCGGACGACACGTTCGACGTCGTGCACGCCCACCAGGTGCTCCAGCACGTGGGCGACCCGGTGGGCGCGCTCAAGGAGATGATGCGGGTGACCCGGCCGGGCGGGATCGTCGCCGTCCGGGACGCCGACTACGCGGCGATGACCTGGTACCCCGAGGTCGAGGGGCTGGACGACTGGCTGGATCTGTACCGGCGGGTGGCGCGCGCCAACGGCGGGGAACCGGACGCGGGCCGCCGGCTGCTGTCCTGGGCCCGGGCGGCGGGCTTCGGGGACATCACCGCGACGTCCAGTACGTGGACGTACGCCACCGAGGCCGAACGGACGTGGTGGAGCGATTTGTGGGCCGAGCGCACCCTGGCGCCCGCGTACGCCGAGCGGGCGGTCGGCGGCGGGCACGCGACCGAGGAGCAGCTGCGGGCCGTGTCACGGGCCTGGCGGGAGTGGGGGGCGCAGCCGGACGGCTGGTTCGCCGTGCTGAGCGGCGAGATCCTGTGCCGCAAGCCGGCCTGATCCGCCCGCTCGTCAGCGGGCTGCCGGCCCGGTCATTCCCGGGGCAGCAGCGGCCCCAGCGGCCCGAGGTCCAGGTTGAGGTCCTCGGGCCGCAGTCCGTAGCGGTCGCGCAGCTCGGCCATGCGGTCCTCCAGCAGCATCAGCGTCAGGCCGATCCGCTCCTCCTGCTCCTCGGTGAGGTCTCCCACGTCGAACCGGCGCAAGGCCTGCCGTTCCATCAGCTGACGCAGCAGCTCGACGACGGTCAGCACGAGTTTGACCAGGTCGCGTTCGACCGTGTCGGGCTCGAGTTCCAGGTGTTTGCGGGGGCGCGGGGTCACGGCGGCTCCTCGGTCCGGGGGCCGTCCGGGGCCGCGGTGGTCCCGGGGACGGCCCGGGGGATCTCGAAGGGGGACGGCACCTGTTCGTTGACCGAGCTGATCAGGGCGTTCAGGTCGATGCGCACGAGGTCGACGTCCGCGATCCGCAGGGTGACGTCCCCGGTGATGACGACCCCGCCGGCCAGCAGCCGGTCCAGCAGGTCCACCAGGGCCACCTCACGGCGTTCGACGACCGTCATGCCTCCTCACCCGGCAGGTCCCCCACGAACGAGTACGCCGCCCAGGGCCCGGTGAGCTCCACGCGCGGCCCCGCGGCGTCGTCCCTCATCCGGTCCACGACCTCCACGAACTCCTCGGACCGTGCCCGCGGCACCAGGTAGGCGGCGTTGAGCACGTTGGGGCCGGCGGCCCCGGAGAGCGCGGCGGACTGCGGTGCGTGCAGCCGGGACTCCTCGGCGAGCGCGGAGAGCTTGTCGTGCAGCCGGCTGGCGAAGGCCTCGGCCTGCTGCCACAGGTCCTCGTGCGCCCGGGTCTGCTGCCGCCGCTGCCGCAGATAGTCCCGGCCGGACGCGGGTTTCGGGGCGGGTGCCGCCGCGGCGGCCGCGTGCGCGGGTTCGGCACTCAGGTACACCTTCACACCCCACTCCACACGTCCCTGCAGCCGCTCCAGGGTGCTGCGGATGTGGTCCTCCCAGGACTGGATCATGCAGCGGACGGCGCTGTCGTCGCGGAAGACGGTGGCCAGGCGCAGCGGCATCGGTGTGGTGACCATGGTGAGCGCGTCGATCACCCCGTGGTGGGCGCGTGCGGTGGCCGCGAGCCAGTCCAGATCCTCCAGGTGGGCGCGCAGCGGCTCCTCGGCGAAGTCGCCTGCGGGCACCTCGCTGACGACGGCGATCAGTCCGTGGTGGGGCAGTTGTTTGACCGGCGCGCCTGCCACCCCCGTCAGCTGCGCCTGCAGGGGCGCGCCGAGGGGACGGCACACGGCGTAGACGTAGCGCAGCCCCGTCATGGTCCCTCCTTCGGGGACGTACGACCGCCACGGGTCGTGCCCTGGTCCAGCGTGCCCTGCTCCAGTTCCTCCAGGCGTGCCAGCCGCTCCCGCAACTCGGCGTTCTCCCGGGCGAGTTCGTCGCGGCGGGCGCGGGAGGAGAGCGCGGGGTCGCTCTCCCACCAGTCGATGCCCATCTCCTTGGCCTTGTCGACCGAGGCGATGACGAGCCGGAGCTTGATGGTGAGCAGTTCGATGTCGAGCAGGTTGATCCGGATGTCGCCGGCGATGACCAGTCCCTTGTCCAGGACCCGCTCCAGGATGTCGGCGAGGCTCGCGCCGCTGCTGGGGCCGTACGGTTCGGGCAGCCTGCTCGGCGTCGTCATCGGCGGCCCCCGCCCCGGGCGTGCTCGTCGTCCTCGGCGTCCTGGTCGTCGTAGTCCTCGTCGGCCTCGTCCTCGGGGTACTCCTCGAAGGACTCGCCGCGCCGGACCCGCGCCTCGCCGCCCGCGTCCTCGTCCCCCTGCTCCTCGTCGTAGGCGTCGTACTCGCCGTCCGCCTCGTCCTCTTCGTCCTCGTCCTCTTCGTCCTCGTGGGGCTCCTCCTCGTCCTCGTCCTCTTCGTTCTCGTAGGGCTCCTCTTCGTCCTCGTCCTTTTCGTCCTCGTAGGGCTCCTCTTCGTCCTCGGACTCCTCCTCGTCCGCCGCCTCCTCTTCCTCGTCCTCGCCGGCGGGCTCCTCCTCGTCCTCGTCGTAGGCGGCCTCGTCCTCGGGTTCCTCCTCGTCCTCGGGTTCCTCCTCGGACCGCTCGGCGCGTTCCTCCTCGGCGACGGCGTCCTCGTGGCTGCGGACCACCTCGCTGTCGCGGATCTCGCCGCGCCAGCCGTCCTCCGTCTCCCCCTTGAGGGTGATGAAGCGGGCGAAGTGCTTGAGGTCCAGCCGGACGCGGCGGCCCTGGGCCCGCCAGATGTTGCCGGTCTTCTCGAAGAAACCGCTGGGGTAGTACTCCATGACGAGCAGCACCCGGGTGAGGTTCTTCTCCAGTACGTGGAAGGACACGACGCCCTTGGTGGTGCCTTTGGCCCCTTCCGACGTCCACTGGATGCGGTAGTCGGGGATCTGCTCGGTGGTGGTGGCCTTCCAGCTGCGGCTGGACAGGAAGATCTTCGCCTGCCAGTCGGAGTGTGTGTCGTCGGCGCGGCTCGCGCTCTTCACGCCCTGGGCGAAGGTGCTGAAGTCCTGGAACCTGGTCCACTGGTCGTATGCGGTGCGCACGGGCACGCCGACGTCGATGGACTCCATGATGACGACGGGTTTGCTGCCGGCGGCGCCCTTGCGTTTGCCGCCGCCCTTGCCGCCGATGTTCTTCAGCGCGCCCATGACGCTTTCCTTCGCCCGTGAGGCACCCAGCTCCAGCACGGAGCGCACCGGGGACTTGCCCTCGGCCAGTTTGCGGCCGGCGTCGAGGGCGAGCTTGCCGAAGCCGGGGCTGTTGCCCTCGGCGATGTCGGTGAGCTTGCCGGTGGCCGTGCCGAGCTTGCGGCCGAAGCCCGCCAGCAGACGCTCGGCCTGGGCCGCGAGGTAGTCCTGCGCCTCGGCCTTGAGCCGGTCGGTGGCCTCGCTGTGCGCCAGCGCGGTCAGCGGGTTGTCCTTGGCGCCGCCGGTGGCGGAACCCGCCGTCCGGCCGGCCGCGGAAGCCGCTGATTTCAGGGTCTCGGTCATCGCTCACCGCCGCCCTTCGACAGCCGGGCACGGGCAGCCGCGCCGCCCGCCCCGGTGGTCTTCTTCGCGGTCGTGCCGGCCCCCCGGGCCGCGGCCTTCGCCGACGTCGTCCTGCGGGCCGATGTCCTGCGGGCGGCCTGTGACGCCGCCTGCTTCGCGGACTTCTCGGTGCGCCGGCCCGACGGAGTCTTCTCGGCCGCCTGCTGCGCCGGACCGCGTCGTGCCTTCGGTGCCGTGGGGGCCGTGCGCTCGGGACGCCGGGCCTTCTGCGGCTCGGGCTGCTCCCCGGCGGTGCTCTCGTCCTCGGCCTCGCGGCCTTCCCGGTCCTCGTACTCGTCCTCGTGCGCCGTGCCGTGCTCTTCGCCGCGGTCCTCGTCCACCGTGCCCGACGCCTGTTCGCGCACCCGCGCGGTGCGCTCGTGGAGCCGGTCCGCGAGTGCGGTGATGCGCCGCTCGACCAGGGCGCCGGTGGCCGCCTTCCCGGCCCCGCCCAGATCCTGGCGGAGCTGGTCGCCGATCTGGGCGACCTGCGGGTTGTTCTTGAGCTGCCGGGTGGCCAGGTCCGCCACCGCACGCGGGCTCAGATTCAGCTTCCTGCCCGCGACCAAGCTGCCCACGGCGACGGCCAGCTTCAGTTTCCGGGTGCGTCCCAGCAGGTAGCCGGCCCCGACCGCGAGGCCCAGTGCCGTCCGGTTCATCATGCCGTCCCCTCACCTGTCCCCGCGCCGCCGTGCATGCCGGTCTCCAGCCGGTCCAGCAGCTCGTCCTCCTGGCGGTCGAACTCCTCCTCGGTGATCTCTCCCGCCTCCAGGCGCTGCTCCAGCTGCGCGAGTTCCTTGCGTACGGCGGCCGGGTCGTAGTAGATGCGCTCCGCCTCGCGCAGGACCTGACGGACCGCCCATGCGCTGCCGCGCACCGGGGCGAGCGGCAGCAGCAGCACTTCCGAGATCAGTCCCATGGCTCACCCCGTTCCCGCGCCGGCCCCCGCCGCGCTGCCCGCCGGCTCGGCCGGGCCGGGCTCGACGAAGCTGTAGGGCGGCAGTGGCCCGTTGACGCGCAACTCCAGATGGGACAGGTCCTTGCGGGCCTGCTCGACCAACTCCAGGAACCGCGCCGCCGAGTCCCGGGGCACCAGGAACGACACATTGGCGAGCCAGCCGGTCGACTCCGGGCCGGTGCTCACCGCGGCCGCTCCGCCCCGCAGGGCGCTGACGACCAGTTTGGCGTCCTCGGCCTCGCGGGCCTTGACGGCGGCCGCGACCATCTCGCCGAGCCGGATCTTGGCCTCGTAGCCGGCCCCGCCGGCCTGCCGCTGGGCCAGGGCCAGGGCGCGGATCTCGGAGTTCTCGGCCATCACGCGGTGCAGCACCGCATCCTCGACGTGGTGGGCCTTCACGTTGTACTCGACCATGCCGTCCAGGGCGCCCAGGCGTTCCCGGTAGTGCGCCGCTCGTTCGGTGAGCACCCCGACGACGGTGTCGTCGTCGGGGGCGACGCTGCCGAAACGCAGCGGGAGCACACACCCCGCGGCCCCGATCTCGCTGAGCACATTCTGATGGGCGAGCAGGTCCCTGCGTTTGGGGCGCAGGCCCTCGGGTGCCTCGCTGACCACGGCCGCGAGGTCGTCCGCCCGCAGCACACGTACGGGCCGCGGCGGGTTGCCCACCCCGGTCATGCCCTCGGGCGGCGCGGGGTGCGAGGCGGCCATGATGCCGTAGACATACGTGCTCACTCCGGCTCCTCCTTCCGCCGCGCCGAGGTGGCCCTGCGCGGCCGCTGCCGGGGCTCGGCCTCCTCCGAGCTCTCGGCACGCGCCTGCTTGAACGCGTCCGACACGGTCTGGGCGGCTCCGGAGAGCGCTCCCTTGGACTTGCCGCGCGCACCGGACTCGGTGATCTCACCGACCAGGTCGGGCAGGCCGGGAGCCTTGCGGGGGCCGGCCTCCAGATCCAGCCGGTTGCAGGCCTCGGCGAAGCGCAGGTACGTGTCGACGCTGGCGACGACGACACGTATGTCGATCTTCAGGATCTCGATGCCGACCAGCGACACCCGCACGAAGGCGTCGATGACCAGTCCCCTGTCGAGCACGAGTTCCAGGACGTCGTACAGGCCGCTGCTGCCGCCTGTGCCGCCGGCCGTCTGTGCCGGAACCACGCTCATACCGACCGCGCCTCCTTCTGTCTGTTCCGGTGTGCAGACGGGGTCACTGGTCCGCGCGTCGTGCGCGTCTTTTCCGTGCCGCGCCCGGTGGTGTGGGGTGTACGGGTCGTTCCTGTGGATGGGGTGCCTCGTGCCCGCCTCAGCGGCGGGCGTCGGCTCGGCCGCGTTCGTAGCGGCGCACGCGCCGGTATCCGGTGAGCAGGCCCTCAGCGTCGAGATCGACCTCGTAGCTCGCCATCAGGCTCATGGTGTCGGGCACCCGGGCGAGTTCGAGGACCTCGGCCTGCAGGGACCAGCCGTCCGGCGTCCGCTCGAAGGAGCTGACGGCCTCCACGGACATTCCGGTCAGTTCGGCCAGCTGGGCCCGGGCCTCGCGCAGCACCTGCACGGGGCTCATCCGGGGCTGTGCCGCCCTGTCCCGGTCGCCGTCGTCATGCGACTTCGGCGGCCTGCGGGAGGAACGTGTCCCGTGGGGAGCTTCCGGCTCGGACGTGTGGTCGTTCGGTGTGTGCGACATGGCCACCTCTTGGCCTTCGGGTGACCACCGGGTCCTCGGGTCAAACCTCCGCCGTGTTCCCGTTCCCGCCGTGCCGGGCGGTGCCGGACACCGCCCGGGAGTGCGTGCGTGCCGGACGGGGCGATCAGGCGAACGGACTGCCGGTCAGGGCGGACAGCAGCGTGTCGGCCGACAGGCCCGCCCGGTCCCCGATGGCCTGCTCCGTCCAGATGCACTTCCCGGTCGCGGTGTACCGGGTGCCCCAGCGCCGGGAGAGGGCGGCGACCAGCTGCAGGCCCCGGCCGCCCTCGTCCAGTGCGGACGCACGGCGGATCCGGGGTGTGGTGAGGCTGCCGTCGGACACCTCGCAGATCAACGTGCTGCCGCGCAGCAGCCGCAGGCCGACCGGCCCCTTCGCGTGCCGGGCGACATTGCCGACGAGTTCGCTGACCAGCAGTTCGGTCGTCGTGGCCAGGTCGCTCAGGCCCCACCTCTCCAGCTGCTCGCCGACCAGCCGGCGGGCCTCGCCCGCCGCCTGCGGTTCCGCGCGCAGCGGCCATGCGGCGATGGCGTCGGCGGGCACCCGGTGGACCCGGGCGAGCAGCACCGCCGAGTCGTCGGACGTCTGCTGCCGGGCCGGCAGGAGACCGGCGACCAGCTTCTCGCACAGGGTGTCGAGGTCGTCAAGGTGGCCGCCCTCGCCGAGCAGCTGCGCCAGGCGGCTCATCCCGGTGTCGATGTCGCACCGGCTCGACTCGACCAGTCCGTCGGTGTACAGCACCAGCAGGCTGCCGTCGGGGATGGTCACCTCGGTGGTCTCGAAGGGCGGGTCGGCGGCGCCGAGCGGCGGGTCGGACGGCAGGTCGGGGAAGCGGACGGTGCCGTCCGGGCCGACCAGGGCCGGCGGCGGGTGCCCCGCGCGTGCGAACACGCACCGGCCGGTGACCGGGTCGTACACCGCGTAGAGCATGGTCGCGTACGAGTCGTCGCCGAGGCCCGCGACGACCTCGTTGAGGTGTTCCAGGACCTCGTCGGGGGACAGTTCCAGGCCGGCGAGGGTGTGCACCGCGGTGCGCAGCCGCCCCATGGCCGCGGCCTGGGCCAGACCGTGTCCCATGACGTCACCGATGACGAGGGCGATCCGGTGGCTGGAGAGCGGGATGAGGTCGTACCAGTCCCCGCCCACGTCCATGCCCTGCCCGGCGGGCTGGTAGCGGACCGAGGTGGAGCAGTACGGCACCACCGGCAGTTCCCGAGGGAGCAGGCCGCGCTGCAGTTCCTGGGCCCGCAGGTGCTCCGCGTCGAAGAGCCGGGCCCGCTCCAGCGCCTGGGCGATCAGACCGCTGAGCGCCACCATGAGGGTGCGCTCCTCCCGGGTGAAACGTCGCGGACGGGCGAAGGAGATCACACACACCCCGACCGGCTGGTCGGAGGCGATCAGCGGGAGGAACGCCCAGGCCTCCTTGTCGCCCAGGTTCCCGAGGAAGGCGGACCGCGGGTAGCGGGAGAGGTATTCCTCCGGGGTGGAGAGGAACTGCGGTGTCCGGCTGCGCAGGACGTTGGCGGTCGCGTTGGTCGCCGTCAGGGGCATGCTGGCGACCAGGTCGAGGAAGTCCCGCGTGTAGCCCGCGCTGCCGACGATACGGATCCGGTCTCCCTCGATGACCTGCATGACGACGCCGGCCGCGCCGAACATGGGCAGCACGTGCCGGGCGACGGCGTCCACCACGCCCTGGGTGCCGATGGCCTCGGCGAGCGCCGTGGTCAGCTCCGCGGTGCGGGCGGCCCGCAGGGCCTCCGCCCGTTCGGCCGCCTTGCGTTCCCGCTTGTCGTGGATGTCGGTGAAGTAGAAGGCCAGACCGTCGGAGAGCGGCACCAGCCGCAGGCGGTACCAGCGGCCGTCCACGGGCCCCTTGACATCCATGTCGGCGGGTGTGGCGGTGTCGGCCACCCGCCGGCACATCTCGCGCAGGCCGGTCGGCAGCGGAAGCCGTCCGGTGGCCGGCAGATCCCACAGGACGCGGCCGACGATGTCCTTCGCCGACCCCAGCATGGCGTCCGCCGCCGTGTTGACGAAGGTGATCCGCCACCCGCGGTCGACCGCGAGGAACCCGTCGCTCATGTGGCGCATGGCGTGGCTGATCTGCTCGCGTTCGCCCCGGGAGTCGGTGACGTCGCAGAGGGTGCCGATGAACGTCACCGGCTCCTCCGGCACCCCGTGTCTCACCCGGCCGCGGACCTGGACCCAGCGGCGGGCGCCGTCCGGCCGGCACAGCCGGTGCTCGTGGACGAACAGCGAACCGGTGCGGATGGCCCGCGCGCCCTCGAAGGCCAGGGTCGGCCGGTCGTCGGCGTGGATCAGGCGCGCCCAGGTCTCCAGCCGGCCGTCGAAGCGGTCCTCGTCGATGCCGAGGACGGCCAGTGCCTGCTCGTCCAGGACGAGCCGGTTGGTCGCGGGGGTGCATTCCCAGCAGCCGACACCGACGGCCTGCAGCGCCTGCGGGGTGGTCGACCGGGCCGCCTGGCGTGTCTGCGAGGGCGGTGTTCTCGCGGTGAAGACACGGCGTATGTCGGCGGCCGCCCGGGCGGCCGCGGACTCGAGGAGCGCCCACTGCTCGGCACCGGGCCGGCGGTCGGTCTGCAGCAGCACGGCGAGGGCGCCCTTCGGATCGTCCGGCTCCGCGGTGCCGGGGAGCGGAACGACCGCCACACCCGCGGCGGGCCAGATACCGTCGGCGGCGCCGCTCGTGGCGGCCGGGGCGGGCAGCCATGCACGGGCGCCCTGGGCCCCCTCGCACACGGTGCGGGCGGGCGGGGAGATCTCGTTGTTCGTGAGGTACCGCAGCGACCGGGCGTGCTCCGGGGACACCCCGGTGCTGGACACCAGGTGCAGGCCGTCCGGGCTACCGGCCTGCACGTACACCAGCCCTGCCACTCCGCGCAGATCGCCGACGACCTGTGCGAGACCGGCACGCAACGACTCGGCCCGAACCAGATCGTCGGCGCGACGACAGGTGGGCGGAACCCCGCTCATAGCACGCAGTCTACAGATTTCTGGCCAGATACTTACCTTTTGTCCCTGCGGCCGCGCTGACCAGGCGCGCCGCCGGCCGGGCGGCGCGCCGGCCGGTGACCCGCGGCGCGGCCGCTCCCGGCGCGGTCACGGCACCACGGCCTGTTCCACCAGCAGCCGTGCGGCCGCGGCGATCGACTCGGCGTCGATGCCCGCGGCGTGCAGCTGCTCGGCGGGCGTGGCCGAACCGGGCATCGTCCGGACGGCGAGCCGTACCAGGCGCGGCACCGGGCGCCCGTCGCAGAAGGCGTCCAGGACCGCGTCCCCGAGGCCGCCCTGCGCCCGGTGGTCCTCCACCGTGAGCAGGCAGCCGGTGTCCTCGGCGGCCCGGCGCAGCGTGGCCCGGTCCACGGGTTTGACCGAGTACAGGTCGATGACGCGGACGGGCAGGTCCTGAGCGCTCAGGGCGTCGGCGGCGGCCAGCGCCTCGTGCAGGGTGACGCCCGCGGCGACGACGGTCAGCCGGTCGTGGCCGCTGGAGCGGAGCACCTTGCTGCCGCCGACCGGGAACTCCTCGTCCGGGCCGTAGATCACCGGTGTGGCGCCGCGCGAGGTGCGCAGATAGCGGATGCCGTCCAGCGCGGCCGTCGCGGCGACGAGCCGGGCGGTCTGGTTGGCGTCGCAGGGGTAGAGGACCGTGCTGTCGTGCACGGCCCGCATCATGGCCAGGTCCTCCAGCCCCATCTGGCTGGGGCCGTCCTGGCCGATCGCCACACCCGCGTGGGAGCCGTTGAGGCTGATGCCGGAGCCGCTGACGGACGCCATGCGGATGAAGTCGTGGGCGCGGGTGAGGAAGGCGGCGAACGTGGAGGCGTACGGCACCCAGCCGCGCGCCGCGAACCCGACCGCCGCCGCGATCATCTGCTGTTCGGCGATGTAGCACTCGAAGAAGCGGTCCGGGTGCTCCTTCGCGAACAGCTCGGAGCGGGTGGAGTCGCCCACCTCGCCGTCCAGGACCACCACGTCACCGCGTGCGGTGCCCAGAGCGGCCAGCGCCCGGCCGTAGGCGTCGCGGGTGGCGGCCTGGTCGCCCTTGTCCCAGCGGGGCAGCGTCACGGTGCCCGTGCCGGCGGGGTGTGCGGGGCGGACGGGCGGCGGTTCGTGCACCCGGACGCGGATGTCCCGTACGCCGCCGAGTTCCTCGATCGCCTCGTCGGCGTTCTTCAGCGGCTTGCCGTGCAGTCCCTCACGGTCCTCGGTGTCGTGCACGCCCTTGCCCTTCAGGGTGCGGGCGATGATCGCGGTGGGCTGCCCGACGGTGGAGACGGCCTCGCTCATGGCCCGGTCGATCGCGTCGATGTCGTGCCCGTCGATCTCCACGGTGTGCCAGTCGAAGGCGCTGAAGCGGCGGGCGTAGGCGTCCAGGTCGTGGCCGTGCCGGGTGGGGCCGCGCTGCCCGAGCCGGTTCACGTCCACGAGCACGATCAGGTTGTCCAGGTGTTCGTATCCGGCGTGCTCGGCGGCCTCCCAGACGGACCCTTCGGCCATCTCGCTGTCGCCGCACAGCACCCACACCCGGTACCCGGCGTGGTCCAGGCGTTTGCCGGCCAGGGCGATGCCGACGCCGACGGGCAGCCCCTGGCCGAGCGAGCCGGTGGCGGTGTCCACCCAGGGCAGCCGCCGCGGCGTGGGGTGGCCCTCCAGCCGGCTGCCGCGTGTGCGGAAACCGAGCAGTTCCTCGTCGTCGATGGCACCGGCCGCCTTGTACGCCGCGTACAGCAGCGGGGAGGCGTGTCCCTTGGACAGCACGAAGCGGTCGTTGCCGGGGTGGTCGGGCCGGTCGAAGTCGTAGCGCAGATGGCGGGCGAGCAGCACGGCCATCAGGTCGGCGGCGGACATGGAGGACGTCGGGTGACCGGAGCCGGCCGCCGCGGCGGCCCGTACGCTGTCCACGCGCAACTGCTGGCCGAGTTCTTCGAGTTCGGCGGTGTTCATGGGTCTCCTTCCGCGGGGATGTCCGCACGCCGGACCGGGCCCGGCGCCGGGTGGGCCGCGTGCGGGCCCCGGCCCGGCTCCTGTGCCGGGGGGTGCGCCGGCCGGTTCCCGGCAGGCCCGCGCGAGGCGCCGGCGGGGCGGCCCGGGGTTCGCGCCAGCTCCGGGGACGCCGTGTCCAGCGGCACCGAGGCGGACCGGACGAGCCCCAACTGCACGGCCTGGCGCGGCAGGACGCTGTCCAGCAGCCAGTCGGCGGCGACCCGCACCCGGTTGCCGGGCATCGCCGCCAGGTGGTAGCCGCGGGTGACCGCTCCGGCGACCGGGCCGGACAGCGGCACACCGAAGGGGTTGGCGGCGGCCAGCGCACCGCCGAGGTCGACCACGAAGCCCAGGTCCCGGTGCCGGTAGGCGCGGCGTTCGCCGACGCCCAGCGAGGCGGCCACGTTGACCGCGGCGGTCCTGCCCTGCCGCCAGGCGTGCTGGGCGGTCATCGGGGTGTACTGCCCCGGACGGTTCAGGTCGGGCACGGCGGCCGCGTCCCCGCAGGCGAACACCTCCGGCCGCCCCGGCACCCGCAGATACGGGTCCACGAGGAGCCGTCCGCGCTCCAGGGGGTGCCCGGTGCTCTCCACCAGCGGATCGGGCCGCACGCCCACGCACCACACCAGCGTCCGGGTCGGCAGGAACTCCCCGTCGGTCAGCAGCACACCGTCGTGCAGGGCCTCCTTGACGGAGGTGCCCGTGCGCACCTCCACGCCGCGCTTCCGCAGCGCCCGGTCGGCGGTGCGCGACAGCCGCTCGTCCATCTCGGGCAGCACCCGGCCGGCGATGTCCAGCAGCAGCCAGCGCGGCCGCATGCCCCGGCGCAGCGGATGGCCGCGCACCTGGGCGTCGGTGTACATCTTGCCGTGCGCGGCGACCTCGGTGCCGGTGTATCCGGCGCCCACCACGACGAACGTGCAGCGTGCCGCGCACCGGTCGGGGTCCTCCTCGGCGGTCGCCAGCTCCATCTGGCGGGTGACGTGGTCGCGCAGGTACAGCGCCTCGGGCAGCCCGCGGAAGCCGTGCGCGTGCTCGGCGACACCGGGGATCGGCAGCAGTTTGTTGACGCTGCCGACGGCCAGCACCAGCCGGTCGTACACGAGGGTGCCCTCGCCGCCCTCCGGGTCGGTGTAGTGCACGGTCCGCGCGTCCATGTCGAGGCCGCGGGCCTCGCCGAGGACGAGCCGCACCCCGGGCAGGGTGCCGGTGAGGGAGACGGCGACACGGCGCGGTTCCAGGATGCCGACGGCGACCTGGGGCAGCAGCGGCAGGTACAGGAAGTAGTCGGTCGGGTTGAGCAGCGTGATGTCGGCCTTGTTCCGGCTCATCCGGGCCAGCGTCCGGGCAGTGCGGTAGCCGGCGAAACCGGCCCCGACGATCACGATACGCGGTCCACTCACGGGGCACCTCCGACGTGTTCGCGTGCCTGGTGCGATGCTTCCGCGTCCCCCGCGCCGCCCCCGCCAAACCTGCCGCAGCCGGCGCGGCGGACGACCGAGGGCCGGTTCCGGCTCGGTGCGGGCACCACCGGCGAGGCACTCGACGAGCACGTCCCGCAGGCCCGCCGGCCGCCGGCGCGGGTGCACAGCAAGACGCCGGGCCGTGCCCGGACACTGCCGTCGTCCGCCCGGAGTGCGGCCGAACGGCGTCCGGTGCGCGCTCAGGGGGCCCCTGCTCGAAGAGCTCTCGACGGGCTAGGGGGCACCGGTGCCCGGGCACGGTGCACAGGGCCGGCCAGGCCGGCGCATCTCGGTGGTGAGCGCCCAGCGTTCGTGGTCGCGCCAGGCGCCGGCGACGTACAGCATCTGCGGCGAGTAGCCCTCCAGCCGGAAGCCGCAGGAGCGGGCGAGCCCGATGGAGGCGGCGTTGCCCGGCTGGACATTGATCTCCAGCCGGTGCAGTCCCATCGGGCCGAAGGCATGGTCGACGACCAGGTTCAGGCCCTCTTTCATCAGGCCGCGTCCGGCGGCGTGCGCGAAGGCGCCGTAGCCGAGCGCGCCGCACTGGAAGGCGCCGTGGACGATGTTGTTGATGTTGATGAATCCGGCGATGTCCCCGCCGGTCTTCTCGCAGACCAGGAAACCGGCCTTGGCCGGGTCGTCGATCAGCCGTCCCGCGTAGGCGGCATACGCCTCGGCGGTGTCCGGCGGGAACAGCCAGGGCTGGTGCAGGTCCTTGCTCTCCCGCACCCGTGCGGTGAACTCCTCTCCGTCCTCCAGGGTGAAGGGGCGGATGCCCACGCGGGGACCTTCGGCCAGCCAGCGAGCTGTGGTGTGCGCCATGCCCCGACTGTAGATCCTTCCACGGCCCCGGGGTCTGTCCGGGAAAGCCCCGTCCGCCCGGTCGGCATCCGTCTGCCGGACGGCCAGACGGTGCACCAGGGTCCGTGTGCCGTCCGGCGCGTCGACGCGCTCGTCGCCGGCGGCGTCGCGCCTCCACACCGAGGACCAACCGGCCTATCGACTGGTAGGTACCGGCCGCTTCGTGCTGTGGCAGGTGCGGGGCGGGGTCGATCGGCGTGCACGAGGTGCTTCGACGGGCATTCGGTGACGACGGCCGGTGCACCGTATCCGGGCGCGGCGGAGCCGGAAGCCGCCGCGCCCGGATACGCACCGTTCAGCGCAGCGCCGGACGGTCCAGCGTCAAGACGCCCCCTTCCGCGTCCAGTTCGGCGGCGACGCCGAAGGGCAGGGTCTGCGCGCCCGGGCAGTGCCCGAAGCCGAACCGCTCGGCCACCGGCACGCCGAGCCCGCCGAGCCGGTCGGCGAGCAGCGCGCGGACCTCGTCGTAGCCGCTGCCGCAGTCCTCCCAGGAGCCGAGCAGGATGCCGCACACTCCGGTGAGCCAGCCGGCCCGCAGCAGCTGGGTGAGATACCGGTCCAGACGGTAGGTCTCCTCCCCCACGTCCTCCAGGCACAGCAGCCCGCCGGCCGCGGACGGCCGGGCGTGCGGGGTGCCGAGGTCGGCGGCCAGCAGGGCCAGGCAGCCGCCGAGGGTGACGCCGCGGGCCCGCCCGGGGACCAGGGCGGCGCCGCCGGAGGCGATCGTGGTGACCGTCTCGGGCGCGAACAAAGTGGCCTTCAGATGCTCCTGCGCCCGTGCGTTCTTCACGAAGTCGACGCCTGCGGCCATCGGGCCGTGCAGGGTGACCAGGCCCAGACGGACGGCGAACGCCTCGTGGAGTGCGGTGATGTCGCTGAAGCCGACGAACACCTTCGGCCCGGCCGCCCGCATGGCCTCCCAGTCGAGCAGGTCCACCATGCGCTGGACGCCGTATCCGCCGCGGGCGCACAGCACGGCGTCCACCGCCGGGTCGCACCAGGCCCGCTGCAGATCGGCGGCCCGGTCGGCGTCCGTCCCGGCCAGGTAGCCGAACGTCGGGTGCCGGTCCAGGACGTGCGGGGCGACCACCGGGTCCAGGTCCCAGCCGCGCAGCACGTCCAGGCCGGCCTGCAGCCGCTCCTCGGGCACGGGTCCGCTGGGGGCGACGACGGCCACGCGGGCGCCGGGGGCCAGCCGGGCGGGGCGCCGCAGTTCCTTCACGTGTGCAGCTCCAGGGCCGGGATGCCCGCGATGTCCAGGTCGAACACCTGGGCGTACAGGGAGAGTTCCGCCTCCAGGGCGCGCACCAGGGTGTCGGCGCGGCGGAACCCGTGGCCCTCGCCCTCGAAGGTGAGGTAGGCGTGCGGCACCTGCCGTTGCTCGATGCGCCGCAGGAACCGCTCGCACTGCGCCGGCGGGCAGATCACGTCGTCCAGGCCCTGCAGCAGCAGGAACGGCGCGGTGATGCGGTCGGCGTGCTCGGCGGGCGAGCGTTCGGCGTACCGTTCGGGGACCTCGGCAAGCGGCCCGACCAGCGACTCCAGGTACTGGGACTCGAAGTCGTGGGTCTCGCCGGTGGCCCAGGAGGTCAGGTCGAGGATCGGGTAGAGAATGGTGCCGCAGGCGTAGACGTCGGTGCGGGTCAGGGACGCGGCGGTGGTCCAGCCGCCGGCGCTGCCGCCCCGGATCGCCAGCCGGGCCCGGTCGGCGGTGCCCTCCTCGGCGAGCGCGAGCGCGACGGCCGCGCAGTCCTCGACGTCGACGACGCCCCACTGTTCGCGCAGCCGGTTGCGGTACTGCCGGCCGTATCCGGTGGATCCGCCGTAGTCGACCTCCGCGACCCCGATGCCGCGGGAGGTGAAGTAGGCGATCTCCGTGTCCAGCACCAGCGGGGAGCGGCTGGTGGGACCGCCGTGCGCCCACACCACGTACGGGGGCCGTTCGCCCTCGGGTGCGGCGCAGTCCGGGTTGCGCGGCGGGTAGATGTGGGCGTGTACCTCGCGTCCCTCGGGCCCGGTGAAGGTGCGCACCTGCGGCTGCGGGTAGTACGCGGGGTCGACCGGGTCCCGGTGGGCGCAGCCGATCACCCGGGCGTGGCCGGTGCGGGTGTCCAGCTCGACGACCTCCCAGGAGCTGCGGGGACTCGCGCCGACCGACACGACGCGGTCGCCGTGCGCCGCGAGCGTGGCGTCGAACTCGGTCCACGGGCCGGCCGCGTCGGCCACCTGACCGGTCAGCGGGTCGAGTATGCCCAGGCGCAGGGCGCCCCGGCCGTGCAGCACGGCGATCAGGCCGCACTCCAGCGGGGCGAACCAGCGCTGGCCGAGTTTCCACAGCGGCCCGGCGAACTCCTCCTCGCCGCCGCACAGCTTCGCGCCGTCGCGGTACAGGTGCCACCAGCCGTCGCGGTCGCTCGCGTACAGCAGGGAGCCGTCGGCCGCCCAGTCGGCCTGGGCGACGGACTCCTCGGGGCCGCCGGCGACGGTGCGGGGCACGACGAGGCGGCCCTGGTCGTCGACGTCGGCGACCACCAGCTCGGTGCCGTCCCAGGGCATCCGCGGGTGGTCCCAGGCCAGCCAGGCGGCGCGCCGCCCGTCGGGCGACAGGCGGGGCCCGGTGACGAACCGGTGCCGTTCGGCGGCCAGTTCGCGGACGGCCCTGCGGTCCTCGGCGGCCGAGCCGTCCAGCGGCACGGCGGCCGCGACGCGGCGCACGTCCGAGGGGCCGGGGCCGGTGAACTCCTCCAGCACGCACCACACTTCACCGCGGCCGGGCAGGATCTGCGGCTCGGCCCAGCGCAGTCCGCCGCCCACCGCGGAGACGGGGGTGAGGGGGCGGGGTTCGCCGCCGGGCTGCCAGCGGTAGAGCCGCTGGTCGGCGAAGTTCACGAACACCAGCAGCGGCTCGCCGTCCTGGACGGTGCCGGCCCAGGGGCGGCCGCCGTACTCGATGACGCGGCTGCGCACGTTCCACGGCGCCGGCAGCACGGACTCCTCGGTGCCGTCGGTGCGGCGCCGCACCAGGGCCCGCCGGCCGCCCTCGGCGGGCCGTGGTTCGGTCCACCACACCTCGTCGCCGACGAAACCGGCGTACTCCGGCCGGCCGTCGTGCGCGGCCGCCAGCGCCGCGTCGATCGGCGAGGGCCAGGAACCGTACGGCAGGGTCTGCACGTCCGACATGTGCTCACGCTCTCCCGACATGCTCAGGCCGACCGCAGGAAGCGGTCGAGGACACGGACACCGAAATGCAGCGCCTCCACGGGGACGCGCTCGTCCACGCCGTGGAACAGATGGTGGTAGTCGAATCCCTCGGGCAGCTTCAGCGGCGAGAAGCCGTAGCCGGTGACGCCGAGCCGCGAGAACTGCTTGGCGTCGGTGCCGCCCGCCATGCAGTACGGCACCACGTGTCCCTCGGGTGCGAACTCCTCCACCGCGGCCCGCATCGACGCGAACGTCGGCGAGTCCACGGGCGCGGACAGCGCCACCTCGTGGTGCTCGAACTCCCAGTCCACCTCGGGGCCGGTGAGCCGGTCCAGGGTGGTGCGGAACTCCTCCTCGCCGCCGGGCAGATAGCGCCCGTCGACGCGGGCGACGGCCTCCCCCGGAATCACGTTGATCTTGTAACCGGCGTCGAACATGGTCGGGTTGGCGCTGTTGCGCACGGTGGCCTCGACCAGGGACGCGGCCGGGCCCAGCTTGTCCAGCAGGGCGTCCACGTTGTCCAGGTCGGGTTCGAGGCCGTAGAGGTCGGCCAGTTCGGTCAGGGCGGCGCGCACGGTCGGGGTGAGCCGCAGCGGCCATTCGTGGGCGCCGATGCGGGCGACGGCGGCGGCGAGACGGGTGACCGCGTTGTCCTTGTTGACGCGTGAGCCGTGGCCGGCCCGGCCGCGCGCGGTCAGCCGCAGCCAGGCGGTGCCGCGCTCACCGGCGGCGATGGGATAGATCTGGCGTCCGGAGCCGTCGTGGAAGGTGTACGCGCCGGACTCGCCGATGGCCTCGGTGCAGCCCTCGAACAGCTCCGCGTGCCGGTCGGCGAGGAACCCGGAGCCGTCCTCGGCGCTGGCCTCCTCGTCCGCGGTGAACGCGATCACCACGTCCCGGCGCGGCCGGAGCCCCTGCCGGGCCCAGCCGCGGACCACGGCGAGGATCATCGCGTCCATGTTCTTCATGTCGACCGCGCCCCGGCCCCACACCACGCCGTCGCGGATCTCCCCGGAGAACGGGTGCACGCTCCAGTCCTCCGCCTGCGCGGGCACCACGTCCAGATGACCGTGGACCAGCAGGGCGGGCGCCGACGGCTCGCTGCCCTCCACCCGGGCGACCACATTGGTCCGGCCCGGGGTGCGTTCCAGCAGCAGCGGCTCCAGGCCGGCGCCGGACAGCTGCGCGGCGGCGTACTCGGCGGCCGGGCGTTCGCGGCAGTCGCCTCCGCCCCGGTTGGTGGTGTCGATCCGGATCAGGTCGGAGGTGAAGGTCACGACCTCCTCCAGCGCCTGCGCGTCAGCCATACTGCTCCTCCACAGCGGCGGAGGCGATCGTGGTGACCGCCTTGAAGGTACGGATGCCCTCGTACATGGTGGGGCTGGTGTAGGCCACCTTCCGCTCCCCGGTGCGGGCCACACCCGGCACCACGGTGGCGGCCATCGCCAGGTGTTCGGCGTCGAACTCCACGGCGACGGTGAACGGACCGCTCTCGGCGGGCTCGTGCCGCACCGCCAGCGAGGCCGCCTTCGCGGCGGCGGCACGGATGTCGACGGCGGTCCGCGCCGGGGTACGGCACACGGCCGCGTACCGCGACACATGGTCCTTCACCGCCACCTTCAGCGCCTCGGGCGCATACCCGAAAGCGTCCTCGCAGGCCACGTCGTCACCGGTGATCAGCACCACCGGCACGCCGAACTCTGCCACCACATGCGCGTTGAGCAGTCCCTCGCTGGCCCGTACACCGTTCAGCCACACCCCGGTGATGGAGTTCGCGAGGTAGGTGTGCGCCAGGACGCCCTCCATGCCCGCGCCCGCGTGGTAGCCGATGAACGCGACACCGTCGACGTCGCCGTGCTGCACACCCTCGACCATGGACAGCGACTTGTGCCGCCCGGTGAGCATCTGCGCCCGCTCGTCCAGTTCCTCCAGCAGCAGGTTGCGCATGGTCCAGTGGGCCTCGTTGATGAGGACCTCGTCGGCACCGCCGTCGAAAAAGCCCAGCACGGCGGCGTTGACGTCCGAGGTGAACATCGACCGGCACCGCTCCCACTGCGGCGTCCCCGGCAGCACGTCCGCCGGCCAGGTGACCCCGGTGGCGCCTTCCATGTCGGCGCTGATGAGGATCTTCATGCTGCGCCACGTTACGCGCCGGGCGGGCACCGCGCCACGATCCGCCGCGACTGCTTTCGCGCGCTCCGCTCAGGCGCGCACTTCGCGGCGCGCCCTCTTCGGCTCCGTGCCGTGGGAGAAGCCGGCGCAGTCGGCGGCGCTGCGGCGCGGTGCGCGCTGGCCCTGGAGCCGGGGCAGGATGCGGCGCAGGTCGTCGAGGAGCAGGTCGGCCAGGTCGTGGCTGAAGCCGTTGCGGACCACGATGCGCAGCACGGCCAGGTCGGTGCGGTTCTCCGGGAAGGTGTACGCGGGCACCAGCCAGCCGCGTTCGCGCAGCGCGGCGGAGACGTCGAAGACGCTGAAGCGGTCGATGTCCTGCCGCACCCGGAAGGCGAACACCGGCAGCTCGCTGCCGTCGGTGATCAGCTCGAACGGGCCCAGCTCGGCGATCTCGGCGGCCAGCCGGGTGGCGACGTCACGGCAGGTCTGCTGCACCCGCCGGTAGCCGTCGAAACCCAGACGCAGAAACGTGTAGTACTGGGCGACGACCTGGGCGCCGGGGCGGGAGAAATTCAGCGCGAAGGTCGGCATGTCGCCGCCGAGGTAGTTGACGTGGAAGACCAGGTCGTCGGGGAGGGCGTCTCGGTCGCGCCACAGGGCCCAGCCGACCCCGGGCATGACGAGCCCGTACTTGTGACCCGAGGTGTTGATGGAGGCGATGCGCGGCAGCCGGAAGTCCCAGACGAGCTCCGGGTCGAGGAAGGGGGCGATCATTCCGCCGGAGGCGGCGTCGACGTGGACGGGGATGTCCCACCCGGTGCGGGCCTCAAGGTCGTCCAGGGCCGCGGCGATGCCGGCGACGGGCTCGTAGCTGCCGTCGAAGGTGGAGCCGAGCACCGCGACCACCCCGATGGTGTTCTCGTCGCACAGCTCGACGGCCTTGTCGGGGGTGAGGTGGTACCGGTCGCCCTCCATCGGCACGTAGCGCGGCTCGACCTCGAAGTAGTCGGCGAACTTCTCCCAGCAGATCTGCACATTGACGCCCATGACCAGATTGGGCCGGGCGGTGGATGCGCCCTCGGCGCGGCGGCGGTGCTGCCAGCGCCGTTTGAGGGCAAGTCCGCCGAGCATCGCCGCCTCGCTCGATCCGGTGGTCGAGCAGCCGACCGCGTGCCGCGGGTCCTCGGCGTGCCACAGCCGGGCGAGCATGTGGACGCAGCGGGACTCCAGTTCCGCGGTCTGCGGATACTCGTCCTTGTCGATCATGTTCTTCTCGGCGCACTCGTCCATGAGCCGCCGGGCCTGGGGTTCGGCCCAGGTGGAGACGAAGGTGGCGAGGTTCTGCCGGGCGTTGCCGTCGAGCATCAGCTCGTCGTGCACGATCTGGTAGGCGGTGTCCGGCTCCATCTGCCGCTCGGGCAGCGCGTACCGGGGCACCCTGAGGGGCTCCCGGCTGAAGACCGGGTTGATCTGCAGGTCCCGGCTGTGGCCGTGCCGCTCGCGAGGGTGCCTGACCGTCATGCGTACCGCCTCCGGCGTGTCGTCGCGTGTCGGGGATCGGGTGTCACATCCGTGCGTACGTCCCCCCGGCGGGCGGCCGACGCGCCCGGCGGGCGCCCGGCGCGGGCGCCCGCCCCCTCCCCGGTCCGCTCAGCGTTCCAGGAGGTCGAACAGCTCCTCCCAGCGGCGGGTGATGGTCTCCGGGTCGAAGCGGCGCACATTGCGCAGCGCCCGCTCGCCGAAGGTGTCGCGCAGGTGTTCGTCCGACATCAACCGCACCAGGTGGCGGGCGAGTTCGAAGGTGTTGCCGGGCCGGGCCAGCAGCCCGTCCTCCTCGTGGGTGATGATCTCCCGGACGCCGGGCGCGCAGTCGAACGCCACGCACGGCACCCCGCACGCCATCGCTTCCAGCAGGGCCAGCGGGAAGCCCTCGCCGCGGGAGGACTGGACGAAGAGGGAGCTGGCGCGCAGCGCGCCGGGGACGTCGTCGGTCTGTCCGGCGAAGTCCACCGAGTCCTCCAGCCCCAGGTCGGCGCACCGCTGCTTCAGCTCCTGCTCGGCCTCTCCGCGGCCGTAGATGCGCAGGGTCCAGCCGGGCTGCCGGGGCGCCACCTCGGCCCAGGCGTCCAGCAGCATGTCGACGCCCTTCTCGTGGGAGAGCCGCCCGATGCTCGCCACCACCTTCTCCGAGCGCGGCGAGGGGGCGCCGGGCAGGAACGGCAGCGGGTTGGGCATGAAGTCCATGTTGTTCAGGCCTTCGCCCACCCACCGGTCGGCGTCCTCCTGAGTGAGGGCCAGCAGCCGGTCGACGTCCGCGAAGTACTTCTTCACCCGCTGGAAACGGGAGGACTTGCGGCAGGTGTCGAAGGACTCGTGGGTCATGCCGATGACCGGGTGTCCGGCGGTGTCCGCGAGCGCCACCCACTCCATCGCCCACACCTGCGGCACGATGATCATGGCGCCGGGCCGGGCGGCGCGGAAGAGCGCGGTGAGCCGTTCGGCGGCCTTGCGCATATGGGCCTCGTGGCGGCGCACGGCCGGGTCGGCGGCGCCCAGCAGACGGCGCGGCCGGGGCCGGCTCGGCGGACGGCGGGCGTAGAGGGTCTCGGTCCGGAACGGGGGCCGCTCACCGAGGTCCATGGGGTGGTGGGGCGGGGCGATGCCGACGACGGTGACCCGGTGACCGCGCTCGGCCAGCAGGGTGGCCAGCTGGATCTGCCAGCGGCCCACGCCGCCGAGTTCGTTGACCTCGTTGGCCACGAGGAAGATGTCGCGCTGGGTCATCGGGCCCCTCCCGCGGGAGAGAAGAAGCGGTCCACGATCCGCGCCGCGGCATCGCCGCGGTCGTACTCGCCGTACTTGTCCACGAACTCCTTCAGCCGTGCCTCGTAGGTCGTGCGCAGCGCCCCGAGGTCCTCGAGGGCGGCGTAGAACTCCTCCGGGGTGCGCGGGACGGGGCCCGGCGCCTCGGCGAGCAGGTCGAAGTAGGTGCCCCGGCTGTCCTGGGCGTACTCCTCCCAGTCGTGCGCGAAGAACACGATCGGGCGGTGCAGCAGGGCGTAGTCGAACATCACCGAGGAATAGTCGGTGATCAGGGCGTCGGCGAGCAGCATGAGCGGGGTGATGTCCGGCTCGCGGCTGACGTCGAGCACCCGTCCGGCCACCGACGGGGGCAGGGTGAGCCGGTTCAGGTAGTGGGCGCGCACCAGGAGCGTGTACCGGTCGCCGAAGCGTTCCGCGAACTCCTCGATGTCGAAGGGGAACGCGAAGTCGCTGACGCGGCCGTCGCGGCCGGTGCGGAAGGTGGGCGCGTACAGCAGCACCTGCCGGCCGGGCTCCAGGCCGAGGCGTTCGGCCAGCCGCCGCGCCTCGGGGTCGTCGGTGCCCTGGGCGGCCCGGACCAGGGCGTCGTTGCGCGGGTAGCCGGTGCGCAGCAGCTTGTCCTCGGGGATGCGGTAGGCGCGGGCGAGGGTGCGTACGTCGTGCTCGCTGCGCACCACGAAGTGGTCGAAGCGGTCCAGCGCCCGCTGGTAGGTGCGCTGTTCCGCCTCGGAGAGCATCCGGGTGCCGGGCTCGTCGAAACCCATCCGCTTCAGCGCGGAGCCGTGCCAGGTCTGGATGTACGTGGTCTCCGGGCGCTTGCTCAGACGCAGCGGGAAACCCTGGTTGTCGATCCAGAACTCGGCCTGCGCCAGCGCCATGAGGTAGCTCCAGGACCAGCGGCGCACCAGCTGCACGTCGTCGGGGAAACCCTCGGGGCGCTCACCGGCGTAGGACCAGATGGCGGTGACGGGTGTGCCGCGGCGGCGCAGTTCCTCGTAGATGGCGCGGGGGCTGTCGCTGTACTGCTTGCCGAGGTGGCTCTCGAAGACGACGGTGCCCTTGCGGACGGGCAGCCGGGTCAGCATGTGCTCGTAGACCTGGAGCTTGCGGGTGCCGGAGTTCAGCTCGCGCCGCAGGGAGCGCAGGGTGCGGTAGGCGCTCTTGGCGGCACGGGCGGAACGGCCGTGCAGATTGCGCTCCACGGCGGCGCGGCCGGCGCGGGAGAGCTGCCCGTGCTGGGTGAGCCGGAAGGCGAGGTGCCCCTTGGCGGACACCTCGGCGTGCAGCCGGTCGGCCATGAGCCTGGTCAGCCGCGGCCGCACGGGCAGGTCCGCGACGCCTTCGAGGCCGACGTCGCCGACGGTGAGACGGCTGGTGGTGCGCTTGCCGTCGGCCGTCAGGTGCAGCCGGACGTCCCACACGTCGTCCACGATGCCGAGCGGGCGGAGCCTGCGGCCCAGAGGCACCTCGGCCCGCCAGGCGATGCTGTCGCCCTGGTGGCGCGGGGCGGGCACGGGGAAGCGGAAGGTCTGAAGGCTGCGCCGGCGGGCGCGGAACTCCAGCTCGGCGGTCAGCTCGGCGTCCGGCGCGATGACGCCCAGCGGATTGACGACCTCTCCGGCGAGCACCACGTCGGCGCCGCGCGCCGTGTACGCGGTGAGCCGGTTGCGCAGGAACATCTGGTTCAGCTGCTTGGCGTGGTAGCCGAGGGAGGTGACGTCGAGGACGGCGCGCATCTCCGGGTCGTCGAGGTGACGGTCGGTCCAGTAGATCCGGCCGTCCCGCTCGGCCAGCGGCGTGGAGATCTTGTTCCGGTTGATCAGGGTGTCGATGGCCGGCATCAGGCCGTCCCAGTCCTCGCGCAGCAGCAGCTGGGCGCAGATGGCGTGGACGCGGTCGAGTTCGGCGTAGGCGGCGTCGGAGAAGGTCTGGACGTAGGGCCGCGCCAGCCCGGCGAAGCGGTGCCGGTAGTCGTCGTCGAGGAACGGCAGTTCCCGGAGGTACAGCACGAGGTCGTGCTTGAGGAACTTGATGTCCTTGCGCAGCTTCAGCTCGTCCTCGCCGCGCTCCTGGAGCAGGGCGTCGATCCGGCGGTGGATCTCCACCCGGTCGGCGAAGTTGCGGATCTCACCGCGCCGGTTGCTGATCGACTTGTTGGCGGTCTTCTGGACGACGTTCCAGAAGTAGACGGTGTGCGGGATGAGGGTGATGCGCCGGGCGGCCAGGTAGGCCTGGGCGGAGAAGAGCAGGTCCTCGTAGTGGATGCCCCGGGGGAAGGTGAGCTCGTTGTCGAGGAGGAACGAGCGCCGGTAGCACTTGTTGGTCGACAGGGTGTCGAAGACGAACAAGTCCGGCAGCTCGGCGACGGACTCCAGGGTGCGGGTGGAGCGGTACAGCCAGGGGTACCACGGGACCCGTTTGCCGTGCCGGCTGTCGGTGTGGACGCGGACGCACATTCCGGAGACGAGGTCGGCGCCGGTGCGGTCGGCGGCCTCGACCATGTTGCGGCAGGCGTGCGGCTCCAGGGTGTCGTCGCTGTCGAGGAACATCACGTACCGGCCGCGGGCGACCTTGATGCCCTGGTTACGGGGCTCCCCGCAGCCGCCGCTGTTCTCCGGCAGGCGGATCGCGCGGACCGTGCCGGGGTGTTGCGCGGCGAGCGCCTGGGCGACCTCGAAGGAGCGGTCCGTCGAGCAGTCGTCGGCGATGATCACCTCGACATTGCGCAGACTTTGTTCGAGCACGGAACCGACCGCTGTCGGGAGTCTGTCCTCGTCGTTGTAGACGATGACGACGACACTGACGTCCGGTTCGGGCGGGACGCTCGACACGGCAACCTCTCGTCTCAGTCCGTGGGTGCGGCGGGCTGGGCGTAACCCTACAGGTTGTAGGGTCGGCCGCCGTCCCTGAACCCCACCCAAACTACGTCAATGCGACAATAAGCCGCTCCGTGACACGCATGGCGCCTCGCCCGCCGCGGTCCGGACACGGGTGGGCCGGGGTTGCGCAGGACGGTGCGGGCCGGGCCGGTCCCCGCAGGCGGCCGTCCTCCCCCGGCATTCTGCACCACCGGTCCGCGCGGCCGTCCGGCGGGGCACTGCTGCTCGTCCGCCCTGCCGTACCGGGATGCCCTATGGATGTCGAGCGGCTTCAGTGAGGTCGCTTCGAGGGTTCGCCGGGGCATGAGGACGCGGTAGACCTCGCGGGCGACATGGCGTTCGAGGCAGCGCAGCCCGTCCGGTCGCGTGCGAGGCGGCTCCTCCGAGCGGATCGACACATCCCGGACAAGACAGTCGAGACGTCGGTCAGGCCGTGCGTCGGACCCGTCGGAGAAGCCACGTCACACCCTCACTGTCAGTCCTCGTGGCCGAGCTGGAGGTCGCGTTCCGTGCGGCCGCCGCCCGCCACCTGGAGCACCGTGGCGACCGGAGGGTAGCCGGCCGCGATCACGGTGTACTCGCCCGAGGACAGGTCCACGAACCGGAACGTTCCGTCGGGCCCGGTGGTGAGGGTGTCGACGACGTTGCCGGCCGCGTCGAGCAGCGTCACCCGGGCGTCCTCGACGGGCCGCCCGCCGCTCGCCCGCACGGTGCCGCGCAGCACGGCGCCGCCCGCCAGCTCCACGTCCTGGCGGGTCTCCCGCGAGGCCTGCACGGTGACCGGGAGCGCGGCCGGGCGGAAGGCGGGCGCGCTGGCGGCGAGCGTGTACTCGCCGGCGACCAGCTCGGTGATGACGTAGCCGCCCTCACGGCCGCTGCGGGTGGTGGCCACCACCTCGCCGTGGACGTTGGTCAGGGTGACGGTGGCGTCCCGCACGGGGGTGCCGTCCGCGGTGCACACGGTGCCCGCGAGGCGTCCGGCACCGCCGAGGACGACGTCCAGTTCCACAGGGCGTTCGCCGACGGTCACGGACACCGCCTGCGGCTGGTGCCCGCCGGCCGCCGCGATCAGGACGTAGGAGCCGGCGCCCGGTGTGGACAGCGCGTACCGGCCGTCCTCGCCGCTCGCGCCGCGCCCGATCTGCTGCCCCGCGACGTCGATGAGGGTGAGCGCCGCGCGCGGTACGACGCTGTCGTCCGCGTGCCGCACCGTGCCGCACACGGGCACGCCGGCCGGGTAGGGCGAACGGGCCTGCGGTACGGCCGCGTTGAGCGGGGCGGTCTCCGTGTCGTGGGCGGGTGCTGCGGCGGGGGTGTTGTGGGACACCAGAGGTTTCTCCTTGAGGAAGAAGGCGATGAGCAGGCCGAGGACGAGCACCGGCACCAGGTAGAGGAAGATCCGCGGCATGGCGTCGGCGTACGCCTGGATGTAGGCGTCGCGCACGGCCGGCGGCAGGGCGTACACCACCTGCGGGGTGATCGACTCGGCATCGGGCAGGCCGGCTCCCGCGCGCGGGGGAAGGCGGTCGTGCAGCGCGTCGGTGAGCCGGTCGGCGAACAGGGTGCCGAAGACGGCGGCTCCGACGCTGCCTCCGATCTGCCGGAAGTAGTTGTTGGCGCTGGTCGCCGTGCCCAGGTCGGCGGGGCGCACCGAGTTCTGCACGGCGAGCACCAGCACCGGCATGACCAGGCCGATGCCGGCGCCGAGTACGGCCATCCACACGCTGTACGCCAGCCGCGAGGTGTCGGCCTCGAGACGGGAGAGCAGCCACATGCCGACGGCGGACACGGCGCTGCCCAGCACCGGGTAGATCCGGTAGCGGCCGGTGTGGCTGATGAGCTGGCCGGAGAGGATCGACGCGCCGACCACGCCGCCCGTCATGGGCAGCATCAGCAGCCCGGACTCGGTGGCCGAGGCGCCGTCCACCATCTGCAGGAAGGTGGGCAGATAGCTGGCCGCGCCGAACAGGGCCACGCCGACGACCAGGCCGACCAGGCCGCTGATGGTGAAGACCGAGTCCCGGAACAGGTGCAGCGGGATGATCGGTTCGGCGGCGAAGCGCTCGGCGAGGAGGAACAGCGCGATCGCCACGACGGCACCGGCGCCGAGCCCGAGGACGACGCCGGAGCTCCAGGCGTACTCGGTGCCGCCCCAGCTGGTCAGCAGCACCAGGCAGGTGGAGGCGGCGGCCAGCAGCGTGGCGCCCAGGACGTCGAAGCGCCCCCGGACCCGCACGGCGGGCAGTTTCAGCACCAGGGCGACGACGACGAGGGTGACCAGCCCGAACGGCACGTTGATGTAGAAGCACCAGCGCCAGGACAGGTGGTCGGTGAAGTAGCCGCCGAGCAGGGGGCCGGCGACGGAGGCGAGACCGAAGGCGGCGCCGATCAGCCCCATGAAGCGGCCCCGCTCCCGGGGCGGCACGATGTCCGCGATGATCGCCTGGACGCCGATCATCAGCCCGCCCGCGCCGACGCCCTGCACGGCCCGGAAGGCGATCATCTGGTCCATCGTCCGCGCCCGTCCGGCCAGCAGGGAGCCGACGACGAAGACGAGGATGGAGAACTGGAAGACCCCCTTGCGGCCGATCTGGTCGCCGAGCTTGCCGTAGACGGGCAGCAGCACGGTGGAGGTGAGCAGGTAGGAGGTGATCGCCCAGGACATCTTGTCCAGGCCGTGCAGTTCGCCGACCACCTTGGGCAGCGCGGTGGCGACGATCATCTGGTCCAGGGCGGCCAGGAGCAGGGCGAGCATCAGCCCGGAGAAGACCAGCCGCACCCGCCGGGGGCTGAGCGGCGGGGCGGAGGACTGCGGGGCGGCGCCGGCCGAGGCCGGTGCGCCGTCCGTCTGCGACGGCGCCGCGACCGGTTCGTCCCGCACCAGACCGATACCGCCCACCTGCGTACCTCTCCCTCGTCGTGCCTGTGCCGCGCGGCTTCGCGCGTACTGCGACAACTCCGAGCGGGCACGCGGAGTTACGGCACAGGGCAGAGCCACGGGGAGATCACTCGAACCGGTGAGCCCTCAACCCGGGTGAGAACGGGGCGAGTTGGGCCGCGAGGGGAGGGGGAGCCTACTTCTCGACCTCGGCGGCGAGCTTGGCCAGCATCGCGTCGTAGATCCGGGACAGCCCCTTGGGGGCGAACGTCCTTTCGAAGAAGCCGCCGACGCCGCCGGCGCCCTTCCAGGTGGTGGTGACCGTGACCCGGGACCGTCCCTCGCCGGCCGGGGTGACACGCCAGGTGGTGACCAGGGAGGAGTTGCGGTCCTTCTCGACCAGCTCCCCGTCGGTGGGCTCACTGACCTCCATCAGGCAGTCGCGGATCCGCTTGCTGGTGGCCTGGAGCTTCCAGTGCACGACGGTGCCCTCGCCGTCCCCGCCCTCGCGCACCTCGTACTCACTGAACTGCTCGGGCAGCAGCCGCTCACGGGTGCCGCGGTAGTCGGCGAGCGCGTCGAACACCGTCTCGGCGTCCGCCGCCACGATGCGCTCGGTGGTGGCCTCGACCTGCGCCATGGTTCCTCCCAGGACATCCGATCTCGAAGTCCGGTCCAGCCAACCACCCCGCCGCCCGGCCTCCAAATCGGCGTCCGGCAACCGACCGACGGCACACCGGACCCGTCCGGGTCCGGCCGCGGACAGCGGCCCGCACGATCATGGGAACGTTTGTTCTATTCTGGCTCCACCCTTACCGAGGAGGCGTCATGCGCTGGGACAACCTCACGGACGGGCCGGAACACGGCCGGGCCGACGACACCGCGCTGTTCGGCGCGGACGCGGTCACCAGGCGCACCATCGACACGCCCGAGTTCCGCGGGATCACCTTCCACGAGGTCCGGGCCCGCTCGGTCCTCAACCGGGTGCCGGGCGCCTCCCGCATGCCCTTCGAGTGGACGGTCAACCCCTACCGGGGCTGCACCCACGCCTGCGTCTACTGCTTCGCGCGCAAGACGCACAGCTACCTGGACCTCGACACCGGCATCGGTTTCGACACCCAGATCGTGGTCAAGGTGAACGCCCCCGAGGTGCTGCGCCGCCAACTGGCCTCGCCCCGCTGGCAGGGCGAGCACATCGCGATGGGCACCAACGTCGACTGTTACCAGCGCGGCGAGGGCCGCTACCGGCTGATGCCCGGCATCATCTCCGCGCTGCGGGACCGCGCCAACCCGTTCTCCATCCTGACCAAGGGCACCCTCATCCTCCGCGACCTGGACCTGCTGGTGCAGGCGGCGCAGGTCACCGACGTCGGCATCTCCGTCTCCGTCGGTTTCACCGACCCCGAGCTGTGGCGGACCGTGGAGCCGGGCACTCCCGCCCCGCAGCGCCGGCTGGACGTGGTGCGGACCTTCGGCGAGCACGGCATCGGCTGCGCGGTGCTGATGGCGCCGGTGATCCCCTTCCTCGGCGACCACCCGGACCAGCTGCGGGCCACCGTCCGCGCGATCGCGGAGGCCGGGGCGACCTCCGTCACCCCGCTGACGCTGCATCTGCGCCCCGGGGCCCGGGAGTGGTTCATGGCCTGGCTCACCCGGTACCACCCGCACCTCGTGCCCCGCTACGAACGCCTGTACGCGGGCGGCACCTACGCACCCCGCTGGTACCAGCGCCGCATCACCCGCCAGGTGCACGAACTGGCCCAGGAGTACGGCATCGGCCCCGCCCGGGCGGGCGCCTCGCGACGCATCCGCCCGCCAAAGCCGGCCCGTCCCGAACCGCACGGCACCGATCGTCCGGTCCAGCTGTCTCTGCTGTGACACCCCGCACCCGGCTGCCCGTACCGGTCCGGCCCGCACCGCCCGGTCCCGCCGGGCGCCGCCCGCCCGCAGGCCCCTGACGCACGGCCCTGGGGCACTCGGTCGGTGACGCCCGCCTCGTTCGGCGGCATCCGACGCCCCGATCGGGTCAACAATCGCCACCACGCGCCGGCGCACCCGTCCTTTCCGGGACGGTGCGGCGAAGATCGCAGATCACGCACTTCGTCGCCTCCCCGTCCTGGAGGGCTCCATGAGCAGACGCGCTGCCGCGCTGTGCGGCGCCGTCGTCGTGGCAGGCTGTGTCACCGCCGCACCCGCCGACGCCACCTCGCCGCCCACCGCGGCCGCCGCACCCGTCGCCCCGGTCAGCCCGGTCACGTGGAAGAAGTGCGGCACCCAAGAGCATCCCACCCTGCAGTGCGGGACGGTGCGGGTGCCGCTCGACCACACGCGTCCCTCCGGGAAGCAGATCACCCTGGCGCTCACCCGCGTTCCGCACACCGCGCGCACGTTCCAGGGGCCGCTGCTGGTCAACCCCGGTGGACCCGGGGGCAGCGGGCGCATGCTCGCCGGATTCGTCGTCTCCTCGCTGCCCGAGTCCGTCGCGGCCCAGTACGACGTGATCGGCTTCGACCCGCGCGGGGTGGGCAAGAGCGAGCCGGCGCTGGACTGCGTGCCGGACCACTTCGCGCCGGTGCGCCCGGCCTCCGTGCCCGCGACCGCCGCGGTGGAGCAGGCCAACCTCGCGCGCGCACGGTCCTTCGCCACCGCCTGCGGCCGCAAGTACGCCGATCTGCTGCCGCATCTCACCACCGTCGACACGGCCAGGGACCTCGACGTCGTCCGGCGCGCCCTCGGCGCACCACGCATCTCCTACTTCGGATACTCCTACGGCACCTACCTCGGCGCGGTGTACGCCACGCTGTTCCCCGACCGGGTGCACCGGATGGTGCTGGACTCCGTCGTCGACCCGACCGGCGTCTGGTACCGCGACAACCTGCGCCAGGACTACTCCTTCGACGACCGGCACCGCGCCTTCATGGCATGGATCGCCAAGCACGACGGGGCCTACCGGCTCGGCACCGATCCGGCACGGGTCGAGGCGAAGTGGTTCGCGATGCGGGCGGCGCTGGCCCGCAAGCCCGCGGGTGGCAAGGTCGGCGCCGCCGAACTGGAGGACACCTTCATCCCGGCCGGCTACTACGACGGCTACTGGCCCCGCCTGGCCGAGGCATTCGCGGCCTACGCCAACGACGGACAGACGGCGCCCTTGGTCGAGGCGTTCGACGATCTGGCCGCGGCCGATTCCTCCACCGGCAACGGCTACAGCGTCTACACCTCGGTGCAGTGCGGCGACGCCGCCTGGCCGCGCGACTGGCGGCGCTGGCGCCGGGACACCTGGGCGGTGTACCGCAAGGCGCCGTTCATGGCCTGGAACAACACCTGGTACAACGCACCGTGCGCCTTCTGGCCGTCCTCACTCAAGCACCGCCCGCTGAACGTCGCCAACGCCAGCCTGCCCCCGGTGCTGCTCTTCCAGGCGACCGGCGACGCGGCCACACCCTACGAGGGCGCCGTGATCCTGCACCGGCTGCTGGCGCACTCCAGCCTGGTCGTCGAACAGGGCGGCGGCAACCACGGTGTGACGCTCAGCGGCAACTCCTGCCTGGACAAGCACCTGAGCGCCTATCTGGCCGACGGCACGGTGCCGCGCGGCCACGCCGGCGCGGCGGACGCGGTGTGCGAGAGGACGCCGGAGCCGAAGCCGGAGAAGGCGGACGACAACAAGAGCACCTCCACCTCCGATACGTCCGAAGCCACCGGCGCCTCCCGGGGTTCGCTGCTGCACCGGTTGGTCGGCTTCCGCGGCTGACAGCGCGCGGCCCGGACGGAGCCGGGCCGCGCGATGCCGATACCGCCGGGCGGCCGCCCGGTGCGCGCGATCCTCCGTCACCGCTGCCGTGGAATGCGCGCCAGTGCCAGGGCCGCCGCCTCGGCGAGGGCGGGGTAAGCCAGAGCATCGTTCAGCACCGGTCGGGCCCGCTCGTCCCCCAGGGCACCCAAGCCCTCCACACAGGCCAACGCCACCCGACGGTAGGGGTCGTGGGGGCGCAGCCGGCGTCGCAGCGTGGTGATCAGGGCGGGCACGGACTCGGGTGCGCGGAGTTGGACCAGCAGCCGCACCGGCTCCAGCGCGTAGGCGACGCGCAGTTCATTGGTGGCGAGAGCGGCGGCCGCGCGGGCGGTGCGCGGGTCGGCCAGGCGAGCCAGGGCGTAGGCGGCCGACGCGCAGCGCTGCGGGTCGCGGTGGTTGAGCAGCAGCACCAGCGACTCGAAGGCCCGGCGGTCGCCCGCCGCTCCCAGCCGGACGGCGGCCAGCTCCCTGGCCCACAGCGGCTGCCCGTGGGCCACGAGCACGCCGGCCAGCTCGTCCAGGTCGTCGGTGGCCGCCAGGCGTGCACAGGCGGCCGACCCTCCCGACTCCCGGCGTGCGCGTTCCGTGAGCAGTCGCAACTCCTCGTCCACGAGGCCAGCCTAGGGGTGCGGCGGCGTCCTCGGCAGCGATTCCGCCAAGGGGGTGGCGCGCTCATTACTCGCTGGTTAAGCTCATACGAGCGAGCTACCCCGCTCGTATCGCTCGTGGCGGTTTGGTGACGCAGCCGCGCGAGCATGTCGGCCCTGCGCATCCGGGCATGCTCGGATGCGCAGGGGCCGTGAGTACGACCCGGCTTCGGGACAGAGCCGGTCGGTTTTCCGCCGTGCCCGGGGGCGTGTGCTCGCCCGCGGGCTCCGGCACCGGGCGTGGCCGCCTGTGCAGCCCGGACACCTCGCACATCTCTCCCGCCGCACCGGTGTGCCGCCGGGCGTACCGGGGCGTGCTCGTCGTCGTCACCCTCATTCCTGGAGTCCCGCGATGGCCACTCCCTCTTCCGACACCTCTCTGTCCCCCCTGAAGACCGTCGCCGTGGTCGGCCTGGGCACCATGGGCACCGGCATCGCCGAGGTCCTGGCCGAGGCCGGCCGCACGGTCGTCGGTATCGACGTCAGCGAGGCGGCGGCCGCCCGGTGCGTCGCCGCGCTGGAGTCCACCACCTCCCGGGCCGTCGAGCGCGGCCGGCTGACCGAGCCCGAGCGTGCCGAGGCCCTGGCCCGGGTGCGCACCTCCACCTCGCTGGCCGCCGCGGCCGACGCCGACCTGGTGATCGAGGTGGCGCCGGAGTCGTACGAGCTCAAGCAGCAGATCTTCCGGGAGCTGGACGGCATCGTGCGGCCGGAGACGATCCTGGCGACCGGCACCAACGCGCTGTCCGTGACCCGGCTCGCCGCCGACTCCGCCCGCCCCGAACGCGTTCTGGGCATGCACTTCTTCAATCCGGCTCCCGCGATGAAGCTCGTCGAGATCGTCTCCTCGGTGCTGACCGCCCCGCAGGCCGTCGCCGCGGTGACGGATCTGGCCGTGGAGCTGGGCAAGGAGCCGGTCTCGGTCGGCGACCGGCCGGGGTTCGTCGCCGACGGGCTGCTGTTCGGCTACCTCAACCAGGCCGCCGCGATGTACGAGGCGAAGTACGCCTCCCGGGAGGACATCGACGCCGCGATGCGGCTGGGCTGCGGTCTGCCGATGGGCCCGCTGGCGCTGCTGGACCTGATCGGCATCGACACCGCGCGCACCGTCCTGGAGGCCATGTACGACGCCTCCCGCGACCGGCTGCACGCACCGGCGCCGATCCTGCGGCAGCTGAGCGAGGCGGGCCTGACCGGCCGGAAGGCGGGCCGCGGCTTCTACACCTACGAGGCGCCCGGCAGCGGCACCGTGGTGCCCGACGTGCTGACCCCGCGCGACGGCGGCAGCCTCGGTGCCGGACGCCCGGTCCGCTCCGTCGGCGTGGCCGGCTCGGGCACCATGGCCTGCGGCATCGCGGAGGTGTTCGCCAAGGCCGGGTTCGAGGTGGTGCTCGCCGCGCGCGGCCCGGAGAAGGCCGAGGCCGCGAAGGGGCGCATCGGCAGGTCGCTGTCGCGCTCGGTGGACAAGGGGCGGCTGACCGCCGAGGCCGCCGCGCAGGCGCTGGACCGGATCTCGGCGACCGGCAGTTACGACGACTTCGCCGACGTGGACCTCGTCGTGGAGGCCGTCGCCGAGGATCTGGCGGTCAAGCAGCACCTGTTCGGGGTGCTGGACAAGGTGTGCAAGCCGGGCGCGGTGCTGGCCAGTACGACCTCCTCGCTGTCCGTGGTCGCCTGTGCCCGTGCCACCACGCGCCCGCAGGACGTGATCGGCATGCACTTCTTCAACCCGGCGCCCGCGATGAAGCTGGTCGAGGTGGTGCGCACGGTGCTCACTGCGGACGACGTCCACGCCACGGTGCGCGAGGTCTGCGCGCGGATCAAGAAGCATCCGGTGGACTGCGGCGACCGGGCCGGTTTCATCGTCAACGCCCTGCTGTTCCCGTACCTGAACAACGCGGTGAAGATGGTCCAGGAGCACTACGCGTCGCTGGACGACATCGACGCGGCGATGAGGCTCGGCGGCGGCTACCCGATGGGGCCCTTCGAGCTGCTGGACGTGGTCGGCCTGGACGTGTCGCTGGCCATCGAGAAGGTGCTCCACCAGGAGTTCCGCGACCCCGGGCTGGCCCCGGCGCCGCTGCTGGAGCATCTGGTGGCCGCGGGCTGCCTCGGCCGCAAGACGGGCCGCGGCTTCCGCGAACATGCCCGGCGCTGACCGGGGCGAGGAGCAGGCCCGGGCGCGGCACGGACCGGCGCGGGAGTGGGGCGGCCTGCTGGATCCGGCACCGGCCGCCCCGCCCGTGAGCGGCCGAAGCGGAGCCGGACCTGCACAAAAGGCCGCCCGCATGGAGTACGTTCGGGTCATGCCCCAGCCCGCCATGTCCTCACGCACCCCCGCCTCACCCGACGCACCGGAGAGCACCGCCGGCTCCCGCGCGGCCGCCCAGCGGCTGAAAATGCGCCGGGAGCTGGCCGCCGCCGCGATGGAGCTGTTCGCGACGAAGGGCTACGAGGCGACCACGGTGGACGAGATCGCCGCGGCGGCCGGGGTCGCCCGCCGCACCTTCTTCCGTCACTTCCGCAGCAAGGAAGAGGCGATCTTCCCCGATCACGACGACACCCTGGTCCGCGTCGAGGCGGTGCTGAACGCGGCCGCTGCGCACGAGCACCCGCTGGACACGGTGTGCCGCGGCATCAAGGAAGTGATGAAGATGTACGCGGCGCGGCCGGACATCTCGGTCGCCCGGTACAAGCTGACCCGCGAGGTGCCCACGCTGCGGGAGGCGGAGATCGCCTCGGTGTCCCGCTACGAGCGGCTGTTCACGCGCTATCTGCTGGGTCACTTCGACGAGCACGTCCACGCCGACGACGCCAACGACGACCCGCTGCTGGCGGAGGTCGCCGCCTCGGCGGTGGTCACCGCGCACAACCATGTGCTGCGCCGCTGGCTGCGGGCGGGCGGCCAGGGCGACCTGGAGGCGCAGCTGGACCACGCCTTCGCCATCGTGCGCAAGACGTTCGGCACCGGGATCAGCGCCGGCCGCAAGGGCGGCCCGGCGTCCCGGCCGTCGGGTACGTCCGGGACGCCGTCCAGCGCCTCGTCCGGCGCGTCGGACACGTCCGGCACCTCCGGCGGCACCTCGGGTGCGTCCGCCGTGACGGCCTCCCGGAAGGGGGAGGTGCTGGTCGCGGTGGCCCGCACCGACGCCCCGCTGGAGGAGGTCATGCGGACCATCGAGGAGGCGCTCGGCAAGGAGCGCTGAGCGCCGCGGCAGCGGGGCCGGCGGCACGGCCGGCCCGGCCGGCGAGCAGCGGCCCGGCCGGCGCTATGAGCAGTGGCCGGCCGGCGCGGCCCGCGGCAGCCCGGCCCGGGCGACGGGCAGCACCACCGGACCACACAAGCGACAGGACCACACGAGCACAGGAAACGGCCGCCCCGCCGACCGGGGTGGCCGTTTCGTCATGTCCGGGCGGTTCCGACCCGGAGTGCACCGCGTATGCGATCGATCATCGCTCATCTGTTGCGTAAAGATTTCGTATGAGCGCAACTTCTGACACTCAGTGCCTTGCCAGCTGACACGCGGTGTCATACGTTGAAGGTGTCCGGGCGGACCGGCAGCGGTGACCAGCCGTGTGCCGGCTGTCCCGGCGGGTCCTTCGGTCCCGCACGCCCGGACGCCTGCGTCACAGGCACTTCTCGCGCCACAAAGCGCTGCCACGTACCACCGGCCGCACCGACGGCATCCCGACCCCAGCAGCACCGACGTATCCCCCGCGCCCCTCCCTCAGGGCCGCTCGACGCCGGAGGCACCACCGTGACCGTGAAGGACATCCTGGACGCGATCCAGTCGCCGGACGCCGCGTCCGCCGACTTCGCCGCCCTGCCGCTGCCCGAGTCGTACCGCGCGATCACCGTGCACAAGGACGAGACGGAGATGTTCGCGGGCATGGCGACCCGCGAGAAGGACCCGCGCAAGTCGCTGCACCTGGAGGAGGTCCCGCTGCCCGAGCTGGGCCCGGGCGAGGCCCTCGTGGCCGTCATGGCCTCCTCGGTCAACTACAACACCGTCTGGTCGTCCATCTTCGAGCCGATGCCGACCTTCGCCTTCCTGGAGCGCTACGGCCGCACCAGTGAGCTGGCCCGGCGGCACGACCTGCCGTACCACATCGTCGGCTCCGACCTCGCCGGCGTCGTCCTGCGCACCGGCCCCGGCGTCAACGCCTGGAAGCCCGGCGACGAGGTGGTCGCGCACTGCCTGTCCGTGGAACTGGAGTCCTCCGACGGCCACAACGACACCCTGCTCGACCCCGAGCAGCGCATCTGGGGCTTCGAGACCAACTTCGGCGGCCTGGCGGAGATGGCCCTGGTCAAGTCCAACCAGCTGATGCCCAAGCCGCGGCACCTGACCTGGGAGGAGGCCGCCGCCCCGGGCCTGGTCAACTCCACCGCCTACCGCCAGCTGGTCTCCCGCAACGGCGCCGGCATGAAGCAGGGCGACAACGTCCTGATCTGGGGTGCCAGCGGCGGCCTCGGCTCGTACGCCACCCAGCTCGCCCTCGCCGGCGGCGCCACCCCTATCTGCGTGGTCTCCAGCGAGCAGAAGGCCGAGATCTGCCGGAGCATGGGCGCCGAACTCATCATCGACCGCCGCGCCGAGGACTACCGGTTCTGGAAGGACGAGCACACCCAGGACCCCAAGGAGTGGAAGCGCTTCGGCAAGCGCATCCGCGAGCTGACCGGCGGCGAGGACGTCGACATCGTCTTCGAGCACCCCGGACGCGAGACCTTCGGCGCCTCCGTCTACGTCACCCGCAGGGGCGGCACCATCGTCACCTGCGCCTCCACCTCCGGCTACCAGCACGAGTACGACAACCGCTACCTGTGGATGTCGCTCAAGCGCATCGTCGGCTCCCACTTCGCCAACTACCGCGAGGCCTGGGAGGCCAACCGGCTCGTCGCCAAGGGGAAGATCCACCCCACGCTGTCGAAGGTGTACCCCCTGCAGGACACCGGACAGGCCGCGTACGACGTCCACCGCAACCTGCACCAGGGCAAGGTCGGCGTCCTCTGCCTCGCTCCCGAGGAGGGCCTGGGCGTGCGCGACCACGAGACGCGTGCCCGGCACCTCGACGCCATCAACCGCTTCCGGACCATCTGAGAGGCGCACATGAGCGAGCGTGACACCGCCGCGCAGGGGCGGGGCAAGGACCGGCCGTGGCTCATGCGGACCTACGCCGGCCACTCCACGGCCGAGGAGTCCAACGCGCTGTACCGGCGCAATCTCGCCAAGGGACAGACCGGTCTGTCGGTGGCCTTCGACCTGCCCACCCAGACCGGCTACGACCCCGACCACGTCCTCGCGCGCGGCGAGGTCGGCCGGGTCGGGGTGCCGGTCGCGCACCTGGGCGACATGCGCAAGCTGTTCCAGGACATTCCGCTGGAGCGGATGAACACCTCGATGACCATCAACGCCACGGCCATGTGGCTGCTGGCGCTGTACCAGGTCGTCGCCGAGGAACAGGGTGCCGACGTCAGCGCGCTGCAGGGGACCACCCAGAACGACATCGTCAAGGAGTACCTGTCCCGGGGCACCCACGTGTTCCCGCCCGGCCCCTCGATGCGCCTGACCACGGACCTGATCGCGTACACGGTCACGCACATGCCGAAGTGGAACCCCATCAACATCTGCAGCTACCACCTGCAGGAGGCCGGGGCCACGCCGGTGCAGGAGATCGCCTACGCGATGTCCACCGCGATCGCCGTGCTCGACGCGGTGCGCGACTCCGGCCAGGTGCCGCAGGAGCGCATGGGCGACGTCGTCGGCCGCATCTCCTTCTTCGTCAACGCGGGAGTCCGTTTCATCGAGGAGATGTGCAAGATGCGCGCCTTCGGCCGCATCTGGGACCGCATCACCCGCGAGCGGTACGGCATCGAGAACCCCCGGCACCGCCGCTTCCGCTACGGCGTCCAGGTCAACTCGCTCGGCCTGACGGAGGCCCAGCCGGAGAACAACGTCCAGCGGATCGTGCTGGAGATGCTGGCCGTCACCCTGTCCAAGGACGCCCGGGCCCGCGCCGTGCAGCTGCCCGCCTGGAACGAGGCCCTCGGCCTGCCCCGGCCCTGGGACCAGCAGTGGTCGCTGCGCATCCAGCAGGTCCTCGCCTACGAGTCGGACCTGCTGGAGTACGACGACATCTTCGAGGGCTCGAAGGTGATCGAGGCCAAGGTGGACGAGCTGGTCGAGGCGGCACTCGCCGAGATCGGCCACATCCAGCGGATGGGCGGTGCGCTGGCCGCCGTGGAGTCCGGGTATCTCAAGTCCCAGCTGGTCGCCTCGCACGCCGAGCGCCGGGCCCGGATCGAGTCGGGCCAGGACAGGATCGTCGGGGTGAACGTCTTCCAGGAGACCGAGCCCAGCCCCCTCACCGCCGACCTGGACACCGCGATCCAGACCGTCGACCCCGATGTGGAGGCCCGGGTCGTGCGGTCCCTGCAGTACTGGCGCGACACCCGCTACCAGCCGCCGTACAACCATCCGCGGGCGAGCAAGGCGCTGGAGCGGCTGAAGGAGGCCGCGCAGGGCACGGAGAACCTCATGGAGGCCACCCTGGAGTGCGCCCGCGCCGGCGTCACCACCGGCGAGTGGGCGGGGGCGCTGCGCGAGGTGTTCGGCGAGTACCGCGCGCCGACAGGTGTGTCGTCCGCGCCCGTGACCGTCACCGCCGAGGAGGGCACACGCCTGGCCGACGTGCGCCGCAAGGTGGAGCTGACCGCCCGTGACCTGGGTGTGGGCAAGCTGCGTTTCCTGGTGGGCAAGCCCGGCCTGGACGGGCACTCCAACGGTGCCGAGCAGATCGCCGTGCGCGCCCGCGACGCCGGGTTCGAGGTGGTCTACCAGGGCATCCGGCTGACACCGGAACAGATCGTGGACGCCGCCCTCGCCGAGGACGTGCACGCGGTCGGCCTGTCCGTCCTCTCCGGCTCGCACGCCCGGCTGGTGCCGGAGGTGCTGCGGCGCCTCCGTGTGGCCGGTGCCACAGATATACCGGTGATCGCCGGTGGCATCATCCCCAGCGGTGACGCCGACGCGCTGCGCGAGGCCGGAGTGGCCGCCGTCTTCACCCCGAAGGACTTCGACATCACCGGCATCATCGGCCGCATCGTCGACGAGATCAGGACCGCGAACAAGCTCGACCCCCTGGAGGTTGCCGCATGACCCTCTTTGCCGACCGCCCGTCCGGCTCCCCGCAGTCCGGGGCGACGCCCGAGCAGCGCGACGCCTCCCGGCTGCGTCCGCGCCGCTCCTGCCTCGCGGTCCCCGGGAGCAACCCCCGCTTCCTGGAGAAGGCCCAGGGCCTGCCCGCCGACCAGGTGTTCCTGGACCTGGAGGACGCCTGCGCCCCGCTGGCCAAGCCCGAGGCGCGGCACACCATCGTGAAGTTCCTCAACGAGGGCGACTGGACGGGCAAGACCAGGGTGGTCCGGGTCAACGACTGGACGACCGAGTGGACCTACCGGGACGTCGTCACCGTCGTCGAGGGCGCCGGCCAGAACCTGGACTGCATCATGCTGCCGAAGGTGCAGGACGCCCACCAGGTCGTCGCGCTCGACATGCTGCTGACGCAGATCGAGAAGACCGTGGGCTTCGAGGTGGGCCGCATCGGCATCGAGGCGCAGATCGAGAACGCCCGGGGTCTGAACAACGTCGACGAGATCGCCGCCGCCAGCCCGCGCCTGGAGACGATCATCTTCGGCCCGGCCGACTTCATGGCGTCGATCAACATGAAGTCCCTCGTGGTGGGCGAACAGCCGCCCGGCTACCCGGCGGACGCCTACCACTACATCCTGATGAGGATCCTCATGGCCGCCCGGGCCAACGACCTGCAGGCCATCGACGGCCCCTACCTGCAGATCCGCAACGTGGACGGCTTCCGTGAGGTCGCACAGCGCTCCGCCGCGCTCGGTTTCGACGGCAAGTGGGTGCTCCACCCGGGTCAGGTCGAGGCCGCCAACGAGGTGTTCTCGCCGTCCCAGGAGGACTACGACCACGCCGAGCTCATCCTGGACGCGTATGCGTACTACACGTCCGAGGCGGGCGGCAAGAAGGGGTCCGCGATGCTCGGCGACGAGATGATCGACGAGGCCAGCCGCAAGATGGCCCTGGTCATCGCGGGCAAGGGGCGCGCCGCCGGCATGAAGCGCACCAGCACGTTCGAGATCCCGGAGGACTGAGGCGGCATGCAGTTCGGACGCACCTATGAGGAGTTCGAGGTCGGGGCGACGTACAAGCACTGGCCGGGCAAGACGGTCACGGAGTACGACGACCATCTGTTCTGTCTGCTGACCATGAACCACCACCCGCTCCACCTGGACGCCCACTACGCCGGACAGACCACGGACTTCGGCAAGAACGTGGTGGTGGGGAACTACGTGTACTCGCTGCTGCTCGGCATGAGCGTGCCGGACGTGTCCGGCAAGGCGATCGCGAACCTGGAGGTCGAGTCGCTCAAGCACGTGGCGCCCACCTTCCACGGCGACACGATCTACGGCGAGACGACCGTGCTGGACAAGTGGCTGTCGAAGTCGAAGAACGACCGCGGCATCGTCCACGTGGAGACCCGGGGCTACAAACAGGACGGCACCCTGGTGTGCGTCTTCCGCCGCAAGGTCATGGTGCCGACCCAGACGTACATCAAGGAGCGGGGCGGGGAGCAGCCTGCCCGCCCGGAGCCGAAGCAGCAGGAGAGGTGAGCCATGGCCCGTCTCGCCCAGACGCCCGGTCTGACGGATGTCCAGCAGGAGATCGTCTCCACCGTCCGTGACTTTGTCGACAAGGAGATCATCCCGGTCGCGACCGAGCTGGAGCACCGCGACGAGTACCCGCAGCGGATCGTGGACGGCCTGAAGGAGCTGGGGCTGTTCGGTCTGATGATCCCCGAGGAGTACGGGGGTCTGGGTGAGTCCCTGCTGACCTACGCGCTGTGCGTGGAGGAGATCGCCCGCGGCTGGATGTCGGTGTCCGGCATCATCAACACCCACTTCATCGTCGCCTACATGCTCAAGCAGCACGGCACGCAGGAACAGAAGGACTACTTCCTGCCGAAGATGGCGGCCGGTGAGATCCGCGGCGCGTTCTCGATGTCGGAGCCCTCGCTCGGCTCGGACGTGTCGGCGATCACCTCCAAGGCGGTCAAGGACGGCGACGAGTACGTCCTGACCGGCCAGAAGATGTGGCTGACCAACGGCGGCACCTCCTCCCTGGTGGCCGTGCTCGTCCGCACCGACGAGGGGCACCCCGAGGGCACACCGCCCCACAGGTCCATGACGACCTTCCTGGTGGAGAAGGAGCCCGGGTTCGGCGAGGTGCGCCCCGGCCTGACCATCCCCGGCAAGATCGAGAAGATGGGCTACAAGGGGGTCGACACCACCGAGCTGATCATGGACGGGCTGCGGGTGCCGGCCGACCGCGTGCTCGGCGGCACCACCGGCCGCGGCTTCTACCACATGATGGACGGCGTCGAGGTGGGCCGGGTGAACGTGGCGGCCCGCGGCTGCGGCGTCGCCCTGCGCGCCTTCGAACTGGGTGTGCAGTACGCCCAGCAGCGGCACACCTTCGGCAAGCCCATCGCCCAGCACCAGGCCATCCAGTTCAAACTGGCGGAGATGGCCACCAAGGTGGAGGCCGCGCACTCCATGATGGTCAACGCCGCCCGGAAGAAGGATTCCGGCCAGCGCAACGACCTGGAGGCCGGCATGGCGAAGTACCTGGCCGCCGAGTACTGCAAGGAGGTCGTGGAGGACGCCTTCCGCATCCACGGCGGCTACGGCTTCTCCAAGGAGTACGAGATCGAGCGCCTCTACCGGGAGGCACCGATGCTGCTCATCGGTGAAGGCACCGCCGAGATCCAGAAAATGATCATCGGTCGCCGTCTCCTCGAGGAGTACCGGATCCAGCGCTGATTGTCCGTGTACGGGGTGTTTTCTTCGAGAAGAAGATCACACCCCGTCAGCGGTTTCCGGCGGCCGACTCGACTTCCTGGCTTACCCAGTTGCGGCGCCGAACCGCTACGATCGCGGAAAGCCGCCGTCCCCCGTCGAAAGCGCGGCATTCATCCGCTACGAAGGTCATCCATGCCCCACAGCCAAACCTCTGCACCTCGCGACAGCCTGGCCGGCGTACGCCTCGCGCGCGGAGCATCGCCGTGGCTTCTGCCGACCGTCGCCACCGCAGCCGTCAGCCTGGTCCGCGCCCGCCGCTCGGGCGCGGCCAAGGCGCTCGCCGTCCCCGCCACCGCGCTCGCCGCGGGGATGCTGTGGTTCTTCCGCGACCCCGAGCGCGAGATCGGTCAAGGCCGGGTCATCTCACCCGCCGACGGCGTGGTGCAGAGCATCATGCCGTGGAAGGACGGCCGCACCCGTGTCGCGATCTTCATGAGCCCGCTGAACGTCCACGTCAACCGGGCCCCGCTGGCCGGCACGGTCACCTCGGTCGAGCACATCCCCGGCGGTTTCGTTCCTGCTTTCAACAAGGAGAGCGAGAACAACGAGCGCGTCGTCTGGCACTTCGACACCGAGCTCGGTGACATCGAGATGGTCCAGATCGCCGGCGCGGTGGCCCGTCGGATCGTTCCCTACGTCCCGTCGGGCACCAAGGTCGAGCAGGGCGAGCGGATCGGCCTGATCCGCTTCGGCTCGCGTGTCGACCTGTACCTGCCGGAGGGTGTGGACGCGGCCGTCGAGGTCGGCCAGAAGACCGTGGCAGGGGTGACGCGCCTTGACCGTGATTGACCCCGACACCCAGACCGGCTGGGTGCCCGAGGCCGACGAGGCGGACGACGAGGAGGAGATGCCCCTGTCGCTGCGCCTGTCGATAGCGGACACCCTCACCCTCGGCAACGCCACGTGCGGCTTCATGGCGGTGTACTTCACCACCACCGGCATCCTGATCCCGCATCTGGCCGGCCACGACACCGGCGGCATGGCCCGGCACAGCGCCGCGACGGCGGTCATCCTGATGCTGTGCGCGGCCGTGTTCGACCTGTTCGACGGCCTGGTCGCCCGCAAGCTGCGCTCCTCCCCCATGGGCGCGGAGCTGGACAACCTCTCCGACCTGATCAGCTTCGGCCTGGCCCCGGCGTACTTCGTGCTGGTGTACGGCTTGGTCGCCGACGACGCCCATCAGCGGGTGGCCGCGCTCGGCGCCGTCGTGGTGCTGCTGGCGGTGGTGCTCCGGCTGGCCAGGTTCTCCTGCGTGACGATGAAGGACGGCATGTTCCAGGGCATGCCCTCTCCGTTCGGTGCCCTGACGGTCGTGTCGATCGTGCTGCTCGAACTGCCCTTCGTGGCCACGCTGCTGGCGATCCTGGGCACGGCCTGGCTGATGGTCAGCCGGGTCGAGTACCCCAAGCCGCGCGGCCGGCTCGCCGGGGCGATGCTGTCCTGGATCGTGCTGTCCATGGGCCTGCTCGCCGCCTGGGCCTTCGACGCGCCGAGCGGCCAGCTGCTGCTGCAGACCGGCTGCGCGCTGCAGCTGGTCATGGGCGCGGTGATCCCGTTGTTCGCCACGGCCCGCCGGGTGAACAACTTCCGCGACAACCGGCGCGAGGCGCGCGCGGCCCAGCTGCCGTAACCCGCGCGCACGCCCGACGGCGTCCGCGGGCCTTCGACGACAGGGGCCCGGAACCACGACGGTTCCGGGCCCCTTCCGCGTCCGCGCGGACCTGCGCCTGCCGTACGCACCGGCCGCTGCCCACAGCGATCCGCACCGCCTGCCTCAGGACGCCGCCTGCCTCAGGACACCGCCTGCCTCAGGACACCGCCTGCCTCAGGACGCCGCCTGCCTCAGGAAGTCGCGCGCGATCCGCTCGGCCACCCGCTCAAGGATCGGCCCGGCCTCGGCGACGCACCGCGCCACGTCCGGCTCCTCCTCCGTCAGCGCGTACGCCCGCCGGATCCCGGCCCCCCGCAGCGCCTGCGGTGTCAGCGCCAGCCGCCCGCACACCGCGACGACCTCCCGCCCCGCGGCCCGTGCCGCCGCGGCGACCCCGGCCGGCGCCTTGCCGTGCAGCGTCTGCTCGTCCAGCGACCCCTCACCGGTGATCACCAGCGAGCACCGCTGAAGCGCCGGCGCGAAGCCCAGCACCTCCAGCATGATCTCGATCCCTGCCCGGAACCGGGCCCCGAGCAGCAGCGCCCCGTACCCGATCCCCCCGGCCGCCCCGGCACCCGGCGAGAGCGCGTACCGCGCGGCCCGGGGCCCCACCGCCTCCTCCAGCACCTTCACGTAGTGCGTGAGCGCCGCGTCCAGCCGCTCCACGTCGTCCGGCGAGGCACCCTTCTGCGGTCCGTACACCGCCGGGGCGCCCTTCGGCCCGGTCAGCGGGTTGTCGACGTCACCGGCGAGGATCAGCTCCACCGAGTCCAGCCGCGGGTCCAGCCCGGACAGGTCGGCGCGCGCGAGACCGGCCAGTCCTCCGCCGCCGGGCGGCACCGGCGTACCGTCCGCGGTGAGGAACCGCGCGCCCAGCGCCGCGAGCATGCCCGCCCCGCCGTCGGTGGTCGCGCTGCCGCCGACCCCGAAGACGATCGTCGTCGCGCCCGCGTCCAGCGCGGCCCGCAGCAGCTCACCGGAGCCGTACGTGGACGCCGTCAACGGCGCGAGGACACCCTCGGGAAGCCGCTGCAGCCCGCTGGCCTGCGCCATCTCCACGACCGCCGTGCTGCCGCGCAGCGCGAACGCGGCCGTCACCTGCTCGCCGAGCGGACCTGCGACCCGTACCTCGCGCCGCTCGAACCCGGCCGCGACCGCCGCGTCCACCGTCCCGTCGCCGCCGTCGGCCACAGGCAGCGCCTCGACGCGCACCCCGGGGACGACGCGGCGCAGGCCCGCCGTGACGTGCTCGGCGACCTCGACCGCCGTCAACGACCCCTTGAACTTGTCCGCGGCAACCAGCACCCCGTGCCCAGCATGCACCGCAGCGTCCGCCACCTCGCCATCCCCTTGCTCTCCGGGCCCCGCATGTCAGGGGCAGCCATCGCGCCGCTGGCGACCCTAGCCCGCGGCCGCCCCCACCGCCATGCCCTCACCAGCCCTGCCGCAGCGCCCGACCGCCGTGCCTCGACCGCTCCCACCGCCGCGCCCCGCCCACCCCGGACACGAGGCCGCCCCGCCGCGAGGGCACCACGAGGTCCGGGCGCCGCACGCACGGGACAGCGCAGGAAAACCGGGTACACCGCTGCTATGGACGCTGTCGGGACACGGCCCCAGCCCGTGATCAGCCGGACGGACCTCGCCGACCGGGTGCTCGGCGGCTGGCTGGGCCGGATCGCGGGCAACATGCTCGGCAAGCCGGTCGAGCAAGGCGATCAGTGGACCCGCGAGCGCATCGACCGCTATCTGCAGCGATCCGGCGCCCTGCCGCTCACCGACTACCTGCCCGCGCCGGACGCGTCCGGCACCGGCCCCGGTCTGCCGGACCTGCGCCCCGAGTGGCCCTGGTGCGTACGCGGCCGGATCCACGGCAGCTGCCGCGACGACGACATCGACTACACGATCCTCGGCCTGCACCTGCTGCGGACGCACGGCTTCGCGTTCACCACCGAGCAGGTCGGCACCCTGTGGCTGCTGCACCTGCCCTACCTGCAGACGTTCACCGCCGAACGCGCCGCCTACCGCAACCTGGCCAACGGCCTCAAACCGCCGCTGACGGCCACCTACGACAACCCGTACCAGGAGTGGATCGGCGCCCTGATCCGCGCCGACATCCACGGCTGGACCAGCCCCGGCGACCCGCGCCGCGCCGCAGGCCTGGCCCGCCGCGACGCCGTGCTGTCCCACACCGGCAACGGCGTGTACGGGGCGATGTGGGCGGCGGCCCTGATCGCCGCCGCGTTCACCGCACCCGACGTGCGCACCGCGATCAAGACGGCGCTCACCGTCGTTCCGGCGAGCAGCCGCCTGGCCCGCACCGTGCGCCGGGTGGTCACCCTGCACGAGGCGGGCGTGGCCTGGGAGGACACCCTCACCACACTCGCCCAGGAGACCGCCGGCCTCGGCTGGCTGCACACCGTCCCCAACGCCGCCGTCCTCACCGCCGGCCTGCTGTACGGCGACGGCGACTTCACCCGGACGATCACCCTGACCGTGCGCGGCGGCCTGGACACCGACTCCAACGGAGCCACCGCCGGCTCGGTGGCCGGGGTGCTCACCGGCGCCGGGGCCATCCCGGCCCAGTGGACCGAGCCCCTGCAGGACACGGTGCGCAGCGCGGTCTTCGGCTTCGACGGCGCCCGCATCAGCGAGCTCGCCGAGCGCACCCTGGAACTGGCTACCCTTCCAGGATGACCACTGCAGACGCCCAGGACTACGCCACCTACATCGCCGGCCTGCCCCGCGTCCTCGCCGGCGCCGCCATGCTCTTCCGGGACGCCCGGGGACGGGTGCTGCTCGTCGACCCCAACTACCGGGACGGCTGGACACTGCCCGGCGGCACCGTCGAGTCGGACGACGGCGAGACCCCGCGCCAGGGCGCCCGCCGCGAGACCCTGGAGGAGATCGGCCTGGACCGCGAACCGGGCCGGCTGCTGGCGGTCGACTGGGTCCACGGCCCCGACCGCCCGCCGCTGGTGGCCTACCTCTACGACGGCGGCGTGCTCACCGAGGACGACCTGAAGGCGATCCGCCTGCAGGAAGAGGAGCTCCTGTCCTGGCGCCTGGTCCCCCGCGAGGACCTCCTCGCCCACCTGCCGGACCCCGTGGGCCACCGCGTCCTGGCCGCTCTGGAGATGCTGGACGCCGGCACGGGCACGGCGGAACTGGAGGACGGGCGCCGGGTGGGGTGACGCGGGGGGGCGGGCGAGTGGGACGGTGTTCGCCCGGCGAAAGGGCGCCCGGCCTCCGGGCGTGGCTTCGTGAACGACATGGACGGCGCCCCAAGGAAGGCACCGCAAGGAAGGCACCACGTCGATGACCAGCCCTCCACACGTGGACGACGACCGCGGCTGCCTCCGCCTGGTGCTGGCCGCACCGCTCGTCCTGCTCACCCTCACAGCCGCGTACTTCTGCTGGACCGCACTGACCATCCGGCCTGGCGGGCCGTGGGACGACGACGCGTACGCGGGCATCGATCTGTCGTGTCTGCTCACCATCGGGGCAGCCGGCGCGGCGACGGCGCTGTGGGTGCTGCCGTAGGTGCGCCGGGTCATGCGCTGGTGGTGGGTGGCACCGGCGCTGTTGCTCGCGGGGGTCGCGGCGGTGCGCTGGAAGACGGGGGGCTGAACAGACCGGCAAGGCGGTGGCGTTGGTCGGGCATGTACCGGCCGCACAGGAAACCGTCCTCGGCGAGGAGGGTGAGCGGGCCGAAGGGGCTGTCGACGACGGTCTGCTGTCTCACAAGAGGCCGTCCCTGCGCAGAGTCCTTAGTCAGGCAGGTAGTTGATGGGGTGGCTGCTCGTGGCCCACAGGTACTGAACCGCGTACGCCCGCCACGGGCGCCAAGCCTCGGCGCGGGCGGTGAGTGCGGCCGGGGTGGCGGGGAGGCCGAGGGTGAGGGCGGCGCGGCGGACGCCGAGGTCGGTGGCGGGGAAGGCGTCGGGGTCGCCGAGGGCGCGCAGGGCGATGACGTCGGCGGTCCAGGGACCGAAGCCGGGCAGCTTCAGGAGGCGGGCGCGGGTGTCCTGCCAGTCGCTGTCGACGCCGAGGCGGAGGGTGCCGTCGGCGAGGTGACGGACCAGAGTGGTGAAGGTGGTGCGACGGGTGCGGGGCATGGCCAGGGAGGCGGGGTCGAGGGCGGCCAGGGCCTCCACGGTGGGGAACAGGTGGGTGAGGCCGCCCTCGGGGTCGTCGATCCGGTCGCCGTGGGCGGTGACCAGGCGGGCGGTGTGGGTGCGGGCGGCGGCCGTGGACACCTGCTGGCCCAGTACCGCGCGCAGCGCGAACTCGGCCTCGTCGACCGTGCGGGGCACGCGCCGGCCGGGTGCCTTGTCCACCAGGGGCGCGAGGACGGGGTCGGTGCGCAGCCGGTCGTCGACGGCCACAGGATCGGCGTCCAGGTCGAGCAGGCGGCGGCAGCGGGCGAGAGCGACAGGCAGGTCGCGCAGGTCGCCGAGGGTGACGCGGCAGGCGATGTGGCCGGGGCGCGGGGTGAGCGCGACGATGCCGTGGCCGTGGGGCAGGCGCAGGGTACGGCGGTAGGCGCCGTCCCGCCACTCCTCGACGCCGGGCACGGCCGTCGCGGCGAGGTGGCCGAAGAGGTTGTCGGGGGTGAGCGGGGTGCGGAAGGGGAGGCGGAGAGTGAGGGTCTGGGGTGCCGTGGGTGAGGCGGCGGGGTGCCGTGGGGCCGGGGTGTGATGGGTGCGCAGGGCGGTCGGGGGGAGGGCGTAGACGTCGCGGACGGTGTCGGTGAGAGCGCGGACGGAGGTGAAGCCGGCGGCGAAGGCGATGTCGGCCATCGGCAGGGTGGTGGTCTCGATCAGCAGCCGGGCGGTCTGGGCGCGCTGGGCGCGGGCGAGGGCGAGCGGACCGGCGCCGAGTTCGGCCAGCAGTTGCCGTTCGATCTGGCGGGTGCCGCAGCCGAGACGGGCGGCCAGGCCCGGCACGCCCTCACGGTCGACGACGCCGTCGGCGATCAGTCGCATGGCGCGGGCGACGAGGTCGGCGCGGTGGTTCCACTCCGGTGAGCCGGGGGTGGTGTCGGGGCGGCAGCGCGTGCACGCCCGGAAGCCGGCCTGTTGGCAGGCGGCGGCGCTGGGGTGGAAGACCATGTGCTGCGGCTGGGGAAGGACCATGGGGCAGCTGGGCCGGCAGTAGGTGCCTGTGGTGAGGACGGCGGTGAAGAACCAGCCGTCGAAGCGGGCGTCCTTGGACCGGACGACGCGCAGGCAGCGCTCCCGGTCGGTGTGCATCCCGTGGTGCATGCGTCCAGCATCGTCCGCCGCGGGGCTGCGCGTCCGGCGGGAATCCGACACGGACGTGGCGGATGCCGGGAGGTCGCGTATCGTGCGGGTTGCTGTGCGCCCCAGGGGGAGATTGCCTCGAGTCCCAGGGTGGATCGCCTTGAGCCCCGGGGTGAGGCTGTGCGGTCAGCGGGTGTCGGCGGGGCCGTCACCGGTCTCGGTGGCGTGGGCGGCGAACGCGGCGTAGGCGGGGGCGTCGAAGAGCACGAAGCGGATCTCCTCGACCCGGGTGTCGGTGGCCCGCACCGTCGATACCGCGATCCGGGCGGCGTCCGGCAGCGGCCAGCGGTAGACGCCGGTGGAGATCGCCGGGAAGGCGACGGTGCGGGCGCCCAGCTCGTCGGCGACGCGGAGGGATGCGCGGTAGCAGGAGGCGAGCAGGTGTGAGCGGTCCTCGGTGGCGGACCACACGGGTCCCACGGTGTGGATCACCCAGCGGGCGTCCAGGTCGCCCGCCGTGGTGGCGACGGCCTGCCCGGTGGGCAGTCCCTTGCCGTACCGGGAGGCGCGCAGGGCGCGGCACTCCTCCAGGATCGCGGGTCCGCCGCGGCGGTGGATGGCGCCGTCCACTCCCCCGCCGCCGAGCAGCGAGGAGTTTGCGGCGTTGACGATCGCGTCGGCGCGCTGCCGGGTGATGTCGCCCTGGACGAGTCGGATGATCGCGGTCATGTCCGGCGGAGCCTCCTCCAGACGGCCTTCGCGGCGTTGTGCCCGGACATGCCGTGCACGCCGGGTCCGGGTGGGGTGGCGGACGAGCAGAGGAAGACGGCGGGGTGCGGGGTGCGGTACGGGAACAGCGACAGCCGGGGCCGCAGCAGGGCCTGGAGGCCGCTGACCGCGCCGGTGGCGATGTCGCCGCCGACGTAGTTGGCGTTGCGGGCGGCGAGCTGGGCCGGGCCTGCGGTGGCGCGGGCCAGGACCCGGTCGCGGAAACCGGGGGCGTAGCGCTCCAGTTGGCGTTCGATGGCCTCGGTGAGGTCGCCGTCCCAGCCGTGGGGGACGTGGCCGTAGACCCAGAAGACGTGCTTGCCCGCAGGGGCGCGGGTGGGGTCGACGACGCTGGGCTGGACGGTGATGAGGAAGGGCCGGTCCGGGGCGCGGCCCTCGCGGGAGGCGGCCCGCAGGGCGGCGCCGATCTCGTGGCTGTCGGCGCCGATCTGCACGGTGCCGGCGCGGCGCGGTTCCTCGGCTGTCCAGGGGACCGGTCCGTCCAGCGCGTAGTCGATCTTGAAGACGCCGGGGCCGTACCGGTAGCCGTCGTAGTGGCGGCCGAGGCCGGCGATGCGGGCGAGCGCGGTGGGCGAGGTGTCGAAGACGTACGCCCGGGCGGGCGGCAGGTCGTCGAGGCGTTTGACCTCGAAGTCGGTGTGCACGGCGCCGCCGAGGTCCTTCAGGTGGGCGGCGAGCGCGTCGGACAGGGCCTGGGAGCCGCCGCGGGCCAGGGGCCAGCCGCGGGCGTGTGCGGCCAGCGCGAAGACCAGGCCGACGGCGCCGGTGGCGAAGCCGCCCAGCGGCGCCATCACATGGGCGACGAGGCCGGCGAAGAGGGTCCGGGCCCGTTCCCCGGTGAAGCGGCGCATCAGCCAGGTGGACGGGGGCAGGCCCGTCAGGCCGAACCGGGCGAGGGTGACCGGGTCGCGGGGCAGCGCGGTCAGCGGCAGCGACATGAAGTCCCGCACCAGCGTGTCCCAGCGGGGCAGGAACGGCTCGACCAGCCTGCGGTAGGCGCCGGCGTCGCGCGGCCCGAAGGACGCGGCGGTCTCGGCCACGGACCGGGCCAGCACGGCCGCGGTGCCGTCCGGGAAGGGGTGCGCCATGGGCAGCTCGGGGTGCAGCCACTGAAGCCCGTAGCGGTCCAGGGGCAGGGCACGGAACGCGGGCGAGCTGACCGCGAGCGGGTGGGCCGCCGAGCACGGGTCGTGGCGGAAGCCGGGCAGGGTCAGCTCCTCGGTGCGGGCCCCGCCGCCGACCGTGCCGCGTGCCTCGAACAGGGCCACGGTGAAGCCGCGGCGGGCCAGTTCCACGGCGGCGGTCAGCCCGTTCGGCCCCGCCCCCACCACGACCGCATCGAGCATCGACGGCACCTGCGGCCCCCTTCTCAGCCGATGGTCACTCGGGGTCAGGATATGCCGCGGCGGCCGCCGCCCGGCGGGCGAGCGCTCACTGTCCAACCGGACGAGCGCTCACCGTCCGACCGGACGAGCACTCACCGTCCGGCCCGACGAAAGCTCACCGTCCGGCCGAGCGAGCGCTCACCGTCCGACGGCGTAGCCCTGCATGCCGCGCGGGTTGGCGGCGGCCGACAGCACGCCGGTGCGCGGGTCCCGGGCGACCGCGCACAGCCGGCCCTCCGACCACGGTTCGCCGACGGTGACGTCGTGGCCGCGACGGCGCAGCTCGGCGACGACGGCCGGGGCGAAGCGGGACTCGACGGTGATGCTGCCCGGACGCATGCCGCGCGGGTAGAACGACCCGGGGAAGGCGTCGTTGTGCCAGTTGGGGGCGTCGATGGCGCCTTGCAGGTCGAGGCCGCCGCGGACGGTCTCGCGCAGGGCGACGGCGAGGAAGAAGTGCACCTGCCACTGGTCCTGCTGGTCGCCGCCGGGGGTGCCGAAGGCCATCACGGGCACGCCGTCGCGCAGGGCGATCGACGGGGTGAGGGTGGTGCGCGGGCGGCGGCCGGGGGTGAGCGCGTTGGGCAGGCCCTCCTCCAGCCAGGTCATCTGCAGCCGGGTGCCCAGCGGGAACCCCAGTTCGGGCACGACCGGGTTGGACTGCAGCCAGCCGCCGCTGGGCGTGGCGGCGATCATGTTGCCCCAGCGGTCGACGACGTCGATGTGGCAGGTGTCGCCGCGGGTGGCGCCGTCCGCGCCGACCTCGGGCTCGCCCGGCACCGGGGAGGCCGGGGACTTGGCGACGGTGGGCTCGCCGACGCCCAGGGCGTCGTAGGCGCCCGGGTCGGCGGCGGTGCGGTAGGCATGAGCGCTCAGCCGCGGGCTGCGTCCGCCGGGACTGCCGGGCCGCAGATCGTAGGAGGCCTTGTCCCCGATGAGGGTGCGCCGCTCGGCGTTGTACTGCTGGGACAGCAGCTCGGCCAGCGGCACCTCGGCGGCGTCTCCGTACCAGGCCTCACGGTCGGCCATGGCGAGTTTGCAGCCCTCGACGAGCAGGTGGACGTAGTCGGCGGAGCCGTACGGCGGCAGCTCGGGCGGCAGCAGGGCGAGCTGCTGCAGGAACACCGGGCCCTGGCTCCAGGGGCCGGCCTTGCACACGGTCCAGCCGTTCCAGTCGTAGGTCACCGGTGTCTCGTAGGTGGCAGACCAGCCGGCGAGGTCGTCGGCGGTGAGCGTGCCGGTGTGGTGCTCGCCGCTGGTGTCCAGGGTGGGCCGCTGCGCCTGCCGGACGAGGGCCTCGGCGATGAAGCCGCGGCGCCACACCTCGCGGGCCGCCTCGATACGTGCCTGGCGGTCACCGGCGCCCGCGGTCTCGGCGAGCAGCCGCTTCCAGGTGGCGGCCAGCTGCGGGTTGCGGAACAGCTCGCCGGGGCGCGGCGGCCGGCCGCCGGGCAGGTAGATCTCGGCGGAGGAGGTCCATTCGGTCGCGAACAGCTCCCTGACCGTCTCGACGGTCATTCCGACCCGCTCCACGGGCGCGTGCCCGTGCTCGGCGTAGCCGATGGCGTACTTCAGCACGTCGGCGAGGTCCTTGGTGCCGTGGTCGCGCAGCAGGAGCATCCAGGCGTCGAAGGCGCCGGGGACGGCGGCGGCGAGCGGCCCGGTGCCCGGGACCAGGTCCAGTCCGAGCCCCCGGTAGTGCGCGACGCTCGCGCCGGCGGGGGCCACACCCTGCCCGCACAGCACCCGCACCTCGCCGCCGGCCGGGGCGAGCAGGATGGGCACCTCGCCGGCGGGGCCGTTCAGATGGGGTTCGACGACGTGCAGCACGAAGGCGCCGGCCACGGCCGCGTCGTAGGCGTTGCCGCCGTCCTCGAGCACGGCCATCGCCGCCTGCGAGGCCAGCCAGTGGGTGGAGGAGACCATGCCGAAGGTGCCCTGCAGGGTCGGACGGGTGGTGAACATACCGCTTTCACCTCGCTGTTCGTGCACGCCGGGGGCGCGCATCGGCCGGGTGGCGGGCAGGCGCGGCCGCGCCGTGTGGCTGACTGCCCGTCGTCCGCGGGCAGTCGGAGCGGTGCGTGCTTCCCGCCCCCTTCCTGTGGTCTCCCGCTCGCTGACCGGCTGCGGGTCCGGTGCCCCTTCCGGCGAGCAGGCTACCGGCCCGCGGGGACGGTCCGAAGAGCGCGAAGCGCGCTCGGCGGGGCCGCCGGACCGCAGCCGTGGGGGCTTGGGTGTGTTTCGTACGGATCGGCCTCGACCGGGTTTCGATGCCGGCCGGGTCAGGTGCGCCGGAACCCCGGCGGGGTCCGAAGGACCGGCCTAGCATGCGGACATGAACGGCCATCGGATCCAAGAGCCGGAGCGTCTCGGCCGGACGGTGCTGCCCGGCGGGCGGGCGCTGGGGTGGGCGGAGTGGGGTCCCGAGGACGGGGTGCCGGTGCTGCTGTGCCCGGGCGCGGCGACGAGCCGGCGGCTCGGGCTGGGTGTGCGGACGCCCGGCCGGGCCGGCGGGCGGGCGGACGATCCGGTCGCCGGGCTCGGCGTCCGGCTGATCTGCCTGGACCGCCCGGGGCTGGGGGTGTCCGATCCCGCGCCCGAGGGGACGCTGAGCGGCTTCGCGGAGGACGTGCGGCATCTGGTGGCCGAGCGCGGGCTGCACGATCCGGCGGTGATCGGGTTCTCGCAGGGTGCGCCGTTCGCGCTGGCCTGTGCGTGGGCGGGGGTGGTGCGGGCGGCCGCCGTGGTGTCCGGCAGCGACGAGCTGGCCCACCCGGGCCTCGCGGGAAAGCTCGCTCCTGACGTGCGGGCCATGGTCGAGGCGGTGGCGGCCGACCCGCGCGGCGCCGAGGCGGACGTCGCGGACAGGGCCGGTCCGGACGTGCTGTGCGATCTGGTGGTGCGGCTGAGCGGGGAGACGGACCGCCGGTTCTACACCGCGCCGGGGTTCGCGCGGCCGTTCCGCCGGGCGGTGCGGGAGGGGTTCGCCCAGGGGCCGGGCGGCTACGCGCACGAGGTCGTGCTGACGATGAGCCGCTGGCCGTTCGATCCTGCGCAGATCACGGTGCCGGTGGATCTGTGGTACGGCGCGCGGGACACCAGTCCCGTGCACTCCCCCGATCTCGGCGCGTCGCTGGCCCGGCGGATCGGCACGGCCCGCCGGCATGTGGTGTCCGACGCGGGCGGGGCACTGCTGTGGACGCACGCCCGGGCCGTCCTCACCGCGCTGCTGGAACGCCACGGGCACGCTCTCGCCGGCGGGCGAGCCCCCGGTCCCCGCGCGCCGCGTGCACGGGGTCACAGCCGGACCGGAAACAGCACGGATCGGGGCAGTGTTGGTCCATAGCGGAGCAACGAAAGGCCCACAACAGTGCACGGTGAGTACAAGGTGCCCGGCGGCAAGCTGGTCGTCGTGGACGCGGAGGTGGAGGACGGCGTGCTGCGGCACGTCCGGGTGGCCGGGGACTTCTTCCTGGAGCCGGACGAGGCGCTGGACGCGCTGAACGGCGCGCTGGAGGGCGCCCCGGCGGACACCGACGCCGCGGGGCTGGCCGCGCGGATCGACGCCGCGCTCCCGCCGGGCGCGGTGATGTACGGGCTGACCTCGCAGGGTGTGGCCACGGCGGTGCGGCGTGCGCTGGCTCAGGCCACCGACTGGACGGACTACGACTGGCAGCTGATCCACGAGGCTCCGCAGCCGCCCGCGCTGCACATGGCGCTGGACGAGGTGCTGACCGCGGAGGTGGCGGCCGGCCGGCGGCCGCCGACGCTGCGGGTGTGGGAGTGGGCCGCGCCCGCCGTGGTCATCGGCAGTTTCCAGTCGCTGCGCAACGAGGTGGACCTGCGGGCCGCCGCCCGGCACGGCATCACCGTGGTCCGACGCATCTCCGGCGGCGGCGCCATGTTCGTCGAGGCCGGGAACACCATCACCTACTCGCTGTCCGTGCCCGCGCCGCTGGTGACCGGTCTGTCGTTCGCCGACTCCTACCGCTACCTGGACGACTGGGTGCTGTCCGCGCTGGGCGACATGGGCATCACAGCCTGGTACCAGCCGCTGAACGACATCGCCACCGAAGCCGGCAAGATCGCCGGTGCGGCGCAGAAGCGCATGGTCGGCACGGACGGCGGTCCGGGTGCGGTCCTGCACCATGTGACGATGTCCTACGACATCGACGCCGACAAGATGCTCGACGTGCTGCGCATCGGGCGGGAGAAGATGTCCGACAAGGGCACGCGGTCCGCCCGGAAGCGCGTGGACCCGCTGCGGCGCCAGACCGGCCTGCCGCGCGAGCGCGTGATCGAGAACATGATCGAGTCGTTCCGTGCCCGGTACGGCCTGACCGCCGGCGGGATCACGCCGCAGGAGCTGGCCCGGGCCGAGGAGCTGGCGGCCACCAAGTACAGCAGCGAGGAGTGGACGGCGCGCGTGCCGTGACCGGCGGTGCGGCGCACGGACATCCGGGACGGTCGGCCGGGACAGGCGCGGAGGCGACACAAGCGGACGGACGGGGCAGCCGGGTACGGTTCGCCGCGACACCGCGCCGGTGGACGGGGGGTGGGCTCTTTCGCCGCACAGATACTCGTGTGACACTGTCGTCCCGTCCGCAGCGCGCGGACGCCAGGCCGTGTCCGGACACGGCCTAGGACCTTGTCCGTCCCCCACACGAGAAGTACGCCGTGCGTGATCTTCCCTTGCCGCTCGCGCTGACCGCGCGGCTCAGCCCGGTCCTCGTCATCGCCTGTGCGGGCTGGGCGCTCACGTCCGGACCGTTCGCCGCGCCCTCCGCGGAGCACCATGCCGCCGGGCAGCGGGCCGGGCACACGGACACCGGATCGTCCTCCGGGGCCGCGCCGTCCCCGTCGTCCGCCCCGTCGGCGACCGCCCAGCCGACGACGTACACCTCCGCCCCGGCACCGTGCACGGCGATCCCGGAGAAGACGATCACCTCGCTGGTGCCGAAGGCGAAGACGGCGGGCAAGGAGATCCCGTCGACCGACAGCGAGCTGCGCCGCACCTGTTCCTGGAACGCGCTCGACGGCTACGACTACCGCTGGCTCGACGTGTCGTTCGAGATCATGCGGTCCGAGGAGGCGGCGCGAACCTCGTACCAGCAGCGCACCGAGGAGAAGGACGGCGGAGGCGCGGTGCCCGGGCTCGGTGACGCCGCGTACTCCCATGTCGGGCTGAGCACCGAGGACAAGCAGCAGTCCCGGGAGGGCATGGTCCTGGTGCGGGTCGCCAACGCGCTGGTGGTCGTCAACTACAGCGGCAGCGACTTCGATTCGGGCAAGGCCCCCGCAACCGACGAGATCAACAAGGGTGCCATCCAGGCCGCGCGGGCCGCGGTGAGCACGCTGGAGGGCAGCCGGCCGAGCTGACCGGCTGCCCCCGGGCGGGCCGTCGGCATGTCAGGTCGCGGCGGCCTGCTCCCGCTTGCGCGGCAGTGCCGCCGTCAGCAGCAGGTACACCACCAGCGAGGTGGCCAGGCCGACCGCCCAGCCGTAGTCGGCGAGCGGTTCGAGCGCCGGGATGGGCCGGCCGTCGATCAGCGGATGGAAGTCCGCGCCGCCGACGGCGAGCACGCCCCCCACCACGAAGGCCGTCACCGCGCGCGCGTTCCAGCCGCCCGTGTACCAGTAGTGTCCGCCCCGGCGGTAGAGGTCGCCGAGGACCAGCCGGGTGCGGCGCAGGATCCAGTAGTCGGCGATGAGGATGCCGGCCACCGTGCCGAGCAGCCCGCCGACCAGGCCGAGCCAGGTGAAGATGTAGCCCTGCGGGTCGGCGTACAGCTTCCACGGGCAGATCACCACCGCGAGCACGGCCGTGATCAGTGCGCCGGTGCGGAAGCCGACCTTGCGCGGTGCGACGTTGGAGAAGTCGAACGCCGGGGAGACCAGGTTGGCGGCGATGTTCACCGACAGGGTGGCCACCAGAACGGTCACCAGCGCGTACAGCAGACCGACGACGTTGTCGGTGCGGGCGGCGAGTTGCACCGGGTCCCACACGGGGGTGCCGTACACGGCCTGGGAGCCGGAGGTGACCAGCACGGACAGGAAGGCGAACAGGGTCATGGTGGTGGGCAGGCCGAGGGCCTGACCCCGCCGCTGGGCGCGCTGGCTGTGTCCGTAGCGGGTGAAGTCGGGGATGTTCAGCGACAGCGTGGACCAGAAGCCGATCATCCCCATCAGCGACGGGGCGAACAGCGTCCAGAAGTGGCCTCCCCAGCCCAGTTTGGACGGCTGGTCGAACAGCGGGCCGAGGCCGCCCGCCTTGCTGCTCATCCACCACAGCATCACGAACGCGCCGACCAGCACGAACGGGGCCGCCCAGTTCTCGAACCGGCGGATGGTCTCCATGCCGCGGAAGATGATCGCGACCTGGAGCAGCCAGAAGATGGCGAACGACAGCCACATGGTCCACGCGTAGCCGCCGATCTTCGTGGCGTCGGACCAGCCCTCGCCGATCAGTTTTCCGGCGAGGAAGTAGATGGCCTCGCCGCCGATCCAGGTCTGGATGCCGAACCAGCCGCAGGCCACCAGTGCCCGCACCACGGCGGGCAGGTTGGCGCCGCGCACCCCGAAGGAGGCGCGGGCGAACACCGGGAAGGGGATGCCGTACTTGGGGCCCGCGTGCCCGGTGAGCAGCATCGGCACCAGCACGATCACATTGGCCAGGGCGATGGTGAACACCGCCTGTTTCCAGTCCATGCCGACGGCGATCAGGCCGGAGGCGAGGGTCCAGGAGGCCGTGTTGTGGGCCATGCCGACCCACAGTGCGCAGAAGTTGTAGGTGGTCCAGGTACGCCGCTTCGCGGGGACCGGCAGCAGGTCCTCGTTGGCGTAGGGGCCGCTGGGCGGTGGAGAGCCGGGGGCGATCTCCACGCGCCCGTCGGGGAGGGTCACCTGGGCGGGGAGTGATATGCCCCAGGGAGCGGTGTCGGTCATGGGCAGCCCAATCGGATGGCGCCGGTCATCTGAAGTTGACGACGGGAATGACCTCGCGGCCGTACGCGTCGATCACGGCTTCCTGCGCGTCGTGCATGTCGTACACGGCGAACTGGTCCACGCCCAGCTCGCGCAGCGCGGTCAGCTTCTCGATGTGCTTCTCGACCGGCCCGATCAGGCAGAACCGGTCGACGATCTCGTCGGGCACGAACGCCGTGTCCGGGTTGCCGGCGCGTCCGTGGTGGGCGTAGTCGTAGCCCTGGCGGGCCTTGATGTAGTCGGTGAGGGCGGTGGGGACCGCGTCGGACTGCTCGCCGTAGCGGGCGACCAGGTCGGCGACGTGGTTGCCGACCATGCCGCCGAACCAGCGGCACTGCTCGCGGGCGTGGGCGAGGGCCTCGGGCGAGTCGTCGGCGGTGACATAGGCGGGGGCGGCGACGCACACGGTCACCTCGGCCGGGTCGCGTCCGGCGGCGGCCGCCGCGTCCCGGACGGCCTTGACCATGTACTCGGTCAGGTACAGGTCGGCGAGCTGGAGGATGAAGCCGTCGGCCTCCTCCCCGGCCATCTTCAGTGCCTTGGGCCCGTAGGCGGCCATCCACACCGGCAGGTGTGCGCCGGGTTCGACCCAGGGGAACTTCACCACGGTGCCGCCGCCGAGGTCGGCCTCCTGTCCCGAGGCGAGCGCCCGGATGACCTTCATGGCCTCGCTGATCCGGGCGAGGGTGTTCGGTTTGCGTCCGGCCACGCGCACCGCGGAGTCGCCGCGGCCGATGCCGCACACGGTCCGGTTGCCGAACATGTCGTTGAGGGTGGCGAAGGTGGAGGCGGTCACCTCCCAGGTGCGGGTGCTGGGGTTGGTCACCATCGGGCCGACGGTGAGGTGTTCGGTCTGCGCGAGGATCTGGCTGTAGATGACGAACGGTTCCTGCCACAGCACGGCGGAGTCGAAGGTCCAGCCGTAGCGGAAGCCGTTGCGTTCGGCGCGCCGCATCAGCTCGACGACGCGCGAGGCCGGAGGGTCGGTCTGCAGGACGAGTCCGAAGTCCATGGGCGCCGCTCCTAGGAGAGGTACTGACAGGTCGAGCGCGGGGTGTAGACACCGTGACCGGCGCGTCCGGTGTACTCCCGCTCGGTGATGACGAACTCGCCGCGCGAAAGCACGGTCTCGACACGGCCGGTGACACGCCGGCCCTCGTAGGCCGAGTAGTCGACGTTCATGTGGTGGGTGGCCGCGGACATGACCTGCTCGGCGTGCGGGTCGTAGATCACCACGTCGGCATCGGCGCCCGGCGCGATGGTGCCCTTCTTCGGGTACAGGCCGAACATCCGTGCCGGGGCGGCGCAGGCGATCTCGATCCAGCGGCGGCGTGAGATGTGCCCGTCGACGACGGCCTGGTGGAGCAGGTCCATGCGGTTCTCCACGCCCGGCATGCCGTTGGGGATCTTGGAGAAGTCGCCGCGGCCCAGCTCCTTCTGCCCGGCGAAGCAGAAGGGGCAGTGGTCGGTGGAGACCACCTGCAGGTCGTCGGAGCGCAGGCCCCGCCACAGGGCCGCCTGGTGGTCCCGGGGGCGCAGGGGTGTGCTGCACACGTATTTCGCGCCCTCGAAGTCCGGCTCGGCGAGATTGTCGGTGGACAGGAACAGGTACTGCGGGCAGGTCTCGCCGAAGACGTTCACCCCCTCGTCGCGGGCCCGGATCAGCTCGGCGACCGCCTCGCGCGCCGAGACGTGCACGATGTACAGGGGTGCGCCGGCGACCTGCGCGAGCCGGATGGCGCGGTGGGTGGCCTCCGCCTCCAGCAGCGCCTTGCGCACCTCGCCGTGGTAGCGGGGGTCGGTCTCGCCGCGGGCGAGGGCCTGCTCGACCAGGACGTCGATCGCGATGCCGTTCTCGGCGTGCATCATGATCAGCCCGCCGTTGCCGGCGGCGCGCTGCATGGCGCGCAGGATCTGGCCGTCGTCGCTGTAGAACACCCCCGGGTAGGCCATGAACTGTTTGAAGGAGGTCACCCCCTCCTCCACCAGCAGGTCCATCTCCTTCAGCGTCTCGTCGTTCACATCCGAGACGATCATGTGGAAGGCGTAGTCGACGGCGCAGTTGCCCTCGGCCTTCGCGTGCCAGGCGTCCAGGCCCTCGCGCAGGCTCTGGCCGGCGCTCTGGATGGCGAAGTCCACGATCGTGGTGGTGCCGCCCCATGCGGCGGCCCGGGTGCCGGTCTCGAAGGTGTCGGAGGCGTAGGTGCCGCCGAAGGGCATCTCCATGTGGGTGTGTCCGTCGACGCCGCCCGGGATGACATATTTGCCGGTGGCGTCGATGGTCCGCTCGGCCGTGAACGCCTCGGCGGCCGGGGTGTGGGAGGCGGCGAGTGCGGCGATCCGGCCGTCCTCGACGAGGACGTCGGCGTACATCTCCTCCGCGGCGGTGATGACGAGACCGCCGCGGATGACGGTGCGACTGCTCATGGTCCCTCCTGCCTGGTCACGGATCCGGTCATGGTGGTCGCGGATCCGGTCACGGCGCGGTCAGCGGCGTGTAGGCACCGGGGGCGCGGTCACGGTAGAACTGCCAGCGGTCGCGGACCGTGCGCAGCTTGGACATGTCCAGGTCGCGGACGACGAGTTCGGTCTCCTTGTCGCTGGCCGGCTCGCCGACGAACTGCGCCTCGGGGTCGACGAAGTAGGAGGTGCCGTAGAACTCGTTGTCGCCGTATTCCTCGACGCCGACCCGGTTGATGGCGCCGACGAAGTACTCGTTGGCGACGGCCGCGGCGGGCTGCTCCAGCTGCCACAGGTAACCCGACAGGCCGCGGGAGGTGGCCGAGGGGTTGAACACCAGCTCGGCGCCGGCCAGGCCCAGGGCGCGCCAGCCCTCGGGGAAGTGGCGGTCGTAGCAGATGTAGACGCCGATCCTGCCGACGGCCGTGTCGAAGACGGGCCAGCCGCTGTTGCCGGGGCGGAAGTAGAACTTCTCCCAGAATCCCTTCACCTGCGGGATGTGGGTCTTGCGGTACTTGCCGAGGTAGGTGCCGTCGGCGTCGACGACGGCCGCGGTGTTGTACAGGACGCCGGGCTGTTCCTCCTCGTACATCGGCAGCACCAGGACGATGCCCAGTTCCCGGGCAAGGTCCTGGAAGCGTCGGACGATGGGGCCTTCGGGGATCTGCTCGGCGTACTCGTAGAACGCGGGGTCCTGCACCTGGCAGAAGTACGGTCCGTAGAACAGCTCCTGGAAGCACAGGACCTGGGCGCCCTGGGCGGCCGCGTCCCGTACTGCCTGCTCGTGGACCTGGATCATGGATTCCTTGTCGCCGGTCCAGGCCGTCTGGAAGAGCGCGGCGCGGATCACTCGGCTCATGGGGACCTCCGCTCGTCGAGTGTGCGGGGCGGTGCTTGGGTGTGTCGGTGAGCCTAGGAAGGCGGGCGAGCGGGTTTGAGATGCACCGTGTCACATTCGCGGGGTGCGACGTGTCACGGTGTCATTGCTGCTGTGCGTCGTGCGCGAGCAGGGCGATGTGGACGGAGGCGGCCTGCTCGAAGTCGTCCAGGTCGACCCCGAGGCGGGTCTGTATGGCCTCCAGTCGGCGGTAGAGCGCCGGGCGGGAGACGTGGTGGAGCTGGGCGGTGCGGGACTTGTTGCGGCCGGTGGCCAGGTAGGTGCGCAGCACGTCCAGCAGCTCGGTGTCGGTGCCGCACAGCAGCCCGTCGAGCTCCCGCTCGGCGAAGGCCTGCACATGCGGGTCGTCGCGCAGCAGCCGGACCAGGCCGCGCAGATGGACGTCCTTCAGCCGGACCACGGCCGGGAGGTCGAGGGCGCGGGCGGAGCCGTCCACGGCGTCGGCGACGTGCCGGGCCTCGCGCAGCCCCTCGGGCACCTCGTCCCAGCAGGTGAGCGGTCCGGAGGCGGCCACGAAGGCGTCCTGCTGCCCGGGCTCGGCGCGCAGCCGGGTCGCGAGGTGGCAGGTGAGGGTGTCGGCGTCCTGGTCGGGGGCCAGGCTGAGCAGCACCGCGGCGTGTCCGTCGCCGAGGTCGGCGACCAGTCCGGGCAGGCCCAGCAGCCTGAGCAGCCGGTCCAGCCGGGAGGCGTCGCCGCCGCGGACGGCCAGGGGCACATAGGTGCGGCGGCCCACCGGCAGCCCGGCCGCCCGCGCCCGGGGCAGCAGCTGCCGGGCGGGTACGAGACCGCCGACGAGGTCGGCGAGCAGGCTCTGCGCGGACTGTTCCTCCCAGGAGCCGGCGGCACCGTTGAGCAGGCGGTGCAGGACCAGGGCCTCGGCGCCCCGGTCGGCCAGCAGCCGTCCGGTGGCGGCGTCCCCGCGGTACCCGCACAGCACCAGCCGGCCCCACCGCTGCCCGCGTACGCCCAGCTCGGCACGGATCCAGCCGTCCCCTTCGCCGCCTGCCCCCGCGCCGGACGGGCCCGGGTGACGGCCCCATGCCTGCCGGGCGATGCGTTCCCAGTCGCGCAACACGTCGTCCACCGCGGACCGCTCCCCCGCCGTGGCCAGCACCCGGTGGGCGAGGTTGGTGAGCACGACGGGACATCCGGCGTGCTGGGCGATCTCGTCCAGCAGTGCCTGCAGCGGCGCCCCGGCGGTGATCAGCGCGGTCAGTGTGGTGCGCACGGACTCGGAGAGGCTGACGGAGGCGTACTTGCGCCGCACCAGCCGGGCCTGGACCTCCTCGGTCAGCTCGGCGAACGGGAACGGCCGGTGCAGCACGACCAGCGGCAGCCCGCAGCGTTCGGCGGCCCGGCGCATCGCCTCCGGCGGCCGGGGAAAGGCCCGCCCCAGGCCGAGGACGACGGCCGCGGCCTCGGCGCGGTGCAGAGAGCGGATGTACTCGGCCTGTTTCTCCTCGTCCCCGGCGAGCAGCACCCCGGTGGTGAGGACCATCTCGCCGCCGCTGAGCATCACGCCGACGTCCGCCGCCTCGGCGACGTGCACCCAGCGCACCGGCCGGTCCAGCTGGCCGGCGCCGGCCACCACCTCCGGTTCCCCGGCGAGCACGCGTTCCAGGGCGAGCACCTGCCGGACGGACAGCGGCTGCTCGGGCGAGGGCCAGTCGGCCGGGTCCAGGCGGGGCACCGCGGACGGCTGCCACGGCGGCCGCGGAAGGGAGCCCGGCGCGGACCGGGCGGCTGCCCGCGGGGGCTTCGGACCGGTCGGGGGCCGGAGGGGATCGCGGTGGGTGAGCTGTCGGTCCGAGGCGGTGGTCATGTGCGACGCCCCCTTGATCGGGCTGATGGTGCTTGGCGCGCTCCTCAGCAGACGGCGCGCAGCGCGCGTTCGAGGATCGCGGCGCCCTCCTCGGCCTCCGCCACGGTCAGCGACAGCGGAGGGGCGATGCGCAGGGCGCTGGTGTCGTGGCCGCCGCCCTTGCCGATGAGCAGGCCGCCTTCCCGGGCCGCCTCCAGCACCGCGTTCGCGGCCTGCGGGTCGGCCTCGTCGGTGCCCGGCTTGACCAGTTCCACACCGATCATCAGACCGCGTCCGCGGACCTCCCGCACGCCGGGCAGCTTCGCGGTGACGGCCCGCAGCCGTTCGATGAGCAGCCCGCCCACCCGCCGGGCGTTGCCCTGCAGGTCGTGTTCGAGCAGGTAGGTGAGGTTCGCCAGGCCGGCGGCCATGGTGACCTGGGTGCCGCCGAAGGTGGAGATGCTGTTGGCGTCCAGGCAGTTCATGATCTCCGCGCGGGCGACGACACCGCCGATGGACATGCCGTTGCCGAGGCCCTTGGCGAAGGTGAGGATGTCCGGCGGCCCGCTGCGTCCGTGGGCCTGCCAGCCCCAGAAGTGGTCGCCGGTGCGTCCCCAGCCGGTCTGCACCTCGTCGCTGATCCACAGGATGCCGTGCTCGGCAAGCACCTCACGGAAGGCGGCGTACAGGCCGTCGGGCGGAGAGGTGAAGCCGCCGACGCCCTGGACGGGTTCGGCGATCAGCGCGGCGGGCGGGCGGGTGTGGCCGAGCAGGTCCTTCAGGTCGGCGACGCAGGCCTCGATGAAGCCGTCGTCGTCGAGGTGGGCGAACGGCCCTCGGGTGCGCACGCCGCCGTGCACGTACAGCGTCTGCAGCGGGGACAGGGAGGTCGGGGACCAGCCGCGGTTGCCGGTGATGCCGACCGCGCTGAAGGACCGGCCGTGGTAGCTGTTGCGCATGGCCAGGACGGTGTTGCTGCGCCGGTAGGTGGTGGCCAGCAGCAGCGCGGCGTCGTTGGCCTCGGTCCCGGAGGTGGTGAAGAACACCCGGGCGTCGGGGATGCCGCTCAGACGGGCGATCCGCTCGGCCAGTTCCACCATCGGCCGGTTGAGGTAGAGGGTGGAGGAGTGGATGATCCGGCCGGCCTGCTCGCTGACCGCCTTGGTGACCTCGGGCAGCGCGTGCGCGGTCATGGTGGTCAGGATGCCGCCGAAGAAGTCCAGGTAGCGCCGGCCGTCGGCGTCCCAGACGTAGCGGCCCTCGCCGTGGGTGATCTCCAGCGGGTCCTCGTAGTAGAGCGCCAGCCAATCGGGCAGGACGGCACGGTGCCGGTCGTACAGATCGTTCACCAGCTGCTCCTTCGACGTGCCTCAGACAGCTGTCTCCTTCAGGGCCCGGAGGCAACGAACGTAAGCCCGCAGGACAGGCTTGCCAAGACCATTGTCGTAAAGCCGCTGGGTCGATCATGTTTCGCACTCCGACGGGCGAGCGCCGGCCGGTGGTGTTCAGACCTGAACGGGTTCGCAGAGTCCCGCCAGTTCGTCGAGGGACAGTTCGAGGACGTGGGCCAGGGCGGCGATGGTGAAGAAGGCCGGGGTCGGGGCTCGCCCGGTCTCGATCTTCCGCAGGGTCTCCACCGAGATGCCGGCCTCCGCGGCGATCCGGGCCATGCTGCGCTCGCCGCGCGCCTCGCGCAGCAGCCGCCCGAGCCGCTCGCCGCGTTCGCGCTCTTCCGGGGTGAGGGGATTGCGTACCACGCCTGCCAGTCTAGCCACTGACCGTTATTCTCATACCGGTATAGTAATTGGCATGGTGGAACTGAAGACCGATACCTCGATCGACGCCATGCACAAGGCCGGCCAGGTCGTGGCGCGGGTGCTGACCGCGCTGAGCAAAGCCGCCGACGTGGGCGTCTGTCTGCTGGAGCTGGACGCACTCGCCCGCGACATGCTCCGCGAGGAGGGCGCGGCCTCGCCCTTCCTCGGCTACCGTCCGTCCTTCGCCCCGACCCCCTTCCCCGCCGTGCTGATCACCTCGGTCAACGACGTGATCGTCCACGGCATCCCCACCCGGTACCGGCTGCGCGACGGCGATCTGCTCTCCCTGGACTTCGGTGCCGAGCTGAACGGCTGGGTCGGGGACTCGGCGCTCAGCATGATCGTCGGCCGGCCGCGCCCGGCGGACGTGCGGCTGATCGAGACCGCCGAGCGGGCGCTGGCCGCCGGCATCGAGGCGGCCGTCGTCGGCAACCGCATCGGCGACATCGCCCACGCGGTCGGCACCGTGTGCCGGGAGGCGGGCTACGGCATCCCGGACGGCTTCGGCGGGCACGGCGTGGGCCGCCGCATGCACGAGGACCCGTCCGTGCCGAACGAGGGCCGTCCGGGCCGCGGGATGCGGCTGCGCGCCGGCATGGTCCTGGCGATCGAACCCATGGTGATCGCCGGCGGCACCGACGGCTACCACGCCGCCGGGGACGGCTGGACCCTGCGCACGAACGACGGCTCCCGCGCGGCCCACGTGGAGCACACGGTGGCGATCACGGAGGCGGGGCCGCGCATCCTCACGCAGCGGTAGGCATCCGCCAGCGCGCCGGCCGCCGCGCACATCCCCGCCTCCGCCGCACGCCCCGCTTCCCCCGCACGACCGGCTTCCCTGGCCGCACGCGCCCCGGGTGCCCCGCGCCGCCGCACGTGTCATCGTGGCATGAGCGCAGCTCGACCGGTTACCCGTCGAAAGCCAGTCGTCAGCGAAGGAACGGACAGCGATGACCAGCGGCTTCATCGGACCGGAGGGTGACCCCTTCGGCGACTTCTTCGCCCGCTTCTTCGGCGGATCTCGCCCCGGTCCCCGGCACGTCGACATCGGCAGGCTGCTCAGCCAGCCCGCCCGGGAACTGGTCCGGGGCGCGGCGCAGTACGCCGCCGACCACGGCAGCCGGGACCTGGACACCGAGCACCTGCTGCGGGCCGCGCTCGCCGCCGAGCCGACCCGCAGCCTGCTCAGCCGTGCGGGCGCGGACCCCGACTCCCTCGCCGCGCAGATCGACGAACGCTCCGGCCCCGCCCAGCACCAGCCCGGCCAGGGCCCGCCGCCGACCTCGCTGTCGCTGACCCCGGCGGTCAAACGCGCGCTGCTCGACGCACACGACATGGCACGGGCCAGCGGGGCCGGCTACATCGGCCCGGAGCACGTGCTCAGCGCGCTGGCCGCCAACCCCGACTCGGCCGCCGGGCACATCCTGCACGCGGCCCGCTTCGCCGCCTCCAGCCTGCCGCCGGAACCCGCGGAGAGCACCGCACAGGCCCGGCCCGAACGGCAGCGGCCCACCGGCACACCCACCCTCGACAAGTACGGGCGCGATCTGACCGACCTGGCCCGGCAGGGGCGCATCGACCCGGTGATCGGGCGCGACGAGGAGATCGAGCAGACCATCGAGGTGCTGTCCCGGCGCGGCAAGAACAACCCGGTGCTCATCGGCGACGCGGGGGTGGGCAAGACCGCCATCGTCGAGGGCCTCGCCCAGCGCATCGCGGACGGCGACGTGCCCGACGTGCTGCACGGCCGCCGGGTCGTCGCCCTGGACCTCACCGGGGTGGTCGCAGGCACCCGCTACCGGGGCGACTTCGAGGAACGGCTCAACACCATCGTCACCGAGGTCCGCACCCACTCCGACCGGCTGATCGTCTTCATCGACGAGCTGCACACCGTGGTCGGTGCCGGCGGGGGCGGCGAGGGCGGGGCGATGGACGCCGCCAACATCCTCAAACCCGCCCTGACCCGCGGCGAGCTGCACATCGTGGGCGCCACCACGCTGGAGGAGTTCCGCCGGATCGAGAAGGACGCGGCGCTGGCCCGGCGGTTCCAGCCCATCCTGGTGCCCGAGCCGTCCGTGCCGGACGCCCTGGAGATCCTGCGCGGACTGCGGGACCGCTACGAGGCGCACCACCAGGTCCGCTACAGCGACGAGGCGCTGGTGGCCGCAGTCGAGCTGTCCGACCGGTATCTGACCGACCGGCGCCTGCCCGACAAGGCGATCGACCTGATCGACCAGGCGGGCGCCCGGGTCAAGCTGCGGGCGCGCACCAAGGGCACCGACGTGCGGGCCATGGAGCGCGAGGTCGAACAGCTCACCCTGGACAAGGACCAGGCCGTCGCGGACGAACAGTACGAGCAGGCGACCCAGCTGCGGGACCGCATCACCGAGCTGAAGCAGCGCATCGCCGAGGCCGACCGGGACAGCGAGGCGGACGAGGGCCGGCACCTGGAGGTCACCGCGGAGGACGTCGCCGAGGTGGTGTCCCGCCGGACCGGCATCCCCGTCAGCAGCCTCACCCAGGAGGAGAAGGAGCGCCTGCTGAGGCTGGAGGAGCATCTGCACCAGCGGGTGGTGGGCCAGGAGGAGGCCATCGCCGTGGTCTCCGACGCGGTGCTGCGCTCCCGGGCGGGACTGGCCAGCCCGGACCGGCCGATCGGCAGTTTCCTGTTCCTCGGGCCGACCGGCGTGGGCAAGACGGAGCTGGCGCGGGCGCTGGCCGAGGCGTTGTTCGGCAGCGACGACCGCATGGTCCGCCTGGACATGAGCGAGTACCAGGAACGGCACACCGTCAGCCGGCTGGTGGGAGCCCCGCCCGGCTACGTCGGCCACGAGGAGGCCGGTCAGCTCACCGAGGTCGTGCGCCGGCACCCGTACTCGCTGCTGCTGCTCGACGAGGTGGAGAAGGCGCATCCGGACGTCTTCAACGTGCTGCTGCAGGTGCTCGACGACGGGCGGCTGACCGACTCCCAGGGCCGCACCGTGGACTTCACCAACACCGTCATCGTGATGACCAGCAACCTCGGTTCGGAGGCCGTCACCCGGCGCGGGGCGGGCATCGGGTTCGGTCCGGGTGGCGCGGAGGCGGACGACCAGGCGCGGCGCGTGCGGATCCTGCGCCCGCTGCGGGAGCACTTCCGGCCCGAGTTCCTCAACCGCATCGACGAGATCGTCGTCTTCCGGCAGCTCACCTCCGAGGAGCTCCGGCGCATCACCGACCTGCTGCTGGATGGGACCCGGCGGCTGCTGCACGCGCAGGACGTGGCGGTGGAGTTCACCGACGCCGCCGTGGACTGGCTGGCGCGGCGCGGTTACGAGCCCGAGTACGGGGCCCGGCCGCTGCGCCGCACCATTCAGCGAGAGGTCGACAACCAGCTGTCGCGGCTGCTGCTGGACGGCCGGATCGGCGCGGGCAGCCGGGTCACGGTCGATGTGGCCGACGACCGGCTGGTGTTCGGCACCGACGACCGGGAGCCTACGGCGGCGCCTGTGGAGTGACGTCACGGCGACGGGGCCCGCCTTCCCTTTGCCTCGGGGAGGGCGGGCCCCGTCGTGGGCGTGCTGCCGCTCACCGGGACGGGCGGACCACCATGGCCGAGCCTCCGCCGCGGCGTACCTTCTCGGCGGCCGCCAGCCAGCGGCCGTCGGGCAGGCGTTGGACGCCGGTCGCGGCGCCGATCTCCGGGTTGAGCTTGAAGGAGTGGCCGATGGCCTCCAGCTGCTTCCTCAACGGGCTGTTGTACAGGGCGGGTTCGAGTTCGGTCTGGGCCGCGTTGCGCTGGCTGGCGCGGGGTGCGGCGATCGCGTCGACCAGCGGCAGGTGCCGGTCGAGGAACTCGGTGAGGGTCTGCAGCACCGTGGTGATGATGGTGGCGCCGCCGGGCGAGCCCAGGGCGACCACCGGGCGCTGGTGCCGGTCGAGCACGATCGTCGGGGCGATCGACGAGCGGGGCCGCTTGCCGGGGCCGGGCAGGTTGGGGTCGTGCACGGCCGGGTCGGCCGGGGCGAAGGAGAAGTCGGTCAGCTCGTTGTTGAGCAGGAAGCCGCGGCCGGGGACGGTGATGCCGCTGCCGCCGGTCTGCTCGATGGTCAGGGTGTAGGCGACGACGTTGCCCCAGCGGTCGGCGACCGTCAAATGGGTGGTGTTCTGGCCCTCGTAGGTGGTGGGTGCCGCCGTGCCGCCCTGTCCGCACGCGGCCGGGTGGCGCGGGTCGCCGGGTGGGAGCGGGCTGGTGAGCACCGCGTCGTCCTTGATCAGGCAGGCGCGGGAGTCGGCGAACTTCTGCGACAGCAGTTCCTTCGTGGGCACGTCCTCGAAGGCGGGGTCGCCCACCCAGCGGCCGCGGTCGGCGAAGGCGATGCGGCTCGCCTCGATGAAGCGGTGCAGGTACTGCGTCTCGCTCGCCTTGGACAGGTCGGTCTTCTCCAGGATGTTGAGGGCCTCGCCGAGCGTGGTGCCGCCGGAGGAGGACGGTGCTATGGAGTAGACGTTCAGGCCGCGGTAGGTAATCCGGGTGGGCGCCTGGAGCTTGGCGCGGTAGGCCGCGAGGTCCTTCTCGGTCAGGCCGCCGGAGCGGGCCTTCCAGCCGGAGGCCGGGTCGACGGGCGGGTGGTTCACTGTCTTGACGATCTCCCGGCCGAGTTCGCCGTGGTAGACGGCGTCGACGCCCTTGCGGGCCAGCTCCTGGTAGGTGCGGGCCAGATCCGGGTTCGTGAAGGTGGAGCCGACGACGGGAAGCTCGCCGTTCGGCAGGAACAGCTTGGCGGTGTCCGGGAAGTACCGGAAGCGGGTCTCGTTGTCGGCGGTCTGCTGCCGGAAGGTCTCGTCGACGGTGAAACCGTCGCGGGCCAGCTTCTCGGCGGGCTTCAGGACGGTGGCCAGGCGCTTGGTCCCCCATTCGTCCAGGGCATTCTGCCAGGTGGCCGGGGTGCCGGGGGTGCCGACGCTCAGGCCGCTGCTGACCGCCTCGTCGAAGGAGAGCGGCTTGCCGTTCTCGGTGAACAGGTTCTTGTCGGCGGTCAGGGGCGCCGTCTCGCGGCCGTCGATGGTGTGGACGGTGCGGGTGCGGGCGTCGTAGTAGACGAAGTAGCCGCCTCCGCCGATGCCGGCCGAGTACGGCTCGGTGACGCCGAGCGCGGCGGCGGTGGCGACGGCCGCGTCCACGGCGTTGCCGCCCTGCTTCAGCACTTCTATGCCGGCTGCCGAGGCGTCGGCGTCGACGCTGGCCACGGCGCCGCCGTAGCCGACGGCCACGGGCGTCTTCGGGGCCGTTCCCCCTCCGCCGCGGGCGTGCGCGGTCGGCGGCGCGGCCGCCCCCACCGACACCACGGCGGCCGTGACCGCCAGGAACGCCAGTTTCCGCGCGACAGGGGGACGCATCCGCACCTCCACGGTCGAGTCTGCTCGGTCGGCTGACCGTCCGCGCAGCTTAATTCATCGCCATGGCCCCGTCATGGGCACGGCGAACGCGGCTGTTCGGGTGAGGGTGTGCGCCCAACTCCTTTGCGCCACTCGGGTGATGACGAACGACCGGGATGCGCGCGGAGGGAACGGCCGCACCACCGCGGCCGCCCGCGGCACAGGGGGCTTCCGGTCCGCGTCCGGCGGACGCTCACCGGCCGGAACACCGCCGGTGCCGGACCGTCACCCCGGCCGGCCGGGCCTGCCACGGCACCGGCGGCTCGCGCGCACTGCCGCGCGGGGTGAACGCGCCGGACACCGGGTCGGACGGGACCGCAACCGGGGCGGATGCGGCCGCACTCGTCGCGGACGGGCCCCGCGAGGAACACCCACCGGACGCGGACCGCCGTGGACGTGCACGGAAGCGAGCACATCCCGCCCGGCGCGCAGCTGACCTTCTCCTCGGCCACGGAAGTCCCCGGTGTCCCGGGCCGCTTCCGCCGCGCGAGCAGTGATCTTCGGCTGCCGCCGGCCGGGTATGGCTCTGTGGACCGCTGCCCCTGCCGCGGTCGCGAACTGCCCATCGTAGTCGAGGGCATGGAGGGGGGAGACCGCCGGGCCGCGCCCCGGGCCCGAACCCCGTGCACCGGGCGGCCGTTGGGCGCGGACCGCTCGGATATGCACGATCTCGGCGTACGGCTGGGACAGTTCGGGCATCCCGACGGGGAGGTGCCGGCGGTCCCCGGCCTCGTGCGGCGCCTGCCCACGCGGGGGGAAGCCCACGGGCCCGGCGCGAGAGGCTCAGACGTCCAGGTCGACCACCACGGGCGCGTGGTCCGAGGCGCCCTTGCCCTTGCGCTCCTCACGGTCGACGTAGGCGTCGGTGACCGCCTTGGCGAAGGGCTCGTTGCCGTACACCAGGTCGATGCGCATGCCGCGGTTCTTGGGGAAGCACAGCTGGCGGTAGTCCCAGTACGTGAACGGCTTGTCGTACTTCAGGGGCCGCGGCACGACGTCGGTCAGGCCGGTCTCGCGCAGGGAGGCCAGCGCGGCCCGCTCGGCGGGCGTGACATGGGTGGCCCCCTCGAAGGCCGCCGGGTCGTAGACGTCGTCGTCGGTGGGCGCGACGTTGTAGTCGCCCAGGACGGCGAACGGGCGGCTGCCTGCGGCATCGCCCGCCACGGCGGCCTTCAGCGCCTCGAACCACTGCAGCTTGTAGGCGTAGTGCGGGTGCTCCACCTCACGCCCGTTGGGCACGTACACCGACCAGACGCGCACCGGACCGCAGGTGGCGGAGATGGCCCGCGGTTCGGTCACGCCCTCGTAGCCGGGGTCGCCGGGCAGGCCCTTGACCACGTCCTGCAGGCCCACGCGGGAGAGCACGGCCACGCCGTTCCACCGGCCGGTGGCGTGCACCGCCGCCTCGTAGCCGGCCTCGCACAGCTGGTCGAACGGGAACTGCTCCTCGGCGACCTTGGCCTCCTGCAGGCACAGCACGTCGGGCCCGCTGCTCTCCAGCCAGGCCAGCAGCCTCGGCAGGCGGGCGGTGATCGAGTTCACGTTCCAGGTCGCGATGCGCATGGTCCACAACCTACCGGGCGGGGCCGACAACGCCGCCCGCGCGGCCCGCGGCGCCCGCCCGTGGCCGGCTGTGAGCCGTCAGACCTCGGCCGAGGCGCCCGGCGCGAGCCGCAGGTGCTCGGCGCCGCCCAGGTTGCCGATGTGGGTGTCGTAGATCGGGCGGGCCAGATCGGTGAGCAGCGCGTCGTGCACGTCGTAGGCCCGCTGCGGCCTGACCTCGCGGACGTAGTCGATCACCTCGGCGACCTTGCTCCAGGGGGCCATGACGGGCAGCATCAGCGTCTCGACCGGCTGGTCCGGGACGGTGAACGCGTCGCCGGGGTGGAAGAGCCTGCCGCCGTCGACGAGGTAGCCGACGTTGGTGATGCGCGGGATGTCCGGGTGGATCACCGCGTGCAGCTCGCCGTGCACCTGCACGTCGAACCCGGCGGCGGTGAAGGTGTCCCCGTGGCCGACGGTGTGCACCCGCCCCGGGAACGCGGCCGAGATCTGCTCCGCCACCGACCTCAGCGTCCAGATCTCGGCGGCCGGCTCGGCCTCCAGGGCGGCCCGCAGCCGGCCCTCGTGGAAGTGGTCGAAGTGCTCGTGCGTGATCAGGATGGCGTCCGCGCCGACGGCCGCGTCCTCCTCGCTGAGGCCGCCCGGGTCGATGACGAGGGTGCGGCCCTCCTTCTCCAGGCGGACGCAGGCGTGGGACATCTTCGTGAGCTTCATGGGCCCATCTTGCCCTGCGGGGCGGTCGGGGTGATCTTTCCCGGCGGGCGCGGGCGCAGGGGTGCGTGTGCCCGCAGGGCGTCGCGCCTCGTGCGGGGCCGGGAACGGCGGCAGAAGGGCGCGCCCCCGTACGGCCGGACGCGGCCGCGCAGGCGACGGGGCCCGGGGCTCGGTCCGGGGAGTGGCCCGGGGAACGGACCGCGGCCGGCGGGACCGGGGGCCTCCCGCCCCGCCGGGGTGGACCGGCGCGGACTCACTCCGCCGGAGTCGTCTCCTCCTCGATGACCTTCTGGGCCACCCGGAAGGCGCGGCCCGCGACCGGCATGCCGCAGTAGACAGCCGTCTGCAGCAGCACTTCCTTGATCTCGTCCGGGGTCAGCCCGATCCGCAGGGCGGCCCGGGTGTGGGCGGCCAGCTCCTCCAGGTGGCCGCCCGCGGCCAGCGCGGTCAGGGCCACGCAGCTGCGGGTGCGCCGGTCCAGGGCGGGCCGCTGCCAGATCTCGCCCCAGGTGGTGCGGGTGAGCAGGTGCTGGAAGTCCTGCGAGAAGGCGTCGGCCTGCTCCAGCTCCCGGTCGACGTGCGCGTCGCCCAGCACCTCGCGGCGGATCTTGAGGCCGGTGTCGTAGACGTCCGGCTGCTCGACGGCGTAGGGCTGTGCCTGGGCGGGCGCTATCTCGGCGACCGGTGCGGCGGGCACGGCCGCCGCGGTGACGGCCGGGGCGGGCCCCACCGGGGCGGGTTTGGCCGGCGCGGCGGCGACCACCGCCACCTGGCCGGTGCCGGGGTCGAAGACGGGCTGCCAGGCGGTGGAGAAGTGCCGCACCAGCAGATCGGTGACGGCGGCGGGCTGCTCCACCGGGACCAGATGGGACGCGGTGGGCACGACCGCGAGGCGGGCGTCGGGGATGCCGGCGACCAGGGTACGGGCCTCGGCGGGGCCGGTGACCTGGTCGTCGGAGCCCACCAGGACGAGCGTGGGCACGCCGACGCGTCCCAGCTCGGCCCGCACGTCGAAGGCGGCCAGCGCCTCGCAGGCGGCGATGTAGCAGCCGGGGTCCGTGGTGCGCACCATCTGCACGGCCCAGTCGGTGATCGCGGGCTGGGCGGCGGCGAAGGCGGGGGTGAACCAGCGGTCCGGGGAGGTGCGGGCGATGGGGTCGAGGCCGTTCGTGCGGACGACCACCCCCCGCTGGCGCCACTCGTCCGCCGTGCCGAACCGGGGCGAGGCAGCGATCAGCGCCAGGGAGGCCAGGCGCTCGGGGTGACGCAGGGCCAGCTCGATGCCGACCGCGCCGCCGAGCGCGCACCCGGCGTAGGCGAAGCGCTGCACGCCCAGGGCATCGAGCGTGGCGAGCAGCCGGGCGCTCAGCTCGGCGACCGAGGAGGCCGGGTAGGCGGGGGCACCGCCGTGACCCGGCAGGTCGAACCGCAAGACCCGCCACTGCTGGGCGAGTTCGGGGACCTGACGGTCCCACATGTGCCAGGTGGTGCCCAGTGAGGGACCCAGGATCAGTACCGGAGCGTCTTCCGGCCCGTCGAAGCGGTATTGCAGGGTGTTCGGGGGTGTCTCACTCACGCCCCAGACCTTCTCACGTCTCACGAAGACTCACACAGCTGGGGAACCCGGCGGATCTTGCCCTTCGTAGCGCGTCCCGCCCGGCACTGCCGAGCCCCCTCATGGTCGTACGAGTTCTTCGGTGAGCCGCACGAACGCCCCACCCATTGCGGGGTGAGATGTCCAGCTGTACTGCCCAGCGCATGCGGGGACCATACAGCCGACGCAAGCCTGCGCTGTGTCGGCAGGGACCCTCCCCGTGCAGGCTTGGGCCACCTCACCCCCGCCCGCGCACCGCCGCATAAGGCGCATCGGCCCCCGCCGCGCAGGCGGGGGCCACATCTCGGTGCCCTCCTTGAGGACCAGCCCGCGCGGACGAGCCCCGCGCAGGCGGGGGTGGTCCGTTGTGGACGGCCGTGGTCTGCGGGCGGGCGGTGTCGTCCCCGCCCATGCTCCGCTCGTCGCGCGCTTCGAGCTCCACGTCACCGACGCAGCCCCGTGCTGACTGCTCCGCGGCGGCCGGTGCGGCGAGCGGCCGTCAGCTCGCCGGCGGACCGTCGTGCAGGATCCGCTGGAACATGCGGTGATCCCGCCATTGCCCGTCGATGTGCAGATAGCGCGGAGCCATGCCGATGGGCTCGAATCCGTTCATCTCCAGCACGCGCTGCGACGGGGCATGGTCCAGGAGCGTGGTGGCCTCGATGCGGTGCAGGCCGATGATGTCGCGGATAGTACGGCAGACGCTCGCCACGGCCGCGTCGACCAGCCCCCGGTTCCGGCGGTCGGCGGCCACTGAAGCAGTGGGGTGACCGCTGCACCACGGCCCCCGAGGGCCCGCCGCTGGAGGTCCGGCATGCGGACTACGGCGAGACGCTGCGCGCGGTGATCGTGTGCGCGGAGGACCACGGACCGCTGCCCCCGCAGCAGGCCCGTACGAGTCCGGGCCCCTCGGCCCGCCCTGGACCCGACCGGCGCGCCCTCAGTCCCGACCAGCGCACGCCCAGGCCTGACCGGCCCGCCCCCGGTCGCCGCAAGCCGGTCCCCGGTCGCCGCAGGGCGGTCCGGCCCCGCGATACCGGCCGCCTCCTGGATCAGGCGCCGTCCGCTTCGAGACGCAGCAGCCCGGGACCGGCGTCGATGTACGACTCCCCGAACGGCACGTCGTGCCCCTCCTCGCACCGGAGCACGGCGCGCACCTCGCCACCGCACTGCTTGTGCCGGGCGACGACCGGCCGCCCCTGCTCGCCGGCGACCCAGGTGTCGCCCCACTGCCGCAGTGCCGTGAGCACGGGCAGGAAGTCCCGCCCCTTCTCGGTCAGCTGGTAGGCGTACCGGGTCCGCTGGCCGGGCTCGCGGTAGGGGACGCGCTCCAGCAGTCCGGCGGCGGTGAGTTCCTTCAGCCGGGCGGCGGTGGCGGGTTCGCCGATGCCGATGCGCCGGGCGAAGTCGTCGAAGCGGCGGGTGCCCAGGAAGGCCTCGCGCAGGATCAGCATCGCCGTTCTGGTGCCGACGATCTCCAGGGTCCGGGCGATGGAGCAGTTGGCCATGGACCAGGCGTCCCGCTCCGCCAGCAGATCGCTCATCCCTGCCGTCCTCCCGCTCCCACCTGACTTGCCTCGACCGATGCCAGCTTATACGGTCGAGCTGACTTATGGATGCGTAAGTCAGCTCGTTGCGAGTCATGTCTGAGGAGCACGTCATGGACATCAGCACGGCAACCGCCCTGGTCACCGGCGCCAACCGCGGACTGGGCAGGGCGCTCGCCCGGGAACTGGCCGCGCGGGGCGCCACCGTCTGGGCGGCGGTCCGCCGCCCGGAGCAGGTCGATCTGCCCGGGGTGACCCCGATCCGGCTGGACGTCACCGATCCCGCGTCCATCGCCGCGGCCGCCGAGAAGGCCCGCGACGTCACCCTGCTGATCAACAACGCGGGCAGCTCCACCGGGGCCGATCCGCTGACCGGCGACTGGGACGCCCTCCGGCTGGAGCTGGACACCCACTACCTGGGATCCCTGCGCACGATCCGCGCCTTCGCCCCGGTCGTCGAGGCCAACGGCGGCGGGGCGGTGTTGAACATCCTTTCGGTGCTGTCGTGGTTCAGCTTCCCGTCCGTCGGCGCGTACGCGGCCGCGAAGTCCGCGGCCTGGAGCATGACCAACACCGTGCGCCAGCAGCTGGCGCCCCGTGGCATCACCGTGTCCGCGCTGCACGTCGGCTACATGAACACCGACATGGCCCGCCATGTCACCGGGCCCAAGACGGACCCGGCGGTCGTCGCCCGTGCGGCCGTGGACGGTGTCGCGGCCGGCGCACCCGAGATCGTCGTCGACGACACCAGCCGGCAGATCCAGGCGAAGCTGTCCGGCGGCGTCGCCGCCCTGTACCCGCAGCTCGGCTGAGACGAGGACGTCGTGACCTCCAGCCCCACCCCCGTCACCGCCCGGCACGCACCAGGGCCGGCCCGCGCCGGCGGGCACCGGCCGTCCCGGTTCACCGCCGCCGTCACGCTCGTCGCCATGTGCCTGGGTGCCATGACGACCTTTCTGCTGATCACCGCGTCCGTGTCGGCGCTGTCGGCGATCCAGGACGACCTGCACGTCTCCCCGACCGGCCTGGTGTGGATCCCCTCCGCGTACACACTGCTGGTGGCCTGCCTGGTGATGTCCGCGGGCACGATCGGCAATCTGTACGGCCGCAAGCGTGCCTTCCTCACCGGCGCCGCGTTCCTGATCCTCGGATCGCTCACCGTCCACGCCGCGACCGGTATGGCGGGCGTCGTCGCCGGTCAGCTCGTCTCCGGCATCGGCGGCGCGCTCGTGCTGCCCAACAGCCTGGCCATCCTGGGGGCCGCCTTCCCCGACCCGCACCGGCGCACCGAGGTCGTCACCGTCTGGGCGGCCTCCTCCGGCATCGGACTCGCCGTCGGCCCCCTCATCGCGGGCGCCCTGCTGGACCGCTTCCATTGGCACACCGTGTTCCTGTCGACCGCGGTGCTCGCCGTGGTCACCATGGCGGTGGCCGTCTTCGTCGCCGAGTCGCGCAGCCCGGGCGGCAGACTGGACCTCCCCGGGCAGATCCTGGCCGTGCTCGGCATCGCCGCCCTCGTCTACGCTCTCATCGAAGGCGGACACGACGGCTACGCCGCTCCGCGGATCCTTCTCGCCTGGTGCGTCGCGGTGGTCGCACTGACCGGCTTCGTCCTCGTCGAACGCGCCGCCCGCACGCCCATGCTGGACGTGGCCCTGTTCCGGTCGGCGTCCTTCAGCGCCGTGATGTTCGTCGCGGCCGTCTCCCTGTTCGGCTTCACCGGCGTCTCCATCCTGTCGGTGCTCTTCTACGAGCGGGTCCAGCGCCTGTCCGCCCTGGACGTGGGATGGCGCCTGCTGGCCCTGTTCGGCATGTACGTGGTCGTCGCCTACGCGGCCGGACGTCTGATCCGCCGCACCGGCTTCAAACTCCCGCTGACGCTGGGCTTCGTCCTCGGGGCTGCCGCCGCCGCCGGACTCGCCACCGTGGGGCCGGGCACGCCGTACTCCCGCGTGTGGTGGCTGTACGCCCTCTTCGGCGCCGCGAGCGGGATGGTGGCCGCGCCGAGCACCGCGGCGGCCCTGGTCAGCGTCTCCCACGAACGCGCCGGCATGGCCTCGGGAGCGGTCAACGCCTTCCGTCAGGTCGGTTCCGTCACCGGCTCGTCCCTGCTCGGCGCCCTCCTCGCCGGCCGGCTCCGGTCCCAGCTGCCGGACCGGCTCGAGGCCCACGGCGTGCCCAGGGCGGCCTGGCCCGCGGTCGAGCACGCCGTCTCCTCCGGCAGGAGCGACGGCACGGCCCCGCCGAACGTGACGGCGGCGGTCGGCGACGCCTTCACCTCCGGAGTGCACACGGGCATGGCCGTCATCGCGGTCGTGTTCCTGTGCGCGGCGCTGGCCTCCGCGCTGCTGGTGCGCAACCGGCCCCATTTGGCCGCCGCCTGACGACGCGGACGCCACACCTCCGGTGCGGTGCTGTGCTGTGCGGTGCGCGCAGCCGCCCGCACCGGGGGTGTGCGGTCGGCGCACACCTTAGCGCTGAGCGCGACCTTCGAAGGACGGGCTGGCAGTCCCCGCGTGACGCGACGCGTACGGCGTTCCTCGGAAGCGACGAACCGGGGGTTGTCTCTGCGCACGGTGTTTGCGCCGATCGGGAAGGCGTCGCACTGCGCGCGCAGGGAGTCGACACGCTCGGAGTCCGCCACGGCTGGAGAGGAGCAGACGTTCCGGTGTGGCATGGTCGATGTACCCATCGAGCGGAACTGCGACGCTGAGAATGACCCGCGGCCTCTTCCGCGTGACGACATCGTGCATGTCAGGTGTCATCGCCGCTCCTTGTTCGATCGGACAGGGGCTTGTTCAGACCCCAGCACCGCTCGGTGAGTACGACGCGGTAGCCATCGGGATCGGCAATGGTCACTCCGCCATGATCCCAGTAGGGGTTGTGTGCAGCGACCACTGTTCCGCCGTGGGCGACGGCCCGATCCACCATCGCCCTGCTCACTGGCGCGTCCAGGTAGATGACCAGGAGGTCTTCGGGGGTGGGGGACGGCAGCACGGTTTCCCGCGTGCCGACCGTCAGCTCAAGGTGCCATCGTGCATCACGAGGACCCACCATGAGGAGATCATGCGTTCCGGCTTCAGGGTCCCCGACGCCCCTGAAAAGAACGTCCAAGCCCAGGCCCTCGCAGTAGAAGCGCTCAGCTGCGGCAAGGTCGGTGGAGGGGCGTGCGATACGGATGGTGTGGCTTGCGCCGATCACGCGTTTTCTCCTTCGGGTTCGCGTCGTACGGTTTCGGCTCCCGCCGTGGCCGACGGTTCGGTTCGGCTTGGGGCCAGTGGCACTGTACGCGCGGCAACCGACGCGATGGCGAAGATCACCGCCCAGCCCAGCCACCCAGCAGAGCCTAGGTCCAGACTGACGCTGATCAAGGTAGGGCCGATCACGGTCGCCACACCGAACGCCAGATTGGACGTGGCCAGATACGTGGACCGGTGGTCCTGCGGAGTGTGCACGAGCGCCAAACTGGTTCCGCCCGCCACGACGTAGATCTCTGCCCCGGTCATCAGCACCACCACGAGAACCGCGACGGCGATGGGAGCCCACCCACTACCCCAGACGGAGAGGGGAGCCACTGCGGCACCTGTTGCCGCCAGGATGCCGCCGCTGATCATCATGCGTCGGGCACGAAGCGGCGATTCCGAACCGCGGGCCGGTCTGGTCTGGAGAGCGACCACCAGAACGGTGTTGATCAGGTAGTTCGCACTGACGAGCCACGGTGGTAGGTCGGTCTGCTGGGTGATCCACAAGGCCATGCCCACGCCGAGAAGGACAGCCGAGAAGGTCAACGCGCCGTAGATCACGGTGACTCTCAGGAATGCGGCGTTGTCGACGAGCCGCGGTCGGCTGGCTCGTCGGACTACGACTTCTGCATCCTTGGGCAGACTCAAGGCGACGGCTGCGCAGGACAGGAAGATCACGGTCGCAGCAGCCATGACCGACCGGAATGCCCACTGATCGCCAATGGCGACGGCCGCGCCGGTCGGCAAGGCTCCTACAGCCATGCCGGCGTTTCGCAGGGCGCGCAACCTGGCCGGCGGCCCAACCGCGGCGGCCTGGTCCCGGCCCGTGATCAGTGCTGAGCTGATCCGGGTTTGAAACTCGGGACAGCTCAGTATTGTCGTAGCGGGTGGCGATACCGCGCCACTGCTTCAGGCGGTTGATGCACCGCTCGACGGTGTTGCACTGCTTGTACACCTCCTGGTCGAAGGCCGGTGGCCTGCCACCGGCCTGTCCGTGCCGCTTCCGGTTGGCCTGCTGGTCGGCCCGTTCCGGGATCACCGCCCGGATGCCGCGTCTGCGCAGATGACACGGATCTCGCGGGAGGAGTGGCCCTGTCGGCCAGGACCACGTCCGGTCTGGTGCGCGGACGACCGCGCCGGCGGGGAACGCGCAGGCGGGTCATCACCTCGGTGAAGGCAGGTGCGTCACCGGCCTGACCGGCGGTGAGTTGGAAGGCCAGAGGCCGGCACCGGCCGTCGGCGACAAGGTGGATCTTCGTGGTCAGTCCGCCGCGGGAGCGGCCGATGGCGTGGTCACGCGGCTCGTCGGCCGGGGCCCCCTTTTCACGGGCCCCGGCCGCGTGCTGGTGGGCCCGCACGATCGTGGAGTCCACCGATACGGCCCACCTGACGTCCTCGTCGGCGTCGGCCTGGGCCACCAGGGCGGTGAACACCCGCTCCCACGTGCCATCGACGGCCCACATCCGCAGCCGGTTGTACACGCCCCGCCAGTTGCCGTACTTCTCCGGCAGGTGCACCCACTGGGTGCCGGTCTGGAACTTGTAGGCGATCGCGTCGATCACCTCACGATGGTCCCGCCAGCGGCCACCCCGCTTCGGCGTCCGGTCCGGGAGCAACGGCTCGATCCGCGCCCACTGCGCATCAGTCAACGGCACACCCAGACCAACGACCGACTGACCCGGACGAAACTGCCTGGCGCACCCCGGCACACATGCCCCTCGTGCGCACCGTGGCACACATGCCGCCGGCGCCCGGCGCCGCCCGCCCCGTCCGAGGTGTCCGTCGCATGTGACGATTCGCGCAGGGCACACCCGGCCGCCGGAAGGTGTCCCGGCACCGGTGTCACCTGTGTCACGGCCGGGCCGGTCCGGCCACCGGGCGGCCCGGGCCTCGTCGTCGTGCGGCCGTGCGAGCCACCGTGTCTCAGGCGGCCGGGACGTCGGTGGCCGCGGCGGACTCCTTCTGCGTCTCGATCTCGGCGAGCCGTGCGGCCAGCGCATCGCGGACGAACGTGTACGCGTCGCTGCCCAGCACCAGCCGCAGCGGACCGGGCCGCTGCGCCGCCGCGATGATCTCCTCGGCCATCTTCGCCGGGTCGCCGGGCGAGAGCGGGGCGTTCTTGATGCCGCGGACCATCGCGGCCGGGGTGCCGTCGTACGCCGCCAGCGGCGCGGCCAGCCGGGCGCCGGTGGAGCGGAAGCCGGTGCGCGCACCGCCCGGTTCGACGATCGTCACGCCGATGCCGAAGGGGGCGACCTCCTGGGCCAGAGACTCCATGAAGCCCTCGATGCCCCACTTCGAGGCGTGATAGAGGGTGGCGCCCGGGTGGGTGGCCTGGCCGCCGTAGGTGGAGATCTGGACGATGCGGCCGCCGCCCTGTGCGCGCAGGTGCGGCAGCGCGGCCCGGGCCACCTGGATCGATCCGACCAGGTTGGTGTCGATATGGTGGCGGACCTGCTCGTCGGTCAGTTCCTCCGCCGCGCCGAACAGGCCGTAGCCGGCGTTGTTGACCACCCACGTCGATCCGGCCCAGCTCGGCGAAGGCACGGTCCACGACCTGCCGGACGGCGGCGCCGTCGGTGACGTCCAGGCGGGCCGTCCACAGCTGGTCGCCGTAGGTGGCCTTGAGGTCGGCCACGGTCTCCGGGTTGCGCACCGTGCCGGCGACGCGGCTGCCTTCGACCAGCAGCCGCTCGGTCATGAGGCGGCCGAAGCCGCTGCTCACACCGGTGATCAGCCAGGTCTTCACAGATCTGCTCCTTGCTGCAGAGGAAACGGAGGGGCGGGGATGTCACCGCCGGGCGGGGATCGGTCGTGCCGGGTTCCGCACTGGCCGCCCCGGTCGTCCACCCTGCGCCGACCGGTCACCGGGAGGCATCCGTGAGGTCACCGGTCGGTCCACCGGTCCGTCACCCGTGGGCTCACCGGTGACGGACCGGTGTGCGGGCGGCCCGCAGGTGTTCCGGTGCCTCGTCGGCGCGGCGCGGGGGTCGGTGCGGGACCGGGTGCGATGCGGCATCGCCGCTGGTGAGCCGGTGTCCTGCCCGGCCGTGCCGGCCCGTCGGCGGGCGGGACCGGGCGTGCGCGCCGCCCAGGCATGCGGATCGTCCCGCATCGTCCGGCTGCGTAAGCTGAGAATCCCCATGACGAGACAGAGACAGACGACCGCCCTGGTCGGCCGCGAACGCGAGTGCGCGGTCGTCGACCGCCTGCTCGCGGAGAGCGCACGCGGCCGCGGCAGGGTTCTCGTCGTGCGGGGCGCACCGGGGATCGGCAAGACCGCGTTGCTCGATCACGCCGCCGAACGGGCCGCCGGTGCGACCGTGCTGCGGGTGACGGGGCTGGAGCAGGAGAGCGACCTCGGGTTCGCCGGACTGCACTGGTTGCTGCGGCCGCTGGACGCCCTGTTGCGTTCCCTGCCGGCGTCCGAGTGCGGTGCGCTGGCCGCGGCCGTCGGGCTCGGCCGGGCCGACGAGGAGCGGCCCACCGACCGTTTCCGGGTCGCGGCCCAGCTGCTCGGCCTGATCAGCCGGGCCGCCGGACAGTCGTGGGTGGTCGTGCTGGTGGACGACGCCCAGTGGCTGGACCGTCCGTCGCTGGACGCGCTGCTGTTCGCCGCCCGTCGGCTGGCCGACGACCGTGTGGCCGTCCTGATCGCCGTCCGGGACGAGGGCGCCGACGATCTGCAGATCCCCGGTGCCGAGGAGATGACGGTGGGCGCGCTGCCGGAGGCGGATGCCGCCGAGCTGCTGTCGCGCAGCGGTGCCGGGCTGTCGCCGCAGGTGCGCGGCAGGTTGCTGCGGGAAGCGGCGGGCAATCCGCTGGCGCTGCTGGAGTTCCCGGCCGCTCTGTCGCAGGCCCAGCTCAGCGGCCGCGACCCGCTGCCGGAACCGGTGCCGCTGACCCCGCGCATCCGGCGGATGTTCCAGGACCGCATCCAGCGCCTGGACGAGGACTGCCGGGCGGCCCTCGTGCTGGCCGCCGTGGACGACACCGGCGACCTCGGCGTCGTGCTGCGGGCGGCCTCGCTGCTGGGTCTGCCGCCGGACGCGCTGGACGCCGCGGAGTCGGCGCCCTTGATCGACCTCACCGGCGGCCGGATCGTCTTCCGTCATCCGCTGGTGCGCGCCACCGTCCACGACGGTTCCACGTCGGGTCAGCGCCGGCGCGCCCACATGGCACTCGCCGGTGCCCTCGTCGCCCGGGACCACGACGAACGGCGGATCTGGCACCGGGCGCTGGCCGCCGTGGACGTGGACGAGGACACGGCCGCGGAGCTGGAGACCGTGGCCCGGTGGGCGGCCCGGCGGGCCGCCCACGCATCCGCCGCGACCGCCCTGCTGCAGGCCGCGGACCTCAGCCCCCGGGACGCCGACCGTCTGCGCCGCACCGCTGCCGCCGCGGAGGCGGCCTGGGCTGCGGGCCAGACCGACCGGGCGCGAGCGGCGGCCCGCCGCGCCCTGGCCGGCGCCGACCGCGACCTGTCGGCCCGGATGCTGTCGCTGACGGGCGTCATCGAGTACCGCACCGGGCGGCTCACCGACGCCTGCGACCAGCTGCTTCAGGCGGCCCGTGCCGAGACGGATCCCTCACGGAAACTGGAGATCCTCATCAACGCGGCCGGTGCCGCCTTCTCCGCCGGTGACGCGGGCCGGTTGGGCACGCTCGCCGCGGCGACCCGGGACGTCGCACCGCGCACGGCACGCGACCGTCTGATCGTCGCCCTGGTGCGGGGCCATGCCGCCCTGGCCGCGCAGGAGCACCGGGAGGCAAGGGAGTCGCTCACCGTGGCGGTCGCGGCGGCCGGCGAGGTCGACGACCCCCGGGCCTTGATGTGGGCGGCACGCGCGCAGTCCGTCACGTTCGGCATGGGCTCCGGGCTGCCGCAGGCCGACCGGGCCGTGCGGGCCGCCCGGGCCGACGGCCTGATCGGCCTGCTGCCGCTGGCCCTGTCGCAGCAGTCGGCCGACCTGATCGGTGTGGGCGCCTACGACCTGGCCTGCGCCGCCGCCGAGGAGGGCGACCGGCTCGCCTCGGAACTGGGGCAGAGCCGCGCCGCCCACCTGAACCACCTGGCGATGATCGCGGCCGTCAGGGGCCGGCGGGACGAGGCGGTGCGCACCGCGAAGGACGCCCTGGCCCGTGCGCGGCACACCGGGTCGACCTATCACCTGGGACTGGCCCGGTGGGCGATGGGCTGCGCCGACCTGTACGCGGGGGATCCCGGCCGGGCGGCGCAGCAGCTGGTGACCGTGGCCTCGCCGGACCACACGCATTTCGATCCCGTGGTGGGCTTCGCCGCGATGCCGGACGCCGTCGAGGCGTGTGCGCGGGCCGGCGACCGGACGCGAGCCGGGCAGCTGCTGGACACGTATGCCGCCTGGGTGGCCGCGAACCCCCACGAGACGAGGGACGCCCTGCTCGCGTACTGCGAGACCGTGGTGCACACGGACGACGACCGGCGTGCCCGCGTGCTCCGGCTCGCCGCCGCGCTGTCCCCGCTGCACCGGGGCCGCTGCGAGCTCTCGCACGGCGAGTGGCTCCGCCGGCGCCGCCGCCCGCACCGGGCCCGCGCCCATCTGCGCACCGCGCACGAGCTGTTCTCGGCCGTCGGAGCCGTCACGCTCGCCGAGCGGGCCGCGAGCGAACTGCGTGCGGCCGGGGACGCCGGCACCGGTCCGGAACCGGCCGGCCCGGCGTCCGAACGGCTCACCCCGCAGGAGTTGCAGATCGCCATGCTGGTGGCGCAGGGCCTGACCAACCCGCAGATCGCGGCCCAGCTCTTCCTCAGCCCGCGCACGATCGACTACCACCTGCACAAGGTCTTCCGGAAGCTGGGACTGTCCTCCCGCACCCAGCTCGTGCGTTATCCACGTCTGCTGGGGCCGTGACCCCCGTAGGGCCGCCCCGGGGGCGGTGCTGTCGTGCGGCCGGGGGTCCGCCCGGAGGGTTCGCGGCGGTGCGTGCCCCGGGGCGGTGGAGCGGACGTGCGGGTGCCCGGCCGACGTCATGTGAGACGGACCGGGTGGGTCAGGCGGGTTCGGGCACCCGGCGGCGCGTGGCGAGGACGACGATGCCGCCGAGCACGGCGAGGGTGAGCAGGGTGGCGCCGAAGACGGTGGCTCCGGAGGTCAGGCCGATGGCGTCGCTGAGGTAGCCGGCGCAGACGGGCAGCAGCCCGGCGGGGACGTAACCCCCCACGTTCAGGGCCGCGTTGGCCTCGGCGAGACGCTGGGGCGGCACGGTGGAGTTCAGCAGGGACAGGCCGCCGAGCTGCCCCATGCCCTGACCGGCGCCGGCCAGCAGGGCGGCGGCGACCAGGACGGGCACGGACGAGGTGTGCACGGCGGTGATCAGCGCGGCCATGGCCAGGGTGGTCGCGGCCGCACCGGCGAGCAGGATGGTGCGGCGCCGCAGCTTCTGCACCGCGAACTGCACGCCGGTGGCGGCCAGGAACATCACGAACGCCATGGCGCCGGAGACGATACGGCTGGTGGTGTCGAGCAGGCCGGACAGCAGCGAGGGGCCGAGCGACAGCACGAACGAGGTGGCGGTGATGCCGGGCGCGAAGACGGCGATGCCGAGGGCGAGGTGCAGGCCGTTGCCGCGGGGGACGCGCGGCACCCGGATCCAGGCACCGGACCGGGCGGGGGTCTGCGGGCGGCGCAGGGGCATGCGCACCACGGCGAGCACGGCGGTGAGCAGCAGGGCGGCCTCGACGACGAAGACGGTGACGGTGGGGCCGGGCAGGGTCTCGGAGAGGATGCCGGCCAGCAGCGGGCCGAGGCCCGCGCCGAACACCATGGCGCAGGAGGCGAGCAGCGCGGCGAGGCGTTTGCGGTCGGGGCCGGCGACGTCGGTGACGGCGGCCATGCCGGCGGAGACGACGGCACCCACGGCGATGCCGGTGAACAGGCGGGCCACGATCAGCGCGGCGACGCTGGTGGCGGTGGCGAAGATGGCGCAGGCGGCCAGGGCGAGGGCGAGGGCGGGCAGCAGGACGGGTTTGCGTCCCCTCCGGTCGGAGACGACACCCGAGACGAGCAGGGAGCCGAGCAGCCCGGCGATGTAGGCGGCGAAGATCACGGTCAGCGTGCCCTTGGAGAAGCCGATGTCGCGCTGCCACAGCACATACAGCGGGGTCGCCGCGTTGGACAGCACGAACACCGCGGTCACCGGCCAGGCGGCCGGCCACACCCACCAGGCGGGTGCCGCCGGGGCCGTGCTCCGGGCCTGCTGATCGGGCTGCGGGGGTGCCGTCGTGGGGGTGGTTCCGCTTTCGGGCATGGCTGTTCCTCCGGTTCGTCCGGCGACCAGTACGACTTTACTCGAACTTAGCGCACGGTACGATAGAACTCGTACAGGATCCGGACGACGGAGTAGGACCCATGACCCCGACCGCGCGCACCTCGACGCGCCCGCAGCCGCCGGAACCCGCCGGCCTGCCCGAACCGCTGCCCGAACCGGCACGGGAGGACCTGCGCCTGGAGACCGTGCTCGGCGCGCTGAGCGACCCGCTGCGGCTGTTCATCGTCCGCAAACTCCTGCTGGAGCGTGAGGCGTTCGACCATCCGTGCGGCTGGTTCGGCATCGACCGCCCCAAGTCGTCCCTCACCCACCACTTCAAGGCCCTGCGCGAGGCCGGTGTCATCCGGCAGCGCCAGTACGGCCTGGAACGGCGCAGCCACGTGCGCACCGACGACCTCGACGCCCGCTTCCCCGGGCTGCTGGACCTCGTGGCCGCCTGGACCCCCGTCGACGCGGACTTCCCACCCAGGATCCGCAAGGGCGGCACCCGCGCCTCCTGAACCCGTCGCGCGGATCGGGTGACGACGGGAGAGGGAGCCGAGGGGAGACCGGGGGCGGCGGGAGACCGGGTCGGCGGGTGACCGGGTCGGCGGGAAGGAGGTCCGGTGCCCGGCGAGCCGCCGGACGAGGCACACGGGCCCGGTCGCGCCCACGGCGGCACACACCTTCGCGACCGCGACGCGGGCGCACGGCCCGAAGCGGCCCGTGCGGTGCGGCGGTGCGCGTACCCCGGCAGCGGCGGGGAAGGAGCCGTATCATGCCGGCCCACGCGACCTCCCCGCCTCATCCGGTCACGAACATCCGCACACGTATCAGGAACGGGCATTTCTTGCGCATGCACGCGGTTGCAGGTGAGCAGCGCACCGAGGGGGAGACCGACATGCCGACCGACGACCACGCCGGAGACTTCGACGAGTTCGACCAGTGGCGTCGGCTCACGCTGATGGTCGGGCAGCTCAACCAGACGCTGGAGAAGATGCTCACGCGCGAGTACCGGGTCTCCCTGCCCGAGACGCTGGTGCTGACCGAGCTGCGGCACATCCCTGAACACGCGGCACGGCTGCAGGAGTTGGCCGCCCGCGTCGGACTGGACCAGTCGTCGATGAGCCGGCTCGTCACCCGGCTGGAACACAAGGGCCTCGCGGCCCGGGCCACCTGCGAGCACGACCGCCGCGGTGTCTACTGCATGCTCACACCCGAGGGCGCCGCACGCGGCGAGCAGGCCGAGGCCCGCTGCCGGGCCGAGCTGTCGAAACTCCTGCAGGTCGCCTCGTTCGACGACCGCTGGGCTTCGCTGGTGGCGAGCTTCCGGCTCGGTGGCGCCCCGAAATCCGCTGCGGCCTGACTCCCCCGAGCGCTCCCCGGCTTTCGTCCACGCCGGCGGTGCGACCGGCGCATCGTCTGCCACCTGCGGCGGTTCCGCCTTGCCCGGGAAGCACGTCGGAGGGCCGGGGCTGCCCCGCTTCCCTGCTCACGACCTACTGCCCCTGACACTCGAAGGCAGGGCGAATCGCCCCCTCGCCCCAGGGTGGCGGCGTGCGCACGCCCGGAACACGGATGGCTTGAAACAGTTGGTTTGAAACAGCCACACCCAGAGATGCGCGTCATTCGGCATACAAGGCGGCAAACAGGGGCAGCAACGGAAAATGAAATTCCCAAACCTCAGCAGCAGGTGGCATACGTCACATGCAGCTCTCCTGTGCAGATTGCTGGATGTGTGATCACCTGATCCGCGCCGACTCGAGTGCCGTAGAACGGACACTCGCGCTCGGCATCCCGGAGCTGGTCGACCGACGGAAATACCGTCGGTCATTTCTGCGAAAGGGAGAGGTTCATGTCCGACAACACCGCTGCGGTACTGTCCGCCATCGACAGCGACAAGGCGCTGCGTTCGGCGGTCATCCGGCACCTCGCCACGACCCACGCCCACGAGTTCGTCGGTCCGCTGCGCGCCGAGTTCCGCGGCAACGACGACATCGCCCTGGCGTCGGTCAACTCCAACAAGGAGTGGCAGGAGTAATACCTGGTCCGGCCGGGTCTCGTCAGGGATCCGGCCGGCTCTTCCGACAGGACATCCCTCGATCGAACGGCGGTAGGTCCTTGCGCACCCTTTCTTCCGGCGTGACGCAGGCACTCCTGTTGCGCGACGACAGAGAGGCCCGTACGGAGTTGCTGCTCCGCCTGCTGTACTCCAAGAGCTCCGCGGACGTGGTCGCCGATGCGCTGAAAGACCCCTCCGGCAGGATGTGCGAAGCAACGGCGTCCGTTCTTTCCACCATCGATTTCCACGCCCTGGAGGTCGAGCGAAGCGCCCGTCTGCGCAATCTGAACCGTCATCTGCAACGCACGTGCCCGCCTCTGTGGGATTGCGTCGAAGCGGAAACGATCACTCCGCTCGTCGAGGCCTACGCGGACTCCGATGCTTTCTGGCAGAGCGCCGGTCGCACCCTGTTCGAGAATTTCTGTCTGTTCGCCCACAGGACCGTCGCCGGGCAGTCCCAGCTGCTCGCGGACGTCTTTCAGCTGTTCGGCCTCGTGAGCCGCTTCTCCGCTCCCGAGTTGATCGCGCCTCCCGAGGACGTGTGTGCCTGCACGACCGGTATTCCGGGAGAGGGCATGGATCTGGCGAAGGCCGCCTTCTCCCCCTGGGACGACGGCGGACTGATCCCCCCGCACGTTCCGGACGCCCTCCAGACCGAGTCGTTCCGCTCTGCCTGGCGCCTCGTGGACGAGCGCGGGCGGCTGCCGCGCTCCCTCGACCCCGACGCCCTCGGTGACCCCGGTGACTACCAGATCGTTGTCGCCGCCTTCCCCGGCCGCAAGGTGTCCGCCGCGGCCCTTCCGCTCTCAGGCAGGTGCGCATGACGAAAGAGAAGAAGGACCCCGTCGGCCTGCTCGGCTTCGGACTCGACTGGCAGTACCGCGACAGCTACCCGCAGAAGATGCCGGACCTGTGCGCCCGGTACGCCGGCCGGCTCAGCCATCTGTCCTGTGTCTCCCTGCCCAGCGCCGCCGACGCGCAGACCTTCGTGGACGAGTGCGCCGGCGACCTGCCTGTGGTGCACCACCTGCCGGGCGTGGCACCCGCAGCGCCCGGCGGCCCCAACATGGAGCTGTTCACCCGCCTCGAGGCGGTCAGCGACGTGCTGGGTGCCGTGTGGACCTGTGAGGACATCGGCCTGTGGTCGATCGGCCCGTACCCGCTGCCGTACTTCACCCCTCCGCTCTTCGAGCGCGAGATCGCCGACCATGTCGTCGACGGCATACGCCGCATGCAGGAGGTCAGCCGTTACCCCTTCGTGCCGGAGATCCCGTCCTGCACCCTCGCCGTGGGCCGTATGAGCCTCGGCGAGTTCTTCCATCGCGTCACCGACGGCGCCGACTGCGACCTGCTGCTGGACGTCGCGCATGTCTTCTCGTACGCCGTCGCCGTGCGGCAGCCCTACGAGGACGTGCTCCGCTCGCTTCCGCTGGACCGGGTGGTGGAGATCCATGTGGCGGGCGGTTACATCGACCCGACCTTCGACAACCGGTACCTGGACACCCACAGCCACGCCGTGACCCCGGCCGTCATCGACCTGCTCCAGGAGGCGGTCGCCCACGCGCCGCGGCTGCGCGCCGTCACCTACGAGATCGGGGTGGGTCTCGGGGCCGACGAGCTGGACAGCGACTTCGAGCGCATCGAGAACCTGCTGGCGGAGGTCGGGTGGACCCCGTCCATCTCCCGTCCGTCCGGCCTGGCCACGGCAGGTACCGCATGACACACGCACAGCAGCCCGCCTCGCCGCCGTGGTCCGTACTGAGCCCGGAACCCGACCGCGGCGCCGGGCTCGGGGAAGGCGTACGTGTCCTGGTCGTCTCGGACGGCACTCCCGCGCCCGACGGCGACGGGATGCCCGACGCGCACACGGAGCGGGTCGCCGGACTGTGCCGGCAGCTGGCCGGCCGGGCGGAGATCGGTTACGCCTCGGCCGCACGGCTGAGGGCCCGCAGCCTCGCCGCCGACCTGCGTGCGATGGTCACGGCGGACGGCGGCTGGGACATCGTGGCCATGCCGTGGTCGTCGCCCGAGCGTGACGCGGAACGGCTCAAGGTGCGGCGGGCCTTCGAGGAGGTGGCCCGGGACCCGGACATGCCGCTGTTCGTCGCCGCTGCCGGACACGACGGACCGGGACGGCTCAGGTTCCCCGCCTCCTGCCCCTCCGTGCTCGCCGTCGGGGTCGGCTCCGACCACGGCGGACCGACGGCCTACTGCGGCACGGACGGCCTGGGCCGCAAGCCTCAGCTGCTGGTCCCGGACGCCCGCTACGCCACCCGCTGCGCGGCCGGCCCCGCTCCCATGCGCGGCACCTCCGCCGCCGTCGGCATCGTCGCCGGACTCGCCGCCGTACTCGCACAGCGGCTGGGGAGCGACGGACGCCGGGTGCCCTCGCCGCTGCTGCGTGCCGCGCTGCTGGCCTCCGCCGGGCCGGACGGAACGCTGGTGGGCACGCCGCTGCTGCGGCAGCCGGGGACCGGTGCCGCAGAACCGTTCTGCTTCGAGCTGCCCGCCGCAGCCGCCCGGCTGCGGCTGCGCCTGAGAACCGGCGCGGACACCGTTCGGATCGCAGCCGTCGCCGCGGGCGCGGACGAGGTCGTCAGCGGGGACACCGCCCCGTTGTGGCTGCCGCGCGCCGCCGAACTCTCCGTGACATGGGCGGCGGACGGCACGACCCGGCGGACCACCGGCGCCGGGTGGCTGGTGCTCGATGTCGCATCCGGCGCCGGGCGTGACACGGTGATCACCCTGGAGTGCCCGGAACCGGTCACCGCCTATGTCGCCGTCGGCGGCGCCGAGGCCGTGGAGCGGATCGACCCTCGCCTCGAGAAGACCGACGAGCCCGGCGTGACCGCTCCGGCGTGGCGGGCCGGCACCGGCCGTCCCGTCGTCCTCGGCCTGTCGGCCAGCCATGACGCCTCCGCCTGCCTGCTGCGCGACGGCAGCCCGCAGGTCGCCGTGCAGCAGGAGCGGGTCACCCGCCGGAAACACGACGGAGTCGGCCACCTCTCCTCCCGTGCGGCCGCCGACTACTGTCTCACCTCGGCCGGCCTGACCGCCGACGACGTGGACGTCTTCGCCTTCAACGCACAACCGCTGCTGCCTGGTTACGTGGGGCTGTCGGTGCCGTCCGCGGCGCAGTCGTTCGACCTGTTCGACCCCTTCGACGCGCGCACCGTCTACGTCTCGCACCACCTCGCCCACGCCTTCTCCGCGTTCTGGGGCTCGCCCTTCGAGGAGGCCGTGGTCGTCGTCTGCGACGGCTCCGGAGGCTCGGTGCTCGGCACGGACGACCTCCTGGTGGACGGTCCCGGACTGCGGGAGTACCTCGCGCGGGGGCCCGAGGACCGGCTGCCGCGCATCCACGTCTTCTCCGTCTACCACTTCGACCGGGACGGCTACCGGCTGCTGTTCCGCGAGTGCGCCGACTCCTTCAACGTCCGCGTCGGCTCCTCCTCGATCGGCGAGACCTATGCGGCCGTGAGCCAGTACGTCTTCGGCGACTGGCAGGAGGGCAGCGGCAAGCTGATGGGCCTCGCCCCCTGGGGGAAGGCCCGCAACGCCGGCCCCAGCCTGCTGGAGCCCGGCCCGCACGGCCTGCCCCGCTTCCGCAGCGACTGGAAGGACACCTATCGCGCCCCCGGCTCCGGCGGCCCGATGGACCACGCCGATCTCGCGGCCCGGATCCAGGCCGACCTCGAAGAGGCACTGGTGGCTCGCATGCGGTACGCCATGTCTCTGGTGCCCGGCTGCCGCAACCTCGCCTACGCGGGCGGCGTCGCGCTCAACTCCGTGGCCAACGACCGCATCGCCCGCGAGAGCGGAGCCGACCGCTTCTTCGTGTTCCCGGCGGCGAGCGACGCCGGGGTCTCCCTGGGCGCCGCCGCAGCCGCGCACTACCGGCTCACCGGCTCGACCCGGCGCCGGCAGGTCCCCTACGACGACTACCTGGGACACCCGTACACCCAGGACGACCACGACGCGGCCATCGGGCTGGTCGGCGACCGGGTGGTCACCGAGCCGCTGGAGCTGGAGGCCGTGGCGGACCGGATCGCCGCGGGCGACGTCGTCGGCTGGTTCCAGGGCGGATCGGAGTTCGGGCCACGCGCCCTGGGCCACCGGTCGGTCCTCGCCGACGCCAGGAGCCGCGACACCTGGGACTTCATCAACGCGCACATCAAGTTCCGGGAGGACTTCCGCCCACTGGCGCCCATCGTGCCCGAGGAGGTCGCCGCCGAGTACTTCGACCTCGACGAGCCCTCTCCGCACATGCTGCGGGTGGTCCCGGTCCGCGAGAAGTACCGTGAGCAGCTCGCTGCCGTCACCCACGTCGACGGCACCGCCCGGGTGCAGACCGTCTCGCGGGACATGAACCCGCGCATCCACGAACTGCTCCATCTCGTCGGCGCACGCACCGGTTTCCCCGTCCTGGTGAACACCTCGCTCAACCGCCGTGGCGAGCCCATGATCGAAACGCCCGGCCAGGCACTCGACATGCTGTTGGGCACGCGGCTGAGCGCCATGGTGCTGGGCGACCGTGTGGTCCGTCGCGCCCCCGAGAACGAGGCACCGCTCACCCTGCGCTCCCGGCTCGTCCTCGCCCCCGGCGTGCGGCTGCGGTGGGAACAGGACTGCGAGGGCAGCCGTTCGTGGATCACCGGCGGCGCCGAACCGGCCGGCCTCGAGCTGCCGAGGTGGGCGTTCGACGCCCTGTCCCGGGCCGAGCCCGGCCGTGCCCTCGGCGACTACCTGCCGGACTGCCTGGTCTCCGCACAGGGCGGCACCGACACGGCGCTGGCCTTCCTGACCGCGCTCCGTGCCCGCTGCCTGCTGGTGGTCACCCGGGAGGCAGTGCATGACTGACCTGGACGACCGTATGACCGACCTGGACGACACGCCGCGCACGCACGCTCTGGCGTGGCTGGAGAACACGACCGACGACGCCACCATGCTGCCGTGCGGCACCTCGCACCGGTCGGTGCCTGCGGCCGATGCCGTCGCCAAGGTGTGGCCGCTGCGCCACCGCCTCGGCATCAGCCGCGTCACGGACCTCACCCCGCTCGACGTCGTGGGCATCCCCGTCTTCAGCGTGACCCGGCCTCAGGCCCGCACCGGGCAGATCACTCTCTGCCAGGGAAAGGGCAACACACCTGTGGAAGCCCTCGCCTCCGCGCTGTTCGAGGCGGTGGAGCGGCACTGCGGTTCCCTGGCCCGCCCCACACTGACGGCCCGGCCGACCGAGCTGCGGGCCGCCGGCCGCACCCACCTGACCGCGGCGGACCTGGGCCTGGCCGAGCCTGTGCCCGATCAGCCGATCGAGTGGATCCAGGGCCGGGACAGCAGGACCGGCAGCCCCGTGCTGCTGCCCGCCGCCGAGGTGATCTTCCCGTACACCGCGCCGCCCGGCTGTCTGCGGCCGGTACGCCCGAGCACCACGGGCCTGGCCTCCGGCGCCACGCTGAGCGAGGCGGTGCTGCATGCGCTGTACGAGGTCGTCGAACGCGACGCCACCTCGCGGTACCTGCACGGCGGGCCGGGCCGGCTGGTCGCCCTCGACACGGTGACCGGATCCGCCGAGACGGAACTGCTGCGCAAGTACGCCAGGGCCGAGATCGACACGGTCGTCATCGACCTCACCCACACCACTGTGCTGCCCACGTTCGCGGTGTTCCTGTCCGACCCGGGTGCCGCCCAGGCCCACCTGGCGGTGTCCGGTTTCGGTACACACCCCAACGCGGGCGTCGCCCTGCGCCGCGCCCTGACGGAGGCCTCGCAGGCCCGTGCCACCGCCATCCAGGGCAGCCGGGAGGACCTCGACCGCGTCGCCGAGGTCTACCGCGCCGACCCCGCCGAGCAGCGGGCTGCGTTCCTGCACCGCGCCCTGCAGGCGAAGGCGGAAGGCGTCACCGACATGAGCACGCTCCCCGCCCTGCCGCCGCGGTCGACACGCGACACACTGCGGCACGTGGCCGCGCTGCTGGAAGAAGGCGGCTACGACCGGGTCGTGCACACCGATCTGACCGTCCCGGAACTCGGTCTGCCCGTCGCCCATGTGGCGGTGCCCGGCATGGTCGACTCCGTCGTGGAACCCCTCAGGAGCCATCGTGTGGCCCATCAGCACGTCCAGGCTTAGGCCCATCGTCTTCGGCGCGGCGTCGGTACGTCCCCTCGACCCCGCGCTGCTGGCAGCGGTCGACCTGCGGCCTCCGGTCCGGCGCGGGGACCTGCTTCCGCTGCTGGACGGCGATCCCGGCACCGTGGTCCTCGTCGACGGACTGTTCGGCGGCACGATGGCCGTCACCCCGACGGAGTGCCGTCAGCTGCTCGACGCCGGCTGGACGGTGGTCGGCTGCTCCAGCATGGGCGCCCTGCGCGCCGCCGACCTGTGGCCGCTCGGCGCGATCGGCATCGGTGACATCTTCACCCTGTACCGGCTGGGCACGCTGACCTCCGACGCGGACGTCGCCGTCGCCCTGGACCCGGACGACGGCCATCGGGAAGTGACCGTGTGCACGGTGCACGTCCGGGCCGTGCTCGCGGCCGCCGTCGAGGCGGGTCTCATCGCCCCCGCCCAGCGGGCCCGGCTCGCCCGTGCCGCCGAGGGCATCCACTGGTCCCAGCGGTCCTGGACGGCCTGCCGGGCGGTGTGGAGCGAGCTGGGAGTCGCCCCCACGGTGCTCTCCTCACTTCTGCGGCTCGGCAGGGAACCCCGGCTGCACCCCAAGGTGCGCGACGCCGAGACCTGCCTGCGCGCTGTCCTGGCCGGCGACTGGCTCGGCGACGGGGCCACGGACACACGCCGCTGTCCGGCCTGCCAGAAACCACTGACGGCAGGAATGCTGTTCTGTTCCGTCTGCGTCTCCGAGGCGCACGAGACCTGCCTGTGAGGACCACCCGCGGCACGGCGGTCCGGCACGAAGGCCATGAAGGGAACCACCAGGAATGCTGACGTCGATGGCCCGCCGGCTCGGGCTGCGCACCACCGGGCCGGCCGAGCGGAGGCTGCTGACGACCGTCGCGATCGATGCGACGGGCGGTGGCCTGTTCCTGGCCGGCGCGACACTGTTCTACTCGCGTGTGGCCGGGCTGTCCGACGCGCAGATCGGCATCGGACTGTCCGTGCTGGGCATCGTCGCCCTCGCCGCGACCGTTCCCAACGGCCTCCTGGTCGACCGGATCGGTCCCCGGCATGCGCTCGTCGTGCTGCATGTGTGGCGCGGGGTGTGGTGCTGTGCTCTGGCCTTCGTGCACTCGTTCTGGCAGTTCCTGACCGTGCTGGTGCTGCTGGGGCTGGCGGAGCACGCCGGAATGCCGGCTCTTCAGGCGTACGTGGGTTCTGCGTTCGGTGACACCGAGCGCGTCGGTGTCATGGCCCGTGTGCAGGTGCTGAAGAACGCCGGTTTCCTGGTGGGCGCCCTGCTGGCGGCGGTCGCCGTGGGAAGCGGCACGGACGCGGGGTACCGGGCACTGCTGCTGGGCGACGGGGTGTCGTTCTTCGTGGCCGCCGTGCTGATGACGACCGTACGCAACGTCTCGGCCGTCCGCGACAGGAGCGTGCGGCGTTCGGCGCTCGGTCCGTTGAGGAACGCCAAGTTCGCTCTGCTGACCTGCTGCAATGGCATACTTCAGCTGAATCTGTCGGTGCTGGTGATCGGTATGCCGCTGTGGGTGTCCCGAGCCACCGAGGCGCCTCCGGCCGTCGCCCCCCTGCTGATCGCGATCAACACCGTGATCGCCATCTCTCTGCAGGTACCGCTCAGCGCGGGAGCCGAGACCGTTCCGGGTGCCGGCCGCCACATGCTCCGGGCGGCATTGTCCTTCGCCCTGATGTGCGGAACGCTGATTCTCGCGTCCTGGGCTCCGTCCGCTCTGGCCGCGGCGCTGATGGTGATGTCCGTCGTCCTGCACACGCTGGGCGAGATCTGGCACTCCTCCGGTGGCTGGGGGCTCCAGTTCGCGCTGTCCCCCGATGCCGAGCGCGGCAACTACGCCGCCGCCTACAGCCTGGGACCTACCGCGGAGGGAATGGTCGGACCGTCGCTGATCGCCGGCGGAGTGGTGGCCGCGGGTTCCGTCGGCTGGGCGGCTCTGGCTCTGCTCTTCCTGGCCGCCGGTCTGGGCGCGCGGTCCGTGGCCCGTCGAGCGGTGCCGCGGACCGCCGCGCACGCTGCGCCCGTCGGCGCAACCGCAGAGGTCAGCTCGCCGGCGGACCGTCGTGCAGAACCCGCTGGAACAGACGATGATCCCGCCATTCCCCGTTGATGTGCAGATAGCGCGGAGCCATGCCGATCGGCTCGAAACCGTTCTTCCGCAAGACGCGCTGTGACGGGGCGTTGTCGAGGAGCGTGGTGGCCTCGATGCGGTGCAGACCGATGGTGTCGCGGGCCACGCGGCACACACTCGCCACAGCCGCGCTGGCCAGTCCGCGGTTCTGCCGATCGGCGGCCACCCAGTAACCCAGGTAGGCACTGCAGAAGGGGCCGAAGGCCATTCCGGAGAGCGTGATCGTGCCGATGATGGTGCCGTTGCTGTCGAGCACCCAGGGCACCGCACGCCGTTCCGAGAGCTGCCGCAATTGCTCGCCGATACGCTCGGCCTGACCCTCGACGGTGAAAAAACTGTCCGGGCGGCGCGGTTCCCACGGAGCCAGATGCTCCCGGTTCGCCACATATGCGGAATGCAATGCTTCTGCATCCTCGGGCGTAACGAGCCGCAACCGGACACCGTCGGACAGTATATCAGGAGAAACAATCACTCGGTCACTCTAGCGCGTACAGCAGATGCGCATCGACAAGCGCTTGGCACAGTTCCAGCCGCTCCGGTTCGTCCAGCGCGAAGGAAAGCTCCTCGGGCGTGAACTCCCAGCACCCCGCGACGAACCGCATCACTTTCTCGTAGGAATTGGGCATACTCACCGAGCGGCGGCCGAGAACCGCGTAGATGCGCCGGGTCGCGGGCTGTGCGAAGAGCGCGCACGGCACAGTTTTCCGCCGCCGCAGCCGCGTCGTGTCCAGGACACCGAGAACACCGAGCGCGGAATCCGTCTCGAAAGCGCCGGGAATCCTGTCCGTGAGCTGCGTCAGGAAGGTCTGCAGATGTGCGGAGCGCACTTGTTCGGGCTCCTGGCGCACGAACGCCGCCCGGGCTTCCGTCAGGAACCGCTCGGCCGCCTCGTGCAGCACGCTGCCGTCGTGCAGCCAGCCCACGGGCAGCTCGGCGTCCAGGAGTTCCGCAGGAAGGCTGTCCTCGACGAGCCGGGACAGCGTCGTCCGCAGCACCTCGCGCCAGGAGTTGGACTCGATGCTGACGGTGACATGCCCCGACCGGGCGCTCAGGGTGTTCGCGCGATGCGGAGTCCCCTTCGGGAGATACAGCACGTCGCCGGGGCGCAGCAGCAGTTCACGGGTCTCGTCGGGGTCGTCGCTCGAGCGGCCGTTGCGCCGCTCCCACGGCGTCGCTCCCACGTGCCACTGCTTCTCACCGAACGCCTGGAGCACGAAGACGTCGTGCGGATCGGTGTGCAGCCCGAATCCCTGAGACGAGACCGGTGTGAGATAGATGTTCGCCCGGCAGCGGCGGCCCAGGGCAAGTTCGAGAGACCGGCAGAACTCGGTCAGCGGCGGGTGGTACCAGTGCGCCGACTGGAGGATCAGAGTGGCTCCGCCACGCACGGCGGCCGTGACCTCCGCGGCACTTGCGACGCCCCGGGTCAGCATCTCCAGAAGAAGCTCGTTCTCCGTCATCTCGTGGTCGACGGGCCGCGGATAGATCTCCCGCATCGATCTGAGATAGGCCTGCCGCGGAAGAATCTCGCCGTGCCGCACGAGACGTATCATGTCGGAACGCAGCAGGGGCTGATCGCTGAGCAGTCGGTCGATGTCCTGCACATTGATGAGATCGCTGGCTGGTACACCACCACTGGTGACATGCACCCGCTTTCCCCAGACGTCGGCTGTGAATTCCTTCTCGTCACCGGTACAGCGGCGAAGTGCCGCCGCATCGACCGGCAGCATTCGAGCGGCCTGATCGGCTTCCTTGTCATCGTGAATCGGAACCAATGGCTCCTTCTGACCGCGCAGTGCCGCGGTGTTGATGATTCGGACCCTCGGCGGCTTTCGATCACTGGTGATCATGCCGCAACCGTACCGTGGCCTGGTAATGCACACCAGACCCCGTGACACCCCATTTCCCCTTGTCGTGTCGCCGATTGAAAGGCGCGTAACACGTCCGCTTCCGTCGGTGCGACTGTCCGCGAGCCCTGCGCTGTCGGATGTCCGTGCACCAGGAAACGCCGCCTCCTGTCAGGAGTGCTCGGGGGCCGGCACACCTGTCAGCGCTCCGACCGGATCGGTGTCCGGGGTGCCGCGGGGCCACCAGTCCTCGCGGCCCGGTTCGGAGTCGTAGGCGTACCACAGTCCGTTGCGGCCCAGGCGGAGCTGGCGGTGGCCGAGGGGGTGGGTGAGCCGGTTGCGCCAGGGCCGGAAGGCGGGCAGGCCGGCGGCCAGCAGCAGCGGGCGGGCCCGGTCGAAACGGCCGGCCGGCGGGTCCCAGGGTTCCTCGAGGACGGCGAGTGCGTCCGCGCCGCCCTGCCGCCAGGCGGCCACCGCGCGGGCCAGCTCGGCGGTGTCGCGTCCGGTGGCGGAGGCGAGCGCGGCGTACAGGGAGCGGGTGGCGGCGGTCAGCCCGGAGCCGGGCCTGGCCGCCGCGAGGCGCACCGCGTCCTGCCACAGCGTCAGTCCGCCCACCGGGTCCCGGCCGGTGGTGAGCAGGGCGTGGGCGCGGGCGGCGGCGTCGGTCGCCAGCTGGTCCAGGGCGAGCGGGTCGGGGCCGCCCGGGGCCGCCGGGTAGGCCGGGGGCGGCCCGGGGTGCGTGGGCGGGGGCAGGGGTGCGGGCAGGGGCGGGAGCGGGCGGCGGCGTGCGAGGACCTCGGAGGCGCGCACGCCCGGCAGCGGATCCGGCCCTCGCTCGCCGGCGGCGCGGGCCGCGCGGGTGGCGTTCAGCCGGGACAGCGCGTCCAGCAGTTCGCGCTCGCCCCGGCCGCGGAGCAGCAGCAGGGCGAACGGGTCGGTGTCGAGCACGCGTGCGGTCTGGTAGCACAGGGCGGCGGCATGCTTGCACGGTCGGCCGCGGTCGGGGCAGCTGCAGTGGGCGTCCAGGTCGCCGGGCCCGGGCAGCAGCGGTACGCCGCAGTCGGCGAGAAAGCGCGGCAGCTCCTTGTCGAGCAGCGCGGCGATGTGCGCGGGGCGCTCGGCGGCGCTGCGCAGGAAGCGGTCCCAGTCCTCGTCGTCCAGAGTGGGCAGGCGCACCTCGGCCCGGTAGGGGCGCGGGCGGCTGCCCTGGACGTAGGCCAGGACCGACCCGGGGGTGACGGTGATCGCGTCGACCCGGCCCTGTTCCGCGTAGCCGCGCCCGCGGGCCAGACGGGCCGTGTCGAGGGCGCCCTTCTCCAACGCGGTGAGCCACGCCTGGCCCCACCAGGTCTCGGCGAAGGAGGCGCGGTCTTCTCCGGTGGGCGGCAGGGCCGGGAAGGTGCGCCGGTGTTCGTTGTCCCGGTGCGGGGTGGCCATGGTGCGGGGAAGCCGTGGCGCGGCGGCCGCGGGGGACGGGCCGGCCGGGGGCACGGACACGGGCCGGGGGCCGGGTGCGTCCGGTGGCTGGTGCGGGCTGGTGCCGTGGTCCGGGTGGGCAGCGGAGGGCGTGTTGCCGGGAGAGGGGTGCTCGGCGGGGCTGCGCTCGGGTTCGGCGTCGGCGGGTGGCGCGAAGGTGCCGGCGCGCAGCTGCCTCACCTCGTCGGCGCGGGAGGCGGCGTGCTGGGCCGGGGTGCGCCGAGCCGGGGCGTGCCGGGCAAGTGCGGGGTGCTCTGCGGAGGCGCCTGTCTCCGGGGTGGCGGAGGCTGCGGTGGTGGCCGTGCGGGAGGCGGTGGCCGGCGGCGGGGTGGGGAGGTGCTCGGAGGTGTGCGGCCCGGCGGCTCGGGTGCGGGGCGGGTCCTCGGGTGCCGCGCGGCGGGCCAGGGCGGCGCGCAGGGCGGCTCGGGCCGCGTCGGCGGGACGGGGCGGGGCGGACCGGTCCGGGAGGGCGTGGTCGTCGGCGGGCGGGGCCGGGTCGGCTGTCGGCGGCTCGTCGGAAGGAGTGGTGGTGGCAGGTCGTGCGGGGGCGTCGGAAGGGGTGGCGGTGCCACATGGCGTGGGCTCGCCGGAAGAGGTGGGCGTGGCGGGATGCGCAGGCTCGTCCGGGGACGGAACGGCATCGTCATCGCTGGGCGCGGCTGAGCGGGAGGACGTGAGGTCACCGGAGTGTGCGGGATCGCCGGTGTCCCGAGGTCCGTGCGAGCGCTCGGGGTGTTCCTGTTCCTCGGAGGTGGCCTCCTCCGGGGAGGTGCCTCGGGTGGACGTCGACGGGGCCGGCGTATCGGGGCCGGTGTCCTCCTCGGTCGGGCGGGCGGCCGCGCGCCGGGCCGCCAGTGCCTCGCGGAGGGCGGCGCGGGCGGCGTCGGCCGGGCGGCGGCCGCTGGGCGCCGGGTGTTGCGGGCCGGGCGTGCGGGGCGTCGGCCGGGGCGTGTCCTCGGTGCCTGTGGCGGGGGTCTGCTGCCGGCGGGCGGCACGCAGAGCGCACCGGGCGGCGTCGGCGGGACGGGATTCCATCAAGCCTCCCTTCGCAGCGCGACCAGGTCGGCCAGCTCGTGGTCGGTCAGTTCGGTGAGGGCCGACTCGCCGGTGCCGAGGACCGCGTCGGCCAGGGCCCGTTTGGCTTCGAGCATCTCGGCGATGCGGTCCTCGACGGTGCCCTCGGTGATCAGGCGGTGCACCTGGACGGGCTGGGTCTGGCCGATGCGGTAGGCGCGGTCGGTGGCCTGCTCCTCGACCGCCGGGTTCCACCAGCGGTCGATGTGGACCACATGGCCGGCGCGGGTGAGGTTGAGGCCGGTGCCGGCGGCCTTCAGGGACAGCACCAGCACCGGGGTGGCCCCGCTCTGGAAGCGGTCCACCATGCGTTCGCGCTCCGGGACGGGGGTGCCGCCGTGGAGGAGGCCGGCGGGGACGGCGCGGGCGGCGAGGTGGGCGGTGATCAGGCGGGCCATGCCGACGTACTGGGTGAAGACCAGGGCCGAGTTCTCCTCGGCGAGCACGGTGTCGAGCAGCTCGTCCAGCAGGGCGAGCTTGCCGGAGCGGGCCGCGAGACGGCCGCCGGCGTGCGAAGCGTGGTCCGTCTGCGGGCTGTTCAGGTCTTCCTTCAGATACAGGGCCGGGTGGTCGCAGATCTGTTTGAGGCTGGTCAGGAGCTTGAGCACCAGGCCGCGGCGGGCCATGCCCCCGGCCGTCCCGATGGCGCGCATCGACTCGCGCACCACCGCCTCGTACAGCGCGGCCTGCTCCCGGGTGAGCGGGACCGGGTGGTCGGTGACGGTCTTGGGCGGCAGCTCGGGGGCGATGCCGGGGTCGGACTTCCTGCGGCGCAGCAGGAAGGGGCGCACCAGGCGGGCGAGGCGCTCGGTCGCCTCCTGGTCCTCGCCCTGTTCGACGGCGCGGGCGTGCCGGGCGCGGAAGGACTTCAGCGGGCCCAGCAGGCCGGGGGTGGTCCAGTCGAGCAGGGCCCACAGCTCGGAGAGGTTGTTCTCCACGGGGGTGCCGGTGAGGGCCACGCGGGCGGGGGTGGGGATGGTGCGCAGGGCTTCAGCGGTGGCCGAGGCGGAGTTCTTGACGTGCTGGGCCTCGTCCGCGACGACCATGCCCCAGGGCTGCCCGGCGAGGTCGCCGGCGGCGGAGCGCAGGGTGCCGTAGGTGGTGAGGACGAAGCCGCCGTCGAGGCCGTCCAGGGTGCGGGCGGGGCCGTGGAAGCGGCGGACGGGGACGCCGGGCGCGAAGCGGTGGATCTCCCGCTGCCAGTTGCCGAGCAGGGAGGCGGGGCAGACGACGAGGGTGGGTTCGCGGCGGGCGCGTTTCAGGTGCAGGGCGATGACGGTGACGGTCTTGCCCAGGCCCATGTCGTCGGCGAGGCAGCCGCCGAGGCCGAGGGAGGTCATGAGGTCGAGCCAGGCCAGGCCGCGCAGCTGGTAGTCGCGCAGAGTGGCGTTCAGGCCCGGGGGCGGCTCGGCGGGCCGGACGCCGGCGGTGATGCGGTCCCGCAGGGTCGCGAGGGCACCGGCCGGGACCGCCTCGACCGTCTCGCCGTCGACCTCGGCGGTGCCGGTGAGGGCGACGGAGAGCGCCCGCACCGGGTCGAGCAGGCCCAGGTGGCGTGCGCGGGCCTTGCGCACCAGGGCGGGGTCGACGAGCACCCAGCGGTCCCGCAGGCGGACGACGGGGCGGTGGGCCTCGGCGAGCGCGTCCATCTCGGCCTCGGTGAGCGGGTCGCCGCCGAGCGCGAGTTGCCAGCGGAACTGCAGCAGCTCCTCGCTCTGCAGGAAGCCGGTGCCGTCGGCGGCGGAGCCCGGGGCGGGCCGGACCACGGCGGTGGCGGTGAGGTCGTGGGCCAGTTCGCGCGGCCAGTGCACGGCGACGCCGGCGGCCGCCAGCCGGGTGGCGGCGGGTCCGAGCAGGTCGCTCACCTCGTCCTCGGACAGGGCGAGCACATCGGGCGTGTCCTGGTCGGCGAGCCGGTGCAGGGGCGGCCAGACGCGGGCGGCGCGCCGCACCGCCAGGGCGGCGTCCACCCGGGCGCGGGGGCCGAACGCCGATTCGGCCGTCCCCGACCACAGGTCGGCGGCGTCGGTCATGAGCGTGGGGTCGGCGAGGCTGTGCACCTGGACGATCGCCGCGCCCGCCGGGCGGGTGCCGGCATCCGGGCCGGGGTCGGGGTCGAACAGGTCGTGGGGCGACAGGTCGAGCCGCAGGGAGATGCGGACGCCGGCGTCCGTGCCGGCGGCGACCTCGGCGGCCCAGTCCCGGGCGGCGGGCAGGTGCTGGGGGCGCCGGCCGGCGAAGGGGGCGCCGCAGACGTGCGGCGCGGCGGGGGTGCGGGGCAGGGTGTCGGCGACGGCGTCGAGGAAGGACCGCAGCACGGCCACCGGTTCCGGCAGCAGGAGCGGGCCGGGGCCCGGCAGGGGTACCGCGTGGCCTTCCGGGGGCAGGGCGGCGGCGATCGCCCTGAGGTGGGCGATGTCGTCGGGGTCGAGGGGGCCGGCGCGCCAGGCGTCGTGGCCGCCGGGGGTGAGGCCGGGCAGCAGCTTGCCGCGGGCGACGAGCGAGAGGGCGTGCAGGGCGGCCGCGCCCCAGCAGGCGGTGGCGGGGTGGGCCGCCGGGTCGTGCCGGGCGCGCACGAGGTGGGGCAGGGCCTGGTCGAGCGGGAGGGTCAGGGCGGGGACGGTGCGGCGGCGGACGCCCCGGCCGTGCGGGCGGACGACGGTGAGGTCCGTGCGCCGCGGTGCGCCGTCAGGGTCCGCCGTGCCGGTGCCCGGGGGTGCGGGCGGGCCGTCCTCGGGCCACACCTCGGTGTCCGGGTCCCACAGGGCGATGCGGCCCTGGCGCGGCAGCGAGGCGGGGAGGAAGACGGCGGCCAGCCGCACGGACACGGTGTCCGCGGTCCCGTACGCCTCGGTCACGGTCGGCTCGCTCATGCGCCCTGTCACCTCCGATCGCCGCTCGCATCAGCCGTCCCCGACTGTACGGGCGGGGTCTGACAATCGGCTGTCCGGCGCCGGAGACGGCCGCCGCGGCCCTGGCCGGGCAGCGTCGTGAGGCCGCCACCGCTTCACAGCTCGGCTGTGCTCAGGGCACGGTGCGGGAGACGACGTACACCATGGGCAGGACCGGGTCGGTGAGGTCGACCATGACGTTCTGGGTGGGCGCGGGGTTCTTCTGGCGGTGGGTGAGGCCCCACCAGTCGCCGGGGTTCTCGAATGTCCAGCCGGACACCTGCCGGTCGCGGGCGTCGATGGTGACGGCGCCCTTCTTCAGGTCCGCGCGGCCCACGCCGAGGGCGTCGAGGAAGGTGTCGAGGCCGGCCTGGGTGGTGCGGAACTGCACGTACAGGCGGCTGGTCTTCCAGTTGTTCGTCTCGTAGGAGGCGACGCGGTCGGCCGGGTGCGGTATCGGCACCTGGTACAGGCGCTGCTGGACCTTGGCCGGGTAGGTCGGGGTGAGGCCGGTCGCCGCGTACTTCTGCTCCTTGTCCTTGCCGCTGTTGCGGCTCTGGTCGGCGGAGATCACCAGATAGCCGGCCGGGACACCGATCAGCAGCACGATGATCAGCAGCGTGAGCGCGCGGCGGCGGATGCGGTGCCGTCGGTCCTCGGCCGGCTGTGGTGGCGGTTCGTCGGGAGGCGCCGCCTGGCGGGGCAGCGACATCGTCACAGTGCCTCCCGGGCCGCCCGCCGTGCCTCGGCGTACCGCTCGTAGCGCTCGTAGCGCTCCACCCGGCGCCGCTTGGCGCGCCGGAAGCGGCGGGCGACCAGCCGGGCGAGGTCGGCGGCGCCGACCATTCCGGCCTCGGGACCGAGCTGGGCGCGCACGATGCGCGCCTCGGGGCGGTAGCCCCGGCCGGTCAGCTGGCGCTTGAAGGCGTCCCGTGCGGGGCCGATGAGCAGGTCGTCGGCCGCGGAGACCCCGCCGCCGATGACGAAGCAGGACGGGTCGAGGGCGGCGGCCAGGTTGGCGATGCCGACGCCGAGCCACTGGCCGATGTCCTGGAGCAGTTCGACGCACATGGCGTCGCCCTCGCGGGCCAGCTCGGTGATCATCGGGCCGGTGATGTCGGAGACGCTGCCCTTGACGTGCTCGATGATGCCGTAGGCGACCGGGGACTCGGCGGCGGCCAGCTCGCGGGCCTCGCGCACCAGGGCGTTGCCGGAGCTGTACTGCTCCCAGCAGCCGCGGTTGCCGCACGGGCAGCGGTGGCCGCCGGGCACGACCTGCATGTGCCCGAACTCGCCGGCCACCCCGAACTTGCCGCGCTTGACCTGCCCGTCCTCCAGGATGGCCCCGCCGATGCCGGTGCCCAGCGTGATCATGACGAGGTGGTCCTCGCCGCGGCCGGCGCCGAAGCGCCACTCGGCCCAGGCGGCGGCGTTGGCGTCGTTGTCGACCAGCACGGGCACCGACAGGCGCTCGGAGAGGCGGTCGCGCAGCGGCTCGTTGCGCCAGGACAGGTGGGGGGCGAACAGCACGCGGTTGCGGTCGGCGTCGACCCAGCCGGCCGCGCCGATGCCGACGGCGTGCACGTCGTGCCGGTCGGACAGGTCCAGGACCAGCTCCACGATGGTGTCCTCGACGACCTTGGGGCTCTTGGACTTGTCCGGGGTCTCGGTGCGCAGCTTCTCCAGGATGTTGCCGTCGGCGTCGACGACGCCCGCCATCACCTTGGTGCCGCCGATGTCGATGCCCACCGTCGGCACTCTGGGTGCGGTCAGGTGGGAGCGGCGCTCACGGGTGCCGACCGTGCGCAGCACGGGGGCGCGCCGGGAGCCGATGGGGGCGGTGAAGTCGCGGTAGGTGCTCATCGGCCCCGATTCTGCCGCACGTCCGGTAAGCGTGGCGTACGGGCCACCGGTGCGGCCGGTGACTGCCGGGGTCTGTGTGAGGGAGCGCACGGATACACGAGGGCGCCGTACGGCCGCGCCTGTGCGCGGGGCGCGTCTCCGTTCGGTGGGGCGCTCCCCCGTGGCACGCCCTGCACGGGGGAGGCGTACGTGCGCCGTCCACGCCCTGTCACCGGGCGTGGACGGCGGAGATGGCGCAGGGGTCAGGAGGTGGTCTTCTCCAGCTCGTGACGCAGGTCGTCGAGCTCGCTGCCGCCGGCCATCTGCCGGGTCAGCTCCTCCAGGGTGATCTCGTCGCGGGTGTGGTGGCCGACCATCGTGCCGCGCTTGAGCAGCACGAACCGGTCCCCGACGAGGTGGGCGTGGTGCGGGTTGTGCGTGATGAGCACCACTCCGAGGCCCTGGTCGCGGGCGGCCGCGACGTGCTTCAGCACCATGCCCGACTGCTTGACGCCGAGCGCGGCGGTGGGCTCGTCCAGGACCAGCACCTTGGCGCCGAAGTGGACGGCCCGGGCGATGGCCACGCACTGGCGTTCACCGCCGGAGAGCGTGCCGATGGGCTGGTCGACGTCGCGCAGGTCGATGCCCATGCGCAGCAGCCGCTCGCGCGTGGTGCGGCGCATCAGGTCGACGTCCAGGCGCTTGAAGGGGCCGCGGCCCTTGCGGGGCTCCGAGCCGAGGAAGAAGTTCCGCCACACCGGCATCAGACCGACGACGGCCAGGTCCTGGTGGACGGTGGCGATGCCCCGGTCCAGGGCGTCGCGCGGGGAGGTCAGCCGGGTCTCCTCGCCCTCGATGCGCAGCGCCCCGCCGTCGTGCTGGTGCAGTCCGGCGATCATCTTGATCAGGGTGGACTTGCCGGCGCCGTTGTCGCCCAGGACGCAGGTGATCTCACCGGCGTGCACCTCGAGGGAGACCCCCTCCAGGGCGCGGACGGTGCCGTAGTGCTTGCTGACGTCGCACAGCTCCACCAGCGGTGTGCGCGCACCGGCCTCATCGGCCTGCTGGGTGCCGGCTTCGGCGTGCTGGGTGCCGGCTTCGGCGTGCTGGGTGCCGGCTGAGGTCTGTGTCACTTCGTGCTCGCCTGTCACTTGGTGCTCGCCTCCGCGCGCCGGCGGACCCAGGTGTTGAGCAGGGTCGCGAGGAGCAGCATCGCTCCGAGGAAGAACTTGAACCAGTCCGGGTTCCACTCGGCGAAGACGATGCCCTTGCTGGTCATGCCGAACAGCAGGGCGCCGATCGCCGAGCCGACGGCGCTGCCGTAGCCGCCGGTGATCAGGCAGCCGCCGATGACGGCGGCGATGATGTAGATCAGCTCGTTGCCGACGCCCTCGCCGGACTGCACCGCGTCGAAGGAGAACAGCAGGTGCTGGCCGGAGATCCAGGCGCCCAGGGCCACGCCCATGTACAGGCCGGTCTTGGTCCGGGTGACCGGCACGCCGACGGCCCGTGCGGCGTCCTGGTTGCCGCCGACGGCGAAGATCCAGTTGCCGGGGCGGGTGCGCAGCAGAATCCAGGAGGCGAGGGCGACCAGCACCAGCCACCACACAATGGTGATCTTGAAGTCGACGCCGCCGACGGTGAGGGTGGAGGCGAAGACGGCGTGCGCGGAGGGGAAGCCCTCCATGTCGCCGATGGTCTTGGTGGAGACGGTGCCGTCGATCAGCTTGGTGAAGCCGAGGTTCATGCCGGTGAGCATCAGGAAGGTGCCCAGCGTGATGATGAAGCTGGGCAGCCCGGTGCGGGTGAGCATGAAGCCGTTGAAGGCGCCGATGGCCAGGGTGACCAGCAGGGACACGCCGACGCCGACCCAGACGTTGGCGGTCATCTGGTAGCTGAACATCGACGAGATCAGCGCGGAGGAGGTCACCAGCACGCCCGCGGACAGGTCGAACTCGCCGCCGATCATCAGCAGGGCGACCGGGACCGCCATGATGCCGATCGTCGAGGACGCGTACAGGACGGTGCTCAGGCTGGTGGCGCGCAGGAAGCCGTCGGCGGCGAAGGCGAAGAAGACGAAGACGGCGATCGCGCCGACGACCGAGCCCAGCTCGGGCCGTGCGAGCAGTTTCCGCAGCGGCGACCTCGGGAGAATCCTTTCGTCGGTGGTGCTCCCGGACGGGGTGCCCGGTGTCTCGGTGGTGGTAGTGGTCGCGGTCATCGGGTGCCCCGCTTCGTGTACTCCTCCAGTGCGGCCGCCTGGTCCTTGGTGACGATCTGCGGGCCGGTGAGCACGGGCTTGCCGCCGCCGAGGGCGTCGGCGTTGTACTTGTACAGCCACAGCAGGTCGACGGCCTCGTAGCCCTGCAGATAGGGCTGCTGGTCGACGGCGAAGCCGAGGGTGCCGTTCTTCAGCTCGGCGGCGACCGACGCGTTCAGGTCGAAGGTGTCGATCTCGGCCTTGCTGCCGGCGTCCTTCTTCGCCTTCACGGCCGTGTCCGCGTAGGGCGCGCCGAGGGTGACCACCGCGTCGACGGAGCGGTCGGCCTGCAGCTTGGCCTCGATCGCGGACTGCACGTCGGGCATGTTGGTGCCGTTGACGTAGAGGTTCTCGACCTTGCCGGTGAAGGTCTCGGCCACACCGGCGCAGCGCTGCTCGTGGCCGACGTTGCCCTGTTCGTGCAGCACGCACAGAACCTTCTTCCTGCCGCGCTTGCTCAGCTCCTCCCCCACGGCCTCGCCGGCCACGGTCTCGTCCTGGCCGACGTGGGTGAGCGCGCCGAAGGCCTTGGACTCGGCCGACCCGGAGTTGACCGTGATCACCGGGATGCCGGCCTTCTCGGCGCGGGTGAGGGCGGCCTTGAGCGCGTCGGGCTTGGCGAGGCTGACGATGATGCCGTCGACCTTCTTGTCCACCGCGGCGTCGACGAGCTGGGCCTGCTGCTGGGCCTCGTCGTCGTGCGAGTACAGGAAGTCGATGTTGTCCTTGCGCGCGGCCTGCCGGGCACCGTTCTGGACGATGTCCCAGAAGGTGTCGCCGTCACCGGAGTGCGTGATCATCGCGAAGGTCCAGCGGGGCGTGTTCACCGCCGCCCTGCCCTGGGCCGTGGCGGCCTTGCGGGCGTCCTCCGCCCGTTTGCCGCCGGTGCTGCTGCACCCCGCGAGGGACAACGACAGTGCCCCCGCCAGCGCGATGCCTACCCAGGTTGGAAACCGTGCCACGAGGCCGTGCCCTTCTTGCCGTTCTTGCTGCGTGCTTCGGACGTACAGACGGGGCCGATGACCACCTCATCAGCCCCGAACGTCTCATTATCGAACACCAGCACAGGACGGCGGCCCGCCGGGGAGGGCCGCGCGACGGCTTGTCCGGACATCGTGACCAGCCCGGAGGGTGCGGCGCGGGCACGGCGGGCGGCGGGCGAGGCCCGGCGCGGAAGGCGCGGCCGGGACGGTCCGGAAGCGTCGTGACGGCGTGCGCTCCGGCGGCCGGGAGCACTCCGTCCGGGCCCGTTTACGGGTCAGCTCCGTACCAGCAGCTGGAACTCGAAGGAGTAGCGGGACGGCCGGTAGATGTGGGTGCCGAACTCCACCGCGCGTCCGGTGTCGTCGAAGGTGGTGCGCTCCATGGTGAGCAGGGGGGCGCCTTCCTTCTCGCCCAGCCGGTCCGCCTCGGCGGCGGTGGCGGCGCGGGCGCCGATGGACTGGCGGGCACTGTGCAGGGTGATCCCCGCCGACCGCATCAGCCGGTACAGGCCGGTGGCCTGCAGCCGGCCGGTCTCCAGGTCCAGCAGGCCGAGCGGCAGGTAGTTGACCAGGTACGCGATGGGCTCGCCGTGCGCCAGCCGCAGCCGTTCGATGCGGTGGACGTCGGCGCCCTCGCCCACCCCTAGGGCGGCGGCCACCTCGGCGGAGGCCGCGACGAGCGTGTTGACCAGGACGGTGGTGGCCGGACGCTGCCCGGCCGCCTCCAGGTCGTCGTAGAGGCTGCTCAGCTCCAGCGGGCGCTTCACCCTGCTGTGCACGACCTGGGTGCCCACGCCGCGCCGGCGCACCAGCAGCCCCTTGTCGACGAGCGACTGGATGGCCTGGCGGACGGTGGGCCGGGACAGTCCCAGCCGCGCGGCCAGCTCGATCTCGTTGCCCAGCAGGCTGCCCGGGGTGAGGGCTCCGCGTTCGATCGCGGCCTCGAGCTGCTGCGCCAGCTGGAAGTAGAGTGGCACCGGCGAGTTCCGGTCCACTCGCAGCTCAAGAGACACCGTGGGGTCCGCTTCTGCTTTGGGCACGGTGCGAGCCTAGCCGGGTGACCGGTTGACGGAAAGTCGTATCGTCCGGTTGTCCGGACATGCTGTTTGACATGGACGGGCCTCCGCCCGCACTTTGTTGGCATGCGCATAGGGGTCATCGGTACGGGCCGCATCGGCACCCTGCACGCGAGAACGCTCAGCCGCCACAGCGGGGTCGGCTCGCTCATCCTCACCGACGCCGACCCGGAACGGGCCCGGCAGCTGGCCCACCGGCTCGGCGAGACCGCGGCGCCCGGGGTGGACGAGGTCTTCACCTGGGGCGTGGACGCGGTGGTGATCACCGCGGCCACCTCGGCGCACGCCGATCTCATCGCCCGGGCGGCCCGGTTCGGGCTGCCCGTCTTCTGCGAGAAGCCCATCGCGCTCGACCTGCCGGGCACCCTGGCCGCGCTCGCCGAGGTGGAGGCGGCGGGCACGATCCTGCAGATGGGGTTCCAGCGCCGGTTCGACGCCGGGTACGCCGGCGCACGGCAGGCCGTGCGCTCGGGACGCCTCGGCCGGCTGCACACGGTCCGCGCGCTGACCTGCGACCAGGCGCCGCCGCCCGCGGAGTGGCTGCCGCTGTCGGGCGGACTGTTCCGGGACACGCTGATCCACGACTTCGACATCCTGCGCTGGGTGACCGGCCGCGAGGTGGTGCATGTCTACGCGGCCGGCTCCGCGGCGGGCCCGGCGATGTTCCGGGACGCCGGCGACGTCGACACCGGCGCGGCGCTGCTCACCCTCGACGACGGCACGCTCGCCACGGCCACCGCGACCCGGGTCAACGGCGCCGGTTACGACGTGCGCATGGAACTCGCCGGCGAGCGGGACACCGTGGTGGTCGGCCTCGACGACCGCACCCCGATCGCCTCCGTCGAACCGACCGGGCCGCCGGCGGCGGACAAGCCGTGGCCGGGGTTCCTGGAACGCTTCGGCCCGGCCTACGAGGCGGAGCTGTCCGCGTTCGTCGAGGTCGTGCGCGGGGAGCGGCCCAACCCGTGCGACGGCCGCGAGGCCCTGCAGGCCCTGCGCATCGCCGAGGCCTGCGAGATCTCCCGCCGTGAGCACCGGCCGGTGGCCCTGGCGGAGATCCCGGGCGGGTTCGCGGCCGGGGCGCGGTGAGACGCGGCACCCGGACGGCACGGGGCGTCCTGCTGCCCGCCGGGCCGGATGCGTTCCCCGCTGCGTCCGGCCCCTTCCGCTGGGACAATGGGCGTTCATGCGTGCCGCGTACATCGAGGAACGGGGCCCGGCCGAGCTGATCCGCTGGGGCGAGCTGCCCGATCCGGTGCCCGGTCCCGGCGAGGTCCTGGTGGACGTGCTGGCGACCGCGGTGAATCCGGTGGACACGCTGGTCCGCTCCGGCCGGTTCCGTACGCCGCTGCCGTTTCCGTTCGTCGTCGGGCGCGACTTGGTCGGCACGGTGGCCTCGGCCGGGTCGGGGTTCGCGGCGGGCGAGACGGTGTGGTGCGACAGCCTGGGCCACGAGGGCCGGCAGGGGGCGACGGCCGAGCGGGCGGCGGTGCCCGCCGACCGGCTCTACCGGCTACCGGACGGGGTGCGCCCCGAGCAGGCGGTGGCCGTCGTGCATCCGGCCGTCACGGCCTGTCTGGCGCTGTTCCGGCACGGCAGACCGCGGCCGGGCGAGACGGTGCTGGTCGGTGGCGCGGCGGGCAATGTGGGCAGCGCGCTGGTGCAGTTCGCCGTGCGCGCGGGGGCACGCGTACTGGCCACCGCCGCGCCGCGGGACCACGACCATGTGCGGTCGCTGGGCGCGGCCGAGGTCGTGGACTACCGCGCCGAGGGCCTCGCCGAGCGCCTGGCGGCCTTGGCTCCCGACGGGATCGACGTCCACGTCGACACCTCCGGGCACAACGACCTGCGCACCGCGGTGACCGTGCTGGCCCGCCGGGGCCGCATCGTGCTGCTGGCCGGGTTCGGGGACGAGCCGGTGCTGCCGGTGGGCCCGCTGTATCTGAAGGAGGGTTCGGTGCGCGGCTTCGCCCTCTCGCATGCGACGGCCGGCGAACTGGCGGAGGCTGCGCAGCGGATCAACCGGCTGCTCGCCGAGGGCGGTCTGCGTCCGCGCGCGGTGGAGTACGCGCCGATGAGCGCGGCGGCCGAGTCGCACCGCCGGATGGAGCGCGGCGAGCTGCACGGACGCCGGATCGTTCTGCTGCCCTGATCGCCGGCGGATGCGTGGGCCGCCGCTGCCCGCCCCGCGGCCGCGTACGGCGGGTGGGGGGTCCGCGGGGCGAGCGGCCTGTGCGGCGCCGGCCGGGGAACCGGAGGCGCCGTCCGTGCGGATCAGCAGCCGAAGTCGATCAAGTCGAACGTCTCGTAGTGATCCGCGGTGTAGTAGTCCTCCTGGTACTTCTCGCCGGTGACGATGCGCCGGGCACCGCGGGTCTGCGAGCCAGGGGTGATGACCGTGTACTCGTGGTAGTAGCCGGTCTCCTGCTGCGGCAGCACGCCCTCACGGTTCTGGAAGACCGTGCCGTCCTGCTCGAAGGGGAACGGACCGCCCTGTTCGATCAGGTCGAGGGTGTCGTACGCCTCGGGGGGCAGGTCGCTGTAGCAGATGTGACCGACCGAGGCCACGGCGGCGTTCGCCGGGCCGGCGGTGACGGTGCCGCCCACGAGGAGGGCGGACAGAAGGGCGCCCGCGGCGCCGAGACGCGTGAGGTGTGGGGGGAATCGCATGGACCCATGATGACGCGCGTAGAGCATGGCATGTCAACGACAACTTCGTGGAGTTTTCCGGTACAAGCGGTGAAGCGATCACGATGATGATCGTTCGTCGCCCGCCCCGGACGGCTCCCGGAGGGTCAGCCGACGTGCGTGGAGAACAGCCCTCCCGTCGGCCCCTGCTTGTCGCCGCCCTGGGCCTTCTTCAGGGCGTTGGCGAGACTTTCGATGGTGAGGGACTGCAGGACGACCCGGCCGTCGCCCTCCAGTGTGGCCAGGGACAGTCCCTCTCCGCCGAAGACGGCGTTCATGATCCCTTGGCGGTTGAGGCCGCCGACGCGCTGGACGCCGTAGCGGATGCCCTCCTCGAAGGCGACGACGCAACCGGTGTCGACCTCGATGCGGCCGCCGAAGTCGGCCGGGTTGAGGTCGATGAAGTTGCCGGCACCCGCGATGATCACCGTGCCGTGGCCGGTGAACTTCTCCAGCACGAACCCCTCGCCGCCGCTGAAGCCGGTGCGTCCGCCGGTGAAGGCGATGCCGAAGTCGACGGTGGACTCGGCGGCGACGAAGGCGTCCTTCTCGGCGAACCAGGCGCGGGTGCCGTCCAGCTCCAGGGCGCGCATCTCGCCGGGCAGCACGCCCGCGAAGCCCACGGTGCCCTCCCCGGCCTGGGCGGTGAAGTACTGGAACGCCAGCGACTCGCCCGCCAGGACGCGCTGGCCGACCTGCATGGCCGTGCCCATGGCCTGGCGCAGCAGCCCGCCCACGCCGCCGCCCTGGCCGCCCGCGCCCTGGGCCTGCCGGCCGCCGTCGGACGGCCCGGACAGCCGGGTCTCCATGGTCACGTTCGCGGTCTTGAACAGGAACTTGCCGGCCTCGCAGTAGACGGTCTGGCCGGGCTGCAACTGGACGACCGCCATCTGCATGGCGTTGCCGACGATGTTCTGCTGAAGGGTCACGCCCGGCACAACGCCGGACCCGGTCCGGAAAGTTCCGGCGCGGGGCCGGTGCCCCCGGTGTCGGCCGCTGTGCGGGTGCCGGCACGCCGGGCCCCCCGGGGCGGCCTGGTGGGGGCCGGGTGAGCAGACGGCCTTTGGGCTCGGTGAACTCGCCGTCGGCGTAGACCCGCTCGCCGCGCAGCCAGGCGGACTTCACCAGCGGCCGCAGCTCCGTGAGGTTGCCGGGCACGGCGCCGCCCCAGAAGCCGGCGTCGACGCGCACCGTGCCGCGGGCCGCGTCCTGCTTGGTCCGCAGGTGCTCCACCTCGGTGGTGGGCGGCAGGGAGTTGAGCGGCATGTCGATCAGTGCGGTGATGCCGCCGGCCGCCGCCGCGCGCGTGGCGCTGCCGAAACCCTCCCAGGTGGTGCGGCCCGGCTCGTCGATGTGCACATGGGTGTCGACGAGTCCGGGCAGCAGGGCGTCGTCGCCGAGGCCGACCAGGCGTGCACCGGCCGGTACCGGGGCGTCGTGGGGCAGGACGGCCGCGATGGTGCCGTCGGCGACCGCGACGGAGGCGGCGCGTGTCGCCTCGGGCGTGACGACACGTGTGGAGCGCAGCATCAGTGGTACGCCGGACACCCGGACCTCGCCTTTTGCCGCCCGCGGCGAGCGGAGCACCTGCCCCGCGCACACCCGCGCGGACGCACGGGTCTGACCCACAGGGACACATGCACGCCGCCCGGCGGGCACACCCCCGTGGACCGGACTTCGACGTTTCGTCGAAGGAGACTTCACTCCGCCTTGAGGCCCGTCAAGACAGCCCCGAGGCGGCGCGGCGACCGGGCTGTAGACCCTGGAGTCTTCCGCTGAACGGAGTCATGATTTCGGCAGACAGAACGTGCTTTCTACCGGACGGGTTTCGGCCGCCTCCCCGCTAGAGTTGGCTCCCTGCCAGCCCCGAAAGGAACGCGCCGTGCCGACGTCCAGCGCCAGGACCAATGACTCCGCCAGGCCCTCCTCCAGCGGCGGAGTGCAGTCACTGGAGCGCGCCTTCGTTCTGCTCGAGCGGATGGCGGACGCGGGAGGCGAGGTCGGTCTGAGCGAGCTGGCCTCGGCGAGCGGGCTGCCGCTGCCCACCATCCACCGTCTGATGCGCACGCTCGTGCTCTGCGGTTACGCACGCCAGCAGCCCAACCGGCGGTATGCGCTCGGCCCCCGGCTGATCCGTCTGGGCGAGTCCGCCTCCCGGCTGCTGGGCACCTGGGCCCGCCCCTATCTGGCCCGGCTGGTCGACGAGACCGGCGAGACGGCGAACATGGCGCTGCTCGACAGCGACGAGGTCGTGTATGTGGCCCAGGTACCCTCCCGGCACTCGATGCGGATGTTCACCGAGGTGGGCCGGCGGGTGCTGCCGCACTCCACGGGTGTGGGCAAGGCGCTGCTGGCCCGTTTCCCCGACGACGAGGTGCGTGCCCTGCTGGCCCGGACGGGCATGCCCGCGGTCACGGAGAAGACCATCACCTCTCCGGACGTCTTCCTCGCGGCGCTGGCTCAGGTGCGCCGGCAGGGCTTCGCCATGGACGACAACGAGCAGGAGATAGGGGTGCGCTGCCTGGCGGTGACCATCCCCGGCTCCCCCACCGCCGCAGCGATCTCCATATCCGGGCCGGCGGGCCGGGTCACAGAGGCGGCGACCGCACACATCGTGCCGGTGCTGCAGCAGGTGGCGAAGGAACTCTCCCAGGCCCTGGACGGCTCGGGCACGACGGCCTGAGCGGCGGCGCCCCGGAACGGCGGCCGGGAGGGTGCGACGCACCTACGAGCGCGGCGGCTCGCCGAACAGGTCCACCGCGGCCCGCACCTGTGCCAGGCCGGGGGCGAGGGCGCTGACCGACCCTATGGACCCGGCGATCAGCAGCAGGGAGCGGCTCAGCCGCCGGATCTCGGGCGTGCCGTCGTCCGCCATCGCGGCGAGGGCGGCCAGCTCGTCCTCGGCTATGGCGCGATCGGGGAACTCCGACGGGTGCAGGGCGAGTTCCCGGCGCAGCCGGGACACGGCGGTGCGCAGTCCCGTCACCCTGGGATCCTCGTCGCTGCCGGTCACCGGCGTCTGTTCCACGCTCCGCAACACAGCCCTCCCCCTCGCACACCGTCGTGCGCAGTTGCCGGATGCGGGCCAGTAAACGACAACCCGGGCCTCACGCGCCAGCATCCGGGCGGAAATTCAGTCCGTCGAGGACACCCGCCGCGCCGAGACGTCGGGTATGCAGGAGCCATGACACGCACACATCTTCCGCGTCAGGAGGTCGCCGGCCTGGTCCTGGCGGCCGGTGGCGGGCGGCGGCTCGGCGGGCGGCCCAAGGCACTGCTCGTCCACCGAGGCCGGCCGCTGGTGGAGCACGCGGTGGAGGTCCTGCGGGCGGCCGGGTGCACGCGGGTGCACGTGGTGCTCGGTGCGGGGGGCGGCACGGTGCGCCGGCGGGCCCGGCTGGAGGGATGCGTCCTGGTGGACAACCCCGGCTGGGAGCAGGGCATGGGGTCCTCGCTGCGGGCGGGGCTGGACTCGCTGTCCGGCACGGGCGCCCGGGCGGCGCTGGTGTCGCTGGTGGACCAGCCGGGGATCGGGGCCGAGGCGGCGGCCCGGGTGCTGGCGGCGTACCGGGACGCGTCGTCGCTGGTGGCGGCGGCGTACGACGGCGTGCGCGGCCATCCCGTGCTGTTCGGCGCGGCGCACTGGGCGGGCGTCGCGGCGAGTGCGACGGGCGACCGCGGGGCACGCGCGTATCTGAGGGCGCACCAGGACGCGCTCACGCTGGTCGAGTGCGGGGACGTGGCGCAGGCGTACGACATCGACACCGAGGAGGACCTGCGGCACCTCGTGAACCCGGCGGCACCGAATCCCGGCGACCGTTGAGGTTCCAGGACGGGAAAACTACGATCCACCCACCGGAACACCGGCTCTCTCGTCCCCGCATCACCCTGACGGCCGGTTTCGCGCCGACGGCCGGTCCCGCGTCGTCCTCGCGGGGGTGCGCTGCTCCCGTCCGTTCGCTCCGGGCACCCGGTGCCACCGCCGAAGGAAGTGACAGCTGATGTCCGCATCCGCGTCGTCCCCGCTGACCGTCGTCGACGCCGGGCCGCTTCCCCGGCAGGAGGAGGTCCTCACCGACGCGGCACTCGCCTTCGTGGCGGAGCTGCACCGGCGGTTCACCCCGCGCCGTGACGCGCTGCTGGCCCGCCGGGCGGAGCGCCGCGCCGAGATCGCCCGCACCGCGACGATCGGTTTCCTGCCCGAGACGGCCGCGATCCGCGCGGACGACTCGTGGCAGGTCGCTCCGGCGCCCGCGGCCCTGGACGACCGCCGGGTGGAGATCACCGGTCCCACCGACCGCAAGATGACGATCAACGCCCTCAACTCGGGCGCGAAGGTCTGGCTCGCCGACTTCGAGGACGCGCTCTCACCCACCTGGGAGAACATCGTCCTCGGCCAGCTGAACCTGATCGACGCCTTCACCCGGACCATCGACTTCACCGATCCCGTGTCCGGCAAGTCGTACGCCCTGCGCCCGGAGGAGGAACTGGCCACGGTGGTCGTACGGCCCCGCGGCTGGCACCTGGACGAGCGTCACCTCGCCGACGCCGACGGCCGGCCGGTGCCCGGCGCCCTGGTCGACTTCGGCCTGTACTTCTTCCACAACGCCCGGCGCCTGCTCGACCGCGGCAAGGGACCGTACTTCTACCTGCCGAAGACGGAGTCCCACCTGGAGGCGCGGCTGTGGAACGAGATCTTCGTCTTCGCCCAGGACCGCCTCGGCATCCCGCAGGGCACCGTCCGCGCCACCGTCCTGATCGAGACGATCACGGCCGCGTTCGAGATGGAGGAGATCCTCTGGGAGCTGCGCGACCACGCCTCCGGCCTGAACGCCGGCCGCTGGGACTATCTGTTCTCCCTGGTGAAGACCTTCCGTGACTGCGGGGAGAAGTTCGTCCTGCCGGACCGCAACGCGGTGACCATGACGGCCCCGTTCATGCGGGCGTACACCGAACTGCTGGTGCGGACCTGCCACAAGCGCGGGGCGCACGCGATCGGCGGCATGGCGGCGTTCATCCCCTCCCGCAGGGATCCCGAGGTCAACCGGGTCGCCCTCGAGAAGGTCCGCGCCGACAAGGACCGCGAGGCGCACGACGGCTTCGACGGCTCCTGGGTCGCCCACCCCGACCTGGTGCCGGTCGCCATGGAGTGCTTCGACAGGGTGCTCGGCGACAAGCCGCACCAGAAGGACCGGCTGCGCGAGGACGTGCAGGTCACCGCCGAGGACCTGCTCGCCGTCGACACTCTGGAGGCGAAGCCCACCCGCGGCGGCCTGGTCAACGCCGTCCAGGTCGGCATCCGCTACATCGAGTCCTGGCTGCGGGGCCAGGGCGCGGCCGCCATCTTCCACCTCATGGAGGACGCGGCCACCGCGGAGATCTCCCGCTCCCAGATCTGGCAGTGGATCGACGCCGGAGTCGTCCTGGACACCGGCGAGCGGGTCACGCCCGATCTCGTCCGCGCGATCGCCGCACAGGAGCTGGAGACCATCCGCGAGGAGACCGGCGCCGAGGCCTTCGCCGCCGGGCACTGGCAGCAGGCGCACGACCTGCTGCTGCAGGTCGCCCTCGACGAGCACTTCGCCGACTTCCTGACCGTGCCCGCGTATCAGCAGCTGGAGGGCTGACCGGTCCGCGGGGCCGGGCGGCCTCTCCCGGCTCCGGTCAGCCCAGGTGGGCCGACCAGTCCTGCTGTGCGGACGGCCTGCCGTGCAGGTCGGGGACGTGTTTGAGCCAGTCCGGCCGGCCCTGCTGGATGCGGGCAGCGCGGCGGGCCTCCTCGGCCGCCAGCTCCTGTCGGCTGGGGAAGCAGGTGGGCAGCCAGGCCGCGGACGCCCGCACTCGTGCGGCCAGGTAGTCGACGTAGGCGTCGCGGACCTGCTGCGGGCCGTCGAAGCCGGGCTCGCCCTCCAGCCAGGCGTCCGGGACCTCGGCCAGCACCTCGCCGAGCAGCTCCCTGGTCACCTTGGGCGCCAGCTCCGCGTCGGCCGCCCGCACGTCGGGCCCGTAGTGCCCCAAGGCGTGATGCCTCAGGTCGTACGCCTTCTCCGGCTCCGAGGTGTCCCAGCGGTGGTGGAAGACGAGCGCGGCACCGTGGTCGATCAGCCACAGCCGCGGCGGCACGGTGCCGAAGGTGGGCCAGATCATCAGGTTGGAGCTGTGCACCGTGCGGTCCACGTTCGCGGTCAGCGCGTCCAGCCAGACGATCCGGCCGGCCTCCAGCGGATCCACCGTCAGATCCCGGGCGGTCTGCGGGGTGAAGTCCCGCGCGCCCGGCAGGAAGTCCATGCCGAGGTTCACCCCGCGGCTGGCGTTCAGCAGGTCCCGCACCTCCTGGTGCGGCTCGCTCGCACCCAGCTTCGGATCGAAGTGCACCAGCACCAGTTCCGGGAAGCGCAGTCCGAGGGCGCGTGCCAGCTCGCCCACGACCACCTCGGCGACCAGCGCCTTGCGTCCCTGCGCGGACCCGGTGAACTTCACGACGTAGGTGCCCAGGTCGTCGGCCTCGACGACCCCGGGGACGGAGCCGCCGGAGTGCAGCGGCGCCAGGTAGCGGGTCGCGGTGACCTCTCTCAGCATGCTCCCAGGCCCATCGCCGATTCGCTGTCCTTTCCCGGCACGCTCCCCCGCGGCTCGCGCAGGGGTGGCGTCCCGGTCCGCACCCGGGAGGGACTCGGCCCCTGGTGCCGCCCGGTGGGTGCGTCCGCCGTCCCGGCAGGCCGCCGGGGCGGTGCGGCCGCTGTTCCCGGCCGGCACCCAACGACCCTACCAACCGGCTGCCCGAGCCGCCGCGCCGGTGCCGCTGCCCCGCGACCATCTGGCTGCGGGACGAAGAAGGCGAAAGGCCGGTCGTACTGCCGCCTCAGGGCTCGGTGTTCGTGGTGCCCCGCGGTGTGGAGCACAAGCCCACGACCGACGGCCCGGCGAGATCATGATGACCGAGCCCACCGGCACGCTCACGGTCGGCGAGCAGCACGAGGAGATAGCCGGGCACGTGGCCGTCACGACCGGCTTGCCCATCGACTGACCGGCGACCGCGCGGTGTGCCTCCCGGCTCCATGCGGGGGGGCACACCGCGTCCCTCCCGAGCTCGCGGGGGACGGCACCTTGCGCAGGATCGCGCGTCGAGACCGTGCCGTCTCGACGCGCGACCATAAAGGTCAGCTCAGGGTCAGCGGGACACCGCAGTGCGGTCGTCCGCCGCCGTCGTCTCGGCGGGGGCGGCGGCCGGCTGACGGCGTCGCAGGAAGCGCCCGCCCGACACTGCGAAGATCGCGCCGACCAGAAGCACGGCCGTGCCGATGTCCTGGACGGGAGTGAAGGACTCGCCCAGGAAGAGGACGGACGAGCTCACTCCGAACACGGGCACGGTGAACATCAGCATCGTGGCCGTCGACGGACTGACGCTGTCCAGGCCCCGGTAGTAGAAGATGTAGGCGATGGCGGTCGGCCCCACCGCCAGGTACGCGATGTTGAGCCAGATGCTCCCGGACACATCGCCCCACTGGACGGACGATGCGGACGGGGCGGCGAGAAGCACCAGGGCCAAGGCGCCGACACACGTACCGTACGTGGTCGCCCGCAGATGGTTCATTCCGCCGAGCAGCTTCTTGGAGGCGATGCTGTACACGGCCCAGCAGCCCGATCCGATGAGGTAGACGAAGTCACCGGTGAGCCGGCTTCCGCTGAGGCCGGTGCCGTCGTCGGCGCCGACGAAGAAGACCGCGGCACCGACCAGTCCCAGAGCCAGACCGACGAGCCGTGACACCGACGCCGTCTCCTGACGCGTCAGCAGCAGTATGGTGACCGTCAGTACCGGGCTGAGGACCGGCACCAGGATCGTCCCGTCGACCGACGGTGCGAGCGAGAGCCCCCAGAAGAAGAACAAGTTGTAGCCGAAGACGCCGACGAGACCGACGGATCCCGCGAGGACGACCTCACGCCACGAGAAGGGTGTGTGTTCCCCCGAGGCGCGACGTGTGATCGCGAGTATGACGAGCAGAATGACCGCTCCGCCACCGAATCGGAACGCCGCTGCCACTTGGTGGGGCATCTGCTCGACGACGACTTTGGAACTGGTGAAAGCCGTCCCGAAGAAGAACATCGTGATCAGCAGGTAGACATGAGCGTGGCTCAGGCTCGGCTGCCCCTGGGCCTGCGATGCCTCATGTGATGGTTTCATGACTGGAACATCCTCGTCGGAGGTCGAAGGTCGCCGGCGCCGTCGCTGCTCGTGCCGCGCGGTACGAAGTGGCGCCCGTCAGCGTTCTGTGCGCGGCGTTCTGGAGCCCGTACATACCGACACCGACGAGATCGAGCCGGCCGAAGCGACACCGGATCGCGGGACACCACGCCAGACCGCGTGTGCATCAGCCGTCGAAGCGGCTCTCCTTGTCGGCAACCGCTCGGGCTGCCGGAACGTCGGCGGATGCGCGATGTTCTCGGAACCCTCGTACGGTTCGTCCGCGGTCCCGGGAAGCACCGAGCTGAATCCACCGACCGGGACGCGGTCACATCGAGGTGCTGCCTGGCCCGCACGTTCTCCCGAAGGAGAACAGCGGTCTTCGCGTCGGAACGCACGGGGGCATTCAGGTCTTGCATTCGCCTGATGATGTCCCACCCCGGACAGCGCGTCTTGTACGTACTTTGCGGGTGGCCGTCCTGACGCGCTGCTCCGCGTCCTGGGTGGTGACCGGGGATCCCTGTTCTTCCAGGGCGGACCTCACGTCCCTGCGTCCATACGGAGACGACGGCGCCGGCAGACCGTCCCGGCGCCGTGACCGCGCGGCGTCGCCGCCCGCGCGGTGCCCCGACGCGTTCCCCGTCCCCGGACAAGACGCGGGCCAGGCCCTCCATCGGCCTGGCCCGCGCCCCGCCGGCGCCGTGACCGTCCGCCGTAGCGCGGACTTCGCCACCCGTGCCCGGCGGTCAGGACAGCAACCCGGCGGTGAGGGCAGCAACGCCGTCCGGGCGACCCGGGCGGCCAGCGCATCGACTGTCTCGTCGGTGGTCCTCGCCGGCCGGCCGGACACCCTCGTGGCCCGATCGCCGGTCCTCGTACACGAATGACAACCGCTCCGGTTTCTCCCGGGCCTTGCGTTCACACTCGCTCACCGAATGAGAACCGTCGCCTCGGGGGCCGAGGGGCACGTCGTGTCCGCGCCCGTGATGGAGTTCCACGGACACACCGCCGCGCAGGCAACGACTCCCCGTCTCCCTTCCAGGCGCGCGTCGACCCGGATAAATACCGCACCCCGCCCGTCGGCCGAAAAGCTCCGCGACCCGGAGTGGCGGCGCCCCCGGGCCAAGAGCGGACAGCCCCCCACCGCCGCGCGGGCGCGACGCTCCTGGCCGACGGCCACGCCGCCCGGGGAGCCGGTCGCTCGTCTCCGGTCAGTCGTTTCCGGTCACGGCACCGGTCAGGCGCTGGTACAGCTCGAAGCTCGCGCGCTCCACCCAGTTGTGCACCAGCTTGCCGTCCTCGCGCACCGCCCAGACGGCGGTGCCGGTGAAGGAGATCGGCCGCCCGTCGGGTTCGGTACCCATCACGCCGTTGTTGCGCCCGTGCACCCGCCAGCGGGAGGCGACCCGGCTGCCGTCCTCGTTCTGGAAGGTCTCGACCGACTCCAGCCTGAGGTCGTGCACCTGGTCCAGGAAGGCCTTGATCCAGGCCTTGAAGTTCTCCCGGCCCTCGATCCGCTCACCGGCGTTGGTGATGACGAAGTCCTCGACGACGAAGTCGTCGGCCTTCTCCGGGTCGTGGGCGTTCCACACCTGGTCCCAGAACGCCTCCACGATCTCGACGGAGTTCTTGTACGCCATGTCGTCCTCTCTGACCGGATACGGCCGCTTCTGTCACGACCAATTCGGATACGGCCGGTCCCGCACCGGCACCAGGTACACCATACATACAAGTATGTATGCGCGAACGTTGCCGACCGACATACTCGTATGTATGGTCTGGGGTGTGGAACGCTCCTCCGACGCCAAGGACCGCCTGATCGAAGGCACCCGCCAGCTGCTGTGGGACCGCGGCTACGTGGGCACCAGCCCCACGGCCATCCTGCGCCGTTCCGGCGTGGGCCAGGGCAGCATGTACCACCACTTCCGCGGCAAGGCCGATCTCGTGCTGGCCGCCGAGCGCCGCAGCGCCGAGCTGATGCAGGACCAGGTGCGCAAGGTGTTCTCGGGTGAGGGCACCGGGCTGCAGCGGATCGTCGCGTATCTGCTGCTGCAGCGCGACGTGCTGCGCGGATGCAGCATGGGCCGGCTGGCGGGCGACCCGGAGATCGTCGCCGACGACGAGCTGCGCGCCCCCGTCCGGGAGACCTTCGCCGTGCTGAACCGCTGCCTGGCCGAGGCCATCGCCGAGGCGCAGGCGGCGGGCGAGCTGGACGCGCGGCTGCGGCCGGAGCAGACCGCCGCCGCCCTGGCCGCCGTCATCCAGGGCGGCTACGCGCTGGCCCGGGCGGAGCAGTCCACCGAGCCCTTCGACCACGCGATCCAGGGCGCCCTGGATCTGCTCGGCGTCCCGGCTGACGACCGGGTTCCGGCCGGCTCTCCGTCGTCCTGACGAACGTCCCGCACGAACGTCCCTTGCCGACCCGGCCCGACGCGCACCCCTCCCGGCCGGCCCGGCGATCGGCCAGCGGTCGTCCGCCGGGGCCGCGGCCGCCGGCGCCGGAACGGCAGCGGACCGGCGGCGCACCCGCGGCAGGCGCCCGTCCGTCACAGCGACGACCGCCCCGAAGGGCGACCGTGCCGATGTCCTGGACGGGAGTGAAGGACTCGCCCGGAAAGAGGACGGACGAGCTCACTTTGGACACGGGCACGGTGAACATCAGCATCGTGGCCGTCGACGGACCGGCACCGCAAAGACCCCGGCAGGAGAAGACGCAGGCGACGGCGGTCGGTCTCACGGCCGGGGAGGCGAGGGCCGGCCAGGCGTCCGAACAGGGCCGCCGTCACCAGCAGACGGAGGTGGGCGTACAACACGTGCGGCCGGCCCGGCGCCTGCGGCGCACGGCGCACCACTGGACGGTGTCATGGCTGGAACATCCTCGTCGGACAGGGGCGGGTCACCGGGCGGAGCCGTCGATCGTGTCCCCGGGGTGCGTCCGGGCACCCGTGCGGCACGTGGCCGGTACGCCTCGGCGGCGAGACACGTACGGGTGCGGTCGTCCCCCAGGAGAACAGCGACGGCCGCGTCGGGCCGCGCCACGGCTTTCGGGTCGTGGGGAACCGATGGTGTGCTACGCGAGGAGGGCAGGTCTTGTACCTTCCGGGAGACACGCGGCCGGGTCGGCGAGGCACGGATGAGCCGGGAGGCGGCGGATCCGGTCGTCGGCAGGCGGCTGTGGGCGGCGGCGGAAGAGCTGACCGGCGTTCGCTGCCTGTGACGGCCGGCGGCTCACCCGCCCGCCCGGCCGGTGCTCCGCCCGGCGCCTTCTCCTCAGCTCCTCGCCAGCGGGTTCGGCAGCGGGCGGTAGCGGACGTCGGCGCCGTCCGCGCCGGTCCAGCGCAGCAGCAGGTTGGTCTTGCCGGGCAGGGTCGGTGCGGTGAGCAGGGCGGGGATCTCCGGCAGGTCGTGGCGGGCGAGTTCGCGGCGGACCGCGGACCACGGGTCGAGTCCGGGGCGGCGTTCGGCCAGGGCGGCGGCGATCTCGCCGAGGTGGTTGACGACCAGGCAGTACACCAGCCGTTCCCAGCCGGCCGCGCGGGTCACGTCCGGGAGCAGTTTGACGCCCTCCGCGTCCCGGAACAGCGCCTGCACGGGCCGGCCCGCGGCGTCCACCGCGACCAGCGAGTTCTGCAGATGGGCCTCCAGGACGACGCCGTGGCGGGCGAAGGCGCCCAGCACCGGCGGCACCACCTGCCGCAGGTAGGCCGCCCACCAGCCGGCGGCGTCGGGGGCGCAATCCAGCGGGTGGCCGTCGCCCGTCTCGGCCAGGGCGGCGGCCAGCAGCGGGGTCGCGCCGGGCAGCACATGCCGGGCGAGCCCGTCGCGGACGACGACGGCGAGTTCCTCGAAGGCGAAGGACGCCGTGCGGTAGCCGCGGTCGCTGAGCCAGGCCGCCGGGCCGCCGAGCGCGGCGAAGGCACGGGTCACCGCCGCGTCGGTGCGGCGCAGCCGGAGCAGGTCGTGCCGCCACAGCCGCCGGATGTCGTTGGTGATGCGCACATCCAGGCTGAACTTGAGGAACAGGTCGTGGCCGGGCGCGTGCACGGTGCGGATCGCGGCCGTGGGCCACACCTCGAAGGAGGTGGTGCCCAGGCGGACAAGACGCCCGTCGGCGAAGGGGCCGGCCAGGTCGCGGCCCACCAGGTCCAGCTGCCAGGGGTGGGCGGGCAGCAGCCGGTAGCCGGGCGGTGCCTCGCCGAGCGTGTCGAGCGCGGAGGTGTCGCCCTCCTCCACCACCAGGTCCGCGCGCACCCCGAGCAGCGTCAGCGGAAAACGGGCGTGCGCCTCGGGGGCGTAGGGCAGCCAGGAGGCGACCGGTCCGCCGCCGCGTGCCTTGGGAGCGGGGTGGCAGGGGTGGCCGGTGAGCAGCGACTGCTCGGAGCGCAGATAGGGGTCGTCCGGGGGTGCCGCCCTCTCGCGTGCGGTGAGCAGCGCGGCCACCGCGTCGCGGCTGTCGAGCATCTCGGCGGGCAGTTCGTCGTTGGACAGACCCGTGTGCCGGCGCATCTCCTCGGCCACGAGTTTGACCAGTTCCGTATGGCCGATGCGCCGCCAGCGGCCCGCGGTGAGCACCTCCGGCCGCTCCGGGCGCCGCCCGCCGTGCACGCGCAGCAGCCGGCCGAGTCCGGGCAGCCGGTAGACGCGGTGGCCCTCCGGGTCCGGCAGGGCCTCCGCGACCTCGCGGATCAGGCAGTTCAGCAAGGGCGCGGCGGCGTACGCGTCGGCGCGCTCCGCGACGTCGTCGCCGGGCGGCATCAGGTCCACGCGTTCCCCTTCGTCGGCCTCGGATGCGCACCGCTGCACCGGGGTGCGCCCGCGGTGCGAGAGCGATCAGTATGTCTACCCGGGGGGCGTCGCCATGACGCCCGAGTCGCAGGGAGGAGGCCGACCGTGCACCGTCCCCGGACCGCCGAGGCGGCCGTCGGCGAGGAGCTGGCGGCCGTGCGTCCTGGTCTTCTCCCACGCTACGCGGCCGAGCTGCCCGGTGCGCGGGCGTCGGTGCTGACCCGGCTGTGGCGGGCGCTGGTCCATGAACCGCTGCCGTTCATCACCGCACGGGAACGGGTCCGCGACGGCCTGGTGCTGCGACTCGGCGACGGCCGCACCCTGTCGGGGCCGCCCTCGGACCCGTACGCCACGTCCGCCGGTGTCACCGAGGTGTGGCTCGACGGCACGGCGTACGACGACCCGGCGCGGCTGACCGCCGCGCTGTCCGTGCCGCACGGCGACGCGTTCGCCGCGGAACTGGCGCACTGCGTCGCCTCCCTGGCGCTGTCCCGGGCGGACCAGCCGGCCGGGGACGCCGGTCGGGCGCCGGCGACCGACTGGGAGTGGGAGCAGCGGGTGGTCGACGGGCACCCCTACCACCCCGCCTGCCGTTCCCGGCCCGGGTTCTCGGTGGCCGAGCAGCTGGCGTACGGCCCGGAGCACCGGCCCGTGGTCCGGCTGGGTCTGCTGCCGGTGCCGGCCCGGGAGTGCCTGGTGACCGGTCAGTGGCCAGAACACCTGCGCGACGGGGAGCGGTTGCTGGTGCCGGTGCATCCGTGGCAGGCCGGGCATGTGCTCGCGCGTCCCGCGACGGCCGGTGTGCTGCCCGCGCATCCGCTGATGTCGCTGCGCACGCTGGCCCTGCCGGACGGCGGCCCGCACGTCAAGACGGCGCTGTCGGCCCGGCTGACGTCGTCGGTGCGGGACATCTCGGTCGGCTCGGTGGCGGCGTCGCAGACCCTGTCGGCGTTCATGGCCGAGCTGGCGGCTCGCACCGACGGACTGCTGCACATCACCCGCACCCTCGGCGCGGTCACGGCCCACTGTCCCGACCTCGCCGCACTGTGGCGCGAGTCGCCGCGTGTCTGCGCGGAACCCGGCGAGCAGGTCCTGCCGGTGGCCGCCCTCGCCAGGACCGGGCTGCCCCGCTCGCCCGGCTGGCTCACGGCGTTCACCCGGCTCGCCCTGACGGCCGGGCTGCGGATGCTTCAGCTGGGTGTGGCCCTGGAGGCGCACGGGCAGAACCTGCTGGTCGTGCTGTCCGAGGCGGGGACGCCGCGGCGGCTGGTGTACCGGGACGTCGCCGACGTCCGGGTCAGCCCCGCCCGGCTGGCCCGGCACGGCATCCCGGTGCCGGACCTGCCCGCCCGCAATCTGACGGACGACCCGGTGGCGTTGCGGCGGAAGCTGTTCGGTTCGCTGGTGGCGGGCGCCCTGGCGAGCACGGCCGGTTCGGCGCCCGCACTGGCCGCAGCGCTGGAGCCGGTTCTGCGGGAACTGCCCGACGACGGCGATTGTCTGGCGCTGCGTCAGACCTCGATTCCCGCCAAGGCACTGACGCTCATGCGGCTGTCGCCGGACAGGCCGGGTGATCGATGGACCCGCTTGCCGCATCCGCTGACTGCCGATCAGCTCGTTTTGATGCCGGACCCCGCCGATCAATAAGATCCGCCGATGATCACAAGACAACGGCTGGCGGCGGGAGTCTGTGCTCTGCTCGCCGCCCTGACGGCCGGGTTGGCCTTCCCTGCCGGTGCGGTCGCCGACGAGGAACCGGACGGCAAGGCCGCCCCGAAGGTCGAGCTGGTCCTGGACGTCAGCGGTTCCATGCGCACGCGGGACATCGACGGCGGGTCGCGGATGGCCGCGGCCAAGCAGGCGTTCAACGAGGTGCTGGACGCCACGCCGAAGGAGGTCCGGCTCGGCATCCGCACCCTCGGCGCCAACTACCCGGGCAACGACCGGCTCACCGGCTGCAAGGACACCGAACTGCTGTATCCGGTGGGCCCGTTGGACCGCACCGAGGCCAAGACGGCGGTGGCCACGCTGGTGCCGACCGGCTGGACCCCGATCGGGCCGGCGCTGCAGAAGGCGGCCGCCGACCTGAAGGGCGGCGACGGCACCCGCCGTATCGTGCTGATCAGTGACGGCGAGGACACCTGCCAGCCCCTGGACCCGTGCGAGGTGGCCCGCGAGATCGCGGCCCAGGGCATCGGCCTGACCATCGACACCCTCGGCCTGGTGCCGGACGCGAAGACCCGCGACCAGCTCAGCTGCATCGCGGACGCGACCGGCGGCACCTACACCTCCGTGCGGCACAAGAAGGAACTGACCGACCGGGTGGGCCAGTTGGTCGACCGGGCCGCCGACCCGGTGGTGACACCGGTGGCCACGCAGGGCGCCACCGAGTGCGGCAAGGCGCCCGAGCTGCAGTCCGGCCTGTACACCGACCGTGAGGAGTTCGGGCAGCAGCGCTGGTACCGGGTGCAGGTCGAGCCCGGGCAGGAGCTGCGCGCCTCGGTGAGCGTGGCCGACGACCGGGCGGTGCGGCCGGACTACGGCGTGCTGCTGCGGGCGGTGACCGTGCACGGCCGGGAGATCGTGCGCGGTGAGGCGGCCGGCACCGGCCGCACCGACATGATCTCCACGGGTCTGCGCTACCCGCGGCCGGAGAGCGACGACGACAACGCCTCCCCGGAGATGGTGTGCCTGCAGGTCACCAACTCCTTCGCGGCGGCCCCCGGGGTCAAGACCACGCCGGGCCTGCCGCTGGAGCTGACCGTCGACGTGGTGGACGGCCCGGACCAGGCCTCGGACGTCGCGGCCTTCGGGCTGGGCAGGGGCTGGTGGCTGCTCGGCGTGCTCGTGGTGGTCGGTTTCCTGGCCGGACTGGTGTGGGGCTGGCTGTCGCGCTGGCGGATCGCTGTGTGGAGGACGAACTGATGCGTGCGATACGAGCGTTGGGCGCCGCCCTGCTGATGCTGGGGCTGTCGGCCGCACCCGCTGCCGCGGACACCCCCACCGCGAGCCCGTCCGGTGACAGCTCGGTGCCCGCCCAGGCGGGCACGTCGTTCCGTACCGCCACTCAGATCGAGCAGGGGCGGCGGGCCACCGCTAACGGCTCCACCGGCGACTACTTCTACTGGTCGTTCCCGGCCGACGCCGGGCAGCGCCCCACCGTGCACGCGACGGTGAAGCTGCCGGAGCAGCACACCACGCAGACCTGGCAGGTGGACGTCTACGACGGCCTGCGGCGCCGCCAGGCCTGCCAGTGGGGTGCCCAGACGCGCACCGTGGGCACGGGGGCGGCCTCCGTGGACCTGACGTGTGTGCTGCGCACGGTCCGCGCCTGGTCGGAACCGTGGGCGAACGACCCGCTGCCCGGCACGTACTACATCCGGCTCACCGTCGTCTCGCTCGGCGACGCCGACCTGGGTCTCCCGGTCGACGCCGAGGTGCGGGTGGACTCCAAGGACATCGGCGGTGCGGCGGCCGTGGACGGTTCGCTGGCCGAGCCCCTGGTGCCGGGGATCGCCGTCACCTCGAAGAAGGACGACGACGACCGCGGCGCGGTGCTGTCGGACATCGAGCCGGACGACGGCTGGTCGTCGGGCTGGTGGTCGGACCGCTGGGTGTGGACGGGGATCGGCGCGATCCTGGCCGCGCTCGCGGGCATCGGCGGCTATGCCCTGACCCGGGGTTCGGGGCGGCCCTCGCAGGCGCCGCCGGGCGTCTGACGCCGACTCGGACAGCAGGAGGAACGGAAGGCCCGTACCCGGCCAGGGTGCGGGCCTTCCGTCATGCGGCGTCCCGCAGGGCCTTGGCCAGGGCGCTGTCCCCGCTGACGGTCGCACCGCCCTGCCGCAGCGCCGCCGCCAGGTCCGTCTCCCCGCGGGCCAGTGCCGTGCAGGCGGCGGCATCGAGCACCAGCCGGGCGTCGGGTTCGGCGGGCGCCGGTCCGTCCCCGTAGGCGGGTGCGTCCTCGCCGGCGCCGACGTACAGATGGAACACGCCTGCCTCGACGCACACTTCGACCAGGCCCGCGCCCTGGGCACCGCGCAGCGCGCGCAGCAGCGGCAGCGCGAACCAGTGCGCCCGCACCGCGTCCGTGGGCCGCGGCTCGCCCAGCTCCGCCTGCCCCCACTCCCCCAGCGCCTGCAGCACCGGCAGCAACGCCCTTCCCCGCGCGGTCAGTTCGTAGACGTAGGCGGCACCGGGCGGCGGCAGCCTGCGCCGGGTGGCCAGTCGGTCCCGTTCCATGTCCCTCAGCCGGGAGGCGAGGACGTCGGTGCTCACGCCCGGCAGGTCGGCGTGCAGATCCGTGTAACGGCGGGGCCCGGCCAGCAGTTCACGGACGATCAGCAGGGTCCAGCGGTCGCCCACCAGGTCGAGCGCGCGGGCGGCGGAGCAGTACTGGTCGTAGCTTCGGCGAGGTGACATGCGACGCAGTCTAGACACGTTGTTGGACTTTCCAAGCGTCCACTTGGTAAAACCAAGCAACACAACTCTCCGGGAGGGGCGCATGGAGTTCCGGCAGTCGAACAAGCTCAACGGGGTCTGTTACGAGATCCGCGGCCCGGTGATCGAGCACGCCAACGCGCTGGAGGAGGCGGGCCACAGCGTGCTCCGCCTGAACACGGGCAACCCGGCGCTGTTCGGCTTCGAGGCGCCCGAGCAGATCGTCCAGGACATGATCCGGATGCTGCCGCAGGCCCACGGCTACACCGACGCGCGCGGCATCCTCTCCGCCCGCCGGGCGGTCGCCCAGCGCTACCAGACCCTCGGCCTGGACGTCGGCGTCGACGACATCTACCTCGGCAACGGCGTCTCGGAGCTGGTGTCGATGGCGGTGCAGGCCCTGGTGGAGGACGGCGACGAGATCCTGATCCCCGCCCCCGACTACCCGCTGTGGACGGCGGTGACCACCCTCGCGGGCGGCAAGGCGGTCCACTACCGGTGCGACGAGCAGGCGGACTGGAACCCGGACCTGGCCGACATGGCCGCGAAGATCACCGACCGCACCAAGGCCGTCGTGATCATCAACCCGAACAACCCGACCGGCGCCGTCTATCCCAAGGAGATCCTGGAGGGCATCCTCGATCTCGCCCGCCGGCACAACCTGATGGTGTTCGCCGACGAGATCTACGACCAGATCGTCTACGACGACGCCGTGCACCACTCGGCCGCCGCGCTCGCCCCGGATCTGGTCGTCCTCACCTTCTGCGGCCTGTCGAAGACGTACCGCGTGGCCGGTTTCCGCTCCGGCTGGCTGGTGGTGACCGGCCCCAAGCAGCACGCGCGCGACTACCTGGAGGGCCTGACCATGCTGGCCTCCATGCGCCTGTGCCCCAACGCGCCCGCGCAGTACGCCGTCCAGGCCGCGCTCGGCGGCCGCCAGTCCATCCGTGAGCTGACCGCGCCCGGCGGCCGGCTGCGCGAACAGCGCGACGTCGCCTGGCGGAAGCTGAACGAGATCCCCGGCGTGTCCTGCGTCAAACCCAAGGGCGCCCTGTACGCCTTCGCCCGTCTGGACCCCGAGGTCCACCGGATCCACGACGACGAGAAGTTCGTGCTCGACCTGCTGCTGCGCGAGAAGATCCAGGTCGTCCAGGGCACCGGCTTCAACTGGCCGGAACCCGACCACTTCCGCATCCTCACCCTGCCGCACGCGGACGTGCTGGAGGCGGCGATCGGCCGGATCGGGCGGTTCCTGAGCGGGTACCGGCAGTAGCCGGCGGCAACCGGTGTGTCCGCCGCCGGGGTCCGGCCCGGCACCGCCTGGCGCTCGCGCGCTGATCCCGCGGGGCGGCGGAGGCCGGCCCTAGCCTGTGCGGCATGGCTGATCTCATTCTCGTCCGGCACGGGGAGACCGAGTGGTCGCGGTCCGGGCGGCACACCGGCCGGACGGACGTGCCGCTGACCGAGCACGGCCGCGAGGAGGCGCGACGGCTTGCGCCCGTGCTGCGGCAGCTGCGGGTGGCGGCGGCGTTCGCCAGTCCCCGGCAGCGGGCGCAGGAGACCGCCGAGCTGATCGGGCTGACCGGCGTGCGGACCGACTGGGACCTGCAGGAATGGGACTACGGCGGCTACGAGGGCGTGACCACTGCGCAGATCCTGCGGGAGCGGCCGCACTGGTTTCTCTTCACCGACGGGGTGGTGCCGGGGCCGGCGGACCGTCCCGGGGAGAGCCCGGAGCAGGTCGGGGAGCGCGCCGACCGGATGCTGGCCACGGCCGAGGCGGCGGGCGCCGGCGAGGAGGAGGTGGTGGTGCTGGTGTCGCACGGGCACTTCCTGCGGGTGCTCACCGCCCGGTGGCTGGGGTTGCCGGCGTCGTCCGGTGCGCTGTTCCAGCTGGGCACCGGGACGCTGTGCCGGCTGGGCACCGAGCACGGCCGGCCGGTGATCGCTCAGTGGAATGTCAGACCCCCGGCGTAGCCTGCGTTGCAGCAGGCCATGTCCGTGACGTCGTGTCGTCCGTACGCCGGGGCGGCGGACGGGACGTGCGCGGACACGTTCCAGGTGCCGGCGTCGCCGGCGACCGCCGGAAGGAGCACGCCGTGACCCGACCGCCGACCGCCGCGCAACGACGTCTGATCGACGCCGCCGACCCGGTGACCGGGCGGCTGCGCGGAACGCCGGCGCAGCTCGCCGCGCTGGTGAAGCGGGGCCTGGCGTTCCGGCATCCGCGCCCGCCGCACGACCACTTCCTGACCCCGGCCGGGCACCGGATACGCGCGCAGGAGCCCACGGCGCCGCCGGATCCGGCCCCCGCGCTGCCCGAGCCCGGCGTGTTCACCGCGCGCATCGGCGATGCGGAGGAGCTCCCTCAGGACGAGGCGGTACGTGCGCGGGAGGTGCGCGGCGCCTGGCAGGGGCTGCTGGAGCTGCGCCGGATGACCAACCCGGACGGGGCGGCCGGCCGGCCCTGCGCATGGGAGCGGTCGCATCTGGTGCGGGCCGCGGCGCTGGCCCTGGAGGCGGCGGGGCACCACCCGGCCGGGCCGGACGGCGACGGCTACCGGGTGCGGGCGACCGGGCAGCCGGAGGCGGTCGCGGTGTACGGGCCGCCGGCGGCGCTGCGGGCGTGGGCGGACACGCTGGAGCGGGCCGGATGGCAGGCCGGGGAGTACACCGAGCCACGGACCCGGGTCAGGTATGTGCTGGCGTCCCCACGGCGCGTGTGAGCGTGTGCGAGGTCGCGTGCCAGGATCGGTGGGCAGTGCGTGGAAGCCGGAGGGAGAGGCATGAGCGAGCGAACTCCGGCGCGGTCACCGGGATCATCCCGGCGGCGAGGGAGACGGCGACGATCGTGGCGTTCTCGCCGTGGCCGAGTCCGGCCCCGGCCAGGGTCCGGATGCCGCCGGCGGCGACCGAGCCGAACAGGACCATCCCGGCGCCGCCGAGCACCGGGCGCGGCACGACGGCGATCCGGGGAAAACGCCACCGGGCACAGCCCCATCAGCACCAGAGAGCGTGTCCGCGCGCAGCCCCGCCGTCACGGTCCGCTCGTCCGCCGGACGTCCGACGATCTCGCCGAGGGCCGGCATGTCCGCGGTGGACTCGGAGGGTGAGCGCGGGAGGTCTCGCGTCCACGGGGTGGGCGGCCACAGCAACTCCTCCCGTTGGTCGGCACGCCGTCGGGTCCGCTCGCGGATCGGTCCACGGCGGTGAGTGGATCAGCCCTCGGCGGTGATCCGGGCCAGACGCCGGGCCTCCTCGCGGGTGGCGCGGGCGACGGCGTCCTCGTCGACGGTGAGCAGCCGGCCGTCCTCGACGATCTGCCGGCCGCCCACGAAGGAGGCGGTGACCGGGGCAGCGGCCCCGAAGACCAGTGCGGTCACCGGGTCGGCGATACAGGCGTGGGCGAGGGTGTCCATCCGCCACAGCACGACATCGGCCAGTTTGCCCGGCTCCAGCGAGCCGATCTGCCCGGCCCGCCCGAGGACCCGGGCGCCGTCGTACGTGGCCATCCGCAGCACCTGACGGGCGTTCAGCGCCTTCGCACGGTGGGCGCCGAGGCGGTTGACGAGCAGGGCGTTGCGCAGCTCGGTGTGCAGTTCGCCGGACTCGTTGGAGGCGGTGCCGTCCACGCCGAGGCCGACCGGGACGCCTGCCTTGAGCAGGTCGGGGACCCGCGCGATGCCCGCGGCCAGCCGGGCGTTGGAGGACGGGCAGTGCGCGACCCCCGTGCCGGTGCGTGCGAACGCCGCGATGTCGGCGTCGGACATGTGCACGCAGTGCGCCATCCAGACGTCGTCGCCGAGCCACCCGGTGGACGCGAAGTAGTCAGTGGGGCGCATCCCGAACAATTGCTGGCAGTACTTCTCCTCCTCCGCGGTCTCCGAGCCGTGGGTGTGCAGCCGCACACCGAGCCGGCGGGCCAGCTCCGCGCTTTCGCGCAGCAGTCCGGTGGAGACGGAGAACGGGGAGCAGGGGGCGACGGCCACCTGGATCATGGCGTCGAAGGAGGCGTCGTGGTGCGCGGTGATGGTCTCCTCGGTGGCGGCGAGGGCGCCGTCCAGACTCTCCACGGCGAAGTCCGGGGGCAGGCCGCCGTCCTTCTCGCTCCGGTCCATCGAGCCGCGGGCGAGCGTGAAGCGCAGGCCCGTCTCCCGGGCGGCCCTGACGATCGCGCCGGACAGGTCGCCGCAGCCGCGCGGATAGACGTAGTGGTGGTCCATCGTGGTGGTGACGCCGCCCTTGGCCAGCACCGCCAGCGATCCCTGCGCCGCGCGGTAGCACATCCGCTCGTCGATGCGCGCCCACAGCGGATACAGCGCGACCAGCCAGTCGAACAGGTGGTGATCGGTGGCCAGGCCCCGGGTGAGCCACTGGTAGAAGTGGTGATGGGTGTTGACCAGGCCGGGTGTGGCCAGATGACCGCGTGCGTCGATCCGGCGGACCACATCGCCGAGGCCCGCGGGTGCCGGGCCGGCGCCCACGGACTCGATCCTGCCGCCGGCGATGACGAGATGGCCGCAGGCGTGCTCGGTGTCGTCGGCGTCCACGGTCGCGATCGCACAGTTGTCGATGACGATGCGCTGGGTTTCCGGTGCTGCCATGGCGCTCCCTTGTCCGTCCGGTGGCGGCCGGGGACGGGACCCCGCGCAGGCCGTGCCACGGTGCTTCCTTCGGCGTGACCGGCCGGGCAGGTGGTCCGCGTCAGAGGTTGGTCAGGTCGGCCGGGATGAGCTGGTCGGCGCCGTCGCGCAGCACGGTGGCCTCGATCAGGCCGTAGGGCCGGTCGGCGGCGTGGTACACGGCGCCGTCGGCGGCGTCGTTGGCGATGCCGAAGGGCGACAGGTCCGAGCGGACGTGGTGCTGGTTGGGCATCGAGAAACGGATCTCGTCGATCCCGTCGCAGGACTCCAGCACCCGGACGCCCATCGCGAAGAGGGTCTGCTGCAGCGAGTACGAGTAGGTCTCGGCGAACGCCCGCAGCGCGTGCGTGCGCACACTCCGGTAGGAGCGGTCCCAGTCGGGGGCGGGCGCGCCGGTGCCGTCCCAGGTGTGCCGCCACCAGGTGGAGACGGTGGTGGCGAGGATGCGGTCACAATCCTCCTCCAGGGTGGTGTACTCGTCCTTCAGGAAGCCGCAGAACTCGGAGCCGGTGGAGTTCAGCACCGTCAGGTCCTTGAGACCGGACAGGACCTGGACGCTCTGGCCGTCGTAGGTGATCTGTGCGCGCCGGGTCTCCTGGCCCGTGCGGACGAAGGAGTGACCGGTGGCGGGGGTGCCGCCGCCCAAGGTGCCGATCCGGTCCCAGGCGTACTCCTCGATGCGGATGCGGGCCCGGTGGATCGGTGCGGTGTCGTCCACGAAGTGGCGGGCGAGCCGGATGCCGAAGTCCTCGGCGCTGTCGATGCCGAACCGTGCGGCGAAGGCGTACACCGTGTTCTTGGTGGTGTCGGTGGGCAGGACGTTCGCGTTGGAACCGCTGCGGTGCACCTCTTCCATGTCGCCGGACAGGGCGACGGAGACGTTCAGGTCCTTGATGTGGTGGGTGTCGCCGTCACGTGTGATCTTGACGACGCGGTTCTCGGCCTTTCCGTACTGGTTCTGTCCCAGGACGCATCGGGTCATGGTGTCGGTCAGCTCCCTCGGTACACGGAGTAGCCGAACGGGGAGAGCAGCAGCGGTACGTGGCAGTGCTCGCCGGGCACCACCGCGAAGGCCACGGCGACCTCGGGGAAGAACACGGGGCTGCCGCTCTCGCCGTCCGGGAGCGCGGGCGCGTCCCGCCGGGCCGCCGCACGGGCCGTGGCGGCGTACGTCTCGGTGTCGAACACGAGCCGCGCGTGGGTGGTGCCCTCCGGCAGCGCCGGCAGGTCCCGGCACCGTCCGTCGGCGTCGGTGGCGGATCCGCCCAGCTCCTGCCAGCCGCCGGTACGTCCGGAGCGGGCGGAGAGCCGGACGGGGACACCTGCGGCGGGCCGGCCGGTACCGGTGTCCAGGACATGTGTGGACACGGAGGCGGCGGTCTCGGTGCTCATGGTGTCCTCTTCGATCAGTCGCGCGAGCCGGACACGGTTGATCTTCCCCAGCTCGGCGCGGACGGTCTCCCACTCCTGCTCCGGCGTGTCGCGGAGCCGCTCGGCCGCCGCGTCCCGCATCTGCTCGCCGGTCAGCCCGGTGGCGCAGATCAGGAACACATGGCCGAACGTGCGCTGGACGCCTGGTTGAGTGCGTGCATCTCCGCCTTGAGGTCCGCACAGGCGCGGGTCATGCCGCTCTGCTCGCGGGCGGAGGCCGCCTTCCCCGGCCGCGGACGGCCGATCGGCGGATGCCCGGCCATCGCCTGCGCGAGGTCGTTCGTCGTCAGCGCGGCGAGGGCGCGGCGTACAGCTCCTCGGGTGCGGCGAAGGGCCGGCGGCGAGCACCCGATCGGCCCACGTCGTCGAGGCGCAGATCGGAAGGAGGGCGGCGCGCGCCGCATCGGACGGGAGAGCGTCGAGGCGGGCGAGGCCCGACGGCAGGGATGTCGACGTCACGGCAGCCTCCGTGGGCGCGAACACCGTGTACGGAATGCGTTGCGGACAGCTGACGCCTCCGCGCCCACCGCGGCAGCGCGGCGCCCTCGATGGCCTTCCGTGCGACCACCGCGTGGGCGGGCACCTCGTCCAGGTCGAAGGGTCCGGTCATGAACTCCGCTCTCCGTCGCACGCGCTCAACCTGACGCGCGAGCCGGTGTCCGGGCAGATGCGGCCGCCGCCGAGGCCGGGGGACCCGGCCCCCGGAGCGCACCGGAGCTCCCGGGGTGCACAGCGGCGGCGGGCGCAGGAGGCTGAAGGCATGGACACCCAGCATCCGCACATCGTGGTGCACTCCCCGGCGCTGGACGGCTCCCGGCGGGTCACCGAGGGCGATGTCACCCTCGGACTCGCGTCCCACCTGGACGACGTGATCGAGATTCTCCGGCTCGCCGACCTGGACCGGATCGAGGTGGAGGACAGCGACCTCATCGAGTGGCAGGGCGGCGGCCCGGACGACTGGCCGGGCCTGTCGGACCACGACTGGTGAGCCGGACGCCGCCCGTGCACTCCCCCGCGTCCCGCCGCCTACGGCACGGGACGTAGGCGGGGTACGCCATGCTCAAATCAACCTCTGAACCCGGCCCGCGGGGGATCGGCCGGCGCCCTGCGCGGGCACCCTCTTCCACGAGGGCCCCGCCGGCACGGGGGCGGCGGGCCCCTCGTTCCTTTCCCGCCCCGGACACCTTTTTCTCCGCCTTGGACACCAGCTGTCCCCGCCCCGGGGAGAACCGGTCAGGATTCGAGAAGCGCGGGCCTCGGCACCGGACCTAGTCTGCTCGGCATGAAGCTCACCATTCACACCACCGTCCTCCCGCACGACGACCCGGACGCGTCCCTCGCCTTCTACCGTGACGTCCTCGGCTTCGAGGTCCGCAGCGACGTCGGACAGGGCACGATGCGCTGGATCACGGTCGGCCCGCCCGGCCAGCCCGACGTCTCCCTGCTGCTGGCGCCGCCCGCCGCCGACCCGGGCATCACCGAGGCCGAGCGCCGTACCATCGCCGAGATGATGGCCAAGGGCACCTACGGCTGGATCATGCTGGCCACCGAAGACCTGGACGAGGTCTTCGAGCAGGTGCAGGCGGGCGACACCGAGGTCGTCCAGGAGCCGACCGAGCAGCCGTACGGCGTCCGGGACTGTGCCTTCCGCGACCCGGCGGGCAACCTGGTGCGCATCCAGGAACTGCGCTGACCGAAGGAAGGGGTGCGTCCCCATGTGCCGGCCCGAGTGGCGGCGTGCGCAGGCCGAGGCGCAGCGCCTGGCCGATCTCGCCCGGCTGCGCCGCGTCCGCGACCGGATCGACCGGGAGTACGCGCGGCCGCTGAACGTGGAGGAGCTGGCCCGGGGTGTGCACATGTCCGCCGGACACCTCAGCCGGCAGTTCCGGGCCGCCTACGGCGAGTCGCCCTACGCTTACCTGATGACCCGGCGCATCGAGCGCGCGGCGGCGCTGCTGCGGCGCGGCGACCTCAGCGTCACCGAGGTGTGCCTCGCCGTCGGCTGTGCGTCGCTGGGGACGTTCACCACCCGCTTCACCGAACTGATCGGCATGCCGCCCGGCGCCTACCGGCGTCGCGCGGCCGCCCAGGCGGCTTCGGCGGCGCAGACGGCGAACCTGGCGGACGCGTCGGACGCCCCGCATGCAGCGAACGCACCGCAGCCGGTGCGGGCGGCGGAGGGGCGGGAGGCGGCCGCGGGCGGCCGTCGCGGGGCCGTACGGGCCGACGGTGACGCTGCCCCCGGGGTCGTGGTGGTGAACGGCATGCCGGCGTGTGTGGCGAAGCAGGTGACCCGGCCGGTCAGGAACCGCACCGCGGCGTCCTGAGCGGCGGCTGGTGGACGGGGCACCAGGGCCCCGTCGCCCGCCCTCCCGCCTGGCACTCGACGCCCGGGAGCTGTTTTCCCCTGGCGCCGTGCGGCGGGCGCGGTCATCCCAGTCGCTCCCAGTCGGCCTCGGCTGTGGTGGACCGGCCGGCGTGCTCCTCGTCCAGATGCGTCAGGGCATTGTGGCGCCGGGCGACCTCGACGATCCCTTCGATCGGGGCGACATCGCCATCCATGGAGTACACCGACTCGAAGACCACGACCTTCGGGCGGTCATGCGGCTGACGGGACAGCAACTCGTCCAGATGCTCCACGTCGTTGTGACGGAAAATGGCGCGATCGGCCCTGGTACTGCGTATGCCGTTGATGATCGACGCGTGGTTCAGCTCGTCGGAGACGACGAACGGATCGGGCAGAACGCGCAGGAGGCACTGGAGTGTGGCGTCATTGGAGGAGTACCCGGTAGGAAACACCAAGGCGGCTTCCTTGCCGTGCCATTCGGCCAGCGACGCCTCCAGCCGGGCGTCATGGGCGTGGGTACCGCCGATGTTGCGTGATCCGCCGGACCCGGCGCCGTACTCGTCCACCGCCTCGTGCATGGCGGCGAGGACCTTCGGGTGCTGGGACATGCCCAGGTAGTCGTTGCTGCACCAGACCGTCACCTGGCAGGTGCGTCCATCGGCGGTGCGACGCAGCACCTTGGGATAGTTGCCGGCCCTCCGGTTGATGTCGACGAACTCTCGGTACTGGCCGCGGGCGCGCAGCTCCTTCGGTTTGGCCGCCGGCAAATCCTGGTACAGGCCTGCCTCCCCCATATGGTGTCCGTCTCGTTGCGTTGAGTACGGGCGCCGTGCGCCGACGCCCCGAGCTGTCGTGCCAGGCAAGTACAGAGCGTTGAGTAACGGTTACACCAATGTCACTGCTGCAAGATACATACCGATCGCGTATCTGCGCTGGTCAGGCGAGGCATCGACAGGCGGCGAGTCGTACGTCACAGCCGCGCTGGAGGTAAGGACTTCACCTTGAGGACGGTGACTGTTCCCTGCGCACCACGTGCCGCCGTCGGAGTGGGACAGGACAGTGCAGAAGCGCTCCCAGGACTTGCTTACGACCAGCCAGGTCGCCGTCATGGGCGCAGAGTTGACCGTGTAACAGGAAAAGGGACCGCCTCCGCACAGCAGTACAGGCGTCGGCGGTCCCGCGAGGAGGCGGCCGAGACGGCAAAATGTGCACTCGGCCGCCATCACAGACCGGGCGGCCTGCTCGCGCGCACGACCGGTTCAGCCGCGGTCGATCACCCGAGGCACCGCCCGCCCCGCTCAGCCGCTCGTCCCGAACCGCTCCCTCAGCTCGACCTTGCGCACCTTCCCGGACACGGTCATCGGGAAGGTGTCGAGGATCTCGAGCCGACTGGGGATCTTGTAGTGGGCGAGGCGGCCCTCGCAGAAAGAGCGCAGCTCCTCCAGGGTGGGCGGGTCGGCCGGGTCCCGCGGGACGACGCAGGCGAGCACCTCCTCGCCCCAGGTGTCGTGCGGAACGCCGACGATCTGTACGTCACGGATCTTCGGGTGACCGTAAAGGTATTCCTCGATCTCGCGCGGGTAGATGTTCTCGCCGCCACGGATGATCATGTCCTTGATCCGGCCGACGATCTCCACATAGCCGTCCTCGCGCATCACCGCGAGGTCGCCGGTGTGCATCCAGCGGCCCGCGTCGACGGCCTCTGCGGTCTTGTCCGGCTGCTCCCAGTAGCCGAGCATCACGCTGTAGCCGCGGGTGCACAGCTCCCCGGCGACTCCGCGGGGCCGGGTCACCCCGGTGACCGGGTCGACGACCTTCACCTCCAGGTGCGGCAGGACGCGGCCGACGGTGCCCGTGCGATGCTCCAGGTCGTCCTCCCTGCGGGTCTGCAGCGACACCGGGGAGGTCTCGGTCATGCCGTAGCAGATGGACACCTCGGCCATGTGCATCTCGGCGACCACCCGTTTCATCACCTCCACCGGGCAGGGCGAGCCCGCCATGATGCCGGTGCGCAGGGTGGACAGGTCGTAGTCGGCGAAACCGGGGAGGTTCAGCTCGGCGATGAACATCGTCGGCACCCCGTACAGGGAGGTGCAGCGCTCCCGCTGGACGGCCTCCAGGGTCGCGGCGGGGTCGAACGACGGCGCCGGGACGACCATGCAGGCGCCGTGCGAGGTGGCCGCGAGGTTCCCCATCACCATGCCGAAACAGTGATAGAACGGGACAGGTATGCAGATTCTGTCCTGCTCGCTGTAGGCGAGCAACTCCCCCACGAAGTATCCGTTGTTGAGGATGTTGTGGTGGGAGAGGGTGGCACCCTTGGGGAAGCCGGTGGTGCCCGAGGTGTACTGGATGTTGATGGGGTCGTCGCAGGACAACTCCGCGGCACGTGCGCGCAGTTGACCGTCGTCGACGGAGCTGCCGCGGGCGAGCAGCTGTTCCCAGCTCGCGTCCTGGAAGTAGACGGTCTCCCTCAGCTTCGGGCAGGCGCCGCGCACCTGTTCCACCATCGCGCGGTAGTCGCTGGTCTTGTGGCGCTGCGTGGCGAACAGCAGGCTGACACCGGCCTGGTCGAGGACGTACTTCACCTCGTGGGTGCGGTAGGCCGGGTTGATGTTCACCATGATCGCGCCGATGCGGGCGGTGGCGTACTGCACCAGCACCCACTCGGGGCAGTTGACCGCCCAGATGCCGACCCGGTCGCCCTTGGCGACACCGCTCGCGAGCAGTGCGCGGGCCAGCCGGTCGACGTCCGCGGCGAACTCGGCGTAGGTCCAGCGGCGTCCGGAGGCCACGTCGACCAGGGCCTCCCGGTCGGGCCAGGCGGCCACCGTCCGGTCCAGGTCGGCGCCGATGGTGTCGCCGAGCAGGGCGGTGGCTCCGGTGCCGTGCGCGTACGACAGCGCGGGCGCCTGGGTGTGCGGCAGCTCGCTCACCGGAAGTCCTCCTCACGGTACTCGTGGTCGGAGCCGGCGGCCGTGGCCTGACGCAGCTCGATGCGGCGGATCTTGCCGGAGACGGTCTTGGGCAGGTCGCCGAACTCCAGGCGGCGGACGCGCTTGTACGGGGCGAGGACCCGGCGGGAGTGCTCGAAGAGGACCTTGGCGGTGTCCGGGCCCGGCTCCCAGCCCTCGGCCAGCACGATGTACGCCTTCGGCACGGCCAGGCGCAGCTCGTCCGGGGCGGGCACCACGGCCGCCTCGGCCACCGCCTCGTGCTCCAGCAGCGCGCTCTCCAGCTCGAACGGGCTGATCTTGTAGTCGGATGCCTTGAAGACGTCGTCGGCGCGGCCGATGTAGGTGATGTAGCCGTCCTCGTCGCGGGAGCCGATGTCGCCGGTGCGGTAGTAGCCGCCCGCCATCGCCTCCGCGGTGCGGTCGGCGTCGCCGTGGTAGCCGGCCATCAGGCCCACGGGCCGCACGGACAGGTCGAGCGCGATCTCGCCCTCGCGGGCGCCGGGTGCGCCGGTGACCGGGTCGAGCAGTTCGACGCGGTACCCGGGGCTGGGCCGGCCCATCGAGCCGGTCTTCAGGCGCTGGCCGGGGCTGTTGGAGATCTGCACGGCCGTCTCGGTCTGTCCGAAGCCGTCCCGGATGGTCACCCCCCAGGCCCGGCGCACCTGCTCGATGACCTCCGGGTTGAGCGGCTCGCCGGCGGCGACGGCCTCGCGGGGCTTGGTGCGCAGCTGGGTCAGGTCGGCCTGGATGAGCATGCGCCACACCGTCGGCGGGGCGCAGAACGTGGTCACACCCGCCCGGTCCATCTCGGCCATCAGCCGGGAGGCGTCGAAACGTGTGTAGTTGTGGATGAAGACGGTCGCCTCGGCGTTCCACGGGGCGAACAGGTTGGACCAGGCGTGCTTGGCCCAGCCCGGCGAGGAGATGTTCAGATGCACGTCCCCGGGTGTGAGGCCGATCCAGTACATGGTGGCCAGGTGCCCGATCGGGTACGACACATGGGTGTGCTCCACCAGCTTGGGGCGGGCGGTGGTGCCCGAGGTGAAGTACAGCATCAGCGGGTCGTCGGCGAGGGTGGGGCCGTCGGGGACGAACGCGGCGGACGCGTCGTAGGCGTCCTCGTACCGCTGCCAGCCGTCCTCGCCGGGCAGGCCGCCGACGGCGATGCGGGTGTAGGAGCCGGGCACCTCGGCGAACTTGGCGGCGTCCTGGGTGCGCACGATCACATGCCTCACCCGGCCGCGCTCGACGCGGTCGCGCAGGTCGGCGGGGCCGAGCAGCGGGGTCGCGGGGATGACGACGGCGCGCAGTTTCATCGCGGCGAGTGCGGTCTCCCACAGCTCGGCCTGGTTGCCGAGCATGACCAGGATCCGGTCCTCGGCGGCGACCCCGCGCTCACGCAGCCAGGTGGCGACGCGGGCGGAGCGCTCGGACATCTCCGCGAAGGACAGGCGGGTCTCGGTGCCGTCCTCCTCCACGATGTGCAGGGCGGTGCGGTCATTGCCCTCGGCGATGACGTCGAACCAGTCCAGCGCCCAGTTGAACCGGTCGGGGCGGGGCCATCGGAAGCCGGCACAGGCCGTGTCGTAGTCCTCGCGGTGTTCCAGCAGGAAATCCCGCGCCTGGCGGAACAGCTCCGTCGCTGTCGTCATGCGTCCTCCAAAGCCCATCACATCCGGACCGTTGCCGGGCGGCTGCGTCACATCGTGTAATCCGTGATGCGGGTCTCACCACCCCCGAACGGGGGTGTGTGGGTCGGGTCCGTGACGAAGGGGCGAGCAGGTGTCGGCGGAGGCGTCCGGGGCGGCGGAGATCAGGGGTGCGCTGGTGCGGCTGCGGCGGGCGACGGGACTGCCCGTCGCCTTCGGCGGCCTGGTGGAACCGGGCGTGCCCCGGGTGCGGATCAGCGAGCTGAGCGGTACGGCCACACGCGCGCTGAGCGCGCTGGCGGTGACCGCGGGCAACGGGCTGGGCGGCAAGGCGGTGGCGCTGGCCCGTCCGTGCGCGGTGACGGACTACTCGCTGTCCCGGCAGATCAGCCACGAGTACGACGCGGCGGTGGCCGCGGAGGGGCTGCGCGCGGTGCTGGCCGTGCCCGTGGTGGTGCGGCGCCGGGTGCGCGGTGTGCTGTACGGGGCGCTGCGCACGGCGCAGCCGCTGGGCGACCGTGCGCTCGCCGCGGCCGTGCAGGCCGCGCGGGACGTGGAGCAGGCGTTCGTGGCGCGGGAGGAGGCGCGCGACCTGCTGACCGCCGCGCGGACCGGGACGGCGCCGGGACGGCCGGCGAACGCGGCCTGGGAGCAGGTACGCGAGGCGCACGCGGCGCTGCGCGCCCTGGCCCCGCGGATCGCGGACCCGCGGCTGCGGGCCGAGCTCCTGGACGCCTGCGGTCTGCTGACCGCCGCGGCCGCCCCGGCGCAGCGGGTGAACCTGGCGCCGCGGGAGGTGGACGTGCTGGCCTGTGTGGCCTCCGGTGCGACCAACCGGGCCGCCGCTGCGCGACTGGGCCTGCGTCCGGAGACCGTCAAGGCGTATCTGCGCTCGGCCATGCGGAAGCTGAACGCCCACACCCGCGGCGAGGCGGTGGTCGCGGCCCGCAGGGCCGGCGTGCTGCCGTAGGGGTCCCGGTCCGCTGCGGCGGCAGCCGCCGGGTGCGGGTGTGCATTCCGCGGGCGAAGACGGAAATGGGCCCCTGCCCGGTGCGGTGCCGTGATTCCCGCGTCCCGTGCGCCGCCGCCGATTCCCGCGGTGTGCGAACCGTCACCGATTCCCCCGCTCCCCGGCCGGACGGAATTCAAGGGCGCGGTGCCTAGAATTCAGTGCGGCCACGACACACGAGAGGAGCGGTGACCGTGCGACGGGACTTCATGGGCCCTGCGGGCCACCGCTCCGACCTGGTCATAGGCCACGACGAGGCCGTCGCGGCGGCAAAGGAGCAGCTCGGCCGGGGCGGCAGTGTGCTGCTGCACGGGCCGGCCGGAATAGGAAAGTCGACCGTGCTGCGGGCATTGGCCGCGGAATGCGCCCCGTCGGCGCGTACCGTGTTGCGCTGTTCGGCGACCGAATCCGAATCGCACCTGCCGTTCCTGGCGCTGGCCGATCTCTTCGGGCTGGTGCTGGAAGAGGTCTCCGGCGAGCTGCCCGCCGCGCAGCGCACCGCGCTGGAGTCGGCGCTCACCGGCCGCGGCGAGTCCAGCCTGCGGCGCGACGGTCTGGCGCTGCGCCTGGCGGTGCTGTCCGTGCTGCGCGCCCTCGCCGCGAAGGGGCCGGTCCTCGTCGTCGCCGACGACCTCCAGTGGCTGGACGCGGCCAGCGCCGAACTGCTGGGCTTCGCCGCCCGCCGGCTGGGCGACACACCCGTGCGGATGCTGTGCGCGATGCGCACCGAGGACGAGAGCTACGACCGCTCCGTCGCACTCGGCTTCGGCCGGGCGGGCGGACCCCCCTGTCCGCCCGACACCCTCCCGGTGCGGCTGCGCCCGCTGACCCGGACCCACATCTCCGCGCTGCTCGGCCACCGCGGGTACCGGGACCTGCCCCGCTCCACCGTCCGGGACATCCACCGCACCAGCGGCGGCAACCCGCTGTTCGCCCTGGAGCTGGGCCGTGCCCTGGCCGAGAACCCGACCCCGCCGCGCCCCGGCGAGCCGCTGCCGGTGCCCACCTCGCTGCGCGCCCTGGTGCTCAGCCGGCTGCGGATGCTGCCGGACGAGGCCCGCCGCACGCTGCTCGTGGCGAGCGCCGGCGCCCGCCCCACTCTGGCGCTGCTGCGCGCGGCCGGACGGGTGAACGCCGAGACGGAATGCGCCCGCGCCGCCGAACTCGGGCTGCTGGCCACCGAACCGGAGGGCCCGGCCGTGCGGTTCGCGCACCCGCTGATCTCGGCCGCGCTGTACGCGGAGGCCTCCGCGCAAGAGCGCCGGGCCGCCCACGCCGCCCTGTCCACCGCCGCCGCCGACCCGATCGAGAGGGCCCGCCACCTGGCGCTGGCCACCACCGGCACCGATCCCGAGGTGGCCGCCCGGCTCGCGGAGGCCGCCGCGCTGGCCCGGGACCGCGGGGCGCCCTCGGTGGCCGCCTCGCTGGGGCTGCTCGCCGCCCGGCACACCCCCGCCGACGGCGACCCCGGGCCGGACGAGCGGCGGCTGCTGGCCGCGGAGGACGCCATCACGGCCGGGGAGGTCGACCTCGCCCGGGACATCGCCCACGGGGTGCTGGCCCGCGCCACCGTGCCGGCCGAGCGGGTGCGGGCGTGGATGGTGGTGATCGAGGCCGCCGGGCAGGCCCTCGGCGACGTGGACGCCGTCTTCCCCCAGGCCCTCGCCGACGCCGGCGACGACCCGCGGCTGCTCGCGCTGGTCCACTACCAGCTGGCCTGGCGGGGTCTGGTGGTGGCCGGCGACTTCGCCGAGGCGCGCCGGGAGGCCGCGCACGCCGCCGAGCTGGCCGCGCGCGGCGAGGACCGCCGCACCGAACTGATGGCGCTGGCCTTCCAGGCCTCCACCGAGACGCTGATGGGCCATCCGGACGCCGCCGCCACCATCGAACGGGCGATGAGCGAGCCTCAGGACGCGTACGTGGCCTGCCACCACAACGGCGTCGGCTCGGCGCGTTTCCGTTTCCTGCTGATGAGCGACCGGCTCGCCGAGGCCCGGGCCACCATCACGGCGCTGCTGCGCGAGGTCCGGGGGCGCGGCATGGCCGAGAGCGAGGTGCACTATCTGCGGTCGCTCGCCGAGACCGAACTGCGCGCCGGGCACTGCGGCCGCGCGCTGGACCTGGCCCGCGAGAGCCTGCGGCTGGCCCGGGACACCGGCATCGGCGAGGGCGCGTCCGCGATGCTGGCCTCGCTCGCCGAGGCCGACGGCGGTGACCCCGGCACGGCGCTGAAGCTGGCCGAGGAGGCGGTGCGGCTCGCCGAGGAGGACGGCGACCAGATGTACCTCTCGCGGGCCCTGGCCGCGCTGGGGCACGCCCACTTCGTGGCCGGTGACGCACCGGCGGCGGTGGCGGCGCTGCGCCGGGTGCGCAAGCTGGAGCGGGCGCTGGGCATCACCGATCCGGCGCGCGGCCGCTGGCACGGGGACCTGACCGAGGCGCTGGTGCTCACCGGAGAGACCGAGGAGGCGCAGAAGGTCGTCGACACCGCCCGGGAGCAGGCCGCACGGCTGGGCCGGCAGGGCATGCTGGCCGTGCTGGACCGGGCCGAGGCGCTGCTGCGCGCGGCCCGCGGCGAAACCCGGGCGGCCGTCGTCCAGTTGACGGCGGCGCAGGACCGGCTCGCGGCCCTGGGCACCGGGCTGGAGGAGGCGCGGACCGCGTTCGCGCTGGCCCGGCTGCGCAGCGGCCGGCGGCCGGGGCCAGCGTCGTACGACGAGGCGGCGCGGCTGTTCCGGCGGTGCCGCGCGCTGCCGTGGCTGCGTCAGGTGGAGGCCGCCGCGCTGGCCCGGCCGGCCCGGCCGGAGCATCTGCCGGCGGCCCTGGACGAACTGGCGTCGATGGAACGGCAGGTGGCCGCGCTCGTCATCGAGGGCGCCACCAACCGGGAGATCGCGGCACGGCTGTTCGTCAGCGTCAAGACCGTGGAGGCGACGCTGACCCGGGTCTACCGCAAGCTGGGGATCCGTTCGCGGGTCGACATCGTCCGATTGGCGGCGGCCCGGCGCGCGAAGTGAGCGCGGCGCGGGTTGACTGACGGCGTGGATCCAGTGAGGGCCGCCGCCGGCGGACCCCGGACCGGCCGAGGTCTTCCCCGGCCGACCGGGGACCGGCCGGGGGCGGTCAGGGACGGCCGAGGCCATCCGACCGAGGGTTTTCCCTGCCCCATCCCCGTAGGGGGTTCCCTCATTGGAGGCGTGCGGGGCGGCCCCTAGCCTGGCGGGCGTGCCGCTCGCCCGGGCACAGGACGGCCGTCCTCACGGCGCGGACATGCGTGTCCAGCTCCACCCCCACCCGTGCGACCCCCCACCGGCCAGCTCACGAGGAGACGCATGTTCGGCCTCACCCGTGCCCGACGCAGGCGCGGCAGACGGACCGCCGCCGCACTGACGGCGGCCGCCGCGACCGTTCTGCTCGCCGCCCCCGCCGCCACCGCGCATCCTCGCCCGGCCGGCGGTGTTCCCCGGCCCGTCGTCGGCGGCACGCCGACCACCACCGACGCGTACCCGTTCGTCACGCAGATCACCGACGCGGCCGGCAACCAGTTCTGCGGGGGGACCCTGGTGGCGGCCCGGAAGGTGGTGACCGCGGCGCACTGCGTGGCCGGCGAGACTCCCGCGAAGCTGCGTGTGGTCGGGGGCCGCACCTATCTCGACGGCACCGACGGCACGGTGAGCGGGGTCAGCCGGATCTGGGTCGCCCCCGGCTTCACGGACCCCACGAGCGGCGACGACGTGGCGGTGCTGACGCTCGCCACCGCGATGCCGTACACCCCGGCGCCCTATGTGGCCGCCGGTGACACGGGCGTGTACGCGCCGGGCACCGTCGCCCGCGTCCTCGGCTGGGGGACCACCACGGAGAACGGCAGCGCCTCCAACCAGCTGCGCACCGCGACCGTGCCGGTGGTCGCCGACACCGACTGCGCGCGCGTGTACGGCTCCCACTTCGTCGCGAGCGACATGGTCTGCGCCGGATACACCTCCGGCGGCGTGGACACCTGCCAGGGCGACAGCGGCGGTCCCCTGCTCGTCGGGGGCGTCCTGGCAGGGATCACTTCCTGGGGCAACGGCTGCGCGGCGGCGGGTCATCCGGGTGTGTACACCCGGATGACCACGTTCTCGTCCCAGGTCGCGGAGCAGGTCGCCGCCTGACCGACCCCGTCCCGGGGACACAGGCCGGGGGCGTTGCGGGCCGCCACGAGAAGCCCGCAACGCCCCCTTCCAACAGGTCTTCCAACAGGTCCGGTCAGCGGTTGGGGTCGGCCCTGCTGATGTCGGCCAGCGCGGAGTGCGGGTCGTCGGTGGTGGCCAGGTCGCCGAGGCTGACCATGCCGACCGGGCAGCCGCCGTGCTCGACGACGGGCAGCCGGCGCACCGCGTACTGGCGCATCAGCTCGGCGGCGTGGTCGGTGGTGTCGTCGGGGGTCAGGGTGACCACCGGGGGCCGGGTGCACACCTGGCCGGCCGTGGCGGTGTGCGGGTCGCTGCCGCCGGCCACGGCCCTGACCACGATGTCCCGGTCGGTCAGCACACCGAACAGATCGCAGTCGTAGGCCACCAGGACGTCGCCGACGTTCTGCTCGCGCATCACACGGGCCGCGTTCTCCAGCGTGGTCATCGGCTCGACGGCCACCGCACCGGGGGACATCACGTCGCGTACTCGCCGGGTCATGGGGCCACCTCCCGGGGGCCGGGCTGGGCACGGGGACGCGGGACGACGTCCCTGCCCGCCGCGTAGCCAGAACGGGCCGGGCCAAACCGGGGCCGTACGGGCACGGGTCCGAGCGGGGCCGTTCACCCGGCCGGGAGCGGGGCGGACGCCGGGTCGGCCTGCCATCCGGTCCAGTCGTGGACGGCGACCACGATCACCGGCCCGGCCGGCGGGTCGTCCCGGTACTGCGGGTACTTGGCCCGCAGCCGCACCAGCGCGGCCTCGTACTCCTCGCGGGTGGCCAGGTCCGGCGCGTCGGGCGGCACGATCCGGGCGCCGCCGTCCGCGCGGACCCACCACAGCCTCGACCAGTCCTCGGCGTAGCCGTCGGCGAGCAGGCACACGGCCGGGGTGACCTCGATGTTGTGCAGGCGCCGCAGCCGTGCGGTGCTCTTCGGTTTGCGGTCGACGGCCGTCACGACGTGGTCGGCGCCGTCGGTGGCGAACACGATCGGCACCAGGTGGGGGCAGCCCAGGTCGTCGACCGTGGCGAGCCGGGCCACCCGGGCGGCCGCGAAGCACTGCCGGGCCTGGGCGGGGTCCATCCGTGTCACGTGCTGCTCCTCTCCTGCTGTGACCTGCTCACCGCCTGCGGACAGCCCTTGCGCACCGTCCGGTCCGGGCTGCCGCCGTGTGCGTCCGCCCGGGTGCCGCGCGCCCGCCCGGCGGCGTCCCGCAGCGGCTTCCGGGTACCCCCTCAGCTGTGGTCGGGTCACCCGCACCGCCGGGCCGCGGTGACGGCCCGCGGGGCCGGGCGCGCCCCAACCTGACGCCGCCGAAGTCGCAGGACGGCCGACGGACGGCGCACGAGCGAGCGGCGAAGGGAGACGCATGCCGTGGCTTGCGGTTCCGTTGTGGGACGTGACCCAAGGACAGGGCCCGCGGCAGCTGGCCGAGCTGGGGCTCGCCCTGCTGCTGTCGAGTCTGATCGGCCTGGAACGGGAGGCGCATCAGAAGAGCGCCGGGCTGCGCACCCACACCCTGGTCGGCGTCGCCAGCGCCCTGATGATGGAGGTGTCGCAGCACGGCTTTCTGCAGGTGCTGCACCTGGACAACGTCTCCTTCGACCCCTCCCGCGTGGCCGCCCAGATCGTCTCCGGCATCGGCTTCATCGGCGGTGGCCTGATCTTCGTGCGCCGGGACGCGGTGCGCGGGCTGACCACCGCCGCGACCGTGTGGCTGACCTGCGCGGTCGGTATGGCCTGCGGCGGCGGGCTGCCGGTCCTCGCCCTGGCGGTCACCGCACTGCACTTCCTGGTGGTCCGCGGCTACGCACCGCTGTCCCGCCGGCTCAGCGCCGCCACGGCCCCTGCCACGGTGGAGCTGCGGCTGACGTATCTGACCGGGCAGGCCCTGCTGCCGCAGCTGATGCAGCTGTGCACCCGGCGGGGTTTCCGCATCCTGGAGGTCAGAGCCGACCGGCTGCCCCGGCACGCCGGCGCGGCCGCCCAGGTGCTGCTGCGCCTGGAGGGCACCGCGGACGCCGGCCGGCTGGCCTCCGAGCTGTTCCGGGACGAGAACGTCCTCGACGTCGAGCTGCGCATGGGCGAGGAGGAGGCCGGCGACGCCTGAGCCGGGTCCGCGGGGTTCCGTGTGTGCGGTGACCCCGGGGTGGGGTGTGACCCGTGCGGCCGGCGGGCACCCGGGGGCACTGTGCACGGGCGAGACGATGCCCCGCGGACTTTGCTCACGGGCTGGTTCTCCTTTCCCGACGGGGAGGCGACCGCCGGTGACGTGCTGGCGCTGCACCGGATGGAGGACGTGCTGCGGCGGGCGGGGCTGCCCTACGACGTCGCCTGGAGTCCCGGTTTCCGGCCCCGCGCGCTGCACCTGGACGAGGTGGTGCCCGAACGGTACGGGCAGCTGGTGTTCGTGTGCGGTCCGCTGCACGGGCCGCAGGTCGAACGGCTGCACCGCCGGTTCGCGCACTGTCTGCGGGTCGCGGTGGGCACCTCGGTGATCGACCCGGGCGGTGCCGCCGTCACCGGCTTCCACCATGTCGTCGCCCGGGACGCGCCCGGCGCCGGGCCCCGCCTGGACCTGGCCGCCCGCGCGCCCGCGCTGCCCGCCCGGCCCGTGGCCGGGGTGATCCTCACCCACGGCCAGCACGAGTACGGCGCGGCACGCCGGCACGACCGCGTCGCCCGGGAGCTGACCGCCTGGCTGCACGGCAAGGACTGCGCGCGGCTGGAGCTGGAGACCCGGCTGGACACCCGTGACTGGCGGATGTGCGCCACGCCCGCCCAGCTGCAGTCCGTCCTGGCCCGGCTGGACCTCCTGGTCACCGACCGGCTGCACGGCATGGTGCTCGCCCTGCGCACCGGCACGCCCGCGCTGGCCGTGGACCCGGTGGCGGGCGGCGCGAAGGTGAGTGCGCAGGCCCGTGCCTGCGGCTGGCCCGCGCTGGTGCCCGCCGAACGCCTCGGACGGGACGAGCTGGACCACTGGTGGCGCTGGTGCCTGACCTCGGGCCGGGTCGCCGCCCGGCAGGTGTGCGAGAAGTTCGCGGCGGGGGCCCGGCAGGACGGCGCCGAGGAGCTGCTGCGGGCGCTGCGGCCGCTGCGCACCGGTTAACCCGCAGGGGGCACGGGCACCCGGACCCCGACGGGACAGGCAGCTCGGTCCCCGTGAGGACCGGTCCCCTGAGGAGCAACAGTGTCGACAAGCAGACTTCCCGAGCACGAACAGCGCATCCTGGACGAGATCGAACGCGCGCTGAGCCGTGACCGCCGGCTCGCCCGGCGGCTGCGTCCGCCGCGCCGGCACCGCCCGGACCTGTCGAAGGTGGCGCAGTGGGCCCCGCGGCCCTGGACCGCGGTGCTGCTCGTGCTGGTCAGCGCCGCTCTGCTGGCGGCCGGCATCGTCACCGACGATCCGGGGGTGATCTGGGCGTTCGCGGTGCTGTGGGCGCCGGCGTCGTTCGCCGTGCTCAGGCTGCTGTGCCGGTGGTCGTCCGCACGCGGCGGCTGAGCACTCCGGCCGGTGACGGGCCGGAGGCGGGCACGTTCCCCCCGGGCCCGGGGAACGCCGTACCGCCGGTGGGACTCACCCCGTGCGGCGGCGCCGGTGGGACGCACCTGCAGCGACTCACCCCGTGTACCGGCGGGCTTTCGAGGTGCGCTGGCTGTCCTCCAGCGCCCGCAGCCGCCTCTCCACGCCCGGGGGCAGCACGCGCCGCTCGCGCACGATCCACGGCCAGGCGGCGGCCGCCTCGGCGAACGCCTTCAGGGAGACGGAGTCACGGGGCACCGTGCGGGCCAGGTGCAGGGTGCGGCGCAGGGCGGGCCGGACGGGCCGGCGCAGCCAGGTGAACCACAGGGTGTTGCGGATGCCGTCATGGCGGCGGCGCGTATGGTCCCGGACCACGCTCGGGTGGTGGTGGACCGTCAGGTCCTCGGCGTAGGACAGCCACCAGCCGTCCGCGGCCAGGTCGGCGGCGAGCAGCTCCTCCTCGCCGCCGAGCCACAGCCGTGGATGGAAGCCGCCGGCCCGCCGGAACGCCTCGGTGCGCAGGACCGTTGCCGCGGCGAGGAAGGACCCGAGCGCCGGGCCGGGCAGCCAGGACGGGCCGGGGACGGGCGAGGTGCGCAGTTCCTCGACGATGGGGTCCTCGGTGCCGTCCGGTTCGACGACGATGCGCGCAGTGACCGCGCCGAGCGCGGGGTACCGGTCGAGCAGGTCGGCCGCGGCGGACAGGGAGCCCGGTGCCCACCAGGAGTCGTCGTCGCAGAACGCCACGTACGGGCTGCGGACCCGGCGCACCGCGAGATTGCGGCCCACGGCGCCGAGGTTGCGGCCGGGGCGCACCAGGCGCACCTGCGGGTGGCGCAGGGCGACGGCGGTGGAGGTGCCGTCGGTGGAGGCGTTGTCGGTGACGAACACCTCGGGCTGTTCGGGCAGTTCGGCGAGCCGGTCGAGGGTGCGCAGCAGTTCGGGGCGCCGGTTGTGGGTGATGACCACGACGGTGGTGCGGGGGTCGTTCATGATGTCTCGTCCAGGAGTCGGGCGGCGCGTTCGATGTGCGGGGGCAGGGGGCGGCGGGCGCGCAGGGCGTGCGGCAGGCGGGCGAGCGTCTCGCGCAGGGCCTGCCGGGCCGCCGGGTCGTGGCGGGCGTCGGCGGCCAGGGCGCCGGTGCGGGCCAGGGCGTACGGCAGGGGGCGGCGCAGCCAGGCGGTGAGGGTCTCGTTGCGGCGGACCACGGCGGGCCGGCCGGCGCGGGGTCCGGGCGCCGGATGGTGGTGGGCGACCACGTCCGGGCAGTGGGTGACGCCCCAGCCGCGGGCGGCCAGGTCGTAGGCGAGCAGGGTCTCCTCGGCGCCGAAGAACAGCAGCGGGTGGAAGCCGCCGGCGCCCAGGTAGGCGGTGCGACGCACCACGGCGGCGCAGGCGAGGAAGCCGAGGATCTGGGTGCCGGGCAGGTCGCTGACCTGGCCGAGCGGGGAGTGCGCGAGCACCTCGTCGATCGGGTCGTCCCGTTCGTCGGGGCCGACGAGGGTGCGGGCGGCGAGCAGGCCGAGCCGCGGGTGCTGCTCGAAGTGGCGGGCGGCGGTGGCCAGGGCGCCCGGCGCCCACCACGAGTCGTCGTCGCAGAACGCCACACAGGGGGTGTGCAGGGCGCGGACGCCGTGGGTCCGGGCCACCGCCCCCCGGTTGGACGGCAGGGCGAGGACCCGCACCTGCGGGAAGTCACGGGCGAGCAGGGCGCGGGTGTCGTCCGTGGAGGCGTTGTCGGCCACCACGACCGGCGGCCGCTCGGGCAGCGCCAGCAGATGCCGCAGGGTGACGGCGAGGCGGTCCGAGCGGTCGCGGGTGGCGATGACCACGCCGACGGGTGCGTCGTCCATGGCGTCGGTGAGACGGGGTCAGCCCCGCGGCCCGGGGAGCGTGTCGAGGGCGGCCAGGACCTCGTCGGGACGGATCCTCAGCAGGGCCGGGTCGGGACGGCGGCCGTGCGGGTCGCCTTCCGGGCCGTGCCACAGGGCGAGGTGGCGCGGGTCGCCGGGGGGCGGACCCCAGCGGCTGGGGGCGACCGGGCCGCACAGGGTCACCGAGGGGGTGGCGAGGGCGACGGCGAGGTGCGCGATGCCGGTGTCGCCGCTGACGACGGCACGGGCGCCGGCCACCAGCGCCGACAGCCGGGCGAAGGGCAGGCCGCCGCCGAAGACGTCCGTGTCGGGCAGGCGGACCCGCTTGGCGAGGTCGGCGACGAGGCCGTCCTCGTCCGCTCCCCCGGTGACCACGACCCGGTGGCCGCGGGCGCGCAGCGCCTCGGCGACGACGGCGAACCGTTCGACGGGCCAGCAGCGGGCCGGGGATCCGGCCCCGGGGTGCACCACGACCGCGCCGGGGGCCGGGCCCGGCCCGGCGGGACGGGGCAGCCGCAGGTCGGCGGGGTCGGCGTCGAGGCCGTACCAGCGCAGCAGCCGGCACCAGCGGTCGCGTTCGTGCTCGTCGGCGTACCAGGGCGGGCCCGCGATGTCCGGGGTGCCGGGGTGGGCGAAGGCGAACAGCCGACGAGGGCGCAGGGCCGCGAGCAGGCGGTGGCTGGGCGGGCCGTTGCCGTGCAGGTCGACGGCGACGTCCGGGGGCGGGCCGGTCCAGCCGAGGGTGCGCGGCACGGCGCGGCCGGGCGCGGCGGCGGGCAGCAGCCGGTCGACGGCACCGGTGGCGGCGGCCGCCTCCCGCAGCCCGGCCGGTGCGGCGAGCACCAGCCGGTGGCCGGGGAAGCCGCGGCGCAGGGCGCGCAGCGCGGGGACGCCGGCGAGCAGGTCCCCGAGGCCGAGGGCGCGCAGCACCAGCACGGTGCGGGCGGGCTGAGGCGCCGTCGGTCCTGACGGTGCCGTGCCGGTCATGACGCGCCTCCCGCCGCCCGGGCCATCAGGACCGTGGAGGAGCGGCCGTCGAGGTAGGGCAGCAGCACGGCCTGGCCTCCCCACTCCCGCAGCAGGGCCGCCTCGGGCAGGTCGGCGGCCGCGTAGTCCCCGCCCTTGACCCACACGTCCGGGCGGAGTCGGGACAGCAGCCGTTCGGGGGTGTCCTCGTCGAAGACGGCGACGGCGTCCACGCAGGACAGGGCACGCAGCACACGGACCCGGTCGGCGAGCGGGCTGACCGGCCGTCCCTCGCCCTTGCGGCGGCGCACGGAGGCGTCGGAGTTGACGCACACCACCAGGCAGTCGCCGAGGCGCCGGGCCGCCTGCAGCAGGCCGACGTGCCCGGCGTGCAGCAGGTCGAAGCAGCCGCCCGCGGCGACGACGGTGCCGCCGGCCGCCCGGATGCGGGCGACGAGCGCCGCCGGGTCGTCGCCGGGCGGCGGTGCGGCCGGGGAACGCGGCGCACCGCCGGGGTGCGCCGTGCCGGACAGGGCGCCCGCACCACCGGCGCCGACGAAGGCGGTGGCCACGGCGACCGCGCCCTCCACGGCCTCGCCGACCAGCGCGCCGTCGGCGAGCAGCCCGGCCGCGGTGGCCGCGAACCGGTCGCCCGCGCCGCAGGCGTCGCCGTGGTGGCCGGCGGGCGCGGGCACCAGCAGCGGGTGCTCCCCGTAGGACAGCAGGGCGCCGCGCGCGCCGAGGGTGACGGCGACGGCGCCGGCCCGCCAGTGCCGCAGCAGGGCGGCGGCCTCCTCGGCGTGGGCGCGCAGTTCCGCGGCGGCCGGGGTGCCGCAAGGCGCCGCGCCGTCCGCCGCCCGGCCGCCGGGCAGTGCGGCGGCGAAGGTCCGGGCCTCGGCGCGGGCCGGGGTGACCAGGCGGGCGCCGGGCACCGGCCGGCCGCCGCGCGCGTGCGGGTCCCACACCACCGGGGTGCGCCCGCGCAGGTGCGGGCGCAGCACGTCGGCGGCGCCCCGGCCGTAGTCGGAGACGAGGACGGCGGGCGCGGCGGCGAGCACGGCGCGGGCGGCCGCGGTGGCCTCGCGGGCCCGGCCGTCACCGCGGTCCAGGCGGGCCACGGGACGGTCCTGGGCGAGGATGCGGGTCTTCTCCGGCAGGGCGCCGGTCATCGGCAGCGCGACCAGCTCCAGCCAGGGCTCCAGCAGCCGGCGCAGGGTGCGGCCGGCCGGGCCGTCGTCCAGGCCGGTGATCAGGGTGACGTCGCGGCCGTCGCGGGCGGCGAGGAGGGCCGCCAGGGCGGCGCCGCCGGGACGGGTGCGTTCCGTGCAGCCGGCGACCACCGGCACGGGTGCGTCCGGCGCCAGCCGGTCGGCGCGTCCGGTCAGGTCGCGGTCGAGCAGGGCGTCGCCGACCACGACCAGGGGAGACGTTCCCGCCATGTCACCTCCCGGTCCGTTCGAGGGCCGCGTCGAAGGCGGCGCAGATCATGTGCACCGCGACCAGGTGGAGTTCCTGCACGGTCGCGGTGGAGGACCCGGCCGCGCACAGCGCCTCGTCGCTGCCCGCGCTGAGCGGGTTGGGCGCGGGTCCGGTCAGCGCCCACACCCGCATGCCGGCGGCGCGTCCGGCGTCGGCCGCGGACAGCAGGTTGGCGCTGGCGCCGCTGGTGGACAGCAGCATCAGCACGTCGCCGGGGCGGCCGTGGGCGCGCACCTGGCGGGCGAACACCTCGTGGACGCCGTAGTCGTTGGCGATGGCGGTGGTGGAGGAGGTGTCGGCGTGCAGGGCGATCGCGGAGAACGGCGGCCGGTCGTCGCGGTAGCGGCCGACGAGTTCGGCGGTCAGGTGCTGGGCCTGGGCCGCGCTGCCGCCGTTGCCGGCGGCCAGCAGCCGCCCGCCGCCGCCGAGGACGGCGGCCAGATGCTCGCCCCAGCGCTGGGTGATGTGGGCGGACGCGCGGAAGCGGCCGAGGGCGAGCAGCAGTTCGTCGCAGTGTCCGGTGACGGCCGGTGACTCGACGCTCATGTTCGTCACCTCCGTGGGCTCGGTGGGCTGACGGGCGGTGCGCACTCAGGACGGGCGGTGGGCACTCAGGCCACCTGCGGCCGCGGTGCGCTCTCGGCCGTCAGACGCCGGTAGACCTGCTCGACGCCGTCGGCGACGCGCGGCCAGGTGAAACGGGCCAGGACCCGGGCGCGGCCCGCGCTGCCGCAGCGGCGGCGGAGCCGGGCGCTGCCCAGCAGGTCGCGGACCGCGCGGGCCACCGCGTCCGGGTCGCCGGGGGTGACCAGGCGGCCGGTGCGGCCGTCGGCGACGGAGTCGCGGTGGCCGCCGACGTCGGTGGCGACGACGGGCACCGCGCAGGCCATCGCCTCCAGCGGCACGATGCCGAACGGCTCGTACACCGGGGTGCACAGCACCAGGTCGGCGCTGCGCATCAGGGCGGGCATCCGCTCCGGGTCGACGGCGCCGAGCAGACGCACCCGGTCGCCGACGCCGTGTTCCTCGGCGAGCGCCCTCAGCCGCCGGGCCTCGGGCGCGCCGTCCAGCTGTGCGGGCGGCGGGCCGCCGGCGACGAGGAGTTCGGTGTCCGGGATCCGGGTCAGGGCCCGGATCGCCAGGTCGTAGCCCTTGCGGGGGACCAGCCGGCCGCAGGCGAGCAGCCGGTGCCGGCGGGTGCGGCGGGGCGCGGGCGCACCGGCGGGGTCGGCGCCGGGGTGGAAGCGGACGGGGTCCACGCCGCAGGGCACCACGGACACCCGGCGCGGGGAGACGCCCATGTCGGCGAGTTCGTGGACCTCGTCGGTGCAGGTGGCCAGGACCCGGTCGCAGGTGCGGCCGATCTGCCGCTCCACGGCGATCCGTTCGGGCGGGCTGGTGTCGGCGTCGCCCTGGTGCCGGCGCTTGACGGTGCCCAGGGCGTGGAACGTCTGGGTGACCGGGATGCCGTGCGGTCCCGCGCCGAGCAGGCAGGCCATGCCGGACATCCAGAAGTGGGCGTGCACCACGTCGGGCCGCTCACGGCGCCAGGCGCGCGCCAGGTACGCGCCGAAGTCGGGCATGTACGGGAACAGCTCGTCCTTGGGCAGCACCGTGGGCGGCCCGGCCGGTACGTGCTCCACGACGCCGCCGCCGGGCAGCAGCACCCGGTCCGGCAGGCGGGGGTCGTCGCGCCGGGTGTACACGGTGACCTCGTGCCCGCGCCGCGCCAGTTCCTCGGTGAGCCGGGCGACGTAGACGTTCTGGCCGCCGGCGTCGACCCCGCCGATGACGGCGAGCGGGCTGGCGTGCTCGGACACCATGGCGATCCTCATCGGGTCACCTCCTTCAGCAGCCGCTCCCAGTCGTCCAGGAAGCGGGTAAGCCCGTAGCGGGCGAGCGCGGCGGTGCGTGCGCCCTCGCCGACCGTGCGGGCGAGCAGCGGGTCGGCGACGAAGTCGCGTACGGCGTCGGTGAGGACGTCGACGCGGTTGGAGACCACCCCGGCGCCCGGCGGTACCGCCTCGGCGACCTCGGTGGTGGCGAGCGCGACGACCGGCATGCCCAGGTGCATGGCCTCCAGCAGGGACAGCCCGAGGGAGGTCCAGCGCACCGGGTGGACGTACACGCGGCGCCGGGCCATGGCCCGGTGCAGGTCGCGCTGGATCAGCTCGTGGCTGCGGCACCGCTCGGGCGGCAGGCCGAGCCGGCCGGCCAGGCCGTCGGTCCGCATGCCGAACACGTCGAGGGGGGCGGCCCGGGCGAAGGCGGGCAGCAGGTCGGTGCCGGTGGTGCGGCCGCGCCGGACCGGCTCGTTGACGACGACGGCGGCGTGCGGCAGCTCGCCGGTCCACAGCGGGCCGGGGTCGACGATGCCGTGCTCGATGACGACGGTCTCGGCGCCGCCCGCGTCCCACATCAGCCGGTTGAAGTGGGTGACGTGGACCAGCGGGATGTCACCGGGCAGGCCGGCGACCGGGTGCCGGGTGTCGGGCACGTCGCCGTGCGGGGCGTTGTGCTCCAGGTACACCATCGGCGGGGTGCGGCCGAGCCAGCGCCGGACGAGGTCGTACTCGTGGGGGCGTTGCAGGACGACGACGTCGATGCCGGCGTCGCGCAGTTCCTCCGGCGGGAGTTCGATCACCGACGCGGGCCAGTCGAAGGTGCGGGCGCGGCCGAGGCCGTCGGGTCCGCGGCCGGGGGTGACGGGCACGACGTAGGTGTGCGGGCCCTGGACGAACGCGGTGGTCCAGGAGCCGTGCACGTGCCAGATGAGGATCCTCATGCCGTCATCACCTTCTCCACGGCGGCGAGCACGTCCTCGGCGGTCACCGACTCCAGGCAGGGGTGCCCGGGCACCGGGCAGATCCGGGCGCGGCTGTCCGCGCAGGGGGCGTTCTGGTCGCCGAGCAGCACGTGCGGCACGCCGTAGGGCCGCCAGCGTTCGGCGGGCACGACCGGGGCGAACAGGGAGACGACCGGGGTGCCCACGGCGGCGGCCAGGTGGGCGGGGCCGGTGTTGCCGGTGACCACGGCGCGGGCCCCAGCGAGCACACCGGCCAGTTCGGCGGCGTCGGTGCGGCCGCCGAGGTCGCAGGCCAGCTCTCCGGCGACGAGCGCGGTCAGGTCCCGCTCTCCCCTGCCGCCGGTGACCACCACGCGGTGCCCGGCGGCGGTCAGTGCGCGCACGGCCTCCCGGCAGCGCCAGGGGCTCCAGGCGCGGGCGGGGACGCTGGCGCCCGGGTGCAGCACGACGTACGGCTCGGGGCCGGTGAGCCGGGTGGTCGCGGGCGGAGGCAGCACCCGCAGCCGGCCGTCGTCGACGCGCGGGAACCCGGCGGCGCCGGCGAGATCGAGTCCGGCCTCGGCCTCGTGGGCGTGCGGGGCGCGGCGGTGGCGGACGTCGAGCAGGGAGCCGGGGTAGTCCTCGCTGTCCGCGGCGATGTGCCCGACGCCGGCCAGGCGCAGCAGCAGCGCGGTGGGCAGCGGTGACTGGTGGAAGGAGGTCAGCACCAGCGCGCTGTCGGCCTCCTGGGCGGCGAGGGCGTCGACCACCTTGTCGACGCCGCCGCGGTCGACGGGCGGCGGTTCGAACCCGGCCCAGGGCGCGTCCCAGACCAGGATGTCGCTGACGCCGGGCAGCAGCCGTGCCGCGGGTTCGCCGCGCGGCCCGCACAGCAGGGTGACGTGCTCGGCGCGGGCGGCGACGGCCCGCACGGCGGGGCCGGCGAGCAGGACGTCGCCGAAGCTGTCCAGGCGGGTGACGATCGTCTTCATCGCACCCTCCGTCCGGTGCCGTACGCCGGCGGGCACCCGGCCGGTGCCCCCGCGCAGTCCTCGTCGTGGCGGCGGGTGAAGTCCCAGGGCGGGGGCCCGGTGAGCACGGCGCGGACGGCGGCCGGCAGGTTCGGGGCGACGTGGCGGGCGGCGGCCTTCTCCTCGGGGCGGGTGGCCGCGGTGGGCACGAGGATGCCCTCGGCGCCGGCCCGGCGGGCGGCCTCCAGGTCGGCGCCGATGTCGCCGATCACCACGATGTCCTCGGGCGCGGTGCACAGCCGGCCCGCCGCCCACAGGATCAGGCCGGGCCGCGGTTTGCGGCAGCGGCAGCCGTCGGCGGGGCCGTGCGGGCACACGGCCCATACGTCGAAGGGGCCGAGCAGTTCGTCGATGCGCTCGTCGACCCGGCGCACGTCGGCGGTGCCGATCAGCCCGCGGGCCACCCCGGACTGGTTGGTGACGACGCCGGTGCCGATGCCCGCGTTCCGCAGCAGCCGGACCGCCTCGCGGGCGCCGGCGACCGGGCGGACCCGTGCGGGGTCGCCGTTGTAGGGGACGTCCTCGACGAGGGTGCCGTCGCGGTCGAACAGCACCGCCCTGATCCGGTTCACGGCGCCACCTCCTGCCAGGCGGGGGCGGCCCGGTGCCGCCACAGGCCGCTGAGCCAGTACCAGGTCGCGGCGGGCGGGATGAGCACACTGGTGACGATCATGGTGGTCACCTCGTGCCGGGTGCGCGGCCCGGGGGCGATGCGCGCCCAGGCGAACTCGGCGGTGCCGGCCGCCCAGCCCAGGCCGACCAAGGCGGCGAGCCGGGGCCGGCGGGCGGCGGCCAGCGCGCAGGCGGCGGCGCCGGCGGCGGTGACCGCGAGGTGGGCGCGGATGCGGCCGCGCGGGGCGCACGCCTTGCGCCACCAGTCGGGCCCGTGCAGACGGACCATCAGGGCGTCGTCGGCGTTGCCGCGCTGGGCGTGCAGCGACACCCAGCGGCCGGCCGGGCGGACGGGGTGGCGGGTGGTGCGGCGGCCCTGACGGATGCGCCAGCCGGCGTCCATGACCCGCAGCGCCAGGTCGGCGTCCTCGCGGAAGGCGCGCCGGAAACGTTCGTCGAACCCGGCGACCTGCCGCAGCGCGGCGGTGCGGTAGGCCATGTCGGCGGTGATCCAGCGGGCCCGGGCGAGGCCGGCGGTGCCGCGTTCCCAGTCGGTGGGGTGGCGTTCGCCGGGCAGCGGCACGGCGATGACGCCCTGCACGGCCGCGGTGTCGCCGCTCGCCTCGGCGAGGTCCTGCACCAGTTGCGCGCACCAGTGCGGGCCGACCTGGACGTCGTCGTCGAGGAAGGCCACCCAGGGCGTGGTGACCGCGCGCAGCCCGGTGTTGCGGGCGGCGGCGGGGCCCCGGCCGCCGCTGGTGAGCACGGTGGTGCGGTCCGTCAGGTCGCCGAGCACGCTGAGCGGGTGCTCCAGGGCGGCGGGGTCGGGGTCGGGCCGGTCGTCCACGACGACGATCTCCTCGGGCCGCGGACCGGTGGCGGCGGCGAGCGCGGCCAGGCAGTCGGCGAGCGTGTCCCGGGCCAGGGTGGGGATCACCACGGCGTAGGCGGGGCCGGTGGCCGTCCGGTCGGGCGGGCCGGCCGTGCGGCGGTCGCGGTCGGTGCGGTTCATGCGTACGCCCTCCCCCTGCGCACCGCGAAGGGGCCGATCGCCAGCAGGTCGACGGGGGCGGAGCCGAAACACTCCAGGGCGTCGCGCGGGTCGTCGACCATGGGCCGGCCGGCGGTGTTCAGGCTGGTGTTGACGACGACGGGCAGCCCGGTGCGCCGCTCGAAGCCGTGCAGCATCCGGGCGACGAGGGGTTCGCGGCGCTCGTCGACGGTCTGGATGCGGGCGGTGCCGTCGACGTGCACCACGGCGGGGATGCGATCCCGCCAGGCGGCGTTCACGTCGTGCACGAAGAGCATGTACGGGCTGGGCAGCGGGCCGTCGAACAGTTCGGCGGCGCGGTCGGCGAGCACCATCGGGGCCACCGGCCTGAACTCCTCGCGTCCCTTGACCCGGTTGAGGCGTTCGAGGTTGGCGGCGCGGCCCGGGTGGGCGAGCAGCGAGCGGTGGCCGAGGGCGCGCGGGCCGTACTCGCTGCGCCCCTGGAACCAGGCGACGATGCCGTCGCGGGCGAGTTCCTCGGCGACCGTCTCGGCGATGTCCTCGGGCCGCTCGTAGGGGACGGCGGCCTCCTTGAGCCGCTGCCGCAGCTCCTCGTCGCTCCAGCCGCGGCCGAGGTCGGCGCCCGGCATGGGTTGGGGTACGACGCCCTCGCTCGCGGTCAGGTACAGGGCGCCGCCGAGCGCGGTGCCGGCGTCACCGGCGGCGGGCTGCACCCACACGTGCCGGTAGGGACCCTTCGCGGCGATCCGGGAGTTGGCGACGCAGTTCAGGGCGACGCCGCCGGCCAGGGTGAGGGCCTCGCCGCCGGCCTCGCGGTGCAGCCAGTGCACGAGGTCCAGCAGCACCTCCTCCAGCACGGCCTGGCAGCTGGCGGCGAGGTCGGCGTGCTCCCGGGTCCACGGCTGGCCCGGGGCGCGCGGCGGGGTGAAGGCGGCCCAGTCGACGCCGTGGGCGCGGAAGCCGCCGTCACCGGTGGCGTGCACGTACGAGCGCAGCCGGGGCAGGAAGCGGGGCGTGCCGTAGGAGGCGAGCGCCATGACCTTGTACTCGTCGCTGCTGCGCAGGAAACCGAGGTGCTCGGTGAGTTCCTCGTAGACCAGGCCGAGGGAGTGCGGCAGGGCCTGTGCGGCGAGCACGTCGAGCTTGCCGTCGTGGAAGCGTCCGGCCAGGTGGGAGGCGGCCTCGCCGCGCCCGTCCAGCACCAGGACGGCGCTGTCGGGGTACGGCGAGGCGGGGCCGGCGGACGCGGCGTGGGCGATGTGGTGCGGGACGAAGACGACCTTGGCCGGGTCGAGCCCGGGCAGCGCCTCGGCGAGAAACCCGGGTGCCCGCCGGGCGTACTCCAGGCGCAGCGGGTCCCACGGGTCGGACAGGCCCATCTCGCGGGCCGGGCGGGCCAGGGCGGGGTCGAAGGAGTAGGTGACGGCGTCCAGCTGGTCCGGGGTGATGCCGGCGTGCTCCAGGCACCAGCGGGCGGAGAGTTCGGGCAGCTCCCACGCGGAGAACGGCACCGGGCGCTTGCCGTGCTTGCGCCGGCTGAAGCGCTCTTCCTCGCCGGCCGCGACCGTGCGGCCGTCGACGACGAGGGCGGCGGCCGGGTCGTGGAACAGGGCGTTGACACCGAGGATGCGCATGGGCGGCTCCGTCCGCTTCGGCGGTGGCCCGGCGGGAGGGCCGTCGGTCACTTCGGGCATCTGGGTGCCGCGCTGCGGCTGTCTCAAACACGTGAAGCCAACTGCGGCCCGCGCGGGGCGTACCGGCGCGCAGGGCGCACAGGTGGTCGCGCACGGTGAGAGATGCTGGTGGGACGGGGGCGGTACGGTTCAGGTCACCGCGGTCTGCTGTGCGCACCGGGGCGCGCGGCCCCCGTGGCGGGGTGTTCGGACGGCTCAGGCGGCCGCCGCGCGGGCGAACCAGCCGACGGTGTGCCGGAGCCCCTCCGCCCAGTCCACGCGGGGCGACCAGCCCAGCCGCTCGCGGGCGAGCCGGGTGTCGGGGCGGCGCCGGCCGGGGTCGTCGACGGGCCGGCCGACGAACCGGATCCGGGAGCGGGACCCGGTCAGCTCCACGATGCGGCGGGCCAGCTCCAGCATGGTGATCTCGTCCTCGCCGCCGATGTTGACCGGCCCCGTCTCGCCGGAGGCGACCAGGGCGAGAAGGCCGTCGACCGTGTCGTCCACGTAGCACAGCGACCGTGTCTGGCTGCCGTCCCCGGCGACGGTGAGCGGGGCTCCGGCCAGGGCCTGGGAGATGAACGTGGGCACGGCGCGGCCGTCGCCGGCGCGCATCCGGGGGCCGTAGGTGTTGAAGATGCGCACGATGGCGGTGTCGGTGCCGTGGACCGCGCGGTGCGCGGTGACCAGTGCCTCGGCGAAACGCTTGGACTCGTCGTAGACGCTGCGGGGTCCTACGGGGTTGACGTTGCCCCAGTAGGTCTCGCGCTGCGGGTGCTCCAGCGGGTCGCCGTAGACCTCGGAGGTGGAGGCCAGCAGGAAGCGGGCGCCGTCGGTGCGGGCACGTTCCAGGGCGTTGCGGGTGCCGGTGCTGCCGGCGTCGAGGGTTTCCAGCGGCAGGCGCAGATAGTCGGCGGGCGAGGCGGGGCAGGCCAGGTGCAGCACCAGGTCGAAGCGGCCGGGCAGGGTGCGCATCGCCCGGGTGTCGGCCGCGTCGGCCCGGACGAAGCGGAAACCCGGCCGCCGCTCCAGGGCGGCGATGTTGGTGTACGCGCCGGTGGACAGGTTGTCCAGGCAGACGACGTCGGTTCCGGCCTCGAGCAGCCGTTCGCACAGATGGGATCCCACGAAGCCGGCTCCGCCGGTGACCAGGGCCCGGCGCCATATGCGTCCGCTCACGGGGCTCTCCTCCCTCTCGCCGACAGATGCATGTCGGCCTGAGTAACCCGGTGATCGGGCGGCACACATCGAGGCGGCAGGACCGGCCCGCTGGCCCGCACATGCGCGAGGGCGCCCGCGGCTCGGACGCACTCCCCCTCTATACACTTCGTCTATACGTGCCGTGTATAGTCCCGGCATGCCTGAAGCGATCAAGAGGATGAAGAAATCGGGGACGCGGTTGCACGGATGGGCGGCCCTGGCCGCGGCGGTCGGTGCGACCCTCGCGCTCGGCGGCTGCACGCGCGTCGTGACCACCTCGCCGAGCGACGCCCGCGCGCACGCGGCGGCGGGGGCACCGGCCCCGTTCGGCACGGTGGACTGCCGTCACGCCAAGTGCGTCGCGCTCACCTTCGACGCCGGCCCGAGCCAGAACTCCCCCAGGCTGCTGGACATCCTCAAGGAGAAAAAGGTCCCGGCGACGTTCTTCCTCCTCGGCGCCCGGCACATCGAGAAGTACCCGGACCTGGTCAGGCGGATGGCTGCGGAGGGCCACGAGGTGGCCAGCCACACCTGGGACCACCAGATACTGACGAAGCTGTCCGACGACCGGATACGGGACGAACTGCGCCGCCCCAACGAGGCGATCAAACGTCTCACCGGCCGCACGCCGGTGCTGATGCGTCCGCCGCAGGGCCGGACCAACGACGCCGTGCAGAGGATCTGCGAGGAGATGGGCATGTCGGAGGTCCTGTGGAGCGTGACGGCCAAGGACTACAAGACCAACGACTCCGCACTCATCACCCAGCGGGTCCTCGACCAGGTCGACCGCGACGGCATCATCCTGCTGCACGACATCTACCCGGGCACGGTGCCGGCCGTCCCCGGCATCATCGACGCGCTCAAGGAGCGCGGCTACACCTTCGTGACGGTGCCTCAGCTGCTCGCTCCGGGCAAGCCGCAGCCCGGCGCGGTGTACCGGTAGCCGTCGCCGGCCGCACCGGTGAGCCGCGTGTGAACGGGTCCACGACGGGCATGCCGTGCCTACGATCATCCCGTGGTCGACTTCTTCCTCGAACGCACGGCACCGCTCCCGCTCGACGAGGCCTGGCGGCGCCTCACCCGGTGGGAGCGGCACGGCGACGCCGTGCCGCTGACCCGGATCACCGTGTCGACGCCGGGACCGACCGGCGTGGGCACACGCTTCGTGGCGCGCACGGGGATCGGGCCGTTGGGTTTCGCCGATCCGATGGAGGTGACGCTGTGGCGTCCGCCGGCCGACGGCGAGCCGGGCCTGTGCCGGCTGGAGAAACGGGGGCGTGTGGTGCTGGGCCGGGCGGAACTGGAGGTGGTTCCGGGCCCCGGGGGCCGCAGCAGGGTGCGCTGGCGCGAGGAACTGCGGGTGCGCGGGCTGCCGTCCGCGGCCGACCCGTTGCTGCGCCGCGCCGCCCTGACACTGTTCGGACGGGTGGTCAACCGGCTGCTGCGCACCCCGTGATCGCCGCTCGCGCCGCCGCTACGATCGGCCCATGGAGACACGGCCCGCACCCTCGCACGCCGTGACGGACCCACGGAGCCTTTCCGCGCCGTCCGCCGGACACGACGGCGACGCGCCCGCGCCGGCCGTGCTGGTGGTGCAGAACAGCGCCCACTCGGGTCCCGGACGGTGGGAGGGGTGGCTGGCCGAGGGCGGTGTGCGGGTGGACGTCGTCCGCGGGGACCTCGGGCAGCCGCTGCCCGGCCGGCTGGAGGAACACGGCGGGCTGATCGTGCTGGGCGGTGCCCTGCTCCCGGACGACGACGAACGGGCGCCGTGGCTGGCACCCACACGGGCCCTGATGCGGCAGGCGCTGGACACCGGCGTCCCGGTGTTCGGCATCTGCCTGGGCGGTCAGATGCTCGCCCAGGTGGCGGGCGGCGCGGTGAAACGGGACCACGGGGAACCGGAGTTCGGCAGCACGCAGCTGACGCTGCGCCAGGAGGCCGCCGGTGATGCGCTGTTCGCGCGGCTTCCCGGGCGGGTACCGGCCATCGAGAACCACGTGGACGCGATCGTGCGGCTGCCGGCGGGCGCCCGGTGGCTGGCCTCCAGCGAGCGCTGCCCGTACCAGGCGTTCCGGGTCGGTGACGCGGCCTGGGGCGTGCAGTTCCATCCCGAGGGCGACCCGGAGCGCATCGCCGGCTGGTACGAGGAGCGCCTGGCGCGCCACGGCGTGGACCGCGAGGTGCTGCACCGGGCGGCGCTGCGGGACGACGCGGCCGCCGCACCGGTGTGGCGGACGGTGGCCCGGCGGTTCGCCTTGCTGGTGCGGGCCGGGCGGCGGCCGGGGTGACACACCTGAAGGTGCGCACGCGGGCCGGGACGTGGCGTGCGAGCGGACACACCTGAAGCGTCCCGGGCGGCGCGGCAGGTGTGCCGTGCCCGGTGTGCCGCCCGGAGGGTTTCCCGGTGGCCGGTCACTCCGTTCCGGTCAGGTGTTCCGGCCGCACCGGTGTGCGGGTCAGCTCCAGCCCGGTGGCGTCCCGGATCGCCGCCAGGACGGCCGGCGTGGACGACAGCGTGGGTGCCTCGCCGACGCCGCGCAGCCCGTAGGGGGCGTGTTCGTCGGCGAGTTCGAGCACGTCGGCGGGGATGTCCGGGGTGTCGAGGATGGTGGGGATCAGATAGTCCGTGAAGGACGGGTTCCTCACCTGTGCCGTCACCGGGTCGACGACGATCTCCTCCATGACGGCGATACCCAGGCCCTGCACGGTGCCGCCCTGGATCTGCCCGGCCACGGTCGGCGGGTTGAGTGCCTTGCCGACGTCCTGTGCGCAGGCCAGCTCGACCACCTTCACCAGGCCCAGCTCGGTGTCGACGTCGACGACGGCGCGGTGCGCGGCGAAGGCGTACTGGACATGCCCGTTGCCCTGCCCGGTGTGCGGGTCGAACGGCTCGGTGGGCCGGTGCCGCCACTGCTGTACGACCTCCACCACCTCGTCCCGCAGGACCTCCGCCAGCCCGGCGAGCACCTCGCCGTCCTCGGTGACGATCTTGCCGTTCTCCAGCAGAAGCCGGGCACCGTCCCATGCGGGGTGACGTGTGCCGAACCTGCGACGGCCGATCTCGAACACTCTCCGGCGCACCTGCTCGCAGGCGTGTTTCACGGCGCCGCCGGTGACATACGTCTGCCGGGAGGCCGAGGTGGAGCCGGCCGAGCCCACCCGGGTGTCGGCGGGGTGGATCGCCACCTGGGCCACGCCCAGCTCGGTGCGGGCGATCTGGGCGTGGACGGTGACACCGCCCTGGCCCACCTCGGCCATCGCGGTGTGCACGGTGGCGACGGGCTCCCCGCCCATGACCTCCAGTCGCACCCTGGCGGTGGAGCAGTCGTCGAACCCCTCCGAGTAGCACACGTTCTTCATGCCGACCGCGTAGCCGACGCCCCGCACCACGCCCTCGCCGTGGGTGGCGTTGGACAGGCCGCCGGGCAGCTGCCGCAGGTCCGCTCCCTCACCGGACTCCCACGGGCGCTGCGGCGGCAGCGGCCTCGCCTCGACGCGGCGCAGCAGTTCGGCGACCGGCGCCGGGGAGTCGACGACCTGCCCGGTGGGCATGACCGTGCCCTGCGTCATGGCGTTGCGCACACGGAACTCCACCGGGTCCATGCCGAGTTCCTTCGCCAGCTTGTCCATCTGCGCCTCGTAGGCGAAGCACGCCTGGACCGCGCCGAAGCCGCGCATGGCGCCGCAGGGCGGGTTGTTGGTGTACAGGGCGAGCGCCTCGATGTCGACGTGGTCGACGGCGTAGGGGCCGGCCGCCAGCGAGGCGGCGTTGCCGACGACCGCCGGTGAGGAGGAGGCGTAGGCGCCGCCGTCCAGGACGATCCGGCACGTCAGGTGGGTGAGCCTGCCGTCCCGGGTGGCACCGTGCTCGTAGCGGAGCGTGGCCGGGTGGCGGTGGACGTGGCCGAAGAACGACTCGAACCGGTTGTAGACCATCTTGACCGGCCTGCCGGTGCGCAGGGCGAGCAGGCAGGCGTGGATCTGCATCGACAGATCCTCGCGGCCGCCGAACGCGCCGCCGACACCGGCCAGCGTCATCCGCACCTTGTCCTCGGGCAGCCCGAGCACCGGGGCCATCTGGCGCAGGTCGGAGTGGAGCCACTGGGTGGCGATGTAGAGGTGGACGCCGCCGTCCTCCTCGGGCACCGCGAGGCCGGACTCCGGGCCGAGGAAGGCCTGGTCCTGCATGCCGAAGCGGTACTCGCCCCGCACGATGACGTCGGCCCGGTCGCGGGCCCGGGCCACGTCGCCGCGCACCACGGGCTGGCGGTGGACGATGTTGGGGTGCGGGACGCGGCCGCTGCAGGGGTCGGTGCGGTGCTCGTGGAGGAGGACGGCGTCCGGTGCGAGGGCGGATGTCTCGTCGGTCACCACCGGCAGTTCCCGGTACTCCACCTCGATCCTGGCGGCGGCGCGGCGGGCCGTCTCCGGGTGGTCGGCGGCGACCAGCGCGACCGGTTCGCCGTGGTGGCGTACCTTGCCGTGGGCGAGGACCGGGGTGTCCTGGATCTCCAGGCCGTAGTGCCGCACCTCGGTGGGCAGGTCGTCCCAGGTCAGCACGGCGTGCACGCCTGGGGTGGCCAGGGCCTCGGAGATGTCGACGGAGACGATCTCGGCGTGGGCGACGGTGGAGCGCAGGGTGTGACCCCACAGCATGTCCTCGTGCCACAGGTCGGAGGAGTACGCGAACCGGCCGGTGACCTTCAGGCCGGCGTCCGGGCGGAGCACGGACGCGCCGATGCCGCCGCTGGTGTGCGCGCCCTGGACGAGCCTGGTGGGGGCGCCGGCGGGGGCGGTGCCCGGCGCGGGCGTGGTCGCGCGGCGGGGTGACGTCATGCCCGGACCTCCTCGGACTTCCGGGCGGCCGCCAGGCGGACCGCGTCCATGATCGTCCCGTAGCCGGTGCAGCGGCACAGGTTGCCCGACAGCGCCTCGCGGATGTCCTCGTCGCTCGGGTCCGGGTTGTGCTCCAGCAGATGGCCGGCCGCGACGATCAGGCCGGGTGTGCAGAAGCCGCACTGGACGGCACCGGCGTCGACGAACGCCTGCTGGACGGGGGACAGCGCGGCGTTAGGCGTGTCCTCGTGCTGCCGGGGGTCTTGGTCCCGGTCGCGGGAGCGGCGCGCGGCGTGGGCGGCCTGGCCCTCCACGGTGAGCACCTCGCGGCCCTCCGCCTGCCCGGCGGCCACCAGGCAGGCGCACACCGGCACACCGTCCAGGCGTACCGTGCACGAGCCGCACTCGCCCTGCTCGCAGGCGTTCTTGGAGCCGGGCAGGCCGAGGCGCTCCCGCAGCACGTACAGCAGGGACTCGCCCTCCCAGACGTCGTCGGCCTGCCGCGTGCGTCCGTTGACGGTGAAGGTGACACGCATCACGAGGCTCCCTCGGTGGTGCGGCCCGTGCCGCGGTACGACTCCCAGGCCCATATCAGCGTCCGGCGGGCGAGCACGCCCACCGCGTGGCGGCGGTAGCGCGCGGTGCCCCGGACGTCGTCGATCGGCGCGCAGGCGGCCGCGCACAGCTCGGCGAAGTGCCCGGCGACGGACGCGTCGAGGGCTGCGCCGCTGTCCCAGTAGCCGCCCTCGTCCAGGGCCGCGTTCAGGAACTCCTCGGCGGCCGCGGCCCGCACCGGTGTGGGGGCGGCCGAGCCGATGCCGGTGCGCACCGTGCGGGTGGCGGGGTGCAGCGCCAGGCCGAGGGCGCACACGGCGATCACCATCGCGTTGCGGGGACCGGCCTTGGCGTACTGCTGCGGACCGTCGGCCTTCTGCACGTGCACGGCGCGGATCAGCTCGTCCGGGGCGAGCGCGTTGCGCTTGACCCCGGTGTAGAAGGCGTCGACGGGGATGCGGCGCACGCCCCGCACCGACTCGGCCTCCACCTCGGCGCCCGCGGCGAGCAGCGCGGGGTGGGCGTCGCCGGCCGGGGAGGCGGTGCCGAGGTTGCCGCCGATGCTGCCGCGGTTGCGGATCTGCGGGGAGGCGACGGTGTGCGAGGCGAGCGCGAGGCCGGGCAGCTCGGTGCGGAGCCGTTCCAGGATCGTGGTGTAGGGCACGCACGCGCCCAGCCGCACGCTCTCCTCACCGGCCTCCCACTCGAACAGGTCGCGGATGCGGGTCAGGTCGAGGAGGTGTGCGGGCCTGCGCCGGCCGAAGTTGAGGTCGACCATCACGTCGGTGCCGCCGGCGATCGGCACGGCGCCGGGGTGCTCGGCCTTCGCGGCGAGCGCCTCCTCCCAGCCGGCGGGGCGGAGGAAGTCCATGACCGGCTCCCTCCTCCGTGTCGAAGCTCGTCGGGCGCGTCCCTGCCGAGCCGCTGCGGGAGCGGCGGGCCGGGCTCGTTGCTGTGGTGTTCACGGGGAGCGCTTTCAGTACACCGCCGCTGCTCCGGTGGGGTCAGTCACCGAACCCATGAAGGGTTTGGCTGGCCATGATGGTCATCTTGTAGATTCGTATGAAAGGAGGCCGTCGGTCACCTCTTCGCTTCCCGGCTGGACAACAGGGGTCACGGGAAACGGAGGTCACGGCTCAGGACCGAACCGGGCCCCGGCGGACCGGGCCGCTCGCACGGATCCGCCGACCGGTCGCGTCGACCGCAGCCCCGGCCCCCGACCCGTAGTACCCCGTAGTTCTCGAGACACAGAAACGGCGGCGACGACAGATGCGGCTGCGCGCACTGCTGGACACCGATGCGCTGGGCCTGAAGCTGCTCGGCGGCGAGGAGGAACTGGACCGCACAGTCCGCGGTGTCATGACCACCGACCTGCGCGACCCGAGCCGCTACCTCTCCGGCGGTGAACTGGTGCTGACCGGGCTGGCCTGGCGCCGGGACGCCGCGGACTCCGAGCCGTTCGTCCGGATCCTGGTGCAGGCCGGGGTGGCGGCGCTGGCGGCCGGCGAGGCCGAGCTGGGCGAGGTGCCCGACGATCTGGTGGTGGCCTGCGCCCGGCACCGGCTGCCGCTGTTCTCGGTGCACGAGTCGGTGGCGTTCGCCACGATCACCGAGCATGTTGCACGGCAGGTGTCGAGCGAGCGGGCCGGCGACCTCGCGGCCGTGGTGGAACGCCACCGCCGGATGATGACCGGCGGCCCGGCCGGCGGCGGCCCCGAGGTGATCCTGGACCTGCTCGGCTCCGACCTGGACCTGCGGGCCTGGGTGCTGTCCTGCACCGGCCGGCTCATCGCCGGGCCCACCGTGAACGGTGCGGCGCTGCCCGCGGACCGCTGCGTGACGCTGGCCACCGAGCACCAGGCGGCCGGCCGTGCTCCCCGGCGCGGCCCGCACCGCGTCACCGTGCAGAACACGACGTACTCCCTCTTCCCGGTCCGCAGCGCGGGCCGCGGCCCGGAGGCGGCCCAGGCGGCCCCGGCCGCACAGCGTGCCGACGAGGCGGCCGGGGCGGCGCTGGCGGACTGGGTGCTGGCCGTGGAGGCCGACGCCGGCGACTGGCCGGAGGAGCGGCTGGACCTGCTGCACGGCGTCACCCAGCTGATCGCCGTGGAACGCGACCGCCGCGACGCCGCCCGCACCGTGCGCCGCCGGCTCGCCCAGGAGGTGCTGGAGCTGGTCCAGACGAGCGCGCCGCCCGCCGAGATCGCGGCCCGGCTGCGGGTCGCGGCACCGGTGCTGCTGCCCGGGCTGGGCACCGCCCCGCACTGGCAGGTGGTGGTGGCCCGCCTGGAGCAGGAGGGCCGGGACACGGAGACCGGCCCCGCCGCGCAGGCGCTGCTGGAGGAGATCCTGGTCGATCCGCTCTCCACCGGGCCGGAGCCCTCCGACCGCATCGCGGTCGCCCACCTCGGGGACGAGGCCGTCGCCCTGGTGCCGCTGCCGTCCGTGGCCGCCGACGCGGAGGGCCGGCAGTCCGGGATCCTCGCCGACGCGCTGCTGTCCGCCGTGGAGGGCCCGCTGTCGGCGGGCCTGGGCGACGGCGGCCGGCTCACCGTCGGCGTCAGCGCGACCGTGCACGCGGCGGAGGGGCTGCGCGGCGCGCTGGAGGAGGCCCGGCACGCCCGGCGGGTCGCCGCGGCCCGCCCCGGGCGGGTGTGCGCGGCCGGCCACCAGGAGCTGGCCTCCCATGTGCTGCTGCTGCCGTTCGTCCCGGACGACGTGCGCCGCGCCTTCACCGCCCGGCTGCTGGACCCGCTGCGGGAGTACGACCGCCGGCACCGTGCCGAGCTGATACCGACCCTGGAGGCCTTCCTCGACTGCGACGGCTCCTGGACCCGCTGCGCGACCCGGCTCCACCTGCACGTCAACACGCTGCGCTACCGGGTCGGGCGGATCGAGCAGCTGACGGGGCGCGACCTGTCCCGGCTGGAGGACAAGCTGGACTTCTTCCTGGCCCTGCGCATGAGCTGAGGCCGGGCGGCCGGCCCTGCGCATGAGCTGAGGCCCGGCGGCGGACGGCGCCGCTCCCCCGGCCGTGAGGTGCGCCGCCGTGCGCGCCGCGGCGCGACGCCGCCCGCCGCGCGTCACACGAGTTTGTGAAATCTTTCACCCGCCCTCTTGGCCGGGCCGCCCGGTTCGTGCTGAGATGCCGCCACCACCGAAGCTCGATGGCGTGCCAGGGGAGGGCAACGTGGGGCCTGTCGAGATGTCTGGTAACGGAACGACCGCAGGTGACGATCCTCTCCAGACCGCGGTATGGCGGCTGCGCTCCCGCGCCTGCTGGACCGACGCCGCGAACCTGCTGCCGTCGGGCACCGCGGCCGGCGCGCTGCAGCGGACCACGCTGCTGGTGGAGCGCTGTCTGTACACGGAGGACGGCTGGCAGGACGCGGAGGACGCGCTGCGGGCCGCGGAGGCCCTCGCGCACACCGACGAGGAACGCGGCACGGCCGCTTGTGAACGCGGGTACTTGGCCTACGCGGCCACCCTGCACGGGGTGCGCGACCGCGCGGACGAGGCACGCTCGGCGCTGGGCCGGGCGGCGGCGCTGATCCCGCCGGGGGCACCGCAGCGGGCCCTGCTGGACTTCCGGCGCGGGCTGATCGCCGAGAACCTGGGCCGCTCCCCGCAGGCGGCGCGCGCCGCCTACCGCCGTGCCCACGCGGGCGCCACCGCGCACTCCGACCGGCTCCTGCTCTCCTTCACCTGGCGGCACCTGGCCGGGATCGCCCTGCGCGAGGGCGAGGTGAGCGAGGCCCGGCACGGGTTCGCCGAGTCGCTGCGGATCCGGGAGGAGCTGGGCTATCTGGTCGGCACGGCGCCCGCGCTGGTGTCGCTGGCCGACACGGAGTCCGAGCCGGAGGCGTCACGGCTGCGGCAGGAGGCCCGCCGGCTGTTCCGGCTGCTGGGGGGCGTCCCCACCTGGCTGGCCCGGCAGCTGACCCCGCCGGCCCCGGACGCGGCGACCGCCTGACCGCGCCGCTCCCGCCGTGCTCGTCCCGCCCCTGGGGGGGCGGGCGCGGGTCAGACCTGGCGGCCGGGGAGCAGAGGCAGGGCCTTGGAGCGCTGAGCGATCAGCTCGTCGTAGGTGCCGTCGCGTTCCGCCCAGCGGTGCATCCGGACTCCCTTGACCAGGATCTCCCGCGGGGTGGGCTCGGCCGCGAGCAGGTCCATGACCTCCGTGACGAAGTCCTCGAGCGGCAGCGCGTGCGGGTTCGGGATCTGCCGGCCGGGTACGGCGACGGCCGGCGGCACCAGCTCGACGACCTCCACCCCGGTGCCGTCCAGCTGCGCGCGCAGCGCCTCGGAGTAGGCGTGCACCGCGGCCTTCGAGGCGCCGTAGCTGGGCATGGGCGGGAACGGCAGGAAGCCGATGCCGGAGGAGACCGTGATGAAGGTGCCGGCGCCGCGTTCGAGCAGGTGCGGAGTGAAGGCGTCGACGACCCTGATGGTGCCGTACAGGTTGGTGTCGATCGTCGTCCGCGCCGTCTCGAAGTGCGCGGGGTCGCGCACGTCCTCCAGCAGCATGACGCCGGACATCGCCACCACCGTGTCCAGCTCGGGGTACCGGGAGATCACGGCGTCACGGCACGAGGCCACGCTGGCGGCGTCGGTGACGTCGATGCGGAATGTGCCGAAGCCGTCCTCGGCGAGCCGGGCGAGTGCCTCCGGGTTGCGGCCGCCGACGGCGACCGTGCTGCCCGCGGCGGCGAACCGCCGGGCCAGTTCGCGCCCGATGCCGGAGGTCCCGCCGACGACGAGCACGGTGCGGTTGGAGAGGTCCACGAGTTCTTCCCTTCTGGTGCGAGGGGCGCGTCTTACGGGCGCGGCGGCGTGCGGGCCGCGGCGCACAGCGGGTGTCGCTGTCTGTTCCCGGACAGCGCTCGCAGTCTCGGCCGCGGGTCCCGGCGGCGGCAGTGCCCTCGTCTTCCCTGGTCCTGACAGGGCCCCCCTGCCGGGCCCGTGCCGCGTCTACGGTGGCGGCACAGGGACGCGGGCGGATACGCGGGCGGACGACGCGGATGCGTCGGCGGAAGGAGGGAGCCGGCATGAAGGACGAGGACGGCACCGGCGTGGGCGACGAGGAGTCCGGCAACCGGCTCGGCCGCTACCTGCGGGCCCGGCGTGATCTGGTCTCGCCGGCGCAGGTGGGTCTGCCGTCCGGCGCAAGGCGCCGCGTGCCCGGGCTGCGCCGTGAGGAGGTGGCCCTGCTCGCCGGCATCAGTCCGGACTACTACCTGCGCCTGGAGCGGGGACGGGACAGGAATCCGTCACCTCAGGTCCTGGAGTCGCTGGCGCGCGTGCTGCAGCTCGACGACGTCGAGCGGACGTATCTGCTGGGGCTCGCCTCGGCCCGCCCCAGGGCCCCGCGCCGCAAGCGGCCCGAACACGTGCCGGCCCGCGCCCACCAGCTGCTCGCCCACCTGCAGATCCCCGCGTTCGTCGAGGGGCGCGCGTTCGACGTCCTGGCGTCCAACGCCCTGGCCGTCGCCCTCTCCCCCCGTCTCCGGCCGGGCCGGAACCGGCTGCGGTCCCTGCTGCTCGACCCCGAGGAGCGGGCGTTCCACGACGACTGGGAGACGGCCACCGCCCAGGCCGTCGCCACGCTGCGCAGCACCATCGGCGACGACATCGACGACCCCCGGTTCGTCGAGCTGGTCGGCGAACTCGCCCTGGCCAGTCAGCGTTTCCGCACCCTGTGGGCCCGTCACGACGTCCGCCCGCTCGACGGGGGCACCACCACGGTCCACCACCCCGTCGTCGGCGACCTGCGGCTGCACCGGGACAAACTCCCCCTCGGCGACGTCCTCCTCGTCGTCTACTACCCCGACAAGGGCAGCGAGAGCGACGAGAAACTGCGGCTCCTCGCCTCGCTCGCCGAGCCCGGACCCGCCGGTCCGGCCCCCGGCCGGCCGGCGGACGACGCCCGGCAGCCGGGGCCGGCGAGCCCGGCCTGATCCGACACATCGAGGGCCTGTCGTTCGGATCATCCCGGCGTCGCGGGGCCTGGCACGCGCATCCGCCGCGTTGTCGTCACTCGCCGACGCTCCGCGTCGACTCCCTCCTCCGCCTTGCGGCTGCACGCACCGAAACCCGCTCGGGCCGTTCGAGAGGCACCGCACCTCGCAGCCGGGGTGATCCACACGAAAGGCCTCAGCGGCCGGCCTCGCCGTAGTGCCTGCGCAGCACGTCCCGTATCGCGTCCAGGTCCTGTGCGATCAGGGCGTCCAGCAGGGCGCCGTGCTCGGCGGCTTGGGCGAGCAGCGCGGTGCGGGCGGGGCCGTAGGCGGTGCCGGGCTGCGGGCACTGGGTGCGGCGGTGCAGGTCGTCGGCGATCCGGACGAGCTGTTCGTTGCCGGACAGGGAGAGCACCGCGCGGTGGAAGACGCGGTCGGCCTCGGCGTAGGAGGCCCGGCGTCCACAGGCGGCGGCGCGCACGGCGGCCTCGGCGAGCGGGCGCAGCTGCGCCCACCGCTCGACCGGCACGGTGCGGGCCAGCCGCAGCACCACCGGGACCTCGATCAGAGCGCGCACCTCGGCCAGTTCGGCCAGTTCGCGGGCGTCGCGCCGGACCACCCGGAAGCCGCGGTTGGGCATCACCTCGACGGCACCCTCCAGCGCGAGCTGCTGCATGGCCTCGCGCACCGGGGTCGCCGAGACGCCGAACCGCTCGCCCAGGGCGGGCGCCGAGTACACCTCGCCGGGCCGCAGCTCGCCCTCGACCAGTGCGGCGCGCAGGGCGTCGAGGACCTGGCCGCGCACGGAGGGGCGCTGGACGGCGGCACGGGGGCGGGCGGGGGGCTGCTCGCCGTGCGTGTGCTCGCCGCGGGCGCCGTCCGCCGGCGGGGCGCCGGTCTCCCTCGGGGCCCGCTCGGGCCGGGGCTGCCGGGGCACGCGCGGGGTGCCGCCGCCCGGCCAGGCCGGCGGAACGTCCCTTCCGGTGGCCGCCGTGGAGTCTCGCGCGCCCTGCTTCACCGTTCTCCTCCGGGCCTGGGGTGCTTGGGGTATTGGGGGCGGGTTGTCACTTGCCCGTCAAGCACCTTAGGCGCACGCAGCCCCGGGGTTCACATCCCGGCCGATCAGGGTAAGGTAAGGCTTACCTCAAATGCCCGTTCGTCGCGTCTGGATCGGTGGTGTCGCATGCCCGTGCCCCCGTCGGCCACAGCGGACGCCTACGCCCGGCTCACCGAGGTGTACCCGCACCTCACCGTGACCGAGCTGGGCCCCGGCGAACGGATGCCGCGCGGGGACGGCTGGGTCGACGGCGCCGCGCTCGCACAGGGCGGGGCGGCCCTGGACGCGTTCCTGGCCTGGGACGAGGCGCAGGTGCTGCGCGACTACGGTAGTCGTGCCCGCCCCGATGTGGTGGCCGGCTTCGGCCTGCACCGCTACGCCTGGCCGGTGTGCCTGCTGTTCACCGTGCCCTGGTTCCTGCACCGGCGCGTGCCCCGGCTGCCGGCCGGCCAGGTCGGCTACCACCGCACCACGGGCCGCGCCGCCGTGCGCCCCCTCTCCTTCGCCTGCCTGCCCGGCGACCCCGCCGCCGCGCTGCCCGGCGCCCGGGTGGTGCCCGGCGAGGAGGCGCTGCGCGCCGAGCTGCGCGCCGCCGTCGCCGAGCATCTGACGCCCGTTCTGGCCGCCTTCGGCCCGCGCATGCGCCGGCGCGACCGCGCCCTGTGGGGCATGGCGACCGACGAGATCGTCGAGGGCCTGTGGTACGTAGCCCGTCTCCTCGGCGAACAGGAGCGGGCGAGGCGCGAGCTGGAGCTGCTGCTGCCCGGCGCCACCCGGCCCTATGCCGGCGCGGCCGCCTTCCGTGAGCTGACCGGGCCGAACGGCGAGTGCCTGCCCACCCGGGACCGGGTCAGCTGCTGCATGCTCTACACGGTGCGCCCCCAGGACACCTGCGCCACCTGCCCGCGCACCCGGGACGCGGACCGCGTGACCAAGGCCCTTGCGGCGTAGGGACGTCCGGCCGTTCGCCGGACGGAGCGCCGGCGCTTGCCCAGCGCCGTCCGCCCGGCCCGCGGGTCGACGCGCGGGCCGACAACCCGTGGCCGGGCAAAGGTGCGGGCGTGGCCGAAGCCGTACCGAGGAACCCGTCCCGCCGGCCGGCATCCCTTAAGATCATCCGTCGGCGGATCGCTGTGCGTGGGCGGGACTTCACAACTTCCCCACCCGACGCAGCGAGTTTCCACCGAACCACCCGTACGGGTAATCTGACGTCGAACTCAACTCCCGCCCCTCATGCGGCAGTTCGAGCGGAACGCCGTCTTGGGCAGCCCCTCGCGTCTCCTTGGCGGCCTCTTGCCCCGAAACCCCCTGAGGGCCGCCGGGATTGGGCCACCATGGCGGGCGTTACGCCCTATCCCCACGCAAGGGACCCCAGATGAGACTGACCGACATATCGCTGAACTGGCTGCTTCCGGGCGCCGTGCTGCTCCTGGGCATGCTGGTGGCGGTGGCGGTGCTCGCGCGCAGCAAGCGGTCCAAAGGGAACACGAGCGCCGACGACTCGTGGGAGCGCAGCGAGGAGCGCCGCCGGCGCAAGGAGGCCATCTACGGCGTCGCCTCCTACGTTCTGCTGTTCTGCTGTGCGGCGGTGGCCGCGGCACTGTCCTTCCACGGTCTGGTCGGCTTCGGCGAGCAGAACCTCGGCCTGAGCGACGGCTGGCAGTACCTGGTGCCGTTCGGCCTCGACGGCGCCGCGATGTTCTGCTCCGTGCTCGCGGTGCGCGAGGCCAGCCACGGTGACGCCGCCCTCGGCTCCCGCATCCTGGTGTGGCTGTTCGCCGCCGCGGCGGCCTGGTTCAACTGGGTGCACGCGCCCAGGGGTGCCGACCACGCGGGAGCGCCGCAGTTCTTCGCCGGCATGTCGCTGTCGGCGGCGGTGCTCTTCGACCGTGCGCTGAAGCAGACCCGCAGGGCCGCCCTGCGCGAGCAGGGCCTGGTGCCGCGCCCGCTGCCGCAGATCCGTGTGGTGCGCTGGCTGCGTGCTCCCCGTGAGACCTACCGTGCCTGGTCGCTGATGCTCCTGGAGGGTGTGCGCAGCCTGGACGAGGCCGTCGAGGAGGTGCGCGAGGACAAGCGCCAGAAGGAGGAGAAGCGCCGGCTGCGCCGTGAGCGGGAGCGCGTGGAGCGCGCCCAGCTGAAGGCGATCAGCCGCGGCCACCGGTTTCCGGGCCGTGGTGGCCGCACCGGTGAGACGCAGGCCCTGGAGGCCGGCCCCGGCCAGGCGGCCGCGGAGCCTGCCATAGCGCCGTCGTCGGACCAGCTTCCGGTGCCCGCTTCCCGCGCCTCGCTCCAGCCCGTCCGCCCCGGGTCCTCTGACCCGGTCACCGTGGACCTGACCGCGGAGGACGACACTCAGGCCCTGCCCCGGCTGGACTCGCTGGAGCGCAAGCTGAAGGACCTGGAGCAGCAGTTCGGTTAGACCGCGAGGGTACGCAGCCGAGCTGCGTCGTCGGACAGGGGCGCGAGCCGTACGGGCCGCGCCCCTGTCCGTTCCGGCTGGGCGCCCGCCCCGGCATGCCTGCCGGTCCGTGGCCCGGTCCGCTCAGGCGGCCCGGGCGTCACCCAGCTCGAACCACACCGACTTGCCGACCCCGTGCGGGCGCACTCCCCAGGCGTCGGCGAGCGACTCCACCAGGACCAGCCCTCTGCCGCCGGTGTCGTCCCCGGCGTCCGGGACCCGGGGCAGCGGCCCGCGGGCCGTGAAGTCCCGTACCTCCACGCGCAGTTTGTGCGGGAACACGACGGCCGTCAGGATCGCGTCGTCGTCGGTGTGGACGAGCGCGTTGGTGACCAGTTCGCTGGTGAGCAGCTCGGCGACGTCCGACTCCTCCGGCTGCCTCCAGTGACGCAGCAGTTCGCGCACGGCCCGGCGCACCTCGGGCACCGCCTTCAGATCGGCCCGGCCCAGCCGGCGGCTCAGCCGGCGCACCTGCTGCGGTCCGTGAGCCGTGCCGTTCACCCCGTCGACGGGCCCTCTCGCCGCGGATGCCCCGGCCGTGACGGGGCCACCCCCTCGTGCCTGACTCGTCATCTCCCCCGCCCGCGTCCCGTTGTCGGATCTCTGCCAGTTCGAACAGGTTCACGGGGATGTTTGCCCGATGGGACCTTGGGCCAGTCCTGACAAGCTGTCAGCGAACGGATGTGCGGTCGTGGTGTCCGGAGCGCGGCGTCCGCGCCGTCCGCGCTCCGGCCTCGCCGGGTGCCCGGCCGTCCGCCTACGGCCGCGGCACGTTGCGCAGATTGGACCGGGCCATCTGCAGCATCCGGCCCACGCCGCCCTCCAGGACGATCTTCGAGGCGGACAGCGCGAAGCCGGAGACCATCTCCGCGCTGATCTTGGGCGGGATGGACAGCGCGTTGGGGTCGGTGACGACGTCCACGAGCGCCGGGCCCTTGTGCCGGAACGCCTCCTTCAGCGCCCCCGCCAGGTTCTTGGGCTTCTCCACCCGCACGCCGTACGCGCCACAGGCCCGCGCGACGGCGGCGAAGTCGGGGTTTGTGTTGGTGGTGCCGTGCGAGGGCAGGCCCGCCACCAGCATCTCCAGTTCGACCATGCCGAGCGAGGAGTTGTTGAACAGCACGATCTTCACCGGCAGGTCGTACTGCACCAGGGTCAGGAAGTCACCCATCAGCATGGAGAACCCGCCGTCGCCGGACATCGAGATCACCTGCCGGCTCCGGTCGGTGAACTGCGCGCCGATCGCCATCGGCAGCGCGTTGGCCATCGAACCGTGCGAGAAGGAACCGATGATGCGGCGGCGCCCGTTGGGCGAGATGTACCGGGCGGCCCAGACGTTGCACATGCCGGTGTCGACGGTGAACACGGCGTCGTCGGCGGCCACCTCGTCCAGGACGGAGGCGACGTACTCGGGGTGGATGGGGATGTGCTTGTCTACCTTGCGGGTGTAGGCCTTGACGACGCCCTCCAGCGCGTCGGCGTGCTTCTTGAGCATCCGGTCCAGGAAACGCCGGTTCGTCTTCTCCCGCACCCGCGGGATCAGGCAGCGCAGCGTCTCCTTCACATCGCCCCACACCGCCAGGTCCAGTTTGGAGCGGCGGCCGAGGTTCTCCGGGCGGACGTCGATCTGGGCGATCTTCACGTCGTCCGGCAGGAAGGCGTTGTACGGGAAGTCGGTGCCCAGCAGGATCAGCAGGTCGCACTCGTGGGTTGCCTCGTAGGCCGCGCCGTAGCCGAGCAGCCCGCTCATGCCCACGTCGTAGGGGTTGTCGTACTGGATGAACTCCTTGCCGCGCAGGGCGTGCCCCACCGGCGACTTGATCTTCCCGGCGAACTCCATGACCTCGGCGTGCGCGCCCGCCGTGCCGCTGCCGCAGAACAGGGTCACCTTGTCCGCCTCGTCGACCATCCGGGCCAGCCGGTCGATCTCGGCGTCCCCCGGACGGACGGTGGGCCGAGAGGTCACGATGGCCGTCTCCGCGGCCTTCTCCGGGGCGGGCTCGGCGGCGATGTCCCCGGGCAGCGCCACCACGCTGACGCCGCTGCGGCCCACCGCGTGCTGGATCGCGGTGTCCAGCAGCCGCGGCATCTGCTTCGGGCTGGAGATCAGCTCGCTGTAGACACTGCACTCCTGGAACAGCCGGTCCGGATGGGTCTCCTGGAAGTAGCCGAGGCCGATCTCGCTGGAGGGGATGTGCGAGGCGAGCGCGAGGACCGGGGCCATGGACCGGTTCGCGTCGTACAGCCCGTTGATCAGGTGCAGGTTGCCGGGGCCGCAGGAACCGGCGCAGGCCGTCAGCTTCCCGGTGATCTGTGCCTCGGCGCCCGCCGCGAAGGCGGCGCTCTCCTCGTGGCGGACGTGGATCCAGTCGATCGCGGAGTTGCGGCGGACGGCGTCGACCACGGGGTTGAGGCTGTCCCCCACGACGCCGTACAGCCGCTTCACCCCGGCGCGGACGAGAATGTCGACGAATTGCTCTGCGATGTTCTGTTTGGCCATGGGTCTAGGGTTGCCCTTCGGTCTCCGGCGGGAATCCTGTGCGTCCATGAAGTCACAGCCCCGGCGGTCACGCCTCCCGGACGGCCACCGCCGTGCGGTCGTCGGCGTATCCCTCGGTGCGAACCCGCACATCTGCCAGGAACGCGGCCGGACCGGGCGGACGGTGCCCCGGCCGCCGTCGCGCCGGACGGGCGCGCAGCCCGCCCGCTGTCCGCGGCCGCCCGGCCGGCCCGTCGGTGCACATCGGCAGCGTGTCACCCGGCCAGGCGGGACAGGCTGGGAAACAGAAGGGCGACGGGGCCGGAGCGGACGGCGGGACGACCCCGGTGGGCGGGGCGGTTCCGGCTGATCTGCCAGACGCGGCGGGAGGGAGTCCGTCGGTCCGCTCCCCGGTCCTCCGCCACCGTGCCGGCCGGGGTGCCCACGGCGCCGGCCGCCGAGGCGAAGCGGTCGTTCGGGGACGGCGCCCTGCCGTGGATGCCGCCGGGCGGTTCCACCCCCCACGGGAGAACCGCCCGGCGGCACCCGAGTGGCCCCGCCCGGGCCGGTCCGTGCGCGGTCCGGGGCGCAGACCGCCACAGGACCGTGACCCGGGTGCGCGACGGCCGACACCGCCGTTCGAGCCGTCCTCGGCAGCGGCATCGCTCCGTCCCGCAGCGGCAAAACCACCCCGGCTCCGCGCACGCCGGCCCGTGCCGCCGCCGCCCATGGCGGCGGCACGGGCCGCACGCCGCCGGCGTCCGCGCGGGCCACACCCAGGGGACCGGGGCTGTGGCCTGCCGCCGGTCCTTCGGCGAGCCCACCTTGTCAGGACGACCCGGGGTACGGCGATGATGTCCGGCGGCGGGTTTGCGTCGTGGCCGGTTTCCGCCACCGCCGCAGGACCGCCGGGACGGTCCCGGGCTCGGACGGAAAGGGCGGCAGCCGGTGCTGGCAGCGATAGGACTGGACGAGAGACACGAGTCGGCGTACCGGGCCCTGGTGTCCGTGGGCGCCGCGGACGTGCCGGATCTCGCCCGGCGGCTGATGCTCGGCGAACGGGAGACCGAGAGCGCCCTGCGCGGCCTGGAACGGCAGGGGCTCGCCGCCCGGTCCTCGGCGAGCCCCGGCCGCTGGGTGGCCGCTCCGCCGGGGGTGGCGCTGGGCGCGCTGCTCGCCCAGCGGCGCCACGAACTGGAGAAGGCGGAGCTGGCCGCCGCGCTGCTCGCCGAGGAGTACCGGGCGGCGGCACCTCAGCCCGCGGTGCACGACCTGGTGGAGGTGGTCACCGGCGCCTCCGCGGTCGCCCAGCGCTTCCTGCAGGCCCAGCTGGGCGCGTCCCGGGAGGTGTGCGCGCTGGTCACCGGGCCCCCGTTGGCCGTGTCCGGGGCGGAGAACGATGCCGAGGAGCAGGCGGCCGGGCGTGGGGTGCGCTTCCGCGTGGTGGTGGAGCGCGCGAGGCTGGAGAAACCGGAGACCATGCGCGAACTGACGGCCGCGCTCGGCCGGAACGAGCAGGTCCGGGTGCTCGACGAGGTGCCGTCCAAGCTGGTGATCGCCGACCGGACGCTGGCCATGGTGCCGCTGACCGCGCACAGCCCGGAGCCGGCCGCGCTGGTGGTGCACGCCGGCGGGCTGCTGGAGCTGCTGTCCGCGCTGTTCGAGTCGGTGTGGCGGCAGGCGCTGCCGCTGCGCCTGGGGGCGTCCGGCGTCGTCGAACAGGGCCCGGACGCCCCCGACGCCACCGACCTGGAGGTGCTGTCCCTGCTGCTGGCCGGGCTGACCGACGCGAGCGTGGCCAAGCATCTGGACCTGGGGCTGCGCACGGTGCAGCGCCGGGTGAAACGGCTGATGGAGCTGGCCGGCGTGACCACGCGCCTGCAACTGGGCTGGCACGCCTACGAGCGCGGCTGGGTGACCCGGGAGCGTCCCGTGGGCCGGGCCGCACCCCGGCGGCAGGTGTGACGCCGGGCGGGGACCCTCTCCGTCGCTCCCAGGGCCCCTTGCGGTGAGCTTCTGTCCGGATGTCCAGGTGCCCTACAGCACGCCCTCCAGGGTGAGCAGCCGGACCTTCGCGTCCAGGCCGCCCGCGTAGCCGGTGAGGGTGCCGTCGGCGCCGATCACCCGGTGGCAGGGGCGGACGACCAGCAGCGGGTTGGCGCCGATCGCACCGCCCACGGCCCGGACGGCGGCGCGGGAGGCGCCGACGCGGGCGGCGATCTCACCGTAGGTCGTGGTCGTCCCGTAGGGCACGCCGTCGAGGGCGGCCCACACCCGTTCGCGGAACGCGGTGCCGTGCGCGCGCAGCGGCAGGGTGAACTCCCTCAGCTCTCCGGCGAAGTAGGCCCCGAGCTGTTCCTCGGCCGCGCGGAACGGGCCGGGGTCGTGCCGCCAGCCGTCCTGGACGGTGCGGCCGCCCTTCTGCCCGGGCACGGACAGGGAGGTGAGGGCGCCGGTGCCGTCGGCGGTGAGCAGCAGCGGGCCGAGCGGGCTGTCCAGCCGGGTCCAGTAGGTCGTCGGATCGCCGGTGGCGGTCGTGGCCGCGGGGCCTGCAGCGGTCGTCATCACAACTCCAACTCCCCTGCCACACGCAGGTGATCGAGGGCGTACGAGCGCCAGGGGCGCCAGCTGTCGGGGGCGGGCGTGCCGGGCGGGGCCACGTCCGGGTCGCCGAGGGCGCGGACGCGGATCTCGGCGATGGTGGCGGCGTCCAGGCCGCGCAGTGCCCGCAGCGCGCGGTGCGCGGCGTCCCGGTCGGCGCCCGGGTCCAGCCGCACGGTGCCGTCCGCGAGGGCGGCGGCCAGGGCGCCCAGGGTACCGTCCGGTCCGGCCTCGGCGAGGACGGCCGGCTCGGGGAACAGGTGGGTGAGGGTGCCGTCGGGGGCGGCCAGCGCCTTGCCGTGGCGCCGGACCAGTGCGCCGGCCGCCGCCGGGCCCACCAGGGCGCGGATCGCGGCCTCGTCGGGGTCCACGGCGCCGGGCGACCGCAGTCCGGGGCGGGCCGCGACCAGCGGGGCCAGCCGGGGGTCCGCGCCGAGCCGCTCGTCGACGGCGTACGGGTCGGCGTCGAGGTCGAACAGGCGTCGCAGCCGCTGCACGGCCGTGGTCAGGTCGCGCGGGTCGGTCAGGTGCAGCCTGGCCTCCAGCCAGCCGCCGGTCCGTGTCCCGCGCCCGGTGCGCGGGGCGCGGAGGCGTTCGTGGACGGCGGCGATCCCGGTGCCGTACGGCAGCCGCAGGGTGCGCCGGTAGGTGCGCCGTCCGGGCCTGCCGGTGACCTCCTCCACCGCGGGCACGGCCTGGCGCTGGAGCAGGTCGAATACGGAGGCGGAGTGGTACGGGCCCCGATGGGCCAGACGCAGCGGTATCCCCGCCGCGTACGTCGCCGCCGCCGCACCGCGGTGCCGGGCGGCGGGCGCGGCGTTCCGCAGCTCGCTCGGGGTCGCGGCGTACACGGCGCGGATCGTGTCGTTGAACTGCCGCACACTGGCGAACCCGGCGGCGAAGGCGATCTCGGTGACCGGCAGCCGGGTGGTCTGCAGCAGCACACGCGCGGTGTGCGCCCGCTGCGCCCGGGCCAGCGCGAGCGGCCCGGCGCCCAGTTCGGCGGTGAGCTGCCGCTGCACCTGCCGGGTGCTGTAGCCGAGCCGTGCCGCCAGCCCGGTCACGCCCTCCCGGTCGATCACCCCGTCGGCGATCAGCCGGACGGCCCGTGCCACCACGTCCGCCCGCACGTTCCACTCGGCGGAGCCCGGGACGGCGTCCGGGCGGCAGCGGCGGCAGGCCCGGAAGCCGGCGCCCTGGGCGGCGGCGGCCGTGGCGAAGCAGCGCACATGCTGCCGGCGCGGGGTGACGGCCGGGCAGCTGGGGCGGCAGTAGATCCCGGTCGTGGTGACGGCGAAGAAGAAGATGCCGTCGAACCGGCCGTCCCGGCTGCGGACGGCCTCGTACCGGGTGTCGTCGTCCATCACGCTGTCCAGTCTCCGCCCGCGGGGCGCCCTTCCGCTGGCGGAAATCGGACATGGCGTTCCGGGGGCTCAGCGGTGCGGCCGTCCTCGCATGGCCGCCCGGCCGCGCAGGCGAGGCGGGCGCCGCGCCGCCACCGGAGTCCGGTGTGCGGCCGCCCCCTCGGCGGCCTCGGCGCTGCAGCGTGCGCCGGGGCCGTCGGCCCCGCGGCGGTCTTTCTCCCCGGTCAGGGCTGCAGCCGCTGGTGCCGCCAGCCGTCGCCGTCCCGCCCGTAGCGCAGCCGGCGGTGCAGGCGGTCCGGGCTGCCGTACCAGAACTCGACCGACTCCGGCCACAGGACATACCCGGTCCACTCCTCGGGCCGGCGGACCGGAGCACCGCTTTCGGCCAGCCGACCGGCCCGGGCGCGCAGTTCCTCCTCGTCGAGCAGCGGTTCGCTCTGCCGCGAGGCCGCGGTGGTGGCGCGCGCGGCGAGCGGCCGGGTCTCGAACAAGGCGTCGGACTCCTCGGGTCCGAGCGGGTCGACGCGGCCGGCCACCGTGATCTGCTGCAGCGTCTCGCGCCAGTAGAAGGTGGCCGACGCCCAGGGTGTCGCGGCCAGGTCGCGGCCCTTGCGGCTGCCGCGGGAGCTGGTGAACAGCAGCCCCCGGTCGTCGAGGTCCTTCAGCATCAGCACCCTGCTGGAGGGCCGCCCGGACGCGTCGGCCGTGGCCAGCACCATGGCGTACGGCTCGCGCACTCCGCGCCGTACCGCCTCCAGAAGCCACCGCCGCAACAGCCCCTCGGGACGCTCCGGCGGAGCGTCGAACTCCGGAAGGTGCAGCGTGGTGTCACCGGTGAGCGTCTGTTGCGGGGGATGCATGGGCCTGCTCCTGTTCTGTCGTTCTCCGTTGTTCGCTGTCGCTTCGGCTCAGGTGTGCTGACGGTCCTCGGCGTCCTCGAGTCATGGACGGACGGTGCCGAGCCCGCCCGCGCAGGAGGCGCTGCGGCGGGGTGACGTTCCTCCTGGGCGCGCGCGGAGGCCGGAGGGTCCGTGTGTTCCAGAAGAACCGGTGCGGTGGCCGCCAGTGCCCGCAGCCACGCCGTTGGGGAGAAGGCGAACGAACGGCCTGTAAGAGGGCCGGTCATGGCCATGCGCCCGTCGGTGCACGGGCCACTCACCGGGCACGCAGCACCGTATCAGGCGGTGCTCACCACGGGTCGGCTTCTGCCGCATCCCTGCAACGGCGATTAGAACAAGCCAATTGACGTAACCTCAGCGATCCGACGCCCTCCGGACGGCCTCCGCGCGTGGTGCACTCCCGCCTGCCGTCCTCGGGACGGGCGCTTTTTCCTGCCGCACTCCGCTACGCCGGTCCCACAGGGTGACGCCGCTCATGACCTGAAGAGGCCCCGGGAACAGGGGCAGGAGTGTCACGGGTGCCGCCGTCTCCGCCTCATACCGGCGGACGTGTGCGCGCGTCGTCCCAGCCGCGGGCCCCGGGCCGCACGGCGAGCCGCCTCCGTGATCAGGCCGGCGCCCGGACCGACGACATCACGCCTGGACCTGCCAGGGCGCCTCACCCAGGTGTCATTCACCCGAACGGCCGATGTTCACCGTATCCGGCGCGACCGGTCCGCGCCCTGTCGGCACATGGCTTCCGGGCTGTCGTGTGACCGGGCGGTCACGCTGCTGACACGAGCACCGCCGACAGGCCGGTGTCATCCTGGCCGAGGCTTCAGCACAAGCGGCGAGAGGAGCTCTGCCATGCGGCACGGAAAGGCAGCCTTCACCCTCGCGATCGCCGCCGGAACGGCGCTGGGAGTTCCCGCGCTGGCCGGTACGGCGCAGGCGGCACCCACCTGCAACCCTGGCGAGACGTGCTACGTCATGTACTGGGACGAGTACGACGACTCGCGAGTGGTCAGCAATCCGGACACGTACTACTGCTACCCGATGCCCTACGGCGCGGTGAAGGGCTACAACCACACGGGCCGGACCGTCTGGCTCTACAAGTACAGCCGCGTGTGCGGAGGCGCGCCCGATGCCAAGCTCTCTCCGGGCTACTCGTGGTACGACCCGAGCACGAGGTACTACTCGTTCGACTTCAGTTAGGTCCCCTGACGGACGGGCTCCGGCCGGCCCGACCGGTCATCCGCAACGTCCCGCCTCCTCTCCGGATGCGGGACGTTGTCTCGCGGCGCACAATGAAAAAACGAGAGACCTGGGCCCCAGCGACCACGTGTGGCACTGGAAACCACGCACATCCCACCGCAGTTGCCACCGTTTACCGCATGCTGCGGCGGATGGGTTCACAGAAGCGGATCCGGGCGATTCGACCGAGTCCTGAGGTCGGTCATGAGTGCCACGGAACGATACGCAGTTCTTCGTCCGAGCGACCTCGTGTCACTGACGGTGCGCTCGACAGGCCTGCTGGAGCGAGTCGGCAGCGCTGGGGTCCGAGAATGGGTGGCCGTGGCGGACGGCCGTCTCATCCTGGACCTGCCTCCGCAGCATGTCGCGGAGAGTGTGGTGGGTGCACCGTCCGTGCAGGGAAGACCGGCAGGGCCGACCAGCTTGCACTTCACTGTGCCGGCCGGTCGTGTCATCCCGTTGACCACCGAGGGTGTGCTCGCCGCGGCGAACGATCTGGAGCTGGTCGGCACGCCACGAGAGCAGGGAAAGTCCAGCACACTCGAACTGCCGTGGCGACTGCTGCTCGCCCTCCAGCACAGGGCTCGCTGCCAGCACCCCCAGCGGCCCGCGACCAGTGACGACGGCGTCACCGCGCTCTGGCACACACGGATCCTGGCCCCGTCCTCGGACGCGTACTCGGCCGTCTTCCCCTTCGCCTGCCTGCCGATGGAAACGCCGTTCGCCGACAGCACCCCCCTCGGGGACGGCGTCAAAAAGATCGCCGCCCGGGGCCGCGACAACCCGGATACGCCGGTCACCGTCGACACGCTCGTCCTGTCTGCGTGCGGCGCGTGGTTCTCCGGGTCGGTGAGTTACCCGGACCTGGAATGGAGCCACCGCATTGTCCTGGGGCGCGACGTCTACGTCCGCCTGCTGCAACGTGGCGTCCTGTTCCCCTTCGGCAACGAGGCCTCCACCGTGGAGGTGACCGAGCGGAAGATCGACCCGGTCACCGGGGTGGCGGGACTGCACCGCACCCTCACGCTGGTCGTGACGCAGCCCGTCCTGGACTACGGCATCGAGGCAGCACACCAACGTGAGTTCCCATTCCATCGGGTGGCGATCGACCCCGTGCTGGTGACCCCGCTCGACCGGCCTGCACCCGGCGCCCGCGCCCATTGGCTGACACGGGACCGCCACCCGGTGATGTTCACCATTCACGCCTCCTCCGCCGGCGACGTCGTCCCCCTGCACCTGCCCCTGATCTTCGCCGAGAAGGGCACCGATGTCGGGTACCTCAACTCCCTGTACGCGGGCGGGCCGCGCGACAACCCCGAAGCCGTCCCCGCACCACCGACGGCCGTCATCGAGCGCACCATTCCGCTGGTGGTGCGCCGTCGGGCGGACGGCATCGTGGAGGCGGTGGACCGCACCGAACAGCACGTCCGGTCGCTCACCCTCGCGGCCACCAGGGTCGGAAGCGGTACCGCGTTCCATCCCCGGATCGCCGGGCTCGACGTCACCCTCCCCGCTGTGCAGCAGCTGCTGGGCCGGCACCAGACTCTCCGCGCCACGCTGGCGCCGGACGTGGTGAATGCCGCGGGGACCGGGGATGTGCCGAAAGTCCTGCTTCAGCTTCCCGACAAGCCTCATGTGGACTTCGCCGCCGCCCGGGCCGCCGTCGCGGCCGCGCCGTCCATGACGGTGGACTGTATTCACCGCGTGCTGGGTCCCACGGTGGCGGACCTGCCCACCGACCCGGCCCAGTTGTTCGACCGCGGGTCCAAGCTGCTCGGCGTCGTCCCTCTGGTGGAGATCATCGACCGGATCACCGGGCGTCCGACGATCACGTGGTCGCGCACCCCCACGCCGCGGGCCACCCTGCACTGGACCGAGTCCCTGACCCGCGTACGAGGCCCCTTCCAGCCCCTGACCGACTGCAAGGTGACCCTGGACGTGCGGACGGAGCTGATCGACGGCCAGCCGCGGAGCACGACCGACGGCACGGTCACCGACTTCGCGATCGGCATCCCCGCTCCCGACGAGGAAAAGTATCTGATCAAACTCGGATTTCCCGCACTGAAGTTCCACGCCGAACCGGGCGAACTCCCGGAGACCACGCTGGTGATCGACTCGGCGCGACTCGGGCAGCAGCTGAGATTCGTCCAGCAGCTCAGCAGCTACCTCCCCGGCATCGGCGCCAAGGCTCCCACCGTCGACGTCGGCGCCCGCGAGGTGCGCGTCCGTTACACGCTCGCCGTCTCACCACCGCCGCAACTCGGCGTGTTCGTCCTGCAGAACCTGGTGGTGCAGGCCGGCATCACCCTGTCGTTCGGCGACGACCCGGTGACGGTCGACTTCGCCTTCGCAACCCGGGACCGGCCGTTCCTGGTGACCGTGATGGGGTTCGGTGGCGGCGGCTACCTGGAGCTGGGCATCCGGGCCGGTGGCGACGACTCCGGCCTGCAGCGATTGGTCGGCGGCATCGAGTTCGGGGCCGCCGTGGCGATGGACTTCGGCGTCGCCCGCGGCGAGGTGCACGTCTTCGGCGGCGTCGTGTTCACCAAACTGGGCAGCAAGGTCGAGATCGCAGGCTACCTCCGTATCGGCGGATCCGTCCGGGTCCTGGGGCTGATCTCCGTCTCCATCGAGCTCACGATCAGTCTCACCTTCGTCGAACCGAACGTCCTGCGGGGCGAGGCCCGGCTCGTGCTCGCGGTGGATCTCACCTTCTGGTCCACCTCTGTCGAGATCACCTGTAAGAAGACGTTCACCGGTTCGGACCAGGCCGTGCACCCCCGCGCCGGGGTCGCGCTCACGGCCGCGCATCCGTCCTCGGTACAGCACGCGTGGGGTCCGGTCGGAGCGTCGTTCCCCTGGCACACCTACTGCAAGGCATTCCCGCGGGAGTGATCATGGCGCTCGCTCTCACACGCCAGTTCGTCTGGACGGTGATACCCAGCGGTCGCGCGGAAACCAGCGGAGGACGGCGGGCCCTGTTCTCCGTCGTGCTGACTCCGCGGCTGCTCGCCCCGCCGGGGACCACCCGGACCGTCGGGCAGTTCGGTATGCAGAGCTGGCCCTCCCGCCTGGAAGCCATGGGCTTCGCCGCGTACCGGGGCGACCAGCGGCTCACTCTCACCCGGATGCGCCCCGTCAGCGAGGACGGTCAGCCACTGTGCACACCGGACCAGCAGCTGTCCGCGTGGCGCGCGATGTTCCCCGCGTCCCTGCCCGTCCGGCCCTATCGACCGACCACCTACCGAGACCGCGAGGTTGTCGACTTTCCGGCGGACGAGGCCAGCACGGACATCAGACAGGCGTACACCCGGGCCACGCGTGCCCTCGCCCTGACCGACGCACGGGATCGGCGGCAGCGCGCGCAGCGAGAGGAGATGCTGCGGGAGATCGCACGGTCCTGGCAGGCCGCGGCCACGCCGTCCGATCGCAGCATCGACGCCGGCAGCACTCCCCCACTGGTGCGGGCCTACGAGTTCTACCGCCGGCAGGACCCCGGCCTCGCGACGCCGCTCGTCGAGGACGAGACCCGCACTCCGGACTTCCATGACGTCGTCGCCCGGCTGGCCGGCCACCCCCTCTTGCTGCGCCTTCTGGGCCTGGTGATCGACTTCGCGGTGCCTGTGGCCGAGCTGGCCTCCACCGACGGCCCCGCACACCTCCGCCTGGAACCTTCGTGGCCCGTTCCCGATCCAGGTGCCCCGTCCGGCTGGGCCGACGCCCACCAGGACGATCTGCGGCCGACGACCGCCTACTCGCTGGCCGGCTCCCGGTTCGTCCCGCTCATGCCTCCGGCGGCGGGGACCGCACGCCCCCAGGGGATGCTGCCTCTGGCCAAGGTCGCTCTGGCGGGCACACCCACGACGTCCCCTTACACGATCATGCCGTTCGATGTCGACGGTGCGGCCCTGCGGATGGTCAGCGTCGCCCGGTCGGACCGGGGTCGGGTGCCGTCCGAGGCGGCGGACGCCGCCGGCCTGCCCGCACTGCGTTCCACCGGGTTCGCCTTGATCGAACGCGGCCGCCGCGACGAACACACCGCGCGGACGCGGCGAGCAGCCGACCGCGACACGGCACAGAAACTCCAGGGCTCACCGTTGACCGCGGAGAACCTGCTCGCGGGATACCGGCTCGACGTCTTCGCCGGCGGGCGGTGGCACTCGCTGTGTCAGCGATGGGTCCGCTATACCGTCGGCGGAGTCGTGCTCCCCTCGGAGCCCGGTCGACCGGGCTTGCCGGACGAGGGCTTCGTTCCCGTCGGTTCGGCGGTGACATCCAGCGCCGAACCCAGCGCTCCGCTGTTCATCCACGAAACCGTGGCCCGCTGGGACGGCTGGAGCCAGGTGGTGCCCCGGCCCGACCGAGTGGTCGATCCGGCCGCGGCCGGGCCGCCGCCTCCGTTCGGTGTGGCTGCCAAGGTCGTGGACGGGTCGCTGCCCCGGCTCACGTTCGGCACGACCTACCGGTTCCGGGCACGCCTGGTCGACCTCGCCGGCGGCGGATTGCGGCGCGACCAGCCTGGCGCGGAGGACGCCACGAAGGAGATCGTCCACCGGCGGTTCGAGCCGCATCCCCCACCGGAGCTGGTGCCGACCGCGGCCTATGTCGACGGGGCCGGGCCGGACCGCATGGTCGTACGAACCGAGCGCGGCACCGGCGCGGCCGCCTACGCCGCAGCGCACGGCTACCCGGCCGCCGAGCTCCGCTACCTGTTCCCCCCGAAAAGCTCGCTCGAACTGGCCCTGCAGTACGGCGACGCTTTCAGCACCGCGTTCGGACCTGGTGTCGGTATGGACGAGGTCCGCAAGCAGTTCGAGATCGCGACCCGCGCGGACAAAGACGTCGCGGACATCACAGGGGCCCGGCTCGAGAACGTTCCGGACGGCTCGGGCACCTATGTGGTGGTCCCCTCCGACCCCCCGTTCCCGAAACCCGCGTGGCTCGTCGACCCGGGAACAATCTGGGTCAATCTCCGGAGCCGGCCGCGGCCGATCGATCCGGACACCGGTAACCCGGGGAAGGCCGACGGGTTCGACTCGGAGCAGTCCCAGAGCCCGTGGCGGGGGACCTGGCCCGACATGGTGCCCTTCGAGCTGCGCATCGAGCCGGCTGTCCGCGGATGCGCCATCAGGCGCAGTCCCGGTCCGGGCCCCCGCACGTTCACGGTGTCGCTGGGACCGGCCGAGCAGGTCACCGTGGACATCCCCTCGTGTCCCTCCATGCTCACCGTCCCGGATCTGGGCATCCCCCACTGGGCCGGTGCCACGCAGGATACGAGCAACCCGGTGAACGTCGCCGCGGAGTACGGCCGCAACCCCCTGGTGAGCCCGCCGCGCACCGTCACCATGGTCCACGCGGTGCAACGCCCCCTGGCCCACCCCGCCGGCCGGTTCCTCGCCGAGCGGCACATGGGCGACACGGACGCCGAGATGAGGACGTCGGAGTTCTCCATCGACGTGCGCAGCACCGGCCGGATCGACGTCCAGGCGGAATGGGACGACGTCGAGGACATCGCACCCGGCCGACCGGTGTCGAGGCGGGTCGTCGCCCATGCCGGCTCGTTCGAGATCGCGCACAAGCCACCCCTGCTGAGGCCACCCCACGGTGCGTTTCCGCCGATGCGCCACGAGTTCGGCGACACGCGGCGGCGGAAGGTCCGCTACACGGTCACCGCCATCTCCCGCTTCAGCGAATACTTCGGTCGCGTCATCGCGCGGGATCCGCAGGCATGCACGGTCACCGGGAGGCTCGAGGTCACCGACGTGGCGAGTACGAGCCGGCCCCCGCTGCCACACGTCCGCCATCTCGTGCCGAGCGTCCGGTGGACCCGGTCCGTCGAAAGCGGCGGAACAGTGATCCGGTCGCGGCGCAGCGGCGGCGGCCTGCGTGTCATGCTCGAACGGCCGTGGTTCGTCACGGGAGCCGACGAGGCGCTGGCCGTCCTGGTCTGGCCGCGGTCGTCCGCCTCGCCCACCGACCGCCAACGACGCCTCCTCAGCCTGGCCGGCCGCGACCCGCTGCAGGCCACTGCCACGCCGAGCGTCGTCCTCGACGAAACCCACCTGCACGCGGAGGTCTCGGCGCCGGTGACATCCCCGGAGCTGGGGGGTGTCCCGGTCGTGGCGATGGCCGTCCGCCTGGACGTCGGCAGGAACTACGACGAGGGTGCCGACTGCTGGTTCGCCGACCTCGACCTTGCTCCCCTTGCCGCGGCCTCGTACCGCCCGTTCGTCCGGCTGGCGCTGGCCCGCTACCAGGAGAACACCGCCGACCCCGGCCAGCGGCTGTCCCCGCCACTGGTGACCGAGCCGATCCGGCTCCTCCCACCACGCGAACTCGTCATCACCCGTGCCGTCGGCCGGGCGAGTGTCGTGCTCAGCGGTCCGGGGCCGAGCGGACCTCCCTTCACCACGGTCCGGGCCGAACTGCAGGCCTTCGCCGGTGACCGGCGCGCGGCCCGGGACGGGCTGATCGGGCCGTCCGCCTGGACCACCCTGGCCCAGGCGACCGGGCGTCTCGGGGACACCCTCGTGCTCGACCTGCGGCCCGCCGACGGGCGGCCCATGCGTATCGCCGTCACCGAGACCGAGTCCGCTCCCGGAGCGGCGGGCGAGCCGGCGTGCCCCGTCTACGCCGACATCGCCGAACTCACGTGACCGTCATGCCCTGAGGAAAAACGATGGTTTTCCAACTCTTGCCGCAGACGGAGCCGCTCGAACTCCGCGGGGGCGCGGTCGGGCCACTCGTGCCGTTCACCGTGCCCATCGAGGCGACCGGGATGTTCCTCCGCGTGATCGCTCTCTGGCGCGACAACCTGCCGCTCGTGGGGCGCGCCCCGACGTTCGAACTCAAGTCGGGTTGTGACGGCCGGCTCACGGCCGTGGACGCCGGGAGGGGCAAGATCGAGATCCCCGGAGCCGACGGCGAGATCGCGGCCCTGGCCGAGGTCGATCGCCTGCCCGGGGACAGCTATCTCATCGCCCTGGCCGGACTGGAGGAGCGCACCGGGCCCTGGCACCTGCGTATCACCAACAACGATGCGGAGACGTTGCGGTTCACCTGCGTCGCCTCGTACAGCGAGGAGATGACACGGCAGCCCTGGATGGCGCTCGAGTGCGCCACCGCCGTCCATGACGGTCTGCTGGCGCTGCACAGTGATACCCCAGAGACCGCCATCAAGGTCCGGAACCTGGGGACTGCGCCGCTGATCATCAACGATCCGCCGGGCAGCCGACTGGGTTCGGACGGATCGCCGGTGGTCCTTCTGCGACGGCCGGCGCCCATCGCACCGCACCACGCGGACGAGCTGGTGGTCGAGTGCGGGCAGGTCCACTACACGGATCGCTTCAGCCACACCTTCGACACCAACGACGTGCACCGCCCGCACACGACCCTGCTGTTCGAGGTCCTGCCTCGTTCTCTCCGGTACGACATGCACGAGGAATGGGCCTTCTGCCGAGCCTGCGGGCGGTGCCCGGACTACGTGGCACCGCCGGTCGGCGTCGGCGGTCCGTGCGCGGCCTGCGGGCACCGTGCGGCCCACCACTCGGACGTCCCGCCCGACCACCGCAACGTCTAGGGCGGCGTCATGGGGCACGGACGACTGCCGCGACGTCCCGCACGGGCCCCTCCCCCATGGCGCGAGAACAGGAGATGTGCGATGAGCGTGATCCAGATCTTCCCCTCAGAGGAGCCGTTGGCGCTGGCGCCCGGTCAGACCGGCCCCCTGGTGGAATTCGACATGCCGATCGAACCCATCCCGATGTTCCTGCGGTTCGTCGCTCTGTGGACCGACAACACGCCACTCGGGGACGCCGATCCGAGGTTCGGGATCAAGCTGGGCGAGGGTCTCATCACCACGGTTGCCGCGGACGGCACCGAGGTCGGCATCCCAGGCCCGAAGGGCGGAGGGTCGGCGAGCTGCCGACGCCTGTCCGATGGCCTCTATCTCCTGACGGTCGTCAACCATACGGAGTCGAAACCCACCTGGCAGTTGCGCATCAGGAACACGGCCGACCAGACGCTGCGTTTCGTCTGGGTCAACTCCAATGTCAAGAGCGACACGCTTCAACCCTGGATGGCACTGGACCAGCCGCTGTCGATCGTCGGCAGGAGCAGGCCCGACGTCGGCAGGGGCAGGGTCGGCTTCGTCACCGTGCGGAACTGGGGGACCGGAACGCTCACAATCGATGACTCCCTGGGTTCGCCGATCGGAGGGCAGGATTCCCCCGTCGTCCTCGTCCATCGTCCGGCGGAGATCGCCCCGCACGGTGTCGATCACCTGGCATTCGACTGCGGGGAGGTCCGCAGCCGCATGGTCCTCCAGCACACTTTTGCAACCAATGACGACAGAACGGACCATGCCGCCCTGGAGATCATCGCCGACCCGCTCTGACAGGCGAACGAATTCTGAACGCGTTGGCAAGGACAAGCGCATCATGGTATTCGAACCATTCCGGACGGCCCGTCTGACCGAGAACGAGATGAGCTCCCCGATCGAGTTCGTCGTACTGCTGGGTGCCCAGCAGACGTTCCTTCGGACGATCGCGCATTTCGAACCCGGCGTCGTCCTGGGTGGAGCGCCGCCAACATTCTTCATCAAGGCAGGACTGGGCGACCCGACGCCCGTGGAGGAAGGTGCCGAACCGGTCGACATCCCTGGAAGCAGTGGCACGCCAGTGGCAACAGCCGAATGCCACCGGACCGCTGAGGACATAGACACCTACCTGGTCACCATCCATCACGGCGCACCATCCGGCCCATGGCTTCTGCAGATCAGGAACAACGATCCAGAAGCGCTGGAGTTCGCCGGATTCATCTCGCACGACGAGGACGAGACCCGCCAGCCCTGGGCAGAGTTCGCACAGCAACGTCGACTAGAAGGATCGGAAACAGAATCCTTCCACTCCATCCCTGTCCGCAACGTGGGCACCGAACGCTTGACCATCGCGGACCTGACCGGTTCACAGTTGGGCGGAGAGAGCTCTCCCTGCATCATCCACGCACGTCCCGAATCGATCGACCCTCACGACGTAGGAGGTATTACCGTCCTGTGCGACCCTCTGCGTCCAGGACGCTCGGAGCATTCGAGACGGTTCACGCACACTTTCGACACGAACGATGTGGATCTCGCGCATGCTCGCGTCGTTTTCGAGGTTGCATCGCCGGTCTTTCCCACTATGTGCCTTTTCTTCGGAGGATGTGGGGCCAAATGCAAGAGGTTCAGCCCGCGCATGCCACCAGACGAGTTCCAATGCGCAACCTGCTTCCATGACGCAGGATTTCATGGACTCAAAAGCAATCCCGATGACACCCCATTTTGAGTCGGCGTCCGGCAGTGCGGGTTCTGTTGCCACATCCGGGCAGGAAGGACGCCGGCGGCCGTCGGTCTCGTGAGGGTCGACGCCTGGAGCTGCCGCATACCGCATACTGCTTCCCTCGACGCGTGGGCCGCGTGACGACCGCACCAGCTTGCGACATCGACCAGGTCGGCACCGTCGAGCCGGCAGTGCGGCCTCGTACAGCCAGGACCCTGGGCATGGCGTCTCCGGCGCCGCAGCTTTCCGGCCGTTTCCGACAGGTGCGCGCACAGAGTCTTGTCAGGAGCATGCACGACTCCTACAGTCCGTCCCACACCCATGGGAGCGCTCCCAAGCATTGGGTGCGCGCCAGGAGTGCCCCACTCCCCCCACAGTCGTTCCTTCGTCGAAGAGGTCCCCATGCGACCGCTGTCCCACCGGATCGACACCGCCCGCGGGCTGCTCGGTGCCCTGCTCGCGGCGTTCGCCCTGGTCGCCGCCGTCACAGTGGCCGCCCCGCCGGCCCGGGCCGGCACCGAGATCTGCGACGCCTTCGGCTGGACCACGATCCAGGGCCGCTACGTCGTCCAGAACAACCGCTGGGGCACCGACGCCGCCCAGTGCGTCACCGTCACAAACTCCGGTTTCCGGGTCAGCCGGGCCGACGGGTCGGTGCCCACCGACGGTGCCCCGAAGGCGTACCCGTCCGTCTACTACGGCTGCCACTACGGCAACTGCTCACCGGGCACGGTGCTTCCGGCCCGGCTCGGCTCCGTCTCCGGCGCGCCGACCGGCATCTCCTACAGCTACGTGGGTGACGCGGTCTACGACGCCGCCTACGACATCTGGCTGGACCCCACGCCCCGCACCGACGGCGTGAACCGGACCGAGATCATGATCTGGTTCAACAAGGCCGGGCCGGTCCAGCCGGTCGGCTCGCAGACCGGCACGGCCACGGTGGCCGGCCGCACCTGGCAGGTGTGGACCGGCAACAACGGCGCCAACGACGTCCTGTCGTTCGTCGCTCCCTCGGCGATCGGCAGCTGGAGCTTCGACGTCATGGACTTCGTCCGCCAGGCGGTCTCCCGGGGAATGGCCGGGAACGACTGGTATCTGACGAGCGTGCAGGCGGGCTTCGAGCCCTGGCAGAACGGCGCCGGGCTCGCCGTGACGTCGTTCTCCTCCGAGGTGCGCACCGGCGGCACGGCCGCGCGCGGAACGGCCTGACGCACGGCAGGGACGTTTCGGCGGGGGCGTTCCGGCACGGACGTACGGCATGGACGTCCGGACGGACGACGCCCCGCGGACGCCGGACGGCGCGCATCCCGCACCGGACGCGGCGCCCGCCGGACGGCACCTGTACCGCACCGCACACGTACCGGCTCCGACAGCAGAAAGGACCGTGCTGTGACACGACGCAGCAGACTCATGTCGGTGGCGGCGGCGTTCGCCACCTTTCTGACGGCCCTGGGCCTGACCTTCCTCGGTCAGGGCCGTGCCGAGGCGCACGGGGTGGCGATGCTGCCCGGTTCGCGCACCTACCTGTGCTACCTGGACGCCCGTACCGCCACCGGCAGCCTGGACCCGACCAACCCCGCCTGCCGGGACGCCCTGGCGAAGAGCGGCGCCACCGCTCTGTACAACTGGTTCGCGGTGCTCGACTCCAACGCCGGTGGCCGCGGCCCGGGTTATGTGCCCGACGGCACCCTGTGCAGCGCGGGCGACCGCTCCCCGTACGACTTCTCCGCCTACAACGCCGCCCGCGACGACTGGCCGCGCACCCACCTGACCTCCGGCGGCACGCTGCAGGTGCAGTACAGCAACTGGGCGGCGCACCCGGGTGACTTCCGGGTCTACCTGACCAAGCCGGGCTGGTCGCCGACGTCCCCGCTGCGCTGGGACGACCTGGAGCTGATCCAGACGGTGACCGACCCTCCGCAGACCGGTTCGCCGGGCACCGAGGGCGGTCACTACTACTGGAACCTGACGCTGCCCTCCGGCCGCTCCGGTGACGCGCTGATCTTCATCCAGTGGGTCCGCTCGGACAGCCAGGAGAACTTCTTCTCCTGCTCCGACGTCGTCTTCGACGGCGGCCACGGCGAGGTGACCGGCATCCGCGGCTCCGGCTCGCAGACGCCCAGCCCGGAGCCGACCCCGACGCCCACGCCGACGGACCCGCAGGCCGGTTCGTGCATGGCCGCGTACACCGTGGAGAACTCCTGGACCGGCGGGTTCCAGGGCTCCGTCGAGGTGATGAACCACTCCACGGCTCCGCTGAAGAACTGGACCGTGTCCTGGCAGCCGGGCACCGGCACGAAGATCAACAGTCTCTGGAACGGCACGCTGTCCACGGCCGACGACGGCACGGTCACGGTGAGGAGCGTGGACCACAACGCGGTGGTGCCCGCCGACGGCAGTGTGACGTTCGGGTTCACCGCCTCGTCCACGGGCAACGACTACCCGGTGGGTTCGGTCACCTGCACCGCGGGCTGACATCCCCTCAGCGGTGACCGCCCAGGTGTGCCGTGCCGTCCCGTCAGCCCGGCGGGGCGGCACGGCACACGCGCACGGCGGATGCCCGCGGGCTCAGTCGCCCGTGCCCGCGGTCTCCTTCGCCTCGTCGTCGGCCGGGAGGCTGTCCATGAAGGAGCTGACCGAGAAGACGGCGCGTCCGGCACCGGCCGGGCCGTAGCCGGGGGGCGAGGACAGGCCGAAGTCCTCCATGGTCGAGCGGTAGGCGTCCAGCAGCCGGATGTGGTACTCCAGCGGCGCGCCCTCGGGGTTGGCCTTGCCGAGCGGCGTGGTGGGCTCGGGGCACCACGTGGTGAAGCGGGGCGTGATGCCGTGCGACATGAAGAACCGCAGGCCCTCGGTGGTGGAGGCGATGGCCTCGTCGACGGTGGTGAAGCCGTGCGGCTGGGCCATCTCGACACCGGCCACGAAGTTGGGGATCACATTGCGGGCGCCGAAGACGTCGGCGGAGTCCAGGATCCGCTTGTGCCACTCGTCGCGGCCGATGTACCGCTCCTTGCCGGGGCAGTACAGCTCGAACAGGCGGCGGTCCCACACCTCGAAGTTGGGGTGGTAGATCTGCACGCCGTAGTCCTTGAACCGCTGCACGTCCGCCTTCGGCAGCGCCTGGGCGACCACCTTGCCGATCCACCGGCCCGGGAAGCGCTCCTCGATGGCCTTGGCGTAGTGGCCGTAGAAGTCGGCCTCGTCCCGGCCCGCCACCTTGGAGGTGATGGCGCCACCGGTCAGCGTGTAGGCGGTGGACGCCTTCTGGGTGTCGTACCGGTCGATGATCTCCAGGGCCTCGAGGACCTCCTCGACGTCCTTCACACCGGTGTAGGGCCGACCGGCGGCCTTGTGCTGGCGCCAGTTGTGGTTGATGTCGCAGTACTGGCACTCCTCCTTGGCGCCGAAGTACTGGCACACCCGGAAGACGGTGAGGTAGATCAGGTAGCCCCACTGGATGGTGGGGGCGACCTCCATCACGGACTTGCCGTTGGCGAGGGTGTGCCGGTAGTACTCCGGCATCGGCGGCACACCCACGTCCGCGATCCGCTTCCCGTCGAGGTACAGCCCGAGCATCCCCTCGTCGTCCGCGGCCACCCGGTAGGGCGAGCGGGGGTTCACCCGGACGGAGACCACGGTGCGGCGCAGGCCGTACGGTCCGCCGGTGAGGACGATCTCCTCCGGCGGGCGGCGCAGCGCGGCCTCGCCCAGCTCCGGCAGGGTGCCGTGGTCGAAGGAGAAGATGAAGTACGACTTCGGTTTGACCTCGCCGGCCGCCTCGTTGGCGGTGTCGCTGAGCGCGGACGAGTCGAAGGCCACACCACCACGCAGCAGGTCCTCCTTGAAGACGGCCTCCCGCGGTACGTGGGGGAAGCGCTCCATCAGATCTTCGACCAGCGCGGTACGGCTGCCCATCGGCCTCTCTCCTCCCGGCCTCGACGTTCGGCCTTCCACCGTATGCCCCCGCTCACCGGCCGGCCGTGCCGGGTCCCCGCTCGGCGCGCGATGCCGGGTGCTCGGGCCCGGCCGAGGGGCGGGCGGCTGTCCGGATACGCGGGAGGCGGCGGGGAGGCGGGCGGGCGTGTCGCGAGGCGGCGGGGAGGCGGGCGGGCGTGTCCGGGCCGCCGGTGGCGTCGGGTAGGTTCGCCTCGGAAACACGTGGCCCGGGTGCCACGGGAGGAAGGGGTGTCGGCATGAGCACAGCCGTGACCAACTGGGCGGGGAACATCACCTACACCGCCAAGGAGGTGCACCGGCCGGCCACCGCCGGGGAACTGGCGGACGTGGTCGCGCGCAGTGCCCGGGTGCGCGTGCTGGGCAGCGGGCACTCGTTCAACGAGATCGCCGACCCGGGTCCCGACGGCGTCCTGCTGCGCCTGGACGCGCTGCCCGCCGTAACCGACGTGGACACCACGGCCCGCACGGTCCGTGTCGGCGGCGGCGTGCGCTACGCCGCACTGGCCCGCGTGGTGCACGCGCACGGGCTCGCCCTGCCCAACATGGCGTCGCTGCCGCACATCTCGGTGGCCGGGTCGGTGGCGACCGGCACCCACGGCTCGGGGGTGACCAACGGCCCCCTCGCGTCCGTCGTGCGCGAGGTGGAGCTGGTCACGGCGGACGGCTCGCAGGTGCGCATAGCCCGGGGTGACGCCCGCTTCGACGGGGCGGTCACCTCCCTCGGCGCGCTCGGCGTCGTCACCGCGCTCACCCTGGACCTGGAGCCCGCCTTCGAGGTCGAGCAGCACCTGTTCACGGAGCTGCCCCTGGAGGGGCTCGACTTCGAGACGGTCGCCGCCGCCGCGTACAGCGTCAGCCTGTTCACCGACTGGCGCAGGCCCGGCTTCCGGCAGGTGTGGCTCAAGCGGCGCACCGATCAGGAGCTGCCCGATTTCCCGTGGGCGGCGCCGGCGACCGTGGCGCTGCACCCGGTGCCCGGGATGCCCGCGGAGAACTGCACGCAGCAGTTCGGGGTGCCGGGCCCCTGGCACGAGCGGCTGCCGCACTTCCGGGCGGAGTTCACCCCGAGCAGCGGCGCCGAACTCCAGTCGGAGTACCTGCTGCCGCGCGCCCACGCCCTCGACGCGCTGCACGCCGTGGACCGGATCCGGGACACCGTCGCGCCCGTGCTGCAGACCTGCGAGGTCCGCACCGTCGCCCCCGACGAGCAGTGGCTGGGCCCGAGTCACGGCCGGGACACCGTGGCCCTGCACTTCACCTGGGTGAAGGACACCGAGGCGGTGCTGCCGGTGGTGCGGCGTCTGGAGGAGGCGCTGGACGCCTTCGACCCGCGGCCCCACTGGGGCAAGGTGTTCACGATGTCCGCCGCCGCCGTGCGCGCCCGGTACCCGCGGCTCGCGGACTTCCGGGCCCTGGCCCGCGAGCTGGACCCGTCGGGGAAGTTCACCAACGCCTTCCTGCGGGACCTGCTGGACGGCTGACCGGCACGGTCGCCCGTCGGCGAGGTCCCAGGACCGGGTGTCACCGGGGGTCCGGCGGGCGCGCGGCGCCGGGAGGCGAGTCCGTAGGATCCGTCTCCGGCCGGACACCCCAGTGCAGGAGCACCGCACGCCCCGTGCCGGGCTGACCGTCGAGCGGATCGTCGCGGCGGCGGCCGAACTCGCCGACGAGCAAGGCTTCGAGAACGTCACCGTCTCCGGTGTGGCCCGCCGCTTAGGTGATGGACGCCAGCCTCTACTCGCACATCAAGAACCTGCGGGAACTGCGCACCCGTCTCGCGTTGTTCGCCGGGGCGGAGATGATCGAGCGGATCGCGGACGCGGTGGCGGGGCGGGCCGGGAAGGACGCGCCGGCCGCGTTCGCGGGCGCCTACCGGGAGTACGCCCTCCGGCATCCGGGGCGGTACGCGGCCACACAGACACGTGTCGCCCCCTCCCTCGCCGCCGGCTCCCCCGCACTGCGGCGCACCGCCGCGATCACCTACGGCATGCTGCGCGCCTACGGCCTTCAGGAGCCCGACCTCACCGACGCCGTGCGTCTGCTGCGCAGCACCTTCCACGGCTACTGCGCCCTGGAGGCCGCCGGCGGCTTCGCCGCGCCCCGCGATGTGCGGGCGTCCTGGGACAAGGCGGTCGAGGCGCTGCACATCACCCTGCTGAACTGGCCGCGCGAGAACTCCCGCGGCACCCCCTGCGAGGACACCGCCGGGCGCCCGTGAGCCGCCGTCGGCCGGCACCGCTGCCGGGGCCGGTCCGGCCGCTCCGGGCGGGTGTGAAGGGGCGGAAACAGCGGTACGAACGGTGAGAGGGAGACCCGTTCCACACGGTGGCCTCGTCGCACCGGGCGGTGGACGCCCGGTGTCGCCTCGGGGGGAGGGAGCGCCTGTTGTCCTCGCAGCAGCTCGGAAGCGGCCCCCTGCACGCCGCGGGCCCCGGCCCGCATCCCGAGCCGGCGGGACCGGGCGGCAGCACTCCGGCCCCCTCGCCTCCGGCGCGTTTCGTCGGCTGGCTGGGCGGCCTGGGCGGTGCGGCCGCCGGGTACGGGATGTTCCAGTTCCTGTTCGAGGTGCTGCCGGACTCGTTGAGCGGGCAGCTCGCGAAGTATCTGATCGCGGGCGTCAGCGGGCTGGGGACGGCGGCGGCGGGCTGGCTGGCCGCCGCGCTGCTGCGGGCCCGCGCCGGCCGTCCGGCGTACGGCACCGTATCCGGCTCCGCCCCCGCGCCGGCCGTGCCGGCCGCTCTGCCGCAGGTGTGCCACGACGCCTACGGCGCGCTCGCCGAGCAGGTGACGGTGGTCGACGACCCGGAGCTGGGGCGGCTCACCGGCTGGGCGCACTCGCTGGGCGAGACCGTCCCGCCCCGGCCCACCCCCGTCGGCACCGCCTACGGCCTGCACATCGTGCTCGACCTCGGTGTGCCCGACGGCCGGCTGCGCGCCGGTGACCTGGTCGACACCCTGTGGCGGCTGCGGCTGCCCGACGGCGGCTGGTCGGCGCGTTCCCAGGGGCTGCAGGCCCGTCCCGAGATCACCGCGCTGGTGCTGGGCGCGCTGGCCCGGGCGGGCGTGTCCGAGGACCGGCTCGCGCCGGAAGTGGCCCGTTGCGTGGCCGGGTTCACCTTGGACCAGGATCCGGCGGGGTGGGCGTCGGTGCATGTGGTGACGACGGTGCTGCGCGGGCTGCTGCGTGCCGCGCCCGGTTCCGCGCTGCTGCCCGAGCTGCGCGAGGCGGTGGTGGACGGCGCGCTCGACGATCCGGGCCGGGACCATCTGCGCTGCTGGGGCTACCGGCTGCGGGCGCCGTACGGGCCGCCGTCGCCGGTGCACACCGCGCAGGCGGTGGTCGCCCTGGACCGGGCCGGGCGCGTGCTCGGGGAGAACGCGGCGGCACGGGCGGCGCGCGAGGACGGCGTGCGCTGGCTGCTGGCCTGCCCGGAGCCGCGTCACGACGTGTGCGGGGACCTGGCGCACCTGCGTGAGGAGGTGCGCCGTCCCCGCGCCGACGACCCCACGCGTCACGAGGTGCTGTACGTGCGGCACTTCACGGCCGCCTGGGTGGTCCGGGCGCTGTTGACGCCGACCGCCGGTCAGGTGGCCCGCGCCGACGGGCTGGAGGCGGCCTGGCGGGAGCGGCTGGCCGGTGCCGTGGCGGCGGTGTGGGCCGGGCAGTCGGGCGGCATCTGGACCTGGGGGCCGGGCGAGCAGGGGGCGCCGCGGCAGCCGCTGTGGATGACCTATCAGGGCCTTTCGGCGCTGCGGGCGCATGCCGTATCCATGTACCGGCCGGGCCACTGACCGGGCCGGTCCCCGCCGCCGGGCGGCCGGTGAAGCGGCGGGCGGGCCGGGAGCGAGGCGGAGGGGGCGGTGATGGACGGCCGGCAGGTGCCGGCGGCCAGAGGGCTGCTGACGAGGTCACTGGACGGCCCGCTGTCCGAGACGGAGCGGGTGGCCGCGGCACGCTCGGTGGTCGTCGCGCTGGGGGCGCGAAAGCGGCTGCGGGACCTGGTCGCGGAGCTGGCCGCGGGCGGGCAGGACGCGGAGGAGTGTGCGCGGCTGTCGTACCGGCATGTGCTCGGTTTCGACAAGCTGCTGCTGCTCCGGGACGGCACCCGGCACATGCTGCGGGCCCATGTGTGGCACCCCGGCGCGCGCGACGCGGGCGCGGAGGACGTGCACAACCACCGGTGTGCGCTGGCCTCGTACGTGGTGTGCGGGCGGCTGTCGATGGAGGTGTACGAGCACGAGCCCTGCGCGCCGGACGAACCGGGCGCCACCCCCGAGCCGGACGACGGTGTGATCCGCGCGGTCCGGTACCGGGAGTCGCTGGGGCCGGGCCCGGCGGCGCAGTGGCGGCTGGAGCCCGTGGGCCGGGCGCGGCTGCGGCTGGCCCACACGGGACGGTACGCGGCGGGCAGCGACTACGGCCTGCCCGCGCGCACGCTGCACCGGGCGTGGTGCGACACGGCCGCGCCGACGGTGACGCTGTTCCTGGAGACGGGCGCCGGACGGCGGTCCCACACCGACGTCTTCACGACGGCGGGCCCGCACCCGCGGTCGGTGCCGAAGGTGCCGCTCGGCGTCCCGGAGTACCTGGCGGCGCTGGACTCGCTCGCGCGGCTGCTCAGCGGAGCCTGAGCGCGGGGTTCGTCCGCCCGGAACGGTCGGCGTGCCCGAGCCGGACGGCCCGCGTCTCCTGCTCGGTGCCGCAGGCCCGCAGCGCCTGCCGGACGACGTCCAGGTTGTAGGCGTCGATGTCCACCAAGGTCAGCTCGGAGGGGGCCAGCCAGGCGTAGGCCTGGTCCGGTTCGGGGAGGTGGACCGACCGGGTCAGCGGGCGGACCAGGAAGTTGTCCTGGAAGTTCTTGATCTCGTGGCCGCGGTAGTCGCTGACGAAGGAGGACTCGCCGACCTTGCGGACGACCTCGCCGAGCAGCCCGGTCTCTTCCTTCAGCTCGCGCAGGGCGCCGTCCGCGGGCAGTTCCCCCGCCTCCAGCTTGCCGCACGGCACGCCCCACACCCGCGGCAGGAACCGCTCGCGTGCACTGCGGCGCACCAGGAGCACCCGGCCTCGCTCGTCCCGTACCACGGCGGCGGCCAGCCGCTTCACGCCGGGGATCTCCATGTCCATGGCTCCCTCGGTTCCTCGCCGGTGATGGGTCAGGGTGTCTGGTACCCCGGGGAGTCGGTCACGCTACCAGGGCCTGCCGCCACGTTCCGTACCCTTTGCGCGGTACGTCTGATTCCGGGCAGCTGAGGGCCGCGTTCCGGGCTGGGCCTCCGTCCGGGGCGGGTGTGCGGCCCGCTGCCGCCGGCCGACCGGTCCGTCCCGGCGGACGGGCACCCCGCGCGGGCGGCTACGGTCGTCGCATGACCAGCGACACCTCCCCCACGTTCGCCGAGGCGCTCGCCGCCGGGACGCTGGTGCTCGACGGCGGCCTGTCCAACCAGCTGGAGGCGGCCGGGCACGACCTGGGCGACGCGTTGTGGTCGGCGCGGCTGCTGGCGGACCGGCCCGAGGCGCTCACCGAGGCCCATCTGGCCTACCTCGAAGCGGGCGCCGACGTGGTGATCACGGCCAGCTACCAGGCCACGTTCGAGGGGTTCGCGCGGCGCGGGACCGGCCGGGAGGAGGCCGCCGCGCTGCTGGCGTCGAGCGTGGCACGGGCGCGGGAAGCGGTGGCACTGGCGCGGGCGCGGGGTGTCCGCCGGCCGCTGTGGGTGGCCGCGTCGGCCGGGCCCTACGGTGCGATGCTCGCGGACGGCTCGGAGTACCGGGGGCGGTACGGGCTCACCGTGGCGGAGCTGGAGCAATTCCACCGGCCTCGCCTGGAGGTGCTGGCCGCGGCCCGGCCCGATGTGCTGGCGCTGGAGACCGTCCCGGACACCGACGAGGCGGCGGCGCTGCTGCGCGCGGTGCGCGGGCTGGGCGTGCCGGCCTGGCTGTCGTACACGATCGACGGTGCTCACACCCGCGCCGGACAGCCGCTGCGGGAGGCGTTCGCCCTGGCGGCCGACGTCCCCGAGGTGATCGCGGTAGGCGTCAACTGCTGCGCGCCGCGGGACGCGGAGGCCGCCGTGGCGACGGCCGCCCGCGTCACCGGCAAACCGGTCGTCGTCTACCCGAACAGCGGTGAGTCCTGGGACGCCCGCACCGGCTCCTGGAGCGGCCGGCCCGCCTTCGCCGCGGATCAGGTCGCGCGCTGGCACGCCGCGGGGGCCCGCCTGATCGGCGGCTGCTGCCGCGTGGGGCCGGACGTGATCGCGCACATCGCACGCATCCTTCAGGGGGCACGGGGCTGCTCCTGAGCAGCCCCGTGCCCCCTGAGGAGAGAACGACGGGCGGTTCCCAGGGGCGGGAGCCGGCGCGTGGCCGGACGTGGTCAGGCTCCGCGCACCCCGGTGGAGCGGCTCAGACGGCGGATCACGGCGCGCAGTTCCGCCGCCCTGGGCGCGGGCGTGCCCTCGGGTGCGCCGCCGTCCGGACCGGTCGCCGTGCCGGGGCGCGAGGTTCCGCCGGGCGCTGCGGACGCCGCGGAGCGCGCCGTCCACAGGGCGAGTTCCGCGTCCCGCGGCCCGTGCACGGTGTGCGGGGGACCGTCGCCGAAGACATGGACCGGGTGCGTGTCGTCCCAGGCCTCCCAGCCGGGGTCGCCCTCGGTGGCGAAGCGGACCCAGGCGGCGTGCATCCGGTCGGCGAGCTGCTGCGGGGCGCCCTCGCCGGCGAGTTTCCGGGACTCGGGGACGTCACCCGTGTCGAAGACGAAGCCGAGTTCGAGGGCGTGGCAGGCGCCTAGGCCGGGCAGCCGGGACGGCCAGGCGAACTCGTAGACGTACGAGCTGCCGGGGCGGGCGTCGGCCAGGCGGTGCAGGGGGCGGCGCAGCAGGTGGTCGGTGACCATCTGGCCGACGATGTCGGCGGCGCCGGCGCCCGGCCGCAGGGACCGGTAGCCGCGGACCACCTCGGGCCCGCAGCGGCAGCGGGCCATCGCGCCGGCGAGGGCGACGGGGCCGAGCCGGTCGACGTGGTCGAGGAGACCTCCGGGCACCAGCCACAGCCGGTGCTCGTCACGGGTCCAGCCCATCAGCAGGTCGGCGCCGCGGGCCGCGTCCCCGTCCACCAGGGCCTGCAGCGGGTCGCGGGGCACGAGGTCGCCGTCGGCGACGATGCCGAAGGCGGGGCCGCCGAGCACCGGGCCGCTGAGCCGGCCCACCTCGGCCTGGGTGCGCAGCAGCAGGTCCCGGTCGACGGCGGCGAACGCCTCCGCGGTGGCGGGCACCTTCAGCCGGGCGGCCATCCGGCGCACCATGCGCCGCACCTTGCCCCGGTCGAGGACCTCGGGCGGCCCGCTCTGCAGCACGGCCCGCCGGAACAGTCCCTGGGCCTGCGGGGCGGCGATCAGGGCGCCGACGCTGATGGCGCCGGCGGACTGCCCGCACAGGGTGACCCGGCCGGGGTCGCCGCCGAAGGCCTCGATCGCCTCGTGCACCCAGCGCAGCGCGGCGAGCTGGTCGCGCAGGCCGGGATTGGCGGGCGCGTCCGGGAAGAGGCCGTAGCCTTCCACGCCCAGCCGGTAGTTGACGGAGACGAGGACGACGCCGTCGCGGGCGAAGGAGTGGCCGGCGTACACCGGGACGGCCGAGGAGCCCCGGGTCAGCGCCCCGCCGTGCAGCCACACCAGGACGGGCAGCCGGGCGCCGGGGCTCGGGTCGGGGGTCCAGACGTTGAGGTTGAGGCAGTCGTCGCCGGGCACGTCGGGGTCGGACAGGTACCGGGCGAAGGCCTCGGAGTACGGGGGTTTGGGGGCGGTCGGGCCGAAGGCGCCCGCGTCGCGGACCCCGTCCCAGGGTTCGGGCGGCTGCGGGGGCCGGAACCGGCGGGGGCCGAAGGGCGGTGCGGCGTAGGGGATGCCGCGGAAGGCGGCCACCCCGTGCTCGTATCTGCCGCGCACCGCCCCGTACGGCGTGCCGACCACGGGATCCGTCCGATCTTCCGCCATGGATGCCACCAGCCCTTCACCGCGTTCGTGCACCATCGCACCCGGTGACACCGGAGCACCACAAGAGGGCCTCGTATTCCGGCACGCACGGCCGCGGCAGGGCCGGGCAGGTGTGCCCCGGTGCGCCCCAGTCGTCCGTGCGCGGCCCCCGTGCGGTGCTCGGCTGCCGGGCGCCGGCACGGCCCCGGCACGCGGACGGCCGGGACCGTGCGGGGGTGCTCAGTCGCCGTCGGCCCCGCCCCGGGCCCCCTCCACCAGGGCTTCCATCAGGTCCACGGCGCTGCCGTCGTGGTCGCTGCCGGCGGTGCCGCTGCCGGTCTGGAGGTTGGCGGTGCGGTCGACCTCCAGGATGGAGTCCGCGTGCGAGTTGTCGACGACGGTGATCAGGCTGCCGGTGCCGGCCGCGGCCGGGGAGGCGGCGCCGGCCAGCAGCACCGCCGTCACCGCGGTCACGGTCCGCAGCCGGGGGACGCGCGCGTTCATGCGCCCGCTCCGGCCGGCTCGGGCCGACGGCGCGCCAGGTTGCGCTCCAGCAGGCGGGTGGAGGCCTGCACGCCGATGCCGCGGTCCGCGTCCACCTGGGGCAGCCGGCCGTCGGCCTGCTTCAGCTCGGCGAGCGCGGCGTCCATGGCCTCGTGGGCGGCGAACAGGCAGGGGGTGCTGTAGATGGCGACGCTCACGCCCAGTTCGGCCAGCTCGGTCAGCGACAGCCGCGGGGACTTGCCGCCGGCGATCTGGTTGAACAGCAGCGGCTTGTCACCGACGACGTCGCGCACCCGGCGGATCCACTCCACGCTGCGGATCCCGTCGACGAGGACCACGTCGGCGTCGGTGGCCGCGAGCGCCTTGGCGCGGCGCAGGATGTCGGCCTCGTCGGTGGCGTCGGTGCGGGCCACCACGACCAGGTCCTGCCGGGTCGCCAGCACCTGCTCCAGCTTGGCCAGGTACTCCTCCAGCGGCAGCACCTGCTTGCCGTCGGCGTGCCCGCAGCGGCGGGGCCGCTTCTGGTCCTCCAGGATCACCCCGGAGGCGCCGATCCGCTCCAGCCCCTTGACCACGTGGCAGGCGACCTCGGGGTCGACGTAGCCGTCGTCGATGTCGACCAGGAGATGGTGGCCCAGGAAGGCGCCCCGCAGCCGCTGGACGAAGGCCACCATGTCCGGCCAGGCGATGAAGCCGATGTCCGGCAGACCGTAGTACGACGCGGCGAAGCCGAACCCGGAGACGAACATGCCGTCGTAGTGCGCGGCGGCGATCGAGGCCGAGTACATGTCGTACACGCCGATCAGCGGGGTCGTACCTGGTGCGGCGATCTGCTCGCGCAGCATCTTTCCGTACGTCACAGCAAGGCTCCTTGGGATGAGGGATCGGGCGCGTGGCGCGGAAGGGGGCGGTGCGCGGACGGTGCGCTGCCGCCCGCACCGGCGCGTCCTTTGCCAGGACAAGAGGATCTCTAGACCTGCGCAATACGTCCGCATGGTCCGGGCTTTGCTCACCCGGGCGGCGCAACCCCGTCACCGGAGAAACGTCACTGATCGGCGTGTCGCCTCACCCGTTCGCCGCAGCGGCGCAGGTCGGGGCGGCTGGAGGGTGTCGTCCGGCGAGTGCAAGCCCGACGCGGAACCGCGGTGGCGGGCGGCGCTTGGCGCCGCACCGGCCCGGGGCCGGGCATCCCCCGCCGGACCCCGGGCACGACGCGGCCGGTGTCCGCCCCGCGCCGTCCCGTGGCCCGCCGGTCGTCCGCCAGCGCCCGACGAGCACGGCACGGTCCGGCTGCGCCTCCCCGTCGCCCGCGGCCGGGGCCCTCGCACACGCGGGCCCGGGCACCCGCACGTGCCCGGGCCCGGTCCGGTCAGGGGGCGGTCGGCGGTGCCCCGTCGCGGCCCGTGTGCCGCGCCTCGGCGGCCACCCCGTCCGCGCCCTGCCTGGGCGGGGTGTTCTTCGCGTGCGCCCGCAGCCGGGCGGCCACGTCCTCCGGGGGCAGGAAGCGGGACCAGCGCTCGGGGAACTCCGACGGCATGTCGGGGTCGTCCGGGTCGTTGTCCCGGGCGACCGCGGCCGCCCAGGCGACGTACTCGGCGATCTGCGCCTCGCGCACCCGCTCGTTGGCCTCGCGGGCCGCGGCCGTCGCGGCGGCCGGCCAGACCCGGTCGATGGCGGCGTTGACCGCGGCCCCGACGAGCACGGCGAACGCCGACACCCCGATCCACAGCAGCACCGCGACCGGTGCCGCCAGCGAGCCGTAGATGGTCGGCCCCTCCACGGTGTTGGTGAGGTAGATGCGCAGCAGGAAGCTGCACACCACCCACATGGCCAGAGCGACCAGCGCGCCGGGCACGTCCTCGACCCAGGGGGAGCGGACCGGGACCGACACGTGGTAGAGCGTGGTCAGGAAGGCGATCGACAGCAGGATCACCACCGGCCAGTACAGCACCTGCACCACCGTGGTCGACCACGGCACGACCCGCAGCACCGCGTCCGGCCCCACCACCATCAGCGGCAGCGCGACCGAGCCGATCAGCAGGGCCACGACGAACAGCAGGAAGGACATCAGCCGGGTCTTGACGATGCCGCGCACCCCGTCCAGGCCGTACATCACGGTGATCGTCTCGACGAAGACGTTGACCGCGCGGGAGCCGGACCACAGCGCCAGGACAAACCCGAGGGAGATCACGTCGGGCCGGCCGCCCTTCATCACGTCCTGCAGAATCGGTTTGGTGATCTCCTCGACACCCTGGTCGGACAGCACGGTGCGGGAGAAGTCCAGCAGGTTGCGCTGGAGGCTGTCGATGGTGTGCGCGCCGGTCCAGCCGTCCACGTAGAACAGCAGCGCGATCAGGCTGAGCAGCAGCGGCGGCACGGACAGCAGGGAGAAGAACGCCGCCTCGGCGGCCAGGCCGAGGATCCGGTACTCCATGCAGGAGTTGACCGTGTCCTTCAGCAGCAGCCAGGCGGTCTTGCGCTTGGAGACGTTCCGGTAGAGCACGCGGGCCCGGTGGAGACGGCCGGACGGGTGGTCGGGGAGCTCACTGGCTTGCTGCACGACCAAAAAATAACCCCGCGGGTTCCCTCGCCTCGCTGCCGGGGCGTCCCGCACCGTCCCCGGGTGACCGGCGCGGTACCAGCGGGTAGGTTCCACGGCATGGCAGCCCGCACGCACATCGTGACGAATCAGCCCCCGCCGCTGACCGGCCTCGACCTCTTCGCCACCGACCGCGCCCTGGTGGAGGCGGTGGACCGGCATGTCGGGCAGGACCTGCGGCAGGAGGTGCGCGAGGAGCTGTCCGGGCTGGGCCGCTCCGCGGGAAGCGCGCAGGTGCGGGAGTGGGCCGCGCAGGCCGACGACAACCCGCCGCGGCTGCGCACCCATGACCGCTACGGCCACCGGATCGACGAGGTGGACTTCCACCCGGCCTGGCACCGGCTGCTCGGCAAGGGCGTCGCGGCGGGCCTGACCGCGGCCTGGACCCGCCCGGCGGGACATGTACGGCGGGCGGCCGCCTTCCTGGTGTGGACACAGGCCGAGGCGGGCACCTGCTGCCCGCTGTCCATGACGCACGCGGCGGTGCCCGCGCTGCGCACCGACCCGGAGCTGGCCGCCGCGTGGGAGATGCGGCTGACGTCCATGGTCTACGACCGCGGGCTGCGCCCGGCGCACCAGAAGGCCGGGGTGCTGTTCGGGATGGGCATGACCGAGAAGCAGGGCGGCAGCGACGTGCGGGCCACCACCACCGTCGCCCGGCCGCTCACCGAGGACGGCACCTACGAGCTGACCGGCCACAAGTGGTTCTGCTCGGCGCCGATGTCCGACGCCTTCCTGGTGCTGGCGCAGGCGCCGCAGGGGCTCACGTGTTTCCTGGTCCCGCGGGTGCTGGACGACGGCACCCGCAACGTGTTCCTGATCCAGCGGCTCAAGGACAAGCTGGGCAACCGGTCGAACGCCTCCGCGGAGGTCGAGTTCGACGGGACCTGGGCGCGCCGGGTCGGCGAGGAGGGCCGCGGGGTGCGCACCATCATCGAGATGGTGGCGGCGACCCGCCTGGACTGCGTGCTCGGGTCGGCCGGGCTGATGCGGCAGGCCGTGGCGCAGGCGGTGCACCACTGCACCCACCGCGAGGCGTTCGGCGGCCCGCTCGTCGACAAGCCGCTGATGCGCAACGTCCTGGCCGACCTGGCGGTGGAATCGGAGGCGGCGACCACGCTGGCGATGCGGCTGGCGGCCGCCTGCGACGACGGCGGCGACCAGGAGCGGGCCCTGCTGCGGATCGCGGTGCCGGCCGCCAAGTACTGGGTGACCAAGCGGTGTGCGCCGGTCGTGGTGGAGGCCGCCGAGTGCCTGGGCGGCAACGGGTATGTGACGGAGTCGGGGATGCCGCGCCTGGTGCGCGAGTCGCCGCTGAACTCGGTCTGGGAGGGCGCGGGCAACATCCAGGCGCTGGACGTGCTGCGGGCGCTGCGGCGCGAACCGGGGGCGTTCGACGCGTATCTGCGGGAGGTGGGCGCGGCGCGCGGCGCCGACCACCGGCTCGATCGGGCGATCCGGGACCTGCTGACCGCGCTGGCCGACCTGGAGGGCGCCGAGGCCGGGGCCCGCCGGCTGGCCGAGCGGCTGGCCCTGGTGCTCCAGGGCGCGCTTCTGGTGCGTCACGCGCCGCCCGAGGTCGCGGACGCCTTCTGCGCCTCCCGGCTGGGCGGCGACTGGGGTCCCACCTTCGGCACCCTGCCGCACACCCTGGACCTGGCGTCGGTGGTGGAGCGGGCCCGGCCCGTGGCCTGAGCCGGCCGGTCCGGTCGCGGCGGAGGTGAGCGGGCCCGGCGCAGGGGTGGTGCCGCGCCGACACGGCACCACCCCCGGTGGCCGGCCCGTTGCGGGCCAGGACCGCCGCACGGGGCGGCACTGGGGCCAAGTCTGGGCCGGCCGCCGGTCGTTCACCAGGGTTGCGCGCAGGTTGCAACGCGCCTCCCGGTACGCCGGGACCGTGTCGCCGGGACGGCGACCGACGGCACTATGAACCGGACAGTGGTCGCGGCCCCGGCAGACGACCGGGCAGGTGGAACCGGTCGCCGGCGGGCCGCTCGGAGGGGGGAGGATCCAGTGGCGATGGCGTCGATGGACTTCAGGCGGCTGGCCGCCGTCGACACGGCGCGGGCGGCGCGGGAGCTCAGCGAGGTGCGCGCGGCAGCGCTGGACGGGCGGCGCACGCGCCGGGCTCCGCGCCCGGTGATCGGGCAGTCCTGGGAGCGGGTGCGGCGCAGCGGTGTCGACCCCGAACGCGACGCGCACACGCGGCCGCTGAGCCGGGAGGAAGTGGAACAGCGGCGCGCCGCGACGCCGTTGCGGCATGTGCTGCCGGTGCTGCGCCAGGGTCTGCTGTCGGTCGCGGACCTCGCCCGGCACATCATGGTGGTCGCGGACGAGGACGGCCGGGTGCTGTGGCGGGAGGGGCATTCGTCGGTGCTGCGCCGGGCCGACCGGCTCGGCTTCGAACCCGGGGCGGACTGGCGGGAGGAGGTCGTCGGCACCAACGGCGTCGGCACCGTGGCGGTGGTGGGCCGGCCCGTGCAGGTGTTCGCCGCCGAGCACTTCGTGCGCTCCCACACCACCTGGACCTGCACCGGCGCACCCGTCACCGACCCGCGCGACGGCCGGCTGCTGGGGGTGGTGGACGTCAGCGGACCGCTGGACACCATGCACCCGGCGACCGTGGCCTGGGTGGACTCGGTGGCGAAGCTGGCCGAGGCGCGGCTGCGGGAGCTGCACCTGGCGTCGCTGGAGCGGCTGCGCGCGGTGGGCGCGCCGGTGCTGGCCCGGGTCGGGGGCCGGGCGGCGGTGGTGGACCGGGACGGCTGGACCGCGGCGGTGACCGGGATGCCGTACACCCCGCGGATCGCGCTGCCCGCGCCGCCGGCCGCGGGCCGGCGGTGGCTTCCCTCGCTCGGCCTGTGCTCCCTTCAGCCACTGGCGGACGGCTGGCTGGTCCGCGCGGGCAAGGAGACCGATCCGCGCTGCGACACCCGCATCGTGCTGGACCTGGCGCGGCCGCGCCGCTGCTCGGTGGCGGTCACCTCGGACCTGGGCAGCTGGTCGCAGCATCTGACGCCGCGCCACGCCGAACTGCTCTATCTGCTGGCCGTGCACCGATCCGGCCGCACCGCCGCGGACCTGGCCGCCGAGGTGTTCGGCGACCCGGCCAGGACGGTGACCGTGCGCGCCGAGATGTCGCGGATGCGGCGCTATCTGGGGGCGCTGCTGGAGCACCGGCCCTACCGTTTCCCGGAGGACACCGAGGTGCGGGTGGTCCTGCCGGAGGATCCGCGCGATCTGCTGCCGCACTCCACGGCTCCGGCGATACGGCGGGGACGCACGGGGTGCGCCGCGTCCTGACCGGCGCGCGAGAGGCGGGCCCGAGCCCCGGTCGTGCGCCGGAGGGCACGGCATCGCCCGTGGGTGACAACTTCTCGCATATTTGCAGGGTCTTCGTCGTGCGCCGCAGTGCTCTGCCGTAGCATCGCCTCCGGGTCGCCCCGCTGCACACCGGTCAACGCTCGGATGCTCCGGAGCAGTTGACCCGCCCGGCAGGCGGGCGTCCCGCGGACGGACCGAGCCCTGGAGCAGGGGGGTTGGATGCAGCATCGCGGCAGACACCGCCGGCGCAGGCGGGGCAGGGCGCTGCGGGCCGTCCTGGCCGGCGCCGGTCTGGCGCTGACCGCCGCCGCCACCCTGATCAGCACCTCGCAGGCCGAGGTCGCCGACGACCCCGGCGCGCTGAAGCCGCTCACCTCCCGCGCCGATCTGGACCGGCTCAGCCTGCGGGAGGAACCCGTGCCGGCGAGCACGCTGGACCGCCTGGCCTCGCGGATGGGCCGTCCGGTGGGCGTGGAGGCGGTGCTGGAGCGCGCCGACCGGACGCTGCGCCCCGCGGACGACTGCCCGGCCGAGGAGACCGAGGCGCTGCCGGTGAGTCCGGCCGCCACCCGGGCGTACTGCTGGGCGTCCGCCGACGCCGACGACTCCGCCTGGCAGCCGGAGTCGGTGGCCACCTCCGCGGACGGCGGCACCGACGGCCGCGGCAGCGCCCGCCGGGTGCTGCTGTCCGGCTGGACGCACCACGGCGGCGGCCCCTACCACGGCCTGGCCCGGGTGGCGTTCGTGGACGCCGACGACCCGGAACGCCCCGCCTACAGCTGGGCGCTGCTGGCCGTGCCGGTCGACGGCGGACGCGACTACCGGGGACTGACCGCCCATGTGACGGGGATGGTCTGGTACCGGAACAAGCTGCTGGTGACCACCTCCGGCGGCGAGCGGGAGGCGCTGTACGTCTACGACCTGGACCGCATCCAGCGCGCCACGGTCGACTCCGACGCGATCGGCCGGGTGCCGGGCGGCTGGTCGGCGCACGGCTACCACTGGGTGCTGCCGGCCGTCGCCGCCTACCGTCCGGTGACCGGCAGCTGTGCGCGGGCCGACGCCGGGCCGCCCGGCGGCGACCCGTCCCGTCCGGCCTGCCCGACCGGTCTGTCGCTGGACACCGGTTCGGCGTCGGCGAGCCTGGTGCTGAGCGAGAGCACGCCCCGGGGCAGCGGCCGGCACACGCTGCTGTGGCGCTACGCCTTCAGCGCCGACCCCGCCCGCTTCGGCCTGCTGGCCGCCGACGCCACCGGGACGGTCACCGCGACGGAGGCGTACGAGACGAAGACCGACGGGGTGCGGGGGGTGCTCGCGCTCCGCACCGGCCCGGCCGGCCCCACCGACTGGTACCTGGGCCGGCCCGCCGGCCCGCACGGCGAGCACGGCACCCTGTGGCGGCAGAACGTGCACGGCTCCCGGACGACGGAGTGCGGCACGTCCGACGACACCCGGCACTGCTGGGGCGACGGCCGGGGCTCGCTCACCTACTGGCGGCAGACCGGCGAGGTGTGGTCGCTGTCCGGGCGGATGCTGTTCGCGGTCCCGCTGCCGGACGTGGAGCGGGAACTGGGCTGACGCTTCGGCAACCCGCGCTCCCCGGGGAGCGCCGATCGACACGGGCGCGCCCCGGATGATTCCCTGGCCGGCATGACGACCATCGCCGTGACCACCTGGTCCCTGGAGCAGACCGCCCCCACCGACCTGCTTCCGGCCGCCGCGCCGGAGGGGGAGGTGAGGATCGTCCGCTCCGAGGTGCCCTCGCCCGAGTTCAGCCGGTTCCTGTACACCGCGGTGGGCGGCGACATCCGCTGGACGGACCGGCTCGGCTGGACGTACGCGCAGTGGCAAGAGTACCTGGAGCGTCCGGGTGTCGAGACATGGGTGGCCTACGAGAAGGGCACCCCGGCCGGGTACATGGAACTCCAGGCCCAGGACGACGGCGTGGTGGAGATCGTCTACTTCGGGCTGCTCCCGGCCTTCCGCGGCCAGGGCATCGGCGGGCATCTGCTGTCGTACGGCACCGCCCGCGCCTGGGACCTCGCCGACCGCTGGCCGGGGCTGGCGACGACCAAGCGGGTGTGGCTGCACACCTGCAGCAAGGACGGGGAGTACGCGATGGACAACTATCTCCGGCGCGGTTTCACGCTGTTCGACACCCGGGTCGAGGAGGAGGCGGAGGTGGCCACTCCGGGACCCTGGCCGGGGGCATACCCCGCCTGACCTGGGCAGAAACCAGAACTGCGGAGCCCTGTGAGCAACGACACCCTTGTCTCGTTAAACGAGACATGGGCGTCCGCATGACGGACCATGCTGGACTGCGTCCGAATCGCCGTGCGACGCTGCGTCCATGCCTGGAACCGGAACCGCCTTGGTGAGCCGACGGCACGTCGACCACGGCCGCATGTCCAGCGCCATCTGTCCGGCTCACTGACGCCCGACGGTGGCCTGAGAGTCGCGGGCCGAGCACCGCCGGTTTCCTCCTTCTTCCCTGCCCAGCGCAACGACGCGCACGTTTGCCCACTTGTCCGCGCGTATCGCCCACGCGCTGGTCAGAGCCGCACCCCTCGTTGTCCCGAAGGACGTATCACCATGGCCACCACTCCCCAGAACTCCGTCGCGCCCCGCCGCAAGGTGAGCCGCCACCGCGGCGAGGGACAGTGGGCCGTGGGGCATCTGACCCCGCTCAACGGCAACGAGCAGATGAAGAAGGACGACGATGGTCTCAATGCGCGGACACGCATTGAGACGATCTACGCCAAGCGCGGCTTCCACGGCATCGACCCCAACGACCTGCGCGGACGCTTCCGCTGGTGGGGTCTGTACACCCAGCGCCGGCCCGGGATCGACGGCGGCCGCACCGGCCTGCTGGAGCCGGAGGAGCTGGAGGACGAGTACTTCATGATGCGCGTCCGCATCACGGGCGGGCGTCTCACCACCGAACAGCTGCGGGTGATCGGCGAGGTCTCCGAGCAGTACGCGCGCGGCACCGCGGACATCACCGACCGGCAGAACATCCAGTTCCACTGGGTGCGCGTCGAGGACGTGCCCGCCATCTGGGAACGCCTGGAGGCGGTGGACCTGTCCACCACCGAGGCGTGCGGCGACTGCCCGCGCGGCATGCTCGGCTCCCCCGTCGCCGGTGTCGCCGAGGACGAGATCATCGACGGCACCTGGGCGCTCGACGAGATCGTGCGCCGCTACATCGGCGACCCGCGCTTCTCCAACCTGCCGCGCAAGTTCAAGACGGCCGTGTCCGGCTCGCCGCTCATGGACGTCGCGCACGAGATCAACGACATCTCCTTCGTCGGCGTGGTCCACCCCGAGCACGGCCCCGGCTTCGACCTGTGGGTCGGCGGCGGCCTGTCCACCAACCCGCGTTTCGGTGTGCGTCTGGGCGCCTGGGTGCCTGAGGCGGAGGTGCCGGACGTGTGGGAGGCCGTCACCTCCGTCTTCCGCGACTACGGCTACCGGCGGCTGCGTCACCGGGCCCGGCTGAAGTTCCTCGTCGCCGACTGGGGTGCTCAGAAGTTCCGCCAGGTCGTGGAGGACGAGTACCTGGGCCGCAAGCTCATCGACGGTCCGGCCCCCGAGATGCCCGCGCAGGGCTGGCGCGACCACATCGGCGTGCACCGGCAGAAGGACGGCCGGTTCTACGTCGGCTTCGCCCCGCGCGTGGGCCGCCTGGACGGCTCGCTGCTCACCAAGATCGCCGCGCTGGCCGAGGAGCACGGCTCTGGGCGGGTGTCCACCACCGTCGAGCAGAAGATGATCATCCTCGACGTGCCGGAGGACCGGGTGTCCTCGCTCGTCGACGGTCTGGAGGCGCTGGACCTCAAGGTCAAGCCCTCGCCGTTCCGCCGCGGCACCATGGCCTGCACCGGCATCGAGTTCTGCAAGCTGGCCATCGTGGAGACCAAGGCGCGCGGCAGCGACCTCATCGACGAACTCGAGCGCCGCCTGCCGGACTTCGACGAGCCGATCACCATCAACGTCAACGGCTGCCCGAACGCCTGCGCCCGCATCCAGACCGCCGACATCGGTCTCAAGGGCCAGCTGGTCACGGACGCCGAGGGCAACCAGGTCCCCGGCTTCCAGGTCCACCTGGGCGGCTCGCTCGGCCTGGAGCCGTCGTTCGGCCGCAAGGTGCGCGGCCTGAAGGTGACCTCCGCCGAACTGCCCGACTACATCGAGCGGGTCCTGCGCCGCTACCTCGCCGAGCGCGAGGACGGCGAGCGGTTCGCCGCCTGGGCGGCACGTGCCTGTGAGGAGGCGCTGTCATGAGCGAGCGGGCGGCGCCGTTCTACTGCCCCTACTGCGGCGAGGAGGACCTGCGCCCCGGCGAGCAGGGCCGCGGCGCCTGGGAGTGCGCCGGCTGCAACCGGGCCTTCCAGCTGACGTTCCTCGGGCTGCTGGCCCGGGGACTCGGGGCACACGACGAAGGGGACCAGCCAACATGAGCACGGCTCACCCGGAACGCACCACCGAGGAACTGAAGGCACTGGCCGAGCAGGCCGGACGGGACCTGGAGGACGCCTCCGCGCTGGACATCCTGCGGTGGGCCGCCGACACCTTCGGCAAGCGGTTCTGCGTCACCTCCTCCATGGAGGACGCGGTCGTCGCCCACCTCGCCTCCCGGGCGATGCCCGGCGTGGACGTGGTGTTCCTCGACACCGGCTACCACTTCCCCGAGACCATCGGCACCCGCGACGCCGTGCAGGCCGTGATGGACGTGAACGTCATCACGCTCACCCCGCGGCAGACGGTCGCCGAGCAGGACGCCGAGTACGGCCCGAAGCTGCACGACCGCGACCCCGACCTGTGCTGCGCCCTGCGCAAGGTCCAGCCCCTGCAGGAGGGCCTGAAGGACTACGACGCCTGGGCGACCGGGCTGCGCCGCGACGAGTCCCCGACCCGGGCGAACACCCCGGTCGTCGGCTGGGACGCCAAGCGGCGGAAGGTGAAGATCGCCCCCATCGCCCGGTGGACTCAGGACGACGTGGATGCCTACGTCGCCGAGCACGGCGTCCTCACCAACCCGCTGCTGACGGACGGCTACGCCTCCATCGGCTGCGCCCCGTGCACCCGCCGGGTGCTCGCGGGCGAGGACGCGCGGGCCGGCCGCTGGGCGGGCCGGGCCAAGACCGAGTGCGGGCTGCACACCTGACGATGACGGACCTTCAGGAGACACACGTGACGACCGGAGCCACCGTCTGGCTCACGGGTCTGCCGAGCGCCGGCAAGACCACCATCGCGCACGAGCTGGCAGGCCGGCTGCGCGCCGAGGGCCGCCGGGTGGAGGTGCTCGACGGCGACGAGATCCGCGAGTTCCTCTCCGCGGGCCTCGGCTTCAGCCGCGAGGACCGGCACACCAACGTCCAGCGCATCGGCTTCGTCGCCGAACTGCTCGCCCGCAACGGCGTGCTCGCCCTGGTCCCGGTGATCGCCCCGTACGCCGACAGCCGGGACGCGGTGCGCAAGCGGCACGAGGCGAACGGCACCCCGTACGTCGAGGTGCACGTGGCCACCCCGGTCGAGGTGTGCTCCCGGCGCGATGTGAAGGGGCTGTACGCCAAGCAGGCCGCGGGCGAGCTGACCGGCCTGACCGGCGTGGACGATCCGTACGAGGAGCCCGAGGCACCGGATCTGCGGATCGAGTCGCAGCACCAGACCGTCGAGGAGTCCGCCGCCTCGGTGTACGCCCTGCTCAGCGAAAGGGGACTGGCATGACGACGACCGTCGCCGAGGCCGGGGAGGGCACGGGCAGCCCGTACGCCCTGTCCCACCTGGACGCACTGGAGTCCGAGGCGGTGCACATCTTCCGTGAGGTCGCGGGAGAGTTCGAGAACCCGGTGATCCTGTTCTCCGGGGGCAAGGACTCCATCGTCATGCTGCACCTGGCACTCAAGGCGTTCGCGCCGGCGCCCGTCCCGTTCGCGCTGCTGCACGTGGACACCGGGCACAACTTCCCCGAGGTGCTTCAGTTCCGGGACCGGACGGTGGCCCGGCACCGGTTGCGGCTGCACGTGGCCTCGGTGCAGGACTACATCGACCGGGGCGTGCTCAAGGAGCGCCCGGACGGCACCCGCAACCCGCTGCAGACGCTGCCGCTGACGGAGAAGATCCAGTCCGAGCGGTTCGACGCGGTCTTCGGCGGCGGACGCCGCGACGAGGAGAAGGCCCGGGCCAAGGAGCGGGTGTTCTCGCTGCGCGACGAGTTCTCCCAGTGGGACCCGCGCCGCCAGCGCCCCGAGCTGTGGAACCTGTACAACGGCCGGCACGCGCCGGGCGAGCATGTGCGGGTCTTCCCGCTGTCCAACTGGACCGAGCTGGACGTGTGGCAGTACATCGCGCGGGAGGGCATCGAACTGCCGTCGATCTACTTCGCGCACGAGCGCGAGGTCTTCCGGCGCAACGGCATGTGGCTGACGGCCGGCGAGTGGGGCGGCCCGAAGGACGGCGAGCCGGTGGAACGGCGCATGGTGCGCTACCGCACCGTCGGCGACATGTCCTGCACGGGCGCCGTCGACTCCGACGCGGTGACCCTGGACCAGGTGATCCGCGAGATCGCCTCCTCCCGGCTGACCGAGCGCGGCGCCACCCGCGCCGACGACAAGCTCTCCGAGGCCGCGATGGAAGACCGCAAGCGCGAGGGGTACTTCTAGACATGAGCACGATCACGCCCGAAGAACTCGCGGCCACCACCCTGCTGCGGTTCGCCACCGCCGGTTCCGTCGACGACGGCAAGTCCACGCTGGTGGGCCGGCTGCTGCACGACTCCAAGTCGGTCCTCGCCGACCAGCTGGAGGCGGTGCAGCGGGCCTCTGCCTCGCGCGGACAGGACGAGGTGGACCTGGCGCTGCTCACCGACGGCCTGCGCGCCGAGCGAGAGCAGGGCATCACCATCGACGTCGCCTACCGCTACTTCGCCACGCCCCGCCGCCGGTTCATCCTCGCCGACACCCCGGGGCACGTGCAGTACACGCGGAACATGGTGACCGGCGCCTCCACCGCCGAGCTGACCGTGATCCTGGTGGACGCCCGCAACGGCGTGGTCGAGCAGACCCGCCGGCACGCGGCCATCGCGGCGCTGCTGCGGGTGCCGCACGTGGTGCTGGCGGTCAACAAGATGGACCTCGTCGGCTACGACGAGAAGGTGTTCGCGGCGATCGCCGAGGAGTTCACCGCGTACGCCACCGGCCTCGGCGTCCCGGAGGTCACCGCGATCCCCGTCTCGGCGCTCGTCGGGGACAACGTGGTGGAGCCGAGCGCCCACATGGACTGGTACGGCGGTCCGACGGTGCTGGAGCACCTGGAGACCGTGCCGGTCGGCCAGGACCTGACGCACGCCCACGCCCGGCTGCCGGTGCAGTACGTGATCCGTCCGCGCACCGCCGAGCACCCCGACTACCGGGGCTACGCCGGCCAGATCGCGGCCGGCGCCTTCCGGGTCGGCGACGAGGTCACCGTGCTGCCCTCCGGCCGCACCAGCCGGATCAGCGGCATCGACCTGCTGGGCACCCCGGTCCAGGAGGCCTTCACGCCGCAGTCGGTGACCGTGCTGCTGGAGGACGACATCGACGTCTCGCGCGGAGATCTGATCGTGCCGGCCGCGGACGCGCCCGCCACCACGCAGGACGTGGAGGCGACCGTCTGCCATGTCGCCGACGCCCCGCTGACGGTCGGCCACCGGGTGCTGCTCAAGCACGGCACCCGCACCGTCAAGGCGATCGTGAAGGACATCCCCTCGCGGCTCGCCCTGGACGACCTGTCCCATCACCCGGACCCGGGGCAGCTCGTCGCCAACGACATCGGCCGGGTGACGATCCGCACCGCGGAGCCGCTGCCGCTCGACTCCTACGCCGACTCGCGCCGCACCGGCTCGTTCATCCTCATCGACCCCGCGGACGGCACCACGCTGACCGCCGGCATGGTGGGCGAGTCCTTCGCGGACCCCGAGCCGGTCCGGGACGCCGCCGACCAGGACGGGTGGGACTTCTGACCATGCGTTCCTCCGACTTCTACTCGACGTTCGCCAAGGAGGGCGGCCGCGTCGGCAGCGGCGCCCTCGGCAGCGGGCAGGGCGGAGTGGCGCGATGTGCGTGCTGACCCGCCCGCGCCGTGCGCGCACCCTCACCGCCCCTCACCGACACAGACGAAGACCTGCCGACCTCCCGGCCACGGCCTGACACCGCCGTGACCGCCGGGCCGACGAGAGGACCGCCTCCCGTGCCTGCCAGCCTTCCCCCGTCCCGCCGCCGCGCCGGCGGGGGTGAGCCCCGCTCCCGGCTCCGCCGCGGCGTTGCCGCGCTCATCGTCCTGCCCCTGCTGTCCCTGGCGGCGTGCGGCTACGGTTCCCAGGCCGCCAAGGACGACTCCGATCAGAAGATCGCCGCCGACGCGCAGAAGACCGACGGACTGGACTCCGTCCGGATCGGCTACTTCGGCAACGTCACCCACGCGACCGCGCTCGTCGGTCACCAGAAAGGCTTCTTCCAGAAGGCGCTGGGCGGCACCCAGGCCAAGTACCAGATCTTCAACGCCGGGCCGTCCGAGATCGAGGCGCTCAACTCCGGGTCCATCGACATCGGCTGGATCGGCCCCTCCCCCGCGATCAACGGCTACACCCAGTCCGCCGGCAAGAGCCTGCGGATCATCGCCGGGTCCGTCTCCGGCGGAGTGAAGCTGGTGGTGAACCCGAAGAAGATCAAGACGCTGAAGGACGTCAAGGGCAAGCGGATCGCCACCCCGCAGCTGGGCAACACCCAGGACGTGGCCCTGCTGAACTGGATCGCCGAGCAGGGCTGGAAGGTCGACCCGCTCAGCGGCAAGGGCGACGTGTCGGTGATCCGCACCGACAACAAGGTCACCCCGGACGCCTACAGCTCCGGTTCCATCGACGGCGCCTGGGTGCCGGAGCCGACCGCGTCCAGGCTGGTCGCCGAGGGCGCGAAGGTGCTGCTCGACGAGTCCACGCTGTGGCCGGACAAGAAGTTCGTGATCACGAACGTCATCGTGTCGCAGAAGTTCCTCACAGAGCACCCCAAGGCCGTCGAGGCCGTGCTGAAGGCCTCCGTCGAGACCAACAAGTGGATCAACGCCCACCCGGACGAGGCGAAGGCCGCGGCCAACAAGCAGCTGGCGATCGACACCGGCAAGCCCCTGCCCGCCGGCATCCTGGACCCGGCGTGGAAGTCCATCACCGTCACGGACGATCCGCTGGCCGCCACCCTGGACGCCGAGGCTCAGCACGCGGTCAAGGCCGGCCTGCTGGAGAAGCCGAAGCTGGACGGCATCTACGACCTCACCCTGCTGAACAAGGTTCTCAAGGCCGAGGGCGAGCCCACCGTCAGCGACGCCGGGCTCGGCGTCCGGTAAGAGCCCGTAGCCGAACACGTTCCCAAGAGGTGACGACCATGGCCACACCCCTCGCCGAGGCGGCCGAGTCCGTCGAGCACGCCGCACGCCTGGCGCATGTCTCGAAGTCCTTCGCGGGGCCGGGCGGGCAGCAGCTCGTCCTGGACGACATCAGCCTCGACGTCGCCCCGGGCGAGTTCGTCACGCTCCTCGGGGCCTCGGGCTGCGGCAAGTCCACGCTGCTGAACCTGGTGGCCGGCCTGGACCGGCCCACCGCCGGGTCCATCACGACCGACGGCCGGCCCGCCCTGATGTTCCAGGAGCACGCCCTGTTCCCGTGGCTGACCGCGGGCAAGAACATCGAGCTGGCCCTGAAACTGCAGGGCGTGCCCAAGCCCCAGCGGCGCGGCCGGGCCGAGGAGCTGCTCGAACTGGTCCGGTTGGGCGGCGCGTACGGCAAGCGGGTGCACGAGCTGTCCGGCGGCATGCGCCAGCGGGTGGCGATGGCCCGCGCGCTCGCCCAGGAGAGCAAGCTGCTGCTGATGGACGAGCCGTTCGCGGCGCTGGACGCCATCACCCGGGACGTGCTGCACGAGGAGCTGACCCGGATCTGGCAGGAGACCGGCCTGTCGGTGCTGTTCGTCACCCACAACGTGCGCGAGGCGGTGCGGCTCGCGCAGCGTGTGGTGCTGCTGTCGTCCCGGCCGGGACGGGTGGCCCGCGAGTGGACCGTGGACATCCCGCACCCGCGCCGTATCGAGGACGCGCCCGTCGCGGAGCTGTCCTTGGAGATCACCGACATACTGCGGGGGGAGATCCGCCGTCATGGCCGGCACTGAGACGAAGACGGCGCACAGCGCCGAGGGCACCGAGGCGCGGGGCGCCGGCCTGGACGGCGTCGAGGCGGGCCTCGACGCACTGGAGTCCGCCGACACGGGGCGTCCTCCGCTGCGGCAGACCCTGGTCCGCAAGGTGCTGCCGCCGATCACGGCGATCGTGGTGGTGCTGGTGCTGTGGCAGTCGCTGATCACCTTCCGTGTCGTCGACGACCCGACCAAGCTGCCCTCGCCGGCCGACGTGGCCGGGGAGTTCAAGGACGCCTGGCTGCAGGGCACGCTGCTCGGCTTCATATGGACGTCCGTCTCCCGCGGCCTGCTGGGCTTCCTGTTCGCCCTCGCCATCGGCACCCCGCTGGGGCTGCTGGTGGCCCGGGTGAAGTTCGTCCGGGCGGCCATCGGTCCGGTGCTGTCCGGGCTGCAGTCGCTGCCGAGCGTGGCCTGGGTGCCGCCGGCGGTGATCTGGCTGGGCCTGGACAACTCGATGATGTACGCGGTGATCCTGCTCGGCGCGGTCCCGTCCATCGCCAACGGTCTGGTCTCCGGTGTGGACCAGGTGCCGCCGCTGTTCCTGCGGGCGGGCCGCACCATGGGCGCGACCGGGCTGCGGGGCGCGTGGCACATCGTGCTGCCGGCCGCGCTGCCCGGCTACCTGGCCGGTCTGAAGCAGGGCTGGGCCTTCTCCTGGCGCTCGCTGATGGCGGCGGAGATCATCGCCTCCTCGCCCGACCTGGGCATCGGTCTGGGCGCGCTGCTGGAGAACGGCCGCAACGCCAGCTCGATGTCCATGGTGTTCCAGGCCATCATCCTGATCCTGTTCGTCGGCATCGCCATCGACCTGCTGATCTTCAGTCCGCTGGAGCGGTGGGTGCTGCGCAGCCGCGGCCTGTACGTGAAGGGCTGACGCCTGTGTCCCTCCAGCCCGTCCTGCTGGTCATCGCCCACGGCAGCCGCGATCCGCGGCACGCCGCGACGGTGCACACGCTGGTGCGCCGCGTGCGGGCGATGCGGCCCGGTCTTCGGGTGGAGACCGGCTTCCTGGACTTCAACGTGCCGTCCGTGCCGGGCGTGCTGGAGTCGCTGGCCGCCGAGAGGGTGCGGGAGGTGGTGGCGCTGCCGCTGCTGCTGACCCGCGCCTTCCACGCCAAGTCGGACATCCCGTCGGTGCTGCGCCGGGCCCCGGCCCGGCTGCGCATCCGGCAGGCCGACGTCCTCGGCCCCTCCCCTCTGCTGACGCAGGCTCTGGAGCGGCGGCTGCACGAGGCCGGGCTGTCCCCGGCCGACAGGTCCTCGACCGGGGTGGTGCTGGCCTCGGCGGGATCCTCCGACCCGGAGGCGATCGCGGTGATCGCAGACATCGCGCGGGAGTGGCGGCACACCGGATGGTGCGCCGTGCGGCCCGCGTTCGCCTCCGCATCCCTTCCCCGCACCGAGGACGCGGTGCGGGAACTGCGCGCCCTGGGCTGCGCGAAGGTCGCCGTGGCCCCGTACGTGCTGGCCCCCGGCCGCCTGCCGGACCGCATCGCCCGGGGCGCGGCCGGCGCGGACGTCCTCGCCGACGTCCTCGGCCCCGCCCCGGAGGTGGCGCGGGTGCTGCTGGAGCGGTACGACGCGGCCCTGCTGCCGAGGGTGGCGGCGGCCGGCGCCTGAGGCGGGCTTCGCCCGGATCGACCGGCGGTGCGGCTTCGGGCGCTTCGCGGGCGGCCGGACGGTTCAGGCCGCGGCCGCCCGGCGTTCCGTCTCGTCGGCCAGCCGCACCAGTTCGGCCACGGGCAGCGAGCCCGCGGCCCGGCGTTCCCGTGCGAAGGTGTTGGCCAGGCGCTGCAGCAGCTCGTTCAGCGGGGTGGCGACACCGTGCAGCCGGCCCAGCAGCACGATCTCCCCGTTGAGATGGTCGGCCTCGATGCTGCCGGTGCCGCGGCTGAGGGACTGCCAGGACGAACCGGCGCGCACCGTGCCGGGCAGCGGCACCTGCGTGATCTTGTCGCCGCGTGCCTGCTTCTGTTCCTCCTCCCCGGCGAAGGCGATCCCCGCGGCGTGCAGCACCGCCTCGCCCTCGGCGCGCACCCTGGCGTAGAGCTCGCGGGCGGCCTCGCTCTCCAGCGGCCCGCTGACCGCCTCGATCGCGTTGGCGAGGTTGGTGAGCAGCTTGGCGTACTGCCAGCGCGCCACGTCCGCGACGACGGGTGCCTCGAAGGCGGATCGTTCCAGGTCGGCGGCGATGCGGTGCAGGGTGTCGTCGGTGCCGTGCGGGTACCGGCCGAGGTGCAGGATGCCGGTGAGCGGGCTGCCGGCCGCGGAGACGACGCCGGGTTCGAGGTGGGTGGCGGGCAGCCAGACGCAGACGCCATACACCCGGCGAAAGCGGCGCAGCGCGATCCGCCGGCCCTCCACTCCGTTCTGCGCGCACAGCAGGGGCAGGCTCTCGGCGGCGGTGGTGCCGCCGGCCACGGGAGCGGGGCCCCACTGCGCGAGTGCCGCCTCAGCGTCCTGGGTCTTGACCGCCAGGACCAGGACGTCGTCGGCGCGCAGCTCGCCCAGCTCCTCGGGCCGTTCCACCGCGGGCAGACGGTACGTCAGATCGCCGTCGGGCACCTTCAGCCGCAGCCCGCCGGCGCGCAGTGCCGCCAGGTGGGCGCCGCGTGCGACCAGCACGACCTCGTGGCCGCTCTGCGCCAGCCGCCCTCCGATCACGCCGCCGACCGCTCCTGCCCCGATGATGATGTAGCGCATGGGAGCAGCCTGACACGCCGGCTGCGCCCGGGTCACCGGTCCGTCCTGTCTCTTCTCACACTCCGGAACCGTCGGCTCCGTGCGGCGGTGCCGTGTCCGGTGTCATGCGCCGGCCGCGGACGACGCCGGGCGCAAGGCGGGCAGTTCGGCCTCGATGAGGTCGGCGGCCCGGCGGGTCCCTCCCTCCTGCAAGGTGCCGGCCCGCAGCTTCTTGAGCCGGCGGGCCACGTCGGGATCGTCGACGAGGGCGAGGGCGGCGGCGCGCAGGGCCTCGGGGGTGGCCTCGGCGGTGTCGATGCGCCGGGCGACACCGAGGCTCTGCAGCATGTCGGCGTTGCCGAACTGGTCCGCGGCCTGCGGGACCGCGATCATGGGTGTCGCGGTGGCCAGGCCCTCCTGGCTGCCGCCGGCACCGGCGTGGGTGACGAACAGGTCGGCCCGGCGCAGGATGGCCTGCTGCGGCACCCACGAGTGCACCTCGACGTCCGCCGGGAGCTCGCCGAGCTCGGCCGGGTCGACGTGCTTGCCGATCTGCAGCACCAGATGCCAGCCGGGCAGCCCGCCGAAGGCCTCGGCGCAGGCCCGGTAGAAGGCGGGCCGGTCGGTGAAGGTGGACCCGAGCGAGACCAGCACCACCTTCTGGGCCCCGGCGGGCCGCTGCCAGTCCTCATGGCCGGTCCCCTCGCCCTGGCAGGTGCCGACGAAGCTGTACACCCGCTCGTCCACCCGGTCGGCGTGCGGCTGGAGCGCCCGCGGGATCAGCACGAGGGCGCGGTCGGGGCGGCCGGCGAAGGGGTCCGGGTGCTGGGTGATCCCGTTGTCGGTGAGCCACCGGGTGAACCGGGCGTAGTACGCCTTGCCCCGTTCGGTCTTCTTCGGCTCGGCCCACAGCGGTGCGGCGACCTCCTCCTCGTAGCCGTCCCAGGCGACATGGCACGGCGAGAGGCAGACGGCGGGCACGCCCCATCGGTGGGCGAGGACGCGGGCCGGGTAGGCGGCGATGTCGTACAGGACGAGGTCGGGCTCGTCCCCGGCGTAGGCGGCACGGAGCTGGGGCAGGGCCTGAATGGCGTCGTCGAGGAAGGGTTCGACGTTGTCCAGCAGGGTGGTGCCCCAGGCGGACGGGTCGTCGTCGGGTCCGGGGAGCGTGGAGTGCCAGAGCTTCACCTCGGCGCCGGTCGCGGCCACCGTGTCCGCGAGCGCGGGCGGGATCGCGCAGGTGACGCGGTGGCCGCGTGCGACGAGTTCACGGATCACCTCCAGGCTGGGGCGGACGTGGCCGTGGGCGGCGATGGAGAACATGGCGATGTGCGCGTCAGGGGTCATGTCTCCGACGCTGGACGAGACGATACGTATCGTTCAATTCGATTGTCCGCGAGGGCCGGGGAACCGCGCCCTGTGCCGCTGCCCGTCGGTGTGACCGTGCCGTCCCGTGACCGTGCCGCCGCCCGGCCGGTGGGTCTCACCAGGGCGGATGCGACACTGGCCGTCGCAACGAGACAGCGGACGCGCCCGGCAGGGCACGACGACGGACACGGAGGCGGAGGATGGACGAGGCGCGGGCGCGGGAGCTGCTGGCCCGGGCGGACGTACTGCCCGGCCGGGCGGGCGAGGCACGGCTGATCGCGCTGGGCGAGAACGCGGTCTTCGCCGCCGGCGACGTCGTCGTCAAGGTGGGCCGCCGCGACGCCGAACTGGTGGAGCGGGCACGGCGCGAGCTGCGGATCGCCGGCTGGCTCGCCGAGGCCCAGGTGCCCGCGGTGCGCGCCGCCGAGTCCGAGCCGCTGCTGGTCGACGGACACCCCGTCACCGTCTGGCACCGGCTGCCCGACCCGGTCCGTCCCGCCGAACCCCGGGATCTGGCCCGGCTGCTGCGGATCGTCCACGCCCTGCCCGAGCCCGGCTTCGCGCTGCCGCCGCGCGACCTGCTCAGCGGCGTGGAGCGCTGGCTGCGGCTCGCCGGCGACGCGATCGACCCGGCGGACGCGGCGTATCTGCGCGAGCGCCGCGACGGTTTCGCACAGGCCGCCGCCCGGCTCACCCCGCATCTGCCGCGGGGCCCCATCCACGGCGACGCGCTGCCGCGCAATGTGCACATCGGCCCCGACGGGCCGGTCCTGGTGGACCTGGAGACCTTCTCCACCGACCTGCGCGAGCACGACCTGGTGGTGATGGCCCTGTCCCGGGACCGCTACGGCCTGCCCGCCGAGGCCTACGACGCGTTCACCGAGACCTACGGCTGGGACGTGCGGGAGTGGGAGGGCTGTGCGGTGCTGCGCGGCGCCCGCGAGACCGCCAGCTGCGCCTGGGTGGCCCAGCACGCGCCGGGCAACCCCAAGGCGCTGGCGGAGTTCGAGCGCCGGGTGGCGTCCCTGCGCGACAGGGACGCCACAATCCGCTGGTACCCCTTCTGAGCCGGCGGTCCTGCTCCCCGGCCGGCGCCGTGTCCCGCTCCCGGCCGGGTCAGACGCGCGTGCCCTCGGGTTCGCGCAGCGGCCAGGCCCCGTCCACCACCGCGTCCGCGTTGCCCTTGCGGCGCAGGAAGCTCTGGAAGTCCGCCGCCCAGGCGGCGTGCCACTCGATCTGACGGCGGTGCAGCTCCGCCGGGCCGAGGGCCGCCACCTTCGGGTGGCGGCCGGCTATCGCGCGGGCCAGCCGGGCCGCCGCGAGCGCGTCCGCGACGGCGTCGTGGGCGGTCTCCAGCACGACGCCGTACTCCGCGCACACCGCCTCCAGGGTGCGCTTGCCGCGCCGGTAGCGGTCGACCCGGCGGTCGATGGTGTACGGGTCGACGACGGGGGCCGGTGCTGCCCCGCCCATGCGGTCGCCGAGCGACGGCAGACCGTGCCGCCGCAGTTCGGCGGCCAGCAGGGTCAGGTCGAAGGAGGCGTTGTACGCCACGACCGGCACGCCCGCCGCCCAGTACCCGGTCAGCGCGTCCGCGACGGCGTCGGCGACCCGGTCCGCGGGCAGGCCCTCGGCGGCGGCCCGCTCGTCGCTGATGCCGTGCACGGCGGAGGCGTCCGGCGGGATCGGCACCCCCGGATCGGCCAGCCACTCCCGGCGGCCCGCGATCTCCCCGTCCCGGACCTCGACGACGGCGGCGGTGACGATACGCGCCTCGAACGGATCCGTCCCGGTCGTCTCCAGGTCGAAGCCGATCAGCAGCTCCCGGTGCCAGCCCATGGCGGCCCCCTTCTCGGTGGTGCTTCCCCCAGCGCTCCTCACGATCGCATGCGCCACTGACAGTCCGGGGACCGCGTCCGCTCCGCACGGCCGGAGAACCGGACAGCGAGGATCTTTCAGCGCCTTTTCAGGACACCGGGCGTGAATCCGTCCACATCAGCTCGAACTCCTCGCGGTAGGTGGCGAACAGCCCGCCCTCGTCGGCCTCGCCCGAGCGGACGACCCTGCTGCCGCCCCGCAGCACCAGCACCGGCGCCTCCATGCCCCGGCTGTGCCGCAGATAGGACTGCACCACCGCGACGCCGTCGGAGCCGTCGCTGTCCACCAGATAGGCCGTCACGCGCGGGGTCTCGTCGTAGACCTGGATCTCGAAGGCGCCCGGGTCGCGCAGCCGGGACCGCACCCGGCGCATGTGCAGGATGTTCATCTCCACCGAGCGGCTCAGCTCGCCCCGCTTGAGCCCGAGTTCGCGCTCACGCCGCTTGACGGCGCTGGAGGCGGGGTTCAGGAACAGCAGCCGCACCCGGCAGCCGGACTCGGCCAGCCGCACCAGACGGCGGCCGGAGAAGTTCTGCACGAGCAGGTTCAGGCCGATGCCCATGGCGTCGAGCCGCCGGGCGCCGCCGAAGATGTCCTCGGCCGGGAACTGGCGCAGCAGCCGCACCCGGTCCGGGTGCACCGCGACCACGTCCGCGTACCGGTCACCGACCAGGTCCTCCACCGCGTCGACGGGCAGCCGCCGGGCCGAGGGGACGTCGCCGCCGATGCCGAGGATCTGCAGCAGCCGTGCCGAGGCGCGTTCGGCCTGGGCGAGCACTGCCTCGGACAGGGCCCGGTTGCGGGAGACGACGTTGCGGGCGACCTCCAGCTCGTCGAGGGCGAGCTCCACCTCGCGGCGCTCCTCCAGGTACGGCTCGAAGCACGGCCAGTGCTGCACCATCAGCTCGCGCAGCTGCGGCAGCGTCAGGAAGCTGATGACGTTGTCGTCGGCAGGGTCGAGCAGGTAGCCCTTGCGACGGCTGACCTCGCGGACCGCCACGGCGCGCTGCACCCACTCCTGGCCGGCCGGGCCGGCGGCGGCGACCACCCAGTCGTCGCCGTGCACCGGCTCGTACACCGGCCGCAGCACCGCGGCCACGACGGCGCGCAGCCGCTGCTCGACCAGGTTCAGCCAGATGTAGGCCCGGCCGGCGCGCTGAGCGCGCGTGCGCACCTCGTGCCAGGCGTCCGCGTCCCAGTCCAGCTCCGGGCCGATCGCCCCGGCGTCCATCGGCCTGGCCAGGGACACCGCGCCGGGCGGGACGTCTGCGGAGTTCCCCTCGTGACCGCCGTCACCAGGGGGCAGCTCCAGGCCTCCCGAGCCCACCCGTGCACCGCCTTCCGATCCCCCGAGCCATCCCCGTCCCAACGATCAAGGAAGGGTACTCCGCGAGGGGCGCGCGGTGCAGCCGGATGGACCGCTCCTCTCCCAACTTCCCCCGTCTGTGAGCCGGTTCTGCGGCTTTCCCGGGCTCAGGACGTGAGATGATTCATAGCCGCGGCCGTCGTCACCAGCGGGTCACCAGGGCCGGCCGGGCGTCTTGCCGGGCGGACGGCGACCACGTCGCCGGGGCGGCCCCCGCGGCCGGCAGTACGGCGGCCGGCCGTGCCTCGGCGAGGGGCACGGCGGTGCCGGCCTGCGTCCTCCGGCCGGGGAACCGGGGCGCCCGGTCCGGCGGCCCGGTGACACGGCGCCGGGCCGGGCGGGTACGTAGCATTCCATGACATCCGAGACATCCGAGCGCCCCGTCCCCGACGTGCCGACCGCCACCTACCGGCTGCAGCTGCAGCCCGAGTTCCCGTTCGCGGCCGCCGAGGCCGCCGTGCCCCACCTGGCCTCGCTCGGCGTCTCGCACCTGCACCTGTCCCCCGTCCTGCAGGCCGTACCCGGCTCCCGGCACGGCTACGACGTCACCGACCACTCCCGGGTGCGCGACGAACTCGGCGGCGAGGCGGGTCTGCGCGCCCTGGCCCGCACCGCGCGCGAGCACGGGCTCGGCCTGATCGTGGACATCGTGCCCAACCACATGGCCATGGCGCCCCGGCACAACCGCGCCCTGTGGGAGGTGCTGCGGGAGGGGCCCGCGTCGCCGTACGCGCGCTGGTTCGACATCGACTGGGAGGCCCAGGACGGCAAGGTGCTGCTGCCGGTGCTCGGCCGGCCGGTGGGCCGGGAGCTGGCCGCCCTGAAGGTGGACGGCGACGTGCTGCACTACCACGACCACGTCTTCCCGCTGCGCGCGGGCACCGAACGGCTGCCGCTGCCCGAGCTGCTCCAGGCCCAGTGGTACCGGCCCGTGTGGTGGCGGCTGGCCCGCACCGAACTGAACTACCGGCGCTTCTTCTCCGTCTCCGAGCTGATCGCACTGCGGGTGGAGGACCCGGAGGTCTTCGACGCCACCCACGCCACGATCCTGCGGCTGCTGCGCGAGGGCGTGATCGACGGGCTGCGCGTCGACCACCCCGACGGCCTGGCCGACCCGGACGGCTACCTCGCCCGGCTGCACGCGGCGACCGGCGGACGCTGGACGGTCGTGGAGAAGATTCTCGCCGACGGCGAGCGGCTGCCGCCCGGCTGGCCCGTGGCCGGCACCACCGGCTACGACGCCCTGCGCCATGTCGACGGCCTGTTCACCGACCCGGACGGCGCCGCGGAACTCACCGCCCATTACCGGCGTTTCGCTGCCCCGCACGGCGACCTCGGCGGCGACTGGGCGGCCACCGTGCGCCGCGCGGCCCTTGAGGTGATCCGGCACGAGCTGGCCGCCGAGACGGCCCGGCTGACCCGCGTGGCGAGCCGGCTGTGCACCGCCTCGCCCGACCCCGCGCTGCGCGACCGCGCACCCTGGGCGCTGCGCACCGCGCTGGAGGAGCTGCTGGTCCGCCTGGAGGTGTACCGCCCCTACGCCTCCACCGACGCGGCCGCCGTGCTCACCGAGGAGGCCGCCGCCGAGGCCCGGCGGGCCTTCGCGGTGCCCGAGGAGGCCGAGGCGGTGGACGTGGTGCGCGACCTGCTGCTCGGCCGTGCCGGCGAGGGGCCCGGCGCCGTGGAGCTGCGCACCCGTTTCGCACAGGCCGCCTCCGCGCTGCGGGCGAAGTCCGTGGAGGACACCGCCTACTACCGGTACGTGCCGCTGCTGTCGGCCTGCGAGGTCGGCGGCGACCCCGGGCACCCGGCCGTGAGCCCGGAGGACTTCCACACCCACTGCGCGCGCATCCAGCGCGACTGGCCGGCCACCGGGACGGTGGTGACCACCCACGACACCAAGCGCAGCGCCGATGTACGGGCCGCGCTGGCGGTGCTGACCGAGTGTCCGCGGCGGTGGGCACGGGTGCTGGACGAGGTGGCCGGGCCCGCCGCGGACCTGCCGGACGCGCAGCCGGCGTGGGCCGCCTGGCAGACGGTGTTCGGGCTGGGGCCGGCCGAGCCCGGCCGGGTGACGTCGGCGCTGCTGAAGCACGTCAGGGAGGCGGGCCTGCACACCAGCTGGACCGAGCAGGACCCGGCGTACGAGGAGGCGGTGGAGCGCTACGTCGCCGAGGGGCCGTGCGGGGCACCGGGCGAGCGGATGGCCGCCTTCCGCGCCGCGCTGGAGCCGCACATCCGGGCCAACGTGCTGGGCACGGCATTGCTCCACCTGACCATGCCGGGGGTGCCCGACCTCTACCAGGGCACGGAGGGCGAGTACCGGGCCCTGGTGGACCCGGACAACCGGCGCCCGGTGGACCTCCCGCCGGCCCGCACCGGCACCAAGACCGCGGTGACGGCGGCCGCGCTGCGGCTGCGGGCGCGCCGGCCGGAGGCGTTCGGCACCGGCGCCACGTACACCCCGCTGTACGCCGAGGGTCCGGCGGCCGCCCACTGCACGGCCTTCGCCCGCTCCGGACAGGTGGTCACCGCGGTGACCCGGCTGTCGCTGCGGCTGGCCACGTCCGGCGGCTGGGGCGGGACGAGTCTGGAGCTGCCGGCGGGCCGGTGGGCCGACGTGCTGACCCCCGGGCGCGCGTTCACCGGACGGGTGCCTCTGGCGGAGCTGTTCTCCCCGCTGCCGGTGGCCCTGCTGGAGCGCGTGACGGAGGCGTGAGGCGCCGCGCCGGCCGGGGGCCCGCCGGGGATGCTCGGCCCCGTGCCTTGACACCCGCCCCGGTCCGTGGGGTACTCGGGGTGCGAGGCCGGGCGGACGAGTACGGGGGTGAGTCCCGTGCCGGAGCAGCGCTATCCCGGGGTTCCCGAGCTGGTCGCAGCTGCTCGCGCGCTGGCCGCGCACCGGCCCGGGCTGTGCACCCTGGACGTGGTCGGTGTCTCCCGCGCGGGCCGCCCGCTGTATCTGCTGTCCGTGGGGCACGCCCGGCGGGCGGTGCTGGTGGTGGCCGGTGCCCACGCCAACGAGCCGGCCGGCGGGTCCACTCTGCTCTCCCTCGCCGGCCGTGTGGTGCGCGACCGGCGGCTGCGTGAGGACAGCTCCTGGCACTTCCTGCTGTGCGCGGACCCGGACGGGGCGAGTCTGCACGTCACACCGGCGCCGCGCAGCCTGTTCGACTACCACCTGGGGTTCTTCCGGCCCGCCGGGGACGAGCAGCCGGAGTGGTCGCCGTCGGTGCTCTCCCCCGACCGGCTGCCGCCGGAGACGCGCGCACTGCTCGGTGTCATCGACGCGGTGCGCCCCTATCTGCAGGTCACCCTGCACGGCACCGAACTGGGCGGCAGCTGGGTTCAGTTGACCCGTGACGTGCCGGGTCTGGCGGAGCCGTTCGGCAAGTCCGCCGCCCAGCTGCGCATCCCGGTCGAGACGGGGGCCTGCGACGCGGCCGGCTGGCCGGCCTCCGGCCCCGGGGTGCGGGTGATGCCGGAGCCCGGCACGGATCTGGCGTATCCGAGCATGCCCGACGACGCGCGGCACTCCACCTGGTACCACGCCCACCGTTACGGCGGGCTGACCGCGGTGGTGGAGGTGCCGATGTGGGCGAGCGACCTGGTGGACGACCCGGCCCCGCACCCGGACCCGGCATCGGCGATCCGGAAGCTGGCCGCCCGGCTGCTGCGGGACACCCGCCGGGTGGAGCTGGTGCTCGCCGAGGCGCTGCCCCGGCTGCGGGACCGCGAGGGGCCCCTGCTGCGGGCGGCGCAGTGGGGGCTCCGGCTGGCGCCGGGCCTGGCCTCGGACTGGGTGCACACCCCGCCCGCCGACACCACGATGGCGTACGTGGGCAGTGTGGAGGCCTTCGGCCGCCGGCTGCCGCTGCGGGCCGCGGCGATGCTGCTGCGGGTGCTGCGGCAGGCCGGCGACCCGGCGGCACCGGGCCTGGAACGGCTCGTGGCGGCCTGGTGTGCGGCCTTCGCCGGCCGTTTCCGGGCCCGCTGGGTGCCCGTGGAGCACCAGGTGGAGCATCAGAGCCGTACGGTGCTGGCGGCGGCGCGGTACGCCCGCGAGCTGTCGGGCTGAGGGGCCGCCGGCTGATCACTCGTCCAGGGCGAAGATCTCACCCGTGCGGGCGCGCATCACGCAGGCGTTGGCGAAGGTCTGCGTGTACGTGACCGTCCGCCCCTGCCACCGGCCCTCGGCCCGTGCGGTCACGGGCGCGTAGATCATCGAGCAGAGCGCGTCGCGGCGCGGGATGGCGGTGAGGTCGCCGGACACGGCGCGCAGCTGGTCGCAGGCCTGGGCGGCGTGGGGGTGGCCCTGGGGCGGGTCGCAGCGCAGCAGTGTGCCGCGGGTGTCGCCGGCGCGGGCGTCGCCGCGGGTGACCGTGACGAAGAGCCAGTCGTTCCCCTCGTCGGTGCGTCCGTGGGCGGCGGGAGCCGGGTCCGTGTCCGGTCCCGTCACGGCGCGGGCCGCCGGGACGGATGCCGCGCAGGCCAGGAGCAGGGCCGCCGCCGTGGTCGTCACGCGTCGCAGCCGGGTCGTCGACGCCGAGGTGTAATGGGTCATGACGGATTTATCGCCCCGTTGCCCGTCCGGCTCCACCCGGACTCGTCCGAACGGCAGCACCCGGGGGGTACGGTCCCCTGCCGGGCGGGGCGAGCGCCGCAGACGCCGTCCGGGTGATCACCGGTGTCCGCGCCACGCACGGAAGGGGACCGGAGGTGACCGAAGAGCGCCGTTCGTCGGCCGGACGATCGCCGGTCGGGGACGATGGACGCACTCCGTCACCGTGGGCGAACGAAAGGGAACCGTCCGTGCAGTTCGAGGTGTGGGCACCGCAGGCAGGCCGGGTGACGCTCGTGTGCGACGGCGCCCGGCACGCGCTGGAACCCGATCCGCAGCGCCCGGGCTGGTGGACCGGCGAGGCCGCCGCGCGGGACGGCTCGCGCTACGGCTTCGCGCTGGACGACGGACCGGTGCTGCCCGATCCGCGCTCGCGCCGTCAGCCGGACGGCCCGGACGGGCCGAGCGCGGTCGTCGACCACGCGCGGTACGCCTGGCGCAGCACCGGCTGGGCGGGGCGGCCGCTGCCGGGCGCGGTGCTGTACGAGCTGCACGTGGGCACCTTCACCCGCGAGGGCACCTTCGACGCGGCCGCCGAACGGCTGGAGCAGCTCGCGGACTTGGGCGTCACCCATGTGGAGCTGATGCCGGTGTGCCCGTTCCCGGGCCGGCACGGCTGGGGGTACGAGGGGGTGTCCCTGTGGGCGGTGCACGAGCCGTACGGCGGGCCGCTCGGCCTGAAACGGTTCGTGGACCGGGCGCACGAGCTGGGTCTGGGCGTGGTGCTGGACGTGGTGCACAACCACCTGGGCCCGTCGGGCAATCACCTGCCGCGCTTCGGGCCGTACTTCACCGACACCCACCACACCCCGTGGGGCGCGGCCGTCAATCTGGACGCGCCGGGCTCGGACGAGGTGCGCGACTTCCTCATCGGCAGCGCGCTGGCGTGGCTGCGCGACTACCGGATCGACGGGCTGCGCCTGGACGCGGTGCACGCGCTGGTGGACACGCGGGCCCGGCACTTCCTGGAGGAACTGTCCGCGGCGGTGGACGCCCTGGCCGCCCGTATGGGAAGGCCGCTGTTCCTGATCGCCGAGTCGGACCTGAACGACCCTCGGCTGATCACCCCGCGCGCCGAGGGCGGCCTCGGGCTGCACGCCCAGTGGAACGACGACTTCCATCACGCCCTGCACACCGCCCTGACCGGCGAGTCGCAGGGCTACTACGCCGACTTCGCGCGCGCTCCGCTCGCCGCGCTGGCCAAGACCCTCACCGGCGGTTTCTTCCACGACGGCACGTACTCCGGCTTCCGGGGCCGGCGGCACGGCCGGCCGCTGGACCGCACCCGGGTGCCCGCGCACCGGCTGCTCGGCTACGCCCAGACCCACGACCAGATCGGCAACCGGGCGCGGGGCGAGCGGCTGTCGCTGCTGCTGAAGGACTCCCCCGGGCTGCTGGCCTGCGCGGCCGTGCTGACACTGACCGCGCCGTTCACGCCGATGCTGTTCATGGGCGAGGAGTGGGCGGCGAGCACACCGTGGCAGTTCTTCACCGACCACACCGATCCGGAGCTGGCCGAGGCGGTGAGGCAGGGCCGGCGCCGGGAGTTCGCCGCGCACGGCTGGACGGCCGAGGAGGTGCCCGACCCGCAGGACCCGGCCACCCGGGAGCGTTCCTGCCTGGACTTCTCCGAGCGGGAGCGCGAGCCGCACGCCCGGATGCTGGAGTGGTACCGGCGGCTGATCGCCCTGCGGCACGAGCAGCCGGACCTCACCGATCCCCATCTCGCCGACACCAGGGTCGCCTTCGACGAGCAGGCCCGCTGGCTGGCGTTCCGGCGCGGGGACGTGCGGGTGGCGGTGAATCTCGGCACCGGTCCGGCGGCGGTCCCGCTCGGGTCCCGCCCGGCCCGGGTGCTCGCCGCGTGGGACCCGGTGCGGCCGCCCGGCGGAGACGGGCTGCTGCATCTGCCCGGGCAGTCCTGCGCGGTGCTGCTGCAGCCCTGACGGGCCGCGGGACGGGTGGTCGCCGGAGTCAGGGACGGGACGGGTGTCAGGCATCCTCGGCCCCGCCGTCCTAGCGGACGTCGGCGACCCGTTCCATCAGGATCGCCTCCCAGGCGCGGCGCAGCTGGGTGCGCAGCAGCGGCAGGGGGGTGTCGCCGCGGCCCTGGAGCCGGTCCGCGAGACGGACGACGGTCTCGCAGCGGGCCAGCCACAGGCCGCGCAGGCAGGTGCGGGCACCGTACCCGGCGAGCGTCGCGGCACGGACGGCCGGCGGGGCGCCGACGGCGACGGCGAGCCCCGCGATGTCCTCGGCGGGGTCGCCGACCACCGCGTCGGTCCAGTCGAGCACGCCCCGGACCCGGCCGTCGCCGCTCACCATCACGTGCTCGCCCCGCAGCGCGTGGTGGACCAGGACGGCGGTGCCGTGCTGCGCGGTGAGCTGGGCCGCAGCGGGCGCGGTGAGCTGGGCGAGGCGGGCCGGGTCGAACTCGTCGGCCTTGCCGAGGGTCTCGGCGGCGTGCACGGCCATGCGGCGCAGCGCCTCCAGGGAGCGGGGCGCCAGGCGGGGCACGCCGAGGGCCTCGGCCTGGCGGACGGGCACCTGACGCAGCCCGGCCAGCAGTCCGGCCAGGTCGTCCTCGCCCACGGCGGACACGTCGTGCTCGTCGGCGGTGCCGCCGGGGATCCGGGTGTCCAGGGTGCAGGTCAGTCCGGGCGCCCATTCGCCGTGCGCGACCGCCGACGGCACGGCGACGGGAAGGTGGGGGCGGACCAGGTCGCGCAGCCGCATCTCGCGGCGGCGGCGCAGGGAGGCGTCCCGGTCGGTGGCCAGGCGCAGCACATGGCGGGTGCCGACCCACCAGGTGGAGTGTCCGCCGCCTGCGTCGACGGGCCGGACCTCGGGTGCGGCCGGGTCCGTGCTCGTCGTGCTGGTGCCGGCCTTCTGCAGCAGGGTGCGGGCCAGCCGGCGGACGCTGTCCGCGGTGGGTGTCGGTGCCTGGGTCATCGGTGCGCCGTGTCGTTCCAGTCGGGGGTGTGGGCTGCCGCCGGTCAGTCCACCAGGACCATCTCGCGGGTGGTGTCGTTGAGGCGGCGGCCGCCGTCCTCGGTGACCGTGACGATGTCCTCGATACGGACACCGAAGCGGCCGGGCAGGTAGATGCCGGGTTCCACGGAGAAGCACATCCCGGGCACGAGGGGCTGCTCCTCGCCCTCGATCATGTACGGCGGCTCGTGGGTGGTGACGCCGATGCCGTGGCCGGTGCGGTGGATGAAGTACTCGCCGTACCCTGCCTCGGTGATCACCTCGCGGGCGGCCCGGTCGACGTCCTGGCAGGCGGCGCCGGGCCGTACGGCCTCGAACCCGGCCTGCTGGGCGGCGCGCACCACGTCGTGCACCCGGCGTTCCTCCTCGGTGGGCTCGCCGACGTGCACGGTGCGGGTGGTGTCGGAACCGTAGCCGTCCTTCAGGCCGCCGAAGTCGAGGACCACCATGTCGCCGGGCTCGATGACGCGGTCGCCCGTCTCGTGGTGCGGGTTGGCGCCGTTGGGGCCGGAACCGACGATGGTGAAGTCGACCTGGGAGTGCCCGAAGCGCCGCAGCAGCTCGGCGAGGTCCGCGCCGACCTCGCGCTCGCGGCGGCCCGAGAAGCGCATGGTGCGGATCTCCTCGAAGGCGGCGTCCGCGGCGGCCGCGGCGGCGGCCAGCAGCTCCACCTCGGCGGGGTCCTTCACGGCGCGCAGCATCGGCAGCGCCTCGGTGAGGGCGGCACAGGAGACGTCCGGCAGCGCCTTCTGCAGGGCGAGCAGGTGCAGGGCCCAGGTGTTGTCGCTGACGCCGTAGGTGCCGCGGGGTTCGAGCAGCTCCGCGGTGATCGCGTAGGGGTCCTTGCCGTCGGTCCAGTCGCGCAGGGTCAGGGCACCGGCCCCGGCGGCGCGGGCGGCGTCCGGCGCCTCCAGGGCGGGGACGACGAGGACGGGGTCCTGTCCGGGGGCCAGGACGAGCAGGGTGAGCCGTTCGGTCTCCGCGGGGGGTGCGTAGCCGGTGAGCCACACCAGGTCGGGGCCCGGCGCCACCAGCAGGCCGGCCAGTCCGGCCTCGGCCGCCGTCCCGGCGGCGCGCGCCATCCTGGCCCGGTGGACGTCGGCCGTGAAGGGCGCGGGTGCGGTACCGGTCATCCGGGCCTCCGTGGGCGAGACGGGGTGGACCACGGGCAGCATGCTGCCCGTCCGCGCGGGGCCGCGCGAGCCGGTCGGCCCGGAGCACGACGGCAGGGCGCGCCGTCGCGTCCCGGCCTGCCGGACGTCCGTGGGACCGGTGGTTTCCGCACCCATGGTAGTGGCGCCGCCGCTGCGCGTGCGGGGGCACCCGGCGGCGCGGGCCGCACCGGAGGGTGCGCGGGGGCTGTCGTCTCAGGTGAGGTCTCAGGTGACGACGGCGGGCGTGACGGTCAGCTGCCGGTACCCGCCCCGGTGCCGCACCGTCAGGACGACCTGCTCGCCGGGGCGGGCCCGGGCCACGGCCCGGGCGAGGCCGGCCGCCGAGTCGATCCGGGTGCCGTCGAAGGCCAGCAGGACGTCGCCGGCGGTCAGGCCGGCCCGGGCGCCGGGGCCGGGGACGTGCACGGCGACGATCCGGGCGCCGGGGCCGGCGTCGTCGTCCACGGCCTCGACGCCCAGGGCGGGGCGGGCGTCGTGCGCGGCGGGCGCCGGGGGCGCCGCGGAGGCCGGGCCGGAGGCGGCGGGCGTCCCCGGCGGTCCGTCCGCCCGGTGCTGCTGTGCGGGAATACGGCTCAGGCCGACCACCGCGGCCCCGGCGGCGCCCACGCCGGCGCCTGCCAGCAGCACCACCAGGCCGGCGCACAGCCCGCACAGCGCGGACGTGAGCCGCCGGGGGCGGGCGGCGGGCGGAGGCTGCCCGGTGTCCTGTTCGTCCGGGCGGTCGGCGGCGGGGTCCCGGCCGGGCAGCGGCCGGGGGCGCAGCGCGGTGCGTTCCATCGGGTCCTTGTCTCGGTCTCCGGATGGTCTCCGGGTGGTTCTTCCTGCTGCCGCTCCCGCCGCCGTGCGAGCCGGGAGCGGTCCTGTTCAGCCGGCGGCGGCCGGCAGGGCGAGGGCGGGCGGGCGGCCCGGGAGGAAGGTGTGGATCCGGCCGGCCAGCCACTCGGCCCGGTAACGGTCGACCGAGCGGTGCCAGTTGAGGATGGCCGCCACATAGTTGCGCAGGTCGCCGACATAGCCGTCCAGGGCGGCGCGGGCCTGCCCGGACAGCTCGAAGTCCTCGGCGACGACCGGGAGTTCGTGCGCGATCACGTGCTCGAACTGCCGCATGCGCTGGGTCATCAGATCGTGGACGACGCCGAGGGCCGCCGGGTAGCCGATACCGAAGAAGTTCTGCACGACGAGGATCGCGTTGTGGATCTCGCCCTCGTACTCGATCTCCTTCTGGTACGAGAAGACGTCGTTCAGCAGGCAGGCGTAGTCCACGGCCGCGTTCTCCAGGGAGCGGACCGGGCCGCTGCGGTAGACCTCGGGCGGGATCGCGGGGCCGCGACCCGCCCGGCACAGGTGGAGGGTGAGGTCGGCGCCGAAGGTGGCACGGCGCATCTCCAGGTAGTCGACGGGGTCGGGGATGCGGTTCTGCAGCTGGTTGGACAGCTCCCACAGCCAGCTCTCGGTCATGCGGTCGACGGCCTGTTTGAGGCTGCGGCTCTGCTCGGGGGTCATCGTGGCGGTGGTGCGCGCCCACAGGTCGCTCAGGCCGCGTTCCATGGCGTTGGCGGGGACGGTGGCCTCCTCGCCGTCGAGGGGCATGCAGCCGGACAGGCGGGCGGTGGTGATCCGGGCCCCGGCGAGGTCGCGGCGGTGGCCGTGGACCAGCGGGTAGTAGTCGTCGGCGTAGGTGCCCCAGGCGAGCCACTGGGTGCTGAGGTCGAGTGCCTCGGGCGTGGCGTCGGGGTCGAGGCCGGCGGCGCACACGGCGAGGTCGCAGGAGGCGAGCTTGTCCTCGTCCCACACACCCTCGGTGAGCAGGCCCATGCGGCGGCACCAGTCGGTGAGGTGGTTCCGGGCGGTGCCGAGGTGCTCGCTGAGCCGGCACGGGAAGGGCATGTACAGCTCGGGGATGCGGGAGGGGCCGACCTTCTGGAACGGCACATGCGTGCAGGCGCGCAGCCTCCGTTCCCACTGCCTCGACGGTGCGGATGTGCCGGCGAGGCCGCCCGTGCCCGCCGTCAGGGCGCGCACGTCGGTGCCGGCCGTACCGAGGCCGGTGAGCCGCTGCCAGGGTGTGCCGGGGCGGGCCTTTTCGTTCATGTACCGGCCGGAGCGCATGTGCCATTCGTGGCCGCCGGACTGCCAGTCCTGCAGGCCCTTGGTGTAGGCGGCCACCGCGGCGAGCCGGTCCGGGGTCAGGCCCTTGTCCGCGGCGAGCGCGGGGACCTCGGTGAAGGCGGTGTGCTCGAACTGGTGCAGCCGGGAGGTGAGGACGTCGTTGACGAGGTCGGCGGCCTCCTGGGTGGTGCAGCCGAAGAAGTGCTCCAGGACGAGCACGCCGTTGCTCAGCTCGCCCTCCTCCTCGACCTCGCGCTGGTAGGAGAACAGGTCGTTGCGCAGGTGCACGGCGTCGGAGAACGTCTCCATGAGCACCCTCAGCGGCCGGGTCCCGGCGACCTCGGCGGGCACCTCGGCGGTGGCGTACTCCACGAGCCCGGCCGACCAGGGGGCGCCGCCGACCTTGCGGCGCATCTCGATGTACTCGACGGGGTTGGCGATGCGCCCCTCGTTGATGTTGGACAGCTCCCACAGGGACTCGTTGAGCAGGTGCTCGGTGGCCCGGGCGAACCGGCGGCGCCAGTTCTCCGACATCGCCGGCACCGTGCGCGCCCACAGGTCGGCGAGCCCGGCCTCCACCGGGTTCTCGGGGCCGGGGACGGCGGCGGCCGGGTCGAGCGGCATGAACAGGGGCAGCCGGTCCAGGTGGGCCTTGCCGCCGGCGCGGTCCTGGGTGCGTTTGAAGATCTCGAGGAAGTGGTCGTCGAAGAAGAAGACCCACACGTACCAGTCCGTGATCAGCGACAGGGCGTCCGCGTCGCAGTCGGGGTGGGTGTACGCGCAGAGCAGGCCGTAGTCGTGCGCGTCGAGGTCGGCCCGTGTCCAGATCCCGGAGCCGTCCAGCATGCCCGTCTCGCGGGCCCAGCGTGTCGAGTGGGCGCGGGCCTCGTCGACGTGCGGGTTCAGCCGCGCGGGGTGCGGCAGGTAGAAGGCGGGGAGCTCGAACGGCTGCTGCGTCATGGCCGGGGCCTACCCGGGGCACCGTGCGGCCATCCTCCGGCCGGTATTCGATCACACCATCGCGTGAACGGCGGGCCGTCCACCGCGTGTCGGCGCACGGCGGAGCCCGTCGTGCGCCGGGGCGCGGCGGCTCGGTGCCAGGCGTGCGAGCGTGCGCGCGCCTCTTGTCACCGGTGGGTGCGCCGCCGCCCGTGCCGGCCGGGGAAGCCGCGGTCCGGCCGGCGCGGGCGGCGGTCGCGGTCAGTTGACGAACACGGCGGAACCGCCGTCGGTCACCGGGGCGTACCGGGCGGTGAAGTAGCCGTTGGAGAAGCACAGCGACGACCCGGACGCCTTGGTGAACTGCTGGTTGGTGAAGGTGATGCTGTTGTCGGCGTTGTCGGCCTTGCCGGTCAGCTGGGGCGCCCGGTAGACGCAGGTGACGCTGCCGAGCAGGGTGCGCAGCTGGACCGTGGTCTGGATGACCGAGCCGGCGGGCGGGGTGACGGTGAGGGTGCCGTCGGAGGTCACGGTGGCGTCGTAGGGCAGGTTGTCGATCCGGATGCTGTTGACGCCGAGCACGCCGACGACGTTGCTGGTGCAGCTGCTCGGGTCGAAGGTGTGCCCGGTCACCGACTCCCTCGCCGTGCCCGGGGCCGCCGGGTTGTCGGTGACGGTGGCGGTGAAGGTGGACGAGGTGCAGGCCACACCGCTGCTGCCGGACGCGCTGGAGTAGAGCGTGGCGCTGGTGCCGGCCTTCAGCGAGGCCGTGAGCTGGTCGCCGACCGCGACCGCTGTGCCACCGGTGCCGCCGGTGGTGAGCACCGCGGAGTCGGCGGCGGAGGCGGGGGCGACCGCCGGGAGCGACAGCGCGGCGACGGCGGCGGCCAGGGTGAGGACGGAACGCGTACGCATGCGGATACCTCGCTTCTGAGTGGGGGGAGTGCGAAGATGACGGCGCGCCCTGACGGCGTTCCGGCGCCCTGCGAACGCGCCGGGCAGCGCCCTGTCCGGCAGGTTCGACCGTCCGGCCGTGAAGAAGACGTGAAGACGCCGGGAAGAACCGCCGGGGTGGAACGATGCGTGAACGAAGCGCGGCCGGTGCGCCGCGCGGGCGGATCCGGCGCCACGGATCCGCGGTCGAGTCAGCCACTTTGTAGACCCGCCGCGTCGTCAACGTCAATGCGCCGTACGGAAGTTGAGAAGTGAGCCGTGCCACCCGAGGCGGCTCGCACCCCGCTGTGCCGGCGCTCCGGCCCCGGTCAGCGGCGCACCGCGGGAGTGGAATGCCGCACCGGCGGCGCCGCGCTGACCCCGGCACCACACGGCGAACACCTTTCTTTCACAGATCCCTTGACCCGTGACTGTAACCACCGGTAACTTCCTGGACACCTACTGCCGCGTAACCGGACATCTCCCGTACCCGCGGAAGGTGTCGCTCCATCCGCCGGTGCGCCGCAGCCGCTGTCCGCGCCAGGGCAACGGGCCGCTGAACTCCACGAGCAGCCACACGTACACGGGAGCAGACATGGCCTCGTCCTCGGACCTCCCCCCGTCCGCCGACCACACCCCCGACCACCCGCACAGCGCTGCCGCCGGCGACACCTCCGCGGCAGCCGCACCCCCCGCCGCCGGCGGCACGGAACGACGCGGCCGGGTCCGGCTGCGCCGCGCCGCTGTGATGGCGGTGCCCGCCGCCCTCGCCGCCGCGGGCCTGGCGATCCTCACCGCCGAGGGCGCGCTGGGCGTGCAGTTCGCCATCTCCGGCATGCCCTTCACCGTCACGGCGACCGAGCTGAACGGCACCGGCTTCGAGCAGTTCGGCTCCCTGGACAACATGGCCGAGGACAGCCCCAACGCGGGCGACACCGGCGGGCAGGTGCTCGTGGTGACCTCGGCGATCAAGAACGCCACGCTGACCAAGCTGTGCCAGAGCGTGGACCTGGGCGGCACCAACCTGCTGATCACCGCCGGCGGCGGGGCGAAGAAGGTGCAGGCGACCGACCTGACGACCGACTCGACCGAGCTGTCGGGCGACGCCGCGTTCAACAAGATCGAGATCGGCAACGACGCCAGCACCCTCACCAAGGCCGGGGTCCAGGGCCCCAAGGGCGTGTTCAGCCAGCAGGCCGACACGGTGCACATCGCCAACCTGCGGCAGACCAACTACGCCACCACGGCGGGCGTGTTCAAGCTGCCGGGCCTGAGGCTGCGCTTCAGCGACACGGGCTGCTGAACCGATGACGCACGACACGCACACGGTCCCGGCACGGCCGGGCACGCGCCGGCCGGGGCCACGGGCCGCCTTCCGCCGGTGGCGCTCCCGCCGCCCCTTCTGGGGCGGGCTGCTGCTCACCCTGGGCGGGGCGGAGATCCTGCTCACCGAGAAGGCGTCCCTGAAGGTCGTCCTGCACGTCGGGATGCAGGGGGTGGCCGGGTATCTGCTGCCCGCGCTGATGGTGCTGTGCGGTCTGCTGATCCTGTTCAACCCCGCCCAGCGCCTGTTCTACTCGCTCACCGGCATCCTGCTGACCCTGGGCACCTGGATCACCTCGAACCTGGGCGGCTTCTTCGTGGGGCTGCTCCTCGGGGCCGCCGGCTGCTGCCTGGCCTTCGGCTGGCTGCCCGACCAGGAGCCCCGGCGCGTCCGGCGGCAGCGGCGCCGGCAGGAACGGGCCGCACGGGCAGCACGGGAGCGGAAGGCGGCGGCCGGCACCGAATGGGCGTGAGACGCCGTCAGGCCGGGCGGAGGCAGGCGCGCCCGGCCCCATGGCCGCGTGCCGGTGGTGGCACGAGGGGCGTCCTCGCCACCACCACCGGCACGGGGCGTCCTCACGCCGGGTCGGGCACCGTGCGCAGGAAGTGGTCCGCGTCCTCCGGCTCGCCCAGCCGTCCGGCCTCCAGCCAGGAGCCGTCGGCGAAGCACAGCCGGAAGGTGGCGAAACCGCGCGGCTGCCCCGACTCGCCCTCGATGCGTGCCTGGTCCGCCGGGAACCGCGCCACGACGTCGAAGTCGCCCGCCTTCGTCGGGGACAGCCGGCGGCGCGGCGAGGCGGCCAGGCACACCTCGTCCTCGGTCAGCAGCACCAGCCGTTTGCGGCTGGGCGACTGGCTGTACCAGCGCAGCAGCAGCTGACCGGCGGTCAGGGTCCAGTCACCGTCGAAGAAGGGCGCCTCGGTCCGCCGGGGCGAGGACGTGCTGCCACCGGACGCCTGCCGGGTGCTGCGCTCGCCGGTGCCCGCCAGCCGGTCCAGGAACATGTCGATCAGCATCCAGGGCACGACCACGACGCAGAAGACGACGGCGCCGACGTACACCAGCCAGTGGTGCCCCGACGTCAGCCGTCCGCCTCCCGCCGCCCGGTGGACGTCCTTCGGCGGCCGGGGGATGCGCCGGGGCAGCTCGCACCACACCAGAGCCACCGGGTCCCGCCCCAGGATCTTCCGTGCCCTGCGCCGTACCGCGCGTGTCGCCATGCGTTGCTCCTGCCGCGTGCATATGACGTCAGGTCAGCTCAGTCCCGCCGACTTCAGCCAGGCCCGCGCCACCTGCAGCGGGTCCTTCTTCTGCAGCTGCACCTGCTTGTTCAGATCCAGCAGGGTCGCGGTGTCGAGCTCGGCGGAGACGGCGTCGAGCGCGTCGACGCCCTGCTGCGACAGGGCGCCCTTGCGGACCAGGGGCTGGACGTTCTGGAACCCGAAGAGGTTCTTGGTGTCCCGCAGGGTGACGAACTTCTCCTCGGCGATGGTCGGGTCCGTGGTGAACAGGTCCGCCACCTGCACGACGTTCTTCCGCAGCGCCGTCTGGGTCAGCGGGCCGCCGGCGTCCAGCGCCTTGAACGACGTGAACCGCAGCCCGTACACGGACTCCAGGCCCACCAGGCCCTGCTGCCGGGTCTGGAACTCCGGGGAGCCGCCGATGACCAGCTCCCCCGCGACGTCCTTGAGGTCCTCGATGGAGGACTCGGTGGTGAGGTGGTACTTCCGTGCCGTCTGCTGGTTGACGGTGACGGAGTCCTTGTCCTCGGCGGGAGAGGGCTTGAGCAGGGTCAGCCCGGGGTCGAGGTGCTGGGTGATCGCGGCCGTGGTGTCCGCCACCGACGTCGGGGCGGCCTTCTTGTCGAGGTAGGCCAGCAGCGCCCCGTTGTACTCGGGGAGCATCGTCAGGGAGCCGTTCTTGATCAGCTTGTAGGTGGTCTCCCGACTGCCGATGTTGGGCTTGTAGGCGACCTTGATGCCCTTGGCCTTCAGCGCCTCCCCGTACAGGTCGGCGAGCAGGGTGCTCTCGGGGAAGTTGTTGGAGCCCACGACCACGGTGCCGCCGTTGCTCTTCTTGCCGGTGAGCGGGTTGCCGGAGGAGTCTCCGGAGGACGAGCATCCTGCCAGCAGGGCCGCCGTCGCGGCGAGCGCGACGGCCGTCACACCGACACGTCGCTTGAGCGGCCTGGGGTTCTTCACGGAAAAGGTCACAACTGCGTTCCAGGGTCGAGGGAGGCGGGGAGCGGAACACGGGCAGGGACGCACGAGGGGTGAGCACCTCGTGCGTCCTGATCCAATCCAGCCATGTCCCGGTCGGTCAAGAGCTTTCCGGCGGCCGGTCGCCGCGTCGCGGGACCGGTCACGTCCGGCGGCCCGCGTGGCGCACTCCGGGCGAGACCGCGAACCGTCCCGCCGCCCAGAACACGCCCAGCGTGACCAGGGCCAGCGCGGCGACCAGTGCGGCACCGCCCACGACCTTCTCGTAGTCGAGCTGGTAGAGGCCGTCGACGATGTACCGGCCCAGCCCGCCGAAGCTGACGTACGCGGCGATGGTGGCGGTGGAGACGATCTGGATCGCCGCCGAGCGCACCCCGCTGAGGATCAGCGGCAGCGCCACGGGCAGTTCCACCTGGAACAGCACGCGGGCCTCCCCCATCCCCATGCCCCGGGCGGCGTCCACCGGCGAGGGATCGACCGAGCGCATCGCCTCGTAGGTGGTCACCAGGACCGGCGGCAGGGCGAGCACCACCAGCGGCACCATCACCGGGACCAGGCCGAAGCCGAGCAGGATGAACATCAGCACCAGCAGGCCGAAGCTGGGCAGCGCCCGCCCGGCCGTGGCGACCAGGGCGAGGACGTTGCCGCCGCGCCCGTAGTGGCCGGTGAGCAGCCCGAGCGGCAGCGCCACGGCGGTGGCGAGGGCGAGCGCCAGCAGGGAGTACCGGACGTGTTCGGCCAGGCGTGCGGGAATTCCGTCGTAGCCGTGCCAGTGGGCGGCGTCTGCGAAGAAGGAGGCGATGTAGTGCAGGACGTTCACCGGGCGGCCTCCTCCGCCTCGGGCGCGGCCGCACCGGCCGGGCGGGCGGCGGAGGGCCGGCCGCCGTGGCGTGCGGTGCGCGGCATCCAGGGGGTCAGCAGCCGGCGGACGCCGACCAGGGCCGCGTCCACGCAGATGGCCAGCGCCGCCGTGGTCACCACGGAGTTCACCGCCAGTTCGGGACGGTGGTAGTTGCGCGCGTCCTGCAGCAGGTTGCCGAGCGCGCCCTGATTGCCGATCAGCATGCCGACGCTGACCAGGGAGATGCTGGAGACGGCGGCCACCCGCAGACCCGCGACGATGGCGGGCACCGCGATCGGCAGCTGCACCTGCAGATAGCGCCGCAGCGGGCCGAGGCCCAGGGCGGTGGCCGCGGCCAGTGTCTCCTGCGGCACCGAGCGCACGCCGTCGACGATCGCCGGGACGAGCACCACCAGGCTGTAGACGGCCAGCGGGATCATCACCGTCAGTTCGGTCTGGCCGGTGTAGTCGATGAGGACGACGAAGAACGCCAGCGACGGGATGGCGTAGAAGACCGTGGTCACCCCCAGCACGGGCGGGTACAGCCAGCGGAAGCGCACGCACAGCTGGGCGATGGGCAGGGCGGCGAGCAGTCCGGCCAGCACCGGCAGCAGGGCCTCGCGCAGATGCAGCCCGATCAGGCCGAACCAGCTGTGCTGCAGGTCGCTCGGGATGTCGAAGAAACCGTTCATCCGGTGACCCCGGCCTCTTCGGCGGCCTCGGCGCGGTGCGTGCCGTGCGCGGCGCGGATCGCCTCGCCGATGGCCTGCTGCGAGACGACCCCGACCGCGCGCCCGGCCTCGTCCACCGCGACGGCCCAGCCGGTCGGGGAGAGCACCGCGCAGTCGAGGGCGGCGCGCAGGGACCCGGTGCCGTGGACGAAGGGCCGGCCGTGCGGCAGCAGCCGGGCGGGATCGATCCGGCCCGCCGTCAGATCCCGCGGTTCCGCCCAGCCGAGGGGCGTGCCGTCGGCGTCGGTGACCAGCACGTAAGGCGCCTCGGCGGCGCCGGCCGCGATCTGCTCGGCGGTGGCGTCGGCGGTGACGACCGGGGCGGTGCGCAGCCGCAGCGTCGCGGAGCCGAAGAAGGACAGCCGGCGGAAGCCCCGGTCGGTGCCGAGAAAGTCCTCCACGAAGGCGTCGGCGGGGGCGCTGAGCAGTTCGGCGGGCGGCGCGTACTGGGCGAGCCGTCCGCCGGTGCGCAGCACCGCGACCATCGTGCCGAGTGTGACCGCCTCGTCGATGTCGTGGGTGACGAAGACGATCGTCTTGCCGAGTTCCTCCTGCAGCCGCAGCAGTTCGTCCTGCAGGCCCTTGCGCACCACCGGGTCGACGGCCGAGAACGGCTCGTCCATCAGCAGCACCGGCGGATCGGCCGCGAGCGCCCGGGCCACACCGACGCGCTGCTGCTGGCCGCCGGAGAGCTGGTAGGGGTAACGCTTGGCCAGCGACGCGTCCAGGCCGACGCGTTCCATCAGCTCCGCCGCGCGCGCCCGGGCCTTCTGCTTGCTCCAGCCCAGCAGCCGGGGCACGGTGGCGATGTTGTCGACGACGGTGCGGTGCTGGAACAGCCCGGCGTTCTGGATGACGTATCCCATCGAGCGGCGCAGCGCGGTGACGGGCTGGTCCCGGATGTCGGCGCCGTCGAGGAGGATGGTGCCCTCGGTGGGCTCCACCATCCGGTTGATCATGCGGAGCGTGGTGGTCTTGCCGCAGCCGGACGGCCCGACCAGGACGGTGATCGAACGGTCCGGGATGTCCAGCGAGAGGCGGTCGACCGCCACGGTACCGTCCGGGTACCGCTTGGTGACTGTGTCGATGCGTATCAAGACGCCGTATACCCCTTCGGGTCTGGCAGTGGCCGCCCGCTCCCCGGCCAGTGCACGCGGGCTGCCGCGCAGAGAGTCTAGACGGCCGCATCAGCGGCGGCAGGGCCGCGCGTCCCGCCCCGTGGGCGGGCGTGCGGCACGCGGCGGGTGCGCGACGGGGCGAGCCCCGAGGGGCCCGCCCCGTGGGTCGGATGCCCGGCCGCAGGTCAGGTCCGGCCGGGACCGCCGCTGCCGAAGGCTCCGCTGCCGCCCGGCGCCCAGCGTTCACGGTGCTGGTCGCCTTTGCGCCGGGTACCGGCACGGTGGATCTCGTAGGGCATGAGCCGCACCCCGTCGTCGCAGTGCACCTCGTCCGGCTCGCGCACCTCGCTGATCTCCTCGATCGCACCCGTGACGGGCAGGTGCGGCTGTTCCTCGGGTTCGGGCCGGTCCGGCTCCCGGCGCATCACGCCGATGCCCATCCCGACAGCCCATATCAGACCGCCCACCACGACGACGAGTCCGACGATGAAGGCGATCAGGGTGCCCCAGGCATGCGGCTCCGCGGCCAGGACGACGTTCGAGGCTGTGATCATGTCTTCCACCCGCCTCTGCGGAGTTACGGCAGAACTGCCGATGACACGGTGACGTCCACGACGTCACCTGTGTCCCTTATTGTCCCACCGTGGATGCGGCCCGCAAAACGCCGGCCGCATCCCCGCGCTCACCCTGCGCGACCGCCGTGCGGCCCCGCTCCGCTCAGTCCTCGGCCGGCGTCAGCCGCAGCGAGATGCTGTTGATGCAGTACCGCTGGTCGGTCGGCGTGGGGAACCCTTCGCCCTCGAACACGTGTCCGAGGTGTGAACCGCAACGGGCGCACCGCACCTCGGTGCGCACCATGCCGTGCGAGCGGTCCTCCACCAGCTCCACGGCGTCGGTGTCCTTCGGGTCGTAGAAGGACGGCCAGCCGCAGTGGGACTCGAACTTGGTCTCCGAGGTGAACAGCTCCGCGCCGCAGGCCCGGCAGGAGTAGACACCCTTGGTCTTGGTATCCGTGTACTCACCGGTGAAGGCGGGCTCGGTCGCGGCCTGGCGCAGCACCGCGTACTCCGCCGGGGTCAGCTCCTCGCGCCACTGCTCGTCCGGCTTCTCGACGTCGTACGGCATGAGCCCTCAGCCCCTCAGGTGTCGTCTCAGTTCTCGTTCAGGCGGTCGAGGATGCGCGGACCGAGGTCCGTGACATCACCGGCGCCCATGGTGAGAACGAGATCACCGGTCTTCGCCATTCCCGCGATCACATCGGGCACCTCGGCCTTGTCGTGGACGGCCGTGACGTCGGCGCCGGCCGCCCGGGCCGCCTCGATGATCAGATCGCTGGTCACGCCCGGGATCGGGTCCTCGCGGGCCGGGTAGATGTCCAGCACGGCGCAGGCGTCGGCGAGCGCGAGGGCTTCCCCCATCTCCTTGCCCAGTTCCTGGGTGCGGGAGAACAGGTGCGGCTGGAAGACCACCAGGATCCGGGAGCCGTCCGCGGCGCCGCGCATCGCCTCCAGGTCGGCGGTCATCTCGGTCGGGTGGTGGGCGTAGGAGTCGATCACCTGCACGCCCGCGGCCTCGCCCTTGAGCTGCAGGCGCCGCTTGACCCCGGTGTACGCGGCCAGCGCGGGGGCGAGCTCGGCGGCCGGGACGCCGAGGGCGGCGCCGGCGGCGAGCGCCGCCACGGCGTTGTGCGCGTAGTGGCGGCCGGGCACCGAGACCGTGAACGTCAGCTCCACGCCGTCCAGCAGGACGGTCACCTCGCTCTTCAGCCCCTGCGGCACCAACGACACGATCCGCACGCCGGCGTCCTCTGCCTCGCCGTAGGTCACCGTCCTCACCCGGCCGGCCAGGCGCCGGGTCAGCTCGCGCGCACCGTCGTGGTCGGCCGAGATCACCAGGGTGCCGCCGGGCACGATCTTGCCGGCGAAGGTCTCGAAGGACTCGTAGATCTCGTCCATCGAGGCGTAGTTGGCGTGGTGGTCCAGCTCGACGTTGAGAACGACGGCGACCTCGGGGGCGTATGTGTGGAAGCTGCGGTCGGACTCGTCGGCCTCCGCGACGAAGATCTCGCCCTCGCCGTGGTGCGCGTTGGAGCCGGGCGCGTCCAGGTCGCCGCCGATGGCGTACGACGGCTTCAGGCCCAGCTCGGTCAGCGCCACCGCCAGCATGGAGGTGGTCGTGGTCTTGCCGTGGGTGCCGGCCACCGCGAGCGGCCGCAAGCCTCGCATCAGCGCGGCCAGCGCGTCGGAGCGGTGCACGACCGGGATGCCCAGCTCCTTCGCGCGGACCAGCTCCGGGTTGTCCTGCCGGATGGCCGAGGAGACCACCACGCAGGAGGCGTCCTCGGCGAGGTGCTCGGCCGCGTGCCCGATGTGCACGGTGGCCCCCACCGCTCGCAGCGCCCCCGCGGTCGCGGAGTCCTTCATGTCGCTGCCGGCCACCCGCGCGCCGCGCTGAGCGAGGATCTTGGCGATGCCCGACATTCCGGCGCCGCCGATGCCGATGAAGTGCGGTCGGTCCATGGCGGTGGGAAGACCGGGTGCCATGCGCTTTTCTCCCAGGTGGTACGGCTCGGATACGACTCGGTCGCGCACCGCTCGCGCGGGGCGCCGCCCCAGCCTATGCCTTGCTGTGGGAGAAGAGCTTCAACACCGGTACGCCGACCTTGTGACGGGCCCGCGAGGCCCAGTCGCGGTGGAAGAACTCCTCCACGTAGTGCGGGTCGGTCAGCACGATCACCTCGTCCGCGTCGACCTCGGCGACCAGGGACTTCAGGGCGTCCAGCGGATGGTCCTCCACCAGCCGCCCCTCCGCCCGGCTGCCCGCGGCGTGCAGCGCCCGCAGCGACACGTCCAGGGCTCGTTCGCCCTCGCTCCTGGCCGCCTCGCCCTCGGGGGTCTCGCCCTCGCGGGCGGCCTCGTCGATCTCGCCGAGCGCGATGTCGTCGATGGCTCGCAGCAGGCGGTCGGCCTGCTCACCCCGCGGCTGGAGCAGTACGTGGAAGGCGACCGGCTCGTCACCGTGCAAGGTGGTGACGAATTCCACGTCGGCGGACGTCAGGGCCTTCTCGATCATCAAAACGCTTGTGAACACCAGGCGCCCTTTCTGCAGTGAGGGCCGCGCCCTCTCGCTACCTCCGTGGGCCGGACGAGCCCCCGCAGAAACCATCCTGCCCCGCGAGCGCCCAGCGGTGGCCGGGATTCGCACAGGTGCCGCGACGGAGCTGGAACGGGCGCTTCCGTACCCGTTCCGGTGTTCGGGTCGGGTGCCCCGGGGTGTCCCCGGGGCGTTCCGACCTGCCTCGCGGCCGCCGCCCTGGGCCGCCGGCCCGGCCGGCCCCGCCGCCGGCGCATGCGTGACCGGGCCCCACGGCGGCGGATGCGTGACCGGATCCGCCGCCGGACGGATGCACGACCGGATCCGCCGGCACCGGATGGACGGCACCGGCGTCTTCAGGCTGCCCGCCGGTAGCGGGTGAACAGGAAGCCGTCCTCCTCCAGCAGGCAGGCCAGGGTGAAGCGGTGCGGGTCCTCGACCGGCGGGCCGCCGGCGATGCGCTGGGCGTCGCCCGCGGTGAGCATCGGGGAGATCGTCAGGCACAGCTCGTCGAGGACGTCGGCGGCGGCCAGCCGGCCCAGCAGGCGGGGGCCGCCCTCGGTGAGCAGCCGGGTGTGGCCGGCGTCGGCCAGGGCCCGCACGGCGCGCGCCGGGTCGACGCCCGCGCCGTCACCGGCGACCAGCACGCGGGCCCCTGCCCGTTCCGCCTCCGCGACGCGCTGTGCGGGCGCCCCGGCACCGGTGAGGATCACCGTGGGGACCAGGGGCGAAGTGAACAGCGGCAGGGAGAAGTCCAGGTCCAGGCTCGCGGTGACGACGGCGATCGCCGGAGCCGGCCCCTGTCCGGCCGCCGCGCGCAGCTCGGCGAACTCCGTGCGGGCGCGGGCCGGCCGGTATCCCTCCCGGCGCACCGTCTCCGCGCCGACCACGACCACGTCCGCCAGCGCCCGCAGCGTGCCGAAGATCCGCATGTCGGCGGCGCTGGAGATGGGCTGCGAGCGGCCCTCGTGCTGGGCCGCTCCGTCCAGCGTGGACACCATGTTGGCGCGCAGCCACGGCCGGCCGCCCGTGACCTGCGGCTCCGGGTAGGCGTAGGCGGCGGCCAGCTCGGCGAGGGACCACTCCCGGTCGTCGAGCGCGCCGGGCAGCCGGGTACCAGGGGCCTGAAGGGTGTCCGGCGCCGCGTGGGCTGCTGTTTCGTCGGTCACAGGGAACAGGCGTCGCATGCCGTGCAGTGTTCCACGCCGCTTACCATGGACCATCGTGTCGTCCTCCACAGCCGCCTCCGGGCTGAGCCCCCTGACCGGCGCCGGTCCCCTGTCCCTGTGCGCCCGCGAGCCGCATGTCCCCGCCGACCGGCTCGTCGCCGAGCTGGTGCCGCCGCCGCGCTTCGACGCGGTGCGCTTCGCGACGTACATTCCCGACGCGAACCAGCCCAGTCAGGCCGAGGCGGTGCGTGTGCTGGAGGACTTCGCCGCCGGGCTCGGCGCGGACGCCGCCCCCTCGGGCCGGCGCGGTTTCTTCGGGTTCGGCAAGGGCCGGGCCAAGGCCGCCAGGGCTGCCGCCGGTCCCCGGGGCATCTACCTCGACGGCGGTTACGGCGTCGGCAAGACCCACCTGCTGGCCTCCCTGTGGCACGCCGCCCCGGCCGAGCCCGCACGCAAGGCGTTCGGCACGTTCGTGGAGCTGACGAACCTGGTCGGCGCCCTCGGCTTCCAGAAGACGGTGGAGACCCTCTCCGGTCACCGCCTGCTGTGCATCGACGAGTTCGAGCTGGACGACCCCGGCGACACGGTGCTCGTCTCCACCCTGCTGGGCCGGCTGGTGGACGCGGGCGTGGCGCTGGCCGCCACCTCCAACACGCTGCCGGGCAAGCTCGGCGAGGGCCGTTTCGCCGCCGCCGACTTCCTGCGCGAGATCCAGGGGCTGTCCGCGCACTTCCGCACGCTGCGCATCGACGGCGAGGACTACCGCCACCGGGGTCTGCCCGAGGCACCGGCACCGTTCACCGACGAACAGGTGACCAAGGCGGCGCACACCACGGCCAACGCCTCCCTCGACTCCTTCTCCGACCTGCTGGACCATCTGGCCACGGTGCACCCCAGCCGCTACGGCGCGCTCACCGAGGGAATCTCGGCCGTCTGCCTGACCGGGGTGCGGCCCGTGCCGGACCAGTCGACGGCGCTGCGTCTGGTCGTGCTCGCGGACCGGCTCTACGACCGCGAGGTGCCCGTGCTGGCCTCCGGGCTCCCCTTCGACCAGCTGTTCAGCGAGGAGATGCTCACCGGCGGATACCGGAAGAAGTACTTCCGCGCGATATCCCGTCTCACCGCGCTCGCCCGCGACGCGAAGAGTCTCGCCGAGGGCGGTTGACCCGCGAAGGTCCGAAGGCCCGGCGGACCGGTGCGTTCCGTTGCTGCCCGTACGGGCAGCCGAGGAGTCCGACCGGGCGGACGATCCGGCGTCCGTCATGCGCGCGTTCGCGCCATTCGGGGGCGTTTTTCGGGCGTCTTCACCCCATCAACACATCGTTGACCCTGCAAATCGCTCAGTGCCGCTACCGTCATGCTTGACCAATCCTTGACCAATTGTTGGTTCGCCGTAGAGGTGCGCCGGATAGGGAAGGGGAGCGCATGAGCCGAGGTCCGCGCGCCAGGGCGCGACTCGCGCCTCTTCTCGCGCCCGTGCTCACCCTGCCCTTCCCTCTGCGTCTCTTCGCACCGACCGCTTTTTTCGCAACCGCGTACACGCCCGGTCAGGCGCAGGCCACGACGCGCCCCCGGCCCGCCGTGCCGGGCACCGGGTACGCCCGTTTCTGCAGACCCCCCGACGGCTTCTGACAGCCGCATTCCGCCGGCGCTCCGCTGCCGAGCGCCCTCACCGCCATGGCACCTCGTCCGGGGGATCCGCGTTCGCGTTCTCCGGCCCCGGGCGCGCCGTGGTTCCCATCCGTAGTTCCGCACGACCTGCACGACGGCACGCGCCGGCGCGTGCCAGGAGGAGACACCCGTATGCGACCACTCGTCGATCACGCCCGCGGATCAGGGCGCCGCACCGCGGACCGGTCCCGGCCCGCCTGGGTCCCGAGCCCGCCGAGGCGGTGCGTTCCCGGCACCCCGTCCCGCACCGTCACGGTCCGGTGAGCCCAGCCATGACGACCGCCATATCCAGGTTCCCGCACCTCAAGCGTGACGTCGCCGCCTCGTTCGTCGTCTTCCTCGTCGCGCTGCCGCTGTGCGTCGGCGTGGCCGTCGCCTCCGGCGTGCCGGCCGAGCTCGGGCTGGTCACCGGCATCGTGGGCGGCATGGTCGCCGGGCTGCTGCCCGGCAGCAGCCTGCAGGTCTCCGGCCCGGCGGCCGGTCTGACGGTGCTCGTGATGGAGGCCGTGGACCGCTACGGGCTGCCGGCGCTCGGCGTCCTGGTGCTGGGCACCGGGCTGCTGCAGCTGGCCATGGGCGCCCTGCGGCTGGGCCGCTGGTTCCGGGCCATCTCGGTCTCCGTGGTCGAGGGCATGCTGGCCGGCATCGGTCTGGTGATCATGGCGGGCCAGATGTACGCGGCGGCCGGTCTGTCCGCCCCGGCCTCCGGCCTCGGCAAGATCGCGGGGCTGCCGAAGGCGGTCGCCGACGTCCTAGGCAGCCCCACGGCGCAGGCCTCGGTCGCGGTCGGCGCGGTCACGGTCGCCCTCCTGGCACTGTGGCCGCGGCTGCCGCGGCAGGTGCGTGCCGTGCCCGGCGCGCTGGCGGCGGTGCTGCTGGTCACGCCCGTCACCCTCCTGCTCGACCTGCCGGTGGAGACGGTGCGGGTGGAAGGGCTGCTCGACGCGATCCAGCCGCCCGACGCCGACGCCTTCGGCGGGCTGGCGCACCCGGCGTTCTACGGCACGATCGTCGCCTTCACGCTGATCGCCTCCGCGGAGAGCCTGTTCAGCGCGGCGGCCGTGGACCGGCTGCACGACGGTCCGCGCACCCGCTACGACCAGGAGCTGATGGCTCAGGGCGCGGGGAACGCCGTGTGCGGCCTGCTGGGCGCGCTGCCGATGACCGCGGTGATCGTCCGCAGCTCGGCCAACGTCCAGGCGGGTGCCCGTACCAAGGCCTCCCGGTTCCTGCACGGCGTGTGGCTGCTGCTGTTCGCGGCCCTGCTGCCGCAGGCGCTGGCGCTGATCCCGCTGCCCGCCCTCGCCGGTGTGCTGCTGCACGCCGGGTGGAAGCTGATCCCTTTCCGGCAGGTGGCCGCGCTGTGGCGCAGCCACCGCGGTGAGGCCCTGATCCTGGTGGTCACGGCGGTGTCCATCGTCGCGGTGAACATGTTCGAAGGAGTCCTGATCGGGCTGGCCCTGTCGGTGGTCAAGACCGCCTGGCAGGCCTCCCATGTGCAGCTGGAGATCGTCGACAAGGGGGCGGGCCCGATCCAGGCCCATCTGACGGGCAACGCCACCTTCCTGCGGCTGCCGCGCATCCTGGACAGCCTGGAGGCGCTGCCCCGCGACCGGCCCGTGGAGCTGCACCTGTCCGGGCTGCACCACCTGGACCACGCCTGCCGCACGGCCCTGCTGAACTGGGCCGAGCGGCACAGCGCCGCCGGCACCACGCCGGTCAAGGTCATGGAACCGGCGCCGTAGGCCCTGCCCGCACCGTCCCGCCCGCCGCCGGTGTGCGGCGGGCGGACCGCCCCGCCGTGGCCCGCACGCACCGCCTCACCCGATGGCCCACACGTTCTCCGCCCGGCGGCCCGGTCCCAGGGCTCGACCGCTTTCTCGTGCCGGGCCTATGGTGGGAAGCAGGCGCACTTCGGGGCGCATCCGACGACTGTGAGGAGTCGTCATGCTTCAGGACGTGCTGACCGCCGTGATCGCCGCGGGCTGTGCGGGACTGGTGTATCTCGCGGCGGCGGCGCGGGTCGTCAAGCAGTACGAACGCGGGGTGGTCCTGCGTCTCGGGCGGTACATCGGTGTGCGGCCCCCCGGTTTCACGACGATCGTCCCGTTCGTGGACCGGATGAACAAGGTCAACATGCAGATCGTCACGCTGCCCGTGCCCGCCCAGGAGGGCATCACCAAGGACAACGTGACGGTGCGGGTCGACGCGGTCGTCTACTTCAAGGTCGTCGACGCGGCGAATGCGATCATCCAGGTGGAGGACTACCGGTTCGCCGTCTCCCAGATGGCGCAGACGTCCCTGCGGTCGATCATAGGCAAGAGCGACCTGGACGACCTGCTGTCCAACCGGGAGAGGCTCAACCAGGGCCTGGAGCTGATGATCGACAGCCCGGCCGTCGGGTGGGGTGTGCATGTCGACCGGGTGGAGATCAAGGACGTGTCGCTGCCGGACACGATGAAGCGGTCCATGGCCCGCCAGGCGGAGGCCGACCGGGAGCGCCGGGCCCGGATCATCAACGCCGACGCCGAGCTGCAGGCGTCCAGGAAGCTGGCCGAGGCCGCCCAGCAGATGGCCGACACCCCCGCGGCGCTGCAGCTGCGGCTGCTGCAGACGGTGACGGCCGTGGCGACCGAGAAGAACTCCACGCTGGTCCTGCCGTTCCCGGTGGAGCTGCTGCGCTTCCTGGAGAGGGCCCAGCAGCCGGCGGAGGAGCGCGGCCGTCCGCAGCCGCCCCGGCGGCTGGAGGAGTCCGCGCCGGCGAGCGCGCCGTCCGCGGCGGGCGGGGCCCCGGCCGACGGCGCCGACCCCGGCCCGCCCTGCGATCCCGTCTCCGTCACCCCGGTCCGCGCCGCCGCCGACGCGGTCTCGCACGCCTCCCCGGCGGACTGTCCGCGCACCTGACAGGCCCGACAGCACGGACCGGGGCAGGGCCGGCAGGAACGGCTTCGCCCCGGTCCGTGCGTGTGCCCCGGCGGGTGCGGTGTGTCCGCGATCGGGCCGGTGCCGCCGGGGTACCCGGCGGGCATGACCGAACAGCAGCAGGAGCAGCGGCACACGCGGCAGCGTGTGCGGCAGCGCATCAGCGGTTCGTACTGGGTCGAGACGGCTCCCGGACCGCCGCCCCGTCCCGCGCTCGCCCAGGACCTGGACGTGGACGTGGCCGTGATCGGCGCCGGCATCGCCGGTTTGTGCACCGCCTACGAGCTGACCCGGGCGGGACTGGGCGTGGCCGTTCTGGAGGCGCGCCGGGTGGCCGAGGGCGTCACCGGGCACACCACCGCCAAACTGACCGCGCTGCACACCCTGGTCTACGACACGCTGCGGCGCACCCGCGACGCGGAGGCGGCCCGGCTGTACGCCCGCTCGCAGTCGGAGGCGATCGAGCGCGCCGAGGAGCTGATGGACGAGCTGGAGATCGACTGCGGCTGGGAGCGGCGCAGCGCCTACACCTATGTGCGGGATCCGGGCCGGGTGGACGAGGTGCGGGCCGAGGCCGAGGCCGCGCGGGAGGCGGGCCTGCCGGCGAAGTTCCTCACCGAGATCCCGCTGCCGTTCCCGGTCGCGGGTGCGGTTCGGGTCGCCGACCAGGCGCAGTTCCATCCGCGCCGGTTCCTGCTGGCGCTGACCGCGGACATGGTGGAGCGCGGCGCGCAGCTGTACGAGGGGACTCTGGTGGACGGGCTGGCGGAGGGCGAGCCGTGCCGGGTGACGACGCAGACGGGGGCGACCGTGCGGGCCCGGCATGTCGTGGTCGCCACGCACTACCCGGTCTTCGACCGGGCGTTGCTGTTCACCCGGTTGTCCCCGCGACGGGAACTGGTCGTCGCCGGTCCGGTCGACGCCGGCCTGGACCCGGACGGCATGTACATCACGCCCGAGGAGAACACCCGGTCGGTGCGGACCGCGCCGTACGGCGAGGACGGGCGGCGGCTGCTGATCGTGACCGGTGAGCACTTCACGCCGGGCACCGGGGACACACCCGGCCGCTTCGACCGCCTGTCGGCGTGGGCGCGCGAGCACTTCCCCGGCGTCGACCTGACCCTGTCCTGGGCCACCCAGGACATCGACCCCACCGACACCGTCCCGATGGTGGGCCTGCTGCACCCGGGGGCCCGGAACACGTACGTGGCAACCGGTTTCGGCGGCTGGGGCATGAGCGGCGGCATCATGGCCGGCCGTCTGCTCACCGCGCTGATCACCGGGCGGGACTGCCCCTGGCAGGAGCTGTACGACCCGCGGCGGCTGCGCACGGCCGTACGCCAGGCGCCGGCGCTGCTGAAGACCCAGGCGGAGGTGGCCCGGCACTTCGTGGGCGACCGGTTGCGGCCCGCGTCGCCCGTGGAGTCGATCCCGCCGGGCGAGGGCGCCGTGATCCGCTCCGGCACCGACCGGCTCGCGGTCCACCGCGACGACGAGGGCGCTCTGCACGTGCTGTCCGCCCGCTGCCCGCACCTGGGCTGTCTGGTGGCGTTCAACGCGGCCGAGAGGACCTGGGAGTGCCCCTGCCACGGCTCACGCTTCTCCACCGACGGCGACCTGCTGCAGGGCCCGGCGACCCGTCCGCTGCCGCGGCGGGAGCTGTGAGGGCGGGGGCCCGTCGGCAGCCATCGGCAGCCGGGGGAGACCACCGTCGTGAGCCGCTGTCCGGGCCCCCGGCATGAGCCGGCCGATATCCGGGACGCCTCGGAGAGAGCCGCTGTCCGGCCGGAATGAGCCGCTCTCCGTGACTCCGCCGGAGTGAGCCCGCCGGGCGGGCGCACCCTCCGGCGGCCTCCGGGCGGGTGACAGCCCGGCCGCGCCGTCCCCGCCGGAGCAGCCCGCATTCCTAATGTCGTTCGATGATCCGATTTGTACGACGAATCGCCGCTCTCTGTGTCCTGAGCGCCGCCCTCGCCGCCTGCGGCGGCACGCGTCCCGCCGCGCCCGTCTCCCCCTCCGGGCCGGCCACCGCATCCTCCGGCGATGCCGCCCGCCCCACCTCCACCTTCGGCCATCACGCGTTCGCCGTCCCCGATGCCACCACCGCATCCGCGCCGCACTCCCCCTCCCCCGGCAGTCCGCCGGCGCCGCCGACGCTCTCCCCCGCTTCCGGCGGCCTCGCCCCCGTCCTCACCCACGGGCCGCGGAACAGGGGCATGATCGTCGCGTTCACCTTCGACGCCGACATGACCGCCGACCAGGGCGGACGCGCGGCCGCCGGCGAGCGCTTCGACAACCCAGGGCTCATCTCCGCCCTGCGCGCCCTGAAGGTGCCGGCCACCGTCTTCATGACGGGTCGGTGGGCCGAGCAGTACCCGGACCAGGCGCGCTCCATCGGCCGGGACCCGCTGTTCGAAGTGGCCAACCACTCCTACAGCCACTACGCGTTCACCGCGGACTGCTACGGCCTGCCCCGGCTCTCCGCCGACCGGCTGGGCGCGGACGTCGAGCGCGCGTACACGGCGTTCCGCGCGGCGGGCGTCGCGCACCCGATGCCGTACTTCCGTTTCCCCGGCGGCTGCCACGACGACCGGGCCCTGCGGGAGGTGGGCCGGCTGGGGCTCACCGCGGTCCAGTGGGACGTGGTCGGCGGGGACGCGTTCGCGACGGACGCGGACGCCGTGGCCCGGCAGGTGCTCGACGGGGTGCGGCCCGGCTCGGTGGTGGTGCTGCACTGCACGCGCAGCGCCGCCCCGACCACCGAGCGGGTGGTGCGCGCGGTGGTGCCGCAGCTGCGCGCCCGGGGCTACCGCTTCGTGAGGATCTCCGAGATGATCGCGGCGGCCGGTCCGGCATGACCCACGGCCCCTGAGGCGGCCGTCCTACCCTGGAGTCATGAGCGAGGACGACGCGCCCACCGGCGACCACTGCCTGATCGACACCGCCCGCCCGCCCCGGGCCGAGGGTCCGCCGTACGCGCGGTGCGTGCTGTGCCTGGAGCCGACGGAGTACCCGGAGTCGTACAAGGGCATCACGCTCTGCCCCGTCTGCGAGTGGCAGGAGGCGCAGCGCACGGCCTGCTCGGGCTGAAGCCCCGGCCTGCCGTCCTCTTCACCCCGGCCTGCCGTCTCCTTCACCCCGGTCTCCTTTCTCCGCCCCGGTCTCCTTGACCAGCGGACGGCCCGCGCGGGCACCGCCTCCGCAGGCACCACCCCGCAGGCACCACCCCGCAGGCACCGCCCCTGTCGCGGACGTCAGAGCGGGCTGAAGTCGTTCTCCCCCGGTCGACGGCAGCCGGTGATGGCGGCCAGGGGGATGTCCCCGATGAAGTCCATTTCCTGGGTGCTGCCGACAGGTCCGATGACGACCGCGGTCGCGGTCTCCAGGGACGTGCTGTTGGCGTAGACCGTCGGCTTGGCCAGGATCCTGCTCCGCGCGGGCGGCGGAGCGAATCTGTGCCAGCCGCTGACCTGGATCCGGTAGACGTGCCGGTCGTTGGTGGCGTACCCGCCGCATTCCTCGTCCAGCGCCGTGGAGACCAAGGTCGGCTTGGGGCTTCTGACATGGGCCTGGGTGTAGGCGTTCGGGTCCTGCAGGAACAGGGCGAGCTCGTCCGCGACCGACGTGTTGGCGCGGGACCTCATCCCGTTCGCCTGCCGGATGGCCTCGGGGGGACGCCCGTCGGCTCGGTAGCAGACCAGGTCGGCCTGTCCGGCGAGGGTGTACCCGTGCGCGGGGGTGTCGGACTGCGCCCGCGCGGGCTCCGCGGCGGCCGGCGTCTGCCCGGCCGAGGCGGCCTGCTCGGCACCGGAGGTCCGCACGGTCTGCTCGGCACCGGAGGTCCGCGCGGTCCCGCCGTCCCTCAGCCGGTCGGGTTTCTTCGGTACCGGCGGCGGCTTCCTTTTCCCGTCCGCGGGCGCGGTCTGTACGGCTGACGTGTGGCCGCGGCCGGCACCGTGCTCGTGCTGTTCCCGCGCCCGGGGCCGGCCGGCGCCGCGGAGCATCTGGACGACCGCGGCATTGCCCGCAGCGGCCTGCAGACCGAGCAGGCCGTGCTGCTCGAGCGGGGCGGATGCGGGCCGACGGGCAGGGGCGCGGCCGGTGCCCGCCCCGGTGTGCGAGCCGGTCTTCTCGCGATCGTGCACGCAAGCTCCTTCTCTGGCGTGAGAGCATCAACCTCCTTGCGTACGCGGCGGGGAACCGCCGGCACAAGGTACGGCAGGGCAGCATGCAGTGACCGGACGGGCGCACCCGCTGCCACGGAGATCCGCACACTGGCGCACACTCGTCTCCGCTGCCGGCGCCCGGCGCCGCAAGACCTCGGGCGGCGCACGCCTCGGGCGTGCGCCGGGGGCGGTCCTGCCGTGTGCGGCGCGGTTGGCACACTGGGGGTCGTGACGTACGACAGCCCCTCTCCCGCCGGTGGCACCGCCGCCGCCACGAGTCCGTTCCGCACCGAGCCCGACGCCCGGGACCAGGCGCCGCAGTTCGTGCTGCCGCTGGTGGTACGGATCGAGCGCGCCGGTCCCCCGGCCCGCACCGACGCGCTGGAGACCGCGGCCCGCGCGGTGCTGGTGCTGCTCTCCGACGAGCGCGCCACCGGAACCGGCGAGTGGGCGCAGGCCGTGCGCGACTGGCAGGACGCACGGATCCGCAAGGTGGTGCGGCGGGTGCGCGGGGCGGAGTGGCGGCGCGCCGAGGCGCTGCCCGGCATCACGGTCACCGGCAAGAGCGCCGAGGTACGCGTCTATCCGCCGGTCCCGCTCGACGGCTGGCCCAAGGACCTGGCGAAGCTCCAGGTCTCCGGCACCGAACTGGACGACCCGGAGCCGCCCGCCGAGCCCGGCCCGGACACGCCGGTGCTGTGGCTGAACCCTGACCTGAGCATGTCCGCCGGCAAGGCGATGGCCCAGGCGGGTCACGGCGCCCAGCTGGCCTGGTGGGATCTGACCGACCAGGAGCGCACCGCCTGGCGCGAGGCCGGCTTCCCGCTGGCCGTGCGCACGGCAAGCCTTGAGCAGTGGCGCGAACTGGCCGACGGCTCCCTGCCGTTGGTGCGCGACGCCGGCTTCACGGAGATCGCCCCCGGCTCGTGCACGGTGGTGGCCGACCATCCGGCGCTGCGAGGCCGCCGGGCCGGGCGCTGAGCCGTCCGTCCGCGGGCCGGCACCGGTCCGCCCCGGCACGCGAACGGGCAGGCCGCGGGCGGCAGCGGAGGCGAGCGGCGCGGACATCCCCCTGTCTCCGGATCACATGCACATCTGCGTGCACAGAACTCTCACAGGTGGCATACAATCCGATCACTCACGGGCGGCTGAAACGGTATCAGCTCGCCCGCTCATCATGAACAGGGGGGCCTATGGTCAACATACGCATGCCCAGAACGGCGCGTCGTCCGCGTCTGCTCGGCTGCACCGCCCTTGCGGTGGCCGCGGGCATGTTCCTCAGCACCCCGGCGCTCGCCGCCGACGCTCCGGTACCCCGGGTGGAGGTGCCGAAGCGTTCGGCCTCCGCCCTGCCCCGGCTCGACCTGCCGACGCCGTCCGCGCCCCGGGTGCGCAGCTCGATCAAGGCAGGCAACGCCGCCGACCCGGACTTCGACGCCGACGGCGACGGCACCAGCGACATCCTTCTGCGCGGCTGGGACGGTAACACCTACGCCTTGCTCAGCAGCACCGGCGAGTTCAGCGACTACACGGTGGACGGCGACTACGCCGACCCGACGCCCAAGGACATCCTCACCCCCGGCAACCTGGACGCCACCCCGGAGCCGGAGGTCCTGACCCTGACCCCGACGGGCACCCTGTCGATGTACCACAGCACGGGGACCTACGGCACCGGGGTGAGCGTCTGGCACGGCACCGGCTGGCAGATGTTCAACAAGGTCATCACGCCCGGCGACGTGACCGGCGACGGCAGGCCGGACCTGCTGGCCCGGACCTACGACGGCGAGCTGTACCTGTACGAGGGGACGGGCAACGACTCCAGCCCGTTCCGCGCGCGGGTCCTGGTCGGCGGCGGCTGGTCGATGTTCGACCAGCTGGTCGGCATGGGCGACATGAACGGCGACGGCATCGGCGACGTCGTCGGCCGCACTCCCGCCGGCGACCTGTACTTCTACGCCGGCCTGGGCAGCACCACCGCCCCGCTGGCGCCCCGGGTCAAGCTCGGCAGCGGCTGGAACACCTACAACCAGATCGTCGCGGCCCACGACGCGGACGGCGACGGCCTGGCCGACCTGCTCGGCCGCACCGCATCCGGTGACCTGTACTACTACCGGGCCAACGGGTCGGGGAACTTCCTCGCCCGGCAGCTGAGCGGCTCGGGCTTCGAGTTCGTCGACCTGTTCGCGGGCAGCGGCGCCGTCCCTCGGTTCGGCAAGGACTCGCTGTTCGGGCGGGACTCCAAGGGCACGCTGTTCTGGTACGGCGTGATGAACAACGGCCAGTTCACACCGCGCGAGCAGGCCAGCGCCACCGGCGGCTTCGCCGGTGCCGACCTGGCCCTCGCCTCGTCCCTGGACACCGACAGCTACGCCGACCTGGTCGAACTGTACGACGGGGTTCTGTACAACTCCGCCACGGGTCTGTCCATGGCGAGCGGCTGGAGCAAGTACACCCTGTTCCTCGGCCCGGGTGACCTGAACGGCGACGGCAAGGGCGACCTCCTCGCCCGCGACGGCTCCGGCTACCTGTACCTGGTGCCGGGCAGCGGCGACGGCCTGTCCCTCGCCTCACCCGTCAAGATCGGCGGCGGCTGGAACGCCTACGACCTGCTGGTCGGCGCGGGTGACTTCAGCGGTGACGGACGCACCGACATCGTCGCCCGCACCCCGTCCGGCACGCTGTACCTGTACCGCGGCACCGGCAAGGCCTCGGCGCCGTTCGCCGCCCGGGTGGAGCTCGGCCAGGGCTGGCAGCAGTACAGCACGATGGCCTCGCCCGGTGACCTGGACGGCGACAACCGCGCCGACCTGGTCGCGGCCGACTCCAGCGGTGTCCTGTGGCGCTACTCCTCCTACGCGAACGGGCAGTTCAAGGCCCGCGTGAAGCTGGGCAGCGGCTGGAACACGTACACCGACCTGTACTGAGCCGCCCGGCAGACGAGCACAAGGGGCCTTGCGGGCGAGCACGCCTGCGAGGCCCCTTCCCGCTGCGGCGACCACACGGGACGGCCCCGAACCTCAGATGTTGCTCTGAGGATGCGCCCAGCGCGGTTCACCGGCCGGCGCCCGGGTCATCACCCCGATACCGCGGGCCCGTCGCGGGTCCGCGCTCGGCCACGGGGGCGTGGGAAGCGAGGGCACGATGCAGCGGCTGGGGACGGGGATCGGCTGGCGACCGCAGATCGCGGACGCGGTGGAGCGCATGCCCGGCGTGGACTGGGTGGAGGTCGTGGCCGAGAACGTGTGTCCGGTGCATCTGCCCGGCTCGCTGCTGCGGCTGCGCGAGCGCGGGGTGACCGTCGTCCCGCACGGGGTCTCGCTCGGGCTGGGCGGCGCCGAGCGGCCGGACGCCGGCCGGCTGCGTGCCCTCGCCGAACGGGCCGAGGCCCTCGGTGCGCCGCTGGTGACCGAGCACATCGCGTTCGTGCGGGCGGGCGGACCGCTCACCGCCTCCGGCCCTTTGGAGGCCGGCCATCTGCTGCCCGTGCCGCGCACCCGCGACAGCCTCGACGTGCTGTGCGAGAACATCCGGATCGCGCAGGACGCGCTGCCGGTGCCGCTCGCCGTGGAGAACATCGCCGCCCTGCTGTCGTGGCCCGGCGAGGAGATGACCGAGGGACAGTTCCTGTACGAACTGGCCGACCGCACCGGGGTACGGCTGCTGATCGACGTGGCCAACCTGCACACCAACCACGTCAACCAGGGCGAGGACCCCGCCGCGGCCCTGGACGCGCTGCCCCTGGAGGCGATCGCCTACGTCCATGTGGCGGGCGGTGTGGAACGGGACGGCGTCTGGCACGACAGCCACGCCCACCCGGTGCCGCGACCGGTCCTCGACCTCCTCACCGACCTGGCCTCCCGGGTCAGCCCGCCCGGAGTGCTGCTGGAACGCGACGACAACTTCCCGGACCCCGCCGAGCTGGAGGCCGAGCTGACGGCCGTCCGGGATGCGGTGCGCCGGGGCGGTGCGGGCGGCACCGGACGCAGGGGCGCCGCACACCGCGCGGTCCGCACCACGCGAGGGAGCGCCGGCCGGAGGGAGGACGCCGCGTCGGGCGGCGGCCGTCCGGGGGCACGGCAGGCCGGCGCGGACACGCGTCCCGCCCGGGAGCGGCTCGCGCTCGGCCAGACCGCGCTGCTGTCGGCGCTGGTCGCCGGGACCCCCGCACCGGAGGGCTTCGACCGGGTACGGCTGGGCGTGCAGGCGCGGGCCCTGGCCGGCAAACGGGCGGACACCGTGGCCAAGGTGGCGCCGGAACTGCCGGTCGTCCTGGGGAGCGGGTACCGCGCGACGTTCCTCGCGTACGCCCAGGGGCATCCGATGCGGGGCGGCTACCGCCGTGACGCCATGGAGTTCGTGGAGTGGCTGCTGAACGGCGGACTGCCGCGGGACGCGGCCTGTCGCCGAAAGCTGCGCGCGTGGTGGCGGGAACGGTCGGGGCCCGCGCCGAGGCGTCCCACCCCGGCGGCCCGGGCGGCCCGCGCGGCCCGGCGGGTCCTGCTGCGGCGCTGAGCCGCTGACATCCCGGGAGGCATCCCGCGAGGCGGCCGGCTCGCTGCGGAAGCGATCGGCCGAACGCACTGCGCGGCCCCGGATCGTGCTCGAGACGTCAGAACCGAACAGAGCGCGGCGTGATCAACGGTCACCTCGCCGGGGTCCGCCGGTGACGGCCGGCGCGTCTGCCGGCCGAGCCGGTCCGGGATGTGAAAAGGCGTGGCATGTCAGGCGCCAGAGTCATACAAACACACCATGTTCTGGGTGCTTCTGCTGCTGTCGGCCTGGGTCGTCGCCGGTGCGGCATGCGCGGGACTGTGCCTGGCCGCCGTCCGTGCGGCCGCCGAGGAGACGGGCGGCCCGGCGGCCGCGCAGATACGCGAACTGACGCTGTACGAGGCGGCGTTCCTGTCCGGAGGCCCGGTCCGGGTCGTGGACGTGACCCTGCTGGCCATGGCGCGTCAGCGCCGGCTGCTGCTGGCGTACACCGGCTGGGCCACGGTCGTCGATCCACGCGGCCGGGACGAGATGGAGCGATCGGTGATCGGGGCGATCGGCCCCGGGGGACAGTCCCGGATCGCCCCGCTCAGGGCGGCCGCGGCCGCCGCGGACGTGGTGCGCGGCCTCGCCGACCGTCTGGTCCGCGCGGGCCTGGCCGTCCCCGAGGGCACGGTGTCGGCCCTCGCGGCGGGGATCCGCCGGGTGCGGATCGCCGCGGGGGCGGTCGCCGTGCTCGGCGCGGCCGCCGTGCTGCTGCCGGGACCGACCGGGCTGTCGCGCCCGGTGATCGCCCTGTGGTTCGCGCTGCCGCTGACGCTCGCCCTGAGCTGTCTGGTCATCGCCCGGTTCGAGGCGCCCCCGTACCGGCACCGGGCGTCCCCGGCCGGCCTGGCGCTGCTGAGCGCACTGTCCCGGCAGGCGAAGGACGCCGGGGACGAGCGCTCGTACCTGGCCCGGGTCGCGGTGCGCGGCATCCGCGCCATCGGCGAGCCGGAGCTGCGGGCGGCCTTCACCCACCGCGACCAGCCCTGGCGCGAGTGACCGGCCGCCCGCCCGGAGCGCGGCACCGGCGCGGGCAGCCCTGGGGCGCGGGCGCGGTCCGTGCGCCGGCCCCGAAAGAGCCCGGCTCAGGCCAGGGAGGCGACCAGCTCGGCGATGTCCTTGCGCCGCCCGGTGAAGAACGGCACCTCCTCGCGCACGTGCCGGCGGGCCTCCGCACCACGCAGGTGACGCATGAGGTCCACGATGCGGTGCAGCTCGTCCGCCTCGAAGGCGAGGATCCACTCGTAGTCGCCCAGGGCGAACGACGCGACGGTGTTGGCGCGCACGTCCGGGAAACCACGGGCCATCTTGCCGTGGTCGGCGAGCATCCGGCGGCGGTCCTCGTCGGGCAGCAGGTACCAGTCGTAGGAGCGCACGAACGGGTAGACGCTGACGTAGGCGCGGGGCGTTTCCTCGGCGAGGAACGCCGGGATGTGCGAGCGGTTGAACTCGGCAGGGCGGTGCAGCGCCATGTTCGACCACACCGGCTCCAGCGCGCGGCCCAGCCTGGTGCGGCGGAAGAGGTTGTACGCCTCCTGCAGCTGGTCGCTGGATGCGGAGTGCCACCAGATCATGAGGTCGGCGTCGGCGCGCATGCCCGAGATGTCGTAGGTGCCGCGGACGGTCACGTCCTTGGCGGCGAGCTGGTCGAACAGCTCCTTGACCTCGTCGGCGTAACCCGCCCGGTCATCGGGCAGCACGTCCTTCAGCTTGAAGACGGACCACAGCGTGTAGCGGATGACCTCGTTGAGGTCCTTGGCCAGCTTGCCCTTGTTGGGGACCCTGCCGGACTCGGTGGTGGGGGCGTCGTCACTCATGGAACTATTCTCCCGCCCCGCCGTGCAGACTCTGCACCGGGTGGGCGGTGAGCTGCCGCACGGCACGCAGGTCACCGCCGAGCTGGTCCACGGCCGCGTACGCACTGGCGATGCACGCCGGGACGCCCACTCCGTCGTAGGCCGCGCCGCACACGGCCAGGCCCGGCAGCTTGGCGACGTGCTCCCGGACGCGAACCACGCGGGCCCGGTGGCCGACGGGGTACTGCGGCAGGCCGTCGCTCCAGCGGGTGACGCGGGTCTTCAGGGGCGCGGCGTCCAGGCCGGTGGCCTCGCGCAGGTCGTGCCGGGACAGCTCCACCAGCTCGGCGTCCTCCCGGCCGAGGATCTCCGTCTCGCCGTACCGGCCGACGGAGGTGCGGACCACGACGACGTCCGGGTCCTCGTCGGCGATCCAGCCCCACTTGCGGGAGGCGAAGGTGGCCGCCTTGATGGTGCGCCCGTCGACGGGCGGCACGAGGAAGCCGCTGCCCTCGGGGAGCGCGGCGGCGTCGGCCCGGCGGTAGGCGAGGGTGATCAGGGCCATGGAGGCGTACTCGATCTGCCGCAGCTCGGCCGCCGCGCCGGGCGACTCGGCGGCCAGCAGGGCGGCAGCGGCGGGGGCCGGCGTGGCGACGACCACGGCGTCCGTGTGCAGCACCCGGTCCCCGGCGACGATCCGCCAGGTCTCCCCCGCCTCCCGGCGCAGCTCGGTCACCGGCGTCCCGGTCAGGATCTCCCCGCCGCGCGCCCGCACCGCGTCGGCCACCGCGAGCGGCAGCCGGCCGACACCGCCCTCGATGCCCATGAAGACCGGGCCGGTCTGCGGGGCCGCGGCCGCGCCGGCCTGCAGGGAGCGGACCGCCTCGGTGAGCGAGTCGTGCCGCCGGGCCGCCTCGAAGAGCTGCGGGACCGCCGAGCGCATCGAGATGCGGTAGGCGTCGCCGGCGTACACGCCGCCGAGCAGCGGCTCGACCAGGCGGTCGACGACCTCGCGGCCCAGCCGCTCGGCCACGTAGGTGCCGACCGCCACGTCGTCGCCGACCTCGGTGCGCGGCAGGGCGGCTTCCCGCTCGATGCGCTCCAGGCCCTCGTCGGAGATGACTCCGGCCACCGCGGAGGCGGTCCCGGGCACCCCCATGACGTGCCCCTTGGGCATGGGCCGCAGGGCGCCGCGGGTCCAGATCGAGGCGCTGGCCGTGGCGGGCGGCTGGAGCCGGTCCCCGAGGCCGGCCTCGCGCGCCAGGCCGACGGCCTCGGGCCGGCGGGCCAGCAGGGACTCGGCGCCCAGGTCGACCCGTACGCCCGCGATCTCGCCGGGCAGCAGCTTGCCGCCGACCCGGTCCCCGGCCTCCAGCACGGTCACCCGTGCCCCGCGCCGCAGCAGCCGGTGCGCGGCCGCCAGCCCCGCGATCCCGGCTCCGATGACCACGACCCGTGCCGGGGCCGCGCCCGTCTCCGTACCCGTTCCGCTCATGTCCCCCACTCTCTCAGACGCCTCGGACACGGCGACGAGGCAGTGCCCGCCGGCCACGTCCCGCCGGGCCTGCCTGGCGGACGAGCACACACCGGGGCACGCCGGCCCCTGCCCCTTTCCGGACACGGAGAGCGACGAGACTCGCAGCGGGGGAGCCTTCCGCCCGCGGGGCTCGTAGCGTGTGCGCATGGACTTCGGCGGTGCGCACGGCGGGCGCGGCACACGGACCGCGCGGGAGCGGCTGGTCGTGATCGGCGGTGACGCCGCGGGCATGACGGCGGCGTCGCAGGCGCGCCGGATGCGCGGGCCGGACGAGCTGGAGATCGTGGCGTTCGAACGCGGCGGCTTCACCTCGTACTCGGCGTGCGGCATCCCCTACTGGATCGGCGGCGACGTGCCCGACCGGGACGCGCTGATCGCCCGCACACCCGAGGAGCACCGGTCCCGCGGCATCGACGTGCGGATGCGGACCGAGGTGACACAGATCGACGTGGCGGCGGGCCGGGTCCGCGCGCGGGACCTGGACTCCGGCACCGAGTCCTGGACGTCGTACGACAAACTCGTGATCGCGACCGGGGCGCGGCCGGTGTGCCCGGACATGCCCGGTGCCGGTGCGCCGGGGGTGCACGGGGTGCAGACCCTGGGCGACGGCGAGCTGCTGCTCGGCAGCCTGGCCGCCACGGACGGCGGGCGCGGCGGCCGGCGGGCCGTGGTGGTCGGCGCGGGCTACATCGGCGTCGAGATGGCGGAGGCGCTGATCAGACGCGGCTACGAGGTGACGGTCGTCAACCGGGGCGCGGAGCCCATGGCGACCCTCGACGCCGACATGGGCCGCCTGGTGCGCGAGGGCATGGAGGGGCTCGGCATCACCGTGGTCGGCGGTGCTGAGGTGACCAAGGTGCTCACCGGTGAGGACGGCCGGGTCCGCGCGGTGGCCACCGAGGACGCCGAGTACCCGGCGGACGTGGTGGTGCTGGGCATCGGGGTGCGCCCGGAGACCACGCTGGCGCGGGCGGCCGGGCTGCCGCTCGGCGCGTACGGCGGTCTGCTCACCGACCGGGCCATGCGGGTGCGCGGCCAGGAGAACATCTGGGCGGGCGGGGACTGCGTGGAGGTCCTCGACCTGGTCTCCGGGCAGCAGCGGTACGTCCCGCTCGGCACCCACGCCAACAAGCACGGCCAGGTCATCGGCACCAACGCCGGCGGCGGCTACGCCACCTTCCCCGGGGTGGTGGGCACCGCGGTGAGCAAGGTGTGCGACCTGGAGATCGCGCGCACCGGCCTGCGGGAGAAGGACGCCCGCCGCGTGGGCCTGCAGTTCGAGACGGTGGTCGTGGAGTCGACCAGCCGGGCGGGCTACTACCCGGGCGCCTTGCCCATGACGGTGAAGATGCTCGCCGAGCGCCGCACCGGGCGGCTGCTGGGCATGCAGATCGTGGGCCGGGAGGGCGCGGCGAAACGCGTCGACGTCGCCGCGGTCGCGCTCACCGCCGGGCTGACCGTGGAGCAGATGACGGCCCTGGACCTGGGGTACGCACCGCCGTTCTCACCGGTGTGGGACCCGGTGCTGGTGGCGGCCCGGAAGGCCGCCGCGAAGGTCCGCGCCGGCGCGCCCTGACCGGCGCCCCGGATCCGTCGGCCGGCCGACGGCGGGCAGGGGCGGCCCGCCGGACGTGCGCGGGCCGGACGTGCGCGGGCCGGACGTGCGCGGGCCGGACGGCGGCGTGCGGGATTCACCGGGCGCATCGGGGGCAGTACTCCCTTCGTGGTCATCCCCGTCCATGACGTCAACCCGGTCCGGCGCACCCCGTGGGTGACGTACGCGCTGATCGTCGCGAACATCGTGGTGTTCCTGTCCACGCCCGGCATCGCCACGTCCGTCACGGGCAGCGGCTCACTGGCCCAGCTGTGCGATCTGGAGGCGTTCACCCATCACTGGGCGCTGATCCCGCGGGAACTGATCGGCCACCGCATGCCGTCGCTGGTGCCGACGGGCACGGTGGGGATCGGCCCGCACGGGCCGGGCTGTGTGCTGGCTTCGCCCACGTACGACAAGTCGGCCGAGCTGTCGGTGTTCACCGCGATGTTCCTGCACGGCAGCTGGGTGCACCTGCTGGGCAACATGCTGTTCCTGTTCATCTTCGGGAACAACATCGAGGACCGCATGGGACATGTGCGGTTCCTGCTGTTCTACGTGGTGTGCGGGTATGCCGCCGGGTACGGTTTCGCGCTGCTCGACGCCGACTCCGGCCAGCCGCTGATCGGCGCGTCGGGTGCGATCGCGGGTGTGCTCGGAGCCTATCTGGTGCTGTATCCGCGGGCCCGGGTCTGGGTGCTCGTGCCGTTCCTGATCTTCCTGCCGCTGCGGCTGCCGGCCTGGCTGGTGCTGGGTTTCTGGTTCGTGCTGCAGGCGTTCTACTCCGCGGGCCAGGGTGTCGCCCAGGCGGGCACGGTGGCGTACGCGGCGCATGTCGTCGGTTTCGTCGCCGGCTTGCTCATCGCCCTGCCGCTTCGGCCCGGGACCCCGCCCCCGCCCGAACCGCGCGGCCTGCTGGTCGGGCGGCGGGCCCGGCCGCGCTGGTCGGGCTGGTGACCGCGGGCCGGGCGGCGGGCCGCCCGGCCCGGAGCGTCAGCGGGCGGTCTGCGTGTGCACGTACTCCACGAGCCGGGTCAGGACGTCGGGGTCGGTGGACGGCATCACACCGTGGCCGAGGTTGAAGACGTGACCCTCCAGGTCCGCGGCGGCGTCGAGCACCTCGCGGGCTTTCTCCTCGACGGCCCGGCGGGGCGCGAAGAGCACGGCCGGGTCGAGGTTGCCCTGCAGCGCCTTGCCGGGGCCGACGCGGCGGGCGGCCTCGTCCAGCGGAACACGCCAGTCGACACCGACGACGTCCGCGCCGGCCTCGCCCATCAGGCCCAGCAGCTCGCCGGTGCCGACGCCGAAGTGGATGCGCGGCACGCCGTAGCCGGCGACGGCCTGGAACACCTTCGCGGAGGCCGGCAGCACCGAGCGGCGGTAGTCGGCCGGGGCGAGCGCACCGGCCCAGGAGTCGAAGAGCTGCACGGCGCTGGCGCCCGCCTCGATCTGCACCTTCAGGAAGGCGGCCGTGATGCCGGCGAGACGGTCCAGCAGGTCGGCCCACAGCTGCGGGTCGCCGTACATCATCGCCTTGGCGTTCTCGTACGTCCGGGACGGGCCGCCCTCGACCAGGTAGCTCGCCAGGGTGAACGGCGCCCCGGCGAAGCCGATCAGCGGGGTGGCGCCCAGCTCGCGGGTGATCAGACCGACCGCCTCGGTGACGTAGGGGACGTCCTCGGGGGTCAGGTCGCGCAGGCGGTCCAGGTCCTCGCGGGTGCGGAACGGCCGCTCGACGACCGGGCCGACGCCTGGCTCGATGTCCAGCTCGACGCCGATGGCCTTCAGTGGAACGACGATGTCGCTGTAGTAGATCGCCGCGTCCACGCCGTGCCGGCGCACCGGCTGCAGGGTGATCTCGGTGACCAGCTCCGGGCGCTGGCAGGACTCCAGCATCGGGATGCCCTCGCGCACCTTGCGGTACTCCGGCAGGGAACGCCCGGCCTGCCGCATGAACCACACCGGGGTGTGGGGCACCGGTTCACGCCTGCACGCCTTGAGGAAGGCGGAGTCGTAGGTGGCGGTGGGCGGCTGGTGACGGACGGGCGTGTCGTTGGCACTCACGGGACAAGTCTCCCATGGCGCCGGTGACGCCACGGCCGCGGTGTGCGTGCCCCGCGGGCCGGCACCGCCGGCGGCGGGGTGTCTTGCCCTGCACGACGGCCCGGTTCCCCTTAATCTTCCCGGCATGGCTGCGGCTCAGGGACGACTGTCGGACGGCGGTGGCGGAATGGACGACGCGAAGGAGGGGGACGCGCGTGCGAGCAGGACGGATCAGGTGACGGAGCAGACTCCGTTGCCGTTCCGGGCCGCCGTCGAGGCGATGCGCACCGCGCGGCTGCGGCCGCAGGTCGAGATCGAGCAGGTGCCGCCGCCGCAGCGCCTCGCACCCTTCGCGCACGCCCTGGAGGCCACGGTCGTCGACGGCGAGCAGGAACTCGCCGACGGCCGTCTGGTCCTGCTGCACGACCCGGCCGGGCACGACGCCTGGCGCGGCACGTTCCGCCTGGTGACGCTGGTGCGGGCGGAGCTGGAGCCGGAGATGGCGGTCGATCCGCTGCTGCCCGAGGTGTGCTGGTCCTGGCTGACCGGCGCGCTGCAGGCGCGCGGCCTGACCTACGGCGAGCCGAGCGGCACCGTCACCCGCGCCGGCTCGCACTACTTCGGCGGTCTGGCGGCGCGGCCTCCCGCCTCGCAGATCGAGATCCGCGCGTCCTGGACACCGCGCGAGGGCCTGGGCGGGGTCCCGGACACCGGGGCCCATCTGGCGTCCTGGTGCGACCTGCTCGCCCAGGTCGCGGGCCTGCCCCCGGCCGGTCCGGGCGACGCGTCCGTGGTGACCCTGCCGCAGCGGCGCGGCCCGCAGCCGCACTGAGACACCCGCGGCAGACACCTGCCCGCCCGGACACCCGCCGCCACGCACGCCTCGCGGTCACACCTTCCTTCACCGTTCACCCCCGTCTTCCCGTCTGCCGCGCGCCCGCCGGTCCTGCCGCCCGCGCACCCGGCGGCCGGGACCGGGCCCGGGCTCCCCGTCCACCGCCGTGCCGATCGGCCCGCTCGTGTCCTGCTGATCCGCCGCGCGGCCGGCCTGTCCGCGCCCGCTCGGAGCCGTCACCCGCGCCGTACTGCCCGGACTCTCCCCCGCCGCCCCGGCCGGGGGCCCGTCCGCCACGCGCCTCTTACCGTCCCCTTTCCGTGTCTTTGTCGATACGACCACTTTCTGACATCTATCTGACTCCCAGCGAACTGTTTCAGCCTTCTCGTGATCGAGAGCGTGTCCGATTTGCGCGCATTGGTACTCACTAGATCGTGATCATTCTCTAAAGGACACCAGGTTTGCTGCCGAAGACGAGTGTGACCTTGCAAGCACGGTTCGTTCCGGCTTCATCCCCACAAGCCGGCCCCGTCCCCCCACCCCCAGGAGGCCTGGTGTCCGTTCTCCTCGAGCAGCCCGCAAGCCTGGTCGCCTACCGCCCGAACAAGCCGACCGCCATGGTCGTCGTGGCGGACCCGCGCGTCCGCTCCACCGTCACCCGTCATCTGTGGGCGCTCGGAGTCCGTGATGTCATCGAGGCGTCGTCCATCGCGGAGGCCCGTCCGCGCATCGCCACCCCGCGGGACATCTGCGTCGCCGACGTCCACCTGCCCGACGGCTCCGGACTCACCCTGCTCTCCGAGACCCGCGCCGCAGGCTGGCCCAACGGCCTGGCCCTGTCCGCCGCCGACGACATCGGCGCCGTCCGCAACGCGCTCGCGGGCGGTGTGAAGGGCTATGTCGTCACCGGCACACGGACCAACATCGGACTGCCCACCCGGCCGGGCGCCGCACCCATCGGCGCCGCCCGGCTGCACCGCCGTCCGCCGGGGGCCCCGAGCCACCCGGGCGGCTACCGCGAGCTGTCGGGCCGCGAGGTCGAGGTGCTGCGGCTGGTGGCCGAGGGCCAGTCCAACAAGGCGATCGGCGTCTCGATGGGCCTGTCCGCGCTGACCGTCAAGAGCCACCTGGCCCGCATCGCGCGCAAGCTCGGCACCGGCGACCGCGCCGGAATGGTGGCCGTGGCCCTGCGCACCGGCATCATCCACTGATCCACGCCGAGGCACCCCGACCCCGGCCCCCTCCCCGATTCGCCGCACACCGGCCCCCGACCGGTCCCCCTCCCGTCACCCGTTGGCACCCCTCGTCCCCCGCCTCCCTCCCTCTTCACCCCGCCGGCCCTCCCCCTCACCCCACCGGCCGCACCCTGTCCCCCGAGCGCAGCGCCGGCCCGGCCTTTCCCCTGCCGGTCGTGAACCGGACGTGTCACCGGCCTGACCGGTTCACGACCCCCCGGCGCCTGCCGACGGACCGTTCCCCCGGCAGGCGCCGGCCCGCCGCGGATACTCTTGACATGTGACCGACGCCCGAGAACCCGCAGCAGACAGCTCACTGCGCACCACCGGAGGCGCCCCTCCGGACGATGGCGGAACCTCTGACACCGGGGCGCCGATCCCGTTGCTCGAACCACGCGAGGGCATCCCGCCCGTGATCGCCGACGCCGAGGCGCTCGACCGGGTCGTCGCCGCGTTCGCCGCGGGCTCGGGTCCCGTCGCCGTCGACGCCGAGCGCGCCTCCGGCTACCGCTACGGCCAGCGCGCCTATCTGGTGCAGCTGCGCCGCGAGGGCGCCGGGACCGCGTTGATCGACCCCGTGGCCTGCCCCGATCTGTCCGCCCTCGGCCGGGTGCTGTCGGACGCGGAATGGGTGCTGCACGCCGCCACCCAGGACCTGCCCTGCCTGCGCGAGATAGGCATGGTGCCCACCCGGCTGTTCGACACCGAGCTGGCCGGGCGGCTCGCCGGTTTCCCGCGGGTCGGCCTCGGCGCGATGGTCGAGAACGTGCTCGGCTACGTGCTGGAGAAGGGCCACTCCGCCGTCGACTGGTCCACCCGGCCGCTGCCCGAGCCCTGGCTGCGCTACGCCGCCCTGGACGTGGAGCTCCTCGTCGACCTGCGCAACGCGCTGGAGAAGGAGCTGGACCGGCAGGGCAAGCTCGAGTGGGCCCTGCAGGAGTTCGAGGCCATCGCCACGGCTCCGCCGCCCGCGCCGCGCAAGGACCCCTGGCGGCGCACCTCCGGGATGCACAAGGTGCGGCGCCGACGGCAGCTGGCGGTCGTGCGCGAGCTGTGGGAGACCCGGGACCGCATCGCCCGGCGGCGGGACGTCGCGCCGGGCAAGGTGCTGCCGGACGCCGCGATCGTGGAGGCCGCGCTCGCCCTGCCGTCCAATGTGCACGCGCTGGCCGCGCTGAACGGCTTCGGGCACCGCACCGGACGGCGCCAGCTGGAGCAGTGGCAGGCCGCGGTGGACCGGGCCAAGGCGCTGCCGGAGTCCGCGCTGCCGCAGCAGGGCCAGCAGGTGACCGGCCCTCCGCCGCCCCGCGCCTGGGCCGACAAGGACCCGGCGGCCGCGGCCCGGCTGGCCGCGGCGCGCGCCGCTGTGACCGCGCTGGCCGAGCGGCTGACCATGCCGCAGGAGAACCTGGTCGCGCCGGACGCGGTGCGTCGGCTGTGCTGGGAGCCGCCGCGGGTCATCGACCCGGAGTCCGTGGGGGCCGCGCTCGCCGGGTACGGCGCACGTCCGTGGCAGGTGGAACAGGTGGCGCCCGCACTGGCGGACGTGCTCAGGGGCACCGGCGCCTGAGCACCGCGCGACCGCAGACCTGAGAAGACGGCCGGCCCCGGAAAGACGGCCAGATCCGAGAAGACGGCCGCCCGCCCCGGGGGCACACGAGCACCCGGGGCCGATTCCCCCGTGCGCGAGTCGCACGTCCACCGAGGCGCACTTCCACGTCGGAACAGCCGGCGGGAAGTGCGCCTCGCGGCGTCCGCGCACCGTCTTCCCCGCCTCCAGGTGCCGCCGGACGTGTGTGACGTTCGCCGCTTGGGGCGCGGGGGCTGGGCAGTGACATTACCCGCGAGTAGCATGAGGACTGAGCGCGCGCTCAGCGCTGCGCGCCGCAGCAGTGCCACCCCGCACCCTGGAGGAGAGCCATCGTGCCTCGTACCGTCAGGGACGTCGTCTTCGTCGACGGCGTCCGCACCCCGTTCGGCAAGGCGGGCCCGAAGGGCATCTACCACGAGACCCGTGCCGACGATCTCGTCGTGAAGGCGATCCGGGAGCTGCTGCGCCGCAACCCCGGCCTCGACCCGAAGCAGGTCGACGAGGTCGCCATCGCCGCGACCACGCAGATCGGCGACCAGGGCCTGACCATCGGCCGTACGGCCGGCATCCTCGCGGGCCTGCCGAGCTCGGTCCCCGGCTACGCGATCGACCGCATGTGCGCGGGCGCGCTGACCGCCGTCACCACCGTGTCCGCCTCCATCGCCTTCGGCGCGTACGACGTCGCCATCGCGGGCGGTGTCGAGCACATGGGCCGCCACCCGATGGGCGAGGGCGTCGACCCGAACCCGCGGTTCGTGTCCGAGAAGCTGGTCGACGAGTCCGCCCTGTTCATGGGCATGACCGCGGAGAACCTGCACGACCGCTTCCCGCAGATCACCAAGCTGCGCGCCGACGAGTACGCGGTGCGCTCGCAGGAGAAGGCCGCCAAGGCGTACGCCAACGGCAAGATCCAGCAGGACCTGGTGCCGATCGCGGTGCGCCGCACCAACCCCGAGGCCGGCGAGACCGGCTGGGGCCTGGTCACCGCCGACGAGCCGATGCGCCCGGGCACCACCCTGGAGGCCATCGCCGACCTGAAGACGCCGTTCCGGGTGCACGGCCGGGTCACCGCGGCCAACGCGGCCGGCCTGAACGACGGCGCCACCGCGTCGGTCATCGCGAGCGAGGAGTTCGCCCGCGAGATGGGGCTGCCGGTCAAGATGCGCCTGGTCTCCTACGCCTTCGCGGGCGTGGAGCCGGAGGTCATGGGCTACGGCCCGATCCCGGCCACGGAGAAGGCGCTGGCCAAGGCCGGTCTGTCCATCTCCGACATCGGCCTGTTCGAGATCAACGAGGCCTTCGCCGTGCAGGTCCTGGCGTTCCTGGACCACTACGGCATCGCCGACGACGACGAGCGCGTCAACCAGTACGGCGGCGCCATCGCCTTCGGCCACCCGCTGGCCTCCTCCGGCGTGCGCCTGATGACGCAGCTGGCCCGCCAGTTCGAGGAGCAGCCGCACGTCCGCTACGGCCTGACCACCATGTGCGTCGGCTTCGGCATGGGCGCGACGGTCATCTGGGAGAACCCGCACTTCGAGGGGGACAAGTGAGCACCACCGCCGAGCTGTTGAAGCAGGCCTCGGACCTGTTCCCGGACGAGGTCGTCACCCAGGCCCACGTACGCCACTTCGACCTGCCGCTGGGCGCCGGCCGCTTCGCGCTGATCACGCTGGACAACGGCCTGGACCACACCAAGCCGACCACCTTCGGCCCGGCCTCGCTGGCGAACCTCGACGCCGCGATCGACCAGGTGGAGAAGGAGGCAGCGGACGGCGAGATCGTCGGCGTCGGCATCACCGGCAAGCCGTTCATCTTCGCGGTCGGCGCCGACCTGAAGGGCGTGGAGCTGCTGAAGGAGCACGAGCACGCCCACGCCATCGGCAAGGGCGGCCACGACGTCTTCAAGCGGCTGTCGAAGCTCGCGGTGCCGACCTTCGCGTACTACAACGGCGCGGCCATGGGCGGCGGCGTCGAGGTCGGCCTGCACTGCACCTACCGCACGGTGTCCACGGCCGTGCCCGCCTTCTCGCTGCCCGAGGTGTTCCTCGGCCTGGTCCCCGGCTGGGGCGGCTGCACCCTGCTGCCGAACCTGATCGGCGCCGACAAGGCCGTCACCGTCATCATCGAGAACAGCCTCAACCAGAACCGGCAGCTCAAGGGCAAGCAGGTCTACGAGCTCGGCATCGCCGACGCGCTCTTCGAGGGCGCGGACTTCCTGGAGCAGTCGCTGGTGTGGACGGCGTCCGTCCTCAAGGGCGAGGTGACCGTCGAGCGTTCGGCCGTCGACCGCGGCGAGGCCTGGGACCAGGCCGTGCAGCGGGGCCGGGCCATCGCCGACGCGAAGGTGCACGGCGCGGCGCCGGCCGCCTACCGGGCCCTGGACATCATCGCCGCCGCCAAGAGCGGTGACCTGCAGGCCGGGTTCGACGCCGAGGACGAGGCCCTGGCGGACCTCATCATGAGCGGCGAACTGCGCGCCGGCCTGTACGCCTTCAACCTGGTGCAGAAGCGCGGCAAGCGCCCGGCGGGCGCCCCTGACAAGAACCTGGCGCGTCCGGTGACCAAGGTCGGCGTGGTCGGCGCCGGTCTGATGGCCTCCCAGCTGGCCCTGCTCTTCGTGCGCCGCCTCGAGGTGCCGGTCGTCCTGACCGACATCGACCAGGAGCGCATCGACAAGGGTGTGGCCTACGTCCACACCGAGATCGACAAGCTGCTCGGCAAGGGCCGCATCGGCCAGGACAAGGCCAACCGCCTCAAGGCGCTGGTCAGCGGTGTCCTGGACAAGGCGGAGGGCTTCGCGGACGCCGACTTCGTCATCGAGGCCGTCTTCGAGGAGATGGGCGTCAAGCAGCAGGTGTTCGCTCAGGTCGAGGCGGTCGCGCCCGAGCACGCGATCCTCGCCACGAACACCTCCTCGCTGTCCGTGACGGAGATGGCCTCGAAGCTGAAGCATCCCGAGCGGGTCGTCGGCTTCCACTTCTTCAACCCGGTGGCGGTCCTGCCGCTGCTGGAGGTCGTGCGCGGCGAGAAGACGGACGACGCCTCGCTGGCCACCGCGTTCGCCGTCGCCAAGAAGCTGAAGAAGACCGCGGTGCTGGTCAAGGACGCCCCGGCGTTCGTCGTCAACCGCATCCTGACCCGCTTCATGGGCGAGATCCAGAACGTCATCGACGAGGGCACGCCGGTCGAGGTCGCCGAGAAGGCCGTCGAGCCGCTGGGTCTGCCGATGTCCCCGCTGGTCCTGCTGGAGCTGGTCGGCCCGGCGATCGGTCTGCACGTCTCGGAGACCCTGAACAAGGCGTTCCCGGACCGCTTCACCGTCTCCCCCAACCTGAAGGCGGTCGTGGAGGCCGGCAAGCGCGGCTTCTACGTCTACGACAGCGGCAAGCCCGAGCTGGACCCGGAGGTAGCCGCGCTGCTGAAGCAGGGCGACACGGTCCTGACGGAGGACCAGGTCCGCGCCCGCGTCCTGGACGCGGTCGCCCAGGAGATCGGCCTGATGCTGGACGAGGGCGTCGTCGCCGAGCCCCAGGACATCGACCTGTGCCTGATCACCGGCGCCGGCTGGCCCTTCCACCTGGGCGGCATCACGCCGTACCTGGACCGCGAGGGCATCAGCGAGCGGGTCAACGGCAAGCGGTTCCTGCCCGCGGGGGTGGCCTCGGTCCCGGCGTGACGCACGCCGCCGTCCCCGGCTGACGCCGATGCCCGGCACACCGGTGGGTGTGCCGGGCATCGGCGTCGTACGGCCCGCCATGCGACGGGCGGTGACGACAGGGAAGCGGACGGGGCGTCAGGGGGCGTCGATCGGACCGGGCAGGGCGGCGGGGGCGTGCGTCACCGGCGGCGACGGGCGGGCGCTCCAACCCGCCCGTCGCCGCCTCGCCGCTCACACCTCGCGCCACGCCTCCAAGGCCAGCCCCGGCTCGTCCTCGCCGCTCACACCTCGCGCCACGCCTCCAGGGCCAGCCCCGGCTCGTCCTTGCCGCGGGTCACGAGCAGCCGGCCCGTGGCCGGGGAGGAGACGGCCGCGACGATGCGGCCCCCGGCGCCGGTGGTCAGGCAGACCCGGGCGTCCGGCGGGAGCTGCGGGCCGGACTCGGTCCACCAGGCACCCGCCGACTCCTCCTCGGTCGGATAGGCGGCGAAGGCGACCCGGCCGCTGCCGGAGCACTGGGCGAGCACCGTGCAGTCGTGGCCGTCGAGGACGCAGCGGACGGCGGCGACCGGGCCGGTGCCGGCGGCGCCGAGCACGGTCACCGGTTTGCCGCCGGGCCGCCAGGCGCACAGGTCGCCCACGGAGTCGGTGTAGAAGAGCGTGGTGGCACCGGGCGACGTGGCCAGGGCGTACAGGGAGCCCGGCTGCGGCTCGGCGGTGATCTTCTCCCCCGGCACCAGGCGGCCGCCGGGCTCCTCCTGCTGCCAGTGCTGCACTCCGCCGCGTACGGCCGCGTACAGCTCGACCCTGCCGGACTCGGCGGTGACCGCCGCCAGGCCGTCCCGGTGCGTTCCCTGGCCCCGCAGATCCCACCAGGGCGACCAGCCGCCCTTGGTCCGCTGGGCCCGCATGCTCACCCCGCCGCCCGCGTTGCGGACGAAGAGGTGGGCTCGTCCCTCCGCGTCGACGGCGACGGCCGGTGTGCCCGTGCGGTCCCCCTTGTTGTTGGGATGTCCCACCGGCATCCAGTCCAGGGCCGCCAGCAGCGGGCGGAAGTGGGTGGAGTGCACCAGTCCCGACTCGCCCGGCACCGTGGGCCGCCAGGAGACCAGATGGGTGTAGCGGTCGCTGCCCTGCCCGAGGGCGAGCACCGGGTGCACCCGCTGGTCGCCGCCCATGCGGCGGGGCGCGTCCCAGGGGCCGTCGGGCCACCGCTCGGCCCGGCACAGCACGGCGTCGCCCGAGAGGAAGTAGACATGAAGGCGGCCGTCGCGGCCGCGGAGGAGCCAGTCGCCGTTCACGCGCTCACTCTATGCGGCACCCCGGACCGCGCCCGGGCCGGGCCCCGCATCCCCGCACCGGGGCCCCGCCCCGGCCGGGTGCGGCCGGTGTCTGCCGTGCCCCGGCGGCACGTGCCACCCTGGTCGCATGGATGCCACCCCGGATCTGCTCGTGATCGTCGACGGTGCCAATGTCGTCGGGTCGGTACCGGACGGCTGGTGGCGGGACCGCCGGGGAGCCACCGAGCGCCTGCGGGACCGGCTGGCCGCCGGCGGTGTGCCCCGCCTGGCCGAACGGGCGGAGATCGTGCTGGTCGTCGAGGGTGCGGCGCGCGGGGTGCGCACGGTGCCGGGAGTGCGGGTGGAGGATGCGCCCGGCAGCGGGGACGACCACATCGTCGGCCTGGTCGGCCGGGCGGCGGGCCGGCCCACCCTGGTGGTCACGGCCGACCGCGAACTGCGGCGCCGGGTCACGGAGTTGGGGGCCGAGGTCACCGGGCCGCGGGCGGTACGGGACTGAGCGGGCGGCACACGGACGGACCGGGGCGGAGCCGGTCTCGCCCGGCCCGGCCCCGGCCCGTGTGTGTTCCGTGTGGGCCCGTGTGTGCTGGCTCCGCCCTCCGTCAGGGCGTGCCGGACGCGCCCTCGGCCTGGGCCGGCTGTTCGTCGCGGGCCAGACGGCTGTGGGTGCGGCCGTAGAGGAAGTAGACGAGGAAACCGATCGCCATCCAGATGGCGAACCGCAGCCAGGTCTCGGCGGGCAGATTCAGCATCAGCCACAGCGAGGCGAGCACCGACAGGATCGGCACCAGCGGCACCAGCGGCGTACGGAAGGCCCGGTGCAGGTCCGGACGGGTCCGGCGGAGAATGATCACGCTGAGGGCGACGACGACGAAGGCGAACAGCGTGCCGATGTTCACCAGCTCCGCCAGCTCGCTCAGGCTGGTGAAGCCCGCGATCACGGCGATGACGACGCCGAGGAGGATGGTCGAGCGGTAGGGGGTGCGGAAACGCGGGTGGGTGCGGGAGAAGAGCCGGGGCAGCAGGCCGTCACGGCTCATCGCGAAGAACACCCGGGACTGGCCCAGCAGCAGGATCATGCACACGGTGGTCAGGCCGACGGCCGCGCCGAAGCTGATCAGGCCGGCGAACCAGGGGTGGCCGGTGGACTTGAAGGCGTCCGCCAGGGGGGCGTCCACGGACAGCTTGCTGTACTTCTGCATGCCGGTGACGACGATCGACACCGCCACGTACAGCGCGGTGCAGATGACGAGGGAGCCGAGGATGCCGCGCGGCACGTCGCGCTGCGGGTTGCGGGTCTCCTCGGCGGCGGTGGCGACCACGTCGAAGCCGATGAAGGCGAAGAACACCACGGACGCGGCGGTGAAGATGCCCATGACGCCGAAGTTCGACGGTGCCCAGCCGAACATCAGCTGCACGAGCGGTGCCTTGAGGTTGCCGCCCGCCGTGACCGGCTGCTCCTTGGGGATGAAGGGGTCGTAGTTGCCGCTCTTGATGAAGAAGGCACCCGCGATGATGACGACCAGGACGACGGCCACCTTGATCGCGACCACGACCGAGGTCACACGTGCCGAAAGCTTCATGCCGACCACGAGGATGGCGGTCAGCACCAGGACCAGGGCGGCGGCGAGGATGTCGAAACCGAACCCGGATGCGCCGTCCCGGCCGCTGAGATACTCGGGCAGATGCCAGCCGGCGTTGTCCAGCAGCGAATGGATGTAGCCGGACCAGCCGACGGCCACCACCGCCGTGCCGAGCGCGAGTTCCAGCACCAGGTCCCAGCCGATGATCCAGGCCGGGAACTCGCCGAGAGAGGCGTAGGAGAAGGTGTACGCCGATCCGGCGACCGGCACGGCGGACGCGAACTCCGCGTAGCACAGCGCGGCCAGTGCGCAGACCACACCGGCCACCACGAAGGACACGGCCACCGCGGGTCCGGCGGTGTTCCGGGCGGCCGTGCCGGTGAGCACGAAAATGCCGGTGCCGATGATGACACCGACTCCGAAGACCGTCAGATCGAGGGCCGAGAGCGATTTCCGTAGCGCGTGTTCGGGTTCCTCGGTGTCCCTGATCGACTGTTCGACGTTCTTCGTCCGGAACAGCGTGTTGCTCACAGGCCTACCTTCCACGCTCGTCGCCTCGCGGTGGCTCGACATGATCGAGAGGGCTGGGGAATGCGTATGCCCCGGCACTGGCAGGTTCACGCAGACGGGCCGGATGCGCCACCCGTAGGAGGGTGTCGAATCCGGCCCGTTTAGGGCACCGAGCGGTAACGATGTTCCGGTGGGCGCGTACCCTGCGCGCGGGTCAGTCGCGTGCGGGTTCCACCGCCGAATCGATCTCGCCGTCGGACTGCCCGGTGGAGCGCAGCCGGGTGTGCGGCAGGCCGTCGAGCTTGGCGACCAGACCGGTGACCTGGCGGGCGATGTCGGGCGCCGTCAGGCCGATCTCCGCCATGACCTCGGCGCGGGAGGCGTGGTCGAGGAAGCGCGGCGGGATGCCGAAGTCCCGCAGCGGCACGTCCACGCCGGCGTCCCGCAGGGCCTGGGCGATGGTGGAGCCGACACCGCCGACCCGCGAGTTGTCCTCGACGGTGACGACCACCCGGTGCCGTTCGGCCAGCGGGGCCATCGCCTCGTCGACCGGCTTGACCCAGCGGGGGTCGACGACGGTCGTGGAGATGCCCTGCTTGTCGAGCAGGTCGGCGATCTCCAGGCACATCGGGGCGAGCGCGCCGACGGAGACCAGCAGCACGTCCGGGGTGTCGGTGCCGGGCTCGCGCAGCACGTCCATGCCGCCGACCCGGCCCACGGCGGGCACCGCCGGGCCGACCTTGCCCTTGGAGAAGCGGACCACGGTCGGTGCGTCCTCGACGGCGACGGCCTCGCGCAGCTGGGCGCGGACCTGGTCGGCGTCGCGCGGGGCGGCCAGCCGCAGCCCGGGGACGACCTGAAGGATCGACATGTCCCACATGCCGTTGTGGGAGGGGCCGTCGGTGCCGGTGATGCCGGCCCGGTCCAGGACGAACGTCACGCCGCACTTGTGCAGGGCGACGTCCATCAGCACCTGGTCGAAGGCGCGGTTGAGGAAGGTGGCGTAGACGGCGAAGACCGGGTGCAGTCCGCCGTGGGCGAGACCGGCCGCGGAGACGGCGCCGTGCTGCTCGGCGATGCCGACGTCGAAGACCCGGTCGGGGAAGGCCTTGGCGAACTTGTCCAGGCCGACCGGCTGGAGCATCGCGGCGGTGATGGCGACGATGTCCTTGCGTTCCTTGCCGAGCTTGACCATCTCGTCGCCGAAGACGCTGGTCCAGTCGGCGCCGGAGGTGGAGATCGGCAGGCCCGTGTCGGGGTGGATCTTGCCGACGGCGTGGAAGCGGTCGGCCTCGTCCTGCAGGGCGGGCTGGTAGCCGCGGCCCTTCTCGGTCAGGCAGTGCACGATGACGGGACCGTTGAAGCGCTTGGCGCGGGTGAGCGCGGACTCCAGGGCCTCGATGTCGTGGCCGTCGATCGGGCCGACGTACTTCAGGCCCAGGTCCTCGAACATGCCCTGCGGGGCGATGAAGTCCTTCAGCCCCTTCTTCGCGCCGTGCAGGGTGTCGTAGAGGGCCTGGCCGACGACCGGGGTGCGCTCGAGGAGCTCCTTGGTGCGGGCGAGGAACTTCTCGTAGCCGTCGGTGGTGCGCAGGGTGGCCAGGTGGTTGGCGAGGCCGCCGATGGTGGGCGCGTAGGAGCGCTCGTTGTCGTTGACGACGATGACGAGCGGGCGGTCCTTGGCGTCGGCGATGTTGTTGAGCGCCTCCCAGGCCATGCCGCCGGTCAGGGCGCCGTCCCCGATGACCGCGACGACATGGCTGTCGCGCCCCAGGATCTGGTTGGCCTTGGCGATGCCGTCGGCCCAGCCCAGCACGGTGGAGGCGTGGCTGTTCTCGATGACGTCGTGCTCGGACTCGGCCTGGGAGGGGTAACCGGACAGACCGCCCTTCATCTTCAGCCGGGAGAAGTCCTGCCGGCCGGTGAGCAGCTTGTGCACATAGGACTGGTGGCCGGTGTCCCACAGCACCTTGTCCTTCGGGGAGTGGAACACCCGGTGCAGGGCGATGGTCAGCTCGACCACACCGAGGTTGGGGCCGAGGTGGCCGCCGGTCTTGGAGACGGCGTCCACCAGGAAGGTCCGGATCTCCTCTGCCAGCTGATCCAGCTCCTCCAGGCTGAGCCGGTCCAGATCGCGCGGTCCCGTGATGCGGGTCAGCAGCGGCACCCGTGCCTCCTTGCAGTAGAGCTGATCGAGCTTTCAGCGGCTCGACGAGTCTAATGTTCCGCCCGAGCGCCGAGTGTCCGGGCGGTAGGTCACGGGTCACACGTACGGCCGTACCGTGTGCGCGGCCCGTGTGTGACGCGTGTGTGCCCGGCACCGTCGGCGGTGCCGGGCACACACGGGGACCCGTCGGCCCCGGGCCGGCCGGGTCAGGCGCGGCCGGCCGTCTTCTGGGTCTTGCGGGTGACGGCGTCGATGACGACGGTCGCCAGCAGCACGCCACCGGTGATCATGTACTGGACCGGGGAGGCGATGCCCTCCAGGGCGAGGCCGTACTGGATGGAGACGATCACGAGCACGCCGAGCAGCGCGTTCCAGGTGCGGCCGCGGCCGCCGAAGAGGGACGTGCCGCCGATCACGGCCGCCGCGATCGCGTTCATCAGCAGGTCACCGCCGCCGGCGCCCTGGTTGGCGGAGGCGATCTTGGAGGCGATGAACAGGCCGCCGAGGGCCGCGAAGGTGCCGGAGATCGCGAACACCGAGATCCGCACCATCGTGACGTTGATGCCCGCGCGGCGGGAGGCCTCGACGCTGCCGCCGAGCGCGAAGACCTTGCGGCCGTAGGAGGTGCGGCGCAGCACGAAGTCGGTGACGAACAGCACCGCGACGAAGATCAGCACCGCCAGGGGCAGGCCCTTGTACTGGTTGAAGATGAACGCCGCGGCGAAGGAGACGACGGCCAGCAGCACGGTGCGCAGGATCGTCTCGCTCAGCGGCCGGGACGGCACCCCGGCGGCCTCGCGGCGCTTGTTGCCGAAGTACGCGCTGAGGAAGTACAGCACCGTCACCACGGCGGCCAGGCCGTAGGCGGCGGCCACGTCGGAGAAGTAGTAGCTGGTCAGGTTGGCGACCAGGCCGTCGGCGTTGAGGTTGATGGTGCCGTTGTCGCCGAGGATCTTCAGCATGAAGCCGTTCCAGAACAGCAGACCGGCCAGCGTGACGGCGAAAGCGGGCACACCCACCTTGGCGAAGAAGAAGCCGTGGATGGCTCCGGCGACCGTGCCGGTGAGGATGGCCAGCACGAAGGCCAGCACCTCGTTCATGCCGTGTGTGATGTTGAGCACCGCGAAGGCGGCGCCCGCGACACCGGAGACCGAACCGACCGACAGGTCGATCTCGCCGAGCAGCAGGACGAACACGATGCCGACGGCGATCATGCCCGTGCCCACCATGGCGACGGAGATGTCGGAGAGGTTGCCCGCAGTGAGGAAGTTGGAGTTCAGGCTCTGGAAGATGATCCAGATGATCACCAGGCCGAGGACGACCGGGATGGAGCCCAGGTCACCGGCCTTCAGCTTCCGCTTGAACTCGGCGACGTAGCCCGCGAAGCCCTGCTCGCGCACCAGCAGGCGCGGGTCGACGGCGGTGGCCGCGCCGGCCGCCGCCTCCGGGTTCTCCACGACGCCGTCCTCGGGGGGTGCGGAGGTCTTGTCGATGCTCACTTCTTGCTCTCCCCATTGCTGCGCGCCGCACGACGGGTCACGGCGTTGTCCGTGGCGCCGGTGATGGCGGAGATGATCTCTTCCTGCGAGGTCGACTTGACCTCGAAGACACCGTTGTTGCGGCCCAGCCGCAGCACCGCCACCTTGTCGGCGACGGCCTTGACGTCGGCCATGTTGTGGCTGATGAGGATGACGGCGTGGCCGCGGTCGCGCAGCCGCTCGACCAGGTCCAGGACCTGGGCGGTCTGCTCGACGCCGAGGGCCGCGGTGGGCTCGTCGAGAATGACCAGCTTGGGGTCGCCCAGCATGGACCGGGCGATCGCGACGACCTGGCGCTGGCCACCGGAGAGGGAGGCGATCGGGATGCGCACGCTGGGAATGCGGATGGAGAGCTGGTCGAGCAGCTCGCGCGAGCGGCGCTCCATCTCCACCTCGTCGAGCACCCCGCGCCGGCGGATCTCCCGGCCCAGGAAGAGGTTGCCGACCACGTCGATGTTGTCGCAGAGCGCGAGGTCCTGATAGACCGTCGCGATACCCAGGGCCTGGGCGTCCTGCGGCTTGCCGACCTGGACGGCCTTGCCTTCCCATTCGATGACGCCGTCGTCGATGGGGTGCACGCCGGCGATTGTCTTGACCAGCGTGGATTTGCCGGCGCCGTTGTCGCCCACCAGGGCGACCACCTCACCGGCGTGGACCTCCAGCTCTACGTCGGTGAGCGCCTGGACGGCGCCGAACCGCTTGGAGACCCCGCGCAACGCCAGCACAGGCGTAGCGGACACGTGAACCATCTCCTTCGCCGCCTGTCCCGGCGGGAGGTTTGCAGAAGTCGGTGGGGGACTGTTTCCGTCCGGCGCCCCGCAGGCGAGCTTGCGGGGCTGTCCGATGGCGCGGGGCGCCGGCGGAGCGTGGGGCACCTCGGTGCGGTGGGCCGTTTCTCGGGCCGCCCGCCGCATCGTCAGGTGCGTGCCGTGCCGTGACAGGCCGTCACTTCAGGCCGATCTTGTCGCAGGCGGCCTTGTACTGGGGGGTGCAGATCTCGGCGACGGTGTAGATGCCGTCCTTGATGACCGTGTCCTTGATGTTGTCCTTGGTCAGCGACACGACCGGGACGATGACGGACGGGATGCCCTTGGTGGTCGCGCTGTCCACCTTGTCCTTGGCGACCGAGTCCAGCGACTTGCCCTGGGCGAGGTTCACGGCCATCTCCGCGGCGACGCTCGCCTCCTGCGGGTAGGACTTGTAGACGCTCATGTACTGCTCGCCGGTGATGATGCGCTGCACACCCGCCAGCTCGGCGTCCTGGCCGGTGACCGGGATGTCGGAGATGCCGGCCGCCTTCAGGGCGGTGATGATGCCGCCCGCCATGCCGTCGTTGGCGGAGTAGACACCGATGATGTTCTTCTTGCCCAGCGCGGAGATGGCGCCCTCCATGTTGGAGTTGGCGTTCTCCGGCTTCCACTCCTTGGTGTCGTATTCCTTGCCGATGTTCACCTTGCCGTCGAGCACGGAGTGGGCACCCTGCTTGAACTGCGCGGCATTCGGGTCGGTGGCGGAACCGTTCATCATGACGATCTTGCCGGACTTCGCCTTGGAACCGAGCGCCTTCAGCAGCGCCTCGCCCTGGGTCTTTCCGACGGTCACGTTGTCGAACGAGGTGTACGCGTCGATCGGGCCCTCCGCCAGACGGTCGTAGGCGACGACCTTGATCCCGGCGTCCTTGGCCTTCTGGATGGAGTTGCGGATCGCCTTGGAGTCCACGGCGTCGACGATGAGGACGTCCACCTTGTTGGTGATCATCGTCTCGACCTGCTGGTTCTGCAGGGTGGCGTCCTGCTTGGCGTTGGCGTAGACGACCTTGCCCTTGTTGTGGGTCAGCTCCGCGACCTTCTTCTCGATCTGCGGACGGTCGAATTTCTCGTACCGAGCGGTCTGGTTCTCCGGCAGCAGCAGACCGATCTTGATGTCGTCGCCCTTGTTCGCGGACGACGACGAAGAGGAGGAGTTGTTGTTGTCTCCGGCCTCCTTGGCACTGCCGCAGGCGGCGAGCGAGACGGCCATGGCAGCAGCGGCAACACCGAAGGCCGCACGACGCATACGCGTGTTCACTTCCTCAAACCTCCCTGACGAGGCCGCGTCGTTGCGGCCGAGGTGGCTGGAAGTCAACTCGGCCATACGTACGACGTCAAGAAGTAAATCCTTAACGAGATGGCAACGGTGCCATACGTTCTCTAAGTGAAGGCAGGTGTCGCGGAGCGCGCACCGTCGGCCGCACATCCGTCCAGAAGCGTCGAATCGCCCATTTCGCTCAGTGCGAGCGCAAGCGCCCCGAGCACCTCCGCCCGGCCGCCAAGTGCCCCGGGGAGTATGGTGAGTTGACGCGCGGCGCTGGGAATGGCGTAGCGGCCGACGGACTCCCGGATGGGTCCGAGGACCAGTTCGCCCGCCTCCGCGAGATCGCCCCCGAGCACCACCCGGCTGGGGTTGAGCAGGTTGCACAGATTCGCGACGCCGCTGCCGATGTGACGGCCGACATCGGCGATCACCCGGCGGCAGCCCGGGTCGCCCTCCCGGGCCAGCCGGACGACGCCCTCCATCGTCAGGCCCGGGCCGTGGCTGGGCTGCAGCAGCGGCAGGACGAACGGGGCGGCGGTGAAGGTCTCCAGGCAGCCGCGGTTGCCGCAGCGGCACACCGGGCCGCCCTCGTCGAGGGTGATGTGCCCGATCTCGCCCGCGGTGCCGCCGGGGCCGCGGTAGATCTTGCCGTTGATCACCAATCCCGCGCCCACACCGCTGGCGATCTTGATGTAGGCCAGGTCGCGCACCCCGCGTCCGCTGCCCCAGACCAGCTCGCCCAGGGCGCCGAGGTTGGCGTCGTTGTCCACGTGCACCGGCACGCCGAGGCGCCCCCGCAGCTCCTCGGCGGGTTTGATGCCGCCCCAGCCCGGCAGGATCGCGGTGGAGCCCAGGGTGCCGGACTCCACGTCGATCGGGCCGGGTACACCCAGACCGATGCCGGCGATCTTGGCCCGGTCCACCCCGGTGGCCTCGACCAGCCGGTTGACCAGCTCCTCGGCCCGGTCGAAGCCCTGGCTCCAGGAGGCGTCCACGTCCAGCGGCTCGGACTCCTCGGCCAGCACCTGGTGGGCGAGATTCCCGATCGCGACCCGCAAATGCGCGTGCCCGAAGTCCACACCGATCACGATCCCGGCGTCCCCGCTCAGGGACACGCTGCGCGCCCGGCGGCCGCCCGCCGACGTGGGTGTGACCTGGACCGTGCCGCCGTCCTTCAGCTCGCGCACGATGTTGGAGACGGTGGCCGCGGACAGACCGGTGGCCCGCGCGATCTCCGCCTGGGTGAGGGATCCGGCAAGACGCACGGCGCGTACGACCCGCTCCAGGTTGGCTCGGTGCAGCGACGACTGCGACCCTGGAGTCTCCACGACGACCTCCTGAGCGCGGGGCCGCTCCGGTGAGGCCCCGTATATCCAACAAGTGAACTCTAAGATGAGCCGTTCGGGTTGGCTCCCGTCAAGAGGTAGAACCCTTTCCGCCGGGTGTGACGTCCGCGCCGGCCGTGACCGGACCGCTGCGCAGCGTCATGCCGCAGTCACCGGACACCTCCGCGCTCTCGCGTCCGCCCGGGCGTGACGACGCCGCCCCCGGGCACTGCGGAGGCGGCGAACGTGCAGGTGCGCCGGGTTCCGGGCGTCGCGCCCGGAACCGTGCGGATCACTTCAGGGCGCCCGCCGTCAGCCCCTGGACGACCTGACGCTGGAAGACGATGTACGCGGCCAGCACCGGCAGCATGGCCATGACGAGACCGGCGAAGAGACCGGACCAGTCGCCCTTGTATCCCTGACTGACCGCAAGCTGCACCAGCCCCTGAGTGAGCACGTGCTTGTCCGGGTCGGTGTTGAGCACCGTCGGCAGCATGTACTGGTTCCACTGGCCCAGGAAGTTGAAGATGCCCACGCTGATCAGGCCGGGCCGGGCCATCGGCAGCATGATCTGGAAGAACGTCCGGGTGTGCGAGGCCCCGTCGACGAAGGCGGCCTCCGCCACCGAGGCCGGCAGGGTCCGGAAGAACGCCGTCAGGAAGAACACCGTGAACGGCAGCGAATACGCGATGTAGACCAGGATCAGCCCGTGGATCGTGTTCAGCAGCCCCATGTTGTTCACGACGTAGAACAACGGCACCAGGGCCAGCATCACCGGGAAGCTCATCCCGCCGACGAACAGGTAGTAGATGAACCGGTTGCCGGGGAAGTCGAAGCGGGCCAGCACATAGGCCGCCATCGACCCGAGCACCAAGGTGCCGATCAGCGAGCCGCCCACCACCAGGACGGTGTTCAGGAAGTACTCGCTCATGTGGGCGTCGGTCCAGGCCCTCGCCCAGTTGTCGAAGTGCAGCCGGTCCGGCAGCGACCAGGGCGAGCTGAAGATCGACCGGTCGTCCTTGAACGAGGTCATCACCGCCCACACCAGCGGCATGACCACCATGATCGCCCAGATGACCAGGATGCCGTGGGAGAAGACGTTGAGGACGCCGCCCTCGTGCGTCTGCCGGGGCGGGCGGGCCGGGGGAGCGCCTGTCTTGGTGACGGGGAGGCCGGGCTCGGCCGGGACGGGGGCGGGGGTCTCGGTGGTCTTCATCTCAGAACTCCAGCCGCTCGCGCCGGCCCAGCCGCATCACGATCGCCGCGAAGGCCAGCGTGACGACCAGCAGAGCGACGCCGATGGTGGTGGCGTAGGCGGCCTGCCCGTCACGGAACGCCTTCTGGTAGACGTACAGGACCATGACGGTGGTCGAGTAGTCGGGGCCGCCCGGTCCGGTCGTCATGATCTGGACGACCGCGAAGGACTCCGCGCCGAGGGCGAGGATGCCCATGTACACCCAGCCGGACTGCACGGTGTCCCACAGCAGCGGCAGGGTGATCCGGAAGAAGGTGGTGAACCGGCTGGCGCCGTCCAGCAGCGCGGCCTCGTACAGGTCGGCGGGGATGGAGGCCATGCCGGCGGAGAACAGGACCACGAAGAAGCCGGTCGTGGACCACACCAGGACGGCCATCACGCACCACAGCGCCAGATGCGGGTCGCCCAGCCACAGCGGCTGGAGGCCGTCCAGGCCGATGCCGCGCAGCACCGCGTTGATCGCTCCGCTGTCCGGGTTGTACGCGAACGCGAACAGCAGGGCGACGATGGCGATCGACAGCACCTGCGGGAAGAAGTAGACGATCTTGTAGAAGGAGGAGCCGCGGACGCCCGTGACGACGGGTCCGCCCCTCCTGCGCCGCCCGCCGACGTTGATCATGAAGGCGAGGAAGAGGGCCAGCCCGATCGTCACCACCGGCAGCAGCACCGCGAACAGCAGGCTGTGCTCCAGCGACTTCCAGAAGATGTCGTCGTGGAACATCCTCGTGTAGTTGTCGAAGCCGACCATGGCGAAGTCGGGACTCAGGCCGGTCCAGTCGGTGAACGAGTAGTAGATGGACTGGATGAACGGCCAGACGACGAAGAGCGCGTACAGCCCCAGGGGTACCGCCAGGAACCCCACGATGAACCGGTACTTGCCGTGCTGCATTGCCAGCGTCCCCGATCTGAAGGGCGGTCGGTGTCACCAGGGTCCGCCCGGCGGCCGGACGGACCCTGGTGACGGCCCCTCACTGGTGCTTGTAATGCTTGATCGACGTGTCCTTCGCGGCCTCGTCGGCGAAACCCTGGATGCGCTTGACCGCCTCCGCCGGGGTGAGCCGGCCGGCCATCATCTCGCCGAGGCCCGCCACACCGATCTTCTCCTTCTCCAGCTGCACGTACCAGTCCTGCAGCCGCGGGTTCACCACGTTGGAGCCGGCCAGCTCCAGCGCCGCGACACCGGACTTCAGACCGGGGGTCAGCTCGATGCCGTCGGTGCCGCCGTTGTAGGCGGTCAGCGACTTCACCTTGGTGGTGAAGTTCTTGGAGGACGCCTCCGAGAGCATGATGCGCAACTGCTCCATGCCGCCCTCGGGGTTCGCCGCCTTGGCCGGGACGATGAACGGCTCGCCGCCGGAGGCCCAGATGGTGCCGAAGGGCATCTTGTCCGAGGAGTCGATGCCGCTGGGCGCGGAGACCGCCAGGTCGAAGTCCTTCGGGATGACGCTCGCGGACTCGTTCTCCACCCAGGAGCCGTTGGGGATGAACAGCGCCTTGCCCTGGGCCCAGGCCGTCTGCGACTGGATGTGGTCCAGGCCGGGGGTGCCCCTGAGGATGTAGCCCTTGCGGTACAGCTCGTAGTACGCCTCGAAGCAGGTCTTGACCGCCGGGTGCTTCCAGGCGTTCGGCTCCAGGTTGTCGATGGCGTCCAGCACCTCGCGGCCGCCGACCTTGCCGATCATCGGGTAGAGCGAGAAGGGGATGTAGTAGGGGTACTTGCCGGCGTACGTCCAGCCGGCGATGCCCTTCTTCTTGGCCTTCTCGCAGACCTTGAGCATCTCGTCCCAGGTCTTCGGGTACTCCGCGTCGAGCGAGGCCAGGGCCTTGCGCGAGTACCAGACGCCGTAGACGGTGTAGGCGTAGTAGAGGATCCAGACGGGCTTTCCGTCGAACTGGCCCATCTCGACGATGCCGGGCCGCAGCGTGTCGCGGACCTTCTTCGCGGGGTCGTCGTAGGAGGGCGCGTCCAGCAGCGGGGTGAGATCGGCGAGCTGGTTCTTGCCGACGAGGACGCCCATGTCCATCTGCTCGGCGCCGGAGTTGTCGATGAGGTCCGGCGGGTTGCCCTGGTTGAAACGGGGCTGGAGAGTGGACTGGATCTTCTGGGTCGCCGAGAACTTCACCTTCGCCTTCGGGAAGTTCTTCTGATAGATCTTGGTGGCGTCCTCGGCGTACTCCCGGCCGAAACCGCCGTCGAACAGCACGAATTCCATCTGCGCGGTGTCGTTGACGCCGAGCGGATTCTTCGCGGTCTTCTTTCCGGCCTTCGCCTTGCTCTGTCCGCCACCGCCGCCGCTGGCGCACGCGGACAACAAGCCCAGGGCGGGTACGGACGCCAGGCCGAGCGCCGCGGACCGTTTGATCAGATCACGGCGGCCGACGCCCCCGTGGTTGTCGGCGGAAGTGGATCCCATGCGCAAGTCCTCGCCTTCTCCAGGACTCAAGCGGTGAACCGGATCCTTACCGGCACCGCGGTGGGCCGAGCTGGGTGGTGCAGAAGTACTGTGTGCGTCTTCCACCGGGATCGCTGGGAATACAAGGAGGCGGACGCGTTTCGCGCGCCGAACCACCTTTCCGGCCTCTCCCCGGCGTCCGTGTACCACCGATGGAGAGGCTTCCCGGACGCCGACCGGTATAGTCCACTTCCATCGGCGGGAGCAAGATCGAGGGCATGGTTCCCTGTGGGTCTTTTCCGAGTTGAGACCTCGCGGAAATACAAGCCGCGAACTGCTTCCGTGACCAAAATATCCGTGACTTCACTGCCGGACACCACCTCCAACACCCTTGACAGCACTGGGCACTTGCCTCCCTACTGGAGCAAGCGTCGTGACTGACAACGTTGTCCGACGTCCGACGAACCAGGGAGGGTGCCCTCGCATGCAGCGCAGAGCACGGCACAGATGGGGCACGGCGGTCGCGTTCGCGGCCGCCGTCGTCATGGCCGCGGGATCCCAGGGGGCCGCGGTCGCCCTGCCCGGCAAGCCCCGCCCGGCAGAGCGGGAGTTCGCGTCCTCGTTCGAGTCCGGCGATCCGGCACCGGACTGGCTGAACACGGTCGACACCGCCCCGGACGGCAGCAAACGCGCCTCGGGCGTGGACGGCGGCTACAGCAGCGGCATCCCGGGCAACGTGGACGACCATGTCACCGAGCTGCGGGCCAGCGGCGAGAACACCGGCGCGGGCGAGGTCAAGGAGAACCTGGTCGACGCCGAGCCGGGCACCAAGTGGCTGACGTTCGCCGACACCGGCTGGGTCGAGTTCGACCTCGACAAGCCGATGAAGATAACCCGGTACGCCCTCACCTCCGCCAACGACCACGCCGAGCGGGACCCCGCCGACTGGACCCTGCAGGCCAGCGCCGACGGCAAGGACTGGACGACGGTCGACACCCGCTCCGGCGAGAGCTTCGCCCAGCGGTTCCAGACCAAGACCTACGACCTGGCACAGCCGGCCGAGTACCAGCACTTCCGGCTGGAGGTCACGAAGACCGCCGCCGCCTCCGACAGCCTGCAGATCGCCGACGTGCAGTTCTCCACCGGCGACGACGGCGGCAGCGTCCCGCAGGACATGCTCTCGCTCGTCGACCGCGGCCCGAGCGGCTCGCCGACCGCGAAATCCGGCGCCGGCTTCACCGGCAAGCGGGCGCTGCGCTACGCCGGCCGGCACACCGCCAAGGGCCGGGCCTACTCGTACAACAAGATCTTCGATGTGAACGTCAAGGTGTCGCGCGACACCCAGCTGTCGTACCGGATCTACCCGGCGATGGCCGACGGAGACCGCGACTACGACGCCACCAACGTCGCCGTCGACCTCGTCTTCACCGACGGCACCTATCTCAGCCGGCTCGGCGCCACCGACCAGCACGGCTTCGCTCTCAGCCCGCAGGGGCAGGGCGCGGCCAAGACGCTGTACGTCAACCAGTGGAACAACGTCGTCTCGCGGATCGGTTCGGTCGCGGCCGGCAAGACGATCGACCGGATCCTCATCGCCTACGACTCCCCCACCGGCCCGGCGAAGTTCCGCGGCTGGCTGGACGACGTGTCGATCAAGCCGGTGCCGCCCGAGAAGCCGAAGGCACACCTGTCCGACTACGCGCTGACCACCCGCGGCACCAACTCCAGCGGCAGCTTCTCGCGCGGCAACAACTTCCCCGCCACCGCCGTACCGCACGGCTTCAACTTCTGGACGCCGGTGACCAACGCGTCCTCCCTGAGCTGGCTGTACGAGTACGCACATGCGAACAACGACGACAACCTGCCGGAGCTGCAGGCGTTCAGCGCCAGCCACGAGCCGAGCCCGTGGATGGGTGACCGGCAGACCTTCCAGGTGATGCCGTCGGCCGCGTCCGGCACCCCGGACACCGGCCGCACCGCCCGCGCCCTCGCCTTCCGGCACGAGAACGAGACCGCCCGCCCCTACTACTACGGGGTGACGTTCGTCAACGGGCTCAAGGCCGAGATGGCCCCGACCGACCACGCCGCCGTGCTGCGCTTCACCTACCCCGGCGACGACGCGAGCGTGATCTTCGACAATGTCACCGAGCAGGCCGGGCTCACCCTGGACAAGGAGCACGGCGTCGTCACCGGCTACTCGGACGTGAAGTCCGGCCTGTCGACCGGCGCGACCCGGCTGTTCGTCTACGGCGTCTTCGACAAGCCGGTCACCGACGGCTCCTCCAGCGGCGTCAAGGGCTACCTGCGCTTCGACGCGGGCAAGGACCGCACCGTCACCCTGCGCCTGGCCACCTCGCTGATCAGCGTCGACCAGGCCGCGGACAACCTGCGCCAGGAGATCCCGGCCGGCACCTCCTTCGCCACCGTCAAGGCCCGCGCCCAGCGCGCCTGGGACCAGCTGCTGGGCAAGGTGGAGGTCCAGGGCGCCACGCCGGACCAGCTGACCACGCTGTACTCCAGCCTGTACCGGCTGTACCTGTACCCGAACTCCGGTTTCGAGAAGGTGGGCGGCAAGGACAAGTACGCCTCCCCCTTCTCCCCGATGACCGGTGAGGACACGCCGACGCACACCGGCGCGAAGATCGTCGACGGCAAGGTGTACGTCAACAACGGCTTCTGGGACACCTACCGCACCACCTGGCCGGCGTACTCGCTGCTGACGCCCACTCAGGCCGGTGAGATGGTCGACGGGTTCGTGCAGCAGTACAAGGACGGCGGCTGGACCTCCCGCTGGTCCTCCCCCGGCTACGCCGACCTGATGACGGGCACCTCCTCGGACGTGGCCTTCGCCGACGCCTACATCAAGGGTGTCCCGATGGACGCGAAGGCGGCGTACGAGGCGGCGCTGAAGAACGCCACCGTGGTGCCGCCGTCCTCCGGTGTGGGCCGCAAGGGCATGACCACCTCGCCGTTCCTCGGGTACACCAGCACGGACACCCCCGAGGGTCTGTCCTGGGCGATGGAGGGCTACGTCAACGACTACGGCATCGCGCAGATGGCCCAGGCCCTGTACCGCAAGACGGGCGAGAAGCACTACCAGGAGGAGGCCCAGTACTTCCTCAACCGCGCCCAGGACTATGTGAAGCTCTTCGACGCGAAGGCCGGCTTCTTCCAGGGCCGGGACGCCAAGGGCAACTGGCGTGTCGACTCGGCGAAGTACGACCCGCGCGTGTGGGGCTACGACTACACGGAGACCGACGGCTGGGGCTACGCCTTCACCGCCCCGCAGGACAGCCGGGGCCTGGCCAACCTCTACGGCGGGCAGAAGGGCCTGGCGCAGAAGCTCGACACCTACTTCGCCACGCCGGAGACGGCCTCCCCGGAGTTCACCGGCTCCTACGGCGGCGTCATCCATGAGATGACCGAGGCGCGGGACGTGCGGATGGGCCAGTACGGCCACTCCAACCAGGTCGCGCACCACGTGCTGTACATGTACGACGCGGCCGGGCAGCCGTGGAAAGCACAGGAGAAGATCCGCGAGGTGCTCTCCCGGCTGTACGTCGGCAGCGAGATCGGCCAGGGCTACCACGGCGACGAGGACAACGGCGAGCAGTCCGCGTGGTACCTGTTCTCCGCGCTCGGCTTCTACCCGCTGGTCATGGGCAGCGGCGAGTACGCCATCGGCTCCCCGCTGTTCACCAAGGCCACCGTCCACCTGGAGAACGGCCGCGACCTGGTGATCAGCGCGCCGAAGAACAGCGCGAAGAACGTCTATGTGCAGGGCGTGCGGTTCAACGGCAAGGCGTGGAACTCCACCAGCCTGCCCCACTCGCTGCTCGCCAAGGGCGGTGTGCTGCAGTTCGACATGGGTCCGCGGCCCTCGGCGTGGGGCACCGGCAAGAACGCGGCGCCGGTGTCGATCACGCAGGACGACACGGTGCCGTCCCCGCGGTCGGACGTGCTCAAGGGCGACGGTGCGCTGTTCGACGACACCTCGGCGACCGACGCCACGGTGTCCGAGGCCGACCTGCCGGTTCCCGGTGCCACCAAGGCCGTCCAGTACACCCTGACCTCGTCCGGCGACCGCACCAAGGCCCCGACGGGCTGGTCGCTGCAGGCGTCGGACGACGGCACGCACTGGACGACGGTGGACCGGCGCTCGGGCGAGTCCTTCGCCTGGGACAAGCAGACCCGTCCGTTCACCATCGCCTCGCCGGGCACGTACCAGAAGTACCGGCTGGTCCTGGACGGGACGTCGACGCTGGCGGAGGTGGAGCTGCTGGCCTGACGCGCACCCCGTGCGGTCGGGGCGGGTCCCGGGTGGGGCCCGCCCCTTCCGCATGCCCGGCCGGGCGTGTCCGGCCCGCGCCTGTGGTGGCCGGTCCGCTCCGGCCACCGTCCGCGCGAGCACCCCTGCCAAGCGGCACCCCGCCGTCTCCCCACGACACCGGCGCACACCGCGGCAGGGAGCGAGGCGGCAACGACCGTGACGGCGGGTTCCGGTCCGCCGCTCATGGGAGCGCTCCCACCTCGCGTGTGGCCGACGGTAGCGCGTACGGAGGCGGCTGTAAACGCCTTGCGCACGACCAGGTAATGCGTTCCGGATGAGCGCGGGGCGCACGGACAGGCGAAGGGCCGCATCCCCGTCGCCGGAGATGCGGCCCAATCGCCTCAGGCGATCCGTTACTTGCGGATCAGGCTGCGCAGCACGTACTGCAGGATGCCGCCGTTGCGGTAGTAGTCCGCCTCACCGGGGGTGTCGATGCGGACGACCGCGTCGAACTCGACGCCGGTGTCGGTGGTGACCTTCACCGTGCGCGGGGTGCGGCCCTCGTTCAGCTCGGTCACACCGGCGATGGAGAAGGTCTCCTCGCCGGTCAGGCCGAGGGACTCGGCGGAGGCGCCCTCGGGGAACTGCAGCGGCAGCACGCCCATGCCGATCAGGTTCGAGCGGTGGATGCGCTCGAAGGACTCGGCGATGACGGCCTTGACACCGAGCAGCGCGGTGCCCTTCGCGGCCCAGTCGCGCGAGGAGCCGGAGCCGTACTCCTTGCCGGCCAGGACGACCAGCGGGACGCCGGCGGCCTGGTAGTTCTGCGCCGCGTCGTAGATGAAGGAGACCGGGCCGCCCTCCTGCGTGAAGTCACGCGTGTAGCCGCCCTCGGTGCCCGGCGCGATCTGGTTGCGCAGGCGGATGTTGGCGAACGTACCGCGGATCATCACCTCGTGGTTGCCGCGGCGGGAGCCGTAGCTGTTGAAGTCGCGGCGCTGGACGCCGTGCTCCGTGAGGTACCGGCCCGCCGGGGTGTCGGCCTTGATGGCACCGGCCGGGGAGATGTGGTCGGTGGTGACCGAGTCGCCCAGCTTGGCGAGCACCCGGGCGCCGGTGATGTCCTTCACCGGCTCCGGCTCCAGGCCCATGCCTTCGAAGTACGGGGGCTTGCGGACGTAGGTGGACTCCGCGTCCCACTCGAAGGTGTCGCCGGTCGGGACGGGCAGCGACTGCCACTGGGCGTCGCCGGCGAACACGTCGGAGTAGGACTTGGCGAACATGTCCTCGCCGATGGCGTTGGCGACGACGTCGTTGACCTCGGACTCGCTCGGCCAGATGTCCTTCAGGTAGACCGGGTTGCCGTCCTGGTCGGTGCCGAGGGCGTCCTTGGTGATGTCCACCTTCATGGAGCCCGCGATGGCGTAGGCGACGACCAGCGGCGGGGACGCCAGGTAGTTCATCTTGACGTCCGGGTTGATCCGGCCCTCGAAGTTGCGGTTGCCGGACAGGACCGAGACGACCGCCAGGTCGTTGTCGTTGACGGCCTTGGAGACCTCCTCCGGCAGCGGGCCGGAGTTGCCGATGCAGGTGGTGCAGCCGTAGCCGACGAGGTTGAAGCCCAGCTTGTCCAGGTACGGGGTCAGGCCGGCCTTCTCGTAGTAGTCCATGACGACCTTGGAGCCCGGCGCCAGGGTCGTCTTGACCCACGGCTTGCGGGTCAGGCCCTTCTCCACCGCCTTCTTGGCCACCAGCGCGGCGGCGACCATGACGTACGGGTTGGAGGTGTTGGTGCAGGAGGTGATGGCCGCGACCGTGACCGCACCGTGGTCCAGCGTGTAGGCCGTGCCGTCGGCGGCCGTGACGGTCACCGGGTTGGACGGGCCGGGGCCGGGGACGACCGCGGAGTGGTACGGGGCGCCGGCGCCGTTCTCCTGGTGGCCGTAGGCCGGGGCGTCGCTGGCCGGGAAGGACTCGACGCTGGCCTCGTCGACCGGGGAGGCCTGGGTGCCCTCGGCGGTGCCGGTGGTGCCGGCCTGGACGTAGTTGAGGACGTCGGTGGTGAACTGCGCGGCGGCCTGGGACAGGACGATGCGGTCCTGCGGGCGCTTCGGGCCGGCGATGGAGGGCACGACCGTGGACAGGTCCAGCTCGAGCTTCTCGGAGTAGTCCGGCTCGGCGTTCGGGTCCAGCCACAGGCCCTGCGCCTTGGCGTAGGCCTCGACGAGCGCGATCTGCTTCTCGGAGCGGCCGGTCAGGCGCAGGTAGTTGATGGTCTCCTCGTCGATCGGGAAGATCGCGGCGGTGGAGCCGAACTCCGGCGACATGTTGCCGATGGTGGCGCGGTTGGCCAGGGAGGTCTTGGCCACGCCCTCGCCGTAGAACTCGACGAACTTGCCGACCACACCGTGCTTGCGCAGCATCTCGGTGATGGTGAGCACCAGGTCGGTGGCGGTGGTGCCGGTGGGCAGCTCGCCGGTGAGCTTGAAGCCGACGACGCGCGGGATGAGCATGGAGACCGGCTGGCCGAGCATGGCGGCCTCGGCCTCGATGCCGCCGACGCCCCAGCCGAGGACACCGAGACCGTTGACCATGGTGGTGTGCGAGTCGGTGCCGACCAGGGTGTCCGGGTAGGCCTTGCCGTCGCGGACCATGACGACACGGGCCAGGTGCTCGATGTTCACCTGGTGGACGATGCCGGTGCCGGGCGGGACGACCTTGAACTCGTCGAACGCGGTCTGGCCCCAGCGCAGGAACTGGTAGCGCTCGCGGTTGCGGCCGTACTCCAGCTCGACGTTCTGCTTGAAGGAGTCCGGGGTGCCGAACTTGTCGGCGATGACGGAGTGGTCGATGACCAGCTCGGCCGGGGCCAGCGGGTTGATCTTCGCCGGGTCGCCGCCCAGCTCCTTGACGGCCTCACGCATGGTGGCGAGGTCGACGACGCAGGGCACACCGGTGAAGTCCTGCATGATCACGCGGGCCGGCGTGAACTGGATCTCCTGCGACGGCTGGGCCTGGGAGTCCCAGGTGCCGAGGGCGCGGATGTGGTCGGCGGTGATGTTCGCGCCGTCCTCGGTGCGGAGAAGGTTCTCCAGGAGGACCTTCAGGCTGTAAGGAAGCCGGGCCGAGCCCTCGACCTTGTCAAGCCGGAAGATCTCGTACGACTCGTCGCCCACCTGCAGCGTGCTGCGGGCGTCGAAGCTGTTCGCCGACACGACAGTCTCCTTCATTGATGTGCGCGTACCACCACACCGCAACCATAGGCGGCCCCCGAAGAGGGTGCCGCCACGGCGTCTCGGCCGGTCCGCTAAGGTAAACCTTAGTTAGGCGACCCTTACCCGGGGTGGCGACTGCGGTGCTCTCGGCAGATATCTCGATGTCGAGATAACTCTAGTACATGGGGGCCGGATGGTCATGCCCGGAGCGCACCGGGCTCGCCGGGGCGCAGTGGCATGCCTCACGCCGCCGACCGCGAGGAGCGGCACTCGCCGACGACCACCCTCTCAGGGCCGGACACCGCCCTCCGCCGGCCCTCCGGACGACACCCTCTTCTCATAGGCAGGACGGGACTCACGGAGCCGCAGTTCCCCGCAGGCGACCGCAACCCTCCCGCCGGCACCGCACCCGGTGTGCCGCGCTCCCGCCCCGGTGCCGCATCACGCCACCCCGCCGACGACGGACACGCACCACCCCCGGCACTCCGCAGCACTCCGCGGCGCTTCGCGCAGCACTCGACATGTCCCGCTGCATCACTCATCAGCACCCCAAAAAGGGACAATTGCCGAAAGGATTCGGTCACCTTACGGAGCCTCTGCGAACAACACCTGACCACAGAGCGACTGACAAGACATCACTCCAATGGCCCCCCATAACAGGCGCCATCTCATATCTGAGATAACCTCAACCTCATGGCAGACGACTACCTCGTACGCATCGGCAAGCTCATCCGAGATGCCCGGCAGCACCGTGGCTGGACGCAGGCGCAGCTCGCCGAAGCGCTCGGTACCAGCCAGAGCGCCGTCCATCGCATCGAGCGCGGCAACCAGAACATCAGCCTTGAGATGATCGCCCGCATCGGCGAGGCCCTCGACAGCGAGATCGTGTCCCTGGGCTATGCGGGCCCGATGCATCTGCGGGTGGTCGGCGGACGCCGGCTGTCCGGTTCCATCGACGTCAAGACGAGCAAGAACGCGTGTGTGGCCCTGCTGTGCGCCTCCCTGCTCAACAAGGGCCGCACGGTCCTGCGCCGGGTCGCCCGGATCGAGGAGGTCTACCGGCTGCTGGAGGTGCTGGGCTCGATCGGGGTCCGCACCCGCTGGATCAACGAGGGCGTCGACCTGGAGATCGTGCCGCCGGCCGAGCTGGACCTGGACTCCATCGACGCCGAGGCGGCCGTCCGCACCCGCTCCATCATCATGTTCTTCGGTCCGCTGCTGCACCGCATGGACCGCTTCAGGCTGCCCTACGCCGGCGGATGCGACCTGGGCACCCGCACCATCGAGCCGCACATGATCGCGCTGCGCCGGTTCGGCCTGGAGATCGCGGCCACCGAGGGCCAGTACCACGCCCGGGTGGACCGCTCGGTCCGCCCCGACCGCCCCATCGTGCTGACCGAGCGCGGCGACACGGTGACCGAGAACGCGCTGCTGGCGGCGGCCCGCCACGACGGGGTGACCGTCATCCGCAACGCCTCCTCCAACTACATGGTCCAGGACCTGTGCTTCTTCCTGGAAGCCCTCGGGGTGCGGGTCGAGGGCATCGGCACCACCACGCTCACCGTGCACGGGGTGCCGGACATCGACGTCGACGTGGACTACTCCCCCTCCGAGGACCCGGTGGAGGCGATGAGCCTGCTGGCCGCGGCCGTGGTCACGGAGTCGGAGCTGACCGTGCGCCGGGTGCCGATCGAGTTCCTGGAGATCGAGCTGGCGGTGCTGGAGGAGATGGGCCTCGACCATGACCGCTCACCGGAGTACGTGGCCGACAACGGCCGTACCCGGCTGGTCGACCTGACGGTCCGGCCGTCCAAGCTCGAGGCCCCCATCGACAAGATCCACCCGATGCCGTTCCCGGGGCTGAACATCGACAACGTCCCGTTCTTCGCGGCGATCGCGGCCACCGCCCAGGGCAAGACCCTCATCCACGACTGGGTCTACGACAACCGGGCCATCTACCTCACCGACCTGAACCGCCTCGGCGGGCGCCTGCAGCTGCTGGACCCGCACCGTGTCCTGGTCGAGGGCCCGACCCGCTGGCGTGCCGCCGAGATGATGTGCCCGCCGGCGCTGCGGCCCGCGGTGGTCGTCCTGCTGGCGATGATGGCGGCCGAGGGCACGTCCGTGCTGCGCAACGTGTATGTCATCAACCGCGGTTACGAGGACCTCGCGGAGCGCCTGAACTCGATCGGGGCGCAGATCGAGATCTTCCGGGACATCTGAGGCACCGCACGGCTCCGGGTGCGCGGCATGCGACGCCGCGCACCCGGCCAGGGCGTCCTGTCGCCCTCGGGCGCGGCGGCGTGCTACGCCGGGTCCACCGACAGGGAGTGACGGAAGAAGCCGGTCGGGTCCCATTCCCGTTTGATGCGGCGCAGGCGGTCGTGGTTGCCCTGGTAGTACAGGGTCTGCCAGGGCACACCGGAGCGGTTGCGCGCGGGGTCCTTCAGGTCGGTGTCGGGGTAGTTGATGTAACAGCCCTCGTACTGCTCGCCCGGTACCGGGACGCCGTGGGTGTCGGCGAGAAAGTCCTCGTAGACGGCGCGAGCCCAGCCGAGCCCGGCGGCATCGCCGGAGGGGTCCGGCCAGAAGGTCTGGAAGAGCATCTTGAACACCGACGCCCGCTGGGAGGCAGCGGTGTCCTCGGGGCGTACGGCGTTGACCCGGCCCCCGAAGGAGAACAGCACCACCATCGTGTCCGGGTTGGCGTACTCCTCGGACGTCAGGTGGCGGTAGAGGACGGCGGTGTGCCGGTCGGTGAAATTGCGGCGCATGTACGCGGACTTGTGGGCGCCGCGCAGCGCGGGATGAGTGATGGTGGGGTTGCTGGTGCCGACCAGGCGGGTGGCGTCGAGCCAGGGCATCCGGCGTGGGGCGGCCAGCTGCGGCATCGCGGGCAGGTCACCGGACGCCCGGGTCATCGCGGTGGTGCGCAGTCCGGTTCCCGCGGTGAGTGCGGCGAGGTAGTCGTCGAGCATGCGGTCCGCGCCGGGAGCCTCGGCATCGGCCTGGACGAACAGGTCGAGGGTGCCGTGGGCGCGGTGGCAGACGTTGAAGACGGTGCCGATGGCCGTCTCGGGCGCGTCCGGGGCGCTGTGCTGTTCGTGCCAGGCGCCGAAGTTCTTCAGCAGCCGGGAGAACCGGCGCTCGTCGAGGTCCTGCCAGGGGAAGGAGAGCGCGCTGACCAGCACGGTGGACGGCGGCCGCATCAGCTGGCGGGAGGGTGCGTCGCCGGTGGCGTCCGGGGACCGGAACCAGTAGCGGGTGACCAGGCCGAAGGTGCCGCCGCCTCCGCCGGTGTGCGCCCACCACAGGTCACGGTGGGGATCGTCGGGCTCGCGGGTCGCGACGACGGTGCGCACGGTACGGTCCCGGTCGACGACGACGGCCTCGACGGCGTAGAGGTGGTCGACCACCAGGCCGTGGGCGCGGGACAGCAGCCCGTACCCGCCTCCGGCGACGTGTCCGCCCGCGCCGACGCTGTAACACATGCCGCCGGGTATGGTGACGCCCCAGCCCTTGTAGAGGGCCTCGTAGAGGGTGAGCAGGCGTACACCGGGCTGCACGGCGAAGGCGCGGCGGCTCGCGTCGTATCTCACCTCGGTCATCTCCGACAGGTCGAGGATGACGTCGACGTCCGGGTTGCAGACCAGGTCGGCGAAGGTGTGGCCGCCGCTGCGCACGGAGACGCGCCGGCCGGAGCGGACCGCCTCCCGTACCGCCTGTTCGGCGTCCTCGGTGGAGCGGATCATCCGCACGTAGTCGGGGGCGGCGACGAACCGTTTGTTGTTGCCGGTGGTGAGCATCTCGTACCGCGGATCACCGGGCCGTATGGTGTCGCCGGCCGGGCGGGGTGCGGGTGCGGCGGCGCTCGCAGGGGCGGCCGGGGCGGCAGCCGTGAGGGCGGCGCCGGCTGCGGCCGCCCCCGCGCCGGTGAGCAGGCGTCGACGGTCGATCGTGCTCATCTGGGAGACGTCCTTTCTCTTCTGCTCGGCGGCAGTTGGTCACCGAGCGGGGTAGGACAGGGACGGGTGTCTCAGCCGGAGACGGATGCCGTGCGGGGCAGCGGTGCCGTGCGGGCCGGGCCGAGCCAGCGGGTGAGCACGGTGGTCAGCGCTCGCGGGTTCGCGTCGGCGCCGGTGGCCGCCCAGGCGGTGTAGCCGTCGGGGCGGCAGAGCAGGGCCTGCCACTCCAGGAAGTCCGGGCTGTCGACCGGCACCACCAGCAGGCGGTCCGTCCACGGCTCGGCGGCGGCCGCGAGGGCCGGGTCCGCGTTCGGGGTGAGCAGCAGCAACGGCAATGCGGGGGTGAGGAGTTCGGCGGTGGTGCGCGGCCCGTCCGGGGTGTCGAAGCGGTGGTTGGGCAGGAAGCTGCCCTGCAGCGGGGAGGTGGCGTCCGGGTCGGGGTGGGCGATGGACTGGCCGCTGATCTCGTCGGCGACCCGGCGGCCGCCCTCGGGTGTGCGCAGCAGGTCGGCCACGAGGGCGCGCAGCGGGTCGTTCTCCGGGCCGGGGCGCATCAGGGCGGCCTGCGCCCGGGTGTTGGCGATCACGGAGGCGGCCACCGCGCGCCGTTCCCGTGTGTAGCTGTCCAGCAGCTCGGCCGGTGCGTCACCGCGGGCCACCAGGGCGAGTTTCCAGCCCAGGTTGAAGGCGTCCTGCAGGCCGGTGTTGAGGCCCTGGCCGCCGAGCGGGGCGTGCACATGGGCCGCGTCCCCGGCGAGCAGGACACGTCCGGTGCGGTAGGTGTCGGCGAGGCGGGTGAAGTCGCTGAAGCGGGACAGATAGGTGGGTTCGTCCATGGGGACGGGCCGGCCGAGGATGTGCTCGGCGGCGGCCCGCAGGTCGTCCAGGCGGACGGGGGCGTGCCGTGGCGGCAGCGGCCGGCGGAAGTCGTGGGTAAGGACCCGGCTGTGCCCGTGCGGGTTGACGTTGATCAGGGTCCAGCCGTCCCGGCCGTGGGTCCAGCCCGGGGGCACGTGGAGCGGGTCGAGCAGCCGGACACGGCCGATCAGGGCGCTGAAGGTGGGCGGGGTGGTGGTGCTGGTGATGCCGGCCTGTTCGCGGACGGTGCTGCGGGCGCCGTCGCAGCCGACCACCCAGTCGGCCTCCAGGGTGTGTTCTCCGTCCCCGGTGGCGATGCCGACGCGGACGCCACGGGGGCCGGGGTGCACGGTCTCGACGCGCTGGCCGCGGCGGATGTCCGCGCCCAGGCTGCGGGCGCGGGCCTCGAAGAGGGCCTCCAGCTCCTCCTGGGAGCGGTGGAAGACCGGGACGCCCTCGGCGGTGGGCGCCGATATCTCCAGCACCGGCAGCCCGCCGAAGTGGAAGCCGGTGGTGTGACGGGAGGTCAGGCTGCCGGGGAAGGGAGTGCGCAGGTATCCGCGGCGCAGCAGCGACTGCACGGTGCGGGCGTGCAGGGTGCCGGCCCGGGGGATGTCCCGCGGCTGCGGCTGTTCCTCCACCACCACCGTGTCGATGCGCTGCTGGGCCAGTTCGGCGGCCAGCAGCATGCCGACGGGTCCGCCGCCGACGACGACAACGGTGGTGTGCTCGTAGGGGGTGCTCATGGGCACGGGCTCCTGGCGGCGACGCGAGGGACGAGGTTCGTAGGGGGGTGTGCGAGGCGGGCGCGGCACGGTGCGGGGCGGTGCGCGGCGGATCCTTTCCGCAGCCCACCGCCCCGGGTCGCCGTGCGCAGGGGCTACTTGTCGAAGCTCGCGAAGTAGCCGGCCGCCATGTCCTTGTCACCGTGGCCGAGTTCACAGGCGCGCAGGAAGCGGGCGTGGCCGGCCTCGACCACGTCCATGCGGATGCCGGCGCGCCGTGCGGCGTCGAGGACCAGGCCGGCGTCCTTGGCCGCGTTGTCCACGGAGAAGCTGGTGGTGTAGTCGCCGGAGAGGACGGCGGCGGACTTGCCCTGGAAGTAGCCGCTGTCCATCGGGCCGCCGCTGACGACCTCGACGAAGTGCCGGGGGTCGACGCCGAGGCCCTGCGCGAGGGCGAGGGCCTCGCCGACGCCGTGGGTGAGGGCGATGACCCAGGTGTTCAGGACCAGCTTCAGACGGCTGGCGGCGCCGCTCTCGCCGTCGTCGGCCACCCACAGGGTCCGCTTGCCGATGGCGTCGAAGAGCGGGGCGAGCGTGTCCCGCACCTCGGGCGCGGCGGCCGCCATGACGACGAGCTGGCCCTGTTCCGCGGGCTGGCGGGTGCCCTGCACGGGGGCGTCGACGAAGACCAGGGAGTGGTCGCGGGCGAACGCGGCCAGCGACTCGACGGCGTCGCCGACGGTGCTCATCTGCACCCACACGGTGCCTTCGGCGAGCGAGGGCGCGGCCGCGGTGACGGCTTCCAGGGCGGCGGGGCCGTCCTTGACGACGGTGAGGACGACCGACGCGTTCTCGACGGCCTCGGCGGCGGTGTCCGCGACGTGCACCCCGTGCTCGGCGAGCGGTTCGGCCTTGGCGCGGGTGCGGTTCCAGGCCCGGACCGGGAAGCCTGCCTGGGCGAGGTTGCGGGCGACGGGGAAGCCGATGATGCCGGTGCCGAGGACGGCGACGGTGGGCTTCGGCGTGGTGCTGGTCATGGGTGTGTTCCTCCGGTTCGGTGTGGACGGGTCCGGACGCCACCGGGATGGCCGGACGGCCGGACGTGTGGTGACGGGTCAGGAGACGGCGGACGGTGCGGGTGCGGTCTCGCGGGCGGGTGTGTCCTGGCCGGCGCGGGCACGGCGGCGCAGGACGCCCGAGGTGACGGCCGCGAGCAGGCCCGCCGCGGCGAGCAGGGCGGCGGCGCGGGGCGGGGCGGTGAAGCCGTACCCGGCGTCGATGACGCTGCCGCCGACCCAGGGGCCGAGCGTGTTGCCTATGTTGAAGGCCGAGGTGTTGGTGGTGGTGGCCAGCGTCGGCGCGTCACCGGCCTCGCGCATCACCTGGGCCTGCAGGGCCGGGTTGATGGAGAAGGCGGCGATGCCGAAGGCGGCCACGGCGACGACGCAGGCGGTCTTGTCGCCGGCGGCGAACGGGAACAGGGCGAGCACCGCGCCCATCGCGACGATGCCGGCGTACAGGTTGGGCAGCAGATGCCGGTCGGCGAAGCGGCCGCCGATGACGCTGCCGAGGAAGCAGCCCGCGCCGAACAGCGCCAGCAGCAGCGGCACCGCGCCCTCGGAGAACCCGGTGACGTCGGTGAACAGCGGCGACAGATAGCTGAAGCAGCAGAAGACGGCGGCCTGGGTGAGCATGGAGGTGCTCAGCGCCACCCAGACACGCGGGTTGCGGAACGCGGTGAACTCCGCGCCCAGTCCGGTGTACGGCGGGGTCGGCCGGCGCGGGACGAGGACGGCGACGCCGAGCAGCGCCACCACGGCGAGGCCGTCGACCACCCAGAAGCTCAGGCGCCAGCCGGCGTGCTGGCTGAGGTAGGTGCCGGCCGGGACACCGGCCACGTTGGCCACGGTCAGTCCGGCGAACATGATGGCCAGGGCCCGGCCGCGGCGTTCGGGCCCGGCGAGGTCGACGGCGACGACGGAGCCGATGCCGAAGAACGCGCCCTGGGCGAGCGCGGCGAGCACCCGGCCGGCCATGAGCACGCCGTAGCCGGGGGCGAGGGCGCAGACGGTCTGCCCGGCGATGAACAGCGCCATGAGGGCGAGCAGCGAGGTCTTGCGGTTGATCCGCAGGGTCGCCACGGTCAGGGCCGGCCCGCCGACCACCACGCCGAGGGCGTACCCGGAGATGAGCCAGCCCACGGCGGGGATCGACACCGACAGGCCGGCGGCCAGGTCCGGTAAGAGTCCGGAGATCATGAACTCGGTCGTTCCGATGCAGAACACGGTCAGGCCGAGGATGTAGACCGCGACAGGCATCGCACTCCTTGGGACGGTCGTCGCTTCGGTCGTTCTGGAACAGTCGTTAAAGAATGAGGGCAGCCGGAGACGACTCCGGCACGGCAAAGACCTCTCAGAGAGCGGCCAGCGTCGTGTCGACGATGCCGGTGAGGGTGTGCCGGTCCGCGGTCTTTCCCAGCACCCTCAGGCCGTACATCGCGTTGAGCACGAACTGCGCGAGCGCCCGCGGATCCTTGTCCGCGTCGATCTCACCGTCCCGCCGGGCGCGGGCGAGCGCACCGTACAGCGCCTCCTCCACGCGGCCGAAGATGCGGCGCACCAGACGGGTGACGTCCGCGTCGAGTCCGGCCAGCTCCACGGCGGCGTTGACCGCGAGACAGCCCCGGCGGCCGTCCTGAGCGGCGGTCTCCTCGTCGACGACGGTCATCATCACCGCGCGGATCCGCTCCCGGACCGCCTCCGGCCCCTCCAGGATCGCCTCCTGACGGGTCGTCCACTGCTCCTCGTACCGGCGGAGCACCTCCTCGAAGAGGCGGTGCTTGCTGACGAAGGTGTTGTAGAGGCTGCCACGCCCCAGTCCGGTGCTGTCCACCAGATCCTGGGCGGAGGTCGCCGCGTACCCCTTGCGCCAGAAAGCGTCCATGGCGGCGTCGAGGGCGTGCTCGGGGTCGAACTGCTTGGGACGGGCCATGGTGGGAGGATGTCACCTTCTGGAACGGTCGGTCAAATACTCGAGCAGAATGCTCCGGCTGCCCTTGGCTGTCCGTCCCGGGGCGGCGTCAGCCGCTTCCGGGCGGTGCGCCGTTTACGGGGCGACGCGGTGTCCCGGCGTGAAACCGTGCGACCTGGCGCCCGCCACGACGGCCAGGGCGGCCAGGGCCAGGACGAGCAGCGCCCACGGGAAGGCGGCCGCTCCGGCGGTCTCCAGCAGCAGGCCGCCGGCCAGGCCGCCGCCGGCGACGGCGAGGTTGAAGACCGTCACCAGCATCGACTGGGCGACGTCGGCCCCCTCCCCCGCGGCGTCGGCGATCGCGGTCTGCAGCAGGGTGGGCGCCCCGCCGAAGGTCAGGCCCCAGGCGACGATGCCGGGGAAGACCACCCAGGGCGACTCGTGCCCGATGCCCAGCACCACTGCGGCGGCCGCGAACGCGGCGAGGCTGACCAGAGTCACGGTGCGCAGCATGCGGTCGACCAGGACGCCGGTGGCCCAGATGCCCACGATGGCCGAGGCGCCGAACACCAGCAGGGCCACGTCGACACGGTCCTTCAGCCCGGCCTTCTCCAGGAACGGGGCGATGTACGTGTAGAGGATGTTGTGGGCGAGGATCCAGAAGAAGACCACGGCGAGGACCGGACGAACGCCGGGCGTGGTGAAGATCCGCCGGATGGGCAGACGTTCGGCGGCACTCTGGCCGGGCACATCGGGCACCAGGGCGCGCACCCAGAGCATGAGCAGCAGCGCCACGGCGGACATGATCCAGAACACGCCCCGCCAGTCGAACAGCGAACCGAGCCAGGTGCCCAGTGGGACGCCGAAGGTCAGCGCGATGGGCTGGCCGACCCCGACGACGGCCAGGGCACGGCCCTGCAGGGCGGCCGGGACCAGACGGCGGGCGTAGCCGGCGAGCACGCCCCAGATGACACCCGAGGCCATGCCGGCGACGAAGCGGGCGAACAGGGTCAGCCCGTACAGGGCGGACAGTGCGGTGACGGTGTTGAACACCAGCAGGCCGCCCACGGCCCACAGCAGCAGGGGCCGCCGGTTCATGCTGCGGGTGGCGGCGATGACGGGGATGGCTGCGACGGTCGAGCCGATGGCGTAGAGCGTGACGAGCTGGCCGGCCCACGCCTCCGTGACGCCGAGGCCGTCGCCGATCCGCGGCAGCAGACCGGCGGGCATCGTCTCGGTCATGATGGCGAGGAACCCGGCCGTCGTGAACGCCAGCAGGCGTCCCACGGGAAGCCGGTTCCCGGTCTCCGTCCGGCCGGGACTCAGGACGGTCGTCTCGGTGGTGCCAGGACTGCTCACAGGTGTGTCTCCAAGCAAGAAGCGGATGCCGGGGGATCCGGACAGGCCGGGTCCCCCAAAGGTGTGCGGTTTCCGACGTGTCGTCGTCGGGCGCGGCCGCGCGGACCGCGCCCGGTACGGTCAGTGACGGGCGAGGAGCGTACCGAAGCCGGCCAGGCGGTCCTCGATCCCGCAGGTACGCAGGGCGTGCCAGTACAGGACGGCGTTGTTGGAGAGAACGGGCTTGCCGAGCCAGGTCTCGGCGACGGTGGCGAAGCGCATCATCGGGACGTTGGTGCCGACCTGGACGATGGCCTGGACATCGGCACTGTCCACCGTCCGCACGGCGTCGCGCAGCTGGGCCTCGGTGACATGGGAGATCTTCGCGGGGCTGGGCATGCCGAGCCCCTGGATGGCGACGACGTCGTAGCCGCTGTCCTTGAAGAAGCGGCTCACGGAGTCGTCACCGAGCGGCAGATAGGGGGTGATGACGCCGACGCGGCGGACGTCCAGGACCGTCAGTGCGGCCTTGATCGCGTCGGGGCTCATCACGACGGGCAGTCCGCCGGCGACCGACCGCATCGACTCCAGGACCGTGGTGTGGGATCGGGGGCCGTCCCAGTAGCTCTCCGGTGAGACGCCGATGACCACGCAGTCCGGGGAGCAGCTGACGACGCTGCGGATCGCGGGGTGGGTGGACGTGCGGATGCTGTGCATCACATGGTCGAAACCGGGCTCGTCCTCCATGGAGTCGTCATTGATCACCATGCGGCCGATGTGGTTGGTGACGCCGGCCGGGCGCAGGGCGTCCAGTTCCGGTTGTGCCGAGGTGTTGGTCGACGGGACGACGACGCCGACCTTGAGGCGGGGGCCGAGCATGTCGGTCATGGGCTCTTCCTCTCCTGGGTGGCCGGCGGGGCCCCGCCGGGCGGGCGGGGCCCCGCGGATGCGTCAGCTGCTGCGGTAGTCGGGCTTCTTGATCAGGAGGCCGGCGCGGCCCTGGATGTCCGGGACGAGGACCGCACGGTCCCAGTCGTCGGCGGTGACGGGCTCCAGGGCGATGGAGACCGCTCCGTCATAGGTGTCGAAGTGGTCCGTGACGACCGCGGTGATCGCGTCGGCGAGACGTTGTTTCTGCTCGTCGGTGAAGTCGCGGGGGAAGTGCTTGATGTGGACGTGTGGCACGGTGCTCCTCCGGGTGCTGCGGGTGGACGGGGCACGGACAGGATGGTCGGGGCGGGTCCGTGCGGGCCGGGACGGTCGTCGTGCCGGGCGGCCCGCCGGGCGTGCGCCGTCAGGTCTCCAGCCGGGCGCGGATCGCCGCGGCGAGTTCACCGACGCCGTGTTCCTTCAGGACGGCGTAGTGGTCGCCTTCGAGGGTGACGACCGCCGGCGGGGCGGCGGACCAGCCGGAGCTGCCCTCGATGAAGGAGTAGTCGTCGCCTGCCGCCTTGAAGATCGTCACGGGGGCGTCGAGCCGCCGCTCGGCCAGCTCACGGAAGCTGTACTCGAACTCGTAGGTCTGCGCGACGATGCGGGTGATCCGCCGGATCAGCTCCTCGCCGAGGGCCGGCAGCCGCTCGGCGACGAAGGCCACGAAGCCGTCCTCGTCGCGGACGGTGGCCAGGCACGCGTCGAGGTCGGGGCCGCTGATGGTGCCGGTGAAGACGGAGAACAGGATGGTGACGTACGCGGGGTTGGCGTAACTGGCTTCGCGGCCGTGACGCTCGGCGTCGGCGGCCCGCACCCGGGGGTTGCCGGGGCAGATCAGCAGCAGGTTCTCCACCACCTCGCCGGCTTGCTCCAACTGCCAGGCGGCCTCGAAGGCGACGCGGGCGCCGAAGGAGTAGCCCCACAGGGTGTAGGGGCCCTCCGGCTGCACGCGGCGGATCTGCGCGATGTCGGCGGCCGCCATCTCGCGGACCGTCGGGTAGGGCGTCTCACCGGGGTTGATGCCATGGGCCTGGACACCGTGGAAGGGGCGCCCCAGCGCCGTCTCGCGGGCCAGCAGCCGCAGGTTCATCGGGTAGCCGCCGAGGCCGGGCCAGCAGAACACCGGGGCGCCGGTGCCCTCGGCGACCAGCGGCACGAGCCGGGAGGACGGCGCGCCGGAGCCGTCGGCGATGCGGGCGGCGAGATCGGCGAGGCGCGGGCTTTCGAAGACGACCTGGAGCGGCAGCCTCGTGCCGAAGGTGCGGTTGATCCGGTTGACCAGGGAGACCGCGATCAGCGAATTCCCTCCGCAGGCGAAGAAGTCGTCCTCGACGGACACGTTGTCGTACCTGAGCGCCCGGCCCCATTCCCCGGCCAGCCGGCGTTCGTGCTCGGTGGCGGGTGCGACGTAGGGAGTGTCCCGGCCGGCGTCGCGCACCGTGTCCAGGGCGGCCAGCGCCTTGACGTCGACCTTGCCGTTGGCGGTCAGCGGCAGCTGGTCCATGATCAGCACCCGGTTGGGGAGCATGTAGTCGGGCAGGAACGCGGCCAGCTCGTCCTTGATGATCTCGGCGGGGCCCTTCATGTGGACGCTGTCCTCGTGCATGCCCTCGCTGCGGATCTGCTCCTCGGAGACCTTGCCGCCGAGGAAGAAGTACGAGGCGCCGGTGGTGAGGCCGGCCGTGGTGAGGATGTCGTCGATCCGGCGGGCGGCGGGCAGCGGGTGCCCGGTCTTGGAGCTGTAGCCGGAGGACATGAACCCGAATCCCAGGCCGTTGCGCTGGAGATGGTGCAGCTTGGTGCCCAGTACGACGTACTCGAGCCAGGGCTCCGCGGCACGGCTGACGGCGGTGATGCCGAAGCCCGCTCGTGCGTACACCGCCTGGTTGATGGCGATGACGTGCCTGGACTCGACCAGCTCGTCGGAGATCCGCTCGAAGTCGCCGTCGCGCCAGCGGTACTGGCCCGCCGGCAGGCCGTCGACACGGCCGGGATGGGCCTGCACGAACAGCTCGGTCGGGTCGGCATCCGGTGTTCCGTCGTTGCCGCGGATCTCGAAGGTGCCGAGGCAGTGGTCCTCGTCGGCGACCGCCAGACGGTCCTTGACCCGCGGATCGTGGGTCAGCGGCCGGATGGTGAGGCCGTACTCGGGGAGGATCTCCTGGAAGACGCCCACCATGTGACCGGTCTCGAACTCCAGCACCTCGACGATGTTGTTCTTGTACACCGGCTCGATGGCCTGCCTCCGGCCGCTGAAGTGGACCAGCAGGCGCCCGGCCGGGGTGCCGGTGCGGTCGGTGACGCGCAGCAGCGTGTGGTCGGCGGGGTGGTAGTAGTACACGCCGGCGCCGAGTCCGGCCACGCCACCGGTCTCCAGGTACAGCTGGGTGGCGTACAGGGCTCCCGGCGAGGCGTAGGCGTACTTGGGCAGCAGGCGCTCGTCACTGTGGTACTGGCCGAACCACCGCAGCACTTCCCCGAGCTGGTCGAAGGTCAGGTCGGCCGGGTCGCGCCGGAGCGTGCCGGCCGGGCGGGGCGCGAGCAGGGCGGCCAGCTCGTCACGGCGGACGGGGCCGCCCTCGTAGAAGCGGTACGTCTTGCGGGCGAAGACCTCGCGGCGCTGCCGTGCGGTCTCCTGGCGGCCCGGCAGAGCGAGCACCGGCAGGCCCCGGGTCTGCTCCGGCGGGCGCAGGCCGGGGTTGGACAGCTGGGCACGCACCTGCAGGCGGCTGGCCTTCGACTGGTGGTGGGCGCCATGGTTGCCCTGGTCCATCAGGGCGGCTTCCTTGGGGTTCAGCTCGACGCAGGCGACGAGGTTCTGGAATCCGGTGCGCTCGTCGTCGGTGACCACGGCCGCGGCCCGCCGGACCCAGGTGTGCTCCTCGATCGCGAGGGCGATCTCGTCCAGCTCCACCCGGTAGCCGCGCAGTTTGACCTGGTTGTCGGCGCGCCCGACGAACTGGATGGAGCCGTCGGGGTTCCAGTGGGCGAGGTCGCCGGTGCGGTAGAGCCGCTCGGTCGGGATGAACGGAGAGGGGACGAAGCGTTCCTCCGTCTGCTCCGGGCGGTTCAGGTAGCCACGCGCCAGCTGCACGCCGCCTATGTAGAGTTCGCCGGCCTCGCCGATGTCGACGGGGGCGAGCTGCTCGTCGAGGATGTAGCACTGGGTGTTGTCGACGGGCACACCGATCGGCACCGCGCCGGCGCCCTCCCCCAGTTCGCCGGGGTCCACCAGGTGAGCGGTGGCGTTGATGGTGCACTCGGTCGGCCCGTACAGGTTGATCAGGTTCGCCCACGGCAGCGCCTCGCACAGGGCGCGGGCCAGCGGCCGGGACAGCGCCTCACCGCCGGAGAACACCTTGCGCAGGCAGGTGCAGGAGGCCAGGCGTTCGGTGTCCAGCAGGGCCTGGAGCAGGGTGGGGACACCCTGGAGCACGGTCACGTCGTGCGCGACGATGGTGTCGATGAGCGCCTCGGGATCGCGGTAGATGCCGGGCGCGCCCACCACCACACGGGCGCCCTGGGCGCAGGCGAGGATCTCCCACTGGGCGGCGTCGAAGCTCATGGGTGTCTTCTGGATGACGGTCACACCGGCGTCGAGGTGACCGCAGGCCTGCATCCAGCGCATCTGGGACACGATGCTGCGGTGTTCGATCATCACACCCTTGGGCCGGCCGGTGCTGCCGGAGGTGTAGATGACGTACGCCAGTGAGTCCGGCCGCGGACCCGCGGGCACCGGGCCCGCGGCGCCCCGGGCGTCGGCGAGGGTGACGATGCGGGTGCCGGCGGGCACGAGTCCGGCCAGCCGGTGCCGCAGGTGCTCCTGGGTCAGCAGGACCCGGGCGCGGCTGTCGTCCAGCATGTAGCGGAGCCGGTCCTCGGGATACTCCGGCGACAGCGGCAGGTAGGCGGCGCCCGCGCGCAGGATGCCCCACACGCCGGTCACCAGGTCCGCGGAGGGCTCGACGTACAGGCCCACGCAGTCGTCGGCGGCGACGCCGAGGGCGTGCAGGTGCGCCGCCAGTTCGCCGGAGGCGCTGCGCAGTTCGCGATAGGTGAGTCGCACATCGCCGCAGACGACGGCGACCTCGTCGGGCCGGGCCTGCACCTGCTGGTCGAGCAGGCCGGTCAGGCAGGTGGTCGGGCGTATGTCGTGTATCCGGGAAAGCGACGGCGCACTGGTCAAAGCATCCCCCATTGCTTTCGGACGAAGTGCTGAACAGACCTGGACGGAATTCGATCGATCGCGCCAGACTGCCCAGAAGAACCCCGGAGCCCCTATCAAACAAGCGGCAAATTCTTGTGTCAACTCTTGGCAATGCGCCCCTGGCCTGCACTTTCTCGCACCAAGAGAAAACTCGGCGTCAAATCCTCTGTGACAAGGACCTCATTCCCGTCAGGCGAGAAAAGGAGAGTCTGAACGAACGGAAAGTACCGTTCCACCGGCCGCTGAACGGGCATGCCGAACAGCGCCGGCCGGAACCGCGGTACAGGGTTCCGGCCGGCGCTTTGAGGTGCGAGACGGCGGGACGGTGGTCGCACGACCGTCGGGCAGACGCGGCTCAGTCGTCGAGGGCGACCAGACGCCGTACCTCCTGCGCGGCCTTCCGGGTGGCGGCGATGTGCGGAGCACGCTCGGTGGGCGTGAGCGCGCCCGGGGCGATGACGGTGACCGCGCCGACGACGAGGCCACCCCAGAACACCGGGACCGCGATGGAGTCCCAGCCCGCCACGCACTCTTCGAGCCCGAGCGCATAGCCGTGGGCACGGATCTCCGCCAGCGAGGCGAGCATCCGGTGGCTGTCGTGGAAGGCGCCGGGCCCCATGCCCGCGGGGACCGGTTCCGCGGCCACCCGACGCTGCACGGACTCCGGCAGATGGGCGAGGATGGCCCGTCCGGACGCCCCGATGCGTAAGGAGCGGTGCGAGAAGACCAGTTCACGCGGGCCGAACCCGAGCTCGGACAGGTCGGACGTGCCGACGGCCATCTCGATGCACTGGCGCTGCATGCCGGCGAAGGAGCTCAGCCCGTAGAGGAAGACGAGACTGCCGTCGATACTCAGCCGCAGCCGCTCCAGGATCCCGCGCAGCGCGTCATCGCTCACCGCCCGTTCCAGGGCGCCAAGCCCGAGCATCGCCGCCTGCGGGCCGAGCCGGTACCGTCCTCGCCCCACCTGCTGAAAGGTGCCGTGCGCCACGCCGGAACGCAGGATGCGATGGACGGCGGAGTCGTCGATGCCCGCGGCGCGGGAGAGTTCGGCCAGTCCTTGCGGTCCGCCGCCGAGTTCGGCGAAGGCCTGCTGGACCCGGAAGACCCGCTCGGCATGACTGGTTCCGCCGCCGCGCCGGACGGCTCGCCGGGGCGGCGTGACACGGCCGGCGCGAGCCGGGATCTCCGCCGGCCTGGTCGTGTCGTAGATGGGAGTGCTGGTCATGAAACAGGAGTCCTCTCTGGAAGCAGTGGGGACAGCTGGCCGGAGGTGGCCGGCATCGGCCGGCCCACTGGAGGACCAGAGGAATTGATGGCGCGCACGACGGCTTCCCTCCCCCGTTCGGTCGGCGCTTTTCACTGGGTCACCAGCATGTCAAGACACAAGCTGCGCTTTGTCTCGCCAAGACATGACCGTGCGTGAACACACCACCTGCTCTTCCTACCCGAGAACAGGGCGGCACACCATGAAAGCCGTCACATCCCACGCAGATGTCGTGCGGTGTCCATACGGCGTTGTCATACGTGCCCTGCCCCGCAGTAAGCGGGGTGCCGCAGTGACGCGTACGGCTCGTATACGGCCTGGTCCGCGACGATCCGCTGCGGCGGCTCGGCACCGACGCGGGTCGGCGCCTGGGCAGCGCGCGGTCGGGACCAGGGTGGGCTGCCCTGCTGAAGCACGTCGGCACGCAACAGCTCCCGACGGCGCGTGCGTCCCTGCGAGGCCGTCGACGCCGTCTCAGTTCGCACCGACCAGTGTCTCCATCTCCCTGCTCCGTCCCAGGCTCCGCCACCGGAGCCCGGCCGCTGCCAGGACGACGGCGAGCGCGATCCAGGCGCCGACGAGGCCGAGGGACTCCACCAGCCAGCCGGCCAGGAGCGAGGCGGTGAACTTGGCCGTCCCCGCCACGGCGTTGCGCACCACCGCGAAGCGACCCACCTGGTCCTCGGGCGGCGCCTGGTTGGTCAGCACCTGCATCACCATCACATGCGCGGTGAGGACGGCGTTGAGCACGAGGAAGAGCACAACGACGGCAGCCGGCCAGCGGGTGAGCGCGGTCCCGGCGGCCAGCGCCGCAGCGACGGGAAAGGCGGCCCGCAGGACGAGGCCGGACGACAGCCGCCTGCTCGTCAGTGCCGTACCCGCCAGGAATCCGCCGCTCATGGCGGCCACGCTGAGCACCGCGTAGAAGTCACCGGATCCGGGCGCCACCGTCTGCGCCAAGGGAACGGCGACGGTGGAGAGGAACGGAAGCGAGCCGCTGCTGGGGAACGAGTACAGCAGGATGGCGCGCAGCACCCGTGAGCCGTCCGAGGGGCTCTGCATCGGCTTGCGCATCTCCGGCGCAGCGGCCTGACCGGTGTCCTTCGTCGCCGGCTCCGCGGCCGCCGTCGGCTTCTCCTCGTCGCGCGGCGTCGAGGGGGTGGCGAGGCGTACCGCCACGAGTCCCGCCAGGTAGAGCAGGGCAGCGGTGGCGAAGCACCAGCCCACTGCCCCGATCCCCAGCAGCACACCGGCCGCCCCGCCGCCGACCGCCCCGCCCACCTGCCCCAGCGACGTGGAGCGCTGCCGCAGCCGTATGGCCTCCGAGGCCGGGTATCCCTGACGGATGAAGCGGCCGGCGTGGGCCTTGTTCATCGTCTTCACGAAGCTCAAGCTGCACTGCACGACGGCGAAGGCACCCAGCGCGGGTCCCGGAGGCGAGCCGGCCATCCACACCAGGGTGAGCAAGGCGGACCCGGCGAAGAGCACCCAGTTCGTCAGGGACAGCCGGTGGGCCGGGTCCCCGTTGTCGGCCCTCTTGCGGATGAGCAGCCCCAGGACGACGCCCGGCAGATAGGCCGCGGCGTTCATCGCCCCGGTGACCAGCGCGTTGTGGCTCAGGCGGTAGGAGGCCCACATGATGCTGACCGCTTGCACGGTCTCGGCGACACTGCTGGTGCAGAAGTAGGTGAGCAGCCACCTTCCGCTGCGGGTCGACCGAGCAGTCGCTTCCTGAGGGGCAATAGTCACTTCCGTGAACCGATCTCTCCGACGTACAGGAGGCGGGCCGGGGGATTCGGCTGCGCCGACTGGTGGCCCAGGGCGGTGAATGACGGCGATGTCGGCAGCGAGCGTAGCGCGCGGCGGGATGTTCCCTCCGCACCTGCACCGTGGGTGTGGGTTCTGGTGGTCATCGTGACGGTCGTACTGCTGCTGCGGCCGCGCGGTGCATGCCGCTGCCGCTTGGCCTGACGCGCAAGTACTGCGGAGCGCTCACCCGGGGTCCGCCGCGGTGAGCGCTCCGCGCTCCCCTCGCACCGACCGCACCGACCGCCCACTACCACGCCATCCCGCAGGTCGGGACCCATTTGCCGCTTCGTCCCCGCAGGAAGAGGAAAGCGTGTGTCATAGGGACATGAGTTCATGGCTGGACCCCGTTCTGTTACCGGTCGACCGGCTGTCGGCGGCGGCGCGGCGGGTGTGGGCGAAGCACGACCGGAAGACGGACAGTTGGCTGCCCTTGTGGCGGCACATGGCGGACAGCGGTGCCGTGGCCGGGCTGCTGTGGGAGCGCTGGCTGCCGCGGTCTGTCCGCGGGCTGGTGAGTGAGGTCCTGCCGGGCGGTGAGGAGGACGCCCGCGTCCTGGTGCGCTTTCTCGCCGCCGTCCATGACATCGGCAAAGCCACGCCTGCCTTCGCCTGCCAAGTGGAGTCCCTGGCGGGTCCGATGAGGGATGCCGGTCTCGGCATGCCCACGCTCCGTGAGTACGGCGAGGACCGGCGGCTCGCTCCGCACGGGCTGGCCGGGCAGTTGCTGCTGCAGGAGTGGATGGACGGCCGCTTCGGTCTGCGCGGGCGGGTGTCGGGGCAGTTCGCTGTGGTCGCGGGCGGCCATCACGGGGTTCCGCCGGATCACGGGCAGATGCACGACCTGCAGTTGCGCCCCCGTCTGCTGCGGCATCCGGGAGCCGGCGAGAGCCTGTGGCGTCAGGTCCAGTACGAGTTGATGGACGCCTGTGCCGAGGCGACCGGGGCCGCGAGCCGGCTGCCCGAGTGGGGGACGGTCCGGCTTCCGCAGACGGTACAGGTGGTTCTGACGGCGGTGGTGATCCTCGCGGACTGGATCGCCAGCGCGCCCGAGCTGTTCCCGTACGACCCGCAGAGCTGGCAGCCGGCCGGCCCGGTGGGCGAGCGGCGCAGGCTTCGTGCCGCCTGGGACGACCTGGATCTGCCGGAGCCGTGGAATCCCGAGGAGCCCGAAGACTCCCCGGCCGACCTGTTCGCGCACCGCTTCCCCGGGCTCGCGGACGCGGTGATCCGGCCGGTGCAGTCCGAGGCCGTGGAGATGGCACGCTCCATGCCCGAGCCGGGGCTGCTGATCGTCGAAGCGCCCATGGGCGAGGGGAAGACCGAGGCGGCGCTGGCCGCGGCGGAGATTCTGGCCGCACGGTCCGGTGCCGGCGGGCTGCTGGTGGCTCTGCCCACACGTGCCACGGGGGACGCCATGTTCCCTCGCCTGCTGCGGTGGCTGGAACGACTCCCGGCCGGCCTGAAGGAGGACCGTCGGCGTACGGTCGTTCTGGCTCACGCCAAGGCGGCGCTCAACGAGGTCTGGGCCGGGCTGCTGCGCCGCAGGCAACCGTCCCTCCTCGGTGTCGACGCGGATCAGCGGCAGCGGCAAGGGGACGCGGACGTCAAGCCGTCCGCCCTGCACGCCCACCAGTGGTTGCGCGGCCGCAAGAAGCAGTTGCTGGCGTCCTTCGCGGTGGCGACCGTCGACCAGGTGCTGTTCGCCGGGCTGAAGAGCCGTCACCTGGCGCTGCGGCATCTGGCAGTGGCCGGCAAGGTCGTGGTGATCGACGAGGTGCACGCCTACGACGCCTATATGGGCCGTTACCTCGACCGTGTGCTGGAGTGGCTGGCGGCGTACCGGGTTCCGGTGGTGCTGCTGTCGGCCACGCTGCCGCAGGAGCGGCGCCGGGCACTGGTGGCCGCGTACGCCGGTGCCGAGGCGGCGAAGGAAGTGGAGACGGGGAGCGACGCCTACCCCCTGATCACTGCCGCCTGTCCGAGCCGGCCGGTTCTCTCGGCACGTCCGCCGGCTGCCTCCGGCCGGCGGACGCAAGTGGTGCTGGAGCGGCTGGACGACGACCTGGAAGCACTGGCGGACCGTCTGGAGCGGGAGCTGGCGGACGGGGGCTGCGCGCTGGTCGTCCGCAATACCGTGGACCGGGTCCTGCAGACCGCGGACGCGTTGCGGCAGCGCCTGGGCGAGGACGTGGTCACCGTGGCGCACTCGCGTTTCCTCGCCGCGGACCGGGCCGCGAAGGATGCCTGGCTGCTGCGCCGGTTCGGACCGGACGGGCGGGAGCGTCCCGCGCGTCATGTGGTCGTGGCCAGCCAGGTCGCGGAGCAGTCGCTCGACATCGACTTCGATCTGCTGGTGACGGATCTGGCTCCGGTGGACCTGGTGCTGCAGAGGATGGGACGCCTGCACCGCCATCGGCGCCCCCGGCCTGCTCCGCTGGCCCGGCCCCGCTGCCTGATCACCGGGGTGGACTGGTCCGCCGCGCCTCCGCAGCCGGTCAAGGGGACCTGTGCGGTGTACCGGAGCGAGTACGTTCTGCTGCGGTCGATCGCCGTACTGCAGCCGTATCTCGACGGTGCCGCCCTGCACCTGCCGGACGGCATCAGTCCGCTGGTGCAGCAGGTCTACGGCGATCAGCCCGTAGGCCCGCAGGCGTGGGCCGAGCGGCTGAGCGAACTGCGGGACGCGCACGAGGAACTGCTCGATGGGCAACGGGAGAAGGCGGGCGCCTTCCTCCTCGACAGGGTCGGGCGGCCGGGGCGGCCGGTGTACGGCTGGCTGGAGGCGTCGGTCGGGGACGCGGACGACACCTCCACGGGACGGGCTCAGGTGCGGGACAGCGCCGAGACCCTGGAGGTGCTGATCGTGCAGCGCCAGGCCGACGGGCGGCTGACCACGGTGCCGTGGCTGGACGACGGCCGCGCGGACGGCCGGGGCGGGCTGGAGCTGCCGACCGACTTCGCCCCGTCCCGGCGCGCCGCCGAGGCGGTGGCCGCGAGCGCCCTGACGCTGCCGGGGCGTTTCAGCTCACCGTGGTTGATCGACCAGACGATCGCCGAGCTGGAGCAGTTCATGGTCCCTGCCTGGCAGGCGCGGGACTGCCCCTGGCTGGCAGGCGAGCTGATCCTCGTGCTCGACCCCGATTGTCAGTGCCGTCTGGCAGGCTTTCAGATCACCTACAGCCGAACCGACGGCCTGCGGGTGACGGGTCCTGGCGTGCCCGCGGCCGGGGGTGACGCAGCGGGGGGAAGCGCGCAGGCGTTACGAGAGGACCACCAGCACAAGGGGGGTAAGAGTGAGCAAGGTGAGAGTGCGGCCGGCGCCGCTGCCGCCGTCACGGGCCGTACGGCAACTGCCGAGGCCGGCGTGGTGAGCGCGCGCGGTTCCGGGCCGGGCGAGCCGCCGTCGTTCAACCTGGTGGAGATGCCGTGGCTGCCGGTGCAGCGCGCGGACGGAACAGTGGAGGAGGTCTCCCTCCTCGCCCTGTTCGACCAGGCGGACGGGCTGCGGCGGCTGGTGGGGGACGTGCCCACCCAGGAGATCGCGCTGCTGCGGGTGTTACTGGCGGTCCTGTACGACGCGCTGGACGGTCCGGCCACGATCGAGGACTGGGAAGACCTGTGGCTGTCACCCCAGCCGTTCGCTCCGGTTGCCGCATACCTGGAGCGTCACCGGGACCGGTTCGATCTCTTCCATCCCGAGCGGCCGTTCTACCAGGTCGCGGGCCTGCGCACGGACAAGGGAGAGGTGGCGCCGCTCGCCCGGATCGTGGCCGATGTGCCGGTGGGGGAACCCTTCTTCGCCATGCGGCGGCCCGGCGTTGAGAGACTGACGTATGCGGAGGCCGCCCGGTGGCTGCTGCACGCCCACGCCTTCGACACCTCCGGCATCAAGTCCGCCATGGCCGGCGACACACGCGGCAAGGCGGGCAAGGTCTACCCGCTGGGGGTGGGTTCCCTGGGCACCCTCGGCGGTGTCTTCGCCGAAGGTGCGACGCTGCGATCGACCCTGCTGCTCAACCTGATCGCCTTGGAGGAGACAGGGGCGGAACGGGACGCATCCGCTGGAACGGACATGCCTGTCTGGCGGCGCCCCGTCCCCCTGGGTCCCGGTGAGCGCGACGGCAGGGGCCGGGCCCGGCCCGCGGGGCTGCGCGATCTGTACACCTGGCAGTCCCGCAGGATCCGGCTGCACACCGAGGACGGTGCGGTCACCGGAGTGGTGCTCGGTTACGGCGACCCGCTGGCCCTGGAGGCACCGTGGACGCTGGAGCCGATGACGAGCTGGCGACGCAGCCGGGCGCAGGAGAAGAAGCAGGGACGCACCCCGGTCTACATGCCGCAACAGCACGACCCGAGCAAGGCAGCCTGGCGTGGGCTCGCAGCCCTGCTTCCGGCCAGCGGCCGGGCGGTGAACCGCGGCGCACCGGGCGAGCCTGCCAAGACGCTGCGGTCCGGTGTCGTCCGGTGGTTCACCCAACTGACCACGACCAGTGAGATCGACCCCGGGAAACTGGTCAGGCTGCGCCTGGTGGGTGCGGTCTACGGCACGCAACAGTCCGTGATCGACGAGATCGTGGACGACTCGGTGCTCCTCCCGGTGATCACCCTGCACGAGGTCAACCAGGAGTACGGCGCTGCCGCCGTCGACGCGGTCAGCGACGCCGAGGAGGCCGTGGAGGCCCTGGGCCACCTCGCCGGCAATCTGGCGCGCGCCGCGGGGAGGGACCCGGCAGCCTCCGCCGCCACCGCCCGTGATCTGGGCTTCGGCGCCCTGGACGGCCCCTACCGGGCCTGGCTGCGCAACCTGCTGGGCTTCCCGGACCTGCAGACGGCCCAGCGGCAGTGGCGGGCGACGGTCCGCGGCCATCTCGAACGGATCGGCCGGCACCTGCTCGACTCCGCGGGCCCCGCCGCGGACGAGGGGCGCATGATCGACGTCCCCGAGAAGGGCCGTCAGCTGATGGACGCCGGCCGCGCCGAGCATGTGTTCAGCGCCCGCCTGTACCACGTCCTGGGACCGCCGCAGAGCCGGGCTGCCACCCTCCCGGTGCCGGCCCAGGCAGGTCCTCGACTCGCCGTTCCCGACCGCGCGGAGAGCGCACGATGACGACAACGACACCCCACACCGAACCCGCTCACGCCGTGCCGCAGCAGAACGGCGACGACAACCGCCGCCACTCCCTGCCCCGCAGGGTCGCCCGGTCGACGGTCGGCCGGCTGCAGAGCGGCTACCGCCGCGACGACGCCGCCGCGGTCGCCGCGGTCGCGCAGCTGCGGCGCGCGGCCGGCCAGGACGTCTTCGCCTCACCCTCCAGCTGGGGTCTGGACTACCTGGACGATCTCGCCCGGCTGCGGGAGGAGCGCGAGCAGGAAGAGGGCGACAGCAGCGCCCCGTCGCGGTACCTGTCGTCCCGTCACCGGATGGAGCAGGAGCGGCGGGAGGAACGCGAGGAGCGCGCGGTGCACCTCGCCGTGACCCTGTGGGCTCTGCACCAGCAGTCCATCCGCGATCAGCCCATGCATGTCCCCGGATGGTCCCTGGGCCGTGCCGTGCGACGGCTCGCCGACGACAGGACGGGAGCGCAGGACGAGCCGGCCGAGCGGGCCGAGGCCGCGGCCGGCAGCCGGACAGCCGGTCCCGGAGCGGACGCCGACTCGCCGGTCCGGAAGCGGTTCGTACGCATCGGCACCTCGACGGACGTCGAGATGCTGGGCCGTCGGCTGCGCGAGATGGTGCTGCTGCTGCGCACCGCGCGCATCCCCCTGGACTACGGTCTGCTCGCCGAGCAGCTCTGTCACTGGCAGGACGAGATGCGCCAGGGCGAGGTCAGGCGCGCCTGGGGCCGTGACTTCCACCGCTTCCACCGGCCCGCGTCCGCGGATGGGGAGGAGCACGCCGGCGTCGCTTCTGCCGCCCGGCCCCTTCAGCCCTCCCTGGACGACGCCGGCGAGTAGCCGGCTCCCCCGGCCGCCGGACAACCGCGGCCGCCTCCCTATCCCGCGCCGTGGCCGGCCTGCCTCCCGCGCCGTGCCCGGTGCCCGCAATCCTCGTAGAGAAACGGAATGACGTGACCCGCACCATTCTCGACATCCACGTTCTGCAGACCGTTCCGCCGAGCAACATCAACCGCGACGACACCGGAACCCCGAAATCCGCCTATTACGGCGGAGTGCGCCGCGCACGGGTCTCCAGCCAGGCGTGGAAGCGCGCGACCCGTGAGGCGTTCAACGCCCTGCTGCCTCCGGAGGCACTCGGGGTCCGCACCAAGAAGGTCGCCGAGGCCCTGGCCGAGCGCATCACCGCCAAGGACGGGTCCCTGGAACCGGTGGCCGTCGAGCTGGCCGTCGAGACGCTGCAGGCGGCCACCAACACCAAGATCGAAGTGCCGAAGCGGAAGGGGAAGAACGACGACGAGCCGGCCGCCTCCCCCACCTCCTCCTACCTGATGTTTCTCAGCCGGCAGCAGCTGGACGCCCTGGCGGAACTGACGATCAAGGCGGTCGGCGGCACCGGCGACGTCGACGTGCTCAAGAGCCACTTCAAGAAGAAGGAGAACAAGACCGATGCCCGGCAGGCCGTCAACGCCCGCCACTCGGTGGACATCGCCCTGTTCGGACGCATGGTCGCCGACTCCGCGGACCTGAACGTCGATGCGGCCGCGCAGGTGGCGCACGCCCTCAGTGTGCACAAGTCGGACATCGAGTCCGACTACTACACGGCCGTCGACGACCTGAACACCGCCGGGGAGCCCGGCGCCGGAATGATCGGCACCATCGACTTCAACTCCGCCACCCTCTACCGCTACGCCGCCGTGGACGTCGACGAGTTGCAGCGCAACCTCGGGCTCGGCCTCCGGGACGACGAGGCACCGAGCGCGCCGGTGGAGAAGGCCGTCGCGGCGTTCCTGGAGGCGTTCCTCACCTCCCTGCCGACCGGGAAGGTGAACACCTTCGGCAACCACACCCTGCCTTCCGCCGTGATCGTGAAGCTCCGCGGCTCCCGCCCGGTCAGCTTCGTGAGCGCCTTCGAGGAGCCGGTGCCGCAGGGCCCCGGCGGCGGATACCTGCGCGAGAGCTGCCGCCGGCTCGCCGCGTACGTACCGGACCTTGAACGGCAGTTCGGGATCGAAACCCCCCAGGAACACAGCTGGGTCTTCCGCGTGGGCGAGGAGACCGAGGCACTGGCCGCCCTGGGTCAGCAGGTCACCCTGAAGACGCTGCTGCGGGACGTCGGTCAGGCGGTCGCCGAGCGGCTCTCGGCCGGAGCGGCCGCATGACGGTGCTGTTGCTGCGGCTCGCCGGCCCCCTGCAGTCCTGGGGGTCGGCGGCCCGCTTCGCCCGGCGCACCACGGAGAACGCGCCCACCAAGAGCGGCGTGCTCGGTCTGCTCGCCGCCGCCGACGGCCGTCCCCGCACCGCGGACCTCTCCGACCTGGCGGCGCTCCGGTTCGGCGTACGCATCGACCAGCCCGGCCGGCGTCTGCGGGACTTCCACACCGCGCACCACGCCGACTCCGGCAAGTCCATGCCGGTGTCCGAGCGTTTCTACCTCGCCGACGCCGTGTTCGTCGCCGGCGTCGAAGGCGAGCAGACCCTGCTGCAGCGCCTGCACCGCCGCCTGCTCGCCCCGCACTTCCTGCCCTTCCTCGGCCGGCGCTCCTGCCCGCCGTCCCGGCCGCTCGACATGGGCCCGCCGAGGGCGGACACCACCTTGGAGGAAGCCCTGCGCACCGCACCGTGGCAGGCGTCCGGCTGGTACCGGCGCCAGCTGACGCGCCGCCAGGGACAGGGCGCCGATGCGGCTGTGCCGGAATCCCTCGACGTACTGATCGACTGCCCGCCGGAGCAACTGCCGGACCTGTCCCTGCGCGACACGCCCGTCAGCTTCGACTCACGGCACCGGCAGTACCAGCTGCGCGGCATCCGCACCGACCGGGTCGTCCCACCGGGCCTCGCGGCCCCCGCCGCGCCCGGACCGCACGAACCCACGGTTCTGCTGCGCCCCCTGGGCACGCCCACAGGCACCGCCATGGAAGAGAACACCCCGAGGTCCCGCTGATGTATCTGACCCGCTTCCGCATCAACACCGCCCGCTCCGGCGCCCGACGGCTTCTCGCTTCCCCCCACCGGCTGCACGGCGCGGTGAACATGGCCTTCCCCGACGTCCTGCCCCGAGACGGGGAGGGTCCACGGGTGCTGTGGCGTGTGGACGCGAGCGCGGCCGCCCGCGCCGACCTGTTCATCGTCAGCCCGGACCGCCCCGACCTGACCCACCTGGTCGAACAGGCCGGCTGGCCCCACTCCGACCAGCCGGGCTGGACCACCTTCGCCTACGAGGAGTTCCTCGACCGCCTCACCGTGGGCAGTGTCTGGGCCTTCCGGCTCACCGCCAACCCCGTCCACCACATCCGCAAGGAAGGCGACGCGGAGGGCGCCAGGACCAAGCGGACCGCTCATGTCACCCCCCGCCACCAGATCGACTGGCTGCTCGCCCGGCAGGAACGCGCCGGCTTCGAGATCGTCCGTACTCCCCCGGAGCAGCAGCTGACGGAACGCGGCCACGAGCATCGAGTCGTCGTGCACACCCGGCAGCCCCTGCGGTTCCGCAAGGGCACCCCCGACCGCTCCTCCCGCCATGACGTCCGCCTCACCCGGGTCACCTTCGACGGACATCTGCGCATCACCGACCTCGACGTCTTCCGCCGCACGCTCACCCACGGGCTGGGCAAGGGCAAGGCCTACGGCTGCGGCCTGATGACACTCGCCCCCGCACTCGCCTCATGAGCACCATCAGCCGACGCGCCGTCTCCACTCCCCAGGAGCTCACCCGGGCCGGCGACCGGATCTCCTTCATCTACCTGGAACGCTGCACCGTCCACCGCGAGGACAACGCGATCACGGCCACCGACGCGGACGGAGTCACCCACATCCCGTCCGCCACCATCGGCACCTTGCTCCTCGGGCCGGGCACCCGGGTTACCCATCAGGCGATGTCGGTCCTCGGCGAGTGCGGTGCGGGCGTCGTCTGGGTCGGCGAGCAGGGCGTGCGCTTCTACGCGGGCGGCCGTGCCCTGACCCGGTCGTCCCGCCTGGTGGAGGCTCAGGCCACGGCGTGGGCGAACCGTCGCACCCGCCTGGCCGTCGCGCGGGCCATGTACCGGATGCGCTTTCCCGACGACGATCCCTCCGCCCGCACCCGCCAGGAACTGCTCAGCAGGGAAGGCCGCCGGGTCAAGGAATGCTACCGCCGCGAAGCCGCCCGCACCGGCGTGCCCTGGCGCCGACGCGAGTACCACCACGGCGACTTCAGCGCCGGCGACCCCGCCAACCAAGCCGTCACCGCGGCCGCCCAGTGCATGTACGGCATCGCCCACGCCGTGGTGTGCGCGCTCGGCTGCTCACCCGGACTCGGCTTCGTCCACTCGGGCCACGAACGCTCCTTCGTCCTCGACATCGCCGACCTCTACAAGACCGAGATCGCGATCCCCGCCGCCTTCGACGCGGCCGCCCAGGGCGAGGACGACGTAGCCACCCGTACCCGCAGGGCGCTCAGAGACCGCATCAACCGCACGGGGCTCCTCGACCGCTGCGTACAGGACATAGAGACTCTTCTCCTCCCTCACCATGCCGACGGGCGAGACGCCGAGGACACAACCGACCAGGTCGCCCTCCAGACCGACGACGGATACGTCGTGCCCGGCGGCCGCAACTACGACGGCACCGACGCCGGAGCGCACTGGCGAGAGGAGCCGATCTGGTGACCGTCATCGTGCTGGCCAACTGCCCCTCCGGGCTGCGCGGCTTCCTCACCCGCTGGCTGCTCGAAATCTCCCCGGGCGTCTTCCTCGGCTCCCCCACGGCTCGCGTACGCACCATCCTGTGGGAAGAGGTCCGCCGCCACCGAGGCCAGGGCCGCGCCCTGCTCGCCTACCAGACCGACAATGAGCAAGGCTTCACCTTCGCCACCCACGACCACGCGTGGCACCCCACCGACCATGAAGGCATCACCCTCCTCCGCCGCCCGTCTCCCCGCACACCCGCATCCTCCGCCGAGCAGCAACCTGGGCCCGGGAAGCGGGGGTGGAGCAAGGCAGCCAAGAGGAGGCGATATGGCCGTACTTGACCCCAGGGAGAGTAATTCGAGAAGTATGGCCGTTCTCGCAGAAGTGAGTAAAAACAGAAGCCTCTCCGTGTAAAGCCGCACGTCAGGCTCTGTGGTCCCCGCGCGTGCGGGGGTGGTCCGGAAGCGCTCATCACTGGTCGTGCGTATGGTCTGTGGTCCCCGCGCGTGCGGGGGTGGTCCCTTGCCGTCCTGGATGATGATGAAAGTCTCCATGTGGTCCCCGCGCGTGCGGGGGTGGTCCCCTCACGGCGCCGCTGGTGGCGTACGGCCAGGCGTGGTCCCCGCGCGTGCGGGGGTGGTCCCGGCACTATCGTCGGCTTCACCGGGCCGCATGCGTGGTCCCCGCGCGTGCGGGGGTGGTCCCTGGTGCCAGGTGGTACCTGACGCCACCGCAGAGTGGTCCCCGCGCGTGCGGGGGTGGTCCCCCTTCCTCTCTCCAAGGGTTGCAGCGCCGCACCGTGGTCCCCGCGCGTGCGGGGGTGGTCCCCAGCCCCGCCCGCTGCATCTGCGCGCAGATCCGTGGTCCCCGCGCGTGCGGGGGTGGTCCCGCGATAGAGGACCTGGTCCTGTTGCCGGGGCGGTGGTCCCCGCGCGTGCGGGGGTGGTCCCAGCCCACGTCATTCACCCCGACGGGAGCGTGTGTGGTCCCCGCGCGTGCGGGGGTGGTCCTCCTTCGCGGCCGCCATCAGCGCCCGACCGATGGTGGTCCCCGCGCGTGCGGGGGTGGTCCCGTCCAGTACGTCTCGCCCGGGGTGACCGCATAGTGGTCCCCGCGCGTGCGGGGGTGGTCCCGAGCCGTCCGAGGCGTACGCGGACAGCAGTCCGTGGTCCCCGCGCGTGCGGGGGTGGTCCCTTCAACTACATACGGAGCCTGCTGAAGGACCCGTGGTCCCCGCGCGTGCGGGGGTGGTCCTGTTGTCGTCTTTGACGGCAGTGGGAGTGGTGGGTGGTCCCCGCGCGTGCGGGGGTGGTCCCCCTGCTCGCCCACGTCCCCGCCACCGCCCAGCGTGGTCCCCGCGCGTGCGGGGGTGGTCCCGACTGCCAGAACGTCACCGGGCACTTGTGCGTGTGGTCCCCGCGCGTGCGGGGGTGGTCCCCAACCACCCTCTTTAGCCGGGTCTCAACGTGGGTGGTCCCCGCGCGTGCGGGGGTGGTCCCCGGACCGGGAACGCCGTCAACCTCGCGAGGTTGTGGTCCCCGCGCGTGCGGGGGTGGTCCCATCGCGGCCACCGTGATGGCGAAGCTGATCCCGTGGTCCCCGCGCGTGCGGGGGTGGTCCCGAGTACGGGACCCAATTCCGGAAGCTTGGCCTGTGGTCCCCGCGCGTGCGGGGGTGGTCCAGGACCTTCGCCATCGGCGCCACACAGTTGGTGGTGGTCCCCGCGCGTGCGGGGGTGGTCCCGCGGCGCACGCGTACAGATCACCGTTGGCCTTGTGGTCCCCGCGCGTGCTGGGGTGGTCCCTCACGGGCCAGCTGGAAGCGGCGTCCGACGACGTGGTCCCCGCGCGTGCTGGGGTGGTCCCTCACGGGCCAGCTGGAAGCGGCGTCCGACGACGTGGTCCCCGCGCGTGCGGG
>NZ_BNBV01000002.1:349635-388068 GCF_014656135.1 Streptomyces thermodiastaticus
GCGGGGGTGGTCCCGCGGACACCATCGCGTCGACGCACATGTTCCCGTGGTCCCCGCGCGTGCGGGGGTGGTCCCCGGCCGCGTCGCAGGAGGGGCGGCATCGAGGGGTGGTCCCCGCGCGTGCGGGGGTGATCCACGGTCAATCGGCAAATCCTCTTCGCCGATCACGTGGTCCCCGCGCGTGCGGGGGTGGTCCCACGGCCTTGCGGCCCTGCACCTCGATGGCGGCGTGGTCCCCGCGCGTGCGGGGGTGGTCCCCGTGCAGAGCCGGCAGACCAGAGACCGTCGCAGTGGTCCCCGCGCGTGCGGGGGTGGCCCCTCCACGCACCGAAGCCCTCTCCGCCCCCTGATGCCGAACCGGCATCACAGCCGCCCCAACAGGTCTTGGACGCCGATGCCCGGCTGGGCGGAGGGTGAAGGCGTCAACGCGATGCGATGCCTGCGAGGAACAAGAGGGTGCAGGACATGAAGGTTTTCGTCACCGGTGGCTCCGGTTACATCGGCAAGGCGGTCATCCGCGAGCTGCGCGCAGGCGGTCACACCGTCCGGGCGCTGGCGCGCAGTGAGCGGGCCGCGCAGTCCGTCGAGGCGCTGGGTGCCGAGCCGGTGCGCGGCACGCTGTCGGACCTGGACGTGCTCAACGAGGCGGCCGCCGGCGCCGAGGCGGTCATTCATCTCGCCCAGGCCGAGACCGGCGAGGAGGATCTGGCCGCGGCCGGGGCGATGCAGGACGGCATCGGGGCCGGGACGTATGTGCACACGGGCGGCACCTGGGTCTACGGGGACACCGACGGTGTCGTCGGCGAGGACGCCCCGTGGAACCCGCCGGCCCTGGTGGCGTGGCGGCGGCCCGTGGAGGACGCCGTTCTGGCGCGTGCCGAGCGTGGCGGCCGTCCCGTCGTCGTCCGGCCCGGGCTGCTGTACGGCGGCGACAACCGTCTGATCGACGTCTTCGTCACCCAGCCCGGCAAGAAGGCCGGTGCCATGGCGTACATCGGCGACGGCTCCCAGCACTGGGCCCTGGTGCACGTCGACGATCTCGCGAAGCTGTACGTCGCCGCTCTGCGCGCCCCGGCCGGCTCGGTCTACGTGGGTGTCGGCGGCGTGAACCCGACGGCGAGGGAGATCGCCGAGGCACTCAGCCATGGAGCCGGGTTCGGCGGCAGGACCGTGTCCCTCACCCTCGAGGAGGCGCGGCAGCAGATGGGTCCGATCGCGGACGCCTTCGCGCTGGACCAGCAGCTCACGCCGGCGCGCGCCCGTGCCGAGCTCGGATGGGAGCCGGTGCACACCGACCCTCTGTCCGTCTTCGCCCGCGGGTAGAATGTCCTTTGTTTCCTGGTGGTGGGCGCGTGAACCGGCGTAATCCGACCTCCGACGACAGGGGCCTCATGACGACGCGACGCGGGATCGACGTGGATGTCGATCTGCGGAAACTGCGGTACTTCGTGGCGGTCGCCGAGGAGCTGCATTTCGGCCGCGCGGCCGAGAGGCTGTTCATCGCCCAGCCCGCCCTGTCCCGTCAGGTGCGCGCTTTGGAGGAGGATCTCGGCGTTCAGCTGCTGCGCCGCGACCGGCGGGGCACGGTGCTCACCCCTGCCGGTGCCCAGCTGCTCGAGGATGCCCTGCCCCTGCTCGCCGCCTCCGCGGCGATGGTGCGCCGGGTCACCGCCGCCGCCACCGAGAAACCGGTGTTCACCATAGGTTTCATGCCGGGGATCACCGTCACTCCCGCCGTCCGGGCGCTCAGGGAACGGCATGACGCGGTGAGCGTCCGCCTGGTGCGGACGAGCTGGAGCGATCAGGTCGAGGTGCTGCGCGACGGGCGGGCGGACGTCAGCATCGTCCGCCTGCCCGTCGACCAGAGCGGCCTGTCCGTGCAGCCGCTGTTCGCGGAGCCCCGCCTGGCCGTGCTGCCGGCCGGACATCCGCTCGCCGGGAAGCCCGCCGTCAGCGTCGTCGACCTGGCGGACGACCATCTCCTGCAGGATCCGGAGGCGGTGCCGGAGTGGCGTGACGTGGCTCGCGAGCTGCGCACGGGGGAGCGCGACGACGTTCCTCCCCTGCACAGCGTGGAGGAAAAACTGGAGCTGATCGCCTCCGGGGCGGGCATCTGCATCCTGCCGCTGTCCACCGCCGCCTTCTACACACGGCCCGATGTCGTCGCCGTGCCGGTGGACGACATCGGGCCGAGCCGGGTGTGCCTCGCCTGGATCGCCGCCCGCCACTCCCGGCTCATCCGGGACTTCGCCGAGGTGGCGCCCTCTCTGGCACCGGCTGCCGTGAGGTAAGGGCGTCCCCGCAGAGGGCGTTCTGCAGAGGGCGTCCGCGCACGGGGCGCCTGTCCGAGGCGGCGCTCCATCGCCCCTCGCGGGGATCCAGCTCGTTCGCCGCCGACACCGGAGGGACCATGCTCGGTCTGGAACTCGTCGTCCTGCTGGGTCTGGCCACTCTGCTCGGCAACATCGGCGCACACCGGCTGCGCGTCACGCCGCCCGTGGTGCTGCTGGCCGCCGGGGTGCTGCTCGGCTTCGTCCCGGCGCTGCGCGAGGTGCGTCTTGCCCCGGACGTCGTGCTGCTGCTGTTCCTTCCCGCGCTGCTGTACTGGGAGAGTCTGAACACCTCGCTGCGGCAGATCCGCAAGCATCTGCGGGGCATCGTTCTGCTGAGCACCGTCCTGGTGGTCCTCACGGCCGCCGCGGTCGCCGCCACCGTCCATGCGCTGGGTCTCGGGTGGGGGCCCGCGTGGGTGCTGGGGGCCGCCCTGGCCCCGACGGACGCGACGGCGCTCGGTGTCGTCGGACGGCTGCTGCCCAGGCGCCAGGTCACCGTGCTGCGCGCCGAGAGCCTGGTCAACGACGGCACGGCGCTGGTGCTGTACGCCGTGGCCGTCGGTGTCGCGGCCGGTGCGGAACACCTCGTCGCCTCACACGTGGCCTGGTTGTTCGTGCGTGCCTACGCCGGTGGCGCGCTGGTGGGTGCGGCCGTCGCCGCGGTGGCCGTCCGGGCACGGCGGCACACCCGGAACGAGCCGCTGCACGGGCAGGTGCTGATGCTGCTGGTCCCGTTCACCGCCTACCTGGTCGCCGAGACGATCGGTGCCTCCGGGGTCGTCGCGGTGGTGGTGTGCGGGCTGATCATGAGCCAGGTGGCGGCGCGAGTGGTGCGCGCGGACATGCGGGTGCAGGCCCATGCGTTCTGGACCACGGCCACCTACCTGCTCAACGGTGCCCTGTTCGTCCTGGTCGGACTCCAGCTCCACGCCTCGGCGACCACGCTGTCGGGCCCCGACCTGACCTGGGCCCTGCTCACCGCCTGCGCAGTGACAGCCGTCGTGTTCGGTGTGCGGCTGGGCCACCTGTACGGCAGTGCCTATCTCATCCGCGCCCTCGACCGTCGCCCGGGCCAGCGGATGCTGCGCTTCAGCAACAGGTCCCGCGTGGTCAGCGGCCTGTGCGGGTTCCGTGGGGCGGTCTCCCTGGCGGCGGCGCTCGCCGTGCCGTTGCACACCGCCTCCGGCGCGCCGTTCCCGCACCGGGACGTGATCGTGTTCGTGACCGGCTCGGTGGTCGTGCTGACCTTGCTGCCGGGGCTGGTGCTGCCGGCCGTGGTGCGCTGGGCCCGGCTGCCCCGCGACACCGCGGCCGAGCAGGAGCACCGGCTCGCGGAGACCGTCGCCACGCAGGAGGCGCTCCAGGCGCTGCCCCGGCTCACCGCCACGCTCGGCGTCGGCGACGACGTGTCCGAGCGGTTGCGTGTCGAGTACGAGAACCAGCTCGCCGTCGTCCTGGTGCGCGCCGGTGCAGCCGCAGATGCCGACGGCGACGCCGACGCCGGTGTCGACGCCGACGGACAGCGGGCTGCGGTCCTGTCCGCGGAGCGGGAGTACCGGGCGCTGCGGCTGGCCCTCATCGCGAGCCGTCGTGCGACGCTCGTACGGCTGCGGGACGAACACCGGATCGACGACGACGTGCTGCGCGAGGCGGTGGCCCGGCTGGATGCCGAAGAGGTCGCCCTAGCGCTCCCTTAGCCGCCCGGCTGACGCGGCCGGGCGGCCGACCCCGGCAGGGGATGCCGGTCCGCCGGGCTGCGGGCACGATGTGGGCCATGGAGACGCCGCCTCTGTTCACCTTCGGGCACGGCACCGCCGGCCGTGACCGGATCACCGGCCTGCTGCGGGACGCCGGGATCGTCTCGGTGGTGGACGTGCGGACCGCTCCGGGCAGTCGGCACAACCCCGATACGGGGCGGGGCCGTCTCGCCGTGTGGCTGCCGGAGGCCGGGATCGCCTACCGATGGGAGCGTGACCTCGGCGGGTTCCGCAGACCGGCCCCGGACAGCCCGGACACCTTCTGGCGCAACGACTCCTTCCGCGGCTACGCCGGGTACACCCGCTCCCCGGAGTTCGTCGCCGCGATGGACCGGCTGCTGCGGGAGGCGGCGACGACACCGACGGCGGTGATGTGCGGGGAGACGGTGTGGTGGCGCTGCCACCGCCGCATCATCGCCGACTTCGCCGTGCTGGCGCGCGGGGTCCCGGCGGCGCACCTGCTGCACGACGGGCGGATCAGCCCGCACGTCCCGACGGCCGGTGCTCGGCTGCGCGAGGACGGGCTGCTGGTGTACGACGGTCCGGCCGCCGGGCCGGCCGGATGACGCCGGGCGTGGGCCGCGCTCAGCTCTCCGCCACGGTCACGTCCTGCTGGCGCACCGTGTGGAAACGGGGCAGCAGGAGCAGGCCGTGAGGGTTCAGTTCCACCACGGCGGCCTGGACGTGGGCCGGGCCGGCGTCGAGGGGGTCGACGGGCTTGCCGGTGTTGGACCAGGTGTGCTCGGCGCCGTCGCACACGGCGCGGGTGCCGCCGATGCCGTGGCGGACGGTGCTGTCCGGCCTGCTGATGTCGGAGGAGACGAAGACGGGGCCGGTGGCGCCGGTGCAGCGGTAGGTGCCGGAGATCGTGAGGGTGCCGTCGGCGGCCAGCCGCACCGTTGTGTCGACGGTCACGGTCTCGCCCTCGGCCGCTGCGGCGGTGGGCACGGCGGGGGCGGCGGCCAGCAGCAGCGTCACGGCGGCCGCGCCGAGGGCGCCCCGTGCGGAACGAACGCGTGCGAGGGACATGAGGAAGACCTCCAGGATGACGGTCGGTCAAGCGGATGGCGCCGAAGACGCCGAAGATCGGATGGCGCCGGAGATCACGGACCGGATCTCAGGTGCTCCACCCGTACCGCCGACGGTGCGTCAACGCGGTGAACTCACCCGTTCGGTGGCGAGCCGTGCGTCGTCACCGGCCCGGGGCGCAGCCGTGCCGAGCCGGCCGGCTGCGGGTGCGGTACTCCCCTGCTCCCGTTGCCCGGTCTCCAGGAGCACGCAGAAGGTCCGTCACCAGCTTGGCCGGCGGGTGCGTCCACAGCTCGGCGAGGCGACGGTGCGGCTGCGCAACTCGGCGGTACGACACCGCCGGACCCCACTGACCCACCTCACCCGGCCCGAGGCACTGCCCGGCGCCGGCGACCCGGCATAGCCGGCAGGCGCCCTGGCCGTCGTCCCGGCAGACGACCGGGCGATGACGGATCGGCGGTACATCGCCGACCCGTCATCGCCCGAGCGCCACCGGGGACTTGGTCCCCGTGGACGCCCTGTACAGCGCGCCCGCCGGCACGTCGTCGACGCTCCCCCGGGCCCCCGGGCACGGCGCGGATCAGCGGCGCTGACGACCTAAAATGATCAATGTGTCCGAGCAGCCCGCGCATCCCGCCCCGAGGTCTTTGATCGTCACGCTGTACGGTGCGTACGGCCGCTTCGTTCCGGGTCCGGTGCCCGTCGCCGAACTGATCCGGCTGCTGGCCGCGGTCGGGGTGGACGCGCCGTCCGTGCGCTCCTCGGTGTCCCGGCTCAAGCGGCGTGGTCTGCTGGTGCCCGCTCGCACGGCACAGGGTGCTGCCGGCTATGAACTGTCGGACCACGCACGGCGGTTGCTGGAGGACGGCGACCGCCGGGTCCATGCCACCGAGCCGCCCGCGGACGAGGGCTGGGTGCTGGCGGTGTTCTCGGTGCCGGAGTCGGAGCGCAACAAGCGGCATGTGCTGCGGTCCCGGCTGGCCGGGCTGGGTTTCGGCACGGCGGCGCCCGGGGTGTGGATCGCCCCGGCCCGGCTGTACGAGGAGACCGCTCACACGTTGCGGCGCCTCGGCCTGGATGTGTATGTGGATTTCTTCCGCGGGGAACACCTGGGATTCACGCCGACCGCCGAGGCGGTGGCCCGCTGGTGGGACCTGACCGCCATGGCCAAGCTGCACCAGGCGTTCCTCGACCGGCACGCACAGGTGCTGCGTGCCTGGGAGCAGCGCTCGGACACCCCGCCGGAGGAGGCCTACCGGGACTATCTGCTCGCCCTGGACTCCTGGCGTCATCTGCCGTACGCCGATCCGGGTCTGCCCGCCCGGCTGCTGCCCGAGGACTGGCCGGGGTTCCGCTCGGCCGCCGTGTTCCGGGGACTGCACGAGCGGCTGCGGGACGCCGGGGCGGTCTTCGCGGGTGTCGCCGGGGCCTGAGCGACGGGGCCGGCGGGCGAGGGCGGGCAGCGGCGCCGGGCCGGGGGACGCGGCCGGGGCGAGGGCGGCGGGGTGCGGCGGCGCGGTGCGGAGGGTGCCGTCGGGCGCGGCGGACGGCACCCGTACGATGTCCCTCGTTGAAAGCAGGACTGCCTGACGGTGACCACGGGGACGCCCTGCGTCATGAACGGACCCATGTTGCACGAGACCTCCGCCACGTCCTGGCGCGTCGCGCTGCCGCACACGGCAGCCGCCGTGCCGGTGGCGCGTGCCCTGGTGCGCACCGCGCTGTCCGAGCCGGACCACCCGGCCGACAGCGACACGGCGGAACTGCTGACCGCCGAGCTGGTCGCCAACGCGGTGGAGCACACCTCGGGCCGGGGGCCGATCGAGCTGGTGGTGGAGCTGCTGCCGACCAGCTGCCGGATCGAGGTGCACGACGCCGATCCCGCGCCGCCGGGCGGGCTGACCCGGCCGGATCTGGCGGCCCCGGATCCCTGGCAGGAGGACGGGCGCGGCCTGCTGCTGATCCGTGCGCTGAGCACGGCGTGCGGACACCGCCGCACCGCGACGGGCAAGGCGGTGTGGTTCCGCTTGTCGGCGGTCCCCGGACAGCCGCATCCGGCGTGAGGCGCCCGGCCGGCGGGCGAGGGCCCGGACGCGGATGCGCGCCGCGGCCCTCGGCGGGCGCGGCGCGCGAGCGGGCCGGCCGGGTGCCGTCAGGCGAGCGTGGCGACCATGAGCGCCTTGATGGTGTGCAGCCGGTTCTCGGCCTCGTCGAAGACGACGGAGTGAGCGGACTCGAAGACCTCGTCGGTCACTTCGAGACTGGTCAGGCCGTGCCGGTCGTAGATCTCGCGGGCCACCTTGGTGCCCAGGTCGTGGAAGGCCGGCAGGCAGTGCAGGAACTTCACGCCGGGGTTGCCGGTGGCGCGCAGCACGTCCATGGTCACGGCGTACGGGGCGAGGGCGGCGATGCGCTCGTCCCACACGTGCTTCGGCTCGCCCATGGAGACCCAGACGTCGGTGGCGACGAAGTCCGCGCCGCGCACACCCTCCCCGACGGACTCGGTGAGGGTGATGCGCGCGCCGCTGGTCGTGGCCAGCTCGAGCGCCCGGTCGATGACCTCCCGCGCGGGCCAGTAGCTCTTGGGGGCGACCAGACGCACGTCCATGCCGAGCAGGGCGGCGGTGACCAGGTAGGAGTTGCCCATGTTGAAACGGGCGTCACCGAGGTAGGCGAAGGCGATCTCGTGCAGCGGCTTGGCGCAGTGCTCGGTCATGGTGAGCACGTCGGCGAGCATCTGGGTGGGGTGCCAGTCGTCGGTGAGGCCGTTGTAGACGGGGACGCCGGCGTGGGCGGCCAGCTCCTCGACGGTGGCCTGGCTGTCCCCCCGGTACTCGATCGCGTCGAACATCCGGCCGAGCACGCGGGCGGTGTCCTTCACGGACTCCTTGTGCCCGATCTGCGAGCCGGACGGGTCGAGATACGTGGTGGAGGCCCCCTGGTCGGCGGCGGCGACCTCGAAGGCGCAGCGGGTGCGGGTGGAGGTCTTCTCGAAGATCAGCGCGATGTTCTTGCCGCGCAGGTAGGGCGTCTCCGTCCCGGCCTTCTTGGCGGCCTTCAGCTCGGCGGCCAGCTCGATCAGACCGCGCAGCTCCTGTGCGGTGAAGTCCAGCTCCTTGAGGAAGTGGCGGCCGGAGAGGGCGGTCGGGACTGTCGCCATGGGGGCGCTCCATCGGTGGGGTACAGGGACATCGGAAGTCTATACGGTGCTTGGAATGTCTATGCGGTCTGTGGTCGGCCGCCCGCCGTTCGGGGGCGGCTCAGGAGCCGAAGCCGGGGACCGCGTCCCGTTCCACCGGGCAGCTCATGCAGCGCGGCCCGCCCCGGCCACGTCCCAGCTCGCTGCCGGGGATCTCGATGACCTCGATGCCCTGCTTGCGCAGATGGGTGTTGGTGGTGGCGTTGCGCTCGTAGGCGATGACGACGCCCGGCTCGACGGCGAGCACGTTGCAGCCGTCGTCCCACTGCTCGCGTTCGGCCGCGTGCACGTCCTGGGTGGCGGTGAGCACCCGGATCTCGCTCAGGCCCAGCGCGGCGGCGATCGCCCGGTGCATGTGCTCCGGCGGATGGTCGGTGACCTTCAGCTCCTTGTCGCCGGCGCCGGGTTCGATGGTGTACGAGCGGAGCATGCCGAGCCCGGCATACTGGGTGAACACGTCGCCGTCGACCATCGTCATCACCGTGTCGAGGTGCATCAGGGCACGCCGTTTGGGCATGTCCAGGGCCACGATGGTGCGGGCGGAGCCGGCGGCGAACAGTTTGTGGGCGAGCATCTCCACCGCCTGCGGCGTGGTGCGCTCGCTCATGCCGATGAGCACCGCGCCGTTGCCGATGACCAGCACGTCGCCGCCCTCGATGGTGGACGGGTAGTCGGCCTGCCCCTCGGACCACACATGGAAGTCCTCGTCGCGGAAGAGGGGGTGGTAGCGGTAGATCGCCTCGAAGTGCACCGTCTCCCGCTGCCGGGCGGGCCAGCGCATCGCATTGATCGAGACACCGTCGTAGATCCACGCGGAGGTGTCCCGGGTGAACAGGTGGTTGGGCAGCGGTCCGAGGAGGAAGTCGTCCAGGTCCATCACATGGAACCGCACCGAGGTCGGCTCCGGGTAGCCCTCGAGGAACTCCCGCTTGGTCATGCCGCCGACCAGCGCCTCCGCCAGCTGCCGCGTGGGCATCCGGTCGAAGGCGTCCCGCAGATGCCCGGTGGCGAGCGGGCCGTACTCCTTCTCCTCGAAGACCCGGTCCAGCACCAGCGCGCGGGCCTCGGGAATCTCCAGCGTCTCGGCCAGCAGGTCGCCGAAGAGGTGGACGACGACCCCGCGGTCGCGCAGCACGTCGGCGAACCCGTCGTGCTCGGCACGCGCCCGCCGCACCCACAGCACGTCGTCGAAGAGGAGGGCGTCCTTGTTGCTGGGGGTGAGTCTCTTCAGCTCCAGATCGGGCCGGTGCAGGATGACGCGGCGCAGCCGCCCGGCCTCGGAATCGACATGGAATCCCATGACTCCATCCTGACCGCCGGACAGCCGGTTCACCCGTGTCCCGCCAGCGGCCCGGCGGCCCGCTGTCGCCGCCCGTACGGCGGGGCGGACGGGCGGCCAGGGCGCGGGGGCGGCGGCAACGAGTGAGGCGGCCGGCGCTGCCTCGTGGGCCACGGGCCCAGGACGCCGTCACCGGCCGCGGAACCGGGTCACGCGCCGTCGGGCCGCGGCGGCGTCTCCTCGGGTTCGCGACGTGCCGTCCGGTCGTCGATGACGATGCGGACGGGGTCGCCGTCGCCGTCGGTGCGCGGGTTGTCGACGACCTCGCGCACCGCCGCGGTGATCTTGTGCCGGATCTGGTCGGCTACGGCGCGGGTCACCGGGTTGTCCGTCTCGGCGCTCACCCGGGCGAGGCCGGTCAGGGCGGCCACGATGCTGGGGCCGGAGAAGCGGACACTGACGCATCCGTCGTGGTCGTCGACCTGGCCGGGGACGTGGAAGTGCTGTTCGCCGGCGGCGACCTCGATGAGGAAGGCCCAGGTGTCGCGATGGGCCACGAGGGTGGCGTGGGCGATGCCCGCCGCCGCGCGGAGCATGCCGGCGTCGGGTTCCGCCTCGGCGGACGGCCGGGGGCCGGGGGCCGGCACCGGTCCGGCCGCCCGGTCCGCCGGCCGTACGGTGACGAGGTCGCTCAGGCGGGCGGACACATCGCGGGCAGCCGTCTTGATCTCGGCGAGCCCGGTGGTGAGCAGGGCCGTGTCCTGGCCGATGCGGTGGATGGTCTGCTGCTGATCGGAGACCTGCTGTTTGAGGGTGGCGAGGTCGACGGCGAAGTTCTGAAGCCGACCTGCGATGTCGCCGAGCTGCTTGGTGATTTGGGTGATCTGGGCGAGCTGTTTCCTGTCCGCACTGCCGAACAACACGTCCCCCTTACCGTCACAAGTGACCGTGAACAGGGTGAAGTCCGGCCTGCACAACCACAAGAACGCGTTCCGGCCAGACGGCAGAAATGGGACGGCGGAAACCGGTCACCCGGCAGCGCATCGCCGCGTCAGCGGCGCGACAGGTGACGTCGCGCCTGCGTGCCAGGGGGCGCCCCCGTCGGCTCCGGAAGCGCCCCCCCTGAAACGTCCGCGGCTACGACAGCTGCGACATGACCTGGGAGGAGATCAGCTCCAGGTGGTCCAGGTCGGACAGGTCGAGGATCTGCAGGTAGATCCGCTGGGAGCCGATCTCGGCGTAGCGGCCGATCTTGTCGACGACCTCGGCGGGGGAACCGGCCAGGCCGTTGGCCTTCAGCTCGTCGACCTCGCGGCCGATGGCGGCGGCCCGGCGGGCGACCTCGGCGTCGTCCCGGCCGACGCAGACGACCAGGGCGTTGGAGCAGGTCAGGTCGTCGGCGGAACGGCCGGCCTTCTCGGCGGCGGCCCGTACCCGGCCGAACTGCTGCCGGCTGTTTTCGACGGAGGCGAAGGGGATGTTGAACTCGTCGGCGTACTGGGCGGCCAGCCGCGGCGTGCGGGTCGCGCCGAGCCCGCCGATGAGCACCGGGACCTTGGCCTGGGCCGGCTTGGGCAGCGCGGGCGAGCCGGACAGCTCGTAGTAGCGGCCGCGGAAGTCGAAGGTCTTGCCGGTCTCGGTCGCCCACAGGCCGGTGACGATGGCCAGCTGCTCCTCCAGGCGGGCGAACTTCTCCTTGGGGAAGGGGATGCCGTACGCCTTGTGCTCCGCCTCGTACCAGCCCGCACCGAGGCCCAGCTCGACCCGGCCGCCGGACATCTGGTCGACCTGCGCGACCTGGATGGCGAGCACACCGGGCAGCCGGAACGTGGCCGCGGTCATCAGGGTGCCCAGGCGGATGCGCCTGGTCTCGCGGGCGAGTCCGGCCAGCGTGATCCAGGCGTCGGTGGGGCCGGGCAGGCCGTCCACGTCGCCCATGCGGAGGTAGTGGTCGCTGCGGAAGAAGGCGTCGAAGCCGAGGTCCTCGGTGGCCTTGGCCACGGTGAGCAGAGTGTCGTAGCTCGCGCCCTGCTGCGGCTCGGTGAAGATGCGAAGATCCATGCCCTCCATCCTGCCGGACGCGCCGCGGTGGCGGACTCCCGCACGGCGGGTCACCGGCGCCGGGTGTGCGGGACACGTGGCCGCGCGGGGCCGTGCGGGAGTCAGCCGGCTTCCCGCTCCTGCACGGCGGCCTCCTGCCGGGCCGCCAGGGTGCGCAGCATCTCGCGGACCCGGTCGCGGGACTCGTCGGCCGCGTCGATGGCTTCCATGCACTGCCAGTAGGTGCACTGGTCGGCGGACGCGCTGGCGACGGCGACGAGGGCGATGCCCACCTCGCAGAGCAGTTCGCCGAGGCACAGCAGGGTGCGCCGCGGGTCGCTCAGCTCCGACAGCCGGGCGGCCCGCGGTCCTTCGGCGCCGGGTTCCGGCGCATCCAGCACGGCACAGCCCCGGCCCGCCAGCTCGGTCAGGCCGAATGCCTCGCCGCGCAGTTCGGGCGGCCCGGAGAACGCGAGCCGGCTGCCGATCGCCTGTGCCAGGGCCTGCGCCTGCCACGCCTCGGCCAGGACTTCCACAACGTCGCCGCTGTCCGCCAGGGCACGTCTGCTTGCCAGGATGAGCCGCACCGCATCCATGCGCTGCCCCCGCATCTGTCCACACGCTTGAGCACGTGTGTGCCTGAAACGACGTGTTCACTACCCAGAGTGAGGGTGTGTGAGACAGAAAGCCAGAGGAAGGCGGAAATTGTGGACAACAAATCGATAGAGTCCACTTGTGTGACTACGGACAGTGAGAACGCAGCGGCTAGTTCTCCTCGGGACGGTCCGGTTTCTGCGGCACGGGAAACCTGTGCTCGTTGCGCTCGATCTTCGCGGCCAGTGCCGCCAGCGGGTCGACGCCGAGCACCTCGCACAACTGCAGCAGATACGCGAGGACATCGGCGACCTCGTCGCGCACACGGTGCGCGGTTGGCGGGTCGGTCATCACCCGCGCCGACTCCTCCGGCGTCAACCACTGGAAGATCTCGACCAGTTCGGACGCCTCGACGCTGAGCGCGGCGACCAGGTTCTTCGGGGTGTGGTACGGCTGCCAGTTCCGTGCGGCGGCGAACTCGGCCAGCCGCCGTTGCAGTTGGGCGAGGTCGGGGCGTTCTCGGAGTCGGTCACGGCATCAGGTCTACCACCCGTGCCGCATGCACCGAGCGCGCCCAGGAGGCGTCGCTCACCGTCCCGGTGAGACGGATGTGGCCCCGCTCGCACATCCGTGCCGCCAGCCGCAGCAGCGCGGCACGCTGCCGCGGGTCAAGTCCCGTCTCCAGGCCGTCGGCGAGCACCGTCAGCGTCTGCAGGGCCTCGGGCACCTCGCCCACCGGATCCACCTCCAGCACACCCGGACCGGTCAGCAGCACCAACGCCAGTGCGGCGTAACGGAGTTCCCCGTCCCCCAGCCGTTCGAACCCGGTGCACCTGCCGTCGCCGCGCACCAGCACGGCCCGCACCCGGCCGCCGCCGACCTGCTCGGTGACGACGTCGGCCACCGGCCCGGCACACCCGGCGCGCAACGCGTCCACGAACAGCGCGTGCCGCCGCCCGCATTCGGTGCGGGTGCGGGCGAGAACGGCGGCGAGATTGTCGCACCCGCGCATCAGCCGGCCGGCGCCGAGCGGTGCGGGCACCCGCATCCGGGCGGGGCGCGGGGCGCAGGCGAACACCGACCTCAGGGCGACCACCATCTGCTCGGCGGCGGCCACGACCCTCCGCTCCCCCTCGGTGCTGCCGGAGACCCGCAACGGCAGCAGCGCGGTGCCGAGCCGGTCGTCGGGCAGCGCCGCCCGGGTCACCTGCACGGGACCGGCGGTGTACCAGGTGGCCTGGACCGAGGGCCGGCGCGGATCGCGCAGCGCGGTCTGCAGCAGCACCCGTCCGCCCGCGCTCAGCCGCTCCCCCGCGATGCGCAGCGCGGGCTCGGCCTGCACGGCGACGTCCAGCCGGACGGGCCCCTCGGGTCCGTCGGCGGTGCAGCCGAGGCGGAAGCCGCGGCGCTGCTGGGCGTCGGGCCGGGCGTCCTCGGGCACGCAGGCGACCGGGTCGGGGAACACCTCGCCCAGTTCGGCGCCCCCGCTGAGCCGCGCCAGCGCCTCGAAGGCCCGCAGGGCGCCGCTCTTGCCGCACCCGCTCGGCCCGGCCAGCAGGGTCAGCGGGCCGAGCGGCACCCGGACCCCGCGGTGGCCGGCGAACGCGGACAGCCGCAGCTCGCCGATGCTGGGCCGCACCGGGCGCCGTCCGTCGCCCTTCGGTGCGGGCGACGTCGTCGGCACGGTGGAGACGGAGGACGCCCGGGCTGTGGGCGGGGCGGCCGCGGGCGGCTGCTGTGCCGGGAGCGGACCGGCGGCCGGCTGCGAGGACACGGACATGCCTCGGAACGGTAGGGCGGGCACCGCGGCCGAACCGTTCCGCCCGGAGGTCCTTCCTACGATCGGGGGACACGGCGGGCGTGTGCCCGCCCGGGTCACGCCCCCGGGACCGCCGTCCCCTCCACCAGCCCGCTGACCTCGGTGCCGGGCGGCGTGAGCAGGAACACGTTCCGGTCCACCCGGTGCATGCCGCTGGCCAGCCCGAAGACGACGCCGGTGCTGAAGTCCAGCACCCGCTTGGCGACCTCGGGGTCCGCGCCGGTGAGGTCCAGCAGTACGGGGATGCCGGACATCAGGGTCTCGGCGACCTCCCGGGCGTCGGCGAACACGTTGACCCGCAGGACGACGAACCGGCGCCGTGTCTCCGTCCGGGCCTCCGGCGGCACCCGGTGGTTCACCGCGGACGGCCAGGCGTCGCGGCCCCTGAGCGGGACCACCTGGGCGAGTCCCTCCCACTGTTCGTCGGTGACGTCGCGCCTGTTCACCGGCCCCCCAACCTGACTCGCACTCCTGGCCTGCACCAGCCAATTCTTACGCGAGGTCACCTGTTCGGCCCAACAGCGACACGGTGGGCGACGGCCCGGCGTGCTGTTCCCGGCCGTCGCAGCGGCATCCGGCCGCCGGGCGTGTCCCACCGCACCGCGACGCTCTCCGGGGCGTTCGCGGCCCGGCCGCGGCGGCCGGTGCCGCCCCGGGACGGCGATGCGGCGGGTGTCCGGAAGCCGCCTGAGGCCGCCGCGCAGGCCACGGCGATAATCCGTGGGTGACCGCCCTACGCCCCCGTTCTCGTACTGTGCCGCGTCCCGCATGGGCGGGGCGCAACTACGTCCTGCTCACCACGGCCGCCGTCGTCTCGCAGCTGGGTGCCTCCGGTGCGCTGGTGGCGTCCGCCTTCGCGGTGCTGGCCGCCGGCGGGTCGGCGACCGACGTGGGTCTGGTGGCGGCGTCCCGCACCGTGCCGCTGGTCGTGTTCCTGCTGATCGGCGGGGCGCTGGCGGACCGGCTGCCCCGGCACCGGGTGATGGTGGCCGCGAACGCGCTCAGCTGCGTCACCCAGGCGCTGTTCGCGGTGCTGGTGCTCACCGGCACCGCCCGGGTGTGGCAGATGGCGCTGCTGGCCGCGCTGGGCGGCACCGGCCAGGCGTTCTTCTCCCCTGCCGCCGAGGGGATGATCCTGGCCAGCGTCCAGGGCAGCGCCTCGGGCCGGGCCTTCGCGGTGTTCCGGATGGGAGTCAACGGCGCCGGGATCCTCGGCTCGGGCCTGGGTGGAGCGCTGGTCGCGGCGGTCGGGCCCGGCTGGGTGCTGGCGTGCGACGCGGCGGCGTTCGCGGTCGCCGGGGCGCTGCGCGCCTTCCTCGACGTCGGTGCCGTACCCCAGCGCACGGGCGGCACCAGGATCCTGCGGGATCTGCGCGACGGCTGGCGGGAGGTGGTGGACCGGCCCTGGCTGTGGTCGATCGTGCTGCAGTTCTCCGTGGTCAACGCGGTGGTCGCGGCGGCCGAGACGGTGTACGGGCCCCTGGTCGCGCGGGAGCGGCTGGGCGGGGCGCAGCCGTGGGGGACGGCGCTGGCGGCGTTCGGTGCGGGCACGGTGCTGGGCGGGCTGCTGATGACCCGCTGGGCGCCGCGGCGCCTGCTGCGGACGGGCGTGCTGGCGGTACTGCCGCTGGCGGCCCCGAGCGCGGCCCTGGCGATACCGGTGACGGCTCCGGTGCTGGTGGCGGTGATGTTCGTGACCGGGGTGAGCGTCGAGGTGTTCGCCGTGTGCTGGATGTCGGCGCTGCACCAGGAGATACCCGAGGAGAAGTTCTCCCGGGTGTCCTCCTACGACTGGCTCGGCTCGGTGGCCCTGGTGCCCCTGGCCACGGCGGTGGCCGGCCCGGTGCGGGACGCGGTGGGCCGGCCGGCCGCGCTGTGGGCCTGCTCGGCGCTGGTGCTGGTGCTGACCCTGGGGGTGCTGTGCGTGCCGGACGTGCGCCGTCTGGTGCGCCGTACGGAGCCGGCGGCGGCCCGGCACCCGGTGACGGCCCGGCCCCCGGCGACCGGTGACGACGCCGGCGGTGCCGACGAGGCCGGGGAGGCGGCCGCACAGCGGCCCGGCGCCGCACCGCTCGACTCCCCGTGAGCCCACGGCCTGCGGCCGAGACGGCATGCGTGACCGACACGTGCGGCCGCGGACCGGTCGCCGGCACACGTGTCCGGAACATGTGTCCGGCACATGTGTCCGGCACACGTGGCGCGGCGGCCGGAACCGTCGCGCCACGGTTGTGCGGGTGACCGGGGTGGTACGGCCCGACGGCGCTCAGCCGGCGGAGCAGCTGACCGTGGGCCAGGTGGTGCTGCCGTTCTTCTGGATGGTCACGCCCCAGTTGTTGCCGTTGCCGTTCGGCCTGGCCACCAGCGTCTGCGCATCCGGATAACTCGCCGTGACGTTCCAGGTCGCCATCACCTTCTCCGGCGCCGGCACCCGCATCGTCACCGTCCAGTTGCTCGACCCGCTCACCGACACATTCAGGTTGTAACGGTCGCTCCACTGCTGCCCCGCCGACAACGTCGCGGTGCAGCCACCGGTGTTGCCACCACCACCGCCACCACCGCCGGGGGAGCCCCCGGCGGGGGCGACCGCGCGGCCGGTCTGCGGCGAGATCATGCCGGCGCACAGGCCCTTGGCGGCCAGGGTCTGCGCGATGCGCGGGATGGCGGCCAGGGTGTTGGCGGGCCATTCGTGCATCAGGATGATCTGCCCGTCGGTGAGCCGGCCGACGGCCTGCACGATCGCGTCGGTGCTCGCGCCGTTCCAGTCCTGCGAGTCGACGTCCCAGATGATCTCCTTCAGCCCGTACTTGGCCTCGACCGACTTCAGGGTCGCGTTGGTCTCGCCGTAGGGCGGGCGGAACAGTGTGGGTGTGCCGCCGCCCGCGCCGGCGATGGCCTGCTGGGTGCGGGAGATCTCGGAGTCGATCTGCGCCTGGCTCTGCTGGGTCAGGTGCGGGTGGGTGTAGCTGTGGTTGCCGACCCACATACCGGCGTCCACCTGGGCCTTGACCTGGGCCGGGTAGGCGGCGGCGTACTGACCCTCGTTGAACATGGTGGCCCGCAGCCCGTTCTGCTTCAGCGCGTTCAGCAGGGCGGGGGTGTGGTCGTTGGACGGGCCGTCATCGAAGGTCAGGCCGACGTAGCCGGTGCAGGCGGCGGCCTGCGCGGTGCCGGCGTCGACGGTACAGACACCCGCGGTGGCCAGCAGTGCTGCGCCGGCCAGGCCGGCGAGCAGGGAGCGCAGCGGCCGGTGTGACGGGATGCGCATGTGCGGTGTCCTCCTTCCGTTGTCCCGTACGCCGCTCAGCCGGCGGAGCAGCTGACCGTGGGCCAGGTGGTGCTGCCGTTCTTCTGGATGGTCACGCCCCAGTTGTTGCCGTTGCCGTTCGGCCTGGCCACCAGCGTCTGCGCATCCGGATAACTCGCCGTGACGTTCCAGGTCGCCATCACCTTCTCCGGCGCCGGCACCCGCATCGTCACCGTCCAGTTGCTCGACCCGCTCACCGACACATTCAGGTTGTAACGGTCGCTCCACTGCTGCCCCGCCGACAACGTCGCGGTGCAGCCACCGGTGTTGCCACCACCACCGCCGCCGTTGTTGCCGCCGGAGTCACCGACCGTGATGTTGGAGCTGCCGCTGCTCTGGTAGCCCTCGGTGGCGAGGATCATGTAGTTGAAGCTGCCCAGCGGCATGCCGTGCGCGGCCCAGGCGTCGAAGTGGTTGCCGGTGGTGATGGTGCCGCCGGTGCGCTTGGTCTGCCGGACGCTCCAGTACTGGTTGAAGGTCCGGGTGCCCTCGATGGAGGGGGCGTTGTAGCGGGTGGTCTCGTAGATGTCGTAGGTGCCGCCGTCACTGGTGACCGTGCCCTTGTAGGTGCCGGTGGGCCGGTAGGTGCCCCAGTTGTCGACGATGTAGTACTCGACGAGCGGGTTCTGGGACCAGCCGTACAGGGACAGGTAGGCGTTGCCGGACGGGTTGAACGTGCCCGAGTAGCTCACGGTGCGGCGGCCGCCGGTGGCCCAGCCCTTGCCCGCCACGAAGTTGCCGGTGTTGCTCCACTGGGTGCTGTAGTTGCCGCCGGGCCCGGTGTTCATGGTGACGGTGCCGGGGGCGTCGGTCCAGAACGAGTAGAAGTAGCCGTTGTGGGTGCCGGTCTGGTTCGAGGTGATCGTGTCCGCCCGGGCGGTGCCCCCGAACATCATCGCGGCCACGGCGGCCAGGGCCAGGGCCCACGCGGCTCTGACGAGCAGCCGCAGACCGCCTGCGCGGCCCTGAGGATGGACGAGCGTGTTCATGGACGTGCTTCCTCCTCGCTGCGCGTGCGTGAGGTGACGACGCGAGTGTTGGCCTGACCCTGACAACTGTCAACGGTTTCGGTAATTATTTCGAAAGGTTCGCGTAACGAAGGGATACCGCAGCCAAGGTGTATGCGCAGACCAAGCAGGCTGCACGACGACCGGAACCGGGGCTCTCTCCCGATCATCGTCAAGCCACGATCAAGGTAAGCCATGACTAATCCGAAAGTTTCGATTCCCTCATTCGAAGATCACGCGGGCCCCAGCAGAACGCCGCGGCACGACTTGGACCGGACGGACGCATGCTGACGCGGGGAGGCAGACACACGTATGCCTGAGCCATGCCGGCCACTCGCGAAGAGTGGCCGGCATGGCTCGATTCCGTGTGTTGCTGTCAGTCGCGCAACGCCATGCACTGGCGCAGAATCGGCTCCAGGCGCAGCTGGGCTCCCTCATGGTCGAAAACCTGCAGGGCGTCGAGACAGGTGACGATCCAGCGGGCCTCGTCCTCGTCTGTCTCCGTTCCGTTCCCCACCGCGGTCACCGCGCTCTCCCAGCCGAACGGGCCGTCCCCGAGCTCGCTTTCCAGCGCCCGGTATCCCGCTGCGAGCAGCAGGCCCGCGCGCAGGTCGTCCTCGTGCGTGCTGCCCACCAGCCCGGCGAGCGAGACCGGAACCAGGGGCTGAGCAACAGGTGCCGCATCCGTGTCAGCAGATGATCCGCATAGGCCGTCAGCTCGTCGCGCCGGGCAGCCTCCGGTGAGGGATAGCAGACGTCGATTACGAGATGGCCGTCCTCGTTGAGCCGGCGCCGACGGGTACGCAGACGCAGAAGCTGGGCAGGCGACAGACTCAGGGGCGTGCCGAAGGCGCGCGGGTCGGGGACCAGCAGTTCCCTTCGCCGTGGCGCGGTACCGGCAGGCTTGCCGGGGCCTTCGGCGCCGGCGGGCGCGCCCGACACCCAGGCAGGCACGTCGCCCAGCGGACCCGTCCGAGGGTGTGAGCCTTCCCGGTAGACGATCTCGGCGTACAGCGGGGCCGACCCGGTGGCGACGCGCACCAGGGAACCGACCGGGAGCGCGGGAGTGCACTCACCGAACGTGATCTCCGGAAAGTCGTCAGGATTCAGCGGGCTGCCGCCGTATATCCGTCACCGCCGAGGTCGTACCCGAAGTACGCGGCGTCGAAGGCGACGTTCGTGTGCACCGGAGCGGGGCGGGACGCGACCACCGCCTCGAGGTAGCACCGCAGCCGGTCCCGTTCCTCGTCACGTGTCGCGTCGTAGCCCCGCGTCATGGCACAGGTCAGCAGCGGCCGCTCTCCGTACGGGTCCGGCACCGCCTGTTGTCCAGCCCACCCCGTGCCAACCGATTCGAAAGGGTCCCCACCCATGGCACCTCCGCAACACCGCAGCCTCCCCAGGCACCCTGCAGTGCTCTCTGCAGACTATGCCTCCGGGCGATGTTGCGCAGGCGCTTTCACCACTTCGCAGGGCCAACTGCGCTTATGCACCCTCCCTGCGCCTCGGCCGAGCCGTCGCGGTGTGCCACCGATCGCCACCCAGGCCGGGACTTCCGCACGGTTTCTCCCGGCATGTCCTTCAGCAGGGCACCGGCGTTCCAGTTCCTCGGTCACAGCGGTGTCGTCCTACGCCGTGGAGTACGACCACCAGCCGCTGGGGCAAGGGGTGGAGGCGCTGTGCTGGCTGACCGTCGCCCCGCACGGACTGGAGGCGGCGGGCCGGGCCGCGGCCGAGTGGCCCGAGGTGCGTTTCGCCGCAGCGGTCAGCGGACGGGCCGGCCTCGTGCTCTCGGTGCTGTGCCGGACCACCGACGACCTGTACACCGTGGTCGGCGGCCGTCCGGCGCTTGCGTGTCCGCCGGGCGGTGCCCTTGTGCCCTTGTGCCGGGCCTACCGGGTGTGCCCGGTGCCGTCGTTGTGAGCGGCAGGCGAGGAACGGTGACCTGCGTACGTCAAGGGCACGGCGGCGAGCCGCGGATCAGGCAAGTGTCCTGGCCGGGCGCGTGCACCAGCTCACGAGAGCAGGCGGACCCAGCTCGCGCTCAGCTCTTCCAGCATCTGCTCCCGGTCGAGCTTCCAGTCGGTGTCGCCCCAGTACTGGGCGACGTAGTGCTGCTCTGCCCGGCGGCAACCGGCACTGAGCCACGTGCGCCGCACAGCCCGGGCGCGAGATGGTCAGCGGCCGACACTCGCTCCAGCCACCGCAGAGGTCCGCGCCCCCGGTCGGTCACTCACCAGTTCCCGTAGTTTCGCGCGCGTCTCCGGGTCCGTGGAGTACACGACCGTACCGACCATGCCGCGAGTCAGCAGGACCTTGTAGGTGTTCCGGATGAGCCGGTCCACGTCCGCGTCCGGCGTGGACCTCTTGAAGGCGGGATCCTTGGAGGCCGTACGGTCCGTGACCCAGCGGTCTCCGCGCCAGAGCAGGTCGGGGCCGATGATGACGCCCGACCAGTCGTACTCGAAGCCCTGGGCGGTGTAGACGCAACCGACTTGCCCGAAGCCTGCCGGGTCGGTGGCCCACAGGGCGGCCGGCGGCGCGCCGGAGACCGAGCGGTCACCCCGCAGGTTCCACGGTCGGGCCCAGTCGCCGATGACGACGTCGGGAGGCAGCGGCTGCCCCGGCTTGGGCTCCGGGGACCAGCGCCAGCAGTAGCCGGCGGACATCCGGGCATTGTACCCCTGGGCCCGCCGGGCTTCGAGGAACGCCTCCATCTCCTGCGGGCTGTCGGCGACCAGCACCTGCATGCGCCCGTCGGGCTCCCACTCCACCGGTCCGCCGGGCTCGAGGCCGAGGAGCCGGACCACCCAGTGCACATAGGCGTCGCTTCCTCCGCACCGGAACTGGCTGTCGAGAGGCACGACATGGCAGGTGATGCCTCGTCGGGCCGCCGCGGCCTTGATCGCGGCCACGGTGCCCATTTCACCGGGGCGTACGACCTGGTGCTCGTCGAGGAAGAAGACGGGAACGTAGGCGACGTCGATGAGTTCGTCGATCTGCGGCCTGCCGGTCCGCAGCGCGGCACGGGTGTAGCGGTTGGCCGAGGTCTCCCGGATGCGGTGGGCCTCGTCGCAGATCAGGGCGCCCAGGCTGTTCTTCTCCGCCGTCATGAAGCTGTTGAAGTACTTGAACAGGTCTTGTACCTCGCGCTTCCGGGCACCGGCGACCTTGCGCATCGTCTTGGTGAACGACTGCGATCCGGTGGCGTGCAGCGCAGGAACGCCACGCCGGTACAGCTCGCCGAGCAGCTGGAGGGCGATCACGCTCTTCCCGGTACCGGGGCCGCCGGTGACGATCACCACTTCCTTGTGGTCGGCGTGCTTGGCCTTCTCTACGGCGTTGAGCACCATGCGGTAGGCGACCTGCTGCTCGTCGAGGAGCACGAACTGCTGTCGCTCCCGCACCTCTTCCGCGGCCACGGCCATCAGCTGCTTCGACGGCACCGTGGCACCGGCGAGCAGTTCGTCGGCCGCGGGTGCCCCGGGATGCTTGTCGCTCAGCCGTGAGCGGAGATGAGCGAGAAACGCACCGCGCTGTTCCCCGGTGAAGAGCAGTCCGTGACCGTCCCGTTCGATGTCGCGCAGGCCCGCGACACCGAACTCCGTGGCGTTGTGCAGGAATGCCACGCCGCAGACGCGGTCGCGGTGCTCGGCCACGGCGCCGTTGAAGTTGACCAAGTAGTCGCAGTAACGGCGGACTTGCTCGATCGGGTTCAGGACAGGGTGTGCGTAGGCGTCGACGTGACAGAGAGTGGGGTCCTCGTCGTGAGGTACCGCCTGGCTCCATTGTTTGAGCTCCACCACGACGTAGGACGGCTCCCCTGTCCTCGGGTGCACACCCGCGAGCACGGCATCCGCACGCTTGCTGTTGAGCGGGAGCGCGTACTCCAGCATCACTTCCACATCACCCAGGCCCGCGTCGTTGAGAGCGGCGGCCAGGACCGGGAGGCTGCGCTCCCAGGAGCGGACCTCCGATGCCCCCGGCTTGTAGCCATGCATGTGGGTGAACTGCTCGGTCAGGTGCAGGAACAGCGAACCGTCGAGTGCCATGACGGCGACCGTTTTCGCGGACGCGCGGAACAGCAAGGACTCCCCCTGGGCAGCACGAAGTGAGCCGTGCGGGTGGGGGCATGTCCTTCGAGACTCCACCGGGGTGGAACGGAAGCCCGTCGGGCCGCGTCGATGACAGGTCCGAGATTACCTGCCGGTACTGACAGTCGTGGTGCTGGGCGCTCGGGAGGGCGACGGGAGCGCGTCTGCAGAACCCCGGACATAGATTTCCGGCCACACAGGAGTTCCGGCAAGCACTGAGCTAATGGCCACAAAATACCCATGAATCCACGAAACGAACACCAGTTGGGCAGGCGGCCGACGCACAACCGCCCCTGGTGTCCGTCCGCGCCCTTAGTACTCCAGCAGCGGTTCGTGTCCTGAGCTGGCAGTTGTCGTTCTCCTGGTATGGAGGGGATAGCTGAAGTCGCGGTCTGGGCTGCTGAGTTGGATTCGGTGTTCGCGCGGGTTGCCGGGAGGTTCGGCCGGGCGGATCTGCGGTGGCGGATGCGGGACTACGTCCGTGGTCTGCTGGGACGGGCGACACGCAAGAACGGCTGGCAGCTCGCGGAATGGGCTGGGCACCGCACTCCGGACGGCTTCCAGCGGCTGCTGAACAGCAGCGTCTGGGACGCGGACGCTCTGCGTGACGATGTCCGCGAGTACGTGGCGGAACAGCTGGGGCCCGACGGGGTGCTGATCATCGACGACACCGGGTTCGTCAAGAAGGGCACCACCTCGGCCGGGGTCGGCCGGCAGTACACCGGCACCTCCGGAAAGATCGACAACTGCCAGATCGGGGTGTTCGCCGCCTACGCCACCGGCTCAGGCCGGGCTCTGGTCGACCGGGAGCTCTACCTGCCCAAGTCCTGGACATCCGACCGTGAGCGGTGCCGGGCCGCCAAGATCCCTGACGAGCGGACGTTCGCGACGAAGGGCGAGCTGGCCCGTGACATCGTCCGCCGCTGCCACACTCGCCATGCTCGCCCATGCGGTCCTGACCGCCCTTGCAGCCCAGGCCGGCAACGACACAAAGGGGGCTGAAGAAACGCATCAGCCCTCATCCCGCTCACCGTGGCGGAGATCCGGCGGCTCCTGGACGCTCTCCTGCCCGTGAAGTTTCCTGCGGTCCTGCAACGGGGCCGCTGGCCTCCGGGCCCGGCATGACTGTTGCCCCCTGTCGAACGGATGACCTGGGGGGGTGGTGTCACCGGGCCCGGGAGGTGCCGTCGGAGACGCTGATCAAAGGTCCGGCCACCGCCCGGTCCGGCGCAACGCCGAGCAGTTCGCGGGCGGCAGGTCTGCCCCGTCACCCACGCACTGACATGGTCGGCCTGGAGAAGACGCCGTCAGGCCATCGCCCGCCACTGCCACTACCAAACACGCAGCTCAGGACACGAACCGCTGCTGGAGTATTAGGCCACTATGCCGATCCCTGGCTCCGAGGCAGCGAAGATTCGCACTCGGCCTGTTCAACGCCTGTAATCCATGCAGAGCACACCCAGTTCACCTTTCATCTCGGCGCACACTCGGCGCAGGCGGTCGCACACAAGCTCGAAATCTCTCACCTGGCAGCTGACGGTAAGTCGTCGGCCCGGGCCACTGAAGGGCCATCGCCGAGTCGCTCAGCCGAGGTGGCATGTCCATCCTGCGGGGTCGTTCCGTTTTCGTCATCGATCTTCACGTACGGTGCGTTCAGGAGGATGTTCAGGGTCGTGCATCACGACATGATCTTGAACCCCTTCCCGTCCCTTCATGCCAAGCCACCAGCTCAAGGAATCGGAACTTACACGTCTAAGGGCTGTCCCGTAACTGCCGGTCAGGGGTGAGATGATCATGTCGTGGCTGGTGTGATCACGGCGTCGGAGTCGTCCTGGACAGCCCGGTTCACCGGGCTGAGCCCGCGGCAGTCCGGCAAGCTGGTCACCGCGCTGCGGCGCGAGGGTGCAGACGCGGTGCGCAAGGGCCGGCCCTGGAGCCTGCCCCTGGAGGACCGCGTGCTCCTGGTCGCCGCGTACTGGCGCACGAACCTCACCCTGCGCCAACTGGCCCCGCTGTCCGGGGTGTCCAAGTCGGCCGCGGACCGCATCATCGACAACCTCCCACCCTCACTCGCGCTGCAGCAGCGCAAGAGGCTCCGCAAGGACACCGTGCTGATCGTGGACGGCACCCTGGACCCCACCCGTGACCACCAGGTGGCCGAGCAGTCGAAGAACTACCGGTACTCCACCAACCACCAGGTCGTCATTGACACCGACACCCGGCTCGTCGTCGCCGTCGGCCGACCCCTGCCCGGCACCGCAACGACTGCAAGGCATGGGAGGACTCCGGCGCCAAGGACGCCGTCGGCACGACACCTGTGGTGATCGCCGACGGCGGCTACCGGGGCACCGGCCTGGTCATCCCGCACCGCCGCGAACGCGGCCAGACCGACCTTTCGGACTGGAAAGAAGACCACAACCGTTCGCACCGCAAGGTGCGCGCCCGCGTCGAGCACGCCTTCGCCCGCATGAAGAGCTGGAAGATCCTCCGCGACTGCCGCTTCAAAGGCGGCGGCGTCCACCGTGCGGTGCTCGGCGTCGCCCGCCTCCACAACCTCACCCTCGCAGGATGACCGGCAAACGAGCAGGTCACCCGGCACACCAGAAGCGATTTACGGGACAGCCCTTAGTGGTTCGGGGTAGTCCTCCGCGGTCCTGAGAAGAAGGACTTCACGCAACCAGGGCGGGGCCGAACGAACGACGTGTCCGAGGAGGCGGCGCCGGAAAACCTCCGGTTGCCCCGGCCCGCGGGGCCTGGACGTCCACCGCAGGACCGAGCGCGGCCGCGGCCAGCCCATGGGCTCGCATGCCGCCGGCGACCAGTCCGGACGCGCGGTACAGGGTCTTGTCCGTGTGGTTCCACGGTGAAAGAGCCCCGCCAAGCCATCCATCCGTCGCACGACTGGGCCACCGGGCGCGCGCTCACCCACGCCGCCCGGCACAGTGGGGTGCAGCCGCCGACGAGCGCGGAGGCCGGCAGCACACCGGGCGCAGGCGTCGGCACAGCAGTCCGCCGGGAGGGTCCATGCACGACAAGACGCTCAGCAAGATCGCCGGTCGCCTCCTGCACCGGCGGGCGAGCACTTCACGTCCCGCGCGGGACCGGACCGGGACCGAGACGCTCGGTCTGGACGAACGGAAGGTCCTGCTGTTCGCCGACGGTGCGCTGGCTCCCGCGGAGGAGGAACAGCTCGCGGAGGAGGTCGCCGCGGCTCTCCCCCTGGGCTGGTCACTGCAGCCGAGGGCCAAGGAGATGCTGCACACGGTCAGCGACCATCTCGGCGGCGAGCCCGGACTGCTGCAGTGGCTGGACCGCCACCCCGGTCTTCCACGCCTGACCGCACGGCTGGTCGCGCTGATGGGCAACCTGGACACGTTCGGCAAGGACCCGGGAGTCGTCGAGGCGCTGCGGTCGTCGCGGGCCGAGAGGCCGCTCCCGGAGGAGCTGAAGGGCATCCTGCCGCCGGAGACCGGCGAGGAGACGCTCGGTGACATCGCCTACCACATCGAAGAACTGCTCTTCGACCGGCGCTGGCAGGAGGCGGCACGGGTCGCCCTGGCGGCGGCGGACTGGCTGCGCGACGCCGCACGGCGGGCCGCTTCCCCGACGCCCGCCGTCAAGGAAGCGGCCGAGGTGATGGATCATCTGCATCGGGAGATCAGCGATGCCGGCATGCCGCCCGGCCCATGAACGGTCATGGACAGGGCGCCACACCGGCCCGTGCACAGGCGGCATGCCGCCCAGCCCATGAACTCCCAATAGGCAGGGCGCCGCCCGGCTGATGCACAGGCGGCGCGCCCGGCACCCGGGCGAGCGGCGCGTCCGGGCCCTGTAACGGGCTGTGCTCCGGGCCCCGGGCAGGCCACGGCCCCGGGCGGCAGGCAACCGCAGCCGACCCGCCCCCTCGCCCGAGGCCGCTCATCCCTCCCGGTGGTCCCGCAGGATCCGCAGGAGCTCGGCGGCTTTCTCGCGGTCGCCGGCGGTCAGTGCGTCCAGGCCGCTCGGCGGTGCGGAGATCGTAGGCGCGTTCCTCGTCCTGGACGGCGAGGAGGCCGCCGCCTGGACGCCGGCGCCTCCTGGTCGCGGCGTGCCGCCCTCCGGCCGCGACCGCGGCCGGAGCCTCGTCGACTTCGAGTTCCGCACGGATGGCGAGCGGCTCCCCTGCCTTGCGACCGGATCGACCCTGTCGGTTCCATGTCGGAGGCAGCCCTGGTCACCTCGACTCGGCCCATCGCCGGTAGAAGCTGATCCGGTCCTCTCCGATGGCCGCGCGAAGCTCCGGTGCGTCGACTCCCAGGTTCTGCGACGGCGCGGCACACAGGACGGCGACCTTTCCGACGTGCTGGTTGGTCTGCACGGCTCGCGTCGCCTCGCCCACGTCGTCCAACGAGTACACCTTCGTCAGCGTGGGATGGATCATGCCGCGGCTGATCAGCCGGTTGGTCTGGACGGCCTCGTGGTAATTGAACCCGTGTGAGCCGATGATCTGCTTCAGCCGCATCCAGAGGTACCGGTTGTCATACTGGTGCCGGTAGCCCGTCGACGAGCCGCAGGTGACGATCCTGCCGCCGCGCTTGGCCACGTACACCGAGGTGGCGAAGGTCTCGGCGCCCAGGTACTCGAAGACGATCTGAGGGTCCTCGCCGACCAGTGACCGGATGGCCTCCCCGAGGATCCGCCCCGCCTTGGGGTGGCGGAATCCCTCCTCCGGCAGGTTCAGCTCGGACCTGTTGATCACGTGCTCGCAGCCTTGTTCCCGCAGCAGCCGGGCCTTGTCCTCGGAACCGACCAACGCGACGGGGATACCGCCGCCGTTCCTGACGAACTGGACGGCATAGGATCCGAGGCCGCCGGTGCCGCCCCAGACCAGGACGACGTCGCCCTGCCGCATCTGCGCCCCGTGCGGGCCGACCAGCATCCGGTACGCCGTTGCCGCGCACAGGGTGTTGCTCGCCGCCTCCTCCCACGTGAGGTGGGCCGGCTTGCGGACCAGCTGATTGGCCTTGACGAGGCAGAACTCGCCGAGCGAGCCGAAATTTGTCTCATAGCCCCAGGCCAGCTGGGTTTCCGTCAGCATGCCGTCCTCGTACGAGGCGTGGTCCTCCTCGTCCACATAGGACGGCGAGATGACGACCCGGTCGCCCACCTTCCAGTTCCTGACGCCGCTTCCGACGCGGACGATCACGCCCGAGCCGTCCGATCCGACCTGGTGGTACGGCAGGTCGTGGCGGGCGCCGTGCCGACCCTGCCTGCCCAGCTTCTCCAGGAACGCAAAGGTCGGAACCGGTTCGAAGACGGCGGACCAGACGGTGTTGAAGTTGATCGCGGCCGCCATGACCGCGACGATGCACTCGTCCGGAGCCGGTTCGGGCATGGCCACCTCACCGACGTGCACGGACCGACGGACGTCCTTGTCGCTCACGCCATCGAACATGCCGGTTTCGTCCTTGCGCAGGTAGGCCGCCCGGTAGCTCGCCGGCAGGTCGAGGGCGAGCAGTTCCTCGGGCGGGGCGCCGTCGATGACGGCCTTGAGCAGTTCGGACACGGGGCAGTCCTCTCGCGGGTACGGATGGTTTCCGGGTTGTGCGGCGGGATCGTGCGTGCGGCGCGGGATCGTCGCCCCGGCGTCAGCCGAGCGCCTCGCGCAGGAGGCCGGTGATCCGGTCGAGGTGTTCGACCAGGTAGAAGTGACCGCCGTCGAAGACCTGCAGGTCGAACGGTCCGGTGGTGTACGACGACCAGCGGCCGGCCTCCGCCGGGGTGACTTTGGGGTCCTTGTCGCCGGTCAGAGCGACCACGGGAACCGACAGCGGCGGACCCGGACGGTAGCGGTAGGTCTCCACCGCCTTGTAGTCGCCGCGGATCGCGGGCAGGGCCAGTCGGAGCAGTTCGTCGTCCGGCATCGGCAGTTCGGTGCCGGCGAGGAGCTTGACGGCCTTCAGCAGGGCGTCGTCGTCGAGCAGGTGCACCGACTCCGGCGGCTGGTCCGCGGGCGCCCTGCGGCCGGAGACGAACAGCCGCAGCGGCTCGATCCCCCGGCCCTGCAGCCTCCGGGCCGTCTCGAAGGCGAGAACGGCTCCGAGGCTGTGCCCGAACAGTGCCGTCGGGCGGTCCGTCCACGGCAGCAGTTCGGTGGCGACCAGGTCGGCCAGGGCGTGCATGTCGTCGACACATCTCTCGCCGCGTCGGTCCTGCCGTCCGGGGTACTGGACGGCGAGCACGTCCACGGTGGGCGAGAGCGCGCGGGAGAAGGGGAAGAAGAAGCTTGCGGAACCTCCCGCGTGGGGCAGCAGGACCAGGCGGCTGGCGGCCGCAGGTGCCGGGTGGAAACGCCGGATCCAGGAACTGGGTGGTGCCTGGGTGGACATGCAATAACCTTGGCCTTTCGAGGACGTCGCCGGTCGGCGGTGGGGGCGGATGCCGTTTTTATGACGCTGCGTCAGCTCTGCCGGGGTGGGTCGAAGTAGCCCGCTTCGGTGAAGAAGTCCACGTGTTTGGCGAACAGTTCCCGGTTCGCCGGCGGACAAGTGATCCCGCTGCCCTCCAGTGCCGCGGCCGTCTCGCTGTCGTCGACGGGCGGGTAAAAGGCGTCCGGCTGCGCGGCCATGACCTCGAATGCGTCGAGCAGCGGCAGCAGGGCGTTGTCCGGGTTGCCGGTCACCAGGTCGCGCCAGGTCGCCCAGTCCCGGACGGGCAGTTCGTAGCCGCGGGACCGCAGTTCCTCGAGCATCTCCGCCAGCGTCAGGCCGGAGTGGTTGCAGACGTGGAACGTGCCGCCTGCGGTGGCGGGCTGCCGGGACAGGTGCAGGATCGCCGCGCTGGTGTATCCGACGGGCATCAGCCGGAAGGTGACCGGGATGTCACCGGGCACGGCGCCTGCCTGCAGCATGCCCTTCAGGCTGAGCCAGACGAAGTCACGGGTCTGGCACGCCCCCGTCGCGGCGTCGCCGGCGATCAGGTCGACCCGGTAGACGGAGACCGGAAGGCCCCGGTCCCGCGCCAGGCCGACGATCTGTTCGGCGACCCACTTGCTCTGGGTGTAGCCCGTGGGCAGCGTCTCGCCGGGGCCGGTCGGGTCGGTGGTCCGCAGGGGCGCGCCCCCGGTGTCCCGGCCGACGTAGACACCGAGGGTGGAGACGTGGTGGACCGGGACCGTGCGATGGCGGGCCGCGAGCCGCAGGATCTCCTCGGTGCCGCCCACGTTGGCCGCCCTCACGGTGGCGTACGGCTGGACCCAGTTGACGGCGGCGCCGGCATGGTAGACCGCGTCGACGGTGCGGGCCAGGGCGTCGAAGTGAGCGGGGTCGAGGCCCAAGCCCGGGGCGGCGAGGTCGCCGACGACGACGCGCAGCCGGTCCTCCTCGATCTGGTCCGCGATGCCGTACCACTCCAGGTTGGCCCGCAGCCGGGCCCGCGCCTCCGCCTCGTCGCGGCCCCGTATCAGGCAGTGCACCAGGGCCGTGGTGGTCCGCATCAGATCGCGCAGCAGGTAGGCGCCGAGGAATCCGGTGGCGCCGGTGAGCAGCACCTCGCGCGGGTCGGGGGCGACACGGCACACCTCGTCCGCGGGCCGGATGTCGTCGGCCAGGCGGATCTCCGCGGCGAAGTCCACGGCGGGCTGGTCCGGCGCTCCGCCCTCGTCCCGGCCGCCGAGTTCGGCGACGAGGAAGCCGGCGAGCCGGGTGAGGGTGGGGTGGTCGAACACCAGGGTGGTCGGCAGTCGCAGCCCGGTGAGGGCGCCGAGGCGGTTGCGGAACTCCACGCCGGTCAGCGAGTCGAAGCCGAGATCGGTGAAGCGCTGGTCGACGCCGATGGTGGCGGGGTCGGCATGTCCGAGGACGGCTCCGGCCTCGGCACGCACCGTCTCCAGGACCGCCGCGCGCCGCTCCTTCTCGGACAGGCCGGCCAGGGCCGCGCTGAAGGAGTCCGCGGCCGCACCGGAGTTGCGGGCGGCGGGACGCACCGGCACCCGCAGCAGACCGCGCAGCACCGGGGGGGCCAGTCGCACCTGTTCTCGCAGGGCGGTCATGTTGAGGGGCGCGGCGACCACGGTGGGCCGGCCAGAGGCGAGTGCGGCGTCCAGCATGGCGGGGCCCTCGTCGGAGGCGATGGGCGGGTACCCGGCCCGGGCGATGCGGTCCAGGTCGGCGGCGGTCAGCTCGCCGGTGGTGCTGGTTTGTGCCCACAGGCCCCAGGCGACGGACGTGGCGGGCAGTCCGAGGCCGGCCCGGTACTCGGCCAGCCCGTCGAGGAAGGTGTTCGCGGCGGCGTAACTCGACTGGCCCGCACCGCCGATCACGCCCGCGAGCGAGGAGAACAGCACGAACGCGGAGATGTCGAGTCCACGGGTCAGCTCGTGCAGGTTCCACGCCGCGTCGACCTTCGGCCGCAGCACTCCGTCCAGTCGCTCCGGGGTGACGGCGGTGATCAGACCGTCGTCGAGAATGCCCGCCGCGTGGACGACACCGGTCAGCGGCCGGTCGGCGGGTATACGAGCGAGGAGGTCCGCGAGCGCGGTGCGGTCTGCGACGTCGCAGGCGGCGACGGTGACGCGTGCGCCCAGTGCCGAGAGTTCGGCGACGACTCGCTCGGCCCCGGGCGCGTCCGCACCGCGGCGACTGGTGAGCAGCAGATCGGTCACCCCGTGTTCGGTCACCAGGTGACGGGCGAACAGCGCTCCGAGCGTTCCGGTGCCGCCGGTGATCAGCACGGTACCGCCGGGCGTCCAGCGGCCCGTGGGTACGGCGGAGGACCGGGCGGGCAGCCGGTGCAGACGGGGCAGCAGGACACGGCCGGCACGGACGGCGGCCTGGGGCTCGCCGGAGTGCAGCAGCGCGGTCAGCGCTGCGGCGGAGGTCGGCTCGTCGTCGAGGTCGACCAGCACGAACCGGCCGGGGTTCTCCGACTGTGCCGAGCGAATCTGACCCCACACGGCTGCGGCCGCCGGGTCGGTCACGGGGCGGCCGGCCGCGGCCACGGCGCCATGGGTGACCAGGACCAATGGGATGCCTCCGAGCCGTTCGTCGGACAGCCAGTCCTGCACCAGCGCCAGGACGCGGTGCGTGGCGCGGCGGGCGGCGGCCACGGGATCGCCGCCGTCCCGGCCGGATCCGTCGGCGCCCGACGGGCCGCCCACGTCGCAGCGGACAGCGTCCAGCAAAGCGCCCGCCTCCACGGCCTTGGCCACTTCGCCGATATCGCTGTATCCGCCGGGGCCCAGGGTCGCCCAGTGCACGGCGGCCGACGGCTCGTCCAGGGCGATCGGGGTCCAGTCGGTACGAAAGACGGCGTCGTGGGTCCGGCCGCCGGTACGAGCGAGTTCGCCGGCGTCGGCGGGAGCGAAAGACAGGGAGCGGATGGTGGCGACGGGCTGCCCGGTGCGGTCCGCCAGCAGCACGGACAGCTCTCCGTCACCGATGGGCACCAGCCGGGCCCGTACGGTGATGGCACCCGTGGCGTGCAGCTGGAAACCGCGCCAGCGGGCGGCGAGCGGGGTGCCGGTTGCTGCGCCGCTCAGCAGCGCCGCCTGGACCACGCCCTCCAGCAGTGCGGGGTGCAGCCCGAAGCGGGCCGCGTCGGTGGCGGTCTGCTCGTCCAGCGTGATCTCGGCGAAGACCTCCTGTCCCGGCCGCGCCGTCCACAGTCCGGTCAGCCCGCGCAGACGGGGGCCGATGTCCAGGCCCGCTTCGGACAGCCGGTCGTAGGCCCCTTCGAGATCGACCGGTGCGGCGTTCGAGGGCGGCCACGCGGTGAGGGGCTCGGTGGCAGCGGGTCCGCTCAGGCTCAGGACGCCGGAGGCGTACTCGGTCCACTCGGTGTCGCCCTCCTCCGGCCGGGCGTGCACGGTGATGTTGCGCCGTTGTTCGTCGGGGGCTCCCACCCTGATCTGCACCTGCAGCGCACCCTGCGCGGGAAGCACCAGCGGTGCCGCCGCGGTCAGCTCCTCCACCGCGGTGCAGCCCGTCTCGTCGCCGGCCCGCAGCGCCAGTTCGGCCAGCACCGACGGCGGCAACACGGCGGTGCCGGCGACGGCGTGGTCGGCCAGCCACGGGTGGGTGCGCGGGGACAGACGGCTGGTGAAGAGGGTCTCGTCGGCGCCGGCCACGGCGACCGCGGCCCCCAGCAGCGCGTGGCCCGTCGCCGCCATGCCGAGCCCCGCGACGTCCGGTGAGTGGGCCGCGGCGGAGAACCAGAAACGCTCGCGCTGGAAGGCGTACGTCGGCAGCTGGACGCGCCGTGCCCCGGACCCGGCGAAGAAGGTGTCCCAGTCGATGCGTACGCCGTTGACGTACAGCTCGGCCAGCGAGGTGAGAAACCGGTCGAGGCTGCCTTCGTCGCGGCGCAGGGTGCCGACGGTGACGACGTCGTCCCCGAGGTTCTCCTGGAGCGCGGTGGTGAGCACCGGGTGCGCGCTGACCTCGACGAAGACGCCGTGGTCCTGGTCGGCCAGGGCCCGCACCGAGCGGGCGAACTCCACCGGGCGGCGCATGTTGGCGTACCAGTAGCCGGCGTCGAGGCGGGCGGTGTCGATCCAGTCGCCGGTCACCGTGGAGAAGAACGGGATCGAACCCGCCCGCGGCCGCACGGGGGCCAGTGCGGCGAGCATCTCCTCCCGGACCTGCTCCACCTGGGGAGAGTGCGAGGCGAAGTCGGTGGGGAACCGCTTGGTGCGTGCGCCGTCGGCGGCGCACTCCGCGAGGAACTCGCCGAGGGCGTCCCGGTCACCGGCGACGAGGACCGCGGTGGGGCCGTTCTCCACGGCGACCGACAGCCGGCCGTCCCACCGCGCGAGGCGCTCCTCCACCTCGGCGCGGGGCAGCCCGACCGCGCCCATGCCACCGCTACCCTGCAGCGTCAGGGCGATCCTGCTGCGCAGGGCTATCACGCGGGCCGCGTCCGGCAGGGTCAGACCACCTGCCACGCAGGCGGCGGCGATCTCGCCCTGGGAGTGGCCGACGACGGCGGCCGGCCGGAGTCCGCAGGACTGCCACAGTGCCGCGAGGGAGACGTGCACGGCGAAGAGGGCCGGCTGGACCACATCGAGCCGGTCGAGCGAGGGCGCACCCTCCACACCTCGCAGCACGTCCTCGAGGGAGAAGTCCACGAAGGGCTCCAGCGCCCGTGCGCACTCCGCGATCCGTTCCGCGAACACCTGCGAGGACTCCAGCAGCGCGGCCGCCATACCGGCCCACTGACTGCCCTGTCCCGGGAAGACGAAGACGGTCCTGGCAGGCTCGCCCGTCGTCCCGAGGACGGCGTTGTCCGCAGGCTTCCCGGCAGCCAGCGCATCGAGCCCGGCGAGGATGCCGGCGTGGTCGCGGCCGATGACGACGGCGCGCTGCTCCAGTGCGGCGCGGGTGGTGGCCAGCGAGAAGGACACGTCCAGCAGGGCCTGTTCGTCGTCCGGTGCCTCCTCGCGCAGCCGGGATGCCAGCCGGGCCGCCTGGGCGCGGAGTGCCTGCGGGGACCGGGCCGAGACCGGGAACGGCAGGACGGCCGTCGGCAGGGCGCGGGCGGTCTCGGGGGCGTCCTCCCGGTCCGGTGCGGCCGGTGCGGCCGGGGCAGGCCCGCTGTCCTCGAGGTCGTCCTGCGGGGCCTGTTCGAGGATGACATGGGCGTTGGTGCCGCTCGCGCCGAAGGCCGAGACCGCGCCGCGGCGTGGTGCTCCGGTCTCCGGCCACGGCCGTGTCTCGGTGAGCAGTTCGAGGTCGCCCGCCGACCAGTCCACGAGCGGGCTGGGCTCGTCCAAGTGCAGGATCCTGGGCAGCAGACCGTGCCGGATGGCCTGCACCATTTTCACCAGCCCGCCGACGCCCGCGGCGGCCTGCGCGTGGCCGATGTTGGACTTCAGCGAGCCAACCAGCAGCGGCCGTCCCTCGGGGCGCGCCCGGCCGTAGGTGGCGAGCAGGGCCTGGGCCTCGATCGGGTCGCCGAGGCGGGTCCCGGTGCCATGCGCCTCGACCGCGTCGATCTCACCGGCGGTGAGGCCGGCGTTGGCGAGTGCCTGGCGGATGACCCGTTCCTGGGACGGCCCGTTGGGGGCGGTGAGGCCGTTGGAGGCGCCGTCCTGGTTCACTGCGCTGCCGCGGACGACGGCCAGCACGCGGTGGCCGTTGCGGCGGGCGTCGGACAGCCGCTCCAGGACCAGCAGACCGGCGCCCTCGGACCAGCCGATGCCGTCGGCGGCGGCGCTGAACGGCTTGCACCGTCCGTCGGCCGCGAGGCCCCGCTGCCGCGCGCCGTCGATGTATCCGCCAGGGTGGGCGGCGATGTAGGAGGCTCCCGCCAGGGCCAGGGCGGACTCGCCGGAGCGCAGCGACTGGGCGGCCAGGTGCAGTGACACCAGGGCGGAGGAGCAGGCGGTGTCGACCGAGACCGCGGGGCCCTCCAGGCCGAGGACGTAGGCGATGCGGCCGGAGGCCATGCTGCTGAGCTTGCTGGTCATCTGGTAGCCCTCGAACTCCTCGGGGCAGTCCAGGTCCAGATAGCTCTGTTCCACCAGCCCGGCGAACACGCCGGTCCTGCTGCCCTTGAGCGACAGCGGGTCGATGCCGGCGTGCTCGAGGGCCTCCCAGGCCGTCTCCAGCAGGATCCGCTGCTGGGGGTCCATGGCGAGGGCCTCGCGCGGCGAGATACCGAAGAAGGCCGCGTCGAAGCGGGTGGCGGAGTCCACGAAACCGGCCTGACGGATGTAGGTGCTGCCGGGGCGAGCCGGGTCGGGGTCGTAGAGGGCGTCGAGGTCCCAGCCACGGTCCGTGGGGAAGTCGGAGATGACGTCGCGCCCTTCCAGCGCCACCCGCCACAGTTCGTCTGGGGTCGACGCACCGGGGAACCGGCACGACATCCCGATGATCGCCACCGGTTCCCGGCCGCCCGCCTCGAGTTCCGCGACCCGTTTGCGGGTCTTCTCCAGGTCCGTGGTGACCCACTTCAGGTACTCGACCAGCTTCTCTTCCTTGGACATGTGCTCCCCGCTGGACATGTGCTGCCCGCTCTCCTTCCGGTGAGCCGTCACCGGCTCGACCCGCGGCCGAGCTCGGTGTCGATGAAGTCGAAGATCTCGTCGGCGCTCGCGGCGGCGATCCGGCTCGCCGCGTCCTGGGACCGCTGCTGCGCGGGCTCCTCCGCTCCGGCTGGGTCGAGGCGCTGGAGGATCGTGCGCAGCCGCGCACCGAGCAGGGTGCGGTCCAGGTCGGGCTCGTCGGGGCTCAGCTCGGCCACAGTCGCCTCCAGCCGGTCGAGCTGGGCGAGGAGGGGCGGCCTCGCCGCTGTCCCGCCCGCGTCGCCCTCCGCGGCGGCCTGGGACAGGAGGTAGGCGGTGAGCGCTGCGGGTGTGGGATGGTCGAACACCACGGTCGCGGGCAGCGCCAGGCGGGTCGCGGCGCCGAGCTGGTTGCGCAGCTGGACGGCGGCCATCGAGTCGAAGCCGGCCTCCTGGAAGGGCCGTTGCATGTTGACCGCCGAGGGATCGGGGTGGCCGAGGACAGTGGCCGTCTCCCGGCGCACCAGGTCCCGGACGATCCGCTGCCGCTCGTCGTCGTCCAGTCCGGTCAGCCGTTCCGCGAGCGTCCGACCCGGGTCGGGTGCGGCGGGCGCGGCGGCGTCCAGAGCGGGCCGCAGCGGGCTCCGCACCAGGCCGCGGAAGAGCGGCGGTACGCCGCCATCCCGGTCCCGAAGTGCGCCGGGGTCCACCAGGGCGGCCAGGAGCACCGGGTGTGCGCCCCGGCCGTCCGCGGCCTCACCCGCGTTCGGTGAACCGGGGGCGGCCGGTACGGCGGCGTCGCGGGGACCGGGGGCGCCGACTGCCGGACGGGGTCCCGCGGTCGCGAGTGCCGCGTCGAACGCGGCTGCCACCGCCTCGGGGTTGAGGGCCCGGAAGCCGGACCCGGAGAACCGGTCCCGGAGCGCGCCGTCCGCCTGCCCGGTGCGCTCCCACGGGCCCCAGGCCAACGACAGCGCTGGCAGTCCATCGGCCGAGCGCCGCAGTGCGAGAGCGTCGAGGTAGGCGTCGGCCGCCGCCCGGTACGCCTGGCCCGTGCCTGCCGCGGTGCCCGCGGTCGAGGAGCACAAGATGAAGACGGCCGGCGGGCGGCTACGGATCAGCTCGTGCAGGTTCCGTGCCGCGTCCGCGGTCGTGCGCAGGGCGGCGTCCAGCCGGTCCAGGCTCACGCTCTGGACGGTGCCCCCGTCGCCAGGGCCCGCGGCGTGGATCACCGCGGTCAGCGGATGACCGTCGGGTATCCGGGCGAGGGCGGCGGCGAGCGCGTCACGGTCGGCGGCGTCGCAGGCCTCGAAAGTGACGTGGGCGCCCAGGGCCGCCAGGTCGGCGGCCAGGTCCGCCGCGCCGGGCGCGCGGTCACCCTCGGGGCCGGCGAACAGGAGGTGCCGCGTCCCGTGCCGGCTGACCAGGTGCCGGGCGAGGAACCCGCCGAGCTCTGCACCGCCGGTCACGAGCACGGTGCCGTCGGGGTCCAAGGCCGGTGTCGCGGCCGGGGCCGGCCGCCGCACACGCGCCAGGCGGGGGACGAGGAGCCGGCCGTGTCGTACGGCCACCTCGGGCTCGCCGGAGGCCAACAGGGAGGCGAGCAGCGCTGACGGGACGCCGGCGACGGCCGTGCCGGCGGGGTCCTGGTCGGGCACGGGCCGGGACGAGAGGGGATCGTCGGACAGATCGTCGGACGGATCGGCGTCCACCAGGACGATCCGGCCGCCCGCCTCGGACTGTGCCGAGCGCAGCAGTCCGCGGACCGCCGCGGCCGCCAGGTCGGCAGGCGCCTCCGAGGCCACCGTGCCCTCGTCCGCGACGGCCGCGCCACCGCGGGTCACCACGAGCAGCCGGGTCCCGGCAAGGCGTTCGTCGGCCAGCCATTCCCGCACCAGCATCAGCGCACGGCGCACGGCGTCGTGCAGGACGCCACCGCTCTCCCCGTCGCCCTCGGTCGTCCACGGTACGACCACGGCGTCGACGGATGTCCCCGCCTCGGCAGCCTTGCCGACGGCGGCCAGGTCCTCGGCTCCGTCGGTGCCCAGAGTCACCCAGGTGACGGGGGCCGTCGGCCCGCTCACAGCAACCGGCACCCAGTCGACCCGCAGCAGTGCGTCCGCCCCCCGGTCCTCGGCAGGGGCGAAGAGCTCCTCGGGAACCGCCCGGTAGGTCAGGGAGTCGACGGTGGCGACCAGCCGGCCCTGCCGGTCGGTTACCGTGAGGGCGACAGTGCGGTCGCCGGTCCTTGTCGTCACGGCCCGTACCGCGCCGGCGCCGGTGGCGTGCAGCCGTACGCCGCGCCACTCGACGGGCACGGTCACGGTACCCGCCTCCTCACCGAAGGGGTGACCGAGGAGCAGGGTGTCCAGCAGTTCGGGATGCAGGCCGAACTGACCTGCTTCGTGGGCGCGTTCGACGGGAAGCTCGGTCTCGGTGACCAGGTCGTCCCCGGTCTCCTCCGTCGCGTGGGCGTGGTGGGCGTCGGCGCGCCGTTCCGGGTCGTCGGCGGCGAGGCGTCCCCGCGCGTACACGGTCCACGGTGTGTCGTCCCCCTCCGAGTCGGGGCGGGCGTGGACCGTGAGAGCGCGCCGGCCGTCGTCACCCGGTGCGCCGACCCGGACCTGGAGCTGGACCGCGCCCCGGGCGGGCAGGACGAGCGGCACGATGAGCGACAGCTCCTCCAGCACGGTCGCTCCCGTCTCGTCACCGGCCCGTACCGCCGCATCGACCAGTCCTGCGGCCGAAAGGACGACACTGCCGAGCACCGTGTGCCGACGCAGCCAGGGGTGTGTGCGTGCCGAGACCCTGCTGGTGAACACGAGTTCGTCGCTGTCGGCGAGGGCGAGTGCCGTGCCGAGCAGCGGGTGACCCGTGGGGGTCAGGCCCGGACTTACGGCGGTGTCCGCCGGGTCGGTGGTCAGCCAGTAGCTGTCCTGTTTGAAGGCGTAGGTGGGCAGGTCCACACGGTGTGCGCCCGTTCCGGCGAAGAACGC
>NZ_BNBV01000003.1 GCF_014656135.1 Streptomyces thermodiastaticus
GGCGCCGGGGCGGGCTCGGGGGCCGGGGCCGGAGCCGGGGCCTCGGCGGCGGCCGGGGCCGGGGCGGCGGGCGGAGCGCCGGAGCCGTCGTCGATGACGGCCAGCTCGGCGCCGACCTCGACCGTCTCGTCCTCGGCGACCTTGATGGAGGACAGCACGCCGGAGGCGGGGGAGGGGATCTCGGTGTCGACCTTGTCGGTGGAGACCTCGAGCAGCGGCTCGTCGGCCTCGACACGCTCGCCCTCGGCCTTCAGCCAGCGGGTGACAGTGCCCTCGGTGACGCTCTCACCGAGCGCCGGAAGGGTTACGGAAACCGCCATGGTTTCGGTTGCTCCTAACGAATTGCGGAAGTCTGTGTCGTCGCGCGCGTGTGACCGAAGGCTCAGTCGTGGGAGTGGAGCGGCTTGCCGGCCAGCGCCAGGTGGGCCTCGCCGAGCGCCTCGTTCTGCGTCGGGTGGGCGTGGATGAGCTGGGCGACCTCGGCGGGCAGAGCCTCCCAGTTGTAGATCAGCTGGGCCTCGCCGACCTGCTCGCCCATGCGCTCGCCGACCATGTGGACGCCGACCACGGCACCGTCCTTGACCTGGACGAGCTTGATCTCGCCCGCGGTCTTCAGGATCTTGCTCTTGCCGTTGCCCGCCAGGTTGTACTTCAGCGCGACGACCTTGTCCGCGCCGTAGATCTCCTTGGCCTTGGCCTCGGTGAGACCCACGGAGGCGACCTCCGGCTGGCAGTACGTCACCCGCGGCACACCGTCGTAGTCGATCGGGACGACCTTCAGGCCGGCCAGGCGCTCGGCCACCAGGATGCCCTCGGCGAAGCCGACGTGCGCGAGCTGCAGGGTGGGCACCAGGTCGCCGACGGCGGAGATGGTCGGGACGTTGGTGCGCATGTACTCGTCGACGAGGACGTAACCGCGGTCCATGGCGACCCCGGCCTCCTCGTAGCCCAGGCCCTGGGAGACCGGGCCGCGGCCGACGGCGACCAGCAGGATCTCGGCCTCGAACTCCTTGCCGTCGGCGAGGGTGACCTTGACGCCGTCCTGGGTGTACTCGGCCTTGTCGAAGAAGGTGCCCAGGTTGAACTTGATCCCGCGCTTGCGGAAGGCGCGCTCCAGCAGCTTGGAGGAGTTCTCGTCCTCGACCGGGACCAGGTGCTTCATGCCCTCGATGATCGTGACGTCGGCACCGAAGGACTTCCACACGGAGGCGAACTCGACGCCGATGACGCCGCCGCCCAGGATGATCGCGGACTTGGGCACGCGGTCCAGGGTCAGGGCGTGGTCGGAGGAGATGATGCGGTCGCCGTCGATCTGCAGGCCCGGCAGGGACTTCGGCACGGAGCCGGTCGCCAGGAGGATGTGGCGGCCCTGGATCCGCTGGCCGTTGACGTCGACGGAGGTCGGGGAGGACAGCCGGCCCTCGCCCTCGATGTACGTGACCTTGCGGGAGGCGATCAGGCCCTGCAGGCCCTTGTACAGGCCCGAGACGACGTCGTCCTTGTACTTGTGGACGGCGGGCACGTCGATGCCCTCGAAGGTGGCCTTGACGCCGAACTGCTCGCTCTCGCGGGCCTGGTCGGCGATCTCGCCCGCGTGCAGCAGGGCCTTGGTGGGGATGCAACCCCGGTGCAGGCAGGTGCCGCCGACCTTGTCCTTCTCGATCAGGGCGACGTCCAGGCCCAGCTGGGCCCCGCGCAGGGCCGCGGCGTAACCACCGCTACCACCGCCGAGGATCACTAGGTCGAAAACGGTGCTGGCGTCGTTCGCCACGTCACGTCCTCCATGCATGTGCGCCGTGCACCGGTCGTCGGTGACCGGTTGGCGGCTGGTGTCCGGCCGCTCGTTCTTCGGCCCTCGGGTAGGGGCCCTGTCCTGCCGACGCCCATCTTTGCACTTGTCAGAACCGGACGAGACGCCGGGCCGCTGTGTGAGACGTACCACGCGCGTCGCGCAAGGGGACAAAACGGCCCCGAGCGCGAGAAGCGCCCGGGGCCGTCCCGCCGGACGGGGGAACTCCCGAGGTGACCGGAGGAAGATCAGACCAGGTCGCCCGCGGCGGCACGCTCCGCCAGCCGCACCAGCGTGCGCACCGCGCTGCCCGTGCCGCCCTTCGGCGTGTACCCGAACGGGCCCTGCTCGTTGAAGGCCGGCCCGGCGATGTCCAGGTGCGCCCAGGTGATGCCCTCGCCGACGAACTCGCGCAGGAACAGACCGGCGACCAGGCCGCCGCCCATGCGCTCGCCCATGTTGGCGATGTCGGCGACCGAGGAGTCCATGCCCTTGCGCAGGTGCCCGGGCAGCGGCATCGGCCAGGAGTCCTCGCCGGCCTCCTGCGCGGCCTCGTGGACCTTGGCGCGGAAGGTGTCGTCGTTCGCCATGATGCCGAAGGTGCGGTTGCCCAGCGCCAGCACCATCGCGCCGGTCAGGGTGGCCACGTCCACCAGCGCGTCCGGCTTCTCCTGCGAGGCAGCCCACAGCGCGTCCGCCATCACCAGCCGGCCCTCGGCGTCGGTGTTGAGCACCTCCACCGTCTTGCCGCTGAACATGCGCAGCACGTCACCGGGGCGCACGGCGGAGCCGGAGGGCATGTTCTCGGCCAGCGCCAGCCAGCCGGTGACGTTGACCTCCAGACCCAGACGGGCGGCGGCGACCACCGCGGCGAACACGGCGGCGGCACCGCCCATGTCGCACTTCATGGTCTCGTTGTGGCCGGCCGGCTTCAGCGAGATGCCACCCGAGTCGTAGGTGATGCCCTTGCCGACGAGCGCCAGGTGCTTCTTCGCCTTGGAGCTGGTGTACGACACCTTCACCAGCCGGGGCGCCGACGCCGAACCCGAGCCGACGCCCAGGATGCCGCCGTAGCCGCCCTTGGCCAGCTCCGTCTCGTCGAGCACCTGCACCTTCAGGCCGTGCTCCTTGCCCGCCTCCTGCACGATGGCGGCGAACGCCGCCGGATTCAGGTCGTTGGAGGGGGTGTTCACCAGGTCGCGGGCGCGGTTCAGCTCCTCGGCCACGGCGGTGGCGCGCTCGACGGCCGCCTTGAACTCCTTGTCGCGGGGCTTGCCGCCGAGCAGCACGGCCTCGCCCAGCGGCTTCTTGCCGTTGCGGCCGGAGCCGTCCTTGCCGTTGTCGCCCTTGTACGCGTCGAAGGAGTACGCGCCGAGCAGCGCGCCCTCGCCGACCGCGCCGGCGTCGGCGGCGTCGGCCAGCGGCAGGAGGAAGGCGGCCTTCTCGGCGCCGGCCAGGGCGCGGGCGGCCGTACCGGCGGCGCGGCGCAGTGCCTCGTGGCCGAAGCGACCGTTCTCCTCGGGCGCCGTGCCCAGGCCCACCGCGAGCACGAGCGGAGCCTTGAACCCGGACGGCGCGGGCAGCTTGGTCACCTCGCCCTCGGCACCCGACGCACCGAGGGTGTCCAGGACGTCGACGAGCTTGCCGTCGAAGGCGGCGTCGACCTCCTCGGCGCCCGGCACGAGGACCAGGTCCCCGGAGGCGGACGAGGAGCCCTTGGCGACACCGACGACGAGCGCGTCGGCACGCAGGCCGGAAACCCCGGCGGTGCTGAGAGTGAGAGCAGTCACGGTGGTGAATTCTCGCTTCCCTGTAAAAGGCGGTGATGTGGCCGAAAGGGGTGGGTCGACCGGGCCCGACCACCGAACCCCAGACCTTGCGGAGATCCTTCCTGCGGCGCGGTCTTCACCCGGACAGGCAGACACCCGGCCACGAGCCTACGCGCGTCGCCGCACCGGGCAGCCGTGCGGGTTGTGTGAAGACGGGGTACCGCCGCCGGCCGCCGGTGTCCCGAGGGCGCCCGTCGGCCGGTGACCAGGCGCTGTCGTGTGCCCGGCGTGTGCGCCGTCCGCCCGGTCCGAAGCGCCGTTGCCGCCGACCCGGTGCGCTCCGCCCGCCGGTCGCGCGCGCCCGTCCGCCGGTGCGCGCACCGCTGGAAAGCGCCAGTGCGCGGTCCGGACGGACACCCGCGCGTCCGGGCGGTGCGGCCGGTCGGCGATGATCGTCATGTGCACACCACCGCAGAGCGCTCCGTCTCCCCGGTCGCCGCCCGCCCGCTCCTCCTCGCCGTCGTCCTCACCGCCCTCCTCGCCGTCTCGCCTCTGCTCGCCGGATGCGCCGGCTCGTCCGGCGGGGCGGAAGGGGACGACGACACGGCGCACGACCGGGACGCCGTGCCGTCCGCATCCGCCGCCCGCTGGCAGCCCCGCCCCGGCACCACCTGGCAGTGGCAGCTCAGCGGGCACCTGGACACCTCCGTGCCGGCCGAGGTGTACGACATCGACGGCTTCGACCAGACCGCGGCGACCGTCGCCGCGCTGCACCGCAAGGGACGCAAGGTCATCTGCTACATCTCCACCGGCGCCTGGGAGGAGTTCCGCGCCGACGCGAAGAAGTTCCCCGCGTCCGTGCTCGGCAAGAGCAACGGCTGGCCCGGCGAACGCTGGCTCGACATCCGCCGCACCGAGGTGCTGGAGCCGCTGATGGCGGCCCGGCTCGACATGTGCCGGGACAAGGGCTTCGACGCGGTCGAGCCGGACAACATGGACGGCTACCGCAACACCACCGGCTTCCCGCTGACCGCCGCCGACCAGCTGCGCTACAACCGTCTGATCGCCCGCCTCGCCCACGAGCGCGGTCTGGCGGCCGGCCTGAAGAACGACCTGGACCAGATCCCGCAGCTGGTCGGCGACTTCGACTTCGCCGTCAACGAGCAGTGCGCCCAGTACGGCGAGTGCGCACGGCTGAAGCCGTTCACCGACGCCGGCAAGGCGGTCTTCCACGCCGAGTACGAGCTGCCGCCCAGCCGCTACTGCGACCAGTCCCGCGAGCTGCGGCTCAGCTCGCTGCGCAAGACGTACGAGCTGACGGCCTGGCGCCGCACCTGCTGACCCGCCGCCCGGCGCCGCCCGCCGTCCCGTCCCGGCCCGGCCGCTCAGCCCAGGGACAGCAGCACCAGCGCACAGGTCGCCGCCGTCTCCGCGAGAGCGCCGAAGACGTCCCCCGTCACCCCGCCGAAACGGCGGACGCAGTGACGCAGCAGCAGCTCGGCGGCGGCGAGCGCGGCGAGCACCGCGCCCGCGGCGAGCAGCGCGGTGCGCACACCCAGGGCCGCGCCCGCCGCGGCGGCGGCCGGCGTGACGACCAGCGCCACGGCGAGCGCACCGCCCGGCGGGACCACACCCGCCACGGCCGCCCCCAGCCCCTCGGGCCGGGCGGCCGGAACCCCGGTGCGCGCGGCCAGCGTCAGCGCCAGCCGGGCCACCACCGCCGCGACGACCGCGGCGAGCGCACCCCGGGCCCAGGAGCCGGCCCAGGCCTGGGCCAGCGCGGCCACCTGGGCCGCCAGCACCAGCACCAGGGTGATCACCCCGAAGGGGCCGATGTCCGACCGCTTCATGATCCGCAGCGCGTCCGCGGCGGGCTTGCCGCTGCCCAGCCCGTCCGCGGTGTCCGCCAGCCCGTCCAGATGCAGCCCGCGGGTGAGCACCGCCGGCACCGCCACGGCGGCGACGGCCGCGAGCAGCGGACCGGCGCCCAGCACCCTCAGCAGCAGGCCCGCGGCGGCGCTCGCGGCACCGACGACCAGCCCGGCCAGCGGCGCGCACAGCATGCCGCCCCGCGCCGCGTCCCGGTCCCACCGGCTCACCCGCACCGGCAGCACGGTGAGCGTGCCGAAGGCGAACCGCAGACCGGGCAGCGCCGGCCGGGGCGGCCGCTCGGGCGCGGCGGACGGCGCAGAGGACGAGGAGGACGAGGAGGACGAGGAGGACGAGGAGGACGAGGACGGCGGGTCAGGAGTGGACGCTGCGGACACCCGGGCAGACTACGGGACCACCGCGCGTGCCCCGCGCACCAGGACCACGACCGCCCATTCCGCCCGGTGCCTCAGTGCCCGCCGGAGGTCTCCGCCTCCGGCCGCACCGTTGCATCGCCCTCGTCGCCGGACGTTCCGCCGGCCGTGTCCGGCGTCTCCTCCTCGGCCGGTGCCTCGGGCAGCTCCGCCGCCAGGGCCGCCGCGGACTGCACCAGCGGCAGGGCCAGCAGGGCGCCCGCGCCCTCGCCGACGGTCACCTCGTGGTCCAGCAGCGGCTCCAGCGCCATCCGGTCCAGTGCCTTGGCCTGGCCCGGCTCCCCGCTGCTGTGCCCGGCCAGCCACCAGTCCGGCGCCCGGAACGCCACCCGCTGGGCCACCAGCGCGCACGCCGCCGAGACCACGCCGTCCAGGATCACCGGCAGCTTGCGCACCGCGCACTGCAGCAGGAATCCGGTCGTCGCGGCCAGATCGGCACCGCCCACCGTGGCCAGCAGCCGCAGCTGGTCGCCGAGGACCGGCCGGGCCCGGCGCAGCGCGTCCCGGATCGCCGCGCACTTGCGCATCCACGCCAGGTCGTCGATCGGCTCCCCGCCGCGCCCGGTCACCACCGAGGCGTCCGTCCCGCACAGCGCGGCGATCAGCACCGCCGCCGCGGTGGTCCCGCCCACGCTGATGTCGCCGAGCACCACCGTGTCCGTGCCGGAGTCGGCCTCCTCGTCGGCCACCGCCATCCCGGCCCGGAACGCGGCCTCCGCCTCCTCGGGCGTCAGCGCGTCCTCGACGTCGATGCGCCCGCTGCCGCGCCGCACCCGGTGCCGTACGACGTCCGCGGGCAGCGACTCGGCCGGGCAGTCCAGCGCCATGTCCACCACCCGCACCGGCACGCCCTGCCGGCGGGCCAGCACCGACACCGGCCGCCCGCCCTCCAGCACCGCCCGCACCAGCCGCTCCGCGCTGCCCGCGGGCCGCCGGGAGACCCCGAGCGACGCGACCCCGTGGTCGCCGGCGAACAGCACCACCCGGGGCCGCTGAATCGGCCGCACCGGCACGGTGCCCTGCGCCGCGGCCAGCCACTCACCCACATGGTCCAGGCGGCCCAGCGCACCGGGCGGCACCACCAGGCGCTCCCGGCGCGCCTCGGCGTCACGGCGGACCCCGCCGTCGGGGCGCTCGATCAGGTCGGTGAAGTCGTCGAGATTCAGCGAGCTCATTCGCGGAACAGTACCGGCCCGCCCCGCGCCGGTCCGAGTCGCGTCACCGCCATACCCGTACGGGCTCTTCCGGGCCAAGATCCCGATCCCATACGTTCCCTTTGCCGTGAAATGCCGACACGGGCGGAGCGGCGCGTCCACGGCGGACGTGCCCCGCCCCGCCCATCCGGGAGCCGCCCATGCCGCCTGTGCCGTGCGCCTCGCCGGTCCGTGACCCGCGCCGCATCGCGTACGCCGCCGAACTCGCCCTCGGCACCGACCACTTCCACGAACCGCGCCGCGAGGACTGCCCCTGGTGCGGATCGACGCGGCTGCGCACCCGGCTGCGCGCCCCCGACCTGCTGCAGCACAAGCCGGGCACCTTCGTCCTGGACCGGTGCCGGGACTGCGGGCACATCTTCCAGAACCCCCGGCTCAGCCCTGCCGGGCTCGCCTTCTACCACCGCGATCACGACGAGACCGACCCGGAGAACCTGCCCGACCCCGTCCTCGCGCTGCGCCGCAGCCACCGGCGCCACCGGGCCGACGCCCTGCTGATGCGGGGCGTGGGCGAGCCCGAGAGCTGGCTGGACGTCGGCACCGGCCACGGCCACTTCCCGGCGGCGGCCAAGGAGGTCTTCCCGTACACCTCCTTCGACGGGCTCGACCCGACCCCGCGCGTGGTGCGGGCCCGCGCAGCCGGCCATGTCGAGGAGGCCCACATCGGTCATCTGGCCGACCCGCGCATCGCGCGGCGGCTGCGCGGACGCTACGACGTCGTCAGCATCTTCCACCACCTGGCCCACGCCCCCGATCCCCGGGCGGAGCTGCGCGGCGCGCTCACCGTCCTGCGGCCCGGCGGGCACCTGCTGGTCGAACTGCCCGACCCGCGCAGCGCGTTCGCCCTGCTGCTGGGAAAATGGTGGCCCGGGCACGGACAGCCGCGCCATCTGCACCTGCTGCCGCCGGCCAACCTCCGCGCGGAACTGCGGGCGGCCGGCTGCACGGTCCTCGTCACCGACCGGCGCAGCCCCCACCGCCCGGGCGACCTCGCCGCGGCCCTCGCGCTCGCCCTCGCCCGCCTCCTGCCGCCGGACGACGTCCCCTGGCGCGCCGTCCCGCCGAGCACCCCGCACCGCGCCCTGCGCACCCTGCTGTCCGCGCTGACCAGTCCCCTGGTGGACGCCACGGCCCTGCTCGACCACGCCCTGGCCCCCCTGGCACGCCGCGTCCCCGGCCTGTCCAACGGCTACCGCGTCGTCGCCCGCCGGGACACCGCATGACGGGACACCACGTGACGGGGCACCGCGTGACGGGATGCGGACCGGGCGGGGTCAGCCCCGCAGCGCCAGGGCCTGGCCCGCCACCACCAGCAGCACCTGCTCGCACTCGGCGGCGAACGCGGCGTTGAGCCGGCCGAGTTCGTCCCGGTAGCGGCGGCCGGAGGCGGTGGCCGGGACGATGCCGGAACCGACCTCGTTGGAGACCGCGACCACCGTACGCCGGGTCGCCCGGACCGCCTCCGTCAAGGCGGTCACTCGTTCTTTGAGCGCCTTCTCGCCGCCTCCCGCCCACTCCGCGTCGTCCCAGGCGCCCACGGCGTCCATCGCGTCCGTCAGCCACAACGACAGACAGTCGATCAGCAGCGGCGGACCGTCCTCGGCCAGCAGCGGCACCAGGTCGCAGGTCTCCACGGTGCGCCAGGAGCCCGGCCGGCGCTCACGGTGCGCGGCGACCCGGGCCGCCCACTCGGTGTCCCCGCCCCGGGTGCCGCCGGTGGCGACGTACACCACTCCGGGAAAGGACTCCAGCCGCCGCTCGGCCTCCGCCGACTTGCCCGACCGCGCCCCGCCCAGCACCAGGGTGCGCCGCGGCACGTCCGGCACGTCCTCGTACGCCCCGACCGTCAGCGTGGTGCCGTCCGGCACCGCCCGCGCCCCGGCCGCCGCCAGCCGGCGGTGCAGCTCCGGGCCGGGCGGCACGTCGTGGTCCAGATGGACCGCGATCACGTCCGTGGTCGGCCCCACCGACCCCACCGCCCGCAGCCGGGCCAGCGCGTCCGGCCTCCCCACCACGTCCAGCAGGACCATGTCGTACGTCTCCGCCGCGCCCTCCTCGACCCCGGCCGGGGCACCCCCCGGCGGCAGATACAGCAGCCGGGTGCCGTCCGCCGCGGTCACCGCGTAGCCCGTGCCCGGCGCGTCCAGGGCCACCGCCCGCACCCGGTGCCCGGTCAGCAGCGCCAGCTCACGGCCGTCCGGCACCCGGCCCGGTTGCGGCAGCCCGGCCGGCACCTCCAGGGCCGGCCCGTCGTGCGGATGGGACAGCAGCACCTGCGTCACCCCGGTCAGCGACCGCCCGGCCCGCGCGGCCGCCAGCGCCGCCCCCGGGGTGAGGTCCAGCAGCAGCGCCCCGTCCACGAGCAGCGCGGTCGCCGTGCGCGCGTCGGGGCCGAGCGCCGACGCGCAGGCCGCGCAGGGGCAATGGGGGCGGGGCAGTCCCGCGGGGGCACCGGTGCCGAGCAGAGTCACGTCCACGGACCCGATTGTCCTGTGCCGTCGCAGGCCTTGCGCATCCGACTAGGCTGCGGGCAGGAGCCGGACCGCGATCCGGCTTCCGCCGTGCAGTGTGCCGACAGTGCTCACACCAGGGAGGCGTCATGGTGGCATGGACGTGGCGGTTCGAGAGGGCCGACGGGACGGAGGTCCAGCCCGCCGTCCAGCCGGAGGAGTTCTCCACGCAGAGCGACGCCGAGTCCTGGATCGGGGAGAACTGGCGGGCCCTGCTGGAGGGCGGCGCCGACCAGGTGCGGCTGTTCGAGGACTCCACCGAGGTCTACGGCCCGATGAGCCTGCACGCGGAGAACACCCCGGGCGACGCGTAGACGTCCCGGCGCGCCGGGGGACGGCCCCGCCGTTCCCCGGCCCTGTTCTCGGGTTCGGTCACTGTTCGCCGAGCGTCACCTCCACCGTCTTCTCCGCGCCGTCGCGCAGATACGTCACCTGCACCCGCTGCCCCGGTTTCGCCGTGGCCAGCGCCTCCGACAGCGAGGTGATCGTGGTGATGTCCGTGCCGCCGACCCGGACGATCACGTCCCCGGCCCGGATGCCCGCCCGGTCCGCCGCGCCGCCCCGCCGCACCTCGACCACCGCGACTCCGGCGGGCTGGAAGCCGGCGTCGACGACCGTGCGGCCGGTGATCTGCAGCGCGGCCCGCCCGGAGCGGACGACCCTGCCGTACTTCACGATCTGCCCGGCGATCGTCTTCACCGTGGACGCCGGGATCGCGAAGCCGATGCCGGGCGCCGCACTGCCGCCCAGCTGGGGATCGGTGGCGGCGAGCGTGGGGATGCCGATGACCTCGCTGTCCAGGTTCACCAGCGCCCCGCCGCTGTTGCCCGGATTGATGGCGGCCGACGTCTGCACCATGTCGGCGATCGTCGCGCCCGTGCCGCCGTTGCCGTCGCCCTCGCTGACGGTGCGCCCCGTCGCCGAGACGATGCCCTGGGTCACGCTGGAGGACAGCCCGAGCGGCGAGCCCATGGCCAGGACGATCTGCCCCACCTCCACCTTCTCGGAGTCGCCGAACACCGCGGGCCGCAGCCCGCGCGGCACCGTGTCCAGCTTGACGACGGCCAGGTCCTGGTCCGGGTAGGAGGAGACCAGACGTGCGGTGAGCGTCTGCTCGCTGCCGGCCGTGGTCACCCGGAACGTGCGGTCGTCCGCGACGACGTGCGCATTGGTGACGATGTGCCCCTTGTCGTCGAACACCACACCCGAGCCGAGATCGCGGCTGCCCTGGATCTGCACCACGGACGGCAGCACGTCCTTGATCACCCGCTGGTAGTCGCTCTGCAGGGCGTCCGTGGCACTGCGGGCGGTGTCCCGGCCGGTCTCCGCGGACGGCTTCTTGGTGCCGGAGGGCTCACCGGAGCCGGTCGGCCCGTCGCACCCGGACAGCGGGGCGGTCAGACACAGGACGGCGACGAGCGCGGCGAGCAGCCTGAGGGCCGGTGTGCGGGCAGGGGAGACGTCCATGCACCGAGTCTGGCCGGGCACCGGGGCCGAGGCGTCCGATGCTCACCCGAACGAGCGGCGCTGTCGGCGCGGACCGGGAAACGCCCGAAGGAACAGTGCGCCCGGCACGCACCCAGGAGCGGACACGTACCGAGGAGTGAGTGAGGAGTGAGTACGGCCCCGGCTCAGCCGCGCACCCCGCACAGGTGCAGCAGGGTGGCGACCGCACGGTAGGGGTCCGTCCGCCCGGCCCGCTCCTCGACGGCCAGCAGCATCCCCACGTCCACCGGCAGACCGGCGTCCGGCTGCGGCCGCTGCGGGAAGACCGCGTCGGTGAAGACCCGCACGCCGTACCAGGCCTGCAGCGGCGCACCGATCCCGGCGAGCGTCGCCGTCAGGTCGGCCAGCCGTTCCGCGCGCCCCTCGCGGGGCGGCTGCGCCGAGGAGGCGCCGGTGTCCGTCTCGTCGTCCGCGCCGGTGCGCGGACCCGGCAGCCGCACGCCGGCGTCGAGGGCCGCCAGCGCCCCGGCCCAGTCGCCGCGCAGCCCCGGCCCGAACGCCGGCGCGTCGCCGTTGCGCACCACCAGGGACAGCAGGCCGCCCGGGGCGAGCATCCGGGCCAGCCCGGCGAGCAGCGGATCGGGCTCCGGCACCGACATCAGCACGCCGTGGCACAGCACCACGTCGAAGCTGCCCGGAAGGAAGTGCACCCCCGTGTCCCGGCCGTCGCCCTCCACGATCCGCGTCCGCTGCCGGATCCCGGGCGGCTCGGCGGCCAGCGCCTCGCGGGCCGCGGTGAGCAGGGCGGGGTCGTCCTCCAGACCGGTCACCGTGTGCCCGGCCCGCGCCAGCCGCAGGGCCTGCGTGCCCAGGCCCATGCCGACGTCGAGCACCCGCAGCTGCCGTCCGAGCGGGAACCGGGCCGCCAGCTGCTCGTCGAGCTGCCGGGCCACCAGCTCCCGCCGTACGACGTCGTGCAGTCCGGCGGGCCGGACGTGCCCGGCGTCCCCGGGGCACGCGGTCGTACTCAGGGCCGCTCCCCGCGCTTGACCACCGGCTTGGGCAGCCGCAGCCGGCGCATCTGCAGCGAGCGCATCAGCGCGTACGCGACCGCGCCCCGCTTGTTCTCGTCCGGGAAGCGTTCGTTCAGCCGCTTCCTCAGCCGGAACCCGGTGACGGCGGAGTCCAGCACGATCAGCACGATCACCACGAGCCACAGCAGCAGCGCGAGGGTCTGCATGGAGTCCACGCGGATCATGCTCAGCACGAGGATGACCACGGCCACCGGCAGGAAGAACTCCGCGACGTTGAACCGCGAGTCGATGAAGTCCCGCGCGTACCTGCGCACCGGTCCCTTGTCACGGGGCGGCAGGTAGCGCTCGTCGCCGGTGGCGAGCGCCTGGCGCTGGCGCTCCAGCGCGGCGCGGCGCTCCTCGCGCCGCCGCGCGGCGGCCTCCTTGCGCGTCATCGGGGTATGGGCGACGCTGCGGCGCTGGGCCTGGGCCTCACGCCGCTTGGGCGTGGGGCGGCCCTTGGGGGCCTGCGGGTCACGGGGCTGCTTGGAGACGGTCACCGGCGCCTGTTCGGCGACCGGGGCCTTCTCTTCCTTGGCACGGGTACGGAACACAAAGCCCAAGGGTAAAGGTTTGACCCTGGCGGGCCCCAGTCCCGCGGGGAACGATCCGGCAACGCCGGGCGTCCTCACGGGGCGAGGAACGCACCCCCGCACGAAACGGTGCACTCCGCCCCTGTCCGCTCCCGCGGCCCACCATCCCCTCCTCCTTGCGCCGGAGCGCGGACGCGCGCAGTCGTCCTCGGGAATGAGCGCATTGCTTCCCCGGCAGTGCGGTAATGGATGCAGGGCCCGTACTGTGGGTTCTGTCGCAGAGCTGTGAGCCGGAGTCGGTCAGAAGGGGGCGCGCGAAGCCCATGAGCGGTGTGATGAAGCGTATGGGGATGATCTTCCGCGCGAAGGCGAACAAGGCCCTGGACCGGGCCGAGGACCCGCGCGAGACCCTCGATTACTCGTACCAGAAGCAGCTGGAGCTGCTGCAGAAGGTCCGCCGCGGCGTCGCCGACGTGGCCACCAGCCGCAAGCGCCTGGAACTCCAGCTCAACCAGCTGCAGCAGCAGTCCGGCAAGCTGGAGGACCAGGGCCGCAAGGCGCTCGCGCTGGGCCGCGAGGACCTGGCCCGCGAGGCCCTGTCCCGCAAGGCGGCCCTGCAGCAGCAGATCACGGACCTGCAGACCCAGCACGCCACCCTCCAGGGCGAGGAGGAGAAGCTGACCCTGGCGGCTCAGCGGCTGCAGGCCAAGGTCGACGCCTTCCGCACCAAGAAGGAGACCATCAAGGCCACCTACACCGCCGCCCAGGCGCAGACCCGCATCGGCGAGGCCTTCTCCGGGATCTCCGAGGAAATGGGCGACGTGGGCCTGGCGATCCAGCGCGCCGAGGACAAGACCGCCCAGCTGCAGGCCCGCGCCGGCGCGATCGACGAGCTGCTCGCCTCCGGCGCCCTCGAGGACCCCTCCGGCATGGTCAAGGACGACATCCAGGCCGAGCTGGACCGGCTTGCCGGCGGTACGGACGTGGAGCTGGAGCTGCAGCGCATGAAGGCCGAGCTGGCCGGAGGCATCTCCGCCGGCCGGCAGGAGCTGGAGGGCGGCCAGGGCCAGGCGCAGCCCCAGCAGCAGCCGCAGGACACCCCGCGGTTCGACAAGCAGTAGGCCGTCCGCGCTCACCGCACCACCGGGCAGCGCGGCAGCAGCCCGCCGCACAGCCACGTCACCGACAGCCGCGGCCGTCCACGCCGCCGAGGAGGGCGACATGATCGTACGGATCATGGGGGAGGGGCAGGTGAGGCTGGCCGACAGCCACCTCGCCGAGCTGAACAAACTGGACGACGAACTCCTGGCCGAGGTGGAGAAGGGCGACGGTTCCGGCTTCCGCCGCACGCTGACCGCCCTGCTCACCCGGGTCCGGGAACTCGGCGAGCCGCTGCCGGACGACTCCCTGGAGCCGTCCGAGCTGATCCTGCCCGCCGAGGAGGCGACCCTGGAGGAGGTCCGGGAGCTGCTCAGCGGCGACGGCCTGATCCCCGGATGACGCCGCGGCAGTCCGCTCCCGCTGCCGACTCCGCCGCAGCTCAGCGGCGACGGCCGGCGCCGCACCCGGCGCCGGCCGCCTGCCGTCACCCCGTACGGTGGACACCCGTGACCACCCTCGACCGCGCCCGCTGCCGGCTGCACGCGCACCCTCGCGCGTGGGACGCGGCTCTCGCCGCCGGTGTGCTGGTGTGCATGGTGGTCGGCTCCTTCGCCGGGCAGAACGGCGGCTGGGCCGTGCACCGCCCGGCACCGCTCAGCCTGGTTTTGATGATCTGCGGTGCCGCCGCGCTCGTGTGGCGCCGCCGCGCCCCCCGCACGGTCCTCGCCCTCACCGCCGCCGCCTCGGTGACCGAGAGCGTCACCGCCGACCCGCGCGCCCCGGTCGCGATGGCCGCCGTCGTCGCCCTGTTCACCGTCGCCGCCTCCACCGACCGCACCACCACCTGGCGGCTCGGCCTGGCCACCATGACCCTGCTGACCGGCGCGGCCATGCTCGGCGGCCCGCTGCCCTGGTACGCCCAGGAGAATCTCGCTCTCTTCGCCTGGACCGGCATGGCCGCGGCCGGCGGCGACGCCGTCCGCAGCCGCCGCGCCTTCGTCAGCGCGATGCGCGAGCGTGCCGAACGCGCCGAACGCACCCGCGAGGAGGAGGCCCGCCGCCGCGTCGCCGAGGAACGGCTCCGCATCGCCCGCGAGCTGCACGACGTGGTCGCCCACCACATCGCCCTGGTCAACGTGCAGGCCTCGGTCGCCTCCCACGTCATGGACAAGCGGCCCGACCAGGCCAAGGCCGCCCTGGCGCACGTCCGCCAGGCCGGCCGGACCGCGCTGGACGAGCTGCGGGCCACCGTCGGACTGCTCCGCCAGGCCGGCGACCCCGAGGCCCCCACCGAACCCGCGCCCGGCCTGCGACGCCTGGACGACCTCGTCGGCACCTTCCGCAGCGCGGGCCTCGACGTCGAGGTCGCCCGCGACGCCGCGGGCACCGTGCTGCCCGCGGCGGTGGACCTGGCCGCGTTCCGCATCGTCCAGGAGGCCCTCACCAACGTGCAGAAGCACGCCGGCACCGGCGCCCGCGCCGAGGTCAGCGTCGTGCGCAGCGGAGAGGACCTGGAGATCACCGTCCTCGACGACGGCAACGGCCACCGCACCGCGTCCGTCCAGGGCGGAGGGCACGGGCTGCTCGGCATGCGCGAGCGGGTCACCGCGCTCGGCGGCATCCTCACCACCGGCCCCCGCCCCGCCGGAGGCTTCCGCGTCCATGCGATCCTGCCGGTCACGACCAGCACGCGTGTTCCGGGGGATGCCGCATGACGATCCGTGTCCTGCTCGCCGACGACCAGGCGCTGCTGCGCAGCGCCTTCCGCGTCCTGGTCGACTCCGAGCCCGACATGGAGGTGGTCGGCGAGGCCTCCGACGGCGCCGAGGCGGTACGGCTGGCCAAGGAGCAGCGTGCCGACGTGGTGCTCATGGACATCCGCATGCCGGGCACGGACGGCCTCGCCGCCACCCGCACGATCTGCGCCGACCCCGGCCTCGCCCACGTCCGCGTGGTCATCCTGACCACCTTCGAGATCGACGACTACGTGGTGCAGGCGCTGCGCGCCGGCGCCTGCGGTTTCCTCGGCAAGGGCAGCGAACCCGAGGACCTGCTCGACGCCGTCCGGATCGCCGCCCGGGGCGACGCGCTGCTGTCCCCGGCCGCCACCAAGAGCCTCATCGCCCGCTTCCTCGCCCAGAGCACCCCCGCCGACGACGGCAGCGACCCGGCCCGGCCGGACCGGCTGGACACCCTGACCGTCAGGGAACGGCAGGTCCTCGTCCAGGTCGCCGGCGGCCACTCCAACGACGAGATCGCCGAACGGCTCCAGGTCAGCCCCCTGACCGTGAAGACCCATGTCAACCGGGCCATGGCCAAGCTGGGCGCCCGGGACCGCGCCCAGCTGGTCGTCATCGCCTACGAGTCCGGGCTGGTGAAACCGGGACGGTGACCTGCCCCGACGGTCACCGCCCTAGGGGAAGACCCCGCACGGGATCAGGGAACCGGCCGGTGCCGCTCCCTCCGCGGGTGGACCGCCCCTCCTCCCGGCGTACTGCGACCGGAGTAGGCGCACGACGCGGAAATGGACCTGGAGGCTACGGAACACCCGACCCCGATGACGCAGGGTGGTAAGGGTGGGCGGACCCTGCCGCCCGTGCCGCATCTGCCGCTCCACAGGAGACTTTGACCCATGTCCTGGCTGTCCAGATTCAGCCTCGCGCAACGAGCGCTGATCGGGCTGATCTCGATCATCGCGCTCGTCTTCGGGGCGATCGCGATACCCCAGCTCAAGCAGCAGCTGCTGCCGAGCATCGAACTGCCCGCGGTGTCCGTGCTGGCGCCCTACCAGGGCGCCTCGCCCGACGTGGTGGAGAAGCAGGTCGTCGAGCCGGTGGAGAACGCCCTGAAGGCCGTCGACGGCATCTCCGGGGTGACCTCGACCGCCAGCGAGGGCAGCGCCGTGATCACGGCCTCCTTCGACTTCGGCAACAACACCCAGCAGCTCGTCGCCGACGTCCAGCAGGCCGTCAACCGCGCCCGCGCCCTGCTCCCGGACGGCGTCGACCCGCAGGTGATCTCCGGTTCCACCGACGACATCCCCACCGCGGTCCTCGCCGTGACCTCCAGCCAGGACCAGCAGGCGCTCGCCGACCGGCTCGACAAGACGGTCGTCCCGGCCCTGAAGACCATCGACGGCGTCAGCCAGGTCACCGTCAACGGTGTGCGGGACCTCAGGGTCACCGTCACCCCCGACGACAAGAAGCTCGCCGCGGCCGGGCTCACCAGCGCCTCCCTCACCCAGGCCCTGCAGGCCGGCGGCGCGACCGTGCCGGCCGGCTCCTTCGACGAGAACGGCGCCAACCGCACCGTCCAGGTCGGCGGCGGCTACACCTCGCTGCAGCAGATCAAGGACCTGGTGGTCACCGGCGGCACCGGCACCGGCGCGGGCCAGGCCAAGCCGGTCCGCCTCGGCGACGTCGCCACCGTCAAGGAGGAGCCCGCCCCGGCCGACTCCATCACCCGCACCGACGGCCGGCCCAGCCTCGCCGTCGCCGTCACCATCGACCACGACGGCAGCGCCGTCGCCGTCTCGGACGCGATCCACGACAAGCTGCCCGAGCTGCGCGACAGCCTCGGCAAGGACGCCAAGATCACCGTCGTCAGCGACCAGGGCCCGGCCGTCGCCAAGTCCATCCACGGCCTGACCACCGAGGGCGCGCTCGGCCTGCTCTTCGCCGTCCTGGTCATCCTGGTCTTCCTGGCCTCCCTGCGCTCCACCCTCGTCACCGCGGTCTCCATCCCGCTGTCGGTGGTGCTGGCCCTGCTGGTGCTGTGGACCGGCGGCCTGTCGCTGAACGTGCTCACGCTGGGCGCGCTGACCATCGCCATCGGCCGGGTCGTCGACGACTCGATCGTGGTCCTGGAGAACATCAAACGGCACCTCGGCTACGGCGAGGAACGCCGCGAAGCCATTCTCAACGCGGTCCGCGAGGTCGCCGGCGCGGTCACCTCCTCCACGCTCACCACCGTCGCCGTGTTCGCCCCGATCGGCCTGGTCGGCGGCCTGGTGGGCGAGCTGTTCGGCCCGTTCAGCATCACCGTCACCGCCGCCCTGCTGGCCTCGCTGCTGGTCGCGCTCACCGTCGTGCCGGTGCTGTCGTACTGGTTCCTGCGCGCCCCCAAGGGCACGCCCGCCGAGGCCGAGGAGGCCCGGCGCCGCGCGGAGGAGAAGGAGGCCAACAGCCGCCTGCAGCGCCTGTACGTCCCGGTGCTGCGCTTCGCCACCCGGCGCCGCCTGACCAGCGTGCTGATCGCGGTGGTCGTGCTGATCGTCACCCTGGGCATGACCCCGCTGCTGAAGACCAACTTCTTCGACCCGGGCGAGCAGAAGGTCCTCAGCATCAGCCAGGAGCTCAAGCCCGGCACCAGCCTGGCGGCCACCGACGCCGAGGCCCGGAAGGTCGAGAAGCTGCTCGCCTCCACCAAGGGCGTCAAGGACTACCAGGTGACCGTCGGATCGTCCGGCTTCCTGGCCGCCTTCGGCGGCTCCACGGACACCAACCACGCCTCCTACCAGGTCATGCTGGAGGACGACGCGTCCGCCGAGACCGTCCGCGCGGACATCGAGAAGGGCCTGCACCGGCTCTCCGGCGCCGGCACCACCAGCGTCAGCGCCGGCGACGGCTTCGGCGACCAGGACCTCAAGGTCGTCGTCAAGGCCTCCGACCCCGACACCCTGCGCCGGGCCGCCGAGCAGGTCCGCACGACGGTGGCCGGCATGGACGACGTCACGGACGTCACCAGCGACCTGTCGCAGAGCGTGCCCCGGATCTCCGTGCGCGCCAACGCCAAGGCCGCCGCGGCCGGCTTCACCCAGCAGACCCTCGGCATGGCCGTGACCGAGGCGGTCAAGGGCACCACCGCCGCCAAGGCGACCCTGGACGACGCCGAACGCGACGTCGTGGTCCGCTCCGCCAAGCCCGCCCGGACCCTGAAGGAACTGAAGAACCTGCGTCTCGGCCCGGTCGAGCTGGGTGACATCGCCACCGTCGAGCTGGTCGACGGGCCGGTGTCGATGACCCGCATCGACGGTCAGCGCGCCGCGACCATCAGCGCCAAGCCCACCGGCGACAACACCGGCGCGGTGAGCACCAAGCTCCAGTCGAAGATTGACGCGCTGAAGCTGCCCGCCGGCGCCACGGCCGAGATCGGCGGCGTCACCTCCGACCAGAACGACGCCTTCACCAAGCTGGGCCTGGCCATGCTGGCGGCCATCGCGATCGTCTTCATGCTCCTGGTCGCGACGTTCCGCTCGCTCGCCCAGCCGCTGATCCTGCTGGTGTCCATCCCCTTCGCGGCCACCGGCGCCCTCGGCCTGCTGCTGCTCACCGGCACCCCGCTGGGCGTGCCCGCGCTGATCGGCCTGCTGATGCTGATCGGCATCGTGGTCACCAACGCCATCGTGCTGATCGACCTGATCAACCAGTACCGGCGGGCGGGCCACGGCGTCATCGAGGCCGTGATCGAGGGCGGCCGTCACCGTCTGCGCCCGATCCTGATGACGGCCCTGGCGACCGTCTTCGCCCTGCTCCCGATGGCCCTGGGCATCACCGGCGAGGGCGGCTTCATCGCCCAGCCGCTGGCGGTGGTCGTGATCGGCGGTCTGGTCACCTCGACCCTGCTGACGCTGCTGCTGGTGCCCACGCTCTACGCGATGCTCGAACTCCGCAAGGAGCGCCGCGCCAAGAAGCGCGCGGCCAAGCGCGAGCAGCCGACCGACGAGCAGCTGGAAGCGGCGGGCGTCTGACCCCACCGCCGCACATCACCGACGGCCGGGCCCCCTGGGTTGCCAGGGGACCCGGCCGTCGCCTCATGTACGCCTCGGGCGCCTCCTGCACCTCTCATGCCGTGAGCGACCTGACGCACGCGTCCCAGGCTCCGTCCGGGACGACGATCACCGGGCCGCCGGCGGCCGCAGGGTCACGGTGTACGAGCGCCGCGGGCAGCTCGCTGACCGGTCACGAGCACGGCCGTGCCCCGGCCCGCGCAACGCGCGCCGGGGCACCGGCGTCCGTGTCCAGCGTCGGCCGCCCTACGGCAGCGCCAGCATCCGCTCCAGGGCCAGCTTGGCGTAGTGCTCCGTCTCCTTGTCGACCTGGATGCGGTTGACCAGGGTGCCCTCGGCCAGGGACTCCAGGGCCCAGACCAGGTGGGGCAGGTCGATGCGGTTCATGGTCGAGCAGAAGCAGACCGTGCGGTCCAGGAAGACGATCTCCTTGCCCTCGGGAGCGAAACGATTCGCCAGGCGGCGGACCAGGTTCAGCTCGGTACCGACCGCCCACTTGGAGCCGGCCGGGGCCGCTTCGAGCGTCCTGATGATGTACTCCGTGGAGCCGACGTGGTCGGCGGCGGCGACCACCTCGTGCTTGCACTCGGGGTGCACCAGGACGTTGACGCCGGGGATGCGGGCGCGGACCTCGTTCACCGAATCCAGGGTGAAACGGCCGTGCACCGAGCAGTGGCCGCGCCACAGGATCATCTTCGCCGCGCGCAGCTCCTCAGCCGTCAGCCCGCCGTTCGGCCGGTGCGGGTTGTAGACGACGCAGTCCTGAAGGGACATGCCCAGGTCGCGGACGGCGGTGTTGCGGCCGAGGTGCTGGTCGGGGAGGAACAGGACCTTCTCGCCTTGCTGGAACGCCCACTCCAGGGCCCGCCGGGCATTGGACGAGGTGCAGATGGTGCCGCCGTGCCTGCCGGTGAAGGCCTTGATGTCGGCGGAGGAGTTCATGTACGACACCGGGATTACCTGACCGGCGATGCCCGCCTCGGTCAGGACGTCCCAGCACTCGGCGACCTGCTCCGCCGTCGCCATGTCGGCCATCGAGCAGCCGGCGGCCAGGTCGGGCAGCACGACCTTCTGCTCGTCGGAGGTGAGGATGTCCGCGGACTCCGCCATGAAGTGCACGCCGCAGAACACGATGTACTCGGCCTCGGGCCGTGCCGCCGCCTCCCGCGCCAGCTTGAAGGAGTCGCCGGTGACGTCCGCGAACTGGATCACCTCGTCGCGCTGGTAGTGGTGGCCGAGCACGAAGACCTTGTCCCCGAGCTTCTCCTTCGCCGCACGGGCGCGTGCCACCAGGTCCGGGTCGGACGGCGCGGGCAGGTCACCGGGGCACTCGACGCCGCGCTCGCTCCTCGGGTCGGCCTCGCGGCCGAGCAGCAGCAGGGCGAGGGGCGTCGGCTGAACGTCGAGCTCCTGGGGCTGGGCGGTGGTCACGACACGCACCCTTTCTACTTATCGTCGAACTGACGCTATCTATCATAGCGGCTTCACGTCAGTTTGACGATGCCCATAGCGTCGATGTGACGCGACTCCTCCCGGGCCCCCCGGACGGGCCCGGGACCGGGTCCGTCGCCGCCGTCCGTCACCCCTCGGGCTGCTGCCCGCTCGTGCCGCGTGTGCGAGCATGGGGACGAGCGTGGACAAGAGAAGAAGCACGAGCCCGGCGCGGAATGAATCCTCGAACTCGCCGGTTGCACTCGTCGGCAAGCAGTCTCCGTACAACCCGGGAGAGATGTAGATGTCCGTATCGGACGAGACCACGACCGTCACCGACGGCATCATCCTGACCGACGCCGCCGCGGCCAAGGTCAAGGCCCTGCTCGACCAGGAAGGCCGTGACGACCTCGCCCTGCGCGTGGCCGTCCAGCCCGGTGGCTGCTCCGGCCTGCGCTACCAGCTCTTCTTCGACGAGCGGTCCCTCGACGGCGACATCGAGAAGGACTTCGGCGGCGTCAAGGTCGTCACCGACCGCATGAGCGCCCCGTACCTGGGGGGTGCCACCATCGACTTCGTGGACACGATCGAGAAGCAGGGCTTCACGATCGACAACCCGAACGCGACGGGCTCCTGCGCCTGCGGCGACTCCTTCCACTGAGCCGAGCCGGCCACAGCGTGACGCACGAGGCGGCGGTCCCCTGCACGGGGCCGCCGCCTCTCGCGTCGCGTCACCTGCCGTCCGCCGCGGCCGGGTGCCTCAGCGCACCGGCTGTGACGACCGCAGGGGCCCCGCCCCCGTCGCCGGCGGGATCGGCCGGCCGTCCGAGCCGGTCACCGTCCGGCCGCCGAGCGGGCGGTCCAGGTGCACCGTGCGCTCGTACTGCCGGGCGATCAGGATGCACACCCGGTCCCGCTGCGAGGTCTGCGTCACCGTGACGGTCACCCGGTCGGAGCTCTCCTTCGCCGACGCGGTGTAGTCCGCGCACACCCCGCCCTCGAAGGACAGCGTCAGCGCGTTCCCCGCCGCGCGGTACCCCGTCACCCGCACATCCTGCGTCACCGTCCCGTCGCCGCCCGGACGGGGACTCTCCGCTCCGGACGGCGTGCCCGCCGACCGCACATACCGCGGATCCACCGCCGGGTACGCCACGGTGAACCCCTCCTGCCCCCTCGTGCCGCGGACGTGGAACAGCCAGGACGGCACCAGCACCGGCCGCCCCTGCGAGGCCTGCGCGGACAGCCCGAACTCCGCCGAGTCGACCGTCGCGGTGCCCCGCCCGGCAGCAGGCGAGGCGACCGCGTTGCACGGCTGCTCCAGCCGGTCCTTGAGCGGCACCGGACGGGTGCAGCCGCCGATCCCCATGCGGTGACCGCCGCCCGCCGAGCCGTTCATCAGCTCCAGGGTCCGCTGCGCGCTCAGCACCGGATACGTGTCCGCCTTCACCGGCTCGGCCAGCTGCCCGCTGCCGCCGACCACCTCGCCGTCCGCGCCGACGGTCAGGGACGTCGTCCAGCCGTGGGTGGGCAGCCCGCCGACCCGCGGATCGGCGTCGACGACCCGCTGGGCGCCCATGACCTGCCCGGCGTCCACCGCGGCGTCGCCCTGCCCCAGGGCCGTGAGCACCGGCGCCGCCGCCTGCTCGGCGGCCTCCTCGCTCACCGGGTCCCCGGCCGGAGCCGCCGGGTCGTGAACGCACCGCACGCCCTTGCAGTCGTCGGTGCCGGGCGCGTACCGGCTGAACGTCCAGGCGCCCGGCGCCTGCCGCTCCACCCGCAGCACCGGGTCGGCGCCGTCCTTCCCGGCGCCCACCCGCCATGCGTCCGCATCGGCCACCGGGGTGCCGGTGACCCCGAGCGCCCGGGCCAGCCGGGTCACCTGCTCCCGGGTCACCTCGCCCCGCGGCACCTGGACCGCCGCCGAGCCGGGGCCGTCGGGCAGCGGGCCCGCGGCCTGGTAGACGGTGCCGTAGGGGTCGGGCTCGCCGGGCGCGATGCCCTGCGTGGCGCCGCCGCTGCCGCCCTCGGCCGGCACACCGTCCAGGACGAGCGCCGCGGGAGTGCCGTGATCACCGCCGGACGCGGAAGCGGCCGCGCGCCCGTCACCCGCGCCGGACGCGCCCGTGGCGAGATACGCCCCGCCTCCGCCCACCAGCAGCACGGCGGCGGCGACCGACGCCACGGCCACAGGCGACCGCCCGCGCCCGAAACGGCCGCGACGGCCCCCGGACGCACCCGCACCCCTACCGGCGTCGCCCCCGCCGGCGGCCCGCGCCTGCGCTGTGTCCTCCGACGCCTGCGAAGTGCCCGCAGACCCCGTCTCCTCCGGCCGCCCCGAGTCCTCCCCGGCGGCCTGCGCGGCCCGGGCCGCGGCCGCATCGTCGTGGTCGGGTCGCTCGGTGTTCACCGCATCGCTCCTTCGGCTGCACGACAGTCCCTGCCGTCCCGGCCCGACGGCCCGGCCCTGTCTGCCCGGCGGGGCGACCGGCCGACGGGACGTATCCGGCATCCCCCAGACGGGGGACGGCGATGGGACGCGGCGGGGGAGTACTTGGTTCCACCGGCGCCGAGGGCACCGCCTCCGTCCGGCTCAGCCGGCCGCTTGAAAGGATCCGTACTCGGACATCCCTGCCACCAGCCGCACGGCCGACGGCGGCACGGACACGCCGCGCAGGCCGGCCGGGAACCTGGACGCGACGGCCTCGTCGTCCGGTCCGCGGCCCGCCCAGCGCGGCACCGTCCGGGCCCCGTCCTCGCGCAGGGACGCCAGGCCGCCCTCGAGGTCGGCCGGAACGGGGGTGGTGCGGGACTCGTGGAACGTCATGCCAGCACCGTAGGCACGGTCACGTATGCCGCGAAAGACCCGGAATCAACCGGTCTGCGATCCTGCGCCCGCGTCCCCGGACCGGGTAGCGTGAACTGTCAATCCGCCTGCTTTCAGGAGAGTCCACGCCGTGCGCATCGCAGTCACCGGGTCCATCGCCACCGACCACCTCATGACCTTCCCCGGCCGTTTCGCCGACCAGCTCGTCGCGGACCAGCTGCACACGGTCTCGCTCTCCTTCCTGGTGGACCAGCTGGACGTACGGCGCGGCGGGGTCGGGGCGAACATCGCCTTCGGCATGGGCCAGCTCGGCACCCGGCCCGTCCTGGTGGGCGCCGCGGGCACCGACTTCGAGGAGTACCGCGCCTGGCTGGAGCGGCACGGCGTCGACACCGACTCCGTGCGGATCTCCGAGACGCTGCACACCGCCCGTTTCGTGTGCACCACCGACGCCGACCACAACCAGATCGGCTCCTTCTACACCGGCGCGATGAGCGAGGCCCGGCTCATCGAGCTGAAGACCGTCGCCGACCGCGTGGGCGGCCTGGACCTGGTGGTCATCGGCGCCGACGATCCCGAGGCGATGCTCCGGCACACCGAGGAGTGCCGCACCCGCGGCATCCCCTTCGCCGCGGACTTCTCCCAGCAGATCGCCCGGATGGACGGCGACGAGATCCGGATACTGCTGGACGGGGCGACGTACCTGTTCTCCAACGAGTACGAGAAGGGCCTCATCGAGTCCAAGACCGGCTGGAGCGATGCCGAGATCCTCGGCCGTGTCGGCCGCCGCGTGACCACCCTCGGCTCCCGCGGCGTGCGCATCGAGAGCGCCGGTGAGGACCCCATCGAGGTGGGCTGCCCGGACGAGGAGCGCAAGGTCGACCCGACCGGCGTCGGCGACGCCTTCCGCGCCGGCTTCCTGTCGGGCCTGGTCTGGGGCGTCTCTCTGGAGCGCGCCGCCCAGGTCGGCTGCATGCTGGCGACCCTGGTCATCGAGACCGAGGGCGCCCAGGAGTACCGGCTGCGCCGCGCCCACTTCATGGAGCGGTTCACCAAAGCCTACGGCGAGGACGCGGCCCGCGAGGTGCGCGCCCACCTGTGACCCTCCCAGCGCCCCGGCCACGGCCCCGCCCTACGGGACCTGCCGGGGTGCCCCGCCCCCGAGGGTGCGTGTCCGGGCCCACCCCCGCCGAGGGTGCGGGCCGTAGCGACACCACTGACCTTGCCGGGGTGCCCCGCCCCCGAGGGTGCGTGTCCGGGCCCACCCCTGCCGACGGTGCGGGCCGTACCAGGGCCAGTGTCCTCCGGACACCGGCCGCGAGGGAGCCTGCGGGGGCGCGCCGGTGGTGAGGGGGTGAACGCGCGCAGGCCCGAAGGGCCGAGCACGATCACCCCCTCACCACCGGCTGCCAGCGCCCCCGCAGGCGACCGAGCCATCCAACCCGCGTCCCACTGCAAGCGCCCTTGAACGACCGGAAGCACCTGGCCAACCGCAAGCACCCCGCCCGACCGATCCTGGCTGCGCCCAGCCGGCCCCAGCCCTCACACCCTCCGCACCACGTAGGCGCTCCCCACCTCCGCAGGCTCCTCGCCCACGTACTCCTGCCCGCGCATCTCGCACCAGGCCGGGATGTCCAGGCGGGCCGCCTCGTCGTCGGCCAGGACGCGGACCGTGCCGCCGACCGGGACCTCGTCGATGATCTTGGCCAGCTCGATGACCGGCAGCGGGCAGCGCTTGCCGAGGGCGTCGACGACCCGTTCCTCCGCCGGGGCGGCCGCCTCTGCCCGCACCGCCGGGGCGTCCAGGTGCTCACGGACCGAGGCCACCGCGCCCGGCAGAACCGACAGGAACCGCTCGACGTCCTCCTCGGGCGTCCCGGGCGGCAGGGACACCCGGACGTTCCCTTCGCTCAGCACGCCCATCGCCTTGAGCACGTGACTGGGGGTCAGGGTGGAGCTGGTGCAGGAGGAGCCGGAGGAGACGGAGAAGCCTTCGCCGTCCAGGGCGTGCAGCAGAGCCTCCCCGTCCACATAGAGACAGGAGAAGGTGACGATGCCGGGCAGCCGGTGGCCGGGGTGGCCCACCACTTCCACGTCCGGCACCAGTTGCGGCACCCGCGTCCGGATCCGCTCGGTGAGGTCCCGCAGCCGCGCCGACTCCGCCGCAGCCTCGGCGCGTACGGCGCGCAGGGATGCGGCCGCCGCCACGATCGCGGGGATGTTCTCGAAGCCCGGCTGCCGGCCGGATTCCCTGTCGTCCGTCGGGCCGGGGACGGCGAACCGTACGCCTTTACGCACCACGAGCAGTCCGACTCCCGGCGGTCCGCCCCATTTGTGGGCACTCGCCGTCAGCAGCGACCAGCTGCCCTCCACCGGTCCCCAGCCCAGTGACTGCGCGGCGTCCACCAGCAGCGGGACACGGGCGGCGCGGCACACCTCGGCGACCTCGGTGACCGGCTGTTCGGTGCCCACTTCGTGGTTGGCGGACTGCAGGCAGGCCAGGGCCGTGTCGGGACGCAGTGCCTCGGCGTACGCGGCGGCGTCGGCCCGGCCGGTGCGGTCGACCCGGACCCGGGTGACAGTTCCGCCGCCCGCTTCGTGGGCGTCAGCCGCATGAAGCACACAGGAGTGTTCGACCGCTGACACGATCAGGTGGCGTCCGGTGCGGCGCCGGCCGGTCAGGGCGCCGGCGATCCCGGTGTGCACGGCCTGGGTGCCGGAGGTGGTGAAGGTCAGCTCGTCCGGTCGGCATCCGACGGCCTCGGCGGCCGTCTCCCGGGCCGCGTCCAGCAGCAGCCGGGCCCGCCGGCCTTCCCGGTACAGCCGTGCGGGGTCGGCCCACCCCTCGTCGAGGGCGGCGAGCAGAGCCTGCCGGGCCACCGGGTGCAGGGGAGCGGAGGAAGCAGCGTCGAAGTAGGCCACACGGCAACGCTACGACCCACCGGCCCACGACGACGCACGGAAGCCCCCGCACTATGCCCACTCCACTACGGACCGCACTCCACTCCGTACCCGCACTCCACTCCGTACCCGCACCACACTCCGCACCCGCACCACACTCCGTACCCGCACCACACTCCGCACCCGCACCACACTCCGTACCCGCACCACACTCCGCACCCGCACCCTCACCCCTCCCACCTCTTCAGGGTGACCCGCGGCGCGTATGGCACCCTCCCCGCGAACCGCCGGAAGGCGTCCAGTAGGGTTTGGTCCGCATAAACATCCAAACCCCTGCCCGACGCAGGGCGGCGACCGACCAGCGAGAAGGCCGCAGCCGAACAGCGCGGGCGAGACTCTCGGGAAGGCGCTACGTGAGTCCCAACGGCTCCGACCGCTCGCCGCGGCGCCCGATGCGGCGGAAGCTGCTGCAGGCACTGACTGCGGGCCTGGTCCTGGCGACCGCTACCGGTTGCACATACAAGGACTTCCCTCGGCTGGGTATGCCCACCCCGACCACGGAAGAGGCTCCCCGGATCCTCTCGCTGTGGCAGGGTTCCTGGGCGGCCGCGATCGCTGTCGGCTGCCTGGTGTGGGGTCTGGTGCTGTGGAGTGCCATCTTCCACCGGCGCAGCCGCACCAAGGTCGAGGTACCTCCGCAGACCCGGTACAACATGCCCATCGAGGCCTTGTACACGGTGGTTCCGCTTCTGGTCGTCTCGGTGCTCTTCTACTTCACGGCCCGCGACGAGTCCAAGCTCCTCGACGAATCCAAGAAGCCCGACGTCACGGTCAACGTCGTGGGCTACCAGTGGAGCTGGGCCTTCAACTACATCGCCGACGTGCCCGGCTCCACCGGTGATGCGAAGACCGACAAGAACCTCTCGGCGATCCCGGACCGGTTCAAGAACGCGTTCCCGGCGAACGCCGGCGGCGTCTACGACGTCGGCACGCCCGCCTCGCGGAACCCGCAGACCGGCCTGCCGGGCCCGACCCTGTGGCTGCCCAAGGGCAAGACCGTCCGCTTCATCCTCACCTCTCGGGACGTCAACCACTCCTTCTGGGTGCTGCCGTTCCTGATGAAGATGGACGTCATCCCGGGGCACACCAACTCCTTCCAGGTGACCCCCAACAAGGAGGGCACCTTCCGGGGCAAGTGCGCCGAGCTGTGCGGCCAGGACCACTCCCGGATGCTGTTCAACGTGAAGGTCGTCTCGCCGGAGCGCTATGAGCAGCACCTCAAGGACCTCGCTAAGAAGGGGCAGACCGGTTACGTTCCCGCCGGCATCGCGCAGACGGGCCACGAGAAGAACCGGGAGACGAACAACCTGTGAGCATCCTCAACGAACCTCAGGGTGCCGCGGCGGCGGGTGCCATCGCGCCCGCACCGCCGGTCCGGCGCAAGCAACCCGGTAGCGTCGTGGTCAAGTGGCTGACGACCACCGACCACAAGACCATCGGAACGCTCTACCTGGTCACCTCGTTCGCGTTCTTCTGCATCGGCGGTGTGATGGCGCTCTTCATGCGCGCCGAGCTCGCCCGCCCGGGTCTGGAGATCATGTCGAACGAGCAGTTCAACCAGGCGTTCACGATGCACGGCACGATCATGCTGCTGATGTTCGCGACGCCGCTGTTCTCCGGCTTCGCGAACTGGATCATGCCGCTGCAGATCGGCTCTCCGGACGTGGCCTTCCCGCGCCTGAACATGTTCGCCTACTGGCTGTACACGTTCGGCTCGCTCATCGCGGTGGGCGGCTTCCTCACCCCGCAGGGCGCGGCCGACTTCGGCTGGTTCGCCTACGCCCCGCTGTCCGACGCGGTGCACTCGCCGGGCGTCGGCGGTGACATGTGGGTGATGGGTCTGGCCCTGTCCGGCTTCGGCACCATCCTCGGTGCGGTCAACTTCATCACCACGATCATCTGCATGCGCGCGCCGGGCATGACGATGTTCCGCATGCCGATCTTCACCTGGAACGTCCTGCTGACCGCGGTGCTGGTCCTGCTGGCCTTCCCGGTGCTGGCGGCGGCCCTGTTCGCGCTGGAGGCGGACCGCAAGTTCGGCGCCCACGTCTTCGACTCCGCCAACGGTGGAGCCCTGCTGTGGCAGCACCTCTTCTGGTTCTTCGGCCACCCCGAGGTGTACATCATCGCGCTGCCGTTCTTCGGCGTGATCAGCGAGGTCATCCCGGTCTTCTCCCGCAAGCCGATGTTCGGCTACATGGGTCTGATCGGCGCGACCATCGCCATCGCGGGTCTGTCGGTGACCGTGTGGGCCCACCACATGTACGTCACCGGTGGTGTGCTGCTGCCGTTCTTCTCCTTCATGACCTTCCTGATCGCGGTCCCGACCGGTGTGAAGTTCTTCAACTGGATCGGCACCATGTGGAAGGGCTCGCTGTCCTTCGAGACGCCGATGCTGTGGGCGACCGGCTTCCTGATCACCTTCGTCTTCGGTGGTCTGACCGGTGTGATCCTGGCGTCGCCGCCGATGGACTTCCACATCTCGGACTCGTACTTCGTGGTGGCGCACTTCCACTACGTGGTGTTCGGCACCGTCGTGTTCGCCATGTTCTCCGGCTTCCACTTCTGGTGGCCGAAGTTCACCGGCAAGATGCTCGACGAGCGTCTGGGCAAGATGACGTTCTGGCTGCTGTTCATCGGCTTCCACGGCACCTTCCTGGTCCAGCACTGGCTGGGTGCCGAGGGCATGCCGCGCCGCTACGCCGACTACCTGGCCGCGGACGGCTTCACCGGCCTGAACATGGTCTCGACGATCTTCTCGTTCCTGCTCGGCCTGTCGATCCTGCCGTTCTTCTACAACGTGTGGAAGACGGCCAAGTACGGCAAGCCGGTCGAGGTGGACGACCCGTGGGGTTACGGCCGCTCGCTGGAGTGGGCGACCTCCTGCCCGCCGCCGCGGCACAACTTCCTCACGCTGCCGCGGATCCGCAGTGAATCCCCGGCGTTCGACCTGCACCACCCGGAGATCGCCGCGCTCGACCAGCTGGAGAGCGCCGGCCACGGTGAGAAGGCCCTCGCTGGCGGCAAGGAGGCCGGCAAGTGAAGATCCAGGGCAAGATGTTCCTGTGGCTGAGCGTCTTCCTGCTCATCATGGCCGTCGTCTACGGCCTGTGGTCGAAGGAGCCCGCCGGCACCACGGCCCTGTTCCTCTCCTTCGGCCTGAGCATCATGGTCGGCTTCTACCTGTCCTTCACGGCCAGGCGGGTCGACGTGGGCGCCCAGGACAACAAGGAGGCGGACGTCGCGGACGACGCCGGTGAGCTGGGCTTCTTCAGCCCGCACAGCTGGCAGCCGCTCGCCCTCGGCGCCGGTGGTGCGCTGGCCTTCCTCGGCGTCGCGATCGGCTGGTGGCTGATCTACTTCGGGGCGCCGCTCGTCATGCTGGGCCTGTGGGGCTGGGTCTTCGAGTACTACCGCGGTGAGAACCGCACTCAGTGACCTCGGCCGACCTGGCTGACGACCCGGAGAACCCGGGCCTCCTCGTGGGGGCCCGGGTTTCTTCCGTTTCCGGGACCGTTGCCGGACCGTTCCGGAACCGCTCCCGGGAACATCCCCCATACGGACGATCCACCGCGCCGGAGTTGACGTACCTCTTTAGCGTGAGGTCATGAGCACCGCCACTCCGCGCATCCATACAGCCGTCAGTTGCGCACTCCTGGTGGCCGCCCTCGCGGCGGGCGTCACGGCCTGCGGACCGGACGGCAGTCCGCTGGCCGCCGATCCCTACGACGCGGCACGTCAGATCTCCGTCAACGCGCCCACGGAACGCGGCAAGAAGGCCGACCCGGACAAGCCCCTGGAGATCACCGCACAAGACACCGACGCCCGTATCACGGACGTCGTCGCCCAGGACGCCACAGGACGCCGTGTCGCCGGTGAACTCGCCGCAGACGGCAGCCGCTGGCACAGCACCTCACCGCTGGCCGCAGGCGCCCACTACACGGTCACCGTGCGCACGGAGGACGCGGACGGAGCACCCGGCCGCAAGGTCCTCACCTTCGACACCAGCCGTCCGACGACGAACAAACGTCTGAACATCAAGCTCGGACCGAAGTCCGGGACCTACGGGGTCGGCCAGCCCATCACCGCCGAACTCGACCAGCCCGTCACGGACAAGGCCCAGCGCGCGATCGTGGAGCGCGGCCTGCAGGTCCGCTCCACGCCCGCGGTGCAGGGCTCGTGGTACTGGGTCAGCGACAAGGAGCTGCACTGGCGGCCGCGGGAGTACTGGCCGACGGGCACCACCGTCGAGGTGCGCAGCGGCCTGGAGAACATGCGCATCGCCGACCGGCTCTACGGCGGGGCCGCCGAACCGGTCCAGCTCACCATCGGCGACCGCATTGTCGCCGTCACCGACGCGGCCGCACACCAGCTGACGTTCTACAAGGACGACGAGAAGATCAAACAGATCCCGGTCACCACCGGCAGGCCCGGCTTCGACACCCGCAACGGCATCAAGGTCGTCCTCGCCAAGGAGGGCACCGTGCGGATGCGGAGCACCACCATCGGCATCGCCGCGGGCTCCTCGGACTCCTTCGACCTGATGGTGAACTGGGCCACCCGGGTCACCTGGAGCGGCGAGTACGTGCACGCCGCCCCCTGGTCCGTGGGCTCGCAGGGCGTGGCCAACGTCAGCCACGGCTGCACCGGCATGAGCAACGCCAACGCCAAGTGGTTCTACGAGAACATCCACGAGGGCGACATCGTCCAGGTCGTCAACTCCAAGGGCAAACCCATGGAGACGTTCGGCAACGGCTTCGGCGACTGGAACATGCCCTGGGACAAGTGGGTCCAGGGCAGCGCCCTGACCTCCGGCGGCGGCACCTCCCCGTCGGACACCTCGCGCCTGACCCCGCAGGCCCTGTGAGGAAGGGCTCCGCAGACCCTGTGAGGAAGGGCCTCGATACGCCGTCGGCGGCCCCACGGACAGCACCGCGGGACCGCCGACGACGGGGCTCACCGGGCTCTCAGGCCGCCAGCGCCTTCGTGCGCAGCAGGCCGGCCAGGGCGGAGGCGAACTCCACGGGATCCACCGGAAGGGTGACGGCCGCGTCCGCCCGGCTCCACGTCGCCAGCCAGGCGTCCTGCGGACGCCCGATCAGCAGCAGCACCGGCGGGCAGCGGAAGATCTCGTCCTTGATCTGCCGGCACAGCCCCATGCCGCCCATGGGCACGGCCTCGCCGTCCAGGACGCACACGTCGATCCCGCCTCGGTCCAGCTCCCGCAGCACGGCCGCGGGCGTGGCGCATTCCACGAACTCCACGACGGGCGTGTCCTGAGCCGGCCTCCGGCCGGTGGCCAACCGCACCTGCTCCCGGGTGTTGGCGTCGTCGCTGTAGACCAGCACCGTCGCGGTCGCCTGCATGGTTCCTCCACACGTCTTGTAGGGAAGGCACAGCATGGGTCGAGAATCCGGGTACCGACGGCGCGGACTCTACTCTTTTCCCCTGCTGGTCGGCACCGTCCGGTGAGCCGCCGGGGCGGGCCGTACGGCCCGGACAGACCGCACAGACACTCCGAACGGGACCCCCGGAGTGAGGGCGGGATAAGCGACCGACATAATGTCGGTCGTGGCGACAGCAACGACAGTAGAAACCGGGCACGCGCACCCGTCGGTCAACCGGCCGAACCTCACCAGCGTCGGAACCATCATCTGGCTGAGTTCCGAGCTGATGTTCTTCGCGGCCCTCTTCGCGATGTACTTCACCCTGCGATCGGTGACGGGGCCCGATCACTGGCGGGAGATGGCGGACCACCTGAACGTCCCCTTCTCCACCGCCAACACCACGATCCTGGTGCTCTCCTCCCTCACCTGCCAGCTCGGCGTGTTCGCCGCCGAGCGCGGTGACGTGAAGAAGCTCCGGGGCTGGTTCATCGTCACCTTCATCATGGGTGCGATCTTCATCGGCGGCCAGATCTACGAGTACACGAGCCTGGTGAAGGAGGACGGGCTGTCCCTGTCCTCCGACCCGTACGGCTCGGTGTTCTACCTGACCACCGGCTTCCACGGCCTGCACGTGACGGGCGGCCTCATCGCCTTCCTGCTGGTCCTCGGCCGCACCTACGCGGCGCGGCGGTTCACCCACGAGCAGGCGACCGCGGCCATCGTCGTGTCCTACTACTGGCACTTCGTCGATGTCGTCTGGATCGGCCTCTTCGCCACGATCTACGTGATCAAGTAAGCCGACGAACCGATCCGAGTCCCGCAAGCATCGACGCAGAAGATCCTGACACCGGGGTAATCCGTGAAAAAGCTCTCCGCACGACGACGCCATCCGCTGGCGGCGGTCGTCGTCCTACTTCTCGCGCTGGCGGCCACGGGGGGGCTGTACACCGCGTTCGCGCCCGCGAGCAAGGCGAAGGCCGACGAGTCCGCCCAGTCCCTCACCATCGAGGAGGGCAAGAAGCTCTACGAGGTCGGCTGCGCCAGCTGCCACGGGGCCGGTGGTCAGGGCACCACTGACGGCCCGTCCCTGGTGGGTGTGGGCGCCGCGGCAGTCGACTTCCAGGTCGGTACCGGCCGTATGCCGGCCCAGCAGCCGGGCGCGCAGGTCCCGCGCAAGAAGGTCATCTACACGCAGGCCGAGATCGACCAGCTGGCGGCGTACATCGCCTCCCTGGGCGCCGGTCCGTCCGTGCCCACGAAGAACCAGTACAGCCCGGAGGGCGCGGACATCGCCAAGGGCGGTGAGCTGTTCCGGACCAACTGCGCCCAGTGCCACAACTTCACCGGCAAGGGCGGTGCGCTCACGCACGGCAAGTTCGCCCCGGACCTCGAGGGTGTCCAGCCGAAGCACATCTACGAGGCCATGCAGACCGGCCCGCAGAACATGCCGTCCTTCCCCGACACCGTGATGCCGGAGAAGGCCAAGAAGGACATCATCGGGTATCTGAACGCGGTCAACAGTGACCAGACGAAGAACCCGGGCGGTCTCGAGCTGGGCGGCCTCGGGCCGGTCAGTGAGGGTCTGTTCGCGTGGATCTTCGGACTCGGTGCGCTGGTCGTCGTCGCCGTGTGGGTCGCCGCCCGGACCGCAAAGGCCAAGAAGTCATGAGTAGCCAAGACATTCCTGAAGAGAAGCTGCCCGCCGAGCCGGGTGCGGCGCACGGCGCCGTGAGGGCCGCGGACGAGGAGAACCCGTTCGCCGACCCGGGCCTGCCCCCGCACGAGCACCGGATCCAGGACATCGACGAGCGGGCGGCCAAGCGGTCCGAGCGCACCGTCGCCCTGCTGTTCACGGTGTCGATGCTGGCCACCCTGGGCTTCATCGCGTCCTACGTGTGGATCCCGAACGACAAGTCGGTCTACATCTTTCCGCTGGGCCACATCAGCGCGATGAACTTCGCCCTGGGGCTCACCCTGGGCGTGGCGCTGTTCTGCATCGGCGCGGGCGCGGTCCACTGGGCCCGCACCCTGATGTCCGACGCGGAGCTCGCCGACGAGCGTCACCCGATCGAGGCCTCCCCCGAGGTCCGTGCCAAGGTCCACGCGGACTTCAAGCAGGGCGCCAAGGAGTCCGCGATCGGCCGCCGGCCGCTCATCCGCAACACGCTGCTGGGTGCGCTGACCCTGGTGCCGTTCTCCGGCCTGTTCCTGCTGCGCGACCTGGGTTCGCTGCCGCACGAGAAGCTGCGCCACACCATGTGGGCCAAGGGCAAGCGCCTGGTGAACATGAACACCAACCAGCCGCTGCGTCCCGAGGACATCACCACCGGCTCCCTCACCTTCGCCAAGCCCGACGGCCTGGAGGAGGAAGGCAACGAGGAGTACCAGACCGAGATCGCCAAGGCCGCCCTGATGATCGTCCGGCTGCAGCCGGACAACATCAAGGACAAGCGCGAGCTCGAGTGGTCGCACCAGGGCATCGTGGCCTACTCCAAGATCTGCACCCACGTCGGCTGCCCGATCTCCCTGTACGAGCAGCAGACGCACCACGTGCTCTGCCCGTGCCACCAGTCCACCTTCGACCTCTCCGACGGCGCCCGAGTCATCTTCGGCCCGGCCGGTCACGCCCTGCCGCAGCTGCGCATCGGCGTGGACAGCGAGGGTTACCTCCAGGCGCTCGGCGACTTCGAGGAGCCCGTCGGTCCTGCATTCTGGGAGCGCGGATGAGTACTACAGCGAGCAACCCGACCCGCTCGCGCGGGAAGGCACCGGCCGGCGAGAAGCTCGCCGACTGGGCCGACGGCCGGCTGGGCATCTACAGCCTGGCCAAGGCCAACATGCGCAAGATCTTTCCCGACCACTGGTCGTTCATGTTGGGCGAGGTCTGCCTCTACAGCTTCCTGATCATCATCCTCACGGGTGTATATCTGACGCTGTTCTTCCACCCCTCGATGAACGAGGTGGTGTACCACGGCAGCTACGTCCCGCTCCAGGGACAGCTGATGAGCGAGGCGTTCAACTCGACCCTGCACATCTCCTTCGAGGTGCGCGGTGGTCTGCTCATCCGGCAGATCCACCACTGGGCCGCGCTGGTCTTCCTCGCCGGCATGTTCGTGCACATGATGCGCGTGTTCTTCACCGGCGCGTTCCGCAAGCCGCGTGAGGTCAACTGGCTGTTCGGCTTCCTGCTGTTCGTCCTGGGCATGTTCACCGGTTTCACCGGTTACTCGCTCCCGGACGACCTGCTCTCCGGCACCGGTGTCCGCTTCATGGAGGGCGCGATCCTGTCCGTGCCGATCATCGGCACGTACATCTCGTTCTTCCTCTTCGGCGGCGAGTTCCCCGGTCACGACTTCGTGGCCCGGTTCTACTCGATCCACATCCTGCTGCTGCCGGGCATCATGCTCGGCCTGGTCGTCGGCCACCTGATCCTGGTCTTCTACCACAAGCACACGCAGTTCGCGGGCCCCGGCAAGACGAACAACAACGTCGTCGGCATGCCGCTGCTGCCGGTGTACATGGCCAAGGCCGGAGGCTTCTTCTTCCTGGTCTTCGGTGCCATCGCGGCCATCGCGGCGATCGCGCAGATCAACCCGATCTGGGCCATCGGCCCCTACCGGCCGGACCAGGTGTCCACCGGTGCCCAGCCCGACTGGTACATGGGCATGGCCGAGGGTCTCATCCGTGCGATGCCCGGCTGGGAGATCAACTTCTGGGGTCACACGCTGGTCCTGGGCGTCTTCATCCCGCTGGTGCTCTTCGGTGTGGTCCTCATCGCGATCGCGCTGTACCCGTTCATCGAGGCCTGGGTCACCGGCGACAAGCGCGAGCACCACATCCTGGACCGCCCGCGCAACGCCCCGACCCGCACCGCCTTCGGTGCCGCGTGGATCGCGTGGTACTTCGTGCTGCTGGTCGGCGGTGGCAACGACCTGTGGGCCACCCACTTCCACCTGTCGATCAACGCGATCACCTGGTTCGTCCGCATCGCGTTCTTCGTGGTGCCGGTTCTCACCTTCATCGTCACCAAGCGGATCTGCCTCAGCCTGCAGCGCCGGGACCGCGACAAGGTGCTGCACGGCCGCGAGTCGGGCATCATCAAGCGCCTGCCGCACGGTGAGTTCATCGAGGTGCACGAGCCGCTCAGCCAGGAGCAGCTGTACACGCTCACCGCTCACCACCAGTACGAGCCGGTGGAGATCGGTCCGACGGTCGACGAGAACGGCGTCGAGCGCAAGGTCAAGGGCACGGAGAAGCTCCGCGCCAAGCTGAGCCGCGCCTACTACGGCGAGGGCAACCAGATCGCCAAGCCGACCGTCGAGGAGTACAAGGAGATCACGAGCGGCCACGGCCACCACTGATCCTTCGATTCCGAGCGTCGCCACGCCCGGTCACAGGGCCCCGTCCGCCTCCCGGACGGGGCCCTGTGCCGTCCCCGGGGCTGGATAGGGTGGAGGCGTTGCACGTCCCCGTCCCGTCCGTGCGGGACACCGAACAGGACACCGGACACCGACCCAGGAGCGGCTTATGAGCGCTGTGACCCCCGCTGGAGGCGACACCGCGGCGGGCCGTTCCTGGCCCCGCGTGCTGAACACCCTGCTGGCCGGCCGCGACCTGGACGCCGACGACACCGCCTGGGCCATGGACCGGATCATGCGCGGCGAGGCGACGGACGCTCAGATCGCCGGCTTCGCGGTGGCGCTGCGGGCCAAAGGCGAGACGGTGCGGGAGATCACCGGTCTGGTCCGGGCGATGTACGAGCACGCCCGCGTCATCGAGGTCCCCGGACCGGCCGTGGACATCGTCGGCACCGGCGGCGACGGTGCGAAGACGGTGAACATCTCCACGATGTCCGCCATCGTCGTCGCGGGCACGGGCACCAAGGTGGTCAAGCACGGCAACCGGGCCGCGTCCTCCGCCTCCGGAGCCTCCGACGTCCTGGAGAAGCTGGGGGTGAACCTGGAGCTGAGCCCGCGGCGGGTGGCCCAGGTCGCCGAGGAGGCCGGGATCACCTTCTGCTTCGCGGTGAAGTTCCACCCCGCCCTGCGGCATGTCGCCGCGGCACGCGGACAGCTCGGCATCCGCACCACCTTCAACTTCCTCGGTCCGCTCACCAACCCGGCCCGGGTCACGGCGCAGGCGGTCGGGGTCGCCGACGCGCGCATGGCGCCGATCGTGGCAGGGGTCTTCGCCGAGCGCGGCAACTCCTCCCTGGTCTTCCGCGGGGACGACGGCCTGGACGAGCTGACCACCACGGCCACCTCGCGGGTGTGGGTGGTCCGGGACGGCACGGTCACCGAGGAGACCTTCGACCCCAGGGACGTCGGCATCGACCTGGTGCCGGTCGAGGCGCTGCGCGGCGCCGACGCCTCCTACAACGCGGACGTCGCCCGCCGGCTGCTGGACGGCGAGCGCGGGCCCGTCCGGGACGCCGTCCTGCTGAACGCCGCGGCCGCCCTGGTGGCGCTGGAGCCCGGCCCGGGGACGCTGCCCGAGCAGATCCGCGCCGGGATGGAGAAGGCGGCCGAGTCCATCGACTCCGGCGCGGCCCGGCGGGTGCTGGACCGCTGGGTGGCGGCCAGCAACGCCTGACGGCCGCCTGCGGCCGTGCGGTCCCGCGATCCGGACACCGGTTGCGGGACCGCGATCTTTTCGCGTACGTTCCTGTCCAGGTCATGAGTGACAGCCTTCAGGCCCCGGCCGGCTGTCCGGCAACCCTCCGTCCGTGGCGGGGTGCCCCGGGTGAAGACCAGGCCGCAGGCAGCGAGGTCTGCGGCAAGCGCGGACCCCTCGCGCGCTCCTGACGAGCGCGAGGCCAGGGGTCCTGGTCGTAACGAGGGAGTCCTCCGTGAGCAAGCGAATGCGTTAGGGCCTGTCGCCCGTCTCCCGCCGTCCGCCCGCGCTCGTGCGGCGGGCCGCGCCGCCGGTGAGCCGCGACAGGCCCGGGGCCCACGCCCCCGCCTCTTCCACCTTTTTCCTCTCGCGTCACTTCTCCCGCGCTGAGCCGTGCCCGACACCGGTATGTCCCGGGGCGCGTGTGCTCGCGCGGTCGATTCCGCCTGTCTCCACGGGAGTTCACCCATGTCTGTCTCCGCTGCTGCCCCCGGCCGGTCCGTGTGCGCCCCGCTGCCCGTGCTCGGCCGTGACGTCACCGTGCCGCTCGTCACCGGCGGCGAGGTCACCTACGCCGCGCTCGACTACGCGGCCAGCGCACCCGCCCTGCAGCGCGTCTGGGACGACGTGGCCGCCTACGCGCCGTACTACGGCAGCGTGCACCGCGGGGCCGGCCATCTCTCGCAGCTGTCCACGGACCTGTTCGAGTCCTCCCGCAGGACGGTCGCGGAGTTCCTCGGCTGCCGCCCGGACGATGAGGTGATCTTCACCCGGTCCACCACCGACTCCCTCAATCTGCTGGCCCGCGCGCTCCCGGCCGGCTGCCAGGTGTTCGTCTTCGCCACCGAGCACCACGCCTCGCTGCTGCCCTGGCGCGGCGCGCAGGTGACGTACCTGGACGCGCCCCGCAGCCCCGGGCAGGCCGTGGACGCCCTGGAGCGGGCGCTGGCCCTGCGCGGACCCCACGGTCCGGCCCTGGTCTGCGTCACCGGCGCCTCCAACGTCACCGGCGAACTGTGGCCGGTCGCCGAGCTGGCTGCCGCCGCCCACGCGCACGGCGCCCGGATCGTCCTGGACGCCGCCCAGCTGGCCCCGCACCACCCGGTCTCCGTGCGGGACCTCGACGTGGACTGGGTGGCGTTCTCCGGCCACAAGCTCTACGCCCCGTTCGGCGCGGGTGTGCTGGCAGGCCGGACCGATTGGCTGCACGAGGCGGAGCCGTACCTCGCCGGCGGCGGGGCCAGCCGCCGCGTCACCCGGCGTGCCGACGGGAGCGTGGACGTGGAGTGGCACAAGGGCGCCGCCCGGCACGAGGCCGGTTCCCCGAACGTCATCGGCGCCTACGCCATCGCGTCGGCGTGCGAGGCGCTGACCGAGGCCGGCTTCGACACGCTGGTGGCCCGCGAGCAGCAGCTGATCCGCCAGGTGCGCGAGGGGCTGGCCGAGGTGCCGGAGGTGAAGGTGCTGTCGCTGTTCGGTGACGACGCCCCGCGGGTCGGTGTGATCTCGTTCGTGGTGCAGGGCTGGAACAGCTCCCACTTCGCCGCGGCGCTCTCCGCCGAGTACGGCATCGGGGTGCGGGACGGGCTGTTCTGCGCCCACCCGCTGGTGCGGACCCTGCTCGGCGGCGACCCTCAGGCGCGGGGCGAGTGCGGTGCCCCCGAGGCCGCGCCCGGCGAGGTGTCGCTGAACGCCGTCCGCGTCAGCTTCGGCGCCGGCACCCCCGACGAGCACGTCGAGCGGTTCGTGTCCGCGGTGCGGGAGCTGGTCCGCGACGGCGCGAAATGGCAGTACCGCACGGAGGGCGGCCGCTGCGTGCCGGTGGTGTGACCCGGGCGGCCGGGAGGCGGCCGGCCGCGGTCAGGAGTCCAGGCCGATGGCGAACGCCGCCTCCAGGTCGTGCTGCGAGTACGTGCGGAAGGCCACATGGGTGTCCGTGGCCTCCACCCCCGGGATCTTGCTGATCCGCCCGGGGATCACCTCGGCCAGCTCCTCGTGCTGCCGCACCCGGACCATGGCGATCAGGTCGTAGGTGCCGGTGACGGAGAAGACCTCGCTGACGGAGTCCAGCGCGGCGATCTGCTCGGCGATCTCGGGGATCCGGTCCACGCTGGTCTTGATGAGGACGATCGCGGTGATCACGGCTGGTTCTCTCCCTCGGGAGCCGGAGCGGGGGCGGGCTTCACTCTAGTCCGCCGCCCGTAGCGGGCCCATGCGCAGGCGAAGCCCAGGCCGAAGCCGATCACATGGGCGAGGTAGGCCACGCCCGGGCCCTGGGTGGCCCGCCCGGCGGCCAGCCACTGCAGGGCCGCCCAGAACGGCAGGACGATCCACGCCGGCAGTCTGAGCGGCAGGAAGAACAGGAACGGCAGGACACTGGTCACCCGCGCCCGCGGGAACAGATACAGGAAAGCGCCGAGGACCGCCGAGATCGCCCCGGAGGCGCCCACCAGGGTCTGCTCGGAGGCGGCGTGGGCGACGGCGTAGCCCAGCAGGGCGAGGCAGCCGCAGCCGAGGTAGAACAGAAGGAACGGCAGGCGGCCCATCCGCTGCTCGGTCATCGCGCCGAAGACGTACAGGAAGAGCATGTTCCCGAGCAGATGGACCCAGCTGCCGTGCACGAACAGCGCGGTCGCCGGGGTCAGGGCGGCCCGCGGGTTACCGGTGAGCAGCTCGGCGGGGATCACCCCCCAGCGCCGGAAGTAGGAGCGCTGGGCGTCCAGCAGCGCGTCCCCGGTGCCCAGCCGGGGGTCGAGGCCGGAGGCGGGGCCGAGCGCGAACAGGACACAGCACACCACGATCAGGGCGCACGTCACCGGCGCGGGCGTGGTCCTGAGCGCCTTCCACGCCCTGGCCGCCCGGCCGGTCACCGTCTTCGTGTCGCCGGTCATGTGCACAGAGCATGGCGTACCGGGACGCTTCCGTGCGGACCGCCTCGCCGCCGCGGACCCCGGGGCGGGCAGGGGATGTGAGGCCGTAGGGTTACGAGCCGGACCCGGTGCGCCCGAGCGACGCGGGCACCGGACACTGGAAGGAAGCGAGCAGCCACGATGACGGTTCCCCAGCCGACCGCCACGACGCGGTGGCGCTGCACCCTCTGCGGCAACCTCACCCGCTTCGACGTGACGCGTTCGTCGAAGGTCGTGGAGTACGTCCACCTCGATCTCGCCGGCGAACCCACGGTGGAGGAGCGCGAGGTGCTCAGTGAGACCATCGAGTCGGTGCGCTGCCGCTGGTGCAACGCCGTGGACAAGGTGGAACTCGTGGACAGGCCGGGCGCCGGCTCCTGAGCGGAGCGGCCCGCACAGGTACCCCCGCCGGGGGACCGCTAGGCATTGGGGTGACGGATGGAGCAGACACGAGGCGGGGAGCCGGACGACGGCGCCGCTGAGGTGCTCGACCGTCCGCTGCCCGAGAGCGTGCGCCGCCGGGTCGTGCAGATCGTCGCCGATGCCTTCGGCCGGCTCACCGTGGCCGAGCTGCCGCTGCAGCTGCGGCAGTACGCCCGGTTCGCGCCCAAGAGCCGCACCAAGTTCGCGGGCAACGCGATGGCGGCCGCGGTGGAGAACGACACGCTGTTCCGGCAGCGCGTCGGGGAGAAGTTCCGCGAGGCGCAGCCGGAGCTGTGCGGCGCGCTGGAGGACGGATCGCCGCCGCCGGCCGCGGATCCCCTCGACGTGGCCGCCGCTGCTTATGTGCTGCGGCCCGCCGGCTGGGTCAAGCTGGTCACCGCCGTCGGCGAGGAGGTCCGGCGGGCGCATGCCGAGCGCGCCGAGGAGGCGAGCCGGGCCGAGCTGGAGCGGCTGCGCGCACAGCTCGCCCAGATGCGCGAGCGCACCCGGGCCGAGACCGAGCGGCTGCGCACCGAGCTGGAGGCCGCCCGCAAGGAGGCCGAGTCGCTGCAGCGCAAGCTGCGCAGTGCGCTCAGCGACGTCAAGCGGGGCGAGGCCGCGCTGCGCGCCGCGCGGTCGGAGACGGAGGCGGTGCGCGCCGAGGGGCAGGCGCAGCTGTCGGCGGCCGAGAGCGAGACCCGGCGGCTCAAAGCCCGCCTGGGCGAGGCGGAGGCCGCGCTGGAGGCCACCCGGCGGGCGGCCCGCGAGGGACGCAGCGTGGAGGACATGCGGGTCCGGCTGCTGCTGGACACGGTGCTGGACGCCGCGCAGGGGCTGCGCCGGGAACTGGCGCTGCCGCCGGTGTCCGTCCGGCCCGCGGAGACCGTGGACGCGGTGGAGCCGGGGCGTATGACGCCGAAGGACATCGCCGCCCGTGCGCTGTCCGAGAACGACCCCGCGATCCTGGACCAGTTGCTCGCGCTGCCGCAGGCCCATCTGGTCGTCGACGGCTACAACGTCACCAAGACCGGGTATCCGCAGATGCCGCTGGAGAAGCAGCGGCTGCGGCTGCTCGGGCAGCTGTCCCAGCTCGCCGCGCAGACCGGCGCGGAGGTCACCTGCGTCTTCGACGGGGCGGAGCTGGCCGCGCCGGTGCTGCTCGCGCCGCCGCGCGGGGTGCGGGTGCTGTTCTCCAAGCCGGGCGTCACCGCCGACGAGCTGATCCGCCAGCTGGTGCGGGCCGAGCCGCCGGGCCGGCCGGTCATCGTGGTCTCCACCGACCGTGAGGTGGCCGACGGGGTCGCCCGGGCCGGGGCGCGGCCGGTGGCGTCGGCCGTGCTGCTGAAGCGATGCACGCGGGGCTGATTCCGGGCACACGGCGTTTTCCGGCCTATGGGTGCCGTAGGGAACGTACGCGGTGAAAACGCGGATCGGTGGGCACCGTGCGGCGACGGTGTGTCAACCGCGTCTTACTCCATGTGAGTTGTGTGCAAAGAATGGCGAGTGTGGTGTGATTTTTTGCTGTGAGGATTTGAATTCATCACGACGAGGTCACTAGGGTCTGGCGTCGAACCTCCGAGCGGGTGATCACTCACAAGAATGGAGCTCGCTTCCGTGGCGTCCCATCGTCGACCCAAGCAGCCGAGTCGTGCACGCGTGACCGTGCTCACCACCGCGGCAGCCGCCGCCGTCGCCATCAGCGCACAGGCGGCCAACGCGGCGCCGAGTGAGAAGCCGAGCAAGGACGAGGTCAAGACCAAGGTCGACAAGCTCTACGAGCAGGCGGAGCAGGCCACCGAGAAGTACAACGGGGCCAAGGAGAAGCAGGAGAAGCTCCAGAAGGAGATCTCCACCATCCAGGACAACGTCGCCCGCGGCCAGCAGGAGCTCAACAAGCTGCGCGACGGCCTGGGTTCGCTCGCCGCCGGCCAGTACCGCTCCGGCGGGATCGACCCCTCGGTCCAGCTCTTCCTCTCCTCCGACCCGCAGGACTACCTGGACAAGGCCGCCACGCTCGACCAGCTCAGCGGCCAGCAGGTGGACGCGCTGAAGCAGATCCAGGACAAGCAGCGCGAACTCGCCCAGCAGCGCGCCGAGGCCACCGAGAAGCTCAAGGACCTCGACGCCACCCGCAGCGAACTGTCCAAGAAGAAGAAGGAGATCCAGGGCAAGCTCGCCGAGGCGCAGCGCCTGCTCAACACCCTCACCGCCCAGGAGAGGCAGCAGCTGGCCGAGGAGGAGCAGCAGCGCTCCACCCGCGCCGGCGGGCGCACCCAGCTGAGCGTCGACGTGCACGGCAGCGGCTTCGCGGGCGCCGCCTTCGCCGCCGCCCAGACCAGGATCGGCTCGCCGTACGTCTACGGCGCCACCGGGCCGTCCTCCTTCGACTGCTCGGGCCTGACCTCCTGGGCCTACGCCCAGGCCGGCGTGTCCATCCCGCGCACCTCCGAGGCGCAGGCCACCATCGGCACCCGCATCTACTCGCAGAGCCAGCTCCAGATCGGCGACCTGGTCTTCTTCTACGGCGACCTGCACCACGTCGGCCTGTACGCGGGCAACGGCCAGGTGCTGCACGCCCCGCACACCGGCGCCAGCGTGCGCTACGAGTCGATCGGCAACATGCCGTTCCAGTTCGGCGTCCACGTCTGACGCCTCCCCGGCACCGGACCGCCCGGGGAGGTTCTGGACACCCCGGACTCACACCCGCGGCGCCGCCCGAACGGGCGAATCACGCCGAGGCACATTGACCCCGCGCCCCGCCTCTGACCTGCTGTCGGAGGCGGGGCGCCGTGCTGCACGCCCCTGAGGTGCGTTCTGACGCGGTTGCCGAGTGGCCTACTGTCTGCCGCGTTTCCCCCGGCCCGCCGGGCGCGCCGCGCGCCCGGCAGCGGGCGGGGAGACGGTGTCCTGTCGGTCCGTGGAGGGAGTTCGGCTTCCCGTGGGGTCCCATCGTCGCCAAGCGCCATCGGGGTTCGACCGGGGTGTCTCAGCGGCCTGCGCCGCCGTCACCGTGCTGTCCGCCGCGCTGGGCGGACTGTCCGCCGCACCGGCCGGCGCCACTTGGCACGGCGGCACCCGCGCCGAGGTGGACCGCCTCTACCAGGAGGCGGAGAAGGCGACCGAGGCCTACGACAAGGCCGGTGAGCGCGCCGAGCGGCTGCGCCGCCGGGTCCGCGACGCCCAGGACCGCATCGCCCGGCACCAGCAGCGCGTCAACACCCTGCGGGACGCCCTGGGTTCGGTGGCCGGCGCCCAGTACCGCTCCGGCGGCGTGGACCCGGCGCTGGCTCTGCTGCTGACCGGCGACCCGGACGACTACCTCGACAAGGCGGCCACGCTCGACCGGATCGGCGCCCACCAGGCCGTCCGGCTGCGTCAGCTGCGGCAGGAGCTGCGCCGGCTCGCCCAGGAACGCGCCGGAGCCACCCGCACCCTCGCCGAACTCGACCGCAGCCGCACGGCCGTCGCCGCGCACCGGCGCGCCGTGCAGCGCAAGCTCGCCCGGGCCCGGCAGCTGCTCAACTCCCTGTCCCCGGCCGAACGGCGCGCCTACCACCGGGCCACCCGCTTCGGCCGCGGCGGCCTGTCCGCCGGCCCCGGCCTCCCCGTGGACGCCGCCCCGGCCTCCGCCCGTGCCGCCGTCGCGCTCACCGCGGTCCGCTCCGCGCTGGGCCGCCCCTACGTCTGGGGTGCCAACGGCCCGTCCGGCTTCGACTGTTCGGGCCTGATGCAGTGGGCCTACGCCCAGGCCGGGGTGCATCTGCCGCGCACCTCCCAGGAACAGCGGCTGGCGGGCCGGCGCATCCCGCTGTCCCGGATCCGCCCCGGAGACCTCGTCGTCTACCGCTCCGACGCCAGCCACATCGGGATGTACGCCGGCCGCGGCCGGGTGATCCACGCACCGTACCCGGGGGCGTCGGTGCGCTACGACCCGCTGCACATGATGCCTGTCTCGTCGGTCACCAGGATCTGACGGCCGCCCGCGCCCCGCACGTGACGTTCCGTCCGCCGCCCGGCCCGCCCCGGGGCGGACGACGCGACGGTGCGGACACGGTGCCGGCGGCCGCCGTACCATCACGCAGTGGCCGGTCGCAGGCGAAGGACGAGACGTGTCGCGGCGGCGGCGTGCCTGCTGCTGGCGTCGCTGTCGGCGTGCGGCGTGCCGTCCGCGGCCGACACCGCGCGCCGGCAGGTGCAGCAGCTGCTGGACCGCAGGGCGGCCGCCGTCCTGCACCACGACCCGGCCGCCTACGCCGCCACCGGAACCCGCGACCCGTACGCGAACCTCAGCTCCGTGCCGTTCGCGGACCTGTCCTACCGGGTGACCGGGGTGCACCGCAGTGGCGGCACGGCCACCGCCGACGCCGAACTGCGCTACCGCCTGGCCGGCTACGACGACGCGCCGGTCACCGCCGGCCGCACCCTCACCCTGGCCACCACCGCCTCCGGCGGCTGGTACGTCACCGCCGACCGGCCCGCGACCCGCTCCGCCCAGCAGCTGTGGGACCAGGGCCGGGTGACGGTGGTCCGCGGCCGCTCCGGCATCGTTCTCGGCGTCGGCCAGTCCGCCTCCGCCCTGCGCGGCTACGCCGGCCTGGCCGACCGCGCGGTGCCCGCGGTGTCCTCCGCCTGGGACGGCGACTGGAGCCACCACGTCGTCGTCCTCGTCCCCGGCTCCCTCCAGGGCATGGCCGCCCTGCTCGGCTCGCGGGCCGCCGACTACCGCGGCATCGCCGCCGTCACCACCGGCGAGGCCGGCAGCGGCGGACGGGCCCCCGCCGACCGGATCATCGTCAACCCCGACGCCTACGGCCTGCTGGGTCCGCTCGGCAGGCAGGTCGTCCTCACCCACGAGACCACCCATGTCGCCACCCGCGCCCACACCGGCGCCGCCACCCCGCTGTGGCTGTCCGAGGGCTACGCCGACTGGGTCGGCTACCGCACCTCCGGCCGCACCCCCGAGCAGGCCGCGCCCGAACTCGCCCGAGCCGTCGCCGCGGGCGAGCTGCCCGACGCCCTGCCCGCCGACCGGGACTTCGCCTTCACCGGCGACGCCAGCGGCCTCGCCCGCGCCTACGAGGGCGGCTGGATGGCCTGCCGGATGATCGCCGACCGGTGGGGCGAGCGACGGCTCGACGCCTTCTACCGCGCCGTCGGAGCCCACGACCGGCGCGGTGGAGCCGTCGAGGACGCGCTGCACACGGTGCTGGGCACCACCCTGGATCAGTTCACCGCGCAGTGGCGGCAGTACCTCAGGGACCGGCTGACCTGAGGCACGCCCGCTCAGGAGTGCAGGTCCTCCCGGCTGCGGGAGACCTGACCGGGCAGGGACACCGCCCGTACCGGCGGCACCGTGGCCCGCCACAGCGCCCGGCAGGCCAGCAGGCAGGCGGCCACCAGCAGCCCGTCGCGCACCACCAGCAGCCCCACCCCGAGCCCGTCGCTCGCCACGACGTCGGCGAAGAACACCGGGAACTCCAGCACCGTCACCCCCGCCGCCGCCAGCACCAGCACCACCGGCAGCCGCATCGTGCTGCCGGCGAAGCACAGGCACACCGCGCCCAGCCCGGCCAGCCACACCAGGTACTGCGGGCTGATCACCCGGCTGGTCACCGTGCACAGCAGCACCGCCGTGAACGCGGCGTCCGCGAGCGTGTGCGGCCCCGACCGGTGGGCCCGCAGCCGCCACGCCAGCAGCCACACGAGCCCGGCCGCGGTCAGCACCTGCGCCACGGTGCCCGCCACCGCGACGTACGGGCCGGTGAACTCCATCGACCCGTAGCGCAGCTCCACCCGGCCGTCCCAGCCGGCCTGCCGGGCCAGATGGAACACCAGCGCGCCCACCGACTCCACCTCCGTGCCCCGGTCGCGCTGGGCGCTCAGGAACGACAGCGCCCCCGGCAGCGCCGACACCGCCACCAGCACCCCCGCCGCCGCGGTCAGCACCGCCGCGCCCCAGGCACGCCGCCCGGTGGTGCCCCGCGCGCCCGCGAGCAGCAGCAGCGGCCAGCCCTTCAGCAGCGCCCCGAAGCCCGCCAGCACGCCCAGCACCCGCGGATGCCGGGCGCCCGCGAGCAGCGCGGCCACCGCCACCGCGGTCACCAGCACGTCGTAGCGGGCGTACAGCGTCGGCCCCACCGCGGCCGCGCCCGCCGTCCACACCCAGGCGCCTCGCGGCGAACGGTCGGCACCCCGGCCGGCGGCCAGCAGCAGGCCCAGCACCACCAGGTCGGCGAGCAGCGCCAGCACGAGGAAGGCCGTGGCGTAGTCGAGGAACGGCAGCACGGCGGGGGAGAGGACCGCCAGGGCGGCACCGGGAGGGTACTGCCAGGCCACGTCGCCGGCCGGGAAGGACCCCTGGCGCAGCACCTCGTACCAGCCCCGGTAGATCACCGAGACATCGCTGGTGACGTCCGGGCCGGGCAGCACCAGCACCCGCAGCACGCACAGCACCAGCACCGCCCGCGTCGCCGTCCACACCGCCAGCAATGCCGCCGTCCGCCGCCCCGCACTCGCCTCGTCCACCGTCTCGACCCTCGTCCGTGTGCCGTGCCGCCGTCACGGCCATGCTCTCCCGCCCGCCCGGCCCCGGGCCACGGCAGTACGGCCGCTCAGGGTCGCGCCCGCCCCACCCGGTAGGGTCGGCGGCGATGCACAAGACCCTCATCGTCACCAATGACTTCCCGCCCCGCCCCGGCGGCATCCAGGCCTTCCTGCACAACATGGCGCTGCGCCTGGACCCGGGCCGGCTGGTCGTCTACGCCTCCACCTGGAAACGCGGACGGGAAGGCGCCGAGGCGACGGCGGCCTTCGACGCGGAGCAGCCCTTCACCGTCGTCCGCGACCGCACCACGATGCTGCTGCCGACGCCGGACGCCACCCGGCGCGCCACCGAGCTGCTGCGCGAGCACGGGTGCACCTCGGTGTGGTTCGGTGCGGCGGCGCCGCTCGGACTGATGGCGCCGGCGCTGCGCCGGGCGGGCGCCGAGCGGCTGGTGGCCACCACGCACGGGCACGAGGCCGGCTGGGCGCAGCTGCCCGTGGCGCGCGGGCTGCTGCGGCGCATCGGTCAGTCCACGGACACGCTCACCTATCTCGGCGAGTACACCCGCTCCCGGATCGCGGGCGCGCTCACCGAGCAGGCCGCGGCCCGGATGGTGCAGCTGCCGCCCGGGGTGGACGAGAAGATCTTCCACCCGGATGCGGGCGGCGACGAGGTGCGGGCCCGGCTCGGCCTGACCGACCGTCCCGTGGTGGTGTGCGTCTCCCGGCTGGTCAGGCGCAAGGGGCAGGACACCCTGATCCGGGCCATGCCCCGCATCCTGGCCGCCGAGCCGGACACGGTGCTGCTGATCGTGGGCGGCGGGCCGTACGAGCGGGACCTGCGCCGGCTCGCCCGGGAGACGGGGGTGGACGCCTCCGTGCGGTTCACCGGCTCGGTGCCGTGGGAGGAGCTGCCCGCGCACTACGGCGCCGGTGACGTCTTCGCCATGCCGTGCCGCACCCGGCGCGGCGGCCTGGACGTGGAGGGGCTGGGCATCGTCTACCTGGAGGCCTCGGCGACCGGTCTTCCGGTCGTCGCCGGGGACTCCGGCGGCGCACCCGACGCGGTGCTCGACGGCGAGACCGGCTGGGTGGTGCGCGGCGGCAGCCCCGAGGAGGCCGCCGACCGCATCGTCGCCCTGCTGAGGGACCCTGCGCTGCGCCGCCGCATGGGGGAGCGGGGACGCCGCTGGGTGGAGGAGAAGTGGCGGTGGGACCTGCTGGCCGAGCGGCTCGAGGACCTGCTCCAGCCGGCCGTGCGCACCATCTGACCCCGGCCGGCCGTGCGCACCGTCCGCCCCCGGCCGGCTGTGCACGCCGGCTGAGGCACGGCGGCCGTTCCCACCGCCCCGTGCACACCCCGAGGCCCCCGGCCCCGCGCCCGCGGGGCCGGCGCGGCGGTCACTTGGCGTACAGCGCCTCGATCTCGTCGGCGAAGTCCTGGGCCACCACGTTCCGCTTGAGCTTCAGCGACGGGGTGAGGTGGCCGGACTCCTCCGTGAACTGGGTGTCGAGGATGCGGAACTTGCGCACCGACTCCGCCTTGGACACGGCCGCGTTGCCGTCGTCGACCGCCGCCCGCACGGCCGCGTGCAGGTCCGGGTCGTCGCGCAGCGAGGCCACGGTGGAGCCGGCGGGCTTGCCGTGCTCGGCCGCCCAGCGGCCCAGGAACTCCTCGTCCAGGGTGATCAGCGCGCCCACGAACGGCCGCCCGTCGCCCACCACCATGCACTCGGCGACCAGCGCGTGGGCGCGGATGCGGTCCTCGATCACGGCCGGGGCGACGTTCTTGCCGCCCGCGGTGACGATGAGTTCCTTCTTGCGGCCGGTGATCCGCAGGTAGCCGTCCTCGTCGAGGGTGCCGATGTCCCCGGTGTGGAACCAGCCGTCGGCCAGCGCCTCGGCCGTCGCTTCCGGGTTGTTCCAGTACTCCTTGAACAGGTGCTCGCCGTGCAGCAGCACCTCGCCGTCGTCGGCGATCCGCACCACCGAGCCGGGCAGCGGCTGCCCGACCGTGCCGATCTTCTGCCGGTCCCACGGGTTGAACGCGGTCGCCGCGCAGGACTCGGTCAGGCCGTAGCCCTCCAGCACGGTGAAGCCGATGCCGCGGAAGAAGTGCCCGAGCCGCTCGCCGAGCGGGGCGCCGCCGGAGATGGCGTACTCCCCGCGCCCTCCGAGCACCGCGCGCAGCTTGCTGTAGACCAGCGTGTCGAACACCTTGTGTTTCAGGCGCAGCCCCAGCGACGGGCCGGACGGGGTGTCCAGGGCCTTGCTGTACGCGATCGCGGTGTCCGCGGCCTTGTCGAAGATCGTGCCCTTGCCCTCGGCCTGCGCCTTGGACCGCGCCGCGTTGTACACCTTCTCGAACACCCGCGGCACACCCAGTATCAGCGTGGGGCGGAAGGTGGCCAGCTCGTCGGTGAGGTTCTTGATGTCGGGGACGCAGCCGAGTTTGATCGGCGCCATCATCGAAGCGATCTGCACCAGCCGCCCGAAGACGTGCGCCAGCGGCAGGAACAGCAGCACCGAGCACTCACCGGTGCGGAACAGGGGACGCAGCCGCTCGACCACGTTGCCGCACTCGGCGAAGAAGCTGCGGTGGGTGAGCACGCAGCCCTTGGGCCGCCCGGTCGTGCCGCTGGTGTAGACGATGGTGGCCGGGTCGTCGGCCTTCGCCCGCGAGCCGCGCTCCTCGACCGTCTCGTCGGACACACCCTGCCCGAGCCGGCCCAGTTCCTCGACCGCGCCGGCGTCGATCTGCCACACGTGCTTCAGCGCGGGCAGCGCCTCGCGCACCGACTCCACGGTGGCGGCGTGCGCCCCGGTCTCCACCACGCATGCGGTGGCGCCCGAGTCGCTGAGGATCCAGCGGACCTGTTCCGCCGAGCTGGTCTCGTACACCGGCACGGTGACCGCGCCCGCGCTCCAGATGGCGAAGTCCAGCAGCGTCCACTCGTAGCGCGTCCTGGACATCAGGCCCACCCGGTCGCCTGGCTGCACACCGGCGGCGATCAGGCCCTTGGCGGCGGTGTGCACCTCGGCGAGGAACTCCCGGGCGCTGACGTCCTGCCAGACGCCGTCAGCCTTGCGGGCGATGACGGCCACATCCGGATGCTGCGCGGCGTTTCTGCGGACGATGTCGGTCAGGTTCCCGTCCGTGGGAACCTCGTACAAGGCCGGAAGGCTGAACTCGCGCAAGACTGCTGCTCCTCACAGGGCGCCGGCGCCACGACGTGATGTGATGCGATGGTGCGGTCCAAGGCTCGGTCGGGTGCCCGGGTTCGCCAGGAGCCGCTGGGGCCCGATGGTTGAGATCCAGAGCACGACTGGACCGACCGGAGGCTACCCGCCGGTATGGCCACTCCGACAGGGGGCCGGGCGAGATGTTCGCTGCGTCACATGGGGGATGTCCCTGCGGGCACACTAGTCGACACCGGGAACGACTGGCCACAAAAGGGCCAGGTGAGCGCCTCTGTTCACCCATGCCGCACGCCGCCTACGCTCGATGACCATGAACCGTCCACCGTCCGGTACCCGCCGCACACGTGTGCACGTGGTCAGCGACGTGCACGGCAACGTGCGCGACCTGGCCCGGGCCGGCGAGGGTGCCGACGCCCTGATCTGCCTGGGCGACCTCGTTCTCTTCCTCGACTACGCCGACCACTCGCGCGGCATCCTCCCCGACCTGTTCGGCACCGAGAACGCCGACCGGCTCGTCGCCCTGCGCACCGAGCGCCGCTTCGAGGAGGCCCGCGTGCTGGGCGCCCGGCTCTGGGCGGGCATCGACGGCGACCGGACCGAGGTGATCGAACAGGCGGTCCGCCGGCAGTACGCGGAACTCTTCGCCGCCTTCCCCACACCGACCTACGCCACTTACGGCAATGTCGACGTCCCGCACCTGTGGCCCGAGTTCGCCCGGGAGGGCACCGTCGTGCTCGACGGGCAGCGGACGGAGATCGGCGGCCGCGTCTTCGGGTTCGTCGGAGGCGGCCTGCGTTCCCCGATGCGGTCCGGCTACGAGATCGGCGACGAGGAGTACGCCGCGAAGATCGAGGCCGTCGGCGAGGCCGACGTGCTGTGCACCCACATCCCCCCGGACGTCCCCGAACTCCTCTACGACACCGTCGCCCGCCGCTTCGAGCGCGGCAGCCGCGCCCTGCTGGACGCCATCCGCCGCACCCGCCCCCGCTACGCCCTCTTCGGCCATGTGCACCAGCCGCTGGTGCGCCGCATGCGCATCGGCGCCACCGAGTGCGTCAACGTGGGCCACTTCGCGCGCACGGGCACGCCCTGGGTCCTCGAGTGGTGACGAGGGGTGCGCACACGCATCCGCAGGGGCGAGGACGCCCTGGCCGGACCCGTCATGTCCGCAGGTGCGGGTCGAGTCCGCCGGTCCTCTGCGCGGTAGCCTTCACGCTGCACACACGTGCGCACACGAACCCGACTTGCGGCCCGCATCTGGAGGAGCCACGGCGATGGCGGAACACACCAGCTCGAGCATCACCATCGAGGCGGCACCGGCCGACGTCATGGGGGTGATCGCCGACTTCGCCCGCTATCCCGACTGGACCGGCGAGGTCAAGGAGGCCGAGGTCCTCAGCACCGACGACCAGGGCCGCGCCGAGCAGGTCCGCCTCGTGATGGACGCGGGCGCCATCAAGGACGACCAGACCCTCGCCTACACCTGGACCGGCGACCACGAGGTCTCCTGGACCCTGGTCAAGTCCCAGATGCTGCGCTCCCTCGACGGTTCCTACCTGCTCAAGCCGGTGGGCACCGGCGCGACCGAGGTGACCTACCAGCTCACCGTGGACGTCAAGATCCCCATGCTGGGCATGATCAAGCGCAAGGCGGAGAAGGTCATCATCGACCGCGCCCTGGCCGGCCTGAAGAAGCGGGTGGAGTCCAAGGAGGCGTGAGCGGGACCGGGGCCGCCCCGGCCGGACCCTGCCGTGGCCGCCCACCGGCGGGCCGGCGCACCCTCACCTACCGTTCATCCCCATGCGTACCCTCCTGATCACGGGCCCCGGCGGCAGCGGCCGCACCACCGTCTCCGCGGCCACCGCCCTCGCGGCCGCCCGCGCGGGCGTGCCCACCCTCGTCCTCAGCAGCGACCGCGCGGACACCCTCGGCACGGCACTGGGCGTGCCCACCGGCGCGGAGCCCGTCGAGGCCGGACCCCGGCTGACCGCCTGGCGTCCGGACGCCGAGGCCTCCTTCCGGGCGGACGTCGTCGCCCTCCAGGACCGTGCCGCAGGCGTCCTCGACCTGCTGGGCGCCTCCCGTCTGGACGCCGAGGAGATCACCCTGCTGCCGGGCGCCGAGGAGCTGGCCCTGCTGCGGGCCCTGCGGGACGCCGCCCTGTCGGAGCGCTACGAACTGCTGGTCGTCGACCTGCCGCCCGTCGAACGGGCCCTCGCCCTGCTCGCCCTGCCCGCCGAGCTGCGCCGCCTGCTGCGCCGCCTGCTCCCGCCGGAGCGGCAGGCGGCACGCGCCCTGCGCCCGGTGCTCGGCCGGCTCGCGGGCGTGCCCATGCCCGCCGAGGGGCTGTACGAGACGGCGGAACGCTGGGACACGGAGCTGGCCGCCGTGGACGCCGTCGTCGCCGACCGCGGCACCGCCGTCCGCCTGGTCGCCGAGCCCGGACCGGCCGGCGCGGACGCGGTGCGCAGCGCCGTGCTCGGCGCCGCGGTGCGCGGGCTGCCGGTGGAGTCCGTGGTGGCCGCCCGGGTGCTGCCGGAGGCGGCCGCGGACTCCTGGCTGGCCGTCCCCCTCGCCCAGCAGCGCAAGACGCTGGACGAGTGGGCCGGGACGTACACCGTGCACCGCGCCGCCCACCTGGGCCGGGACCCGCGGGGCCGGGACGACCTGGCCGCGCTGGGGGTGCCCGGCGTCACCGCACCCCCCGGCCCGGTCGAGTGGCCCGTGACCGACCGGATCGCCGAGGACGGGGTCCTGGTGTGGCGCATCCCGCTGCCCGGCGCCCGGCGCGAGGAGCTGGACCTCGTCCGGCGCGGCGACGAGCTGCTGCTGGCCGCGGGAGGGCACCGCCGGATCGTCCCGCTGCCGTCGGCGCTGCGCCGCTGCACGGTGGCCGGGGCGTCGCTGCGCGAGGGCGAGCTGCGCATCCGGTTCGCGCCGGACCCGCAACTGTGGCCGCGCCGGGACTGAGCCGCCCCGGCGGCCCGGTCCGGACCGCCCCCCGGTCCGGACCGCCCCCCGCGGCCGCGGACCGGCCCGCGGTGGCGGATGAACCGGCCCGCACGGTTCCGGTAACGTCGACAAGACGAACCGCAGTCAGGAGTCCGTCATGAGCGAAGAGCGCACACCGTCCGACGACGCCGCGCGGGACGACACCGCTCAGGGCGGGACCGGCGGCGAGGAGTCGCGCGAGGAGCCCCGCACCGTCGATCCCGACGCCTGGGCCACGGCCTGCGCCGAGGACCTCCAGGCGGAGCGGGCCCGGCGCCGCGCCCGCACCGGCTCCCCCGAGGGCTCGGCCGCCGAGGAGCTGCGCAAGCTCGTGGACGCGGTCGCCGGCAAGCTGTCCTCGCTGCAGGCGCCGCTGCTCGGCGCGGCCGCCTCACCCGCCGCCCAGCAGGTGGTGCGGCAGGTCGTCCAGCAGGCCAAGGCGGTCGTGGAACCCGTCGTGGAGCGCAACCCCGAGGTCTTCGACCACCTGGCCGCGGCCGGCAGCGAGCTGCTCGCCGCCTACCGATCGGCCGTCACCGCACAGGAACGCCGCTGGACCAGAGACGGCAAGGATCTCGCCGACGAGCTGAAGGACCTCGGGGACCGTCCCGGACGCCGCGACGGCGGCGAGGGCACCGGCGGCGGGGAACGCATCGACGTGGACTGAAGTCCCCTCGGGTACGGTTGGCCGTAGCGGGGCTCGACCGAAACTGAGGGATAAATGGGACTCACCATCGGCGTCGACATCGGCGGCACGAAGATCGCGGCCGGCGTGGTCGACGAGGAAGGCAACATCCTTTCGACCTTCAAGGTGCCGACCCCCCACTCACCCGAGGCCATCGTGGACGCCATCGCCTCGGCGGTGGAGGGCGCACGTGCGGGGCACGAGATCGTCGGCGTGGGCATCGGTGCCGCCGGTTACGTCAACCGGCAGCGGTCCACCGTCTACTTCGCGCCCAACATCGACTGGCGCAGCGAACCGCTCAAGGAGAAGGTCGAGGCGCGGGTCGGCCTGCCGGTCGTCGTGGAGAACGACGCGAACGCCGCCGCCTGGGGCGAGTACAAGTTCGGCGCCGGCAAGGGCCACCGCAACGTCATCTGCATCACCCTGGGCACCGGCCTGGGCGGCGGCATCATCATCGGCAACAAGCTGCGCCGCGGCCACTTCGGCGTGGCCGCCGAGTTCGGCCACATCCGCATGGTGCCCGACGGCCTGCTGTGCGGCTGCGGCTCGCAGGGCTGCTGGGAGCAGTACGCCTCCGGCCGCGCCCTCGTGCGGTACGCCAAGCAGCGCGCCAACGCCACTCCGGAGAACGCCCAGATCCTGCTGTCCCTGGGCGACGGCACGCCCGACGGCATCGAGGGCAAGCACATCTCCATGGCCGCCCGCCAGGGCGACAAGGTCGCCATCGACTCCTACCGCGAGCTGGCCCGCTGGGCCGGCGCCGGCCTGGCCGACCTGGCGTCCCTGTTCGACCCGTCCGCGTTCATCGTCGGCGGCGGCCTGTCCGACGAGGGCGAGCTGGTCCTGGAGCCGATCCGCAAGTCGTACCGGCGCTGGCTGGTCGGCGGCAACTGGCGCCCGGTGGCCGAGGTGATCGCCGCCCAGCTCGGCAACAAGGCCGGCCTGGTGGGTGCCGCGGACCTGGCCCGCGAGCCCGACCCGGTCATGTGACGCGCGCTGCCGCGCCGACGCGCCCACCGTCCCGTCGCCCGGGGCCGGTGGGCGCCGTCGTACCGGCCCGCGGGCGCCGCCGTGACCTGGGACGGAGCCCCTGCGGCCGCCGGGCGTGCGCGGGCGTATGTTGATCCTCATGCAGCTGCCCACGTCCCGCACCGAGCCCGACGGCTCCGCCGTCGTCCGTGTCCTGTCCTGCAACGTCCGCTCGCTCAAGGACGACACCGAGGCCCTGGCCCGGGTGATCCGGGCCTCGGCGCCCGATCTCGTCCTCCTGCAGGAGGCGCCCCGGTTCTTCCGCTGGCGCAAGAAGCTGGCGCGGCTGGCGCGCGCCGCCGGGCTGGTGATCCTCACCGGGGGCGCGACGGCCGCCGGCACGGCCGTGCTGTGCTCGCTGCGCGCCACCGTCGAGCGCACCGAGGACGTGCTGCTGCCGCTCACCCCCGGGCTGCACCGCAGGGGGTTCGCCACGGCCGTCGTCCGGTTCGGCGGGGCGCGCCTCGGCGTGCTCGGCTGCCACCTCTCGCTCGACAAGGACGAACGCTACGAGCAGAGCGGCATGCTGCTGGACCGGCTGGCCGGGATGGGCGTGGACCACGCCATCGCGGGCGGCGACATCAACGAGGGCCCCGAGGGACCGGCCTTCACCCGCCTGGCCGGCGCGCTGCGGGACGGCTGGGCGACCGCGCCGTGGGGCGGTGAGCACACCTGGTCCGCCGCCGACCCGCACCGGCGCATCGACGCGCTCTTCGCCACCCGCGGCGTCGAGGTCCTCGGCTGCGGGGTGCCCGTCGGTCTCCCCGGTGTCACGCAGACCGAGCTGCGCACGGCCACGGACCACCTGCCGGTGCTCGGCGCCTTCCGGGTCCCGGCGGCGTGACGGCCGCGGACGCCCCTCCCGGGGGCCGGGCGGCGACCCTCCGGTGACGGCGGAGGCCCGGCCCGCGGGCACGCGCCGCTGCCCCGCCGGTCAGACCACCGCGCCCCGCCCCGGGTCGTCGTCCTCGTCGTCGCCCGGGTTCATGCGGGCCACGAGCGTCGCGATGCCGCCGAGGAAGCCGCCGACGCAGACCGTGGTCAGCCACCAGGTCATGTCCCAGCCGAGCACCACGGCCAGCAACAGCAGGACCGGGCCGCCGACCACGCCCAGCCAGGCGAACTTGGCGGTGGTGTCCGCCTCCGGCAGCGGCGGCGGCTCGGGCGGCACGAAGTGGCCCTCGTCGTCCTCGTCGAAGTCGTCGTCGGACGGCTCCCCGAGCGCGTAGTCCCGGGGACCGGCGGGCCCCACCCCGGGGGCGAAGGAGACCGAGCCGCCCAGCCGCGGCGCGGACCGGCCCGCGCCGCCGGGCCCGCGCCCCGCACGCTCGTCGTCCTCGACCGGCCGGAACGGCCGGGCGCCGGGCGGATCCGGCGGCTCCTCCCCGTACCCGGCGACGATGGCGGCCCAGGCGGCCTCCTCGTCCAGCGGCAGCCGCCCGGCACCCCTCGCACCGCTCTCCGTCACACCGGAACCGGCGGCACCGGAACCGGCGGCACCGGTCGTCCCGGCGGTCGCGCCGGAAGCCGCATCCCCGCTCGCGGTGCCCTCGTCCGCCGCGGCCGCCTCGCCGGCCCCCGACCGCTCCCGGCCCGCGGCCCCGGACGCGGGCGTGCCGCCGCCGCGCTCGGTGCGGTCCTGGGACGTCCCGCCGTCCGCGGGTCCCGGAGAGTCCCCGCCCTCACGGAGGTTCTCCGCGGCCTCATGGTCGCGTTCGTGCTCAGCCACCTGCCGTCGCCCCTTCCTTGCCGACGCCGGTTGCGAGCCGGCCGATGAAGGCGAGGCTCTCCTCGAAGATCCGGTCCGCGTCGTGGTCCAACGTCGCCACGTGGTAGCTGTGTTCCAGCAGGACCTCGGTGACGTCCAGGGAGGAGACCCGGCTGAGGATCCGGGCCGAGTCGGCCGGCGGCACCACATGGTCCTGCGGGCTGCGCAGCAACAGCAGCGGCTGCGTGACCTGCGGCAGCTCGCGGTCGAGGAGGCGGAGGAAGGTCCGCAGCGAGTGGGCGGCGTGCAGCGGCACGTAGTCGTAGCCCAGCTCCGTGACGCCCTCCTTGGCGATGTCGCTGGCGATTCCCTTGACGGCGGGCAGCAGGTGCCGGACCACGGGCAGGGCGTACGCGGGCAGCCCGTGCAGCCTGTGCACCGGGTTGACCGCGATGACTCCGCTCACCGCGTCCCCGTGCCGGGCGGCCAGGCGCAGCGCCAGGGCACCGCCCATGGACAGCCCGGCCACGAACACGTGCGTGCAGCGCTGCCGCAGGAGGCGCAGCGCGCGGTCCGCCTCCGCGTACCAGTCCTGCCAGCCGGTGACCTGCATGTCCTGCCAGCGTGTCCCGTGCCCCGGCAGCAGCGGCACCGAGACCGACAGGCCGTGCTCGGCCACGTGGCCGGCCCAGGGGCGCATCGACTGGGGACAACCGGTGAAGCCGTGAAGGAGGAGGACACCGACCGGGCCGCCCTCGTGGCGGTACGGCTCGGCTCCGGGCAGGACCGGCACGACGGTCTCCTGTTCGTGAGGTGACGGAGCACGACGATCACAGGGCTGCCCCGGTGCCACCGGGTGCCGCGCGGGCGGGTGGGGGCGTCGGGGCGACACGTTCCGCCGACGGCGGACGGCCGCCGACCGCGGGTACTTCACCGTAGACGACCACACCGGCACCGACCAGGTCTGCCGGGCGGCTTCTGTCGCCGCCGCGGGTTATGGTCTGATCGACACACACAGGAGGCACTCGGTTGTTGTACGGCGCGTTGAAGGTCGTCCTCGGGGGGCCGCTGAAGGTCGCCTTCCGGCCCTGGGTGGAGGGCCTGGAGAACGTCCCCGCCGAGGGCCCCGCGATACTGGCGAGCAACCATCTGTCGTTCTCGGACTCGTTCTTCCTGCCCGCGGTGCTGGACCGCAAGGTCACCTTCATCGCGAAGGCCGAGTACTTCACCACGCCCGGGGTGAAGGGGCGGCTGACCGCCGCGTTCTTCAAGGGCGTGGGGCAGCTGCCCGTGGACCGTTCCGGGGCGCGCGGCGCCGGCGAGGCGGCGGTGCGCAGCGGCATCGAAGTGATCGAGCGCGGCGAGCTGTTCGGCATCTATCCCGAGGGCACCCGGTCGCCCGACGGCCGCCTGTACCGGGGCAAGCCCGGCGGCCTCGCCCGGGTGGCCCTGGCCACGGGGGCGCCGGTCATCCCGGTCGCCATGATCGACACGGAGAAGATCCAGCCGCCGGGGAAGATCGTGCCCAAGCTGATGCGTCCGGGCATCCGTATCGGCAAGCCGCTGGACTTCCGGCGCTACCAGGGCATGGAGAACGACCGCTTCGTGCTGCGCGCGGTGACCGACGAGGTCATGTACGAGATCATGAAGCTGTCCGGCCAGGAGTACGTGGACATCTACGCGACCGTGGTCAAGCGGCAGATCGCACAGGCAGCGAAGGCCGAGAAGGAAGCGGAGAAGGCGGCGAGGGCACGGGCCGGGAAGCAGGCCGGGCAGGACCGGACGGAGCAGGACGAGGGCGGGCGGTAGCGGCGGGGCACCGCACAGGCCGGCGGGCAAGACCGCGGCGGCCCGCGGACAGGGGGACTGGGGGGACATGGCCGGGCGCGATCGGGTCATGAGGATGTCGGTCGAGCAGCCGCTGTGGCGCGCGCTGGCCGGGTACCGCGTGCTGACCATGGTGTACGCCGTCGCTCTGTTCGCCGCCGCCCACGAGCGGTTCTCCCGCCCCTGGATCGCCGTCGCCTACTACTGCGTGCTGTGCGGCTGGACCCTGGCCACGCTGCCCAGGGTCTCCGGCGCGGCGAGCTGCACCCGCGGCTTCCTCGTCGCCGACCTCGCGCTGGCGGTGACCGGCATCCTGCTCACCCCTCTCGCCGACGCCGGGCACGCCGCGGCCGGCGGACCGACGCTGCCGTCGATCTGGACCGCCGGTTCCGTCCTGGCCTTCGCGGTGCGGGGCGGCTGGCGCTGGGCCGCCGTGGCGTCCACCGCGGTCGCCGTCGCCAGCCTCGTCGAGCGCGGCACCCCGGCCCGGGACACCGTGCACAACGTGGTCCTGGTGTGGGTGGCGGCTCTGGCGATCGGCTACGTCGTCGAGGTCGCCCGCGCCTCCGAGCGCACCCTCGCCCGCGCCCTGGAGATCCAGGCGGCGACCCGCGAGCGGGAGCGGCTGGCCCGGGACATCCACGACGGCGTGCTGCAGGTGCTGGCCATGGTGCAGCGGCGCGGCGCGGTCCTCGGCGGCCAGGCGGCCGAGCTGGGCCGGCTGGCCGGGGAGCAGGAGGCGGCGCTGCGCACCCTGATCTCCGGCGGGCCGCTGCCCCGCCCCCGCACCTTTGGCGAGGGCCCCCCGCTCACCGCGGGAGCGGTGGCGGACGCCGCCGAGGACGGGGAGACGGCCGGGAGCGAGAGCCAACCGGCCGACCTGCGCACCCTGCTCGCCCCGTACGCCGGAAGCCGGGTCGGCATCGCCGAGCCGGGAGCCCCGGTGCTGCTGCCGGCCGCCGTCGCGCGGGAGGTGGCCGCCGCCGTGGGAGCGGCCCTGGACAACGTCCGCCGGCACGCGGGCGAGGACGCCCGGGCGTGGATCCTGATCGAGGACGAGCCGGACGTGGTGCTGGTGACCGTCCGGGACGACGGGCCCGGCATCCCTCCGGGCCGGCTGGCGCAGGCCGAGAGCGAGGGCCGGCTGGGGGTGTCGCAGTCCATCCGGGGCCGGCTGCGCGACCTCGGCGGCAGCGCCGAGCTGGTCTCCGTGCCCGGACAGGGCACCGAGGTGGAACTGAGAATACCGAGGAAGGCGAGGGCGGAACGCCGATGAGCGAGCAGCGGGACCCGATCAGGGTCATGGTGGTCGACGACCACCCGATGTGGCGCGACGCGGTCGCGCGGGACCTGACCGAGTCCGGCTTCCACGTGGTCGCCACCGCGGGCGACGGCGAGCAGGCGGTGCGCCGGGCCAAGGCGGCCGCCCCCGACGTGCTGGTCCTCGACCTGAACCTGCCCCTCAAGCCCGGGGTGCGGGTCTGCAAGGAACTCGTCGCGCACGACCCGTCGTTGCGGGTGCTGGTGCTCTCGGCCAGCGGCGAGCACGCCGACGTGCTGGAGGCGGTGAAGTCGGGTGCGACGGGCTATCTGGTGAAGTCGGCGTCCACGCAGGAACTGCTGGACGCGGTGCGCCGCACCGCGGCCGGCGACGCCGTGTTCACGCCCGGCCTGGCCGGGCTGGTCCTGGGCGAGTACCGGCGGCTGGCCGCCGAGCCGGCCCCCGCCCCCGGTGCGGACGACGCCGGCGCGCCGAGGACGCCCCGGCTCACCGAGCGGGAGACCGAGGTGCTGCGCCTGGTCGCCAAGGGGCTGAGCTACAAGCAGATCGCCGAGCGCCTGGTGATCTCCCACCGCACGGTGCAGAACCATGTGCAGAACACCCTCGGCAAGCTCCAGCTGCACAACCGGGTCCAGCTGGTCCGGTACGCCATCGAACGCGGACTCGACGGCGAGTAAACCCGCGTCCGCGCACACCCCTCACCCTTTCGGGTGGATTCGCCGTCCTCAACTACGCGACGTTTTACCGGAATTGACCGTCCCGTCCCTCCTGAAGTGACGTACGTCACCCTTAGCGTGGCCCTCACCAGGCAACCGCGGCGAAGGGACATTTCCATGCGGGTCGGAGTTCTGACCGGCGGCGGCGACTGCCCCGGGCTCAACGCCGTCATCCGGGGCATCGTCCGCAAGGGCGTGCAGGAGTACGGCTACGACTTCGTCGGCTTCCGGGACGGCTGGCGAGGACCCCTGGAGAACGTCACCGTCCGTCTCGACATCCCCGCCGTGCGCGGCATCCTGCCCCGCGGCGGCACCATCCTCGGCTCCTCGCGCACCAACCCCCTCAAGGAGGAGGACGGCGTCCGGCGCATCAAGGACACCCTCGCCAAGCAGGAGATCGACGCGCTCGTCGCGATCGGCGGCGAGGACACCCTGGGCGTCGCCGCCCGGCTCGGCGACGAGTACGGCGTCCCCTGCGTCGGTGTGCCCAAGACCATCGACAACGACCTGTCGGCCACCGACTACACCTTCGGTTTCGACACCGCGGTCTCCATCGCCACCGAGGCCATCGACCGCCTGCACACCACCGCCGAGTCGCACATGCGGGTCCTGGTCTGCGAGGTGATGGGCCGGCACGCCGGCTGGATCGCCCTGCACGCCGGGCTCGCCGGCGGCGCCAACGTCATCCTCATCCCCGAGCAGCGCTTCGACCTCGACCAGGTCTGCGCCTGGATCACCTCCCGCTTCAAGGCGTCCTACGCCCCGATCGTGGTCGTCGCCGAGGGTGCCATGCCCAAGGACGGCGACCTGATCCTCAAGGACACCTCCCGGGACTCCTTCGGGCACGTGCGGCTCTCCGGGGTCGGCGAGTGGCTGGCGAAGGAGATCGAGAAGCGCACCGGCAAGGAGGCGCGGACCACCGTCCTCGGGCACATCCAGCGCGGCGGCACCCCCACCGCCTTCGACCGCTGGCTGGCCACCCGGTTCGGGCTGCACGCCATCGACTGCGTGCACGACGGCGACTTCGGGAAGATGGTCGCCCTGCGCGGCACCGACATCGTGCGCGTCCCGATCGCCGAGGCCACCGCCAAACTCAAGACCGTCGACCCGAAGCTGTACGAGGAGATCGGCGTCTTCTTCGGCTGACCGCCCTGTGCCGGGGCCCGCGGGAGGGACCGCACCGCGGGCCCCGCGCCGTTCACCGCGCCGGGCTCGCGCACAGCGGGAGGACCAGCTCCCGCACGATCGCCGCCCCGTTCAGCGTCAGCACCGACTCCGGGTGGAACTGCACACCCGCGAATCCCGGCCCGCGCAGCGCGTGCACCTCCCCGTCCGCCGACCGGCTCACCTCGATGCCGTGCGCCGCCAGCTCCCGCGCCGCCTCGTCGTCGCAGCGGGCCGCGAAGCTGTTGTAGAACCCGACCGTCTCCGGGCGCCCGAACAGGTCGATCGTGGTCTGCGCCCCCTGGTACGGCACCTGCTTGCGGACGATGTCCAGTCCCAGCTCCGCCGCGATCAGCTCATGGCCCAGGCACACGCCCAGCACCCCGTGCCGGCGCTCCTGGATCACGGCTGCCGCCAGCTCGCGCAGGAGACGCATCTTCGGGTCGGCGGCGTCCGCCGGGTTCCCGGGGCCGGGGCCGAGCACCACCGGCCCGTCGTGCGCGAGCACGTCCGCTCGCAGCCCCGGCTCGTCGTAGCGTCGCACGGTCACCTCCAGGCCCGCCGAGCGCAGCACATGCGCGAGCATCGCGGTGAAGGTGTCCTCGCCGTCCACGACCAGGGCGTGCCCGACGACCTCGGACGGCCGCCGCTGCATCCGCAGCCAGAACGGCGCCAGCGAGGCCCGGCGCCCGTCCAGCGCCTCCCGCACCCGCGGATCGTCGGCGAGCCGGGGCAGCTCTCGCTCGGCGCGCGGCCGGGCGGGACGCACGCCCAGCGCCGCCAGCACGCCCGCCGCCTTCGCATGGGTCTCCGCGGCCTCGCTCGCCGGATCGGAGCCGCGGACCAGCGTCGCGCCCACCGACACCGTCAGCCGCCCGGCCGCGTCGATGTCCGCGGTGCGGATGAGGATGGGGGAGTCGAGGGTCTGCGCACCTCCGCCGTCCCGGCCGAGCAGGGCGAGGGCCCCCGCGTAGTAGCCGCGGCCGCCGGACTCGTACCGTTCGATGACCCGGCAGGCGTTCTGCACCGGCGAGCCGGTGACGGTCGCCGCGAACATGGTCTGCCGCAGCACCTCCCGCACGTCCAGACAGGACCGCCCGCGCAGCTCGTACTCGGTGTGCGCCAGGTGCGCCATCTCCTTCAGCCGCGGCCCGACGACGACACCGCCCCGGTCGCCGACGGTGCACATCATCTTCAGCTCCTCGTCGACGACCATCGACAGCTCCTCGGTCTCCTTGCCGTCGGCGAGGAACTCCAGCAGGCCTTCGGTGGTCGGCCCCTCGGCGGGATACCGGTACGTGCCGCTGATCGGGTTCATCACGACCGTGTCGCCGGAGCAGCGCACGTGCACCTCCGGACTGGCCCCGACCAGGGTGCGCTCCCCGGTGTGCACGACGAACGTCCAGTACGCTCCGCGCTCGCCGTCCAGCAGCCGGCGGAACAGCGCCAGGGCGTCCGCCCGCCCGAAACCGGGGATCTCGCCCCGGTACGTGCGCCGGATCACGAAGTTCGCGCCCTCGCCCGCGCCGATCTCGTCGCGCAGCACCCGGCCGACGATCCGCTCGTACTCCTCGTCGCCGACGTCGAAGCCGCCGCCCGTGACCCGCACCGGGTGCGCCGGCAGCTGCTGAAGCGCCTGCTCCAGCGGGATCACATGCCGTTCCTCGGGCACCAGCGCCACCAGCGGGGTGCCGTCGTCGCGGACGTCGAAACCGCGCTCGCGGATCTGCCGGAAGGGCACCATCGCCAGGCACTCGTCGGGCAGGCCGGCCAGGCGCTCGACGGTGCGCACCGGGCCGAGCAGCACCTCCACCAGGTCGTGGTCGCCGCCCGGCGTGCGGCGTCTGAGCAGGGCGAAGGGGCGGGGGTCGGGCAGCAGCCGTGCCAGGTTCACGGGTCCTCTTTCCGTATCTCTTGCCGTCGGTCCGGCGAGGAACGGCCCGGGTGCCGCATACGACGAAGGCCGCCCCTCGGGCGGCCTGTCGCGAAGTCGAGCGTACGCGCTGTCAGCGGGCCGCCACGGAAGCGGTCCACCACCACGTCTGGTGCGTCGGCACGTACATGCGAGGAACTGTAACGCACGCCGTCACCGCGGCGTGACGACCGGGACGGGGTGACCGCTCGGGTCGTGTGCGGTCACGGACCGTGTCGTCTCACCTGTCGAGCCGGGCGGAGGACGGCCCGCCACGACCCCGTAAGGTGGACGATGTGACCGTGAACGCTGATTCCCAAGCCGTCGCCGCGCGAGCGACGTGGCACGATCTGCCCGCGGCGCAGCAGCCCGACTACCCCGATCCCGAGGCTCTGCGCGAAGTCGTCGCGGAGCTGGAGACCTATCCGCCGCTCGTCTTCGCGGGCGAGTGCGACCAGCTGCGCGCCCGGATGGCGGCCGTCGCCAAGGGTGAGGCGTTCCTGCTCCAGGGCGGCGACTGCGCCGAGTCCTTCGACGCGGTGTCCGCCGAGCACATCCGGGCGAAGCTGAAGACGCTGCTGCAGATGGGCGCCGTGCTCACCTACGCCGCGTCCGTGCCGGTGGTCAAGGTCGGCCGTATCGCCGGCCAGTACTCCAAGCCGCGCTCCAAGCCGACCGAGACCCGCGACGGGGTGACGCTGCCGGTCTACCGCGGCGACTCCGTCAACGGCTTCGAGTTCACCGCCGAGTCCCGCGTCCCGGACCCCGAGCGGCTGAAGCGGATGTACCACGCCTCGGCGGCCACGCTGAACCTGGTGCGCGCCTTCACCACCGGCGGCTACGCCGACCTGCGGCAGGTGCACGCCTGGAACCAGGACTTCGTGAAGTCCTCCCCGGCCGGCCAGCGCTACGAGCAGCTCGCCCGCGAGATCGACAACGCCCTGAACTTCATGCGGGCCTGCGGCGCGGACCCGGAGGAGTTCAAGACCGTCGAGTTCTACTCCTCGCACGAGGCGCTGCTGCTGGACTACGAGTCGGCGCTCACCCGGGTCGACTCGCGCACCGGCCAGCTGTACGACGTCTCCGCGCACATGGTGTGGATCGGTGAGCGCACCCGGCAGCTGGACCACGCGCACATCGAGTTCGCCTCCAGGATCCGCAACCCGATCGGCATCAAGCTCGGCCCGGCCACGACGGCCGAGGAGGCGCTGCAGTACATCGACCGTCTGGACCCCGAGCGGGAGCCGGGCCGGCTGACCTTCATCGTGCGCATGGGCGCCGACAAGATCCGCGACAAGCTCCCCGAGCTGGTGGAGAAGGTCACCGCCTCCGAGGCGACCGTGGCCTGGGTGACCGACCCGATGCACGGCAACACCTTCGAGGCGGCCTCCGGGCACAAGACCCGCCGCTTCGACGACGTGCTCGACGAGGTCAAGGGCTTCTTCGAGGTGCACAAGGCGCTCGGCACCCACCCGGGCGGCATCCATGTGGAGCTGACCGGCGACGACGTCACCGAGTGCGTGGGCGGCGGCGACGAGATCTTCGTCGACGACCTGCACCAGCGCTACGAGACGGCCTGCGACCCGCGGCTGAACCGCAGCCAGTCCCTGGACCTGGCGTTCCTCGTCGCGGAGATGTACCGCAACCAGTGACGGCGCCGTGACGGACCGCCGAGTGGGGCGCGGATCACACACGATCCGCGCCCCCGCGCTTTCCCGGCTCCCGCACGCCAGGTAAGGTTAGGTTTACCTCACCGAGATGGATGCTCGGGAGGGGGTTCCTGATCCGGTCCGGCGGGAGGTGAGCCGCGTGTATGTCTGCAGCTGCTTCGGCATCACCGAGCAGCAGGTGAAACAGCACGCGGAGAACGGCGCCTGCACGCCCCGCCAGATCGCCTCCGCCTGCAAGGCCGGCACCGACTGCGGCGGCTGCGTCCGCCGGATCCAGGCGCTGCTCGGCCGCGGCGCCTGCCCGCGCCGGGAGCTGATCGACCGCGGAGCCCCCGCCTTCGGCCGGCTGCCCGCCGCCTCCTCGGCCGCGCGCCCGCAGGACCTCGACGACGCGGCCTGAGCCAACGTCTCGCCCCGGCGGCGGCCGCTCAGGGCGTGGAGAAACCGTGGGTGCCCGGACCCGAGGCGTCCGGCTGCCTCTGCTTGACGACCGTCGACAGATAGAGCGCCTCGCCCAGCTTGTCCACCAGCTCCAGCTGGGTGTCCAGGTAGTCGATGTGGTGCTCCTCGTCGGCGAGGATGGCCTCGAAGATGTTGGCCGAGGTGATGTCGCCCTTGTCGCGCATGATCTCCACGCCCCGGCGCAGCCGGTCGACGGCCTCCGCCTCCAGCTGCCGGTCGGCGCGGAACATCTCGGTCACCGTCTGCCCGACCTGCACATGGAACAGCCGCTGGTAGTTGGGCAGTCCGTCCAGCAGCAGGATGCGGTCGGTCAGCAGCTCCGCGTGCCGCATCTCGTCGAAGGACTCGTCCCGGGTGTACTTGGCGAGCTTCGTCCACCCCTTGTGGTCCTGCAGCTTGGAGTGCAGGAAGTACTGGTTGATCGCGGTGAGCTCGGCCGTCAGCTGCTCGTTGAGCAGTTCGATGACCTCGGGGTCGCCTTGCATCGCGGTGTGCTCCTTCCGGACAGCCCTGGGGTCCGCATGATGTCACCGGTATCCATAATCATCCAGTAAGTTCACGCTTAGTAGGAGATGCCCGTTTTATCCCTCGCATGGTCCGATGCACCCCCTCCCGTCTGTCAGGATGGAGTCATGGGTCAGCCGGAGCAGAGAGGATCAGGAGGGGCGCCGCGAGCAGCGTCGGAGCAGGCGGCACGGCAGGGACTCCCGCCGGGGCAGCGGCTGCAGCGCGGCTGGCCGGTCACCCACTACGGGCCGGTGCCCAAGTTCCGGCCCGAACGCTGGGAGTTCCGCGTGTTCGGCGCGACCGCCGACGGCGAGAAACACTGCTGGACGCACGAGGAGTTCACCGCCCTGCCCTACACGACCGTGGTGGGCGACCTGCACTGCGTGACGAAGTACAGCATGCTCGGTGCCGAGTGGGGCGGCGTCCCCGCCCGCACCGTCCTCGAGATCGCGCCGCCCGCCCCGGACGTCACCCATGTGATGGTCTGGGCCGAGTACGGCTTCAGCTCCAATCTGCGCCTGTCGGACTTCACCGCCGAGACCACCTTGTTCGCCACCCACAAGGACGGCGAACTGCTCACCGCCGAGCACGGTTTCCCGCTGCGCCTCGTCGTCCCGCACCTGTACGCCTGGAAGGGCCCCAAGTGGGTGCGGGGGGTGGAGTACATGACCAGTGACCGCCGCGGCTTCTGGGAGGAACGCGGCTACCACAACATCGGCGACCCCTGGAAGGAGCAGCGCTACTCCTACCAGGAGGAACCGGGGGACGGGCCGGAGCTGTGAGACGGGCGCCGGGGCTCAGCCGGCCCTGAGCTTCTTCAGCCGCTCCACGTCGGCCGCGTGGCCCTCCTTGCCGCCGGGCGTCTCGATGATCAAGGGCACGCCCGCGGTGGCCGGGTGGGTCGTCAGGGCGCGGAACGGCTCCTCGCCGATGTGGCCGGCACCGATGTTCGCGTGCCGGTCCTTGTGCGCGCCCGCCACGTCCTTCGAGTCGTTGGCGTGGATCAGCTTCAGCCGGCCCGGGCCGACCGTCTCCACCAGCGCGTCCAGCGTCCGGTGCACGCCGTCCGGCCCGGTCAGGTCGTGCCCGGCGGCGAACACATGGCAGGTGTCCAGGCACACCCCGAGCTTCGGGTGGGCGTCGAGCGCCTCGAAGTACGGCCCGAAGTCCTCCATCCGCGCACACAGCGAGGCGCCCTGGCCGGCCGTGGACTCCAGCAGCAGCCACGGGTCGTCGTCGCCCAGCTCCTCCAGCAGCGGCAGCAGGCGCTCCCGCACCTGCCGCAGCGCCGCCTGCCGCTGTCGTCCGCCGGTCGCGCTGCCGGTGTGCACCACGACACCCGAGGCGCCGATCTCCCGGCCCCGCCGCAGCGAGTGCCGCAGCGAGTCCACCGAGCGTTCGACGGTGGCCTCGGTGTGCGAACCGAAGTTGATCAGGTAGGGGGCGTGCACGTACACCGGCAGCGACGCCTCGGCGCAGGCGGCCCGGAACGCGTCGTCCTGCCGCGCGTTCCCGGCGGGCGTGGCCCAGCCCCTCGGGTTGGCGACGAAGACCTGCACGGTCTCCGCCTGGATCTCACGGGCGTAGGCCAGGCCCACCTTGTGCAGTCCGCCGGCCACGGGCACATGGCCGCCGACGGGATTGCGCGGCACGGGGAAGGAAGAGGGTGGGGTCATGACACCCCCAGCATGCCAGCCGGCGCAGAGCGCCGGTGCGGCGCCCCGGGACCGGGCACCGTGGCGCCCCCGCTCACCGGATGGTGATCGTGATCGTCGACCCCTTCGGGGCGCGGTCGCCGCCCTTGACCGACTGCTTCTTCACCGTGTCGCCGAACAGCCCGAGCAGCCCGCGGTCCTCCTTCACCCGGAAGCCGGCCTCCTCCAGGGTCCGCTTGGCGTCGTCCACGCTGTCCCCGGTGACGTCCGGCACCTCGACCAGCTCCGGGCCCTTGGACAGGGTCAGCGTGACCGTGTCGCCCTCGGCCAGCTGCCGGCCGGCCGGCGGGTTCTGCCGGGCGACCTGGCCCGCGTCGAACTCCGAGGTGACCCGCTCCGGGGCGACCGTGACCTTCAGGCCCGCCTCCCCGAGGTCGGACGTCGCCTCGTCCAGGTCCTCCCCGGTGACGTCCGGCACCTTCACGGGCCGGCCGCGGCTGACGACCAGCGCGATCGCCGAGCCGGAGTGCCGCTCGGTGCCCGCCGGCGGGTCGGTGCGGATCACCGTGCCCTTGGGGACGTCCTCGCTGAACGCCCGGCTGACCATGCCGGGCTCCAGCCCGGCCGCGCGCAGCCGCTGCCGCGCCGTGTCCAGCGGGCGGCCCCGCACATCGGGCACGCGGACGGTCTTGGGGCCGTCGGAGACGGTGAGCGTGACCGAGCCGTGGTCGCGGATGCGGGTGCCGGGCGACGGGTCCGTGCTGATGACCGTGCCCCGGGCGACGGTGTCGCTGTGGGCGTGCTCGACGCCGCCGACCTTCAGCCCGGCCGCCTCCAGCCGCTGCCGGGCCTGGGCCTCGGTCTTCGACAGCAGCGGCGGGACCGTCGTGAACTGGCCCGAGTTGATGTACCACAGGCCCGCGCCGCCCACGAGGACCAGCACGACGGCGGCCACGGCGGCCACCAGCGCGCGCCGGCGGCGCAGGCCGCCCGGCCGGCGGGCGCCGGCGTCCGGGACCGGCGTGTCCAGCCGGCTGGTGCGGTGGAAGGCGTCGGTCGGCTCCTCGTCCCCGTCCACGGGCAGCGGACGCGGCACCGCCAGGGCGCGCGGCAGGACGCTCGTGCGGTCCTCGGCGTTGTCGTGACCGGTGGTGCGGGCCTGCGGCGGCAGCGCGTCCAGCTCGTCGTCGCCGAGCCGCGCACGGGCCTCGCGCACCCGCGCCAGCAGCGCCACCGCGTCGGCCGGACGCTCGTCGGGGGTGCGCGCGGCGGCCGCCGCGACCAGCTCGTCCAGCTCCGCCGGCAGGCCCGGCACGGCCCCGGACGGCGGCGGCACGTCCTCGTTCACGTGCCGGTAGAGCACCTGGGCCGGGGTCTCGCCCTGGTAGGGCTTGGCCCCGGTGAGCATCTCGTACAGCATCACCCCGCACGCGTAGACGTCCACGCGCGGCGAGGCGGTGCCCTCCTCGATCTGCTCCGGCGCGAGATAGGAGACCGTGCCGAGTACCGTGCCGGTGGTGTGGGTGACCGCGTCCACCGCCCGCACCAGTCCGAAGTCGGCGACCTTGACCCGGCCGTCGTCCCCGATCAGGACGTTCTCCGGCTTCATGTCGCGGTGCACGAAGCCGGCGCGGTGCGCGGCGCCCAGCGCCGCCAGCACCGGCTCCAGGATGTCCAGCGCGGCCCGCACCGGCAGCGCCCCGCGTTCGCGCAGCACGTCCCGCAGGGTGCAGCCGGAGACGTACTCCATGGCGAGGTAGACGTACGACCCGTCCGTCCCCTGGTCGAACACCCCGACGACGTTCGGGTGGTCCAGGCGGGCGGCGGACTTCGCCTCCCGGATGAACCGCTCGACGAAGGAGGCGTCCGCGGCGAGCGAGGGGTGCATCACCTTCAGCGCGAGCACGCGGTCCAGCCGCGTGTCCAGGGCCCGGTAGACGGTCGCCATGCCTCCGACGGCTATCCGCGCGTCGATGCGATACCGGCCGTCGAGCACCTGCCCGACGAGAGGGTCCTGAAGGGTCGTGTCCACGCAGGCGAGTCTACGAGCCGCCCCCGACAGCACTGTCCTGCTCGGTCACCTCGGCGGCGGACCGCAGCCGACCTGTGACACTGCCCGCACGCGTGTGCGGGAAAGCGGGACGCTCCGGGTCCAGCCGGGCCAGCCCCTCGGTGGGGGACGAGGCCTCGGCGAAGAACCGCTTGGGGATGCGGCCCGCCCGCCGGGCCAGCCGGCCCGCGGTGACCGCGTGCCGCATCGCCTCGGCCATGAGCACCGGCTCCTGGGCCCGCGTCACCGCGGAGGCGAGCATCACCCCCGCACAGCCCAGCTCCATCGCCAGGGCCACGTCCGAGGCCGTGCCCGCGCCCGCGTCCAGGATCACCGGCACCTGCGCCTGCTCCACGATCAGCTGGAAGTTGTGCGGGTTGCGGATGCCGAGCCCGGAGCCGATCGGCGAGCCCAGCGGCATGATCGCGGCACAGCCGGCGTCCTGCAGCTTCCGGGCGAGCACCGGGTCGTCGTTGGTGTACGGCAGGACCGTGAAACCGTCGTCGACCAGTGTCTCCGCCGCGTCCAGCAGCTCGATCGGGTCGGGCAGCAGGGTGCGCTCGTCGGCGATGACCTCCAGCTTGACCAGGTCGGTGCCGAGCGCCTCGCGGGCCAGCCGCGCGGTGAGCACCGCCTCCCCGGCGGTGAAGCAGCCCGCCGTGTTGGGCAGCACCTGGATGTCCAGCTTCCGCAGCACGGACAGCACCGAGCCGTGCACCGACGGGTCGACCCGGCGCATCGCCACCGTGGTCAGTTCGGTGCCGGAGGCCTTCAGCGCCCGCTGAAGCACGTCCAGGCTCGGCGCGCCGCCGGTGCCCATGATCAGCCGGGAGGTGAAGGTCCTGCCGCCGAGGACGAGAGGGTCGTCGGTCATGGGTCAGCCTCCCTGGACGGCGGTCAGCACCTCGACCCGGTCCCCGTCACGAAGCGGTGTCGAGGCCCACCGGGCGCGCGGCACGACGGTCTCGTTGAGGGCGGCGGCCACCCCGGAGGGCGCGGCGGTCAGGGAGCGCACGACCGCGTCGAGGGACGTGCCGGGCGCCACCCGGCGGGGCTCGCCGTTGATGAAGATGGTCACGTGGGCGACGGAGACGTTCATGCGGGCAGCTCCGTGAGGACGGCGGTGCGAAAGCGCCGCGGGGTGAACGGGCGGGCGACCTCAGGCAGCTCGCCGGTGGTCAGGGCGTGCGCCAGGGCGTCGCCCGTGACGGGCGTGAGCAGCACGCCGTTGCGGTAGTGGCCGGTGGCCAGCAGCAGCCCGGGCAGCTCGGTGGGCCCGAGCAGCGGCGCGTTGTCCGGGGAGCCGGGCCGCAGTCCGGCGCGGGTCTCGGTCAGCGGCAGCTCGGTGATGCCCGGCACCAGCTCGTGCGCGTCGCGCAGCAGCTCGTACACCCCGCCCGCGGTCACCGTGGTGTCCCAGCCCAGCTCCTCGGTGGTCGCGCCGATCACCAGTTCGCCGCTGAGCCGCGGCACGAGGTACACCTGGCTGCCGCGCACCACGGCCCGCACGGTGCGGTTCAGGAACGGCGCGTACCGCTTGGGCACGGTCAGCCGCACCACCTGCCCCTTCACCGGCCGCACCGGCGGCAGCACGTCGTCGGGTACGCCCGCGAGCTGCCCGCTGCGGCTGCCCGCCGCGAGCACCACCTGCCGAGCGCCGAGCCGTGAGCCGTCGCGCAGCTCGCAGCCCGCGGCCCGGTCCCGCCGCACGACGAGACGCTCGGCCCACGTCCGGTGGAAGACCACCCCCGCCTGCTCGCAGGCCGCCATCAGCGCGCCGGCCAGCCGCCGGGGGTCGATCTGGTGGTCGCCGTCCACCCGCAGCCCGCCGCGCACGCCGGGCGCGAGCATCGGCTCCAGGCGCCGGCAGTCGCGCCCGGACAGCCACTCCGACTCCAGGCCCGACGCCCGCTGCAGGGCGTGCAGTTCGCGCAGGTGGGTGCGGTCGTCGGCGTCCAGCGCGACGGCCAGGGTGCCGCAGCGGCGGTAGCCGAGGTCGTGGCCGGTCAGCTCGGTCAGCTCGGCGGCGAAGTCCGGGTAGCGGCGCGCGGAGGCGAGGTTCAGCCCGAGCAGCGTCTGCTCGCCGTGGTGCAGCTCGGTGACGGCGGCCAGCATCCCCGCGGCCACCTGCGCGGCGCCGCCGCCGGGCTCGGGGTCCACCACCGCCGTGCTCAGGCCGCGCTGCGCCGCGCGCCAGGCGGTGACCAGACCGATGATGCCGCCCCCGATCACGAGGACGTCCGAAGTACGTGACAACGACATGGGCGAAAAGCCCCTCCCTTCGCCGGCATGACCCGGATCAGGTTCGTACGGTCGGAGGCCGCCAGCCTCCCTCTCAGCCCGGTGCGTCCGGGCTCCCGCGCATGCTTGTACGGCCACCCTAGCCGCCGGGCCGCGATCTTGTAAGAGCGGGGAGGGGCCACCCGCCGGGGCAGCGGCCCGGCACGCGGACCCCGCAGAGAAGACAGCAATCCCCTCGCCCTGTGCCCGGCGGGACGCGGGCTGTCTATGGTGATCGGGTGAGCGAGCAGACGCAGAAGAGCACGGGCGGTCCGCGGCGCGTGGTCGTCGTCGGGGCGGGCATGGCCGGCGTGCAGACCGCGGTCGCCCTGCGCGAACAGGGCTTCACCGGCACCGTCACCCTCATCGGCGCCGAACCCCACCAGCCCTACGACCGGCCGCCGCTGTCCAAGGCCGTGCTGCTCGGCACGGCCGAGGGCTCCGCCTTCGACATCGACTTCGAGGCGCTGTCGCTCCGGCTCCGCCTGGGCTGCGAGGCGCTCGCCGTGCACCCCGCGGAGCATGTGCTGGACACCTCCGAGGGGCCGGTCCCCTACGACGTGCTCGTGCTGGCCACCGGCGCCGAACCGGTCCGCCTGCCGGGCACCGAGGGCGTCCCCGGCGTCCACCTGCTGCGCACCCTGGACGACGCCGCGCGGCTGCGGCCGGTGCTCGCCGGCCGGCAGGACATCGTGGTCGTCGGCGCCGGCTGGATCGGTGCCGAGTTCGCCACCGCCGCGCGCGAGGCGGGCTGCGCGGTGACGGTCGTCGAGGCCGCCGGCCGGCCGCTGGCGGGCGCCCTGCCCGCCGAGGTGACCGCGCCGATGGCCGCCTGGTACGCGGAGAGCGGTGTGACGCTGCGCACGCACGCCCGCGTCGAGCGGATCGAACCGGGAGCCGTGGTGCTCGACGACGGCACACGGCTGCCCGCGGGCGCCGTCGTCGTGGGCATCGGCGCCCGCCCCGCCACCGCCTGGCTGGCCGGCTCCGGCATCGAGCTGGGCGCGCACGGCGAGGTGCTCGCCGACGACCACCTGCACACCTCGGTGCCGGACGTGTACGCGGTCGGCGACTGCGCCTCCTTCCCCTCCGCGCGCTACGGCGAGCGTCTGCTCGTGCACCACTGGGACAACGCCCTGCAGGGCCCCCGCACCGTCGCCGCCCATGTGATGGGCCAGGCCGCGGTGTACGACCCGGTGCCGTACTTCTGGTCCGAGCAGTTCGGCCGGTTCGTGCAGTACGCCGGCCACCACACGGCCGCCGACAGCATGGTCTGGCGCGGCGACCCGAACGGCCCGGCCTGGTCGGTGTGCTGGCTGCGCGAGAACCGGCTGGTCGCCCTGCTCGCCGTCGGCCGGCCGCGGGACGTGGCCCAGGGCAGGCGGCTGATCGAGTCCGGCCGGCCGCTCGACCCCGCCCTGCTGCCGGACGCGTCGCGCCCGCTGAAGGCCGCGGTCGCGTGACGCCCGCGGAGGCCCGGCAGCCGTTCCGGTTCACCCGGCTTCCCCGTCGGCAGGCGGCGCGGCCGCGACCTCGGCGGGACCCGCGGCTTCCGGCCGCCGCGCGGCTTTCGCACCCCCGCGCGCGTCCTGCCGTGTGATCTTCCGCGCGACGGGTCGTCGCAGGTGGACGCGGTTGGCTTCCGACTGTCGGTGGCAGATGGCACGCTTGGTTCCGTGACCGAGATTGACGCGAAGATCGATGCTCTCGTCCCCGCCTGGCTCACCCTTCCCGACGTCGCCGAACGGCTCGGCGTCGAGGTGACGCGGGTGCGGCAGCTGGTCAAGGAGGGCCAGCTCATCGCCGTACGCCGGGGGGAGAACCGGGTGCTGCAGGTCCCCGCCGCCTTCATCGACGGAGACAAGATCGTCAAGGGCCTCACCGGCACCCTGACGCTCCTGCGGGACGACGGCTTCACGGTCGAGGAAATGATCGAGTGGCTGTTCACCCCCGACCCGACCCTGCCCGGCACCCCCGCGCAGGCCCTGAGCGAGAATCGGGGCACCGAGGTGAAGCGCCGCGCCCAGGCGCTCGCCATCTGACCACCGAGCGACCGACCGGCGTACGGCCCGCGGCCGGGACCGCCCGGGCCCACCGGCCCCGCGCGTCCCGCACCGCGCCCGTACGCCACCGACGCACCCGCACCGACCGGTCCGTGCCGGCCGGTGGCACCGACGACGGGGGGACCCACGCATGCCCGACACCGCTCACGTCACCGCCCGTGACCGGCTCGCCGACGCACGCCTGTACCTGTGCACGGATGCCCGCACCCGCCAGGGAGACCTGGAGGAGTTCCTCGACGCGGTCCTGGCCGGCGGTGTCGACATCGTGCAGCTGCGCGACAAGGGCATGGAGGCGGCCGAGGAACTGGAGTACCTCCAGGTGTTCGCCGACGCCTGCGCCCGCCACGGCAAGCTGCTCGCCGTCAACGACCGCGCCGACGTCGCCCACGCCGCCCGCCCGGACGTGCTGCACCTCGGCCAGGGCGACCTGCCGGTGCCCGCGGCCCGCGCGATCCTCGGCGACAGCATCCTGATCGGCCGCTCCACCCACAGCGAGGCGGAGGCCGCCGCGGCCGCCGTCCAGGAGGGCGTGGACTACTTCTGCACCGGCCCCTGCTGGCCCACCCCCACCAAGCCCGGCCGGCCCGCGCCCGGCCTGGACCTGGTGCGCTACGCCGCCGGCCTGGACACCGACCGCCCCTGGTTCGCCATCGGCGGCATCGACCTGGGCAACCTGGACCAGGTCCTGGACGCCGGAGCCCGGCGGGTCGTCGTGGTCCGCGCGCTCACCGAGGCCGACGACCCGGGCGCGGCGGCCGCCGCGTTCGCCGGGCGGCTGCGGCAGCGCTGACAACGGATCCGCCGGACGCCGCACTGTCCACTGTGTGGACAGAGAACCGATAAAACGGGCAAAAGCCCGGCATCCGGTTGGGGGACCGCCGCGGCCTGGCTAACCTGCGGGTATGGCCCTCGGCACCGCATCCGTCAGGTCGGACCACGCCCCCACCGTGCGCGACATGCTCGCGACCGGCAAGCGCACGTACTCGTTCGAGTTCTACGCCCCCCGCACCCCCAAGGGCGAGAGAAACCTGTGGAACGCGCTGCGCCGGGTCGAGGGCGTGGCCCCCGACTTCGTCTCGGTGACCTACGGCGCGGGCGGCTCCACCCGCGCCGGCACGGTGAAGGCCACCGAGGCCATCGCCTCGGACACCACGCTCACCCCGATCGCCCACATCACCGCCGTCGACCACTCCGTGGCCGACCTGCGCAACATCATCGGGCAGTACGCCGACGCCGGGATCCGCAACATGCTGGCGCTGCGCGGCGACCCGCCCGGGGACCCGATGGGCGAGTGGGTGCCCCACCCGCAGGGCCTGACCTACGCCGCCGAACTCGTCGAACTCATCAAGACCTCCGGTGACTTCTGCGTCGGTGTCGCGGCGTTCCCCGCGATGCACCCGCGCTCCACGGACTGGGACACCGACATCCGGCACTTCGTCGCCAAATGCCGGGCCGGCGCCGACTACGCCATCACCCAGATGTTCTTCGACCCCGAGGACTATCTGCGCCTGCGCGACCGGGTTGCGGCGGCCGGCTGCGACACCCCGATCATCCCCGAGGTCATGCCGATCACCAGCATGAAGACGCTGATGCGGGTGCCGCAGCTGACCAACGCCGTCTTTCCGGCGGCTGTGAAGGAGCGCATGGTCGCTGCGAAGGACGATCCCGCGGCGGTACGCTCCATGGGCATCGACTTCGCCACGGAGTTCTGCGCGCGGCTGCTGGCCGAAGATGTGCCCGGGCTGCACTTCATCACGCTGAACAACTCCACGGCGACACTGGAGATCTACGAGAATCTGGGCCTGCACCACCCGCCGCGGGCCTAGGCCGGCCGTACGCGGATCCCGCCGGACCGCGGCACGGCCTCGGGGAGAGGGGCGTACATGGGCTGGGCGGTCCTCTACATCGCGTTCGGCGTCGTCGCACTGTGGCTGCTCGGCGAGGTGCTGCTGCAGTACAAGGCACGGCTGCGGTGGCGGCTGCTGGCCTTCGGCGGCTTCCTCTGCGTGGTGCTGGGCGTGCTGCTGCCGTCGGTGATCGTGATCGCGCTGGGCGCCGCCGCCTTCGCGGTCGGCCAGACCTACGTCACGCTGTCCTTCCGCCGCGGCTTCACGGCCGGCTGGGCGGTCCGGCACCCCGGCTCGGGCGGTGAACGGCCCAAGCGCCGCCGGGCCCGCGGCGAGCGCGCGGCCGCCGCCCCTAAGCCCGCCGCGCCCGCGGACGACGACGCCGGCGACGCCGCCGCCGGCCACGACGACACCCGGGAGCAGCCCCAGATCCCGGCCCCGGCACCGGGGTACGGGTTCGAGGACGACGACCGCGACGACGTCTTCACCCCCGTCGACCGCGCGGCGGGGCAGACGGCCGCCGAGTCCACCGCGGTCTACCAGCCGCAGCCCCTGCCCGACGACACCGGGAACTACGGCGTCTACGACTCCGGTTACCCCACGACGGACCGGACCCAGGACCCGTACGCCACCACCGCCCACACCGAGCAGTCCTACGGCTACGACTACTCCGGCTACGACGGCGCCGCCCACGGCTACGGCACCACCGGCCCGCAGGACTACACCGGCTACACCGAGCCCTACGCCGGTGCCGCCGCCTACGGCGGCACCTCCTACGACCCCGGCTACGCCCAGCAGCAGCCGCCCTACGCCGCCCAGGACCCCTACGCCCACGGCGGTTACGCGGGCGAGACCCCGGCCGGCGGTGTGTGGGTGCCGCAGCAGCGCACCGACGAGTCCTACGGCGACCAGCTCCCGCCGGAGCAGCCGTACCCGTACCCGGGCACCCACGGCGGCCAGGCGCAGCACGGCGCGGGCTACGACGAGCAGTACCGCTACTGACCCGCACGGCCGCCCGCTTCCCGGCTCACGGACCCGCGGCGTGACCCCGGCCGCCGGCGGCCGGGGTCACTGGGAGCCGCGGAACTCCGGCCCCTCCACGATCAGCCCGGCCACCAGCGCCCCCGACATCCCGGCGTGCGGCAGCCCGCCGCCCGGGTGCGACCAGCCGCCCACGGTGAACAACCCTTCCACGGCAGTGGAGTTGGCCGGGTGCAGCAGCCGCCCGTCCGCCGCCGGCAGCGCCGGTGCGGGAACGGCACCGCCCGGCGCGCCCGTGGCCTCGGCGACGTCCGCCGGGGTGCGGATCTCGTGCCACAGCAGCCGGTCCCGCAGCCGGGGCACGGCCCGCTCGGCGGCGGTGATCATGCGCTCGGCGTGCGCCTCACCGTCACCGCCGGCCGTGCCCGCCGGCACCGTGGCGGTCAGCGTCACCGCCTCGTGCTCCGCGTCCGGGACCAGCGCCGGGTCGTCGGGCCGGGTGACCGTGACGGTCGGCTGCGCGGGCGTGTGCGGCTCCGGGCCGAACAGCGCCTCCAGCTCCGCCTCGCGGTCCGCGCAATGCACCACCGTGCGGTGGACGGTCCCCTCCGGGCGGCCGCCGCGCAGCGCCAGCAGCACCGTCAGACGGCTGGGCAGCCCCCGCTGCGGCGGCACACCGCCCTCGCGCACCGGCGTGCCGCCCAGCAGCCCGTCCAGGGTCCGCGGCGGCACCCCGGCGACCACGAACTCGGCGTCGGCTACCTTGCCGTCGGCGAACTCCACGCCGGTGACCTTGCGGTCCGCGGTGGCGATCCGTGTCACCTCGGCACCGAAGACGAACTCCACCCGGCGTTCCAGGCACCGCTCGTACACCGCCCGCGCGAGCTCCCGCAGCCCGCCGCGGACGTACCAGAGGCCGAAGGCGTGCTCCATGTACGGCAGCACCGCCGCGCCGGCCGGAGCGGTCCGCGGATCGAGGCCGCAGGCGAGCGCATGGCTGTCCAGCAGCGCGGCCAGCCGTGGATCCCGCAGCTCCAGGGCCCCGATCCCGGCCAGGGTGCCGGCCCGCCGGGTGCGCAGCAGACGCTTGCGCGGCACCGCCGGATACGGCTCGCGCTCGGCCAGCACCTGCCAGTTGGGCCACAGCGGCTCCTCCAGCAGCGGCCGGCGGCAGCGGTCCCAGGTCTCGCGGGCCCGGACCAGGAAGTCGCCCCAGCGCTGCCCGGCCCCCGCGCCCAGCGCCTCGTCCAGGGCGGTGACGACCCCCGCGCGGGAGGCGTTGGGCAGCGTCACCCCGGTGCCGTCCGCGAAGACGTGCCGGTCCGCGGGGTCCACCTGGACCAGGTCGACGCAGTCCTCCAGCTGCCGCTTGCCGGTCTTGACGAACAGGTCGCGGTAGACCGCGGGCAGCGGCAGCACGGCGGGACCGGTGTCGAAGCGGAAGCCGTCCCGCTCGACGCTGCGCAGCGCACCGCCGTACGTCTCCGTGCGTTCGTACACCGTCACCCGGTGGCCCGCGACGGCCAGCCGGGCAGCGGCCGCCATCGCGCCCATTCCGGCGCCGATCACCGCAGTCCGTGCCATGTCCGCGACTTTAACGACCATCACCGGCGACGCCCGCTCCGGGGCGCGGTCCGGCCGGGCCCGTGGGCCGTGGTACCCGGGTGCGGGTGCGCACGGCTGAGTAGGTGTACCTAGCCGCACAGATGAGTACCCGCGCGGATGGGCGCGGGCCTGCGCGACAGGGACAGTGGAGGCACGGAAAGGGGCAGGGCGCCGGCACCGCCGACACGGGGCGGCGGAACGGCGCGGCCCCGGACCGCTCCTTTCGCCGGACCCCGGCGGGGGGAGCCACGACGGAGCACCGGGGGAGCGACCGGGCGGGACCCGGCGGGGGAGGCAGGACCCGCCCGGCGGGCGAGCCCCACGGGGCACACGGGTGACACGGGGGAGCACCACGGGAACACGGGGAGCGCGAAGCGGCCGGTGCGCGGCGGCGGAGGGGGAGACGCCGCGGCGCACCGGCCCTTCGCGCTCCACCGGAGACGCACGGCGTCCCCACGGCGGCACTGCTGCACGACCCGCAGGGCCGGGCCTGCCGGGGCCGACGGAAGCCTGCCGGGTCCGCCGGGCCTGACCCCGCGGCCGGGCGGTCGCCCGGCGGCGCGCTCAGGAGATGCCGCTCACCCGGCCCCGCAGCAGCCGGGACAGCGCCGCATGGACCTCGCCCAGGGACCGCTCGGGCTGGAAGGACTTCCAGTCCAGGGCGGCCACCAGCACCATGCCGACCAGAGCGGCGGCGGTCAGCGGTACGTCGATCTCCGCGCTGAACTCGCCCCGCGCCACGCCGTCGCGCAGCACCCCCTCGACGACCGCGACCGCCTCCCGCCGGACCACCAGGAGCGTGGACTGCCAGGCACGGTTGGTGCGCCACAGCTCCGCCACGTACAGCTGTGTGAAGGCCGGATAGCGGTCGATGTACTCCAGCCCGGCCCGGATCATCGCGTCCAGCGCGTCGACCCGGCGGCCGCCCGCGCGCACCGCGGACTCGGCCGCCTCGCGCAGGGAGGCGGTCAGCAGGCCCACGCCGTGCCGCAGCAGCTCCTCGAAGAGGACCGCCTTGCTGGCGAAGTTGTAGTAGACCGTGCCCTTGGCGACCCCGGCCCGCTCGGCGATCTCGTCCACGGTGGTGGCGGAGTACCCCTGCTCGGCGATGAGCGTGACGGCCGCGTCGAAGAGCTTCTGCCGGGTGGCCTCGCGGCGGCCGCGGCTGCCCCGCGTGGCGCTGCTGCTGTCCATGGCGTCGATTCTCACAGGCGCGGCCGGCCGGCCCGCACCACGGTCGGCTTCTTGGCCTCCCGCGTCCGCACGGAGCGGAAAACGCAGGCCGCAAGGGGTTCGGTGGCATACCGCACGAGGGGTGCGGACGACGCGCATGCCGTCACGGGACGTCGAGCGCGGCGCCACGGGACGTCGAGCGCGGCGCCCCGCCGGTGCGCCCTCGCCGAGGCCGGCGCACCGGGTGCGGTCGGCCGACGCGACGCCGACGGCCCGGTACGGCCCGGTAATGCCCGACACGGACCGATACGACCCGGTGCGGGAGGTCACGGCGTTCCCGCGCATCGTCGGGCAAAGGCCTGCGGAGCGGCCGGTGCGGGGCGTGCCGCGCCGCGGCCCACAGAGCGCGGGGCCGCGCGGTGACGGGCCGGGCCCCGGCACGCACGGGCGGCACGCCGGACGCGGGCCGTGGCCGCGGACCGGCGGCGGGCGGTGCGGGCGGCGAAGGCAATAGGGTGGAGGGCGCCTGACAGCCTCCCGCCTGCCCACTCGCGGCCGGCGGAGGACAGACCGAACGCCCCGCCGTGCCAGAGGCGGCGCCGCCTCGAGGAGTCAACAGCCGTGTCCGACCCGATGCGCCCACCCGTCTCCCGCCCGCACCCCGGAACGGCGTCGCCGCGCTCCGGCTCCCGGTCGCACGCCTCGCTCCGGACCGCCGTGGTCTGGGAGGTCCTGCAGGACGCCCTGGACCGCAAGGCCGAGGCCACGGGCCGGGAGTCGCTGGACGTCCTGGACACCGGCGGCGGCAGCGGCAAGTTCGCCGTGCCCGTCGCCCGCCTCGGCCACCGGGTCACCGTCGTCGACCCCAGCCCCAACGCCCTGTTCGCCCTGGAGCGCCGTGCCGCCGAGGCCGGTGTGGCCGACCGCGTGCACGGGGTGCAGGGCGACGCCCACGGGCTGTTCGACGTGATCGAGCGCGGCGGCTTCGACGCGGTGCTCTGCCACGGGGTCCTGGAGTACGTCGACGACCCCGCCGAGGGCCTGCGCAACGCCGTCGCGGCCCTGCGTCCCGAGGGCGTGCTCAGCCTGCTCGCCGCCGGTCTGGGCGGCGCGGTGCTCGCCCGGGCCCTGGCCGGCCGCTTCACCGAGGCCCGGCACGCCCTCCAGGACCCCGAGGGACGCTGGGGCGAGGGCGATCCCGTGCCGCGCCGCTTCACCGCCGAGCAGCTCACCGCGCTCGCCGAGGGCGCCGGGCTGACCGTGCGGGCCGTGCACGGCGTACGGGTCTTCGCCGACCTGGTGCCCGGCGTGCTCGTCGACACCGAGCCCGGTGCCCTGGACGCCCTGTTGAAGCTGGAGGCGGCCGCGGCCGAGCTGCCCGCGTTCCACTCCGTCGCCACGCAGATCCACGTGCTCGGAGAGACGGCGGGCGGCACCGCCGGCGCCTGAGCTGAGTGGGCCCTGTGCGGCGGGCCCGACGGCCCGGGATGGAGTGCGCCACAGGCCCTCCGAAGCCGCTTTTCGGACCGTATGATCGAGGGAGACCGTCCGGCATGACGGGTCCGCGGCCGGGGAATGGACACCTCAGCGGGCCGGGTCCGCCGTGGTGGATCAGGTTGGCCAATTGGCGCAGAGGGGCGGGTTTCACGGGGGCGAATCCCTGCCTATCCTGGAAGACCCCCGGGTCGCCCCGGCGACTGCACGATGAGGAGGACTCCGTGCCGCTCTCGGAGCACGAGCAGCGCATGCTCGAGCAGATGGAGCGAGCGCTGTACGCCGAAGATCCCAAATTCGCGTCGGCGCTCGAGGGAGCCGGGCTGCGCACGTACACCCGGCGGCGGGTCTACCAGGCCGTCGCGGGATTCCTCGTCGGCGTCGCGCTCCTGATGGCGGGCGTGATCGTCCCGTACTACTGGGTCAGCGTGGTGGGCTTCCTGGTGATGCTGGCCTGTGCGCTGGTGGCCGTCACCGGCTGGCGCAAGGCGCCCAAGCCGGGGGAGCACCCCGTCGGCGGCCCGCACGGCCGCCGTCCCGCCCGGCCCAAGCGCTCCATGATGGACCGCATCGAGGAGCGCTGGCAGCGCCGCCGCGACGAGCAGGGCCACTGAGCTGCTGAGGGTCCGCGTCCGGCTCGGCGGAAGTGCGGGACCGTGAGGGCGGTGCGCACCGCACGAAAGACCCTGATCCGCTGGACCGGGCCGCATCCACGGAACGTACCGAGGGGCCGGCCACCGCGATCAGCGTGGCCGGCCCCTCGATGTGTGTCCGAAGAGGCATGCTCCGGCGGTCCCGGCCGAGCGGTTCGGGGCGCGTGGTCGCGGCCGGGCAGCAGGCCCCTCCCAACCCCGGCCTGCTGAGACGCTCAGCCCTCCGGCCGTGACGGTCCGTGCGCGGACGGCTTGCGCAGCACCGGGCGGAGCGCTGCCACGCGGGACCTCACCGCTGCCCACCGGGCGGCGAACGCCCAGGTCAGCCGGGTGGCCGACCGGGGTGCCAGCAGGGCCCGCAGCCGGGTGCCGCGGGAGGCGGTGGAGCGCAGGCCCTCGGTGACCCGGCGGACGTCCGCGGCGAGCCCGGCCACCGGGCGAGGCCGCGGCGCGTACAGCGCCTGCTCCACGGCGCCGGCGACCCGGTGCACCGATGCGGCGGCCACCGGATCCAGACGGCCCAGGCGCACCAGCCGCGCCGCCGCCTGCCGCGGCGTCTGCGATTCCTCCGGCCGGATCCCGAAGTCCCAGGCCGTGTTGGTGAGTTCCTGCCACACGGCCAGGGTGTGCGGCACCGCGTCCCGCTCGCCGCGTCCGTGCGCGCCGAGCCGGACGGACCGCACACGCCTGCGCCACAGCAGCGGTGACAGCGGCAGCAGCAGGACGACCAGCGCCGCCAGCGCAGCCGCGGCGATCGTGAACGGCCGCGGGCCGTCGTCGGAGGGACCCGCCACGGGCTGCGCGGACGGCGTCGGGCACTCCTGCAGCCGCCGCAGCTCCGGCGGGCAGCCGGCGGTCGCCGAGGGCGCCGCGCTCGGCGCGGTGCTCGCCTGCGCGGAGGGCACCGCCGGATCCGGCAGCGGAGCGCCGGGCTCCTCCGACCGGGTGTACGACGGGGTGGTGCCGCGGGTCGGCGTCGGCTCGAAACGGGTCCAGCCCACGCCCTCGAAATACAGCTCGGGCCAGGCGTGCGCGTCCTTCAGCCCCACCGCGATCGTGCCGTCGCCCTGCACCGTGCCCGGGGCGAAACCCACCGCCACCCGGGCGGGGATGCCCAGGGTGCGGGCCATCGCGGCCATCGCGAAGGAGAAGTGGACGCAGAAGCCCCGCTTGTCCCGCAGGAACCGGGAGATCGCCTGCGGGCCGGTGCCCACCTCGACCTGGGTGTCGTACTGGAAGCCGCCGTCGAAGGCGAACCAGTTCTGCAGCTTCACCGCCTGCTCGTAATGGTTCCCGGCGCCCTCGGTGACCCGGCGCGCCGTGGCCGCGACATCGGCCGGCAGCGTCCTGGGCACCTTGGTGTACTCGCGCACCAGCGCCGGTGCCGGGTCGGGGGCGGTGGCCAGCTGCTCGGTCGTCGGCAGCACCTGCAGGCTCCTGACCTGGTACGTCAGCCCGCGTGTGGTCTGGCCGTGGTCGCCGACCAGCGTCATGCCGACCGGTTCGTAGCGCCAGCTGCCGCGGATCCGCACACCGCTCGGCGGGTAGGGCATCGGCAGCCAGTCCTGCGCGTACCAGTCCGCCGCCGAGATCGTCGTGGTGATCTCCGTCCGCGGGACGTCGGCGGACAGGCCGGCCGGCGCGGGCAGCGTGTCGGGCACGGCGACGATGTGCCGCTGGGACGGCTTCCAGGTGGTGCCGTCGAAGTCGTCCAGCGACACGATCCGCACATACAGGTCCGAGGTGTCCCGGGTGTCGGTGCGCAGGGTGAGCACCGTGCGGTCCTCGTCGACGTTCAGGCTGTCGCGCAGCGAGACCAGCGGATTGACCGCGGAGATCGTGCCGCCGTCCCCGTGGCCGGCGCCGGTGCGGGAAGGGTCCAGCAGGCCGTGCCGCATCCCCGGCAGGGCCAGCGGCACCACCAGGGCCACGCCCAGCGCGACCACGCCGATCCGGCGCCCGGTGCGCACCGGCGCCACCGCGGAGCCGCGCTCGCCGCGCGGCGACCTGACCGCCCCGGTGAACACCCGGCCCCACTGCGACAGCCGGTCGCGGCCCTCGGCCAGGAGCAGCATCAGATACCCGGCCGCCGCGAGCAGGAACCACAGCCAGCCGGCGCCCCCGTCGGCCAGCCCCGCCGCCACCGAGTACAGGGCCAGCAGCGGCAGCCCCGCGGTGGCCGCGCTGCGCAGGGTCACCGCGAGGGCGTCCACGATCAGCCCGATCAGCAGCACCCCGGCGACCAGCAGCAGCCGGATGCCGTCCGTCAGCGGCGCCGGGGTGGTGTAGCGGCCGACGTCCTCCGCGCCCTGGCGCACCAGGCCGGCCAGGTGCCGGAAGGCCTCCGGGCCGGGCACCAGCCCGGCCGGCGCCTGCTGCCGGGCGAACACCAGGGTCAGCAGCACCAGGGTGACCAGCACCTGGGCCGCGACGGTCAGCGGCCGGGCCAGCGGCACCCGCCGGGCCGCCGCGCCCACCGCCGACTGCACCGCCAGCAGCAGAGCGACCTGCACGATCCATGTCGCCGGGGACACCAGCGGCAGCAGTGCGCACGCCGTCATCAGCGTGGCCGCCCACGCGCACAGCGCCAGACGTGTCCGTCCGCTCATGACCGCCCCTTGCGCACATCCGCACCGCTCGTCCGGCCCGCCGGGCCGGCGCGGAAGGCCGGTGCGTCCACCGCCCGGCTCATGGCTGCTTCCTCTCCGGTCCCGCCGCGCCGGCCACCGGGCGCGTGCCGCTCACCGTGCCGTCGTCCGCGCCGGCGCCCGGCGTGCCGTGACCTCCCCCGGCCCCGGTGCCGGTCCGCTCCCGGTCCGCCTGCCGCCACACCTCGGACAGCGCGGCTCCGCGCGGCACCATCACCGCCGTCCAGCCCGCGTCCCGCAGCATCCGCAGCCGCTCCTGAAGCCGGTCCGCCGGCGCCGGCGCACCGGCCCGGGGCAGCCAGACCCCGCTGTCCAGGACGAACGCGACCGCGCCGCCGCTGCGCCGGCGCATCCGGGCGGCCACCGCGGCCTGCGCCTCGTCCAGATCGCCGAGGAACGCCACGAGCAGCCCGTCGTCGCCCCCGCGCAGCACGTCGTAGGCGCGCGACAGGCCCGCACCGTCGGAGTGGCCGATCACGGCGAGGGTGTCCATCATCAGCCCGGCCGCGTCCGCCGGCTCCTGGCTCGTCCCGGTCGCCGTGAACCCGTCGCCGCCCTCGCCCGGCACCGTGCTGCCGGTGTCGGTCAGCAGCCGCACCGAATAGCCCCGCTGCAGCATGTGCGTCATGACGGAGGCCGCACCCGAGACGGCCCACTCGAAGGCCGAGTCCGGGCCGGCTCCGGAAAAGGCGCGGGCCCGGGTGTCCAGCAGCACCGTGCAGCGGGCCCGGTGCGGCTGCTCCTCGCGGCGCACCATCAGCTCGCCGTGGCGGGCGGTGGAGCGCCAGTGCACCCGGCGCAGGTCGTCGCCGTAGCGGTAGCCGCGCGGGATCACGTCGTCCTCGCCTGCCAGTGCCAGGGCGCGCTGCCGGCCGTCGCCGTACCCGGTGGCCTCGCCGGACAGCCGCACCGGCGGCAGCGGCTCCACCCGCGGGGTCACGGTCAGCGTGTCGGACGCCGAGAACGAGCGGGTCAGCTCGCACATGCCGAACGGGTCGGACAGGCGCAGCTGCAGCGGGCCCAGCGGATAGCGGCCGCGCAGATCCGAGCAGACCCGGTAGGACACCTCGCGGCGGCCGCCCGGCTCGATCCGGTCCAGCACGAACCGCGGCCGGGGCCCGAGCACGTACGGCACCCGGTCCTGGAGCAGCAGCAGGCCGGTGGGCAGCCGGGAGACGTTGTCCATCCGCAGACGCACCCGGGCCTCGGCGCCGGCCGGCACCCGGGCCGGGGTGAGCCGGCGGCTGCCGGAGACCCGGTAGCGGGTGCGGTACAGCACCGCGGCGCACAGCAGCGGCAGCACCGCCAGCAGCAGCCCGACCCGCAGCAGATCGGGCTGGCCGAGGACGTAGGCGCACACGGCGGCCGCGACGCCCGCGGCCAGGAACGAGCGGCCACGGGTGGTCAGACCGGCCAGCGCGACGCGGACGCCGCCCTGGTCGTCCCCGCCCGTGCGTGCGGCCCCCGCGTCGCTCATCACAGACCCCGCGACCGCCGGCCGGACTGCGCCATCCGGCCGCCGAGGCCGAGCCCGCCGGCCTGCTGCGGCGCCGCGGGCACCGGGGTCTGCTGGACGATCTCCTGCACGACCTGCTCCGCGGTGCGCCGGTTCAGCTGGGCCTGCGCGGTGGGCAGCAGCCGGTGGGCCAGGACCGGGACGGCCAGGGCCTGCACGTCGTCCGGCAGGGCGTAGTCCCGGCCGCCGAGGGCCGCGGCCGCCTTCGCCGCGCGCAGCAGATGCAGCGTCGCGCGCGGCGAGGCGCCGAGTCTGAGGTCCGGGTGGCTGCGGGTGGCGCCGACCAGGTCCACCGCGTATCTGCGCACCGGTTCGGCGACGTGCACGCCGCGCACCGCCTCGATCAGCTTGACCACCTCGTGCGCGTGCGCGACGGGCCGCAGGCCGTCCAGTGGGCTGACCCCGCCGTGCACGTCCAGCATGCGCAGCTCGGCCTCCGGATGCGGGTAGCCGATGGACACCCGGGCCATGAACCGGTCCCGCTGGGCCTCGGGCAGCGGATAGGTGCCCTCCATCTCCACCGGGTTCTGCGTGGCCACCACCATGAAGGGGCTGGGCAGTTCGTAGGTCTGGCCGTCGATGGTGACCTGCCGCTCCTCCATCGACTCCAGCAGCGCGGACTGGGTCTTCGGAGAGGCGCGGTTGATCTCGTCGCCGATCACGATCTGTGCGAAGACGGCGCCGGGCTTGAACTCGAAGTCCCGGCGCTGCTGGTCCCAGACGGACACCCCGGTGATGTCCGAGGGCAGCAGGTCGGGAGTGAACTGGATGCGCCGCACCGAGCAGTCGACGGACCGTGCCAGCGCCTTGGCGAGCATCGTCTTGCCCACTCCGGGGACGTCCTCGATCAGCAGGTGGCCCTCGGCGAGCAGCACGGTCAGCGCCAGCCGCACGGCCTCGGGCTTGCCCTCGATCACCTTCTCCACCGAAGCGCGCACCCGTTCCACGGTGGCGGTCAGATCGGTGAGATCGGCTCCGTCGTCATAGGTCGTCACCCGGCCCTCCTCGGCCCGTCCCCACGCCCGCAGGCGAGCAGGGGTCTCCCCAGTCTCCCGGGCCGGTCCCGCTGCGTCGCCGGCCCACCTCGAACACGGACGCCGCCTCGGAAAAGTTCCGCGCGACGTCACATCCCGCATTCTTGCCGCCGCCGCGGACGCGTGTCACTCGCCTGTGGACAACTGGCCGTCGTCCGTCGGGTCTTATGACGGTCTGCTGATGGCATCGGCGGGCCACCGCGCCGCCGCCCTCACCGGGATCCCGCCCGGCTCACCGGCATCCCGCCCGGCGCGGACCCGCCCGTCCGGGTGAATGCGTTCCGTCGGCCGGGTCACGGGACACCCGCCCGGACGACGCGCAGGCCGGTTGATTGACCGGGCGACACGGTGGACTAAAGTGACGCGAAGCGGGAGGCGTGGCCCTCCCTGCTGATCGCTTGACCCGGAGACCCCGCGCACGCGGCAGGAGTCTCCCCACGTGCGCGGCGCGTACGTACGGCTCGGCCTCCACCCGCTCCGGCCGGCTGACGCTTCGGGGCGCCGGCAGGTCCTCGACGTCCGTGAGCGGCCCGGGGACCGGGCGGTGCGTGCGGGACGCCGGACCTGAGAGGGCCTCTTGAGCAACAGCCGACACGTCCCCGTGATGCTCCAGCGGTGCCTGGACCTGCTGGCGCCCGCCCTGCAGCGGCCCGGAGCGGTGGTCGTCGACTGCACCCTGGGCCTCGGCGGCCACAGCGAGGGACTGCTCACCCGCTTCCCCGAGGCCCGCCTGATCGGTCTCGACCGCGACAAGGAGGCGCTGCGCCTGGCCGGTGAGCGGCTGGCCCCCTTCGGCGAGCGGGCGACGCTGGTGCACGCCGTCTACGACGAGCTGCCCGAGGTGCTGCGGCGCCTCGGCGTCCCGCGCGTCCAGGGCGTCCTGTTCGATCTCGGCGTGTCCTCCATGCAGCTCGACGAGGCCGGCCGCGGCTTCGCCTACGCCCAGGACGCCCCCCTGGACATGCGCATGGACCAGTCCACCGGCATCAGCGCCGCCGAGGTCCTCAACACCTACCCGCCCGGCGAACTGGTGCGCATCCTGCGGGCCTACGGCGAGGAGAAGCAGGCCAAGCGGATCGTCGCCGCGATCGTGCGCGAGCGCGAGAAGGAGCCGTTCACCACCAGTACCCGCCTGGTGCAGCTGATCCGCGACGCGCTGCCCCAGGCCGCCAAGCGCACCGGAGGCAACCCGGCCAAGCGCACCTTCCAGGCCCTGCGCATCGAGGTCAACGGCGAACTCGCCGTGCTGGAGCGGGCGATCCCGGCCGCGGTGAAGGCGCTCGACGTCGGCGGACGGATCGCCGTTCTGTCGTACCACTCGCTCGAAGACCGCCTGATCAAGCAGGTGTTCGCGGCCGGCGCCGCCTCCACCGCGCCGCCCGGGCTGCCCGTCGTCCCCGAGCGCTATCAGCCCCGGCTCAAGCTGCTCACCCGCGGTGCCGAACTTCCCACCGAGGAGGAGATCGCCGAGAACCGGCGCGCCGCACCGGCACGCCTGCGCGGGGCCGAGCGCATCAGGGAGGACGTCGAGTGAGACAGGGGGAGTGGTGAGCAGAAGACCCGAACTGCGCGGCCGGGCCGCCCGGCTGGCACGGATGTTCCCGGCCGGGCGCCGGCAGGCCGCCCGCACACCCTTCGTCCTCCTCGTGGTGCTGCTCCTCGGCGGTGGCCTGATCGGGCTGCTGGTGCTGAACTCGGCGCTCAGCGCGGGTGCGTTCCAGCGCGACGACCTGGAGCGGGACACCAAGAACCTCACCGACGAGGAGCAGGCCCTGCAGCGGGACATCGACTCGTACTCCGCCCCCGACGCCCTGGAGCGCCGCGCCCGCGAACTGGGCATGGTGCCCGGCGGCGACCCGGCGTTCCTCGACCCCGACGGCACCGTCAAGGGCGTCCCATCGCCCGCCGCCCGGCAGTCCTCCGCCGACGGCGTGCCGCTGTCGGTGCGCCCGCCCGAGGCACTCACGGCCCCGCCGTCCTGGACGGACACCGGCACCTCCGGCACCCCGGACCCGGGAGCGGAGCCGGAGCTCCAGGACGTGGCGGACCTGTCGCCGGCCGATCCGGCCGGCCCGGACACCGCGGACGTCCCCGGGCCGCACACCGGCCCGTCCGCACCGCCCCAGCCAGCCCCGACCACGACCCCCGGCAGGTGAGCCACGTGACCGACAGGCAACCGCCGCGCCGCCGCGTGCCCGGGTCCTCCCGGCCCGCCCGGCCGGCGAGCCGCCCGCGTCCCCGCACCGGCTCCCGCCCGGCCCGCCGCCCCAGCTCCACCTGGCGTCCGCCGCCCGTGCGGGTGCTGCGCCTGGGCAGCCCCCGCCCGCGGCTGCGCATGGTCGGCGTGGCGCTGACACTGGTCATGGCCGTCTTCGCGGTGCGGCTGCTGCAGGTGCAGGCCATCGACGCCAGCGCGTACGCCGCCAAGGCCGACGAGAACCGCTACGTGGTGCACGCCATCGCCGCCGAGCGCGGCGCCATCACCGACCGCAACGGCGTCACCCTGGCCGCCAGTGTCGACGCCGAGGACATCACGGCCGACCCGACCATGTTCACGCGCGAGCAGCTGAAGATCGACGACGGGCCGGAGCAGGCCGCCGCGCTGCTCGCCCCGATCCTCGGTCTGGACCAGGAGGCGCTCGCCGGCAAGCTGCGCACCCCGAACACCCGGTACGTGCTGCTGGCCGCCCGGCAGACCCCGCAGGTGTGGAACCAGATCAAGGACCTGAAGACCACCCTGGCGAAGAAGGCGCAGACCGACAGGACGACCGTCAACGTCCTCGCCGGCGTCTTCTCCGAGCCGAGCAGCAAGCGTGTCTACCCGGCAGGCGACCTCGCCGCCGGAGTGCTGGGCTGGGTCGACGCCTCCGGCAAGGGCGGCGGCGGCATCGAGCAGCAGCTGAACGAGGAGCTGGCCGGCAAGCCCGGCAAGGTCCGCTACGCCCAGTCCGGCGGCCGCGAGGTCCCCACCGCGGGCTCCGCCGAGACACCCGCGGTGCCCGGCTCGGACGTCGAGCTGACCATCGACCGCGACATCCAGTGGGCCGCGCAGAACGCCATCACCGAGCAGGTGCGCGCCTCGCAGGCGGACCGCGGCTATGTGATCGTCCAGGACACGCGCACCGGCGAGATCCTCGCCATGGCCGAGTCCCCGGGCTTCGACCCCAACGACCTCGCCCACGCCGACCCGGACGCCCTCGGCAACGCCGCCGTCCAGGACGCCTACGAGCCCGGCTCCACCGCCAAGGTCATGTCCATGGCCGCGGTGCTGGAGGAGCACAAGGCCACCCCGCTCACCCACGTCGTGGTGCCCAACCGGCTGCACCGCGGTGACCGGCTCTTCCAGGACGACGTCGACCACGACACCTGGTACCTCACCCTCAACGGGGTGCTCGCCAAGTCCAGCAACATCGGCACGATCCTGGCCACCGGCCAGCTCGGCAGAACCCAGGCCGAGGCCAACCGGGTCCTCTACTCCTACCTGCGCAAGTTCGGGATCGGCGAGTACACCGGCATCGGCTTCCCCGGCGAGACCAAGGGCATCCTGGCACCCCCCGGCAAGTGGTCCACCTCGCAGCAGTACACGATCCCGTTCGGTCAGGGCTTCTCGATCAACGCGCTGCAGGCGGCGTCCATCTACTCGACGATCGCCAACGGCGGGGTGAGGATCCAGCCGACCCTGGTGCGCGGCATCAAGGGCCCCGACGGCCGTTTCACGCCCGCCCCGAAGCCCGAGAAGACCCGGGTCGTGAGCGAGAGGACCGCCACCCAGCTGGCCCAGATGCTGGAGTCCGTCGTGGACGACGAGCAGGGCACCGGCCTGAAGGCACGCATCCCCGGCTACCGCGTCGCGGGCAAGACCGGCACGGCCAACCGTGTGGATCCGGCCACCGGCCGCTACCGCGGCTACACCTCGTCCTTCGCCGGTTTCGCCCCGGCCGACAAGCCCCGCATCACCGTCTACTGCGCCATCCAGAACGCCACCAAGGGCAGCTACTTCGGCGGCCAGATCTGCGGACCGATCTACAAGAAGGTCATGGAGTTCGCGCTGAAGACGCTCCAGGTGCCGCCGACCGGCACCCGGCCCGCGAACCTGCCCGTCGACTTCACGCCATGAGCACACGGTGCGGGCCGCGGCCCCGCGCCCCGCACCGCCCACCGTCCCCCGGTGCCCACCCCCCCGCACAGAACCACCAGGAACGAGTCCGTGACCACGATCACCCCCGATCCCGGGAACCAATCCGGGCCCCGGCCCTCGCTTCGCCCGCAGGCCGCCACGCCCGGTACGCTCACCGCCGTGCCACACGCTGATCAGACCCGAACCACCCGGAAGGGCGATTCCGTGACGTACCCGGGACCGCCCAGGCCGGCTCAGGTCACCGCCACCTCGCTGGCGGACCTCGCCGGTCAGCTGGGTGTCGAGCCGCCGGACGGCGCCGCCGAGGTCACGGGCATCACCCACGACTCGCGCGCCGTGCGCCCCGGTGACCTGTACGCCGCCCTGCCCGGAGAGCGCGCGCACGGCGCCGACTTCGTCACCCAGGCGGCGGGCCTCGGCGCGGCCGCCGTGCTCACCGACCCGGCCGGCGCCGAGCGCGCCGCCGCCACCGGCCTGCCCGTGCTGGTGGTGGACGACCCGCGCGCCCGGATGGGCGAGCTGGCCGCCACCGTCTACGGCCGGCCCGGCCGCGATCTGCTGCAGATCGGCATCACCGGCACCTCCGGCAAGACCACCACCGCCTACCTCGTCGAGGGCGGCCTGAGGACGGTCCGGAGCACCGGTCTGATCGGCACCGTGGAGATGCGCGTCGGCGACGAGCGCATCAAGTCCGAGCGCACCACCCCCGAGGCCACCGACCTGCAGGCCCTGTTCGCCGTGATGCGCGAGCGCGGGGTCGAGGCGGTCGCCATGGAGGTCTCCAGCCACGCCCTGGTGCTCGGCCGGGTCGACGGCTGCGTCTTCGACGTCGCCGTCTTCACCAACCTCAGCCCGGAGCACATGGAGTTCCACTCCGGGATGGAGGACTACTTCCAGGCCAAGGCGCAGCTGTTCACGCCGCGGCGCAGCCGCCTGGGCGTGATCAACTTCGACGACGAGTACGGCCGGCGGCTCGCCCGGCAGGCCACGGTCCCCGTCGTCACCTACTCGGCCGAGGGTCACCCGGACGCCGACTGGCGCGCCCAGGACGTGGAGGTCGGCCCGCTCGAGTCCACGTTCACCGTGCTCGGCCCCGAGGGGCAGCGGATCGCGGCGCGATCGCCGCTGCCGGGCCCGTTCAACGTGGCCAACACCCTCGCCGCCGTCGTGGCCCTGGCCGCCGCGGGCCTGGATCCGCAGACGGCCGCCGACGGTGTCGCGGCCGTGCCCGGCGTCCCCGGCCGGCTGGAGCGGGTCGACGCCGGACAGCCCTACCTCGCCGTCGTGGACTACGCGCACAAGACCGACGCCGTGGAGTCGGTGCTCAAGGCCCTGCGCAAGGTCACCAAGGGCCGGCTGCACGTGGTGCTCGGCTGCGGCGGCGACCGCGACCGGACCAAGCGCGGCCCCATGGGCGCCGCCGCGGCCCGCCTCGCCGACACCGCCGTACTGACCTCCGACAACCCCCGCTCCGAGGACCCGCTCGCGATCCTCGCGGCCATGCTCCAGGGCGCCGCCACGGTGCCCGCGCACGAGCGCGGGGAGGTGCTCCTGTTCGAGGACCGTGCCGCCGCGATCGCCGCCGCCGTGGGCCGTGCGCACCCCGGCGACACCGTGCTGGTCGCGGGCAAGGGCCACGAACAGGGCCAGGACATCGCCGGCGTGGTCCGTCCCTTCGACGACCGCCAGGTGCTTCGCGAAGCAATTAAGAACACCCAGGGATGAAAATCCGGAAGACCCAGGGGAAGAACTTGTGATCGCCCTCTCCCTCGCCGAGATCGCAGATGTCGTCGGCGGGCAGACGCACGACATACCGGATCCGTCCGTCGAGGTCACCGGACCCGTCGTCCGGGACTCCCGCGAGGCGGTGCCCGGCAGTCTGTTCGTCGCCTTCACCGGCGAACGCGTCGACGGCCACGACTTCGCCGCCGCCGTGATCGAGGCGGGCGCCGTCGCCGTACTGGCGTCCCGTCCCGTCGGTGTGCCCGCGATCGTCGTCGACGACGTCCAGGCCGCCCTCGGCGCCCTCGCCCGCCATGTCGTCGCCCGGCTCGGCGCGACCCTGGTGGGACTGACCGGTTCCGCCGGCAAGACCAGCACCAAGGACCTCATCGCCCAGGTGCTGCGGCGCACGGCACCGACCGTGTTCACGCCCGGCTCCCTCAACAACGAGATCGGGCTGCCGCTGACCGCCCTGAGCGCCACCGAGGAGACCCGGTTCCTCGTGCTGGAGATGGGCGCCCGCGGCCTCGGCCACATCCGCTACCTCACCGGGCTGACCCCGCCGCGCATCGGCGTGGTGCTCAACGTGGGCAGCGCCCACGTCGGCGAGTTCGGCGGCCGTGAGCAGATCGCCCGGGCCAAGGGCGAGCTGGTGGAGAGCCTGCCCGCCGCCGAGGACGGCGGCGTCGCGGTGCTCAACGCCGACGATCCGCTGGTGAAGGCCATGGCCTCCCGTACGAAGGCGAAGGTGCTCCTTTTCGGAGAGTCCGGCGAAGCGGACGTTCGCGCCGAGAACGTGAGACTCACGGACAGCGGGCAGCCCGTTTTCCGGCTTCACACACCCTCCGGTGCATCCGATGTGACCATGCGCCTGTACGGTGAGCACCACGTGTCGAACGCGCTCGCCGCGGCCGCCGTCGCCCATGAGCTGGGCATGTCCGCGGAAGAGATCGCCACCGCGCTCTCCGAGGCGGAGTCCCTCTCCCGGTGGCGCATGGAGGTCGTCGAGCGCCCGGACGGCGTGACCATCGTCAACGACGCCTACAACGCCAACCCCGAGTCCATGCGGGCCGCGCTGCGCGCGCTGGTGGCCATGGGCCGCGGACGGCGGACGTGGGCGGTGCTCGGTCCGATGGCCGAGCTGGGGGACGAGGCGCTCGCCGAGCACGACGCGGTCGGACGGCTGGCCGTCCGGCTCAACGTCAGCAAGCTCGTCGCGGTCGGGGGCAGGGAAGCGTCCTGGCTGCAACTGGGCGCATACAACGAGGGTTCGTGGGGTGAGGAGTCGGTGCACGTGTCCGACGCACAGGCGGCGGTCGACCTGTTGCGCAGCGAGTTGCGCCCGGGGGACGTGGTGCTCGTGAAGGCGTCCCGTGCGGTCGGTCTGGAAAGCGTCGCCGAGGCGCTGCTGCAGGCCGGGACCGAGGGTGAGGTCGCCGCCCGATGAACCAGATTCTCTTCGCGGGCGTCATCGGGCTCTTTCTGACCCTGATCGGCACCCCCTTGCTGATCAAACTCCTGGCCCGCAAGGGCTACGGCCAGTACATCCGTGACGACGGACCGCGCGAGCACGCCAGCAAGCGCGGTACGCCGACCATGGGCGGCATCGCCTTCATCCTGGCCACGGTCGCCGCCTACTTCCTGGCCAAGGTGATCACCGGGCAGCCCCCGCGCTTCTCGGGTCTGCTGGTGCTCGGCCTCATGGTCGGCATGGGCATGGTCGGCTTCCTCGACGACTACATCAAGATCGTCAAGCGTCGTTCGCTGGGTCTGCGGGCCAAGGCGAAGATGGCCGGCCAGCTGATCGTCGGCATCGCCTTCGCGGTGCTGTCGCTGCAGTTCGCCGACAACCGGGGCAACACGCCCGCCTCCACCAAGCTGTCGTTCATCACCGACTTCGGGTGGTCGATCGGCCCGGTGCTGTTCGTGGTCTGGGCGCTGTTCATGATCCTGGCCATGTCGAACGGCGTGAACCTCACCGACGGTCTGGACGGCCTGGCCACCGGCGCCTCAGTCCTGGTCTTCGGCGCCTACACCTTCATCGGCGTCTGGCAGTACCAGGAGTCCTGCGCCAACGCCATGACGCTGACCAACCCGGGCGCCTGCTACGAGGTGCGCGACCCGCTCGACCTCGCGATCGTGTCCTCCGCGCTCATGGGTGCCTGCCTCGGCTTCCTGTGGTGGAACACCTCGCCGGCGAAGATCTTCATGGGTGACACCGGTTCGCTCGCGCTCGGCGGTGTGCTGGCGGGCCTGGCCATCTGCTCCCGCACCGAGCTGCTGCTCGCGCTGCTGGGCGGCCTGTTCGTCCTCATCACCATGTCGGTGATCATCCAGGTCGGCTCCTTCCGCCTGACCGGCAAGCGCGTCTTCCGGATGGCGCCCCTGCAGCACCACTTCGAACTCAAGGGCTGGTCCGAAGTGCTCGTGGTGGTCCGTTTCTGGATCATCCAGGGCATCTGTGTCATCGTCGGACTCGGCCTCTTCTACGCGGGATGGGCAGCGGACAAGTGACCGACTGGCAGGGAAAGAACGTCACCGTCGCCGGGCTCGGCGTCTCCGGGGTCCCGGCGGCCAAGGTCCTGCACGGCCTGGGCGCGCGGGTCACCGTCGTCAACGACGGCGACGACGAGCGCGCCCGGGCGCAGGCCGCGGAGCTTCAGGCCCTGGGGATCACCGTCCGCCTCGGCGACGGGGACTCCCTGCCCGACGGCACCGAGCTGATCGTCACCGCCCCCGGCTGGAAGCCGGACAAGGCGCTGTTCCGCGCCGCCGAGAAGGCGGACGTCCCCGTCTGGGGCGACGTGGAACTCGCCTGGCGGCTGCGCGGTCACGGCGGCCGCACGCCCGCACCGTGGCTGGCGGTCACCGGCACCAACGGCAAGACCACCACGGTGCAGATGCTCGCCTCCATCCTGAGGGCGGCGGGCCTGCGCACGGCCGCCGTCGGCAACATCGGCGTCTCGCTGCTGGACGCGGTCCTCGGCGAGGAGACCTACGACGTCCTCGCCGTCGAACTGTCCAGCTACCAACTGCACTGGGCGCCGTCGCTGCGGGCGCACTCCGCCGCGGTCCTCAACCTCGCGCCGGACCACCTGGACTGGCACGGCTCCATGGAGGCCTACGCGGCCGACAAGGGCCGCATCTACGAGGGCAACCGGATCGCCTGCGTCTACAACGCGGCGGACAAGGCCACCGAGGACCTGGTGCGCGAGGCCGACGTGGAGGAGGGCTGCCGGGCGATCGGCTTCACGCCGGGCACCCCGGCGCCCTCCCAACTCGGCGTCGTGGACGGCATCCTGGTCGACCGCGCCTTCGTGCCGAACCGGCAGAAGAACGCCCAGGAGCTGGCCGAGGTGGCGGACATCCGGCCGCCGGCCCCGCACAACATCGCCAACGCCCTTGCCGCGGCGGCCCTCGCCCGCGCCTACGGGGTGCCCGCCGCGGCCGTGCGGGAGGGGCTGCGGGCCTTCACGCCCGACGCGCACCGCATCGCGCACGTCGCCGACCTCGACGGCGTCGCCTACGTCGACGACTCCAAGGCCACCAACACCCACGCGGCACAGGCCTCGTTGGCGTCATATGAGTCGATCGTATGGATCGCAGGGGGGCTGGCGAAGGGCGCGACCTTCGACGAACTGGTCGCCGGCGCGGCCGGGCGGCTGCGCGGCGTGGTGCTGATCGGCGCCGATCGCGGCCTGATCCGGGACGCCCTGGCGCGACACGCGCCGGAAGTACCCGTCGTCGACCTCGACCGGACCGACACTGGGGCGATGCTCCAGGCCGTCCAGGAGGCGAAGCGGCTGGCCCGCGCGGGTGACACGGTGCTCCTCGCCCCGGCCTGCGCCTCCATGGACATGTTCGTCAACTACAACCAGCGCGGTGACGCGTTCGCGGCGGCCGTTCGCGAACTCGCCGCCCGCTGACCCCGGCCGCCCCCGCTGCCGGGCGACCTTGGGAGGGACGCGTGGGACCCGCCAGCCGAGCCACTGCCCGCCGGGGCACGTCACCGGTGCGGCCGACGGACAGCGGAGGCGCACGTGGCCGCTAGCCCCGCAGGCCGCACCGGCCGTCCGACCGTGCAGCGCGCCGCCCGGCGGCCCGCCGTCGCCCGGGCGGTGCACGACAACCCCGTGCGCACCCTCGTCACCCGTGCCCGCAAGGCCTGGGACCGGCCGCTGACCGCCTACTACGTGCTGGCCGGCGGCAGCGCGCTGATCACGGTGCTCGGCCTGGTGATGGTGTACTCCGCCTCCCAGGTCACCGCGCTGCAGATGGCGCTGCCCGGGTGGTACTTCTTCCGCAAGCAGCTGCTCGCCGCCGCCATCGGCACCGTGCTGCTGCTGGTGGCCGCCCGGATGCCGGTGAAGCTGCACCGGGCGCTGGCCTACCCGATCCTGGCGGGCGCGGTGTTCCTCATGGCGCTGGTGCAGGTGCCGGGGATAGGAGTGTCGGTCAACGGCAACCAGAACTGGATCTCGCTGGGCGGCTCCTTCCAGATCCAGCCCAGCGAGATCGGCAAGCTGGCCCTGGTGCTGTGGGGCGCCGACCTGATCGCCCGCAAGCAGGAGAAGCGGCTGCTGACGCAGTGGAAGCACATGCTGGTGCCGCTGGTCCCGGTCGCCTTCATGCTGCTCGGACTGATCATGCTGGGCGGCGACATGGGCACCGCGATCATCCTCACCGGCATCCTCTTCGGGCTGCTGTGGCTGGCGGGCGCGCCCACCCGCCTGTTCGTGGGCGTGCTCTCGGTCGCCTCCCTGATCGGCCTGGTGCTCATCAAGACCAGCCCCAACCGGCTGGACCGGTTCGCCTGCGTCGGCTCCACCGACGTCACCAAGTGCTGGCAGGCGGTGCACGGCATCTACGCCCTCGCCTCCGGCGGACTGTTCGGCTCCGGGCTCGGCGCCAGTGTGGAAAAATGGGGGCAACTGCCCGAGGCCCACACCGACTTCATCTTCGCGGTCACCGGTGAGGAACTGGGCCTTGCGGGGACGCTGTCGGTGCTCGCCCTGTTCGCGGCTCTAGGCTATGCGGGCATCCGCGTGGCCGGACGCACGGAGGATCCCTTCGTCAGGTACGCCGCGGGAGGCGTGACCACGTGGATCACCGTCCAGGCGGTGATCAACATCGGTGCGGTGCTCGGTCTGCTGCCGATCGCCGGCGTTCCGCTCCCGCTGTTCTCCTACGGAGGATCCGCCCTGCTGCCGACCATGTTCGCCATCGGGCTGCTGATCGCCTTCGCGCGGGACGAGCCCGCTGCGCGGGCAGCGCTTGCCATGCGGCAGCCACGCTTTGGTAGAAAGCGCACGTCAGGCTCCGCGGCCGGACGCACGACCGGCCGGAGGCCCGAGCGCGGCTCCGGCCGGACACCGGGCCGGGCCTCCGCACGGGCCTCCGGCGGGAACTCCGGCCGGGGAACGGGTCAGGGGTCCGGCCAGGGGCCTCGGAGATGGAACACGATGCGACGGCGTGCCTCGGCGGCGCGTCCGTCCGGAGAGCGGTGAATTTCGGTGCATGTCGTACTCGCCGGCGGAGGTACCGCGGGCCACATCGAGCCCGCGCTCGCCCTCGCGGACGCCCTGCGCAGGCAGGACCCGACCGTGGGCATCACGGCCCTGGGCACGGAGCGGGGACTGGAGACCCGGCTCGTCCCGGAGCGGGGCTACGAGCTCGCGCTGATCCCCGCGGTGCCACTGCCGCGCAAGCCCACGCCCGAACTGATCACCGTGCCGGGCCGGCTGCGCGGCACCATCAAGGCCGCCGAGCAGATCCTGGAACGCACCAAAGCCGACGTGGTCGTCGGCTTCGGCGGCTATGTCGCCCTGCCCGGCTATCTCGCGGCCAAGCGGCTCGGGGTGCCCATCGTCGTCCACGAGGCCAACGCCCGGCCGGGCCTGGCCAACAAGATCGGCTCGCGGTACGCGAACCAGGTCGCCGTCTCCACCCCCGACAGCAAGCTGCGCAACGCCCGTTACATCGGCATCCCGCTGCGGCGCTCCATCGCCACCCTGGACCGCGCCGCCGTACGCCCCGAGGCGCGCGCGGCGTTCGGCCTGGACCCGAACCTGCCCACCCTGCTGGTCTCCGGCGGCTCCCAGGGCGCCCGCCGCCTCAACGAGGTGATCCAGCAGGTCGCCCCCCGGCTGCAGCAGGCCGGGATCCAGATCCTGCACGCGGTCGGCCCGAAGAACGAACTGCCGCAGGTGCAGCAGATGCCGGGTATGCCCCCCTACATCCCGGTAAGTTATCTGGACCGGATGGACCTCGCGTACGCCGCGGCCGACATGATGCTCTGCCGCGCGGGCGCGATGACCGTCGCCGAGCTCTCCGCCGTCGGACTCCCGGCCGCCTACGTCCCGCTGCCCATCGGCAACGGCGAACAGCGGCTCAACGCCCAGCCGGTGGTCAAGGCAGGCGGCGGACTGCTGGTCGACGACGCGGAACTGACGCCGCAGTGGGTGCAGGACAACGTCCTGCCCGTGCTCGCCGATCCGCACCGGCTGTACCAGATGTCCCGCGCCGCCAGCGAGTTCGGCCGCCGGGACGCCGACGAGCTGCTCGTCGGCATGGTGTACGAGGCCATCGCCTCGAAGCGTTAGGACCATGGGGACGAAGGGGCGCACAGCGTGGCCGGACCGACGACCGCCCGGCGCGGTCAACGCCAGCAGAAGCCGTCCGGCCCGCCCCTGCGTCTCGGCCGGCTGAGACGGCCGAGCCCGCGGGCCGTCGTCCTGCCGGCGCTGGGCGTCGTCCTGCTCGGCGCCGCCGTGCTGTGGCTGCTGTACGGCTCGCCGTGGATCCGGGTGGAGCACGTGTCCGTGTCCGGCACACGCGTTCTGACGCCCGCTCAGGTGCGTGAGGCGGCCGAGGTGCCGTCCGGGGGCCCCCTCGTCTCCGTCGACACCGGTGCCGTCGCGGACCGGGTGCGCCGGCGGCTGTCCCGGGTCGCCACGGTCGACGTCAGCCGTTCCTGGCCCCACGGAATCGACGTGAAAGTGGTCGAACGCACCGCGGTCATGGTGGAGAAAAAGGGCGGAAAGTTCGTCGAAGTGGACGCGCACGGCGTCCGCTTCGCGACGGTTTCCAGGGCGCCGGACTCGGTGCCGGTTCTGGAATTGTCCCTTTCCCGTTCTCCGTCGGCCGCGGCGAGCCTGCGGCGTTTCGGCGAGAGCCGGCTCGTGCGCGAGGCGGTCAGGGTCGCCAGTGATCTGCCGGCCGCCGTCTCGCGCCAGGCCCGCACCGTCGAGGTCCGTACCTATGACGACATCTCGCTGGAGCTGACCGGTGGGCGGACCGTCTCCTGGGGCAGCAGCGAGAAGGGCCGTCAGAAGGCGCGTGCGCTCACCGCGTTGATGAAAGCCGCGCCGCGGGCACGGCACTTCGACGTCAGCGTGCCCACCGCCCCGGCGTCATCAGGGAGTTGACGGTCCTCGGCGCAGGCCAGCACCCTGGTTGGTCAGCGCTGTGGCCGATCACATAGGGTGAAAAGAAAAACGGGAGGTTCGGCGTGTTCGTTGAACGGGCGCCGCTGGTCGACTTAGTGTCCTGTTCAGAGGACTCCAGGGAACAGGCACACTGGTAACCCTAAACTTCAGGGTTAGGGTTCGGGTCGGCGCTATGGACCGTCCCATTCGGCATCAGTCGTCGGATCGCGGCCACCGCGAGGCGGCGACACGTAACTCGAGGCGAGAGGCCTTCGACGTGGCAGCACCGCAGAACTACCTCGCAGTCATCAAAGTCATCGGTGTCGGCGGCGGTGGTGTCAATGCCATCAACCGGATGATCGAGGTCGGTCTCAAGGGCGTCGAGTTCATCGCCATCAACACCGACGCGCAAGCTCTGTTGATGAGCGACGCCGACGTCAAGCTGGACGTCGGCCGTGAACTCACCCGCGGACTCGGCGCCGGCGCCAACCCGGCCGTCGGCCGCAAGGCCGCCGAGGACCACCGCGAGGAGATCGAGGAGGTCCTCAAGGGGGCCGACATGGTCTTCGTGACAGCCGGTGAAGGCGGCGGCACCGGCACCGGCGGCGCGCCGGTCGTGGCCAACATCGCGCGCTCGCTGGGCGCCCTCACCATCGGCGTGGTCACGCGCCCGTTCACCTTCGAAGGACGGCGCCGTGCGAACCAGGCCGAGGACGGCATCGCCGAGCTGCGCGAAGAGGTCGACACCCTCATCGTCATCCCCAACGACCGGCTGCTGTCCATCTCGGACCGCCAGGTCAGCGTGCTCGACGCGTTCAAGTCCGCGGACCAGGTGCTGCTGTCCGGTGTGCAGGGCATCACCGACCTGATCACCACCCCCGGTCTGATCAACCTCGACTTCGCCGATGTGAAGTCGGTCATGTCCGAGGCCGGTTCGGCCCTGATGGGCATCGGCTCGGCCCGCGGCGACGACCGCGCGGTGGCCGCGGCCGAGATGGCGATCTCCTCGCCGCTGCTGGAAGCCTCCATCGACGGCGCCCGCGGCGTGCTGCTGTCCATCTCCGGCGGCTCCGATCTCGGCCTGTTCGAGATCAACGAGGCCGCCCAGCTGGTCAGCGAGGCCGCCCACCCCGAGGCCAACATCATCTTCGGCGCGGTCATCGACGACGCGCTCGGCGACGAGGTCCGGGTGACCGTGATCGCGGCCGGTTTCGACGGCGGACAGCCGCCGGCCCGCCGCGACAACGTCCTCGGTTCCTCCGCCACCACCCCCGCGCCCCGCCGCGAGGAGCCCGCACCGATCCGCCAGCCGGAGTCCCGGCCGACGTTCGGGGCGCTTGGCAGCGTGACGCCGAAGGAGGAGCCGGACCCGGCCGCCCCCGAGCCGGTCCACGACATCCCGGCCCCGGCCGCCCCGCCCATCCCGCCGGCGCCGCGGACCTACTCGGACAGCGCGGCCGAGGAACTGGACGTACCGGACTTCCTCAAGTGATAGGCCGGCGCGACACCGTGAACGGCGCGCACTTCGCCTTCACCGACCGGTGGGGCGGGGTGAGCGCCGTTCCGTACGAGGAGCTGAATCTCGGCGGCGCGGTCGGCGACGACCCCGGCGCCGTGCGCACCAACCGGGAACGGGCCGCGCGGGCCCTCGGGCTCGACCCGGCCCGCGTGGTGTGGATGAACCAGGTGCACGGCGCGGACGTCGCGGTCGTGGACGGGCCGTGGGACACCGCGGACATCCCGCCGGTCGACGCGATCGTCACCGCCCGGCGCGGGCTCGCCCTGGCGGTGCTCACCGCCGACTGCGTCCCGGTGCTGCTCGCCGACCCGGTGGCCCAGATCGCCGCCGCGGCCCACGCCGGACGCCCCGGCATGGTGGCCGGAGTGGTCCCCGCCGCCGTGCGCGCCATGGTGGATCTCGGCGCCGACCCGGCCCGGATCGTCGCCCGCACCGGCCCCGCGGTGTGCGGCCGGTGCTACGAGGTGCCGGAGGCCATGCGCGCCGAGGTGGCCGCCGTCGAGCCGGCGGCGTACGCCGAGACGCGTCGGGGCACGCCCGCCGTCGACGTGAGCGCCGGCGTGCACGCGCAACTGGAGCGCCTGGGCGTGCACGACCGGAAGCAGTCGCCGGTGTGCACGCTGGAATCGCGCGACCACTTCTCGTACCGCCGCGACCGCACCACCGGCCGGCTGGCGGGCTATGTCTGGCTGGACTGAGGGACATGACGGACCGTAAGGACGAGATCGCCAGAAACCTGGCACAGGTCGAGGAGCGCATCGCCGCGGCGTGCGCGGCCGCCGGGCGCTCCCGCGACGAGGTGACCCTGATCGTGGTCACCAAGACCTACCCGGCGGCGGACGTACGGGTGCTGGCGGAGTTCGGCGTACGGCACGTGGCGGAGAACCGCGACCAGGAAGCGGCGCCGAAAGCCGCGGAATGCGCGGATCTGCCCCTCAGGTGGCATTTTGTCGGTCAGCTCCAGACCAACAAGGTGCGCTCGGTGGTCGGTTACGCCGACGTCGTGCAGTCCGTCGACCGGCCCCGGCTGGTCACGGCGCTGTCGAAGGAGGCGGTGCGCGCCGGGCGCGAAGTGGGCTGCCTGATCCAGGTCGCGCTGGACGCGGGCGAGAGCGGACGCGGGGAGCGCGGCGGCGTGGCCCCCGAGGGAATCGAAGAGTTGGCCGACCTCGTCGCCCGGTCCGAGGGCCTGCGGTTGGACGGTCTGATGACCGTCGCGCCGTTGACCGGACAGTATGCGGGCCGTCAACGGGCGGCGTTCGATCGGCTCATGGATTTGTCGACCGACCTGCGCAGGGGCCATCCGGCTGCCACCATGGTCTCGGCAGGGATGAGTGCGGACCTCGAGCACGCCGTGGCGGCCGGTGCGACACATGTACGCGTCGGCACCGCGGTACTCGGAGTCCGACCCAGGCTCGGGTAACGTCGCCAAGAAGTCGGACCACAGCAGAAAATATGGTCGATACCGCCGGAGACGGCGCAACGACCTGTGGATCGCGGGGACTTGGCGGTCGTCAGCCGATCCACCACAGAGCGGAGGACTCAGAGCATGGCCGGCGCGATGCGCAAGATGGCGGTCTACCTCGGCCTCGTGGAGGACGATGGGTACGACGGCCGGGGATTCGACCCCGATGACGATTTCGAACCGGAACTCGACCCGGAGCCCGAGCGTGACCGCCGGCGGCAGGAGCCGTCGCACCAGTCGCACGGGACACACCAGTCACAGAGGGACGAGCCGGTACGAGTGGTGCAGCCTCCGGCGCCACGCGAACCGGTGACCCCGGCCGCTTCGCTGCCGGCGGAATCGGGCCGTCCGGCGCGGATCGCGCCCGTGGCGTCCATCACACAAGAACGCGCAAGCCTGGAGAAGAACGCACCGGTGATCATGCCCAAGGTCGTGTCCGAACGTGAGCCGTACCGGATCACCACGCTGCACCCCCGGACCTACAACGAGGCCCGTACCATCGGGGAACACTTCCGTGAGGGCACTCCGGTGATCATGAATCTGACGGAGATGGACGACACCGATGCGAAGCGACTTGTCGACTTCGCGGCCGGTCTGGTGTTCGGTCTTCACGGCAGCATCGAGCGGGTGACGCAGAAGGTGTTCCTGTTGTCGCCTGCTAACGTCGATGTCACGGCGGAGGACAAGGCCCGCATCGCAGAGGGCGGGTTCTTCAACCAGAGCTGAGACGCACCACCGGACGGACTCGGAGCAGGGGAGAGGGGAGCACCGATCATGGGCGTGGCCATGGAGGTTCTCTACATCGCGCTGATGGTGTTCCTCATCGTGCTCATCTTCCGTCTGGTCATGGACTATGTGTTCCAGTTCGCCCGCTCGTGGCAACCCGGCAAGGCGATGGTGGTCGTACTGGAGGCCACCTACACTGTCACCGATCCACCGCTGAAGCTTTTGCGGCGGTTCATCCCGCCGCTGCGTCTCGGGGGCGTGGCACTCGACCTGTCCTTCTTCGTACTGATGATCATCGTCTACATCCTGATCTGGATCGTGGGGAACCTCGCGACGTGAGGGTGGACGATACGGTCTTGCCGACTGCCGATGACTACGTTGAGGTGAAGAGATGCCGTTGACCCCCGAGGACGTGCGGAACAAGCAGTTCACGACCGTGCGCCTCCGAGAAGGCTATGACGAGGACGAGGTCGATGCCTTCCTCGACGAGGTCGAGGCCGAGCTGACCCGCCTGCTGCGCGAGAACGAGGACCTGCGCGCCAAGCTGGCCGCGGCCACCCGGGCCGCCGCCCAGAACCAGCAGAACATGCGCAAGGGTCCCCCAGAGCAGCAGGACCAGCAACATCAGCAGCAGGGCGGCGCGCCGCAGCCGGGCATGCGAGGTCCCGGCGCTCCTATGCCCGCCGGGATATCGGGACCGCCGCAGCAGCACGGCGGCCCCATGGGTGGCCCGCCGCAGCTGCCGAGCGGTGCCCCGCAGCTGCCCGCCGGCCCCGGCGGTCAGGGCCCGCAGGGCCCCGGCCCGATGGGCCAGGGTCCCGGTCCGATGGGCCAGGGGCCGATGCAGGGGCAGATGGGTCCGGGCGGCCCGATGGGCGGCCCCGGTCCCATGGGGGGTCCCGGCCCGATGGGTCAGGGCCCCGGTGGCGACAGCGCCGCGCGCGTGCTGTCGCTGGCCCAGCAGACCGCGGACCAGGCGATCGCCGAGGCCCGGGCCGAGGCCAACAAGATCGTCGGCGAGGCGCGGTCGCGCGCCGAGGGTCTGGAGCGCGACGCCCGTGCCAAGGCCGACGCGCTGGAGCGGGACGCGCAGGAGAAGCACCGTGTCGCGATGGGCTCCCTGGAGTCCGCCCGCGCCACGCTGGAGCGCAAGGTCGAGGACCTGCGCGGCTTCGAGCGCGAGTACCGCACGCGGCTGAAGTCGTACCTGGAGTCGCAGCTGCGCCAGCTGGAGACGCAGGCCGACGACTCGCTGGCCCCGCCGCGCACCCCCGCGACGGCGTCGCTGCCGCCGTCCCCGGCGCCCTCGCCCTCGATGGCCCCGGCCGGTGCGGGGGCCCCGTCCTACGGCGGCAACCAGTCGGTGGGCGGCGGCGGTTCCGGCGGCCAGTCCACCCCGTCCTACGGCGGCCAGCAGCAGATGACGCCGGCGATGACCCAGCCGATGGCTCCGGTCCGCCCGCAGGGCCCGTCCCCGATGGGCCAGGCGCCGTCTCCGATGCGCGGCTTCCTCATCGACGAGGACGACAACTGAGCACGACGGCGTAGTCGGACGTCGGCAGCCACGCGGACGGCCCCGGAGACAGTTCCCTCCGGGGCCGTTCGGCTGTCCGGGGACGCGGCGGGTGGTGCGGCGGCGTCGCGGACGGCGGACCAGGCCGCGGGCGACCGTCGGCCGGGCAGCGGGATGCTCCCGTGCGCCGGGGCGTGCGAGCCGGCGGTGAAGCCGGCGCGTGGAAGCCGGGGTGAAGCCGGGGCGCGCACGACGAAGGCCTCGCCGGGAGCTTGGGTTCAAGGGGTCGTCGGACGGCGAGGGGCGGGCATCCGCCGGGCGCCCGCCCCTCGCCGTGCGTCACGCCTTGCGCAGACGGAACGTCAGCGACAGCCCGTCGTCGGTGAACGGCTCGCCGTAGGAGTCGTCGGCCTCGCCCTCGGCGAAGTCCGTGGCGAGGACCTCGTCGGCGATGAGCCCGGCGTGCTGTGACAGCGCCGCCACCACGGCGGGATCCGTGGAGGTCCACCGCAGGGCGATCCGGTCGGCGACGTCCAGACCGCTGTTCTTGCGGGCCTCCTGGATCAGCCGGATCGCGTCACGGGCCAGGCCCGCCTGCCGGAGCTCCTCGGTGATCTCCAGGTCCAGCGCCACGGTCGCGCCCGCGTCGGACGCCACCGACCAGCCCTCGCGCGGGGTCTCGGTGATGATCACCTCGTCCGGAGCGAGGCTGATGGTCTCCCCGTCGACCTCCACGGACGCCGTGCCCTCGCGCAGCGCCAGCGACAGCGCGGCGGCGTCGGCCGCGGCGATCGCCTTGGCGACGTCCTGCACCCGCTTGCCGAACCGCTTGCCCAGCGCCCGGAAGTTGGCCTTGGCGGTGGTGTCCACCAGGGACCCGCCGACCTCGGACAGCGACGCCAGCGAGGTGACGTTCAGCTCCTCGGTGATCTGGGTGCGCAGCTCCGCGTCCAGGGACTCGAAGCCGTTCGCGGCGATCAGCGCACGGGACAGCGGCTGACGGGTCTTGACGCCCGACTCGGCGCGGGTGGCCCGGCCCAGCTCCACCAGCCGGCGCACCAGCACCATCTGCCGCGACAGCTCGGGGTCGATCGCCGACAGGTCCGCCTCCGGCCATGACGCCAGGTGCACCGACTCCGGGGCGCCCGGCGTGACCGGCACGATCAGGTCCTGCCACACCCGCTCGGTGATGAACGGGGTGATCGGGGCCATCAGCTTGGTGACGGTCTCCAGCACCTCGTGCAGCGTGCGCAGGGCCGCCTTGTCGCCCTGCCAGAACCGGCGGCGGGAGCGGCGCACGTACCAGTTGGACAGGTCGTCGACGAACGCCGACAGCAGCTTGCCGGCGCGCTGCGTGTCGTAGGCCTCCATGGCCTGCGTGACCTGGTCGGTCAGCGCGTGCAGCTCGCTGAGCAGCCAGCGGTCCAGCAGCGGACGCGCGGCCGGCGCCGGGTCGTCGGCCGAGGGCGCCCAGCCGGAGGTACGGGCGTACAGCGCCTGGAAGGCGACCGTGTTCCAGTACGTCAGCAGCGTCTTGCGGACGACCTCCTGGATGGTGCCGTGGCCGACGCGGCGGGCCGCCCACGGGGAGCCGCCGGCCGCCATGAACCAGCGGACCGCGTCCGCGCCGTGCTCGTCCATGAGCGGGATCGGCTGGAGGATGTTGCCCAGGTGCTTGGACATCTTCCGGCCGTCCTCGGCCAGGATGTGGCCCAGGCACACGACGTTCTCGTACGCGGACGTGTCGAACACCAGGGTGCCGACGGCCATCAGCGTGTAGAACCAGCCGCGGGTCTGGTCGATCGCCTCGGAGATGAACTGGGCCGGGTAGCGGCTCTCGAACAGCTCCTTGTTCTTGTACGGGTAGCCCCACTGCGCGAACGGCATGGAGCCCGAGTCGTACCAGGCGTCGATGACCTCCGGCACGCGGGTCGCGGTCTTGCCGCAGCCCTCGTGCGGGCAGGCGAAGGTCACCTCGTCGATGAACGGGCGGTGCGGGTCCAGGTCCGACTGGTCGGTGCCGGACAGCTCGGTCAGCTCCGCGCGGGAGCCGACGCAGGTGAGGTGGTCGTCCTCGCAGCGCCAGATCGGCAGCGGGGTGCCCCAGTAACGGTTGCGGGAGAGCGCCCAGTCGATGTTGTTGTTCAGCCAGTCGCCGAAGCGGCCGTGCTTGACCGTCTCCGGGAACCAGTTGGTCTTCTCGTTCTCCGCGAGCAGCCGGTCCTTGATCGCGGTGGTGCGGATGTACCAGGACGGCTGGGCGTAGTAGAGCAGCGCGGTGTGGCAGCGCCAGCAGTGCGGGTAGCTGTGCTCGTACGGCAGGTGCCGGAACAGCAGCCCGCGCTCCTTGAGGTCCTGGGTGAGCTTTTCGTCCGCCTTCTTGAAGAAGACGCCGCCGACCAGCGGGACGTCCTCGGCGAAGGTGCCGTCGGGACGGACCGGGTTGACCACCGGAAGGTCGTAGGAGCGGCACACCTTCAGGTCGTCCTCACCGAAGGCGGGGGACTGGTGGACCAGGCCCGTACCGTCCTCGGTGGTGACGTACTCGGCGTTGACCACGAAGTGCGCCGGGGCCGGGTTGCCCTCGGCCGTCTCGTCCGGGAACTCCACCAGCTCGAACGGCCGCCGGTAGGTCCAGCGCTCCATCTCGGCGCCGGTGAAGCTCTGCCCGGTGGGCTCCCAGCCCTCGCCGAGCGCCTTGCCGAGCAGCGGCTCGGCGACGACGAGCTTCTCCTCGCCGTTCGTCGCGACGACGTAGGTGACCTCCGGGTGCGCGGCCACGGCCGTGTTGGAGACCAGGGTCCACGGCGTGGTCGTCCACACCAGCAGCGCGGCCTCGCCGGCCAGCGGGCCGGAGGTGAGCGGGAAGCGGACGTAGACCGACGGGTCGACGACCGTCTCGTAGCCCTGGGCCAGCTCGTGGTCGGACAGGCCGGTGCCGCAGCGCGGGCACCAGGGCGCGACCCGGTGGTCCTGGACCAGCAGGCCCTTGGTGAAGATCTCCTTCAGCGACCACCACACCGACTCGATGTACTCGGGGTCCATGGTGCGGTAGGCGTCGTCGAGGTCGACCCAGTAGCCCATGCGGGTCGTCAGCTCGGCGAAGGCGTCGGTGTGCCGGGTGACGGACTCACGGCACTTGGCGTTGAACGCGGCGATGCCGTACGCCTCGATGTCCTGCTTGCCGGTGAAGCCCAGCTCCTTCTCCACGGCCAGCTCCACGGGCAGGCCGTGGCAGTCCCAGCCGGCCTTGCGGCCCACGTGGTAGCCGCGCATGGTGCGGAAGCGGGGAAAGACGTCCTTGAAGACGCGGGCCTCGATGTGGTGCGCGCCCGGCATGCCGTTCGCGGTGGGCGGGCCCTCGTAGAACACCCACTCCGGGCGCCCCTGCGACTGCTCCAGGCTCTTCGCGAAGATCTTCTGCTCGCGCCAGAAGTCGAGCACCGCGTGCTCGAGCGCGGGCAGGTCGATCTGCGCGGGCACCTGTCGGTACTGCGTCATCGGTCTTCCTCCGGCGGACGTGCTGCCTTCCGTCGGAGGGACGAGAGCCTGTGCTGTCCACGCCGTCTGCGGCGCGCTCCCGCGGTACCACCCTCCTTGGCCCCCCGGTGCGCGGTGCGCTCCGGCGAACCCCCTCATTTGGGATCGCGATGCCTGGTTCTACTCACCCCTCGGGACGTCAGAGGGGCTTTCTTCCGGCAGCTCCGGGGTGATCTTCACGTCGCGCTCGCCCCCGGGCTTCCACCGTCCCCGGGTCGCTCCAGGCTGCGTACGCCGCTACTCGTCCCCATCCACGCTTTTCGCTGCGCCCCAGTGTACGGCTCCGCGGGACCTGTGGCCGACCGGATTCACCGACGCGCGCCGGGCGGGAGACGCGCGCCGTGCGGTGACCCGAACGGCACGGCGCACCCGGCCGGATCGCACGACAGGCCGCCGGCCGGATTACCCGGCGGCCAGCTGGGCACAACGCATGCATGCCGGCCCCGCGGCACGCGCGAGGCGGGCGAATCGGGCGGCGTGCCCCGTTGCCGCGGGAGACGGGTCGATTTATCGTCCCAGCACGATTCGCGAGCAAGATCACACTATGTGAAGGGGCCGCGGCCATGGTGGCGAAGAAGACCGCCGAGCAGTCGGCGTCCGGCGGGACCCGGACCTCGGGCGCCGCCGGCACGCCGTCCGGTTCCCGCGACGCGACGGCGACCGGGAGGAAGGCCGCGGACGCCGCCGCCGAGGGGGCACCCGCGCGCGGACCGGCCGCGTCGCGTGCTCCCGCACGCGGTGCGCAGCCGGGGCTCACGGCCGCTGTGGACGCGGCCGCGCGGGCAGCGGGAAGGAAGAGCACGGCCAAGAAGGCGGGCGCGGCTCGGGCCGCGAAGAAGACGGGAGCCACGACGGTGGGTGCGAAGAAGACTCCTGGTACGGCCGCGGCGGCCACGACCGCCATCCCGGAGGTACGCGCCGGGGCGGTGGAGCCGGGCGACCTCCCGGTCCGGCCGGGCGAGGACCCCTGGACGGCCGAGGAGGTCGAGGAGTCCCGCGCCGGGCTGCAGGCGGAGGCGGAGCGGCTGCGCGCGGAGATCACCTCCGCCGAGGAGTCCCTGGTGGGCCTCATGCGGGACTCCGGGGACGGCGCCGGCGACGACCAGGCCGACACCGGCACCAAGAACATCACGCGCGAGCACGAGCTGGCGCTCGCCGCCAACGCGCGCGAGATGCTGGTACAGATCGAACGCGCCCTGGAGCGGCTGGACGCGGGCACCTACGGGCTGTGCGAGAACTGCGGGGACCCGATCGGCAAGGCCCGCATGCAGGCCTTCCCGCGGGCCACCCTGTGCGTGCAGTGCAAGCAGAAGCAGGAGCGCCGGTACTGAGCCTCGCGGATGCCGGGCCGGGGACGACAACGCCGGTACGGAAACCGGCGGGAGGCGTGCCGTAGTCTCGTCCTTCAGTCAGGTACCTAGGTCGAGGGACTCACGTGGCAGAGGTGGAGCGCATCATCGGTACGCCGGACACCCCGGACGCGGCAGCGGGCGGCGGGAAGGAGCGGCCCGGCGCCGGCGCGGAACCGGAGGCGCGGCCGGACGCCGAGGGGGAACGGACCCAGGACACCGCCGAGGAGGAGCGGGCCCCGGCCGGCGGATCCGGCGCCGGCACCCCGGCGCCCGCGGCGGAGGGCACGGCCGCCGTGCCCGCCCCGGCCGGCGACGGCGAGGACGCCTCCGCCCCGGACCAGCGGCCCCGCGGCCGCCGCCGGGTCGCCGTGCTGTTCACGGTCGCGGCGGTCGCGTACGCGCTCGACCTGATCAGCAAGATCATCGTGGTGGCCAAGCTGGAGCATCACGCCCCGGTGAAGATCATCGGTGACTGGCTGCAGCTGGAGGCGATCCGCAACGCCGGTGCCGCCTTCAGTTTCGGCGAGGCCTACACGGTGATCTTCACGGTGATCGCGGTGGCCGTGATCGTGGTGATCATCCGGCTCGCCCGCAAGCTGTACAGCGTGCCGTGGGCGATCGCGCTCGGCCTGCTGCTCGGCGGTGCGCTGGGCAATCTCACCGACCGCATCTTCCGCGCGCCACGCGTGTTCGAAGGCGCGGTGGTGGACTTCATCTCGCCCAAGCACTTCGCGGTCTTCAACCTCGCCGACTCGGCGATCGTCTGCGGCGGCATCCTGATCGTGCTGCTGTCCTTCCGCGGACTGGATCCGGACGGCACCGTCCACCGCTGACGCCTCCCGTACGGGAGCAGTCGGCCTGGCGGGCTCCCGTACGGGACCGCCGCGCCCGTCCGGCATACTCGACGGGTGAGCACGCTTCCCGAGATCCGTACCCTTCCCGTGCCCGACGGCCTGGAGGGCGAGCGCGTCGACGCCGCCATCTCCCGCATGTTCGGCTTCTCCCGCACCAAGGCCGCCGAGCTGGCCGCCGCGGGCAAGGTGCTCGTCGACGGCACGGCGGTCGGCAAGTCCGAGCGGGTGCGCGGCGGGGCCTGGCTCGAAGTGGAGATGCCCCAGGCGCCCGCCCCGGTGCGGGTGGTGGCCGAGCCGGTCGAGGGCATGCAGATCGTGCACGACGACGAGGACGTGGTCGTGATCGTCAAGCCGGTCGGCGTGGCCGCGCACCCCAGCCCCGGCTGGACGGGCCCCACCGTGATCGGCGGGCTGGCCGCGGCCGGCTTCCGCATCTCCACCTCGGGCGCCGCCGAACGCCAGGGCATCGTGCACCGCCTGGACGTGGGCACCTCGGGCCTGATGGTGGTGGCCAAGTCGGAGTACGCGTACACCTCGCTCAAGCGCCAGTTCAAGGAGCGCACGGTCGACAAGCGCTACCACACCCTGGTGCAGGGACACCCCGACCCGACCAGCGGCACCATCGACGCGCCCATCGGCCGGCACCCGCACCACGACTACAAGTGGGCCGTGACCGCCGACGGCAAGCCGTCCGTCACGCACTACGACCTGATCGAGGCCTTCCGCTCCGCCTCGCTGCTCGACGTCAAGCTGGAGACCGGCCGCACCCACCAGATCCGGGTGCACATGGCCGCCCACCGCCACCCCTGCGTCGGCGACCTCACCTACGGCGCCGACCCCACCCTCGCCAAGCGGCTGAGGCTGACCCGGCAGTGGCTGCACGCCGTGCGGCTCGGCTTCGAGCACCCCGCCGACGGCCGCTGGGTGGAGTTCACCAGCGACTACCCGGAGGACCTGCAGCGCGCCCTGGACCAGGTCCGTGCGGAGACCTGGGCATGAGCGGGCCGTCGTTCGCCGTCCGGGTCGCCGAGGACCCGGCCGACCGCGAGGCGTGCTTCGCGGTGCGCAAGGAGGTCTTCGTCGCCGAGCAGGGCGTCCCCGAGGACATCGAGTACGACGCCTACGACGCCGTCGCCGTGCATGTGCTCGCCGTCCGCGACGACGGCACCCCGCTGGGCACGGGCCGGCTGCTGTACGGCGAGGCGGCCGCCGCGAAGACAGGCGGCGACCTGTCCGTCGGCTCCCTCGGGCGGCTGGCCGTCGCCCGCCCGGCCCGCGGACTGGGCGTCGGCGCCGCCCTGGTGGGGGCCATCGAGGAGGCGGCCCGCGCCCGCGGCCTGACCGCGGTGGACCTGCACGCGCAGACCCATGCGCTGGGCTTCTACGAGCGGCTGGGGTACACGGCGTACGGCCCGGAGTTCCTCGACGCGGGCATCCCGCACCGCGCCATGCGGCGCGCGCTGTAGCACACAGCTGCCACACGGGCCCGACCGGGGGTCAGCACGCCCGGCCGCCAGGCCGCCGCGCAGGTCAGCGGGGCGGCCTGGCAGGCTGGAGGCTGCCGTGGCCCGTAGTGACCCTGGAGCGCCGCCCGTGGACCAGCTGGCCCTGCTGTTCGCCGTCCTGCTCGGTGCCGTGATCAGCGTGCCCGTCGGCGACCGCCTCGGGCTGCCCGCGCCGGCGCTGATGACGCGCTTCGGGATGGTCCTCGCCGTGGCGGACTTCGTGCCGAACGCCGACATCCCTCCCGCCCGAGCTGATCCTGCCCACGCTGCTGCCGCCGCTGCTCTACGCCGCCGTGCGGCGCACCTCCTGGCGGCAGTTCGCGGCGAACAAACGGCCGATCTTCCTGCTGGCCGTGGCGCTGGTGTTCGTCACCACCGTCTGCGTCGCCGTCGTCGCCCACGCCATCGTGCCGGGGCTGCCGCTGGCCGCCGCCGTGGCGCTGGGCGCGCTGGTGGCCCCGCCCGACCCGGTGGCGGCGACCGCCGTGGCCGGACCGCTCGGACTGCCCCGCCGTCTGGTGTCGATCCTGGAGGGCGAGGGGCTGTTCAACGGCGTCACGGCGATCGTGCTGTACCGCGTCGCCATACCGCCGTCGTCAGCGGCGAGTTCTCCGTCTGGAAGGCCGGGCTCGACCTGGTGCTGTCCGCGGTGGTCGCGGTGATCGTGGGCTTCGCCCTGGGCTGGGGCGCGAACGAGCTGCTGGGCCTGCTGGAGGACGCCACCTGCCAGATCGGGCTGACCCTGCTCGTGCCGTACGCCTCCTGCGTACTGGCCGAGGAGCTGCACGGCTGTGGGGTCCTGGCCGTGCTCACCACCGCGCTGGTCCTGGCCGAGTACGCACGGCCCACCAGCCCAGCAGCTCGCCCCAGCGGCCGGAGGCGGTGTTGAGGGCGTTGTGCAGCTCCAGGCCGATCAGCCCGAAGGCGACACCGGTGACGAGGGTGTCGACGACGTCCCAGACGGTGTGTCCGGCCGGCCGGGTCATCACGTCGTCGGCGTCGGCGCGAGATGCTCAGCGCGGCCCGGCACGAGGTGCTGGCGGTGCGCAGCGAGCCCGGTGCCGACCCGGAAAGGCGTGGACCGGGTGCTGCGTCACCTGGACGTGCGCAGCCTGCGCTGGGCGCGGGCCGGGCCTGTCGCCCGGATCAGCGCGTGCCAGGCCCCGCGACGCCGGGACGATCCGAGCGGCAGGCCCTGGGGAACCGGCCGCCCAACGGTTGCCGCCGCGCCGCGCGAGCCGCAAGCTGTGATCATGACGCGCAACGTGGTGATCAGCGGGGCGGGCACCGGCATCGGCCTGGCCACGGCCCGGATGTTCGCGGACCACGGCGACCGGGTCCTGCTGCTCGGACGGCGCGCGGACGTGCTGCGCGAGGCGCGGGTGCCCGGTGCCCTCACGTACGCCGCCGACGTCGCCGACGTGGCGTCCCTGCGCGGCGTCACCCGGTTCGTGGCCGACGAGATGGGCGCCGTGGACGTCCTGATCCACAGTGCCGGAGGCTCCGGACAGCTCGAGCCGCGGCAGGAACGGGAGGATCCGCTCGAAGCCGTCGCCGACGACTGGACGACCGCCTTCCGGCTCAACACGCTCACCGCCGTCCTGCTCACCGAGGCGCTCAGGAGCCGGCTCGCCGAGCCCGGCGGACGGGTGCTGTTCCTCAGCTCCATCGCCGCCTACCGCGGCTCGGGCCGCGGCGCCTACGCCGCCGCCAAGGCGGCCCTTCACCCCTACGCCCACGCCCTGGCCCGCGAGCTGGGCCCGCACGGCATCACGGTGAACGTCGTGGCGCCCGGCTATGTGGAGGACACCGCCTTCTTCGGCGACACGATGGACGACGCCCGCCGCGAGCGGCTGGTCGCCGAGACGCTGGACAAGCGCCCCGGCACCCCCGGCGACGTCGCCGCCACCCTGCACTGGCTGGCCTCCCCGGCCGCCGCGCACATCACCTCGCAGATCATCCAGGTCAACGGCGGGGCGGAACGCGGCCACTGAACCGCGCGGTCGGCCCTCCACCGGGGGCCGCCCGCTCCGGCTGGCACCATGGCCTCATGAACATCATGCTCTTCCACTCGACCCATGGCCTCACACCCGCGGTGCGCCAGGCCGCGGACCGGCTGCGCGCGGCCGGGCACGAGGTGTGGACCCCGGACCTGTTCGAGGGGCGCACCTTCGACTCGGTCGAGGAAGGCATGGCCTTCAAGGACCGGCTCGGCAAGGAGGAGCTGCTGCGGCGGGCCGTCCTGGCCGCGGCGCCCTACTCGGAGCGCGGACTGGTGTACGCCGGGTTCTCCCTGGGCGCCTCCATCGCGCAGACGCTGGCGCTGGGCGACGACAAGGCCCGCGGCGTGCTGCTTCTGCACGGCACCTCCGACATCGCGCCCAACGTCCAGGTGGACGACCTGCCGGTGCAGCTGCACGTCGCCGAGCCCGACCCCTTCGAGACGGACGACTGGCTGAGCGCCTGGTACCTGCGGATGGGCCGGATCGGCGCCGACGTCGAGGTGTACCGCTACGCCGGGGCCGGCCACCTGTACACCGACCCCGGCCACCCGGACTACGACGCGGAGGCCGCCGAGGCCACCTGGCGGGTGGCGCTCGGCTTCCTCGACAGCCTCCAGGCGGCCTGAGCGGGAGCCCTCCGGCGGCCGGGGCCCTCCCGGCGTCGCCGTGTGCCCGGAGAAGGTCGCTGACGTGCCTGGAACCACAGAGCGGGCGGACGCCCGGTGCGTCCGCCCGCTCGTCGTGCGGCAAGGCCGCGGCAGGTCAGCCCTTGAGCGCCGCGTCGATCACGGAGTTGAACTCGTCCACCGTCATCGGCGGGTTCTGCGTGCCGGGGGTGGTGAGGATCTTGCCGTCCATGACGAAGCTCGGCGTGCCGGTCACGCCGTCCTTGTTGGTGTCCCAGGCCTTCGACATCGCCAGCGCCCAGGCGTCGTAGGTGCCCTTGCGCACCGCCGTCTGGAACGTGGTGTTGTTCTTCAGCTCGGGGACGGTGTTGGCGATCTCGATGAGGTAGTCGTCGTCCTTGAACTTGTCGGTGGTCTCCTCGGGGTGCCACTTGGCGGAGTACAGCGCGCTCTTGTACTCCAGGAACGCCTCGGGGCTGACGTTCAGGGCGGCGCCCAGCGCGCTCATCGCGTTCTTCGAGCCCTCGCCGCGCGAGCCGATCGTGCCCTTGCCGAGCGCGTCGCCGTCGATGAACGTTCCGCCGACGAACTGCATCTTGAACGTGCCGTCGTCGATGTCCTTCTTCAGGGTCGGGCCGACGGTCTGCTCGAACTGGGCGCAGATCGGGCAGCGCGGGTCCTCGTAGACCTTCAGGGTCTTCTTCGCGTCGCTCTTGCCGATGACGACCGTCGTGCCGTCCTTGCCCGAGGTGTGGGCGGGCGCGACGACCTTCTCGTCCTTCACGGCCTCCCAGTGGCTGGGCTTGTTGGCCTGGACGACGGCGTACCCTATGCCGCCGGCCGCCGCCAGCACGACGACGACCGCGCCGGCGACCGTCAGCTGCCGCTTGACCCGGGCGCGCTTGGCCTCGCGCTCCCGCTCGGCACGCAGCCGCTCCCGGGCCGCCGTCTTCGCCTGCTGGCTGTTGCGCTTGCTCATGGTGGTGTGTCTCCTGTGGGACGCGCGGCGGTGCCGCGCACGGTACGGGTGGGGGACCGGGTCGTGCGCGTGACCCGGCGCCGCTCAGCCGAGGCCGGGGGCGACGCCGAGGGCGCGGGCCGCCGGGCGGGGCGGTCCGCGCCGTCCCAGGACACGGGCGAGGAGGAGGGTGCGCAGCGCGGGGGCGTGCGAGGCGGTACGGGCCGGCCGGCGCACCGCGGGCACGCGGCCGTGGGTGACGACCGCCACCGCCAGCAGCAGCGGCCGGAACGTGGTCGCGGCCACCGCCCGCAGCAGCTGGGCAAGCGCCCGCTCGCCGTGGCGCAGCCAGCCGGCCGCCAGCAGGCCGACGGCGACGTGCGCGGCCAGCAGCAGCCAGGCGGTGGCGGGGCCGGCGTGGGCCAGCAGGGCGGCCAGCCCGTCGGTGTCCGTGCCGGTCATCCGGGCCAGCGATGCGCCGACCTCGGTGCCGTTGCCGCACAGCAGGTCCCAGCCCACCGAGCGCAGCGGCCCGGTCACCGGGCCGCCCGCGGGGCCGTAGCAGACGTGCTGGCCGGAGGTGAAGACGGTGTCCGCGGCCAGCTCCAGCGGCACCAGCAGGGCGGCGATCCGCCCGAATCCGCGCTCACGGCCCGCCAGCGCGTAGGCGAGTGCGAACACGGCCGCCGCGACGGCGGCCACCGTGGCCGCCGGCAGCGGGGCCCGGGACAGCAGCACGTGCGACGCGGTGCTGAGCGTCACGACCACGGCCGTGAACAGCGCCGCGCGCACGGCTCTGAGCTGGGTCCCGGATATGTCCATAGCGGTAGGACAGTGTGGCACGGGGGCCGGTAAGAGGTTCCTAAAGAAAGACTGTGCGACCGCCTCGTCACAGACCCGGAATGCGTCCGTTGCGGAACAGGTCCACGAAGATCTGGTGGTCGGCGCGGGCCCGGGCGCCGTAGGCGTGCGCGAAGTCCACCAGCAGCGGGGCGAAGCCCTCCTCGTCGGCCGCGATGGCCGCGTCGATGGCGCGCTCGGTGGAGAACGGCACCAGCGACTCGCCGGAGGTGTCGTCCGCGGCCGCGTGCATGGCGGCCGTGGCCCGCCCGAGGTCGGCCACCACCGCGGCGATCTCCTCGGGGTCGTCGATGTCGTCCCACGCCAGGTCGACGGCGTACGGCGAGACCTCGGCGACCAGCTGCCCGGCGCCGTCCAGCTCGGTCCAGCCCAGCCACGGGTCGGCGTGCGCCTGCAGGGCGCGCTGCGAGATCACCGTCCGGTGGCCCTCGTGCCGGAAGTAGGTGCGGATCGCGGGGTCGGTGATGTGCCGGGAGACGGCCGGGGTCTGGGCCTGCTTCATGTAGATGACGACGTCGTTCTCCAGCGCGTCGCTGTTGCCCTCCAGCAGGATGTTGTACGAGGGCAGGCCCGCGGAGCCGATGCCGATGCCGCGGCGGCCGACCACGTCCTTGACCCGGTAGGAGTCCGGGCGGGCCAGCGAGCTCTCCGGCAGCGTCTCCAGGTAGCCGTCGAAGGCGGCCAGCACCTTGTAGCGGGTGGCGGCGTCCAGCTCGATCGCCCCGCCGCCGGAGGAGAACCGGCGTTCGAAGTCGCGGATCTCGGTCATGGAGTCCAGCAGGCCGAAGCGGGTCAGCGAGCGGGCGGAGCGCAGCGCGTGAAGCAGCGGGCCCTGCGCGGTGTGCAGCGTGAAGGGCGGCACCTCGTCGTCCTTGGCGCCGGTGGCCAGGGCGTGGATGCGCTCCCGGTAGGCGGTCGCGAAGGTGGTGACCAGGGCGGTGATCTGGTCGTCGCTGAGCGCCTTGGCGTAGCCGATGAGGGCGACGGAGGCGGCGAAGCGCATCAGGTCCCAGGTGAAGGGGCCGACGTAGGCCTCGTCGAAGTCGTTGACGTTGAACACCAGGCGGCCGCCGGAGTCCATGTAGGTGCCGAAGTTCTCCGCGTGCAGGTCGCCGTGGATCCACACCCGGGAGGTGCGCTCGTCCAGGTAGGGACCGTTCAGGCCGCGCCCGCCGCCCCAGCCGGCGGTGCCGCTGTCCAGATCGTGGTAGAAGAGGCACGCCGTCCCCCGGTAGAAGGCGAAGGCCGAGGCCGCCATCTTGCGGAACTTCACACGGAACGCGGCCGGGTCGGCGGCGAGCAGCTCGCCGAAGGCGGTGTCGAAGACGGCGAGGATCTCCTCGCCGCGCTGCTCGTCGCCAAGCTGGGGAACGGACATCGCCGGGTGCCTCCTGATGCGGGTGGACGGAAACGGAACGGATCTTTCGTTCCCGCCAACGTCCCGTGGGGCGCGGAAGTGCCCGGCGTCCCCCCGGACGGATGTGGCACACGCCGTCGGATGTCACCGGTGGGGAATAGACTTCGACGCTGTTCCCCGGACCGTCCGCAAGCCGTCCGCCCGACGTTCTCCTCTGGAGGCAGCACCGTGTCGAAGCCGCCGTTCACGCACCTGCACGTCCACACGCAGTACTCGCTGCTGGACGGTGCCGCGCGGCTGAAGGACATGTTCGAGGCCTGCACCACGATGGGCATGACGCACATCGCCATGTCCGACCACGGGAACCTGCACGGCGCCTACGACTTCTTCCACTCCGCCAAGAAGGCCGGCATCACCCCGATCATCGGCATCGAGGCGTACGTCGCCCCCGAGTCGCGGCGCAACAAGCGCAAGATCTTCTGGGGCCAGCCGCACCAGAAGAAGGACGACGTCTCCGGCTCCGGCGGCTACACCCACAAGACGATGTGGGCGGTGAACAAGACCGGTCTGCACAACCTCTTCCGCCTGTCCTCCGACGCCTACGCCGAGGGCTGGCTGCAGAAGTGGCCGCGGATGGACAAGGAGACCATCGCGCAGTGGTCGGAGGGCATCGTCGCCTCCACCGGCTGCCCCTCCGGCGAGGTGCAGACCCGGCTGCGGCTCGGCCAGTTCGACGAGGCCCTCAAGGCCGCCGCCGACTACCAGGACATCTTCGGCAAGGACCGGTACTTCCTGGAGCTGATGGACCACGGCATCGAGATCGAGCGCCGGGTCCGCGACGGCCTGCTGGAGATCGGCAAGAAGCTCGGCATCCCCCCGCTGGTCACCAACGACTCGCACTACACCTATGCGCACGAGGCCGCCGCGCACGACGCGCTGCTGTGCATCCAGACCGGGAAGAACCTCTCCGACCCCGACCGCTTCAAGTTCGACGGCACCGGTTACTACCTGAAGTCCACCGAGGAGATGTACGCCATCGACTCCTCGGACGCCTGGCAGCAGGGCTGCGCCAACACGCTCCTCGTCGCCGAGATGGTCGACACCACCGGCATGTTCGAGAAGCGCGACCTCATGCCCAAGTTCGACATCCCCGAGGGCTACACCGAGGTCACCTGGTTCCAGGAGGAGGTCCGGCGCGGCCTGCAGCGCCGCTACCCGGACGGCGTCCCCGAGGACCGCCAGAAGCAGGCCGAGTACGAGATGGACGTCATCATCCAGATGGGGTTCCCTGGCTACTTCCTGGTGGTCGCCGACTTCATCATGTGGGCCAAGAAGAACGGCATCGCCGTCGGCCCCGGCCGTGGCTCCGCGGCGGGCTCGATCGTCGCCTACGCCCTGGGCATCACCGACCTCGACCCGATCCCGCACGGCCTGATCTTCGAGCGCTTCCTCAACCCCGAGCGCATCTCGATGCCCGACGTCGACATCGACTTCGACGAGCGCAGGCGCGCCGAGGTCATCCGGTACGTCACCGAGAAGTACGGCGCCGACAAGGTCGCCCAGATCGGCACCTACGGCACCATCAAGGCCAAGAACGCGATCAAGGACGCCGCCCGCGTGCTGGGCTACCCGTACGCCATGGGCGACCGGATCACCAAGGCCATGCCCGCCGACGTCCTCGGCAAGGGCATCCCGCTGTCCGGCATCACCGACCCCGAGCACCCCCGCTACTCGGAGGCCGCCGAGGTCCGCTCGATGTACGAGAACGAGCCGGACGTGAAGAAGGTCATCGACACCGCGCGCGGCGTTGAGGGCCTGGTGCGCCAGATGGGCGTGCACGCGGCCGGCGTGATCATGTCCAGCGAGCCCATCGTCGACCACGTCCCGGTCTGGGTCCGGCACACCGACGGCGTGACCATCACGCAGTGGGACTACCCGAGCTGCGAGTCGCTCGGCCTGCTGAAGATGGACTTCCTGGGCCTGCGCAACCTGACCATCATGGACGACGCCGTCAAGATGGTGAAGGCGAACAAGGGGATCGACATCGATCTCCTCAGCCTGCCGCTGGACGACCCCACAACCTTCGAGCTGCTCCAGCGCGGCGACACCCTCGGCGTCTTCCAGTTCGACGGCGGCCCCATGCGCTCCTTGCTGCGCATGATGAAGCCCGACAACTTCGAGGACATCTCCGCCGTCTCGGCCCTGTACCGGCCGGGCCCGATGGGCATGAACTCCCACATCAACTACGCGCTGCGCAAGAACGGCCAGCAGGAGATCACACCCATCCACCCGGAGCTGGAGGAGCCGCTCAAGGAGGTCCTGGACGTCACCTACGGCCTGATCGTCTACCAGGAGCAGGTGCAGAAGGCCGCCCAGATCATCGCCGGCTACTCGCTCGGCGAGGCCGACGTCCTGCGCCGCGTGATGGGCAAGAAGAAGCCCGAGGAACTGGCGAAGAACTTCACCATCTTCCAGGCCGGCGCCCGCAAGAAGGGCTACAGCGACGAGGCCATCCAGGCGCTGTGGGACGTGCTGGTCCCCTTCGCCGGCTACGCGTTCAACAAGGCGCACTCGGCCGCCTACGGCCTGGTGTCGTACTGGACGGCCTACCTGAAGGCCAACCACCCCGCCGAGTACATGGCCGCCCTGCTGACCTCGGTCAAGGACGACAAGGACAAGTCGGCCGTCTACCTCAACGAGTGCCGCCGCATGGGCATCCGGGTGCTGCCGCCGAACGTCAACGAGTCGGAGCCGAACTTCGCCGCGCAGGGCGACGACGTGATCCTCTTCGGCCTGTCCGCCGTGCGCAACGTCGGCAACAACGTCGTCGAGTCGATCATCAGGACCCGCAAGTCCAAGGGGAAGTACACCTCCTTCCCCGACTACCTCGACAAGGTCGAGGCCGTGGTCTGCAACAAGCGCACCACCGAGTCGCTGATCAAGGCCGGCGCCTTCGACACCCTCGGGCACACCCGCAAGGGCCTGATGGCCAAGTACGAGTCGATGATCGACAATGTGGTCGCGGTCAAGCGCAAGGAGGCCGAGGGCCAGTTCGACCTCTTCGGCGGGATGGGCGAGGACACCGGCGGCGAGCCCGGCTTCGGCCTCGACGTGGAGTTCTCCCCCGAGGAGTGGGACAAGAGCTATCTGCTCGCCCAGGAACGCGAGATGCTCGGCCTGTACGTCTCCGACCATCCGCTGTTCGGCCTGGAGAACGTCCTGGCCGACAAGGCGGACGCGGGCATCTCCCAGCTCACCGGCGGCGACTTCGCCGACGGCGCGGTCGTCACCATCGGCGGCATCATCTCCGGCCTGCAGCGCAAGATGACCAAGCAGGGCAACGCCTGGGCGATCGCCACCGTGGAGGACCTCGCCGGCTCCATCGAGTGCATGTTCTTCCCCGCGACCTACCAGCTGGTGTCCACCCAACTCGTGGAGGACGCCGTGGTGTTCGTCAAGGGCCGGCTGGACAAGCGGGAGGACGTGCCGCGGCTGGTGGCGATGGAGCTGATGGTCCCCGACCTGACCGCGACCGGCAGCAACGCACCGGTGGTGCTCAGCATCCCGGCGCTGAAGGTCACCCCGCCCATGGTCAGCCGCCTCGGCGAGATCCTGGAGAACCACAAGGGCGACAGCGAGGTGCGGATCAAGCTGCAGGGCCCGCGCAAGACCACCGTGCTGCGCCTGGACCGGCACCGGGTCAAGCCCGACCCCGCCCTGTACGGCGATCTGAAGGTGCTGCTCGGCCCGTCCTGCCTGTCCGGCTGATCAGCCGCCGGACGAGAAGCAAGGGGCGTGCCCGGTCCGCCGGGTACGCCCCTCGTGGCGTTTCCTGCCGTGCCGGCCACCGCATCACCGCCGCGCCGATGCGGCGCCGGGCCGCGGGCCATCACTCGGCGGGACGGCCTCAGTTGTGGCCGAAACGCTTCTGCCGGCCCTTGCGCCCTCCGGCGGGCTGCCCGGGCTGCGCGCCGTGCTCCGGCTGCGACTCGGTCATCGAGTGCTCCGTCTCCTGCGGGCCGTTCGCGGCCACGGACGCCTTCTGCCGGCTGCGGTCCTGCTTGCGGTTCTTGGCCATGGTGATCAGCCTCCTGTGGGGGATCTAGGGGCCAGGGCCGGGACCAGATTCACACACGCCGACAATGAACGCATGTCGGATAATTACCGTATGTAACACGGCTCATCGGGTCGCACGGCCCCGGAACGCCACGCCGAAGATCGAGTCCGGGCCGTCAACCCGGGTGCCGTCGGGCAGACTCGAAACAGACCCCGAAAGCAACCCCGAGGCACGACCTCGGGCACGATGCCCGAAGTCACCTCCCGGAAAGAGGGTGGAGCGCGTGGACCGCTGCGTCGTCCTGGTGGACGCCGGGTACTTGCTGGGGGCCGCCGCGAGCCTCCTCGCCGGAGAGCCGTCGCGGTCCCGGATCACCGTCGACCACACCGCGCTCGTCCAGCAACTGCGCGACCAGGCCGAGTCCGACACCGGGCGGCCCCTGCTGCGCATCTACTGGTTCGACGGCGCCCCCGACCGCGTCCCCCAGCCCGAGCACCGCAGACTGCGCGTGATGCCCCGGGTCACCGTCCGCCTGGGCGCCCTGACCCGCAGCGACGGACGCTGGGCGCAGAAGGGCGTCGACGCGGCCATGCACGCCGAACTCACCGAGCTGGCCCGCAACCGCGCCTGCTCCGACGTGGTCCTGGTCACCGGCGACGGCGATCTGCTGCCCGGCATGATGGCCGCCAAGGAGCACGGCGTCGCCGTCCACCTGTGGGCCGTGCAGGCCGCCGACGGCGACTACAACCAGTCCGAGGACCTGGTCGCCGAGGCCGACGAACGCCGCGTCCTGGACCGCTCCTGGATCACCAAGGCCGTCCACGCCAAGGAGACGGGCGCCGTGTGCGCCCCGCCGCCCGCGCCCGGCCCGATCGCCGCGATCCTCTCCGCGCCGCTGCCCGAGTCCGCCCTCTCCGCGGCCGGCGAGCGCCCCGCCGAGGACCGCGGCCCCGCGCCGCAGCCCGCCGCCCGGGCCGGCACCGAGGAGCGGCTGCCCGCCAAGGGCGTGCCCACCCCCAAGGACCTGGCCGCCCTGCGCGCCTCCGGCACCGCGAGCGTCCAGCACCCCGCCACGGCGACCCTGCGCTGGTCCTCCGACCGCGGCTGGGTCGACCGCTCCGGCGTCTTCGCCGAACCGCCCGAGGCCGCCTCCATGCCCACCCTCGCCCAGCTGACCACCGCGGAGCAGCGCTGGGCGGACCGCGAGGAGGACATCACCACCGTCGGCGGCGACCCGTACGAGGTCGGGCAGGTCTTCGCCCGCCGCTGGGTGGAACGCCTCGGCGACCGCGGCCATCTGCAGAAGCTGTCGTCGATGTACCCGCGCATCCCGCACCGCATCGACGGCGAGCTGCTGCGCTACGCCGCCCGCTTCGGCCTGCTGGCCCACAAGGACGACCAGATCGACGAGCGCGACCGGTATGCCATCCGGGCCGGGTTCTGGCGGGAGATCGGCGTCCACACGGGCACCGAGCACGCCCCGGGGGGCGACTGAGGCGAGCGGCCGCCGCCGCGCCGAGGGCCCGGGTGCCGGCAGAAGTCGCCCCAAGGACGGGTAAAGCAGACCGACCCCGTAGTCTCCTCCCTTGTGAGTGAGCGCGCGGGACAGGCACTGCGGCACGGGGACGACGTCGTGTGCGCGGTGCGGGGACTGACCAAGACCTACCCGGCGTCCCGCGGCCGGCGCGGCGCCCCCGGCACTGACGAGGTCCGCGCCACCGACGGCGTGGAACTGGACGTGCGGCGCGGCGAGATCTTCGGCCTGCTCGGACCCAACGGCGCCGGCAAGTCCACCCTGGTCCGCCAGCTCACCGGGCTGATGCGCCCGGACAAGGGCAGCGTGACGATCTTGGGCCACGACATCGTGGCCCACCCCGAGCGGGCCGCGCGGATCCTCGCCTACCTCGGCCAGGAGTCCACGGCCCTGGACGAGCTGACCGTCGCGCTCGCCGCCGAGACCACCGGACGGCTGCGCGGCCTGGACGCCCGGCGGGCCCGGGCCGAGCGGGACGCCGTCCTCGACGAACTGGGCCTGACCCCGATCGCCTCGCGCCCGCTGAAGAAGCTGTCCGGCGGCCAGCGCCGGCTGGCCTGCTTCGCCGCCGCGCTGATGGGCGAGCGCCCGCTGCTGGTGCTGGACGAGCCGACCACCGGCATGGACCCCGTGGCCCGCCGCGCGGTGTGGTCCGCCGTGGACCGGCGGCGCGCCGAGCGCGGCACCACGGTCGTGCTGGTCACCCACAACGTCATCGAGGCCGAGACCGTCCTCGACAGGGTCGCCGTCCTCGACGCCGGCCGGGTCATCGCCTGCGACACCCCGGCCGGCCTGAAGGAGCGGGTCTCCGGCGAGGTGCGGGTGGAACTGGTGTGGCGCGAGCGGGCACCACTGCAGGTGCCCGAGGTGGCCGCGCTGCGTGAGCGGGCCCAGGAGTCGGGGCGCCGCTGGACGCTGCGGCTGCCCCCCGATGAGGCCCGCGCCGTGGTGGCCACGGTCACCGGCGGGGACGCCTTCGCCGCACTGGACGACTTCACCCTGACCACGCCCAGCCTGGAGGACGTCTATCTGGCGCTGGGCGGCTCCGCGCGGCAGGGGCTGGTGAAGGCATGAGGCGCGCGCAGGACGCCCGCGCCGCACGCCGTCCCGCCCGGGCCGCGCGGGGTGAGAAGGCGGGCGTGCGGGCCGGCGCCGGAGCCGGCGCCGCGGGGGAGCACGCCGGAGCGAGAAGGAGCAGTTCGACGTGAGTGTCGTACCCGCCGACGTGCTGGCCGGCACGCCGGCCGCGCAGGGCGGCGCAGGGGAGACGCCGCCCGCCGAGCTGGGCCCGCGCGCCCGGCTGTGGCCGTCCCTCGCGGCCGTGTACCGGGCGCAGCTGTCCCGGGCGCGGGTGGCGCGGATCCCGCTGCTGTTCGTGGCGACCTTCCAGTCCGTCGGCATCATGATCATGCTGCGGGGCGTGGTCGGGGGCGGCAAGGAGGCCCACTCCGTGGTGGCCGGCGCCGCGATCGTCGTGGTCGCCTTCGTCGCGCTGAACCTGCTCGCGCAGTACTTCGGCCAGCTGCGCGCCGGCGGCGGGCTCGACCACTACGCCACGCTGCCGGTGCCGCCCGCCGCGGTGGTGCTGGGCGCGGCGGCCGCCTACGCGTCCTTCACCGTGCCGGGCACCCTGGTGACCGCGGTGTTCGGCTGCGTGCTGTTCGGGTTGCCGCTGGGCAACCTGTGGGTACTCGTGGCCGTGATCCCGCTCGCGGGCGCCGCGCTCTCGGGGCTCGGCGCGGCCTTCGGCCTGCTCGCCCCCCGGCCCGAGCTGGCCACCCTGCTGGGGCAGCTGGGGATGTCCGCGGCGCTGCTGCTGGGGGTTCTGCCGCCCGAGCGCATGCCGCAGCCGGTGCGGTTCCTGCGCGACCTGCTGCCCTCGACGTACGGTGTGGAGGCCTACGCCCGGACCTTCGACGCCCGCCCGGACTGGACCCTGGTCGGCGTGGACATGGCCGTGTGCGCCGCGGTCGGCGTCGTCTCGCTGGCGGTGGCCACCTGGGCCTACCGGCGGGCAGCCGTCCGGTGACCCGACCGGCACGGCGACCTCGACTGGCACGATGACAGGGTGACCGCTCCGTTGACTCCACCACCGCAGCCCGACCGGCACTCCTCGCAGTCCGTTCCGTCCGGCCGGACGTCCGGCCCGCAGCAGGACCCGGAACCGCAGCCCGCGCAGCCGCCCGCCGGCGCGGCCGTGCCGGGCACACCGGCCCACCCCGGTCGGGCCACGGCGCCCGAGGCCGCCGGCCCCGGATGGAAGACCGAGGTGCGCCGGTCGGCCGTGGCGCTGGTCGCCGTGGCGCTGGGCGGAGTGCTGCTGGGGCTCGCCTGGCTGTGGCTGGCCCCGCGGGTGCCGCTGGTGGGGCAGATCAGCGACCACACCTGGGTCGTCTACCTCAAGGACTCCGAGGGCGAGCAGGCCGTCGGCGTGGACGGCACCTTCACCCTGCTCGGCCTGGCCTTCGGCGTCGTCAGCGCGGTCGCCGTGTTCCTCGCGTGGCGGCGCGGCGGGGTGGCGTCCGCGGTGGCGCTGTGCCTGGGCGGGCTGCTCGGCTCGCTGCTGGCCTGGCGGCTCGGGGTGTGGCTGGGCCCGCAGGGGGACGTGGTGGCGCACGCCAGGGCCGTCGGCGAGGGCGTGACCTTCCCGGCGCCGCTCAAGCTGGGCGCCAAGGGAGCCCTGCTGGCCTGGCCGGTGGCCGCGCTCGTGGTGCACCTGGCGCTCACCGCGCTGTTCGTCCCGCGCGAGCCCGAACTGCCCGGGCAGGGCCCGCACCCGGAGCCGCACGACGGCCCGCCCGCGGCCTGACCCGAAACTCGCGCCTCGCACGCGGGCCCGTGGCCTCTCACCGGCCGATCGGGGCCAGCACCGCCTCGGTCAGCTTCGCCAGGTCCAGCGGGGCCAGCTCGACCTCCAGGCCGCGGCGGCCCGCCGAGACGCAGATCGTGGGGTGGCCGGTCGCGGAGGAGTCCAGCACGGTGGGCAGCTTCTTGCGCTGGCCCAGCGGCGAGATGCCGCCGCGGACATAGCCCGTGGTGCGCTCGGCGAGCGTGGGGTCGGCCATCGCCGCGCGCTTGCCCCCGACCGCCGCCGCCAGGGCCTTGAGATCCAGCGACCCGGCCACCGGGACCACGGCCACCGTCAGCCGGCCGTCGACCTCCGCCACCAGCGTCTTGAACACCCGCTCCGGGGGCACCCCCAGCGCCTCGGCCGCCTCCTCGCCGTAGGAGGGGTGAGAGGGATCGTGGTCGTAGGAGCGCACGGTGTGCGCCACGCCCGCCGCGGCCAGGGCCACCGTCGCCGGCGTGCCCCCGGCCTGCTGCTTCTTCGCCTTCTTCGCCATCTCCCGCCTGGTCTCCCTCTCCGCCGGCACGCCGGCCGGCCGCGTCAGTTGAGGCTCGTCGGAGCGCGTGTCAGCTCCGGCGCCGGCAACGACGGCAGACTGCGCAGGATGGCCGTCTCCGAGCGGAGGAGATTCAGCTCGTCGCGCAGCCGCGAGGTGGTGTCCGGCGCCTGCAGCAGCCGCTGCTTCGTCGGCGTGTCCAGCACCATCGCCGCCGCCACCAGGTACGACACCACCCGCGGCTCCTCCGGCAGCTGCGCGCTGGTGGTCAGCGACCGCTCCCGGGCGCCCGCCAGCTGCTTCTGGTACTGCCTGAACGCCCGCAGCACCCCCTCGGCCAGGGCCTCCGCCTCGTCGCCGGGCTCCTCGGGCAGCTGCTCCAGGTGAGCGGTGAGGAACGGGCCGGAGGCGTCCACCGACAGCAGCCGTACCCGGACGGTGCCGGTCACCAGCACCTCGAAGGTGCCGTCGGGCCGCTGCCGGATCGATGCCGCGTCCGCCACGCAGCCCACCTTGTGGAACGCCCGGGCCGGGTCGGGCCCGAAACCGGCCGCCGCCCCGCGCTCGGGCAGTGCCGTCGGATCCGGCAGGCCCGGAGCGCTCGGAGCCACCTCGTGGCCGTCGCGGATGGCCACGACGGCGAACCGGCGCGCGTCCTCGGGCAGGGCCAGCAGGCTGCGCATCATGGCGCGGTAGCGCTCCTCGAAGACGTTCAGCGGGAGCACCAGCCCGGGGAACAGCACCGTGTTCAGCGGGAAGAGCGGCAGGCGGACGGTCGTCACGGCGCAAAAGCCTACTGGCCGTGCCCGCTGGCGCGGCGGCCCCGTTCAGCCCCGCCGGGCGGCCGGAGGCAGGGACGGCGGTGCGGGCGGTGCCGCGCCGACGTCGGCGCGCAGCCGCAGGAACAGGCCCAGCGGATCGTCCGAGACGCGGTCCCACGGGAAGGAGGTGGCGTACGGGCCGATGAGCCGGGCCTGGGCGAGCGCGTCCCGGTGCCGGCCGAGCCGGATCAGCACGTACATCAGCAGATTGCGGATCTCCGCCACGCGGATGTCGGCCGGCGGCAGGCCGCGGGAGAAGGCGATCGCCCGGTCAGCCGCCGCGTCGAGCCGCTCGCGCGGCAGCTCGCTCAGGTCCGCGTCGGCCAGACACGCGAAGGCCGCCCGCGCCGGCAGCGCCTGCACCAGCGATCCGGCCGGCGCGTCCTGGGCGGCCCGTTCGGCGAAATCCAGGCACTCGTGGTGGGCGCCCCGCCAGATCTCGGCCAGATAGCGCAGCGCGGACGCATGGCAGCCGTAGTGGTGCGGGGCCCGGCGCACCGCGGCCTCCCACAGCTCCTCGACGTACCGGTGCCCGGCGCGGCTGCCGCGCGCGTGGTCCAGCGCGACCCGCCAGGGCACCGGGTCCCGGTCGTCGCCGCGCGCGGCGGCCGTGATCAGGGGGCTGACCTCGCGCAGCAGTTCGGCGCGGCCCGGCGAGGGCCAGGCGTGGTCCAGGGCGAGCTGGGCCGCCACCAGCAGCGCGTCCGGGTCGTGCGGGGCGGCGGCGCGCCAGCGCTGCAGCCACTCGGGCCGGGAGCGGGCGAAGGCGGCCAGCCGCAGCACGTACCCGTCCCGGTCCTCCCACGCGCCGCGCTCCCGGGTTCCGGCCAGCAGACGGGACACCGGCCCGTACGCGCCCCGGGCGGCGGCGACCAGGGCCGGCCCCAGGTGTTCGTCGGGCGCGTCGAGGAACACCTCGTCGTCGGCCGGCACCGTGTCCTCGGGCAGGGCGGCGGCGGGGCGCGGGGCGGTCGTTCTTCTGTGGGCCGGACGGTGGAACAGGGGCAGCAAAGCCATGGTGCGCACCATTGAAAAACGCAGGTCGGATGCGCGCCAGGGGTACGGCGAAGCCGGTCGAAGGTTGTACGCCAGATGGTCAAGAGACAGTAAAAATGTGAGAGTTCAACGAGTTCGGGGGCCTGTCCCGTGCCCCGGAGACCGGTCCCGGAGGCCGGCGGCCGGGGCGCGGCCGGGCCGGAGGTGCCCTCGCGGCCTGCGGCCTCGCCGTCTTGACCGCCTGACACCCCCGCGCGCACCGTCGGCCTGGGACCTGTCCTAATTCCGCCGCAGCAGCCGGGTGGCGCCCGCCGTCACCGTGGTCGCCAGCACCCAGCCCAGCAGCACCATCGCCGCCGCGAGCCACTGCCAGACGCCGTCGACCTGCCACTGGCTCGCCTGGTTCAGATCCACCACCGGCAGCAGCAGGTCGAGGACGAACAGGGAGGGGTTCCAGTCGGGGCGGTCGCCGGACCCGGCCGGCGGGCGGTCGGCGTGGGCGAAGGCCACCGAGCCGGCCGCCCACAGCACCGCCATCCACACCGCGGCCCGGCCGGGACGGTAGCCGTAGGCCACGGTGACGTCCTGGACGTAGCCCCACAGCTTGCCGGCCGGCGGCAGCGTCTGCCGGCGGCGGCGGTGCTTGGCCAGCAGCACCTCGCGCGCGTCCTCGTCCTCGCCGGCCTCCCGCAGCACCGCCGCCAGCCGCTCGTACGGCTCCGGGTTGTACTCCTCGGTGGCCGCCTCCACCCAGGCCAGGCGGGCGGTCAGCGGGAACGGGCCGCGAGGCACCAGGTTCTCGTAGACGAAGCCGTTCATCTGCAGTCCGCCGGGGCCGGGCCAGCTGCCGGCGCGGTCGACCAGGGTGGCGATGCGCGTCCCGGACAGCAGCACCCGGCCGCCCCGCGGCCGCTCGCACAGGAAACGCAGTTCCGGCGTCTGCACCCGGCGCAGGGACAGCTCCTGCGGTCCGACGAGGTCGAAGCGGGCGTGGCCGAGGTCCACCGCCTCGCCGAACCGTCCGTCGTCCAGCCGCACCCCGCCCCGGCAGGCGAAGGGCCGGAACAGCGTCCCGCGCTCGGGCGTCACCTGGCGCAGCGGCGGGCCGCCCACCCCGGCCGGGGTCAGGTACAGCGCGCGCCCGACCGTCAGCTGCGGCGCGTTGAGCGCGTACCGGCCGCAGGGGGCGGACAGCCGCGCGCCGCGCAGGCCGAGCGATGCGCCGATCGAGGCGCTGCGCAGACTGATCTCGCCGTGCGCCTGCAGCAGGTCCGCCTGGAGGTCCTGCCCGACCGTCAGCCCGTCCGCCGCGATGGACCGGCCGGTGCGGTCCCGGTCCACCACGGCCTGGTTGAGCAGCAGGTCCGTGCCGATCTGCGCGTCGGTCAGCCGTATGCCGCGCCGGATGCGGCACCGGGGTAAGTGCAGGTCGCCCTCGGTGTGCAGGCGGGCCGCCTCCAGGCGGGGCAGCGCGCAGTTCACCAGCCGTATGGTGGACAGCCGTGCCTCGGGCAGGCGCACCTCCTCGTCGAAGCGGCAGCCGTTCAGCTCCACGTACGGCACCACGGTGCCCCCGGCCAGGTCCACGGCGCCCTTGATCCGCAGCCCGGCCAGCTTCAGTGCCGCCACCCGCCCGGGCAGCGCCGGCGGCCCGTCCAGCAGCAGCCAGCACACGACACGCCCGCGCACCGTCCGTTCGGGTCCCCAGGGATGTCCGCCGTGCGGGTCGTCCACCGCGGGGTCCCCGCTGCGCAGGTCGTACACGCTGCCGTTGCGGAAGGCCTGCCACATCCCGGCCTCGACGGCGGTCAGGTCGTCCGGCAGGTCCCCGGCACGGGCGCCGGTAACCTCTGTCACGGTTCGTCCCTCTTCTCCTGTCTCCCTGTGAGTTCTGCCGCTTCGTACCATCGGTGATGCCCGCTGGGTGACGGTTGGAACGCGTTGCGTGAGGGGGATCGTCCGATTTCAGAGGAAGGCCGGAATACGCCTGTGGAGGGGTTCTGTATCAGCCACCGATACAGGTGAACGGGGCACGAGGGCCATCTGAGAGAATTGGAGACGTGATCTCCCGTATCGATCTGCGCGGCGGCGCCCTCCCCGAGGGTCCCGCCCTGCGCGACCTGCTGCCCCGAGCCGACTTCGACGTCGCGGCCGCCCTGGAGAAGGTGCGTCCGATCTGCGAGGCCGTGCATCATCGCGGCGACGCGGCGCTGATCGAGTTCGCCGAGCAGTTCGACGGCGTGCGGCTGGAATCCGTCCGGGTCCCGCGTCAGGCGCTGAAGGACGCGCTGGACCGCCTCGATCCGGACGTGCGTGCCGCCCTGGAGGAGTCCATCCGCCGCGCCCGGCTCGTCCACCGCGAACAGCGCCGCACCGCGCACACCACGCAGGTGGTGCCCGGCGGCTCGGTCACCGAGAAGTGGGTGCCGGTGCAGCGGGTCGGGCTGTACGCGCCCGGCGGCCGGTCGGTGTACCCGTCCTCCGTGGTCATGAACGCCGTGCCCGCCCAGGAGGCCGGTGTCGAGTCCGTCGCGCTCGCCTCCCCGGCCCAGGCCGAGTTCGGCGGGCTGCCGCACCCGACCATCCTCGCCGCCTGCGCCCTGCTCGGCGTGGACGAGGTGTACGCCGCGGGCGGCGCCACCGCCGTGGCGATGTTCGCCTACGGCACCGAGTCCTGCCCGCCCGTGACCATGGTCACCGGCCCCGGCAACATCTGGGTCGCGGCCGCCAAGCGGTACTTCACCGGCCGGATCGGCATCGACGCCGAGGCAGGCCCCACCGAGATCGCGATCCTCGCCGACTCCACCGCCGACCCGGTGCACGTCGCCGCCGACCTGATCAGCCAGGCCGAGCACGACCCGCTGGCCGCCGCGGTCCTGGTCACCGACTCCGCGGAGCTGGCCGACGCGGTCGAGAAGGAGCTGGAGCCGCAGGTCGCGGCCACCAAGCACGTCGAGGACCGGATCCGCCCGGCCCTGTCCGGCAAGCAGTCCGCGATCGTCCTGGTCGACGGGATCGAGGAGGGCCTGCGGGTGGTCGACGCCTACGGCGCCGAGCACCTGGAGATCCAGACCGCCGACGCCGCCGCGGTCGCCGACCGGGTGCACAACGCCGGCGCGATCTTCATCGGCCCCTGGGCGCCGGTCTCCCTCGGCGACTACGCGGCCGGCTCCAACCACGTCCTGCCCACCGGCGGCTGCGCCTGCCACTCCTCCGGCCTGTCCGTGCAGTCCTTCCTGCGCGGCATCCACATCGTCGACTACAGCCGCGACGCCCTCGCCGAGGTCGCCCACCACGTGGTGACGCTTGCGGAGGCCGAGGACCTCCCGGCCCACGGCGCGGCGGTCAAGGCGAGGTTCGGCTGGAAGGTACCCGAGAGCAAGTGAGCGACGTGCGGATCGACGACCTCCCCGTACGGGACGAGCTGCGCGGCACGTCCCCCTACGGCGCGCCCCAGCTGGACGTCCCCGTACGGCTGAACACCAACGAGAACCCCTACCCGCTGCCCGAGCCGCTGGTCGAGCGGATCGCCGAACGGGTGCGCGAGGCCGCCCGCGGCCTGAACCGCTACCCCGACCGGGACGCGGTGGAGCTGCGCACCGCGCTCGCCGCATACCTGACGCGCACCGGCGGTCACGAGGTCGGCCTGCGCAACGTCTGGGCCGCCAACGGGTCCAACGAGGTCATCCAGCAGCTGCTGCAGGCCTTCGGCGGCCCCGGCCGCACGGCGATGGGCTTCGAGCCGTCGTACTCGATGCACGCGCTCATCGCGCGTGGCACCGGCACCGGCTGGATCTCCGGCCCCCGCGACGAGGACTTCGCCATCGACCTCGCCGCCGCCGAGAAGGCGATCGCCGAGCACTGCCCGGACGTCGTCTTCATCACCACCCCCAACAACCCCACCGGCAACGCCGTCCCGCGCGAGACCGTCGTCGCGCTGTACGAGGCCGCGCAGGCGGCGAAGCCGTCGATGGTGATCGTCGACGAGGCCTACGTCGAGTTCAGCCACGGCTCCTCGCTGCTGCCGCTGCTCAAGGGCCGCCCGCACCTGGTGATCTCGCGCACCATGTCCAAGGCGTTCGGCGCGGCCGGACTGCGCCTGGGCTACCTCGCCGCGCACCCCGCCGTCGTGGACGCCGTGCAGCTGGTCCGGCTGCCCTACCACCTGTCCGCGATCACCCAGGTGACCGCGCTCGCGGCCCTGGAGCACACCGACACGCTGCTCGGCTACGTCGAGCAGCTCAAGCGGGAGCGGGACCGGCTGGCCGATGAGCTGCGCGCGATGGGCTACGAGGTCACCGCCTCGGACGCCAACTTCGTGCAGTTCGGCCGGTTCGCCGACGCCCACGAGGCCTGGCGGAAGATCCTCGACCGCGGCGTGCTCGTCCGGGACAACGGGGTGCCCGGACGGCTCAGGGTGACGGCCGGGACCCCGGCCGAGAACGACGCGTTCCTCGATGCGGTGCGCGAACTCAAGAAGGAAGTGGAGCTGAGCGGATGAGCCGCGTCGGGCGCGTGGAGCGCACCACCAAGGAGACCTCCGTCCTGGTCGAGATCGACCTCGACGGCACCGGCCGGACCGACATCGCCACCGGTGTCGGCTTCTTCGACCACATGCTCGACCAGCTCGGCCGGCACGGGCTGTTCGACCTGACCGTCAAGACCGACGGCGACCTGCACATCGACTCCCACCACACCATCGAGGACACCGCGCTGGCGCTGGGCGCCGCCTTCAAGCAGGCGCTCGGCGACAAGGTGGGCATCTACCGCTTCGGCACCTGCTCGGTCCCGCTGGACGAGTCCCTCGCCCAGGTCACCGTGGACCTCTCCGGCCGCCCCTACCTGGTGCACACCGAGCCGGAGAACATGGCGCCGATGATCGGCGAGTACGACACCACGATGACCCGGCACATCCTGGAGTCCTTCGTCGCCCAGGCCCAGGTCGCCCTGCACGTGCACGTGCCCTACGGCCGCAACGCCCACCACATCGTCGAGTGCCAGTTCAAGGCGCTGGCGCGGGCGCTGCGCTACGCCAGCGAGCGCGACCCGCGGGCGGTGGGCATCCTGCCCTCGACGAAGGGCGCCCTGTAAAAGAGATGAACGGTCTGTCCACCGCCCTGATCGTCATCGGTCTGTTCCTCGTCGGCGGCATCATCTCCTTCGTCCGGCAGCAGATGCCCAAGAGCATGATCATCCTGCTGTCGATCGGGGCCGTGATGTGCCTGGCCGCCGGCGTGATGCGGCTGGAGGTGTGGAGTTGAGCAGCGGCAACGCGGCCAAGAAGGTCGTCGTCTTCGACTACGGCTTCGGCAACGTCCGCTCCGCCGAGCGCGCGCTGGCCCGCACCGGCGCCCAGGTCGAGATCACCCGCGACTTCGACACGGCGATGAACGCCGACGGGCTGCTGGTGCCCGGCGTCGGCGCCTTCGCCGCCTGCATGCGCGGCCTCCGCCAGGCCCGCGGCGACTGGATCATCGACCGCCGGCTGTCCGGCGGGCGCCCCGTGATGGGCATCTGCGTCGGCATGCAGATCCTCTTCTCCCGCGGTATCGAGCACGGCGAGGAGACCGAGGGCCTGGAAGAGTGGCCCGGCACGGTCGGCCCGCTCGAGGCCGACGTGGTGCCCCACATGGGCTGGAACACCGTCGAGGCACCGGCCGACTCGGAGCTGTTCGCCGGCCTGGACGCCGACGCCCGCTTCTACTTCGTGCACTCCTACGCCGTCCACGACTGGCAGCTGGAGACGCACAACCTGGCGATGCACGCCCCAAAGGTGACCTGGGCGACCCACGGCAAGCCCTTCGTGGCCGCCGTGGAGAACGGCGTCCTGTGGGCCACCCAGTTCCACCCCGAGAAGTCCGGCGACGCCGGAGCGCAGCTGCTGAACAACTGGATCGGAACCCTGTGATGGCTTCGAAGCTCGAACTCCTCCCCGCCGTCGACGTCCGCGACGGCCAGGCCGTCCGGCTGGTGCACGGCGAGTCCGGGACGGAGACCTCCTACGGCTCCCCGCTCGAGGCGGCCCTGGCGTGGCAGCGCGCCGGCGCCGAGTGGCTGCACCTGGTCGACCTGGACGCCGCCTTCGGCACCGGGAACAACCGCGAGCTGATCGCCGAGGTCACCAAGGCCATGGACATCAAGGTGGAGCTGTCCGGCGGCATCCGCGACGACGACACCCTCGCCGCCGCCCTGGCCACCGGCTGCACCCGGGTCAACCTCGGCACCGCCGCCCTGGAGACCCCCGAGTGGGTCGCCCGGGTCATCGCCGAGCACGGCGACAAGATCGCCGTCGGTCTGGACGTGCGCGGCACCACCCTGCGCGGACGCGGCTGGACCCGCGACGGCGGCGACCTGTACGAGACGCTGGAGCGCCTGAACAAGGAGGGCTGCGCCCGCTACGTCGTCACCGACATCGCCAAGGACGGCACCCTCAAGGGCCCCAACCTCGAGCTGCTGAAGAACGTCTGCGCGGCGACGGACCGCCCGGTGGTGGCCTCCGGCGGCGTGTCCTCCCTCGACGACCTGCGCGCCATCGCCGAGCTGGTGCCGCTCGGTGTCGAGGGCGCCATCGTCGGGAAGGCGCTGTACGCGAAGGCGTTCACCCTCGAAGAGGCCCTGGAGGCTGTGTCGTCATGAGCGACGCCGTACGGCGGGTGCAAAGCGGAAGTCCTTGGGAAGCAAGTTTCGGTTTCGCACGCGCCGTCGCGGCGGGCGACCGGGTGCTGGTGGCCGGCACGTCGTCCTTCAAGGGCAGCGTGCTCTACGGCGAGGGCGACCCGTACGAGCAGGCCAGGGTGGCCTTCACCAGCGCCCTGGAGGCGATCGCCGAGTTCGGGCTCGGACCCGAGTCGGTGCTCAGGACCCGGATGTACCTGACCCACGCGCGCGACGTGGAGGCCGTGGGCCGCGCCCACAAGGAGCTGTTCGGCGCCGTGCGTCCGGCGGCGACCATGCTGGTCGTGGAGGGCTTCGTGGATCCGCGCATCCTGGTCGAAGTGGAACTGGAAGCATTCAGAGGAGCCGTGGATTCATGACCCTGGCGGTCCGAGTCATTCCCTGCCTGGACGTGGACGGCGGCCGGGTCGTCAAGGGAGTCAACTTCAAGAACCTGCGGGACGCGGGCGACCCCGTCGAGATGGCCAAGGTGTACGACGCCGAGGGCGCCGACGAGCTGACGTTCCTGGACATCACCGCGTCCTCGGGCAACCGCGAGACGACCTACGACGTGGTGCGGCGCACCGCCGAGCAGGTCTTCATCCCGCTCACCGTCGGCGGCGGCGTCCGCACGGCCGAGGACGTGGACAAGCTCCTGCGGGCCGGCGCCGACAAGGTCGGTGTCAACACCGCGGCGATCGCCCGCCCGGACCTGATCCGGGAGATCGCCGAGCGCTTCGGCCGCCAGGTCCTGGTGCTGTCGGTCGACGCCCGCCGCACCCCGTCGGGCGGCTTCGAGGTGACCACGCACGGCGGCCGCCGCGGCACCGGCATCGACGCCGTGGAGTGGGCGCACCGGGCGGCCGAGCTCGGCGCGGGCGAGATCCTGCTGAACTCCATGGACGCCGACGGCACCAAGGACGGCTACGACCTGGAGATGATCGCCGCCGTCCGCAAGCACGTGACCGTCCCCGTCATCGCCTCCGGCGGCGCCGGCAAGCTGGCCGACTTCCCGCCCGCCGTCGCCGCGGGCGCGGACGCGGTCCTGGCGGCCTCCGTGTTCCACTTCGGCGACCTGCGCATCGGCCAGGTCAAGGACACCCTGCGCCAGGCGGGTCACCCCGTCCGCTGACCCCGCCCGTGAGACGCACCGGTCACCTCGGGCCGGTCACCTGCCAGGCATGCCTTGGCTGATGCCGGGCCGGGGAGTGGCTGCCGGCCTGAGGGCCGCATCGCGTCGTTCCTTGTGGCCTGACGCCGGCTGTTCGCCACCGGCTTCACTCTTCGCGGTCAGCGCGGCCGTGTGCGGGCTCGGCGGCCTGGTCGCCCTGGGCGTCCCGGCGCTGCGCCGCGCCGAGCTGCCCTGAGGCCGGGCCGCCCCGCCGAGCCGAGCCGTTGTCAGAGGCCCAGCTGCCTGGTGTCCCGCACCGTGGTCACCGCGTCCGGCTCGCCCTCCAGCTCGACCCGGGCCACCCGTTGCCGGCCGAACGCGAACAGCAGCAGTTCCGAGGGTTCCCCGGTCACCGTCACCACCGGCGTGCCCCGGTGCGCCACGGCCGTCTGGCCGTCGGGCCGGCGCAGCACCAGGCCGGCCGGGACGCCCCGGCCCAGCAGCCGGGCCGTGCGCTCCAGGCGGGACCACAGGGTGTCCTGGAACACCGGGTCCAGCTCGCGCGGCGCCCAGTCCGGCTGGGCCCGCCGCACGTCCTCGGCGTGGATGTAGAACTCCACCGTGTTCGCCGCCTCGTCGACCTGCTTGAGCTGGAACGGCGAGAACCGCGGCGGACCGGTGCGGATCAGCCGGATCAGCTCCTCGTACGGCTTGGCCGCGTACTCGTGGAGCACCTTCTCCAGGCGGGCGGCGAGCGGCTTGATCAGCACGCCCCCGGCCGCGTCCGGGCGCCGCTCGCGCACCACCACGTGCGCGGCCAGATCACGGGTGCGCCAGCCCTCGCAGAGCGTCGGTGCGTCCGGGCCGGCGGTCTCCAAGAGGTCGGCGAGCAGCAGCCGTTCACGCTTGGCAAAGGTCGACATGACGTCAGCCTACGGCCACCCGGCGCGTCCGGACAGCCGACGCGGCGCCGTGTTGCCTGTGCCGCGCGGCACAATGGCACCCATGACCAGCACGTCCGGTAATCCCGCCCCCGATCCGGCGACTCCCGCCGCACGCCCCAGCGGCCTCGCCCCCGAGATCGCCGCCCGCCTCAAGCGCAGCGCCGACGGACTCCTGCCCGCGATCGCCCAGCAGTACGACACCGGAGAGGTGCTGATGCTCGGCTGGATGGACGACGAGGCGCTGCACCGCACCCTCACCACCGGCCGCTGCACCTACTGGTCGCGCAGCCGTCAGGAGTACTGGGTCAAGGGCGACACCTCCGGTCACGTCCAGTACGTCAAGTCCGTCGCCCTGGACTGCGACGGCGACACGGTGCTGGTCAAGGTCGACCAGGTCGGCGCCGCCTGCCACACCGGCGACCGCACCTGCTTCGACGCCGACGTCCTGCTGGCCAACGCCGCGGCCGGCCAGGCCGCACGGCAGTAGGGTCGGCCGCCATGGACCTCGAGACGTTCCGCAAACTCGCCACCGACCGCCGGGTCATCCCGGTCACCCGCAAACTCCTCGCCGACGGCGACACCCCCGTGGCGCTGTACCGCAAGCTCGCCGCCGAACGCCCCGGCACCTTCCTGCTCGAATCCGCGGAGAACGGACGCTCCTGGTCCCGTTACTCCTTCGTCGGCGTCCGCAGCGCCGCCACGCTCACCGAGCGGGAGGGCCGCACCCACTGGCTGGGCACCCCGCCGGTCGGTGTTCCCGTGGACGGCGACCCGCTGGCCGCGCTGCGGGCCACCCTCGAAGCGCTGCACACGCCCCGCGACCTCGCCCACGACCTGGGCCTGCCGCCCTTCACCGGTGGCATGGTCGGCTACCTCGGCTACGACATCGTGCGCCGCCTGGAGAAGATCGGCCCCGGTGAGCACGACGAGCTGAAGCTGCCCGAGCTGACCATGCTGCTCACCAGCGACCTCGCCGTCCTCGACCACTGGGACGGCACCGTGCTGCTGATCGCCAACGCGATCAACCACAACGACCTGGAGACCGGCGTCGACGAGGCCTGGGCCGACGCCGTCGCCCGCCTGGACGCGATGGAGGCCGACCTGTCCCGGCCCCTGACCCAGCAGGCCGTCGCCCTGCCGTCCAGCGAACTGCCCGAGTACACCGCCCGGTGGGGCGGCGAGGACTTCCGGGCGGCCGTGGAGGACGTCAAGGAACGCATCCGCGCGGGCGAGGCCTTCCAGGTCGTCCCCTCGCAGCGGTTCGAGACCCCGTGCACGGCGAGCGCCCTGGACGTCTACCGGGTCCTGCGGGCCACCAACCCCTCGCCCTACATGTACCTGTTCCGCTTCGACGGCTTCGACGTGGTCGGCTCCTCGCCCGAGGCCCTGGTCAAGGTCGAGGACGGGCAGGCGATGCTGCACCCCATCGCCGGCACCCGGCCGCGGGGCGCCACCGTGCAGGAGGACCAGGCGCTCGCCGAGGAACTCCTCGCCGACCCCAAGGAGCGCGCCGAGCACCTGATGCTCGTCGACCTGGGCCGCAACGACCTGGGCCGGGTCTGCGAGCCGGGCTCCGTCGAGGTCGTGGACTTCATGTCCATCGAGCGCTACTCGCACGTCATGCACATCGTCTCGACCGTCACCGGCCGGGTGGCCGCCGGCCGGACCGCCTTCGACGTGCTGACCGCCTGCTTCCCGGCGGGCACCCTCTCCGGGGCGCCCAAGCCGCGCGCGATGCAGATCATCGACGAGCTGGAGCCGTCGCGGCGCGGACTGTACGGCGGCTGCGTCGGCTACCTGGACTTCGCCGGCGACTCCGACACCGCCATCGCCATCCGCACCGCCCTGCTGCGCGACGGCACGGCCTACGTCCAGGCGGGCGCCGGCATCGTCGCCGACTCCGACCCGGTCGCCGAGGACACCGAGTGCCGCAACAAGGCGGCCGCCGTGCTGCGCGCGGTCCACACCGCCAACCGGCTCGGCGGCTGACCGCCGCACCGTGCCCCGCCCGCCGGGGTGGGGCACGTCTCACGGCCCCGGATGGGAATGCGGCCGGCCCGCACGCGATAGTGGAGTACGTGACAGCTGTACCTCACCCCCGTACCGAGGCCGCCGCCCCCGCCCGGACCGGCCGCCGGAGCCTCGCCGTCGCCCTGCTGTGCGGCGCGCTCGGCGCCGCCGTGGCACTGCTGGCCTCCCGGCAGCGCTGGGCGGAGGGCACCGCGGCGGTGGCCGGCGGCGCCTTCCCGCTGAGCGCCAAGGGCAGCGAGGTCACGGGCGTGCCCGCGGCCCTCGCCGTCGTGGGCCTGGCCGCCCTGGTCGCCGTCTTCGCCGTCCGCCGCGCGGGCCGGGTGCTGGTCGCCTTGCTGCTCGCGCTCTCCGGCGCCGGCACCGTCGCCGCGGCCGTCTCCGGCGCCGGCGACAGCAGCGCACTGGACGAGAAGGCCGCCCAGGCCTCCGGCGACACCGCCGCGACCGCCGCCGCGCTCACCCACACCGGCTGGCCCTACGTCGCCGCCGCGGGCGGGGTGCTCATCCTGCTCGCCGGGCTGCTCGCCCTGCGCTACGGCCGGCGGTGGCCGGCCATGTCCGGCCGCTACGAGCGGGCCGGGACCACGCCCCGCACCCGCCGGGCCCGCCCGGTCGACCCCGACCGCCCCGAGGAGCTGTGGAAGGCCCTCGACCGCGGCGAGGACCCCACCGAGCGCGCCTGAGCGCATCCCGCGCCGCGAGGGTACCCGCAGCCCGCCACCGCCCGGCCCTGCGGGCCCCAGCAGCCACCCCCGCTCACACCCGTGCCGGGCGTACGGGACAATGGACCCGGAGCGTCCGGCTCAGACACAACACAGCAACGAGGAGCAAGTCATGGCGGGCAGCAGCCACGGTCACACCCCGGCCGCCTGGACCGGTGTCATCATCGCCTTCATCGGTTTCTGCGTCGCGGGCGTCTGCATGGTGGGAGCCCAGCCGGTCGGCTTCTGGGTCGGCATGGGCATCGTGCTGCTCGGCGGTGTCGTCGGCGGCATCATGCGCAAGATGGGCCTGGGCCAGAAGAACGAGCACCCCGTGCACCAGCTCGCCGGGCAGCAGGCCGCCGAGCAGCGCGAGCCGGCCACCGCCAAGAACTGAGCGGCACCGTCCGGCGGACCCGTGCGACGACGGCGGGGTCCGCCACGACCGACGGACGAGGGGCGGCAGGTGCCGCCCCTCACGCGCACCCGCCGGCGCCGCGCGGCACAATGCGAGCGTGAACGCCGACCTTCCGCGCACGCCACCCGCCCCGGCCCCCGTCCCGCACCCGGGGACCGGGTACGCCGCCGGCGTGGCCGTACCGGTGCGGCACCGCTCCCTCCTGGCCCGCCTCGCCCCGCCCGCCGGGACGCTGGCCGCGGTGGCCGCCGCCTTCGCCTACGTCGGGACGGTGGACCCCAACGAGCCCGGCCACTACCCGGTGTGCCCGCTGCTGCACTTCACCGGCCTGTACTGCCCCGGCTGCGGCGGACTGCGCAGCGCCCACGCCGTCGCCCACGGCGACCTCATCGCGGCCCTGCACGACAACGCCCTGGCCGTCGCCGGCTACGCGGTCTTCGCCGTCGGGTGGGTGCTGTGGACGGCGGCGGCGGTGCGCGGACGGCCGGCCTCCCGGCTCGTGCCGTCCACCGCCCAGCTGTGGTGCGCGGGCGTGCTCGCCGCCGTCTTCACCGTTGTCCGGAACCTGCCGTTCGGTGGCTGGCTCCACCCTTGACCGACCGGCACCGGTCCAGGTGGTGGGACCGGGGCGGGCGGATGCGGGGCCGGACGCCCGCTGCGGATACCATCGCAGTGACCACCGGTTTCCGGCCGCCTGATCCAGCGGGTCCCCACGATCTTCTCGTCGACGGGCGCCGCCGGGGACACACGGTCCGCTGGAACGTCCCACCGTCTGGAAGGGGGCCGCTCGCGTGAGTGTGCTCGACGAGATCATCGACGGAGTCCGCGCCGACCTTGCTGAGCGGCAGGCACGCGTCAGCCTCGACGAGCTCAAGGAGCGCGCGGCCAAGGCCCCGACCCCCAAGGACGGGGCGGCGGCGCTCAAGGGCGACGGCGTCCGGGTGATCTGCGAGGTCAAGCGCTCCAGCCCGTCCAAGGGCGCGCTGGCCGCGATCGCCGACCCGGCCGGGCTGGCCGCGGACTACGAGGCCGGCGGCGCGGCCGTCATCTCCGTGCTCACCGAGCAGCGGCGCTTCGGCGGCTCGCTCGCCGACCTGGAGGCGGTGCGCGCCCGCGTGGACATCCCGGTGCTGCGCAAGGACTTCATCGTCACCTCCTACCAGCTGTGGGAGGCCCGGGCCTACGGCGCCGACCTCGCCCTGCTGATCGTCGCCGCCCTCGACCAGCCGGCCCTGGAGTCGCTGATCGAGCGCGCCGAGTCCATCGGGCTCACCCCGCTCGTCGAGGCCCACGACGAGGAGGAGGTCGAGCGGGCGGTGGCCGCCGGCGCCCGGGTCATCGGCGTCAACGCGCGCAACCTGAAGACCCTGGAGGTCGACCGCGGCACCTTCGAGCGGGTGGCCCCGGAGATCCCCGACGGCATCGTCAAGGTCGCCGAGTCCGGCGTGCGCGGCCCGCACGACCTGATCGCCTACGCCAACGCCGGCGCCGACGCCGTCCTGGTGGGCGAGTCGCTGGTCACCGGCCGCGACCCGAAGGCCGCGGTCGCCGACCTGGTGGCCGCCGGAGCCCATCCGGCGCTGCGGCAGGGACGTGGCTGAGACCCCGGTAGAGTTGGGCCCGATGACGCTTCCGATCACCGTGACGGCCACGGACCGCCACGCCCGCCTCGCGCGCGGCTGCCGGCCCCGTGGCTGCCGCGCGCCCGCGCGCCGGGTGCACGGACGGCGCGTGCGCTACGTCATCGGTGACGAGCCGGGCCAGGTCAACGGCATGCGATGGCACAGCCCCGCGGGGCGCGGGGCTGTGCCGTGCGCGTGCGGAGCAGACCGCACGGGCGTACGGCGACCACGGACGGCGCGCGTAGCCGGCTGACATCCCCGGCCCCACGGCGACTGGTATCCACAGCACTCACCGTGAGGTTTCCGCATGCCCAGCGAGTTCTTCATCCCCGATCCCGAGGGGCAGGTGCCCAGCGCCGAGGGCTACTTCGGCGCCTTCGGCGGCAAGTTCATCCCCGAGGCGCTCGTCGCCGCCGTGGACGAGGTCGCCGTCGCGTACGACAAGGCCAAGGCCGACCCGGAGTTCGCCCGTGAGCTGGACGAGCTGCTCGTCCACTACACCGGCCGGCCCAGCCCCCTGACCGAGGTGCCGCGGTTCGCCGAGCACGCCGGCGGCGCCCGGGTGTTCCTCAAGCGCGAGGACCTCAACCACACCGGCTCGCACAAGATCAACAACGTGCTCGGCCAGGCGCTGCTCACCCAGCGCATGGGCAAGACCCGCGTGATCGCCGAGACCGGCGCCGGCCAGCACGGCGTGGCCACCGCCACCGCCTGCGCGCTGTTCGGGCTGGACTGCACGATCTACATGGGCGAGATCGATACGAAGCGCCAGGCCCTGAACGTGGCCCGGATGCGCATGCTCGGCGCCGAGGTCGTGGCCGTGAAGTCCGGCAGCCGCACTCTGAAGGACGCCATCAACGAGGCGTTCCGCGACTGGGTCGCCAACGTCGACCACACCCACTACCTGTTCGGCACCGTCGCCGGCCCGCACCCCTTCCCGGCGATGGTCCGCGACTTCCACCGGGTCATCGGCGTCGAGGCCCGCCGCCAGATCCTCGAGCGCGCCGGCCGCCTCCCGGACGCCGCCGTCGCCTGCGTGGGCGGCGGCTCCAACGCCATCGGCCTGTTCCACGCGTTCATCCGGGACGAGGGCGTGCGCCTGATCGGCTGCGAGCCCGCCGGCCACGGCCTCGACACCGGCGAGCACGCGGCCACCCTGACCGCGGGCGAGCCGGGCATCCTGCACGGCTCCCGCTCCTACGTGCTGCAGGACGACGAGGGCCAGATCACCGAGCCGTACTCCATCTCGGCCGGCCTGGACTACCCGGGCATCGGCCCGGAGCACGCCTACCTGAAGGACTCCGGCCGCGGCGAGTACCGTGCGGTCACCGACGACGAGGCGATGCAGGCGCTGCGCCTGCTGTCGCGGACCGAGGGCATCATCCCGGCCATCGAGAGCGCCCACGCGCTGGCCGGCGCCCTGCAGGTCGGCCGTGAGCTGGGCCCCGACGGGCTGATCGTGGTCAACCTCTCCGGCCGCGGCGACAAGGACATGGACACCGCCGCCCGCTACTTCGGCCTGTACGACACCGACGCCGAGGTGGCCGCCGACGCCGCCGACACCGCCGAGACCGAGGGGGACGCCCAGTGAGCGGGAACATCCAGGTGCTGTCCGACACCCTCGCCGCGGCGAAGGCCGAGGGACGCTCCGCGCTCATCGCCTACCTGCCGGCCGGGTTCCCGACCGTGGACGGCGGCATCGAGGCGATCAAGGCCGTCTTCGACGGCGGTGCCGACGTGGTCGAGGTGGGCCTGCCGCACAGCGACCCGGTCCTGGACGGCCCGGTCATCCAGACCGCCGACGACATCGCGCTGCGCGGCGGCGTGCGGATCGCCGACGTGCTGCGCACGGTCCGCGAGGCGCACGCGGCCACCGGCAAGCCGGTGCTGGTGATGACCTACTGGAACCCGGTCGACCGCTACGGCGTCGAGCGCTTCACCGCCCAACTGGCCGAGGCGGGCGGCGCCGGCTGCATCCTGCCCGACCTGCCCGTGCAGGAGTCGGCGCTGTGGCGGGAGCACGCCGAGAAGCACGGTCTGGCCACCGTCTTCGTCGTCGCGCCCAGCAGCAAGGACGAGCGGCTCGCCGAGATCACCGCGGCCGGCTCCGGCTTCGTCTACGCCGCCTCCCTGATGGGCGTCACCGGCACCCGCGAGAAGGTCGGCGCGCAAGCGCAGGACCTGGTGCGGCGCACCCGGGCCACCGGCACGAAGCTGCCGGTGTGCGTGGGCCTCGGCGTCTCCAACCGCGCCCAGGCCGCCGAGGTCGCCGGCTTCGCCGACGGGGTGATCGTGGGCTCGGCGTTCGTCAAGCGCATGCTGGACGCCCCGGACCTCGCGGCGGGCATCGAGGCCGTCCGCGCCCTCGCGGGCGAGCTGGCCGAGGGAGTGCGCGGCCGCGCCTGAGACGTGCACGACCCGCGCACGGACGGTGCGCGGGTCGCCGCCCGGAACCGTCGCATCACCCGAAGGGGTGGAGAACGACACGGGGAGACGCGGGGCGCCTCCCCGGCTCGTTCTGGTGGTGTGAGCGCAAAGAATCATGACGCACAGCGCACCGCCCGGCAGCGGCTGGCGGCCGAGCGCGAGAAGCAGAAGGCCGCACAGCGGCGGCGGCGCACCCTGATCGTGGGCGTCACCGTGGTCTGCGTGCTGGCCCTGGCCACGGTGATCGGCCTGATCGCGGCCAACGCGGGCAAGAAGGGGACGACCAGCAGCGGCCCGGTCGTGGCGCCCTCCGGTGCCCAGGGCAAGGACAGCCTCGCCGTTCCGGTCGGCAAGGACGGCGCCGGGTCGACGCTCACCGTGTGGGAGGACTTCCGCTGCCCGGCCTGCCGTGCCTTCGAGACCGTGTACCGGCCGGTGATCCACGAGCTGACCGCCTCCGGCAAGCTCCGGGTGGAGTACCACCTGGTCCGGCTGATCGACCACAACGTCGGCGGCACCGGCTCGCTGCGCGCGGCCAACGCCGCGGCCTGCGCCCAGGACGCCGGGAAGTTCCCCGCGTACCACGACGTGCTGTTCGACAACCAGCCCAAGGAGACCGAGGACGCCTTCGCGAGCAACGACAAGCTGATGCAGCTCGCGGGCAAGGTCCCCGGCCTGGACACCCCCGCCTTCCGCGCCTGCGTGGACGACGGCACGCACGACGCCTGGGTGGACAAGTCCCACCAGGCCTTCCAGGACGGCCGCTTCTCCGGCACGCCGACGGTCCTGCTGGGCGGCAAGAACATCGCCCAGGACGCGTCGATGACCCCGGACAAGCTCAAGCAGATGGTCGAGAAGGCCGCCGGGCGATGAGGCGGGCCGCGATGCGCCGGGCGCACGAAGAACAGGGACGCGGACCGGGCGCCGCTCGCGGCCGGGCCGCCCGTTATGGACCCGTAGCCGGGCCGCGAGCCGTGGGCCCGTCCGGGCTGCGGTAGCGTCGACCCTGCCATGGAACTTGCCTACATTCCCAGCCCCTCGCGCGGGGTGCTGTACCTCGGACCGATTCCGCTGCGCGGCTACGCGTTCTGCATCATCATCGGCGTCTTCCTCGCCGTCTGGCTCGGCAACCGGCGCTGGATCGCCCGGGGCGGGCGGGCCGGCACGGTGGCCGACATCGCGGTCTGGGCTGTGCCGTTCGGCCTGGTCGGCGGCCGGCTGTACCACGTGATCACGGACTACGAGCTGTACTTCGGCGAGGGCCGTGACTGGGTGGACGCCTTCAAGGTGTGGGAGGGCGGCCTCGGCATCTGGGGCGCGATCACCCTCGGCGCGCTCGGCGCCTGGATCGGCGCGCGCCGGCGCGGCATCCCGATGCCCGCCTACGCGGACGCCGTCGCGCCGGGCATCGCCTTCGCGCAGGCCATCGGCCGCTGGGGCAACTGGTTCAACCAGGAGCTGTACGGGCGACAGACGGACGTTCCCTGGGCGCTGCACATCACCTCGGCGGCCGACGGCCGTGTCCCCGGGTACTACCACCCGACGTTCCTGTACGAGTCGCTGTGGTGCATCGGGGTCGGTCTGCTGGTCCTGTGGGCCGACCGCCGCTTCCGGCTGGGCCACGGCCGGGCCTTCGCGCTGTACGTCGCCGCGTACTGCGTGGGCCGCGGCTGGATCGAGTACATGCGCGTCGACGACGCCCACCACATCCTGGGCCTGCGGCTGAACGACTGGACCGCGATGCTGGTCTTCCTGCTCGCGGTGGCCTACCTGGTGGTGTCGGCCCGGCTGCGGCCGGGCCGGGAGACCGAGGTCGAGCCGGGTGCGGACGGCACCGGGGAACCGGCGGGCACACCGGAACAGAAGGAGCGGAAGGCCGACGGGGCCGGGTCCGCGGACGGCGGCAGCCGGGACGGTGCGGGCAAGGACGGCACCGGCCGGAAGGGCGCGGCCGGCGGCGGCACAGGCCGCGAGGCCGGGCTGACGGACGGCGCCGGGTCGGCGACGAGGGGCTGAGCGGGCCGGGCCGTAGTCGGCCGCCGCATTCCATGCGCACGTGAGGGCGCCTCTGGGAGCAGGGGCGCCCTTCGTCGTCCGTGCATCCGCAAGGCGCAGGTTAGCCGAGCCTGCCCTTGCTGGCGCCGCACGAATTTCCGGCGTAGGTTTGGCGTTGTCGAAGACTGGACTTAGTCCAAAAGTAAGCCAAGCCTAAACTCATCTGGGGATCTCGTGGCCATCCTCGACGCCGAAGCGGCACTCCATCAGGCACACCGCGACAACCACACGCACCGCGACGTCAACGGCGGCTGGCTGCGGCCGGCGGTCTTCGGCGCGATGGACGGCCTGGTCTCCAACCTCGCCCTGATGACCGGTGTCGCGGGCGGGTCGGTGAGCCAGCACACCGTCGTGCTCGCCGGGCTCGCCGGACTGGCCGCCGGTGCCTTCTCCATGGCGGCCGGCGAGTACACCTCCGTCGCCTCCCAGCGGGAGCTGGTCGAGGCGGAGCTGGACGTCGAGCGGCAGGAGCTGCGCCGGCATCCGCAGGACGAGGAGGACGAGCTGGCCGCCCTGTACGTCGCCCGGGGCGTCGAGCCCGGCCTCGCCAGGCAGGTGGCCCGGCAGCTGTCGAAGGACCCGGAGCAGGCCCTGGAGATACACGCCCGCGAGGAGCTGGGCGTGGACCCGGGCGACCTGCCCTCCCCGCTGGTCGCGGCGGTGTCGTCCTTCGGCTCGTTCGCGCTCGGCGCGCTGCTGCCGGTCCTGCCCTACCTGCTGGGCGCGAGCGCGCTGTGGCCCGCGGTGCTGCTGGCCCTCATCGGGCTGTTCGCCTGCGGTGCGGTGGTGGCCAAGGTGACCGCGCGCACCTGGTGGTACAGCGGTTCGCGGCAGCTTGTCCTGGGTGGTGCCGCCGCCGGTGTGACGTACGCCCTGGGCGGTCTGTTCGGAACGGCCGTAGGATGAGGTGGCTGGAACTTATACACCGGCACGCATACATTGCCGTTACTCGCGGGTTTCAGCCGAATGACCACGGGGCATGAGCCGTAAGCGCTGTGGGCAATGAGGCCCCCCGTGCAACCCTTGCGAGGGGATGGCGGTGCCGCCTTCCCCGCCCTTCAGGGCCGACGGACGCGAATCCGACCGGTTTCGGCCGCGCCGGCCCCCACCGAGACCTCCACCGCCGGGCGTGCGGACACATCGCCACCCCGCGGTGCCCGCATGTTGGAACGGACTATCCGCTTCCCGAGAACCGGTCCATCATGTAACCTGCACGAAATTTCTGACTTGCGCAGAGGGCCAACGTCGTCCCTCGGCACCAGCACATGCCACCTGACGACGACGGGAGAGCCGATGCGTACGCCGCGCCAGCCGTCCCAGCATGCCGAGAACGGCCGGAACTGGTCGTTCATGGATGCTCGCCCTGCTGCGCAGGGTATGTACGACCCCCGCCTCGAGCACGACGCCTGCGGTGTCGGTTTCGTGGCCACCCTCACCGGCGAGGCCAGCCACACGCTCGTCGAACAGGCACTGACGGTGCTGCGCAACCTGGAGCACCGCGGCGCCACCGGCTCCGAGCCGGACTCCGGTGACGGCGCCGGCCTGCTGTCCCAGGTGCCCGACGCGTTCCTGCGCGAGGTGGCCGGATTCGAGCTGCCCGCCTCCGGCGCCTACGCCGTCGGCATCGCCTTCCTGCCCGTGGACGGCACCGAGGACGCCGTCGCCCGCATCGAGGCCATCGCGGCCGAGGAGAACCTGACCGTCCTCGGCTGGCGCGAGGTGCCCGTCGCCCCCGACCTGCTCGGCGCCACCGCCCGGTCCACCATGCCGGTCTTCCGCCAGCTCTTCGTGACCGACGGCGTCAGCACCGGCATCGCGTTGGACCGCAAGGCGTTCGTGCTGCGCAAGCGCGCCGAGCGCGAGGCGGGCGTCTACTTCCCGTCGCTGTCCGCGCGCACCCTCGTCTACAAGGGCATGCTCACCACCGGCCAGCTGGAGCCGTTCTTCCCGGACCTGTCCGACCGCCGCTTCGCCTCGGCGATCGCGCTGGTGCACTCCCGGTTCTCCACCAACACCTTCCCGAGCTGGCCGCTCGCCCACCCCTACCGCTTCGTCGCCCACAACGGCGAGATCAACACCGTCCAGGGCAACCGCAACTGGATGCGCGCCCGCGAGTCCCAGCTGGACTCCGAGCTGCTGGGCGGCAAGGAGAAGCTGGAGCGGATCTTCCCGGTGTGCACGCCGGGCGCCTCCGACTCCGCCTCCTTCGACGAGGTCCTGGAGCTGCTGCACCTCGGCGGGCGGTCCCTGCCGCACGCGGTGCTGATGATGATCCCCGAGGCGTGGGAGAACCACGACTCCATGGACCCGGCCCGCCGCGCCTTCTACCAGTACCACTCCACGATGATGGAGCCCTGGGACGGCCCGGCCTGCGTCTGCTTCACCGACGGCACCCAGGTCGGCGCCGTCCTGGACCGCAACGGCCTGCGCCCCGGCCGCTACTGGGTCACCGACGACGGTCTGGTCGTCCTCGGCTCCGAGGTCGGCGTCCTCGACATCGACCCGGCCAAGGTCGTCCGCAAGGGCCGCCTGCAGCCCGGCCGCATGTTCCTGGTGGACACCGCCGAGCACCGCATCATCGAGGACGACGAGATCAAGGCGTCCCTGGCCGCCGAGCAGCCCTACACCGAGTGGCTGCAGGCCGGCGAGATCGAGCTGGGCGACCTGCCCGAGCGCGAGCACATCGTGCACACCCACGCCTCGGTCACCCGCCGGCAGCAGACCTTCGGCTACACCGAGGAGGAGCTGCGCGTCATCCTCGCGCCGATGGCCCGGACCGGTGCCGAGCCGATCGGCTCCATGGGCACCGACAGCCCCATCGCCGCGCTCTCCGAGCGCCCCCGGCTGCTCTTCGACTACTTCACCCAGCTGTTCGCGCAGGTCACCAACCCACCGCTGGACGCCATCCGGGAGGAGCTGGTCACCTCCCTGCGCTCCTCGCTGGGCCCGCAGGGCAACCTGCTGGAGCCGACCGCCGCGTCCTGTCGCAGTGTCGTCCTGCCCTTCCCGGTGATCGACAACGACGCGCTGGCCAAGCTCATCCACATCAACGCCGACGGCGACATGCCCGGCTTCAAGGCCGCCACCATCTCCGGCCTGTACCGGGTCGCCGGCGGCGGCCAGGTCCTGGCCGGGCGCATCGACGAGATCTGCGCCGAGGTGGACGCCGCGATCGGCAACGGCGCCCGCCTGATCGTCCTGTCCGACCGCCACTCCGACGCCGAGCACGCGCCGATCCCGTCGCTGCTGCTCACCGCGGCCGTCCACCACCACCTCATCCGCACCAAGCAGCGCACCCAGGTGGGCCTGCTGGTCGAGGCCGGCGACGTCCGCGAGGTCCACCATGTCGCCCTGCTCATCGGCTACGGCGCCGCCGCAGTCAACCCCTACCTGGCGATGGAGTCGGTGGAGGACCTGCTGCGCGCGGGCACCTTCCTCAACGGCGTCGAGCCGGAGCAGGCCATCAAGAACCTGATCCACGCCCTCGGCAAGGGCGTGCTGAAGGTCATGTCCAAGATGGGCATCTCCACCGTCGCCTCCTACCGCGGCGCCCAGGTGTTCGAGGCCGTCGGCCTGGACCAGGAGTTCGTCGACAAGTACTTCAACGGCACCACCACCAAGATCGGCGGTGTCGGCATCGACGTCATCGCCCAGGAGGTCGCCGCCCGCCACGCCAAGGCCTACCCGCCCTCCGGCATCGCCCCGGCCCACCGCGCGCTGGAGATCGGCGGCGAGTACCAGTGGCGCCGCGAGGGTGAGCCGCACCTGTTCGACCCGGAGACGGTCTTCCGCCTCCAGCACTCCACGCGCACCGGCCGCTACGACATCTTCAAGAAGTACACCCAGCGCGTGAACGAGCAGTCCGAGCGCCTGATGACGCTGCGCGGCCTGTTCCGTTTCAAGTCCGGCCGGAAGCCGGTCCCGATCGAGGAGGTCGAGCCGGCCTCCGAGATCGTCAAGCGGTTCTCCACGGGCGCGATGTCGTACGGTTCCATCTCCAAGGAGGCGCACGAGACCCTCGCCCTCGCCATGAACCAGCTGGGCGGCAAGTCCAACACCGGTGAGGGCGGCGAGGACCCCGAGCGCCTGTACGACCCGGCCCGGCGCAGCGCGATCAAGCAGGTCGCCTCCGGCCGCTTCGGCGTGACCAGCGAGTACCTGGTCAACGCCGACGACATCCAGATCAAGATGGCCCAGGGCGCCAAGCCCGGCGAGGGCGGTCAGCTGCCCGGCCACAAGGTGTACCCGTGGGTGGCGAAGACCCGGCACTCCACGCCGGGCGTGGGACTGATCTCCCCGCCGCCGCACCACGACATCTACTCCATCGAGGACCTGGCGCAGCTGATCCACGACCTGAAGAACGCCAACCCGCAGGCCCGGATCCACGTCAAGCTGGTCTCCGAGGTCGGCGTCGGCACGGTCGCCGCCGGTGTGTCCAAGGCGCACGCGGACGTCGTGCTCATCTCCGGCCACGACGGCGGCACCGGCGCCTCCCCGCTGACCTCGCTCAAGCACGCGGGCGGCCCCTGGGAGCTGGGCCTGGCCGAGACGCAGCAGACCCTGCTGCTCAACGGCCTGCGCGACCGGATCGTGGTGCAGACCGACGGCCAGCTCAAGACCGGCCGCGACGTGGTCGTCGCCGCGCTGCTGGGCGCCGAGGAGTTCGGCTTCGCCACCGCTCCGCTGGTCGTCTCCGGCTGCGTGATGATGCGCGTGTGCCACCTGGACACCTGCCCAGTCGGCATCGCCACCCAGAACCCGGTGCTGCGCGAGCGGTTCACCGGCAAGGCCGAGCACATCGTCAACTTCTTCCACTTCATCGCCGAAGAGGTCCGCGAGCTGCTCGCCGAGCTGGGCTTCCGCTCCATCGAGGAGGCCGTCGGCCACGCCGAGGTGCTGGACGTCGAGCGCGCGGTGAACCACTGGAAGGCGCAGGGCCTGGACCTGGAGCCGCTGTTCCACGTGCCCGAGCTGCCCGACGGCGCGGTGCGCCACCAGGTGGTCGCCCAGGACCACGGCCTGGAGAAGGCGCTGGACAACGAGCTGATCAAGCTGGCCGCGGACGCGCTGTCGGCGCCCGGCAGCGCCGAGGCCCAGCCGGTGCGCGCCCAGGTTGCGATCCGCAACATCAACCGCACGGTCGGCACCATGCTCGGCCACGAGGTGACGAAGAAGTTCGGCGGCGCGGGCCTGCCCGACGACACCATCGACATCACCTTCACCGGCTCCGCCGGCCAGTCCTTCGGCGCGTTCGTCCCGCGCGGCATCACGCTGCGCCTGGAGGGCGACGCCAACGACTACGTCGGCAAGGGCCTGTCGGGCGGCCGGATCATCGTCCGCCCGGACCGCGCGGCCGACCATCTCGCCGAGTACAGCGTCATCGCCGGCAACACCCTCGGCTACGGCGCCACCAGCGGCGAGATGTTCCTGCGCGGCACGGTCGGCGAGCGGTTCTGCGTCCGCAACTCCGGTGCCACGGTCGTCTCCGAGGGCGTGGGCGACCACGGCTGCGAGTACATGACGGGCGGCCGCGCGGTCGTGCTCGGCGAGACCGGCCGCAACTTCGCGGCGGGCATGTCCGGCGGCATCGCCTACGTCATCGACCTGAACCGCGACAACGTCAACCCCGGCAACGCCCGGTGCATCGAGCCGCTGGACGAGGCCGACAAGCAGTGGCTGCACGAGGTGGTGCGCCGCCACCAGCAGGAGACCGGCTCCACCGTCGCCGAGAGGCTGCTGGCCGAGTGGGACACCGCCGTCGAGCGCTTCAGCAAGATCATCCCCAGCACCTACAAGGCAGTGCTCGCCGCCAAGGACGCCGCCGAGCGAGCCGGTCTGTCCGAGACCGAGGTCACCGAGAAGATGATGGAGGCGGCGATCAATGGCTGACCCGAAGGGCTTTTTGAACCACGGCCGTGAGGTCGCCAGGACCCGTCCGGTCGAGGAGCGCGTCAAGGACTGGAGGGAGGTCTACGTCCCCGGCTCGCTGCTGCCGATCATCTCCACGCAGGCCAGCCGGTGCATGGACTGCGGCATCCCGTTCTGCCACAACGGCTGTCCGCTCGGGAACCTGATCCCGGAGTGGAACGACTTCGCCTACCGCGAGGACTGGGCGGCCGCCTCCGAGCGCCTGCACGCCACCAACAACTTCCCCGAGTTCACGGGCCGGCTGTGCCCGGCCCCGTGCGAGTCGGCGTGCGTGCTGGGCATCAGCCAACAGCCGGTGACCATCAAGAACGTCGAGGTGTCGATCATCGACAAGGCGTGGGAGGCCGGGCGCGTCGTCCCGCAGATCCCCGAGCGCCTGTCCGGCAAGACCGTCGCGGTCATCGGCTCGGGCCCCTCCGGTCTGGCGGCGGCCCAGCAGCTCACCCGCGCCGGCCACACGGTCGCCGTGTACGAGCGCGCCGACCGCATCGGCGGCCTGCTCCGCTACGGCATCCCCGAGTTCAAGATGGAGAAGCGGCACCTCAACCGCCGTATCGAGCAGATGCGCGCGGAGGGCACCCGCTTCCGCACCGGCGTCGAGGTCGGCCGTGACATCAGCGCGGCGGACCTGCGCAAGCGCTACGACGCCGTCGTGCTGGCCGTGGGCGCCACCACCCCGCGCGACCTGCCGGTGCCGGGGCGCGAGCTCAAGGGCATCCACCAGGCCATGGAGTACCTGCCGCTGGCCAACAAGGTGCAGGAGGGCGACTACGTCACCTCCCCGATCTCCGCCGAGGGCAAGCACGTCGTCGTCATCGGCGGCGGCGACACCGGCGCGGACTGCGTGGGCACCGCCCACCGCCAGGGCGCGGCCTCCGTGACCCAGCTGGAGATCATGCCCCGCCCCAACGACGTGCGGGACCCCGTGGGCCAGCCCTGGCCGACCTTCCCCATGCTGTACAAGGTCACCTCCGCGCACGAGGAGGGCGGCGAGCGGATCTACTCCGCCTCCACCACCCGCTTCGAGGGCGACGAGGACGGCAATGTGCAGTGGCTCCACCTGACCGAGGTGGAATTCGTCGACGGCAAGCCGACCCCGAAGCCGGGCACCGAGCGCACGATCCCCGCCCAGCTGGTCACCCTCGCCATGGGCTTCACCGGCACCGACCGGGTCAACGGTCTGGTCGAGCAGCTCGGCCTGGAGCTGGACGCGCGCGGTAACATCGCTCGCGACGCCGGCTTCCAGACCAACGTGCCGGGCGTGTTCGTCGCCGGTGACGCCGGCCGCGGCCAGTCGCTCATCGTGTGGGCGATCGCCGAGGGCCGCTCCGCCGCCCGCAGCGTGGACCGCTACCTGACGGGCGCCAGCGACCTGCCGGCCCCGATCCGTCCCACGGACCGCGCCCTGGCCGTCTGACCGGCCCCACGACGTCCCGTACAACGGCGTACGGAACACCCACGGCGCCTGCCCACCGTCCCCGACCGGACCACCGGGCAGGCGCCGTAGCACATACGGAACCGGCCGGCGTCACGTGTCGCACTCCAGCACCGTCCGGCACAGCCCGCACCGTGCCCGGATCCGGCCCCGCACCGGCACCCTGATCCGCTGCCGGCAGGTGGGGCAGGCGAACGACACCCGCAGCGGCTCCCCGTCCGTCCGCACGAAGGAGTACGGCGCCGCCGGCTGCCCGGCCGGCGGCCCGCCCTGGTTCTGCGCCTCCCGGCGGTCACGGGCGTAGTGCCGCCGGCCCCTCCAGCCGGCCGCCGTGAGCGGCGGCTGCTGCTCGTCCCGCCGGGCCAGCGCCCGCCCGTCGAGATACGCCTCGTAGCCCTGCGGGCTGGTGAACCACGTCGACGGGTCCTCGCCGAACACCAGCGCCCGCTTGGCCAGGACGTACCCGAACTCCTCCGGAGTGAGATAGCCGAGCTTCTGCGAGGAGACCCCGTCCTGCCGGAAGGCGTCCAGCAGCAGCCAGCCCGCGCCCAGATAGGTCGCCGCCGTGTCCGTGAGGATCTCGTTGTCCCGCAGCCCGGGGAACGACAGGTCCATGCGGTGCAGGCAGACGTGCATCACCTCGTGCGCCAGAGCGGCGCCGATGTCCTGGCGGTGGGTGCGGAACCGGTCGTTCAGCTCGACGAAGTACTCCGGGCCGGCCGTCAGCTCCACGTTCGCCGCGTGCGTCATCTCCCGGAAGCTGACGATGAGGCGGGCGTCCGGCAGCCGGTAGTGCCGCACCAGCTCCCGCGCCACCCGCTGCGCCCCCAGATGCAGATCGTCCGTGTCGCAGAACGCCACGTCGCCGGGGGAGACGCTGGTCGCGAAGGTCCGCACACCGGCGTACGACAGCCGGCGGTAGAGCGCCGTGATCGCGGCGCGCACCGTCTCCAGATGCGGGTAGCCGTGTTCGACCGGTCCGTCGTCCGCCACGCCGTGCTCCCAGGGACGCCTGGCCTGCTTCCACTGTAGGCGGGCCGGTCCGTCCCGTCCCCGGGCCGCGTCCGGCCCGGCGTCTCACGCAGTGTTCCCGCCCGGCGTCTCACGGAGTGTTCCCGCCCGGCGCGGGGCCGTCCGCACCCCGTAGGGTGAGGCGTCATGAGCACCAGCAGCACCGGTGGCGGCGACATCGACCCCGCCGTCCTGAAGGAACTGACGCGGCTGCGCGACAGCATCGACAACATCGACGCGGCCATCGTCCACATGCTCGCCGAGCGCTTCAAGGCGACCCAGCAGGTCGGGCATCTCAAGGCCGAACACCGGCTGCCGCCCGCCGACCCGGCCCGCGAGGCCCGGCAGATCGCCCGCCTGCGCGCCCTCGCCGAGGACGCCCGGCTCGACCCGGCCTTCGCGGAGAAGTTCCTCAATTTCATCATTGCCGAGGTCATCCGCCACCACGAACGCATCGCCGAGGACTCCGCCGCGAAGACCGCGCCGGCGAGCTGAGCGGCCCGCGCGCCGGGGGGCGACGCGGCCTGGTGGCAGCGGGTCCGCTGCCACGCGCGTGAGGCGCACGCGGGACGGGGAATCGGACCCGCCCCGCCGGGGCACGGCCGGCCGCGTGAGCGGGGCGTGCGAGGACGCTGCGGCGGCCGGGCGGTGCCCGGCGCCGGACGGACCGCGCCGGTGCGGGGTTCGGGGCCGCACGGGTGCCGCGGGCCGCCCCCGGATGCCCCCTCGTGCCCCGCCGACGCCATCGGGCAGCATGGCCTGCATGTCCGTACTCACGCGCGACGAAGCGCAGATTCGAGCCCAGCTCCTCGACGTCCACCACTACGCCGTCGACCTCGACCTGACCACCGGGGACGACACCTTCGGCTCCCGGACCGTCATCCGGTTCACCGTGCGCGCCGGCACGGACGGCGGAGCCGGTACCGTCACGGACACCTTCGTCGAGCTGAAACCGGCCGAGCTGCGCTCCGCGACCCTGGACGGACAGCCGCTGGACCCCGGAAGCCTCACCGGCAATCGCCTGCCCCTGAAGAACCTCACGCCCGGTGTGCACGAGCTGCGCGTCGACGCCGCCATGCGCTACTCCCGCACCGGCGAGGGCATGCACCGCTTCACCGACCCCGCCGACGGCGCAACCTACGTCTACACCCAGCTGTTCCTGGACGACGTGCAGCGGGTCTTCGCCGCCTTCGACCAGCCCGACCTCAAGGCCGTCTTCGAGGTGACCGTCAAGGCCCCCGAGAGCTGGACCGTCCTCGCCAACGGCGTCACCGAGCGCACCGCGGACGGCGTGTGGAAGGCCGCCCCCACCCCCCGCATCTCCACCTACCTCGTCGCCGTCGCCGCCGGACCCTGGCACTCCGTGCGCACCGAGCACCGCGGCCTGCCCTTCGGCATCCACTGCCGCCGCTCCCTGGCCCCCCACCTGGACGCCGACGCCGAGGAGATCCTCGGCATCACCCGCGCCTGCTTCGACCGCTACCACGAGAAGTTCACCGAGCCGTACCCCTTCGACTCCTACGACCAGGCGTTCGTCCCGGAGTTCAACGCCGGCGCCATGGAGAATCCCGGACTGGTCACCTTCCGCGACGAGTACGTCTTCCGCTCCGCCGTCACCGACGCCGAGCGCCAGGCCCGCGCCCGGGTGATCGCCCACGAGATGGCCCACATGTGGTTCGGCGACCTGGTCACCCTCAGGTGGTGGGACGACATCTGGCTGAACGAGTCGTTCGCCGAGTACATGGGCTACCAGACCACCGCCGAGGCCACCCGCTTCACCGACACCTGGACCCAGTTCGGCGTCTCCCGCAAACCCTGGGGCTACGACGCCGACCAGCGCTCCTCCACCCACCCCGTCGCCCCACAGGCCGTCGCCGACACCGCCTCCGCGCTGCTCAACTTCGACGGCATCTCCTACGCCAAGGGTGCCTCCGCGCTGCGCCAGCTGGTCGCCTGGCTCGGCGAGAAAGACTTCCTCGCCGGCATCAACACCCACGTCCGGCGGCACCGGTTCGGCAACGCCTCCCTGGCCGACTTCCTCGACTCGCTGGCCTCGGCCACCGACCGCGACGTCCACGCCTGGGCCGCGTCCTGGCTGCGCACCACCGGCGTCGACACCCTCGTCCCCACGCTGCGCACCGACACCCCGTACTGGCACCTGGACATCGACCACCGGCCCGGCACCGTCGAGCCGGCCCGGCGCACCCCGGCGGCGGAAGCCGGCGCCCGCACCGACGGCGGCAGCCGCCCGCATCACATCACCGTCGGCGTCTACGACCGGGACCTGCACGACGCCGGCCGTCTGGTGCTGCGCACCCGCGCGGAAGCGGACATCCCGGCCGGCGGCAACGCCGGGATCAGCTCCACCGGCCCGCGCCCCGCCCTGGTCCTGCTCAACGACGGCGACCTCACCTACGCCAAGATCCGCTTCGACCCCCAGTCCTTCCGGACGATCCGGGCGAGCCTGTCCGGCCTGCCCGACCCGCTGGGCCGCGCCGTCGTCTGGAACGCGCTGCGCGACGCCGTCCGCGACGGCGAACTGCCCGCCGGGACGTACCTGGAGATCGCCCGCACCCATCTGCCGCACGAGACCGACCTGGCGCTCACCGACGCGGTCCTCACCTTCGCCCGCACCCACATCGCCGACCGCTATCTGCCCCCGGAGCGGCGGCCGGCCGCCCTGGCCACGCTCACCGACCTGTGCCGCGACCTCATCCGCCGCACCGAGGACGGCGACCACCCCGGGCTGCGGCTGACCGCCGTGCGCCATGTCATCGACGCGGCGGTCCACCCCGACACCATCGCCGCCTGGCTCGCCGACGGCACGGTCCCCGGCGGACCGGAACTCGACCCCGAACTGCGCTGGCGCGTCCTCGCCCGGCTCGCCGTCCTCGACGCCGTCGACGAGGCCGCCATCGCCGCCGAACTGGAGCAGGACCCGTCCGCCACCGGCCGGGAGGGTGCCGCCCGCTGCCGTGCGGCGCTGCCCGACGCCCGGGCCAAGCGCGCCGCCTGGGAGGCGATGTTCGCCTCCGACGAGCTGTCCAACTACCTGTTCACCGCGACCGCCCAGGGCTTCTGGCAGCCCGAACAGGCCGACCTGGTGGGGGAGTACGTGCCGCGCTACTACGAGGACGCGGTCGCCGTCGCCGCCCGGCGCGGACCGGCCATCGCCGCCGCGGCAGGACGCTGGGCGTTCCCCGTGCACGCCGTCGACGCCGGGCATCTCCGCCTCGGCGACACCTGCCTGCGCGAGGCCGGCCCGATCCCGGCGCTGCGGCGCCAGCTCGCCGACCAACTCGACGACCTGGAGCGGGCGTTGCGCGTCCGCCGGGCCGAGCGACAGCGGCAGGAGACCGGACGGCCGGATGCGGACCGGGCCGGGGCACAGGTGTAGGACGGGCCCCGTCCTGCCGGAGCCGGCGGCGGGAGGGCGGGCCGCACACCGGACACGGTCCGCCTAGGCTCGGAGCACTGACGGGCGATCAGCCCGCTACCGTCCGAGCCACGGAGGAAAAACCGTGATCGTAGTCACCGGCGCCACCGGCAATGTGGGCCGTGCCCTCGTCGAGCGTCTCGTCGCCGCAGGCCGGCCCGTGCGCGCGCTGACCCGTGACCCGCAGCGGGCCGGCCTGCCCGACGGCGCCGAGGTGGTCCGCTTCCAGCCGGACGACCTCGGCGCCGCGTTCACCGGGGCGTCCCGGCTCTTCCTCTACGCGCAGGCGGCCGGCGGACGGCCGGACGCCCTGCTGGCGGCGGCCCGCGCGGCCGGCGTCCGGCACGTCGTCCTGCTGTCCTCGGCCATCGTCGCCGAGGGCGCCGACACCACCCACCCCATCTACGTCATGCACGCCACCGTGGAGGAGCAGATCCGCGACAGCGGTTTGGCGTGGACCTTCCTGCGGCCGGGCGCCTTCGCCACCAACTCCCTGCAGTGGGCGCCGCAGATCCGGTCCGGGAACACCGTCCGCGGCGTGTACGCCGACGCCCGGTCCGCGCCCGTCCACGAGGACGACATCGCCGCCGTCGCCGAACGCGCCCTGCTCGACGGCGGACACGAGGGCGCCGTCCACCGGATCACCGGCCCTGAGGCCGTCACCAACGCCGGACAGATCGCCGCCATCGGCCGCGCCCTGGGCCGCGAGCTGGTCTTCGAGGAGCTGCCGCCCGACCAGGCGGGTCCCGAACTGTTCCCGCACGTGCCGCCGCACACGCTGCAGGGGCTGCTGAAGACCTTCCGGGCCTCCGTCGGGTCCACCCCGGAGATCACCGACACCGTGGAGCGGATCACGGGCACTCCCGCCCGGACCTTCGCGCAGTGGGCCGAGGACCACAAGGCCGACTTCCAGGCCTGACGGGCACCCGCGCACCGCCGCGCGGTCACCGGTCACGGGATGCGTCCACCGTGCCGCACGCGGGTCCTTTGCCGGCACGGCCCAGGTTCCCCCGCTTGGCCGGTACCCGCGTCCGGTTTCCGGTCGTTGAGCCTTCCGGGCGTGCCCGGCAGCCGGTGAGGACGCCGGAGCCCTGCCCCGGCAGCCCGGAGGACAGTGCATGAGTACTCCGCCCCCACGGCCGCCGCAGGCCCGGCCGGCCTTTGGACCCGAAGGCGCCGCGACCCTGCGGCCGTTGCTCTCCGCCGTGCTCGACGCCCTCGACAGCGGCCGGCGCGCCCGCGGCGGCCCGCTGCCCGCGGGCGGACCGCCGGCCGTGGCCGCCCGGCTGCGCGACGCCGTCGGGGACGTGCTGCCCGAGCAGGGCGACCCGCGGGCCCTGCACACGCTCGTCCACGCCCTCGCCGAGGGCGCCGCCGACCCCGCCGACCCGCTGTGCGCCGCCCATCTGCACTGCCCCCCGCTCGCCGTCGCCGTCGCGGCCGATCTCGCCGCCGGTGTCCTCAACCCCTCCCTCGACTCCTGGGACCAGGCCCCCGCCGCCGTGGAGCTGGAGGCCGTCGTCACCCGCGCACTCGCCCGTCTGGCCGGGCTCGCCGACGCCGTCGTCACCACCGGTGGCACCGAGTCCAACCAGCTCGCCCTGCTCCTGGCCCGCGAAGCCCACGAGGGAGCCGTCCGCCTGGTGTGCGGGGCCAACGCGCACCACTCGCTGCCCCGCGCCGCCTGGCTGCTCGGTCTGCCCGACCCCGTCGTGGTGCCCGCCCCGGCCGGCATCCTCGACCTCGCCGCCCTGGAGGAGGCCCTCCGCGGTCTCGGCGGTCCGCGCGGCTGTCTCGTCGTGGCCGCCACCGCCGGCACCACCGACGCCGGCCTGATCGACCCCCTGCCGCAGATCGCGCGGCTCTGTGCCGCCCACGGTGCCCGCCTCCACATCGACGCCGCGTACGGCTGCGGCCTGCTGTTCAGCGACCGTCACCGGGCCAAGCTCACCGGTCTCGACGCCGCCGACACCGTCGCCCTCGACCTGCACAAGCTCGGCTGGCAGCCGCTCGCCGCCGGACTGCTCGCCGTGCGCCGGCCGCACGAGCTCGGCGTCCTGCACAGCCGGGCCGACTACCTCAACGCCCCTGACGACACCGAGGCCGGCCTGCCCGATCTGCTCGGCCGCTCCCTGCGCACCAGCCGGCGCCCGGACATCTTCAAGATCGCTGTCACCTTGAAAACCCTCGGCCGCACCGGCCTCGGCCGCCTCGTCGACACCGTGTGCGCCCGCGCGCAGGAGCTCGCCGGCCTCGTTCAGGCCCGTCCCGGCCTGGACCTGTACGGCCCGCCCGCCATCAGCACCGTCCTGTTCCGGCCGGCCGGCGCCGACGACGGCACCGTGGCCGCCGTACGCCGCACCCTGCTCACCGAAGGACGCGCCGTTCTCGGCCGCGCCCGCCTCGCCGGGCGGCTGTGGCTGAAGGCGACCGTCCTCAATGCCGACACCCGGCCCGACGACCTGGCCACCCTCGTGAAACTGGTGGAAGGAAGCACCCGCGCATGAACCACCCGGCAGCCGTCCCCGCCCACCCGCCACGGCACACCCCCGACGCCCCCTGCGACCTCGTCGGCATCGGCATCGGACCGTTCAACCTGTCCCTCGCCGCGCTCGCCCACCCGCTCGGCGGGCTGGACACCGTCTTCTTCGACCGGCGTCCCCGCTTCTCCTGGCATCCCGGCCAGCTCATCGACGGCGCCCGGGTCCAGGTGCCCTTCCTCGCCGACCTGGTCAGCCTCGTCGACCCGGCCAGCGAGTGGAGTTTCCTGAACTATCTCAAGGACGCCGGACGCCTCTTCCCGTTCTATGTCGCCGAGCGCCTGCACATCGAACGCGCCGAGTACGACGCCTACTGCCGCTGGGTGGCCGACCGCCTCCCCGGACTGCACTTCGGCCACCGGGTCGACGCCGTCCGCTGGAACGCCGAGCACCGCCTCTTCGAGGTCGACTACAGCCGGCCCGGCGCCGACGGCGCGGCGGAGTCCCTCGGCCGTGTCCACACCCGCAACGTCGTCCTCGGCATCGGCACCGAACCGCACATCCCCGAGCCCCTCAGACCCCTCACCGGTGCCCCCGGCGCCCCCGTCGTCCACGCCGCCGACTATCTCGACCACCGTGACGCGCTGCTCGCCGCCGGCCATGTCACCGTCGTGGGCACCGGGCAGTCCGGCGCGGAGATCTTCCTCGACCTGCTGCGCCACCGCCCGGCCGGCGCCGAACGCCTCACCTGGATCGGCCGCACCGAGGCCTTCGCCCCGATGGAGTACTCCAAGCTCGGCCTGGAGCACTTCACCCCGGACTACACCCGCTACTTCCACGCCCTGCCCGAGCCTGTACGGGACCGGCTGGTGGCCGCGCAGTGGCAGCTGTACAAGGCCGTCGACGCCGGCACGCTCGCCGAGATCCACGACGAGCTGTACCAGCGCTGCCTGCGCGGCGGCTGGCCGGACGCCGTCCTCACCCCCGGGGTGCGCGTGCGCACCGCCGGCCGGGTCGCCGGCCACACCGTCGAACTGCACCTCGAGCACACCCAGCAGGGCACCCGCAGCACCCTCACCACCGAGGCCGTCGTCCTCGCCACCGGCTACCGGCCCCGCCCGCTGCTGCCGCTCATCGCCGGGCTCGACCCCTATCTGGAGCGCGACGGCAGCGACCGCCCCTGCGTCGACGAGCACTACCGGCTCGTCCTGGACCCCGCCGTCGCCGCCACCGGCTGCCACGTCTACGTCCAGAACGCCGGGCTGCACACCCACGGCGTCGGCTCCCCGGACCTCGGGCTCGCCGCCTGGCGCAGCGCCACCATCCTCAACGCGGTCACCGGGGCCGAGACCTACCCCCTGCCGGACCGCACCGCCTTCACCACCTTCGGCCTGGACGCACGACGGCCCCGGATCCCGTCGCGGCGCCGGTTCAGGGAACTCACGCCGCTGGCCGACGGAATCTGAGGATCCCCGCACCCGGCCGCCTGCCAGGTCCGGCTGCGGGCGGCGCACCGGCAGGTCACCGCACGCTGCGTGTCAGAACACCGGGGTGCCGTCGCGGGTCAGCTTCCAGTCCTCGGAGGCGAAGTCCTTCGGGTCGAGCTCACCCTTGGCGGTGACCCACTCGGCGATCCGGGTCCGGATCTCCGTCGACTCCGACCACACCTCCTTCGCCGACGCCACGTGCGGGAACGCGCCGCCGCCGTTGGCCCGGTAGTTGTTCACCGCCAGCACGAACTGCTGCGTGTCGTCCAGCGGCGCGCCGTCGAACGTCAGGTTCTTGATCCGCGAACCGGCCGGCTGGGCGATGTCGATCTCGTACTGCAGCCCCGAGACGTAGTCGTAGTTGTAGTCCGGGCGGTCGTTCGCGTTCGTCAGCTTGTCCGGGTCCACCGGCGCGCCGGCGGGCGTATGAACGTAGTACTCCGCCGAGTACTCGAGGTAGTCCCGCACCTGGGCACCCGTCAGCAGCTTCGCCACCAGCGTGTTGTCGTACACGTACAGGCCGGCCAGGTCCCGGATGGTCACATCGCCCGCGGGGATCCGGGCGGTCCGCGAGAACGGGGAGGCCTGCGCGATCACCGGCAGCGAGGCGTATTCGGTGCCCGCCAGCGCCTCCTTGACCGTGTCCTCCTGCACCTTGGTGATCAGGTCGATGATCGGTGCGTCCTTGTAGCGGGCCTCGGCCGTGGTCAGCGTCTGCGTCGCCCGGCCCACGACCTGGTTGACGTAGGCCACGACCTTCTTGTGCTCGTCGGTGAGCAGCCGGGTGATCTCCGGGTCGTCCTCGACCTCGTTGGAGTTGCGCAGCGAGGCCGAGACCGATTCCACCTGCCACCGGCCCCTGTCGTACACCAGCTCGATGTCGAAGAGCGTCAGCCGCTCCGCGAAGCACAGCGGCTCGGAGAGCACGACCGTCTTCCCGGTCTGCTCGTTGACGATCTTCAGCTCCGGGATCTCCAGGTGTGCGTGCCCCACCAGGATCGCGTCGATCCCCGGCACCTGCCGCGCCACGTTCGCGGCGGCGTCCTCCACGTAGGGCAGTTGGTCGCCGTAGGAGGAGGTGCCCGACGTGCCCGAGTGCGCCGACACGATCACCACGTCAGCGCCCATGGAGCGCAGCTTCGGCACCCAGATCGCCGCCTGCTCCTCCAGGCCGGGGAAATCCAGCTTGCCCTGGACGTTCGCCTTGTCCCAGATGGCGATGCCCGGGTTCGTCAGCCCCAGGACCGCCACCTTCACCGGGGGGCCGCCGTGCACCCGGAACGTCTTGAACATGTACGGCCGGAACGCCGGCCGACGGGTCGTCGCGTCCACCGCGTTCGCCCCGAGCAGCGGGAAGTCGCACTGCTGCTCGAACTTCCGCAGCGTCTCCAGGCCGTAGTTGAACTCGTGGTTGCCCAGCGCCGCGGCGTCGTAGCCGATGGCGTTCATCGCCTGTGCCATCGGGTGCACCGGGCCGCCCTGGTCGGTGATCGGGTCCACCTTGGCGTAGTAGTACGTCAGCGGGGTGCCCTGGATCGTGTCGCCGGCGTCCAGCAGCAGCGTGTTCTCCCGGCCCTTGTCCGCGCGGATCTGCTCGACCAGGGTCGCGATCCGGGCCAGGCCCTGGGCGTTGCCGGCCGCGTCGGAGTACTCGGTGTCGGCGTAGTAGTCCCAGTTGAAGACGTGCCCGTGCAGGTCGGTGGTGCCCATCACGGTCAGCGCGTACCGCTTGGGGTGCTTGCCCTTGCCGTGCGCCGCGCCGGCCGGTGCGGCCTGCGCCGCCGGAGCCGCCACCGCACCCGCCAGCGCCACCCCCGCCCCGGTCGCGGCGGACTGTGTCAGGAACTTCCGGCGGTTCAACGCCATGTCTGTCTCTCCTCGCGCAGGTGAACAGGGCGACGCGGGTGCACGCGGGCGCACTCCGGCGGACGCGCGTAGATTCTGACCTGAGCATGGCGAGGCGCAACAGGTCCGCCACGTTGCGATCCGATGACCGGCGGCCCCGCGGACACCGAATCCGAGGCTCCGGAGCGCTCGCCGGAGCGCCTGTCCGCACACCTGTCGAATGTCAACGCCCCTTCACCCAAAGGACGTTGAACAGCAACCTGGCGCCCCGTCGCTACCCATGGGTAAGGCCTAGGCTCGAACCATGCGCCGAGCAAAGATCGTCTGTACTCTGGGGCCCGCCACCACCACGTACGACCAGATCAAGGCACTGGTCGACGCCGGAATGGATGTCGCCCGCATCAACCTCAGCCACGGCGACCACGCCGAACACGAGGAGCGCTACCGGCACGTCCGCCGGGCCGCCGACGAGACCGGCCGCAGCATCGGACTCCTCGCCGACCTGCAGGGTCCCAAGATCCGGCTCGGACGCTTCCGCGAAGGCCCCGTCCTGCTCGAGCGCGGCGACCGCTTCACCATCACCGTCGAGGAAGGCGTCGAGGGCGACCACAGCATCTGCGGCACCACCTACGCCGGCCTCGCCGAGGACGTCACCCCCGGCGAGCGCATCCTCGTCGACGACGGCAAGGTCGCCCTGAAGGTCACCGCCGTCGACGGCCCCCGCGTGCACACCGAGGTCGTCGAGGGCGGCATGGTCTCCGACCACAAGGGCCTCAACCTGCCCGGCGTCGCCGTCTCCGTCCCCGCCCTGTCCAAGAAGGACGAGGAGGACCTGCGCTGGGCGCTGCACACCGGCTTCGACGCCGTCGCCCTCTCCTTCGTCCGCAGCGGCCGCGACGTCCTCGCCGTGCACCGCATCATGGACGAGGTGGGCCGCCGCCTCCCCGTCATCGCCAAGATCGAGAAGCCGCAGGCGGTGGAGGCCCTCGACGACATCGTCGCCGCCTTCGACGGCGTCATGGTCGCCCGCGGCGACCTCGGGGTGGAGATGCCCCTCGAACAGGTCCCCATCGTCCAGAAGCGCGCGATCAAGCTCGCCCGGCGCAACGCCAAGCCGGTGATCGTCGCCACCCAGATGCTCGACTCCATGATCGACAACCCGCGCCCGACCAGGGCGGAGGCGTCGGACGTGGCCAACGCGGTGCTCGACGGCACGGACGCGGTGATGCTCTCCGGCGAGACGAGCGTGGGCAAGCACCCGGTCGTCACGGTCCGCACCATGGCGAAGATCCTCGCCGCGGCGGAGGAGGACCTCCTGGCCAAGGGCCTGTCGCCGCTCACCGACAGCTCCAAGCCCCGCACCCAGGGCGGCGCGGTGGCCCGCGCCGCGGCCGAGATCGGCGACTTCCTCGGTGCCAAGTTCCTCGTCGCCTTCACCCAGTCCGGCGACACCGCCCGCCGGCTGTCCCGCTACCGCTCCCCGATCCCGCTCCTCGCCTTCACCCCCGAACCGGCCACCCGGTCCCAGCTGAGCCTGTCGTGGGGCGTGGAAACCTTCCTCGGCCCCAGCGTCGACTCCACGGACGCGATGGTGGCCCAGGTCGACGAGCTGTTGCTGCGCTCCGGCCGGTGCCAACGGGGCGATGCGGTGGTGATCACGGCCGGCTCCCCTCCGGGCGTCCCGGGCGCGACCAACATGGTCCGCGTCCACCACATCGGGGTGGACGACTGCCCCCGGTAGCCGGGGCGGTGCGCTCAGGTGCCCGGACGGGCCCGGGCACCGGCCGGTACGCTCAGGTGCCCGGGCGGCGAAAAGGCGCCGGCACACAAAGAAGCGGATGTCCGCCACGGCGAGAACATCCGCTTTTCGCTGCTTTCCCTCGATCGAAGGTCAGGTGCCCCGGGTGGGATTCGAACCCACACTGAATACCTTTTGAGGGTATCGTCTCTGCCGATTGGACTACCGGAGCCTCTTAGAACCGAAGGTCAGTGTAGCCCCTCGGTCCCTCAAACATACAGGAGATAGGTAGGCTCTTGTCAGCACCACCCTGCCCAGAACGAGGAGCTTCCGTGACCGCCGAGTCGCCCCAGCCCGTGAACGTCCCCGACGAGGACAAGTCGCACGTGCCCCCGGTGACGACCCGTGTCGTCATCGCGGAGGACGAGGCGCTGATCCGGCTGGATCTCAAGGAGATGCTCGAGGAGGAGGGCTACACGGTCGTCGGCGAGGCCGGGGACGGTGAGCGTGCGGTGGAACTGGCCCGGGAGCACCGCCCCGACCTGGTGATCCTCGATGTGAAGATGCCGAAGCTGGACGGCATCTCGGCCGCGGAGAAGATCGCCGGGGAGCGGATCGCGCCGGTGCTGATGCTGACCGCGTTCTCGCAGCGCGACCTGGTGGAGCGGGCCCGGGACGCCGGTGCGATGGCGTACCTGGTCAAGCCGTTCAACAAGAGCGACGTCGTGCCGGCGATCGAGATGGCCGTCTCGCGGTTCACCGAGCTGAAGGAGCTGGAGAAGGAGGTCGCGGACCTCGCCCAGCGACTGGAGACCCGCAAGCTGGTGGACCGGGCGAAGTCGATTCTGCAGACGGAGTACGGGCTGACCGAGCCGGCCGCGTTCCGCTGGATCCAGAAGACGTCGATGGACCGCCGTATGTCGATGCAGCAGGTCGCCGAGGCGGTCATCAAGGACAACGAGGAGAAGAAGGCCGCGAAGAACGGCAAGTCCGCCAAGGGGTGAGCGGCCGAGCCGTCCTCGAGGGTGTTCGGGCCCGCGCTCCCCGGCCGGGGACCGCGGGCCCTCTGCGTACCGTGCGCACTTGCGCGTTGGACCGGCAGGCGAACCGCCGGGGCCGTGCCGCCGGTACGGCCCCCGACGCGGCCGGCGGCCCCCGCGCGGCACCGGACGGAACGTCTGTCCGCAAGGAGCGCATGTCCGATCCGACCGCCGCCTCCAGGGCCCCGGGCCGGGTCCTCGACGGCGCCGGCGCCGAGAGCCGGCAGGTCCGGGACGCCGTACGGGACTTCGTCGAGACGGTCACGTTCGCGACCGCCGACGAGATCGTCGCGATGCCGCGGGAGGTGCTCGCGGAGGACGTCACGGCCCTGCCGCCGTGGGCGCGCCGGCTCGCCTGCCGGCTGGCGTGCCTGCAACGCCCCGGCGATCCGGAGCTGTTGCGGCAGGCGGCGGCGGACCTGCTGTGCTTCGGCCCGGACCGGGACGAGCAGGCGGAGGAACTGACGCGGCGGGCGGAGGAGCTGGAGCAGCAGCGGTGCGCCGGGGAACGACGCGGGCCGCCGCCCGGCGGTGACCGGGGCGGCGGCCCGCGTTAGGCCGACCGGCGGAACCGGCGGATCAGTCCTCGCCCAGATACGCCTTGCGGACGGACTCGTCGTGGAGAAGGCCCTGCCCGGTGCCGGACAGGACGATGCGGCCGATCTCCATGACATGGCCCTGGTCGGCGAGCGAGAGCGCGGCCTGCGCGTTCTGCTCGACCAGCAGGATGGTGGTGCCCTGGGCCTTCAGCTCCGCGATGGTGGACATGATCTTCTGCATCATGATGGGGGACAGGCCCATGGAGGGCTCGTCCAGCATCAGCAGTTTGGGCTGGGACATCAGGGCACGGCCCATGGCGAGCATCTGCTGTTCGCCGCCGGAGAGGGTGCCGGCCGCCTGCTTTCTGCGTTCGCCGAGGATGGGGAAGAGATCGTAGGCGCGCCGTATGTCCTTTTCGACGCCGTCCTTGTCCTTGCGGAGAAAGGCACCGAGGCGGAGATTGTCCTCGATCGTCATCCGGGGGAAGATGTGCCGGCCTTCGGGGGAGTGGGCCAGCCCGAGCGAGACGATCTGATGCGCGGGCATTCTCTTGATGGATCTGCCGTTGAACTTGATCTGGCCCCCGACCGGTTTGAGAAGCCCGGACAGGGTGCGCAAAGTGGTGGTCTTCCCGGCGCCGTTGGTGCCGATGAGGGTGACGACCTGGCCGGCCTCGACCGTGAACGAGATGCCTTTGACGGCCTCGATCTTGCCGTAGGCGACGCGGAGGTCCTCGACTTCGAGCAGTGCGGTCATCGGTCCGTCTCCTTGCCGGGCGCGGCGTCACGGGTGGGGTCGGCCGGGGGTGCCCCGGCCGTCGCCTCGGCCTGGGCCTCGGCCTCGCGGACCTCCGCGGCCTCCTCCGCCCCGGGTGCGCCCTCGAATGGCTCGCCCAGATAGGCGGCGACGACGCGTTCGTCGCCCTGGACGGTGGCGCTGTCGCCCTCGACGAGCTTCTCGCCCTGCACGAGGACGGCGACGCGGTCGCAGAGGTTGAAGATGAAGCGCATGTCGTGCTCGATGACGAGGACGGCGATGCCCATGTCCCGGATGGCGAAGACGAGTTCCTCGGTGGCCCGGGTCTCCTGGGGGTTCATGCCGGCGGTGGGCTCGTCCAGCAGGAGCAGGCCCGGTTCGCTGGCGAGGGCGCGGGCGATCTCCAGCTTGCGCTGTTCGCCGTAGGGGAGGTTGCGGGCGAGATGGTCCGCCTTGTCGGCGAGCCCGACGAAGTCCAGCAGTTCCATGGCGCGGGCGCGGGAGGCGGCCTCCGCCCGGTGGAAGCCCGGGCCGCGCAGCACGGCGGACCAGAACCCCTCCTTGGTGCGGGTGTGGCGTCCGACCAGGACGTTCTCCAGCACGGTCATGTTGGCGAACAGCCGGATGTTCTGGAAGGTGCGGGCGATGCCGGCCGCGGTGACCTTGAACGACTTCGGCGGCAGCACGGAGCCCTTGTAGCGGACCTCGCCCTCGGTGGGGACGTACAGCCCGGTGAGGCAGTTGAAGAACGTGGTCTTCCCGGCGCCGTTGGGGCCGATCAGGCCGACGATCTCCGAGTTGTGCACGGTCAGGTCGACGCCGCGCACCGCGGTGAGGCCGCCGAAGCGCATGGTGACGCCGCGCGCCTCGAGGACGGGCTCGCCGGGCGCGGCGGGCTGCGGTGCGGCGGAGGTGGTGGTGTCGGTGGTCATGGTGGTCAGGCCCCTGTCCTGCCGAGGGCTGCGGGCGCGTCGGCTGCGTCGTGGAATTCGAGTCGGCGGCGTCGGTTGGGGATGAGGCCTTCGGGACGGAAGCGCATGAGCAGGATGAGGGCGACGCCGAAGGCGAAGAGCTGGTAGTCCCCGAGGAACTGCAGCTTGTTGGGGATGAGGAAGAGCAGCGCGGCACCGATGAGGGGGCCGGCGATGGTGCCCATGCCGCCGAGGACGACCGCGGCCAGCAGGAAGGCCGAGTTGGGCGGGATGGCCCCGGCGAACAGGTACTGCTCGGGGGTGACGGTGTAGGTGACGTGGGCCTGGACGGTGCCGGCGAGTCCGGCGAGGCAGGCGCCGACGGCGAAGGCGATCAGCTTGACGCGGAAGCCGTTGATGCCCATGGCGAGCGCCGCGGTCTCGTCCTCGCGGATGGCGACCCAGGCCCGGCCGATGCGGGAGTTGCCGCTGCGCCGGAAGACGAGGACCACCACGGCCGTGACGACCAGCATTAGGAAGAAGTAGTTGGCGAAGCGTCCGATGGTGAAGCCGCCGACGGAGTGCGGGGCGCCGAAGTCGAAGCCGAGGATGTCCAGGTTGGGGATGGAGGAGATGCCGTTGGAGCCGTTGGTCAGATCGGGCCCCGAGGTGCCGTCGAGGTTGTTGGCGGTGATGCGGAAGATCTCCCCGAAGCCGAGGGTGACGATGGCGAGGTAGTCGCCGCGCAGCCGCAGGGTCGGGGCGCCGATGAGGACACCGAAGACGAGCGAGGCCACCGCGCCGATGAGGACCGCCGCCCAGAAGGGGAAGTGCACGCCGAAGGGCGAGCTGGGCGAGCCGGAGACCAGGGAGGCGGCGTAGGCGCCGACACCGAGGAAGGCGACGTAGCCCAGGTCGAGCAGCCCGGCGAGGCCGACGACGATGTTCAGGCCGAGGGCGACCGTGGCGAAGATCAGGATGTAGACGCCCAGGGTCGCGTACTGGTCGTCGGTCTGGGTGAAGGGGAACAGTGCGGCGGCGACGAAGGCCCCGCACAGGGTGACGTTCTGGTGCCGCCCGGTGATCTGCGTGGCGTGGGCGACGAGACCGGCCTTGTTCAGGGCGGCGAAGCCGAAACCGGCCAGCAGCAGGAATCCGATGAAGAGTTCGTCGTACGAGGTGCCGATGCCGTAGGTGAAGACGGTCAGGCCGAGCGCGAGGATCGCGACGACGACGAGGATCTCGGCCCAGGAGGGCAGCTCGCGCAGGGGGCGGGGGCTGCCGGAGGCGAACGCGGCCTTGACGGTCTGCCAGCCGTGGGCGAGACGGTGGGCGGTCTTCTCCCAGGCGGTGCTGTCGGGGTCGACGGGGTCCGGCTCGGGCCGCTCGAACGGCAGGGCCAGGGCGCCGACGAGGGCGGCGAGGCTGGTGACGGCGACGATCCAGCCGCCGGGTTCCAGGTTGACCAGGCCGCCGAGTTCGACGCTGATGGCGAGGACGGTGTACCAGGCGGTGGCGAAGGTGCCGAGAGCGGCGAGCTTCACGGCCGCGTCGGCGCCGGCCGGGGCGATCCGGCGCACACCGCGGACGCCGTGGGAGGCGAGGGCGAACAGGGTGGTGAGCACGCCGCCGATCAGGACCAGGACCTGCAGGCCGCCGGGGTAGCCGTAGACGGTGAGGTCGCCGGGGAACTCGGCGGTCCAGGTCCAGGCCAGGAAGGTGGCGGCGACGGTGAGCACGCCGCCGCCGGCGGCCAGGGCCCGTCCGACGGGCGCGGGTATGCCGAACAGGCCGGAGGCCTTGGCGCCGAAGGCGGGGGCGCTCGGGGTCTCGGGTGCGGTGATCTGTGTGGTCATCGGTGTCACGCCCTGTCCGCGACGCGCTCGCCGAGCAGACCCTGAGGCCTGAACAGGAGCACGAGGATGAGGAGTACGAAGGCCCAGACGTCTGCCCAGGACTGGCTGCCGAACTTGTCCATGCCGGGGATGTCGGCGATGTAGGCGGTGGCGAGGGTCTCGGCGATGCCGAGGACGACGCCGCCGATCATGGCGCCGTAGATGTTGCCGATGCCGCCGAGGACGGCCGCGGTGAACGCCTTCAGGCCGAGGATGAAGCCCATGCGGAACTCGATCTGGCCGTACTTCAGGCCGTAGGCGACGCCGCCGACCGCGGCGAAGGCGGCGCCGAGGGCGAAGGCGACCACGATGATGCGGTCGGTGTTGATGCCCATGAGCCCCGCGGTGTCCGGGTCCTGCGCGGTGGCCTGCATGCCGCGCCCGGTGCGGGTCCGCATGACGAAGTAGGCGAGGACGGCCATGCTCACGGGGGCGGCGCAGATCAGGAAGATGTCGCCGGTCTGGATGGTGACGCTGCCCAGATGGAAGGGGCCGCCGGGGATCTGTGGGAAGGTGCGGGCGGACTTGGCGTCGGGGTACCAGGCCCAGACGGCCTGCTGCAGGGCGAGGGACAGGCCGATGGCGGTGATCAGCGGGGCCAGCCGGGGAGCCGTGCGCAGGGGGCGGTAGGCGAATCGTTCCGCTCCCATGGCGACCAGCACGGCGACGACGATGGCGCCGATCAGCATCAGGGGCAGGGCGATCCACATGGAGGTGCCATCGGGCAGGATGTACGCGTAGACGGTCAGGGCGCCGAAGGCGCCGGTCATGAAGATCTCGCCGTGGGCGAAGTTGATGAGCTGGACGATGCCGTAGACCATCGTGTAGCCGATGGCGACCAGCCCGTACATGGCTCCCAGGAGCAGGCCGTTGACCAGCTGCTGCGGCAGTTCGTTCACCGCATGTCCTCCGAGACGTTCGGATGTGCGACGGATGTGACCGGATGCGAGTGCGCGCGGGGCGCCAGTGGAACAGCGCCCCGCGCGGCTGGTGGGTGTGCGGGCCTGGTCAGCCGGTGAAGGTGCCGGACTTCACCGGCTCGAAGACGCCGTTCTTGACGGCGTAGACGGTGAGCTGCTTGTTGGTGGCGTCACCGTATTCGTCGAAGGAGACCTTGCCGGTCACACCGTCGAAGGACACGTTCTGCATGGCCTCGGTGACCTTGGCGCGGGCATCGGAGGGCAGCGTGCCGCCGTTGTCGTCGACGACCTTCTTGACGGCCTCGATGATGGCCCAGGCCGAGTCGTAGGAGTAGCCGCCGTAGGCGGAGTAGTCGTCCTTGTAGCCGGCCGCCTTGTAGTCGGCGACGAACTGCTTGGCGGAGGGTAGGGTCTCCACCGGGGCGCCCACGGAGGTGGCCAGGTCGCCTTCGGCCTCCGGGCCGGCCAGCTTGGCGTAGGTGGCGTCGTTGATGCCGTCGCCGCCGACCAGCGGGATCTTCGCACCGGCCGCCTTGATCTGCTTGCTCAGCGGTCCGGCCTGCGGGTATTCGCCGCCGTAGTAGACGACGTCGGCACCGGATTTCTTGACCTTGGTGGCGACGGCGGAGAAGTCCTTGGTGTCGGGGTTGATGTGCTCGGTGCCGACGATCTGCCCGCCGAGTTTTTTGAACTCGGCGCTGAAGGTGCTGGCGAGGCCGGCGCCGTAGGTCTTCTTGTCGTCGATGACGAAGACCTTCCGCTTTTTCGCGTCGTTGTAGACGTACTGGGCGGCGAACGGACCCTGGATGGCGTCGGTGGTGGCGGTGCGGAAGTAGGACTTGTAGGGGCGGACCTTCTTGGTCTGCCAGTCGGGACCCTGGGTGAGAGAGGGGCCGGTGTTGGCGGGGGAGACCTCGACGAGTTTCGCGTCGTCGAAGACCTTCTGCATGGATTCGGCGACGGAGGAGTTGAGCGGCCCGACCACTCCGAGGACGTTCTTGTCGGCGACGAACTTCGAGGCGTTCTGCTGTCCGGCGGACGGCTGCGCCTGGTCGTCGAGAGCTTCGATCTTGAAAGTGACGCCCTTGACGTAGTTCTTCTTGTTGGCGTTCCTGGCGGCGAGATCGGCCGAGTTCTTGATGCCGAGGCCCATGGCGGACAGGTCGCCGGTCAGCGGGGCGTCGACGCCGATGACCACGGTGGTGCCACCGCTGCCGGAGCCGGAGGACCCGGTGTCGCCGCCGCCCCGGGAGCCGCAGGCGGTCAGGGTGAGTGCGCCCGCCGCCAGTGCGGCGGTGATGGCGATGAGCGAACGTAGACGCACGGTCAGTCCTTTCCCGAGGCACGGCCCTCCTCCCTGGAAGGGGCCGAGTCGCACGCCGGCCCGGAGGGATATTCCGACCGCGTGGTGACTGGCGGTGACTCTAAGCGCGGGTACGGAACATCGAGGAGAGTCTGACGGATGCTGTGACGTTCTTGTTATGACCCCGCGTAATACCGAACGGCGACGGGCGGCTGGAGCAGGGGATTCCGGGCCGATTCGCTCGGTCCGATTTACCGGAGCCGCAGGACGCGAGGGGTCCTCGTTCAGGTGTCTCGGCGGTTTTGGTGATGACCGGGAATGTCTCCGGAGGGGGGCGCGGAGACCCGCGGTGAGATCCAGTGCGGGGCGGGACTCGCGAGCGGAACTCTGCCACCGCATTGCCTCCGTATTACACGGTGTTACATCCAGGAAAGACGGTCCGGCATTCCGCGTCACTGTCTCGCATTGTGTGACACGCCGAGGGACGAAGATCGCGCGGACGGACCCAGGTCCGTGGTGAAGGGCGGGCCGGAGCGGAGGGCGGGAGAAAGCCCTGTATGCGGTCGGCTCCTCCGGATCACAGAAGACGGAAGGCTGGATTCCGCGCTTGCTTCCGTGCTTGTCGACCGGCGCCGCGCAGGCGAAGCCCGGGGCGGTTCGCGGCCCCGGTGCGGCGGCACCGGATGCGGGTGCGTGACGTCGCCGCCCTCGCGGGGAACGGCCGGCACGCCGCTTGTCGTGGCGTGGCCCCGGAGGGCGGGCAGCACGGATCCCCGGCGCCGGCCGGCCGAGGGGGCTGTCGCCCGGGTCGTATGCGATCCGCGCCGAGCTGTCCGAGGGGCGCGAGGCGAGCGCTGAGGGGGCGTCAGTGGCCGTGAGGTGTCTGGAAGCCGGCCGACGAGGACCCGGACGGGGCGCCCGGCCCCGGCCTGCGTCCGGAGGCCGGGGCGGGACGCGGGCGCGTCGTGGGCTCAGCCGGCCGCCGGCGGCTGCTGGGCGCCGTCGTCCGGGCGGACGTCGCGCAGCATGCAGGTCAGGCGGGCGCTGCAGACCCGACGGCCCTCCTCGTCGCTGATGGCGATCTCGTAGGTGGCCGTGGAACGCCCCCGGTGCAGGGGCGTGGCCACGCCGGTGACCAGGCCGGAGCGCACCCCGCGGTGGTGGGTGCAGTTCAGGTCCACGCCGACGGCGATCTTCGTCGGCCCGCCGTGCAGCATGGACCCCACGGAGCCGAGCGTCTCGGCCAGCACCGCCGAGGCACCGCCGTGCAGCAGCCCGTACGGCTGGGTGTTGCCCTCCACCGGCATGGTGCCCACGACCCGCTCGGCGGACGCCTCGACGATCTGCACGCCCATCCTGGTGCCGAGGTGTCCGGCGGAGAACAGCGCGGGCAGATCGACGCCGAGCGCGGCGTACTCGTCGACGACCTCCTGCGGGAACTTCACGTGGTGCTGCTCGCCCATGGGACCGGCTCCGTTCGTCGTTGGTCGCTCGCGGCCGGCCCCCGCGCCGGGCGGGGACCGGCCGTCTCGGCTGAGCGAACGCTCAGTCGGCCGCCGATTGTTCCAGACGCACCACGACGGACTTGCTGGCCGGGGTGTTGCTCACATCGGCGGTGGCGTCCAGCGGCACCAGGACGTTCGTCTCCGGGTAGTAGGAAGCCGCGCAGCCGCGGGCGGTCGGGTAGTACACCACCCGGAAGCCCGGCGCCCGCCGCTCCACGCCGTCCTTCCACTCGCCGACCAGGTCGACGTACGACCCGTCGGCGACGCCGAGGCTGCGTGCGTCCTCGGGGTTGACCAGCACCACCCGGCGGCCGTCCGCGATGCCGCGGTAGCGGTCGTTCAGGCCGTAGATCGTGGTGTTGTACTGGTCGTGCGAGCGCAGCGTCTGCAGCAGCAGCCGGCCCTCGGGCAGGTGCGGGTACTCCACCGGTGCGGCGGTGAAGTTGGCCTTGCCGGTGGCCGTGGGGAAGCGGCGCTCGTCGCGCGGGGCGTGCGGCAGCGCGAACCCGCCGGGCCGGGCCACGCGCGCGTTGAAGTCCTCGAACCCGGGCACCACCCGGGCGATCCGGTCGCGGATCTTCGCGTAGTCCTGCTGCAGCTCCTCCCACGGCACCATGCTCCTGTCGCCCAGCACCCGCCGGGCCAGCCCGCACACGATGGCCGGCTCCGAGCGCAGGTGCTCACTCGCCGGTTCGAGCCGGCCGCGGGAGGCGTGCACCATGCCCATCGAGTCCTCGACCGTGACGAACTGCTCCCCGCTCGCCTGCACGTCCCGCTCGGTGCGGCCGAGCGTGGGCAGGATCAGCGCCCGCGCCCCGGTGACCACATGGGACCGGTTGAGCTTGGTCGACACATGCACCGTCAGCCTTGCCCGGCGCATGGCCGCCTCGGTGACCTCGGTGTCGGGGGAGGCGGCGACGAAGTTGCCGCCCATGGCGAAGAACACCTTCGCCTCGCCGTCCCGCAGGGCGCGGATGGCGCGGACCACGTCGTAGCCGTGCTTGCGCGGCGGGGCGAAGCCGAACTCCTTCTCCAGCGCGTCCAGGAACGCGTCGTCGGGCCGCTCGAAGATGCCCATGGTGCGGTCGCCCTGCACATTGGAGTGGCCGCGCACCGGGCACACACCCGCGCCCGGCCGGCCGATGTTGCCGCGCAGCAGCAGGAAGTTGACCACCTCGCGGATGGTCGGCACCGCGTGCTTGTGCTGGGTCAGGCCCATCGCCCAGCACACGATGACGCGCTTGGAGGCCAGCACCATCCGCAGCGCCTCCTCGATCCGGTCACGGGTCAGACCGGTCGCGGCCAGCGTCTCGTCCCAGTCGGCGGCCCGGGCGGCGGCCGCGAACTCCTCGTAGCCGTGGGTGTGGTCGCGGACGAACTCCTCGTCCACCGCTCCCTTGTCGATGATCAGCTTGTTGAGCAGCCGGAACAGCGCCTGGTCGCCGCCGATGCGGATCTGCAGGAACAGGTCGGTCAGTGCGGTGCCGGTGGTCAGGCCCTTGGGCGTCTGGGGGTTGCGGAAGCGTTCCAGGCCCGCCTCGGGCAGCGGATTGACGCTTATGATCTTCGCGCCGTTCGCCTTGGCCTTCTCCAGGGCGGAGAGCATGCGCGGGTGGTTCGTGCCCGGGTTCTGCCCCGCCACGATGATCAGGTCGGCCCGGTACAGGTCCTCCAGCAGCACGCTGCCCTTGCCGACGCCGATGGTCTGCGCCAGCGCCGAGCCGGAGGACTCGTGGCACATGTTGGAGCAGTCCGGCAGGTTGTTCGTGCCCAGCTCGCGGGCGAAGAGCTGGTAGAGGAACGCGGCCTCGTTGCTGGTGCGGCCCGAGGTGTAGAAGACGGCCTCGTCGGGGGAGCCGAGCGCGGCGATCTCCTCGGCGATGATGTCGAAGGCGCGCTCCCAGGTGACCGGCTCGTAGTGCTCGGCGCCCTCCGGCAGATACATGGGGTGGGTGAGGCGGCCCTGCTGCCCCAGCCAGTACCCGCTGCGGCCGGCCAGGTCGGCCACGGAGTGCGCGGCGAAGAACTCCGGGGTGACCCGGCGCAGCGTGGCCTCCTCGGCGACCGCCTTGGCGCCGTTCTCGCAGAACTCCGCGGTGTGCCGGCGGTCCGGTTCCGGCCAGGCGCAGCCCGGGCAGTCGAACCCGTCCTTCTGGTTGACCCGCAGCAGGGTCAGCGCGGTGCGCTTCACACCCATCTGCTCCTGGGCCATCCGCAGACTGTGCTTGATCGCCGGCAGCCCGGCGGCCGCGTGCTTCGGCCCGGTGACCCGCGGCGCGTCCTGCACCGGATCGCCCATGGGCGGTTTCCTGGCCATCGCGCCCTCCCCTTCGACAGCAGTGTCAAGACCTGTGGTGCCGATCCTGCCACGCGGCAGCGGCAACCGGACCGGCCCCTCTCGAGGCGGCGCGCGCCGGCGGCCCCCGGGGCGCGCGGTCCGCGCTGTCAGTGGGGCGTGGCAGGATCGGGGACGTGGCAGAGACAGCATCGAAGAAGACCGACACGACCCAGGGCGGCACCCGTCCCCGGCTGATGCTCATGGACGGGCACTCGCTCGCCTACCGGGCGTTCTTCGCGCTGCCCGCGGAGAACTTCACCACCGCGACGGGCCAGCCGACGAACGCGATCTACGGCTTCGCCTCGATGCTGGCCAACACGCTGCGCGACGAGGCGCCCACGCACTTCGCGGTGGCCTTCGACGTCTCCCGCAAGACCTGGCGCTCGCAGGAGTTCACCGAGTACAAGGCGAACCGCTCCAAGACCCCGGACGAGTTCAAGGGGCAGGTGGAGCTGATCGGCGAGCTGCTCGACGCGATGCACGCCCCGCGCTTCGCCGTCGAGGGGTACGAGGCGGACGACATCATCGCCACCCTCGCCACCCAGGCCGAGGCCGAGGGCTTCGAGGTGCTCATCGTCACCGGCGACCGCGACTCCTTCCAGCTGGTCTCCGAGCACACCACGGTGCTGTACCCGACCCGGGGCGTGTCCGAGCTGACCCGGTTCACCCCGGAGAAGGTCGTCGAGAAGTACGGGCTGACCCCCGCCCAGTACCCGGACTTCGCGGCGCTGCGCGGCGACCCGTCGGACAACCTGCCGGGCATCCCGGGCGTCGGCGAGAAGACGGCCGCGAAGTGGATCAAGCAGTTCGGGTCCTTCGCCGAGCTGGTCGAGCGGGCCGAGGAGGTCAAGGGCAAGGCCGGGCAGAACCTCCGCGACCACCTGGAGGCCGTCAAGCTCAACCGCCGCCTGACCGAACTGGAGCGCACCGTCCCGCTGCCGAAGACGGTCGCCGACCTCGCCCGCGCCCCCTACGACCGCAAGGCCGTCGCCGTCTTCCTGGACGGCCTGGAGATCCGCAACCCGTCGCTGCGCGAGCGGCTCTTCGCCGTCGACCCCGGCGCCGAGGAGGCCGAGGCCACGCCGATCGCGGCGGACGGCGTCGAGGTGGACGGCACCGTGCTGAGCACCGGCGAGCTGGCCGGCTGGCTCGCCGAGCACGGCACCGGGCCGCTGGGCGTGGCCACGGTCGCCACCTGGGCCCTGGGCACCGGCTCGGTCGGCGAGATCGCGCTCGCCACCGCGGAGGGACCGGCCGCCTGGTTCGACCCCTCCGAGCTGGACGAGGCCGACGAGCGGGCGCTGGCCGCCTGGCTGGCCGACGCCGCCCGGCCCAAGACCTTCCACGACGCCAAGAGCGCGATGCGGGTCTTCGCCGAGCACGGCTGGAGCATCGAGGGCGTCACCATGGACACCGCGCTGGCCGCCTACCTGGTCAAGCCGGGCCGCCGCTCCTTCGACCTGGACGCGCTGTCCCTGGAGTACCTGCACCGCGAGCTGACGCCCGCCGCCCAGGCCGACGGCCAGCTCGCTTTCGGCGCGGACGAGGCCGCCCAGGCGGACGCGCTGATGCTCCAGGCCCGCGCGATCGTCGACCTCGCCACGGCCTTCGAGGCCCGGCTGGAGGAGGTCGGCGCCGCCGGTCTGCTGCGCGACATGGAGCTGCCCACCTCGGCGCTGCTGGCCCGCATGGAGCGGCACGGCATCGCCGCGGACCGCGCCCACCTGGAGGCGATGGAGCAGACGTTCGCGGGCGCGGTGCAGCAGGCCGTCAAGGAGGCCCACGCGGCCGCCGGGCACGAGTTCAACCTCGGCTCGCCCAAGCAGCTGCAGGAGGTTCTCTTCGGCGAGCTGAACCTGCCGAAGACCAAGAAGACCAAGACCGGCTACACCACCGACGCCGACGCGCTGGCCTGGCTGGCCACGCAGACCGACAACGAGCTGCCGGTGATCATGCTGCGCCACCGTGAGCAGGCCAAGCTCCGCGTCACGGTCGAGGGGCTGATCAAGACCATCGCGGCCGACGGCCGGATCCACACCACCTTCAACCAGACCGTCGCGGCGACCGGACGGCTGTCCTCCACCGACCCCAACCTGCAGAACATCCCGGTGCGCACCGACGAGGGCCGGGCCATCCGCCGCGGGTTCGTGGTCGGCGAGGGCTACGAGTCCCTGATGACCGCCGACTACAGCCAGATCGAGCTGCGTGTGATGGCGCACCTGTCCGAGGACGAGGGCCTGATCCAGGCGTTCACCTCCGGCGAGGACCTGCACACCACGGCGGCCTCCCAGGTCTTCGGCGTGGCCCGTTCCGCGGTGGACGCCGAGATGCGTCGCAAGATCAAGGCGATGTCGTACGGCCTGGCCTACGGGCTGTCGGCCTTCGGCCTGTCCCAGCAGCTGAACATCGACGCCGCCGAGGCACGAGCCCTGATGGAGGCGTACTTCGAGCGGTTCGGCGGGGTCCGGGACTACCTGCGCCGGGTCGTCGACGAGGCCCGCGCGACCGGCTACACGGCGACCCTCTTCGGACGCCGCCGCTATCTGCCCGACCTCAACAGCGACAACCGCCAGCGCCGCGAGGCGGCCGAACGCATGGCCCTGAACGCGCCCATCCAGGGCACGGCCGCGGACATCGTCAAGATCGCCATGCTGAAGGTGGACGGGGCGCTGCGCGAGGCCGGCCTGCGTTCCCGCATGCTGCTCCAGGTCCATGACGAGATCGTCCTGGAGATCGCCCCCGGCGAGCGGGCCGCGGTCGAGGAGATCGTCCGCCGCGAGATGACCGGCGCCGTGCGGCTGCGGGCACCGCTGGACGTGTCGGTGGGCGTCGGCCCGGACTGGGAGTCGGCCGCGCACTGAGCATCCCCGGCGGGACGGGGAGCGGGCGGGTCCACGGGCCCGGTGCCGTTCCCCCGTCCGGCCCGTGCACCGCGCCGGGACGTCACTCCGGCGGCCCCCGCCCGGGCGCACGCGCCCTTGGCGCCCGCCAGGATGCGGGCATGGGTATACGCATGCTCAACCACCGGCCGGCGGTGTCCCGGGCGGCCGTCGGAGCGGCCCCCGCCGCACCGGCCTCGCCGGTCCCGGCTTTCGCGGCCGGCGCAAGCACCGCCCGTATCCCCGTCGGTCCCGCCACCGCCGTACGCCGCGCGGTGACCGGCCTGAGCCGCCGTCTCGCACCCGGTGAACCGTGCCCCTGGCGCGTGTGGGCCGACCTGGCCCGCGGCTATGTCGCGCTCGCCCTGGAGGGGCTGCCGTTGCGGCCGGCCCCCGCACGCACCTTCACCGTCTTCGTCGCGGCCGTTCCCCAGCCTGCCGAGAGCCCGGGCGGCCGGTCCGGCCGCGACCCGGGCCCGCACCGGCAGGACCAGCCCGCTCCCGCGGGCGGGCCGGGCCGCGACGACCGCCGGCCCCACGACGACCGCCCCCGCTCGCAGCGGCACGGCACACGCCCCGACCGGCGCCGGGACGACCGGAACCCGCCGGGCCTCAGGGACCGGTGAGCCGCGCCTTTCCGGGCGGCCGGGGGCTCTGCTGCCGCCCGGCGCGGCACTCGCCGCACTGCCCCCACCGGTCGTGCCGGGCATTCTGGTCCTCCGCGCGGACGCCAGGGGGAAGCGCCCGCCGTCCGCAGCCGGCCGTCCGGCCGGCAGCAAGCCCACGGCGTGCCACGCCGCATCCGTGACCCTCCGTCAGGCCCCCGTCACATTGCCCTCGCACGGCTGCATCGACCTCCCCTCTCCCGCTTGCCGCACTCGGTGCCGTCCGCCCGACAGCACACGACGGACCGGTGACATCCGGGCACCAACGACTCCCGGCGCAAAGGAAGCTGTCGTAGGGTCACGTGCGTCGTACACCTGTATGTCCTCACGAGGGCAACCTGTGTCGCGGGTCGACCGTCACAACAGGGCGGGCAGACAGCACAGCAGGACGCTCGGACGTCCATGGGAGGGGTTCACTTCATGGCGGCGTACTTCGGCAGGAGGCTGTACAAGGGAGCGGCCACCACGGCCGTGGCCGCAGCGGCGGTCGCGGCTCTCACCGCCTCCCAGGCTCCCGTCACCACGGTCGACGGCCAGGACAGACCCACCGCCACCGACACCGGCCTCCCCACCGACGGCGACGGCGCCGCCACCGGCAACTCGCCGTACTGGACGGACCTTCCGCCGCTGAGCACCGCGAGCCCCGCGCCGGACGCCGAGGCCACGATTCCGCACACCCCGTCCGAGGCGGGCATACCCGCGACCGTGCTCGACGCCTACAAGAAGGCCGCGGCCGAACTGCGCGCCGCCCAGCCCGGATGCAACCTGCCCTGGGAACTCCTCGCCGCCATCGGCAAGGTGGAGTCCGGTCAGGCCCGCGGTGGCCGCGTCGACGCCGAGGGCACCACGACCTCGAAGATCCTCGGACCGGTCCTCGACGGCAACGGTTTCGCCCGCATCCCCGACACCGACCACGGTGCCTGGGACGGCGACACCACCTACGACCGCGCGGTCGGCCCCATGCAGTTCATCCCCTCCACCTGGGCATGGGCGGGCCGCGACGGCAACGGCGACGGCGCGAAGGACCCCGACAACATCTACGACGCCGCGCTCGCCGCGGGCCACTACCTGTGCCGCAACGGCTGGGACCTGTCCGACCCGGACGACCTCGCCCGGGCGATCCTCAGCTACAACAGCTCCCAGGACTACCTGCACACCGTCCTGTCCTGGCTGGAGTACTACCGCAAGGGCACCCACACCATCCCGGACGGCACCGGCCCGCTGCCCTCCGGGCGCAGCGACGGCACCGGCACCCACCGCGGATCGTCGTCCCCCACGCCCTCCGCGCCGCCGGCGAGCCCCCGGCCGCGCCACGACGGCGACGGCGGCAAGGAGGGCAAGGACAGCCAGGACGGCAAGCAGGGGCAGGAGGGTCAGGACGGCAAGGACGGCACCGCACCGGGCGACTCGGGCACGGCGCCCGGCACCGGCAGCGGAAACGGCAGCGGCAGCGGCGGCACGGGCCAGACCCCGCCGGCCACGCCCACCGACCGGGTGCACCACCTCGCGGACGTGGACACCGGCGAGCTCACCGCCATGGCCGGCGACACCTTCGCCCAGCGGATCCGCACCCGGGCCGAGACCGAGGACGGCGAAGGCGTCGCCAAGGTCCGGGTCCGCTTCGTGATCACCGGCGACACCGACACCACCTTCGCGGGCGGCGAGAAGGTCGCCACCGTCCTCACCGACGGCTCCGGAGTCGCCGAGGCCCCGGCGCTGCGGGCGGGCGAGCAGACCGGTGAGGTCACCGTGCGCACCGCCCTCGTCGGCCGCACCGTCCCCGGCCCCGAGTACAAGGCCACTGTCACCGAACGCGCCGCCGACACCCTGGTCCGCACCGGCGACACCGCGCTGATCTGCACCCCGGGCGGCGCGTTCGTCGAGCAGGTCGAGGTGAAGGCGACCTACCGAGGTGCGCCCGCGGACCGGGTCGCGGTCACCGCCACGCTCGTGAAGTCCGCCGACGACCCGGCCGAGAACGACAAGGGCCCCTACTTCAAGGACGCCGACGGCACGCCCGTGCGCACCCTGAAGGACCTGCGGACCGACGACCAGGGCCTGCTGAAGCTGCCGAAGCTGTACGCGGACGACACCACCGGCACCTTCCTGCTGCGCATCACCACTGCCGGCGGCGCGGCGCTCACGGTGGAGCTGAAGGTCGCCGGCGGTGACTCCGCCGACCCCTCACCGGGCACCTCGTCCGAGCCCGCACCCGGCACCTCCGCCGAGCCCAGGCCGGGCACCTCCGCCGAGGCGTCGCCCGCCGCCTCCCCGTCGCCGGCCGCTTAGGGCGTGTCCGGAAAGTCGCGCCGTCCGCCCGCAGGGCACGCCGCCGCCGGACGGGCCCCGCGGCGGCGGGAGCCCTCGGCGGCCGTCAGGAGCGCCGGAGCCGGGCGTTGGTGTGCCGGGTCGGCTCGGCGGTCGCCGGGTCCTCGGGCCAGGGATGCCGGGGATACCGCCCCCGCAGCTCGGCCCGCACCGCCCGGTAGCCGTCCTGCCAGAAGGAGGCCAGGTCGGCGGTGACGGCGGCGGGCCGCCCGGCGGGGGAGAGCAGATGCACCAGCACGGGCACCCCGGCGACGACCGGGGTGTCCCGCAGGCCGAACATCTCCTGCAGCTTCACGGCGAGCACCGGCTGCCCGGGATCGGTGTAGTCGAGACGGATGCGGGACCCGCTGGGCACGGTGATCCGCTCCGGGGCCAGCTCGTCCAGCCGCGCCGCCTCGCCCGACGCCCAGGGCAGCAGCCGCGCCAGCGCCTGCCCGGCGTCGATCCGGGCCAGGTCCGCGCGGCGCCGGGCCCGGCTCAGCTCCGGCTCCAGCCACTCCTCCGCACGCGCCAGCAGCGCCTCGTCGTCCACGGCGGGCCAGGGCTCGCCGAGCCGGTGGTGCAGGAAGGCCAGCCGCCGGCGCAGCGTCACGGCGTCCGCCGTCCACCGCAGCAGCCCGAGCCCCTCCTGCCGCAGCCCGTCCAGCAGCGCCTCGCGGACCCGGGCCGCATCGCCCCCGGCCGACGGGCGCACCGCCAGCTCCACCGCCCCCAGCCGCTCGACCCGCCGCGCCACCACGTCGCCGCCGGCCCAGTGCACCTCGTCCCGCTCCTCGTGCAGGGCCCGCGCCGCGAGCCGGGCGACGTTCTCGTCGACGGCCGCGGCGAGCCGCACCCGGGCGTGCCGGACGCCGGCCGGCCGGTCGGCCACCGCGACCGCGATCCAGGGGGAGCCGCGCAGCGCGGAGTCCTCGGGCAGCTCGGCGCGCGTCCCGGACACCATGAGATACGAGCCGCCGTCGAGCCGGGCCACCCGCTCCGGGAAGGCCAGCGCGGTGACCAGCCCGACGAGCCGGTCGCCGGACAGCGGTGCGCCGGCGTCCTGCCCGGGACCGGGGCCGTCCCCGGTCCGCGTCCCGTCGGCCGGTGCTCCGGCGCCGGCGGTCGCGGCGGCCCGCAGCCGCCGCACCTCGGCCCGCCACCGCACGGGGTAGCCGTCGCGCCCGCCGCCCCGGCGCGCGTCGCGGCCCGCCCCGGTCTCCTCGTCCGGCGCCCGGCCGGCCCGGCGGACGGCCCGCAGCGCCGCGGCGAGATCGTCCCCGTACTCGCGCGGCACCTCCTCGCTGAGCAGGGCGACGACCTCGGCGACCGCACCGGCGTCGCCCAGACGGGCGGAGGCGTCCAGCAGGGCCCGGCCCAGCCGCGGGTGCACGCCCAGACGGGCCAGCCGCACGCCCCGCTCGGTGGCCCGCCCGGAGGCGTCCACCGCGCCCACCGCGGCCAGCACCGTCCGCGCCGCCGCCATCGCACCGCCCGGCGGGGCGTCCAGCAGCGCGAGCCCGGAGGCATCGGGATCGCCCCAGCAGGCCGCCTGCAGGGCGAACGCGGTCAGGTCGGCCACCTTGATCTCCGGAGCGGGGAACCGCGGCAGCAGGCCGTCCTCCGCCTGGTCCCAGCACCGGTACACCGTGCCCGGCGCCTCGCGGCCGGCCCGTCCGGCCCGCTGCCTCGCCGACGCCCGCGAGGCCCGGACCGTGGTCAGCGCGCTCAGCCCGCGCGCGTGGTCCACCCGCGGTTCCCGCGCCAGCCCCGAGTCGACCACCACCCGCACTCCGGGCACCGTCAGCGACGACTCCGCCACGGAGGTGGCGAGCACCACCCGGCGGCGCCGCCCCGGCGCCAGCACGGCGTCCTGCACGGCCGCCGGAGCACGCCCGTGCACCCGGAGCACCTCCACCTCGCCGAGGTCCCCCAGCTGCCCCGCGACCCGCTCGATCTCGCCCACACCGGGCAGGAAGCACAGCACGTCCCCGGTCCGCTCGGCGAGCGCGCGCCGCACCACCGACACCACGTGCGCCAGCAGCGCCGGGTCCACCCGCATGCCGTGCGGCGGCCGCACCGGGCGCGGCGGCGGCGCCCACACGACGTCCACCGGATGCGACGGCCCGTGCGCCTCGACCACCGGGGCGCCGCCGAGCAGCCGCGCCCAGCCCTCCGCGTCCGTGGTCGCCGACGCGGCCACCAGACGCAGCTCGGGCCGCAGCGTCTGCCGTACGTCCCACAGGAAGGCCGCCGCCGTGTCCGCGTCCAGGTGCCGCTCGTGGCACTCGTCCAGCAGCATCACGTCCACGCCCGCCAGTTCCGGGTCGCGCTGCAGGCGCTGCACCAGCACGCCGGTGGTGAGGACCTCCACGCGGGTGCGCGGCCCGGTCACCCGCTCCCCGCGGACGGCGTAGCCGACGCTCGCTCCGGTCTCCTCGCCCAGCAGCCACGCCATCCGGCGGGCCGCCGCCCGTGCCGCGATCCGCCGCGGCTCGGCCACCACCACCCGCCGGGCCGGGCCCGCCCCGCCCAGCAGGCCGGCCAGGGCGAGCGGCACCAGGGTGGTCTTGCCGGTACCGGGCGGCGCCACGAGGACCGCGGTCCCGTGGCCGTCGAGGGCGTCGTGCAGAGCGGGCAGGGCGTCGCGCACCGGCAGCGCGTCCAGGGCGTCGTCACGGATCACGCCCTCCAGTGTCCTCACCGCGCCGGCCGGGGCGGACGGCACCCCGCGCCGGCGCCCCCGCCCCGCGGAGCCGTCAGTCCCGGACGCAGACGAAGATCGCCGTCCCCGGGATCAGATGCCCGCGCAGCGGGGACCAGCCGCCCCACTCGGAGGTGTTCCAGTCCGGCCACTCCGGCTCCACCAGGTCCACCAGGCGGAAGCCCGAGGCCACCACGTCCCGGACCCGGTCGCCGAGCGTGCGGTGGTGCTCCACGTAGACGGCGTTGCCCTCCTCGTCCTGCTCCACGTACGGCGTGCGGTCGAAGTAGGAGGCGGACACGCTCAGCCCCTCGGGGCCGGGCTCGTCGGGGAAGGCCCAGCGGACCGGGTGCGTCACCGAGAACACGAACCGCCCGCCCGACCGCAGCACCCGGTGCACCTCCCGCAGCACCAGCCGTGGGTCGGCGACGAAGGGCAGCGCCCCGTACGCGGAGCAGGCCAGGTCGAAGGAGCCGTCCGCGAAGGGCAGCGCGCCGGCGTCGGCGCACACCAGGGGGAAACAGCCGCCGATGCGCAGCGCGTGCTGCAGCTGGCGGTGCGAGAGGTCCAGGGCCACCGGGCGGGCGCCCTGCGCGGCCAGCCAGCGCGAGCACTGGGCGGCACCGGCGCCGACCTCCAGGACGTCCTTGCCTTTCAGCTCCTCCACCGGGCCGAGCAGCTCGGCCTCCACCTCGTCCAGGCCCTCGGGGCACCACACGAACCGGTCGTCGCCGAGAAACGTGCCGTGCTCGGTCTGGTACTCGTCGGCGTTGCGGTCCCACCAGCCCCGGTTGGCCCGGACGCTCTCCGTGACACCGGCCGCGCGCCGCGTGGCCTCCGGCTCGGGCGCGGCAGCGCCCGTCTCCCGCTCTTGGATGATCCGCTCCCTCGTCGTACTCTTCCGTCCAGCCCGCCGGGCGGAGCGCCGCGACGGGCGCCGACGCCCGTGCCGGACGCCGGGCGGAGACAGGGTGTGTGCCGCATATGCGGTGATCTGCCCTGGGTGTGCGGCTTCGCGCATTGACCATGCCCGCCTGCCCCCGTATGCTACAAGTTGCGCTGCGGGCCTGCGCGCCTCGGACGGAGCAGGCTGCGCTCGCATCTGTTGTTGTCCCCTCGGTTGTCGAGGCGCCGCCCTTGGTGGCGCTTCCTTGGCTGTCCGGCTTCTACAGAGCGAAACGGGCTCCGGCGTAAGCAGTACCTACGACTTCAATGTCCGTACCGGAGCCCTTTCCCACATGACGAGCAGCACCGAGACCACCGCGACCACCCCTCAGGTAGCGGTCAACGACATCGGTAACGAGGAAGCCTTCCTCGCAGCGATCGACGAGACGATCAAGTACTTCAACGACGGCGACATCGTCGACGGCGTCATCGTGAAGGTCGACCGGGACGAGGTCCTGCTCGACATCGGGTACAAGACCGAAGGTGTCATCCCGAGCCGCGAGCTCTCGATCAAGCACGACGTCGACCCGAACGAGGTCGTCGCCGTCGGTGACGAGATCGAGGCCCTTGTCCTCCAGAAGGAGGACAAGGAAGGCCGCCTGATCCTCTCGAAGAAGCGCGCCCAGTACGAGCGTGCCTGGGGCACCATCGAGAAGATCAAGGAAGAGGACGGCATCGTCACCGGTACCGTCATCGAGGTCGTCAAGGGTGGTCTCATCCTCGACATCGGCCTCCGCGGCTTCCTCCCGGCCTCCCTGGTCGAGATGCGCCGTGTCCGCGACCTCCAGCCGTACGTCGGCAAGGAGCTCGAGGCGAAGATCATCGAGCTGGACAAGAACCGCAACAACGTGGTCCTCTCCCGCCGTGCCTGGCTGGAGCAGACCCAGTCCGAGGTCCGTCAGACGTTCCTCACGACCCTGCAGAAGGGTCAGGTGCGCTCCGGTGTGGTCTCCTCGATCGTCAACTTCGGTGCCTTCGTGGACCTCGGCGGCGTCGACGGTCTGGTCCACGTCTCGGAGCTGTCCTGGAAGCACATCGACCACCCGTCCGAGGTCGTCGAGGTGGGCCAGGAGGTCACCGTCGAGGTCCTCGACGTCGACATGGACCGCGAGCGTGTCTCCCTGTCGCTGAAGGCGACCCAGGAAGACCCGTGGCAGCAGTTCGCCCGCACCCACCAGATCGGCCAGGTCGTGCCCGGCAAGGTCACCAAGCTGGTGCCGTTCGGTGCGTTCGTCCGCGTGGACGAGGGCATCGAGGGTCTGGTCCACATCTCCGAGCTGGCCGAGCGCCACGTGGAGATCCCCGAGCAGGTCGTCCAGGTCAATGACGAGATCTTCGTCAAGGTCATCGACATCGACCTCGAGCGCCGTCGCATCAGCCTCTCGCTGAAGCAGGCCAACGAGTCCTTCGGTGCCGACCCGCTGGCGGTCGAGTTCGACCCGACCCTGTACGGCATGGCCGCGTCCTACGACGACCAGGGCAACTACATCTACCCCGAGGGCTTCGACCCGGAGACCAACGACTGGCTGCCGGGCTACGAGAAGCAGCGCGAGGAGTGGGAGCGCCAGTACGCCGAGGCCCAGGCCCGGTTCGAGGCGCACCAGGCCCAGGTCATCAAGTCCCGCGAGGCGGACGCTGCTGCCGCCGCCGAGGGTGGCGACGCCGCCGCTCAGGCGTCCGGCGGCTCGTACTCCTCCGAGGGCGGCGACAACTCCGGCGCCCTGGCCTCCGACGAGGCCCTGGCCGCCCTGCGCGAGAAGCTGGCCGGCGGACAGAGCTGACGCTCACCGCAGGGCCCTTCCCGGCCCGAGGCTGACGGCCGTGGCCCGCACCCCGAACGGTGCGGGCCACGGCCGTTCCGGTACACAGGACACGGACACCTCACGAGGTCGCCGGCGTCCCGGATGCGCGCGGGAATGCCCGTTGGCCGCGCCTCGTTGTACTCGTACGAACACAAGGAGGGGCGTTCACAGTGCTTGATCCGCAGGGTTTGTACGCATGGGAGCCGAAGGGCCTGTCGGTCGTCGACATGGCGCTCGCCCAGGAATCGGCCGGCCTGGTCATGCTGTACCACTTCGACGGCTACATCGACGCCGGCGAGACCGGGGGTCAGATCGTCGAGCGGCTCCTCGGTTCGCTGCCCCACCAGCTCGTGGCGCGTTTCGACCACGACCGGCTCGTGGACTACCGGGCCCGGCGTCCCCTGCTGACCTTCCGGCGCGACCGCTGGACCGACTACGAGGTGCCCGCCATCGAGGTGCGCCTGCTGCAGGACACCACCGGCGCGCCGTTCCTGCTGCTGTCCGGCCCGGAGCCCGACGTGGAGTGGGAGCGCTTCGTCGCGGGCGTGCTGCAGATCGTGGAGCGGCTCGGGGTGCGCCTGTCGGTGAACGTGCACGGCATCCCCATGGGCGTCCCGCACACCCGGCCGGTCGGCCTGACCCCGCACGGCAACCGGAGCGACCTCGTCCCCGGTCACCGCAGCCCCTTCGAGGAGGCCCAGGTGCCGGGCAGCGCCGAGGGCCTGCTGGAGTACCGCCTGATGGAGGCGGGGCACGACGTCCTGGGCGTGGCCGCGCACGTGCCGCACTACATCGCCCGCTCGCCCTACCCGGACGCCGCCCTGACCGCCCTGGAGGCGATCACCGCCGCCACCGGCCTGGTCCTGCCGACCGTCGCCCACGCGCTGCGCAGCGACGCCCACCGCACGCAGACGGAGATCGACCGCCAGATCCGCGAGGGAGACGAGGAACTCACCGCCCTCGTCCAGGGCCTGGAGCACCAGTACGACGCAGCGGCCGGGGCGCAGACCCGCGGCAACATGCTCGCCGAACCCCTGGAGATCCCCTCCGCCGAGGAGCTCGGCCGCGAGTTCGAGCGGTTCCTGGCCGAGCGGGAGGGCGGCGACAACTGACGCCCGCCGGGGGCCGCCCGCACCTGTGGGATCTAAGCTGCCGCTCATGCTGAAGGTAGGCCTGACCGGCGGTATCGGAGCCGGCAAGAGCGAGGTGTCCCGGATGCTCGTGGAGTGCGGGGCGGTCCTGATCGACGCCGACCGCGTCGCGCGCGAGGTCGTCGCCCCGGGCACGCCCGGTCTGACGGCGGTCGTGGAGGCGTTCGGCCCGGAGGTCCTCGCCCCCGACGGCTCCCTGGACCGGCCCCGGCTCGGCGCGATCGTCTTCGGCGACCCGGAGAAGCTCGCCCTGCTGAACTCGATCGTCCACCCGCTGGTCGGCGCCCGCTCCCGCGAGCTGGAACAGGCCGCAGCCGAGGACGCCGTCGTGGTCCACGACGTCCCCCTGCTGACGGAGAACGGCCTGGCCCCGCTGTACGACGTGGTCGTCGTGGTGGACGTGGCGCCCGAGACGCAGCTCGACCGTCTGGTGCGGCTGCGGGGCATGACCGAGGAGGACGCGCGCGCCCGGATGGCCGCCCAGGCCACCCGAGAGGAACGCCGGAAGATCGCGGACATCGTCATCGACAACGACGTCCCGCTGGAGCAGCTGCGCCGGCGAGTGCGCGAGGTGTGGGAGGACCTCACGCGCCGGGCGCACGCCGCCGCCCCGGCCGCGCGGTCCCGCAAGCCGGAGGCCACCGAAGGGGCGCCCGGGCAGGAGCCCCAGGAATAGCTCTGCCCTGCACAGGCGTTGAAACGCCCCAGTGAGGGAAGGACTGTGTCGTGCCCGACTCCAGCGGTTCCACCGGAGGTACTCCGGAGACGCATGTCATAGATTTTCGCGCCGCCGAGCGTCTGCTGGCCGCGCGGGACCCGCGGGGCGCGGTGAGGCTGCTCGACTCGGTCATCGCCGCGCACCCCGAGAACACCGCCGCCCGCCTGCTGCGGGCGCGCGCCTTCTTCGCCGCGGCGCAGCTCAGACCGGCGGAACTCGAGTTCAGCATCGTGCTGGAACGGGAGCCGGACAACGCCTACGCGCACTTCGCGCTCGGCCGGACCTACGAGCGGCAGGGCCGCCCCGACCAGGCCCGGCGCCATTTCCGGCTCGCCGCGGCGCTGGACCCCAACCCCGAGTACCTGCAACGGGCCAAGTTCGACACGTAAGACGCCGAGGCCCTCGCCAGAATGCCGAGGCTCCCGCCCACCACCCGGGCGCACCGTCCGCCCCCGCCCGCCCGCCGCTACCGGCCCTTGTTCTCCGGCGGCTCGTACGGGGGGACGTCCCGGCCCGGCTGGAAGTGCGGGCCCTGCCGGATGTGGCGCACGACCACGGCGAAGTCCACAGCCATCAGCAGCAACAGCACCCCGCACGCCGCCGCCCAGCCCGGGTGGCCGAGCAGCACGAACACCACGAGGGCGGCGATCACCCACGCCATCCCCCACACGCTCAGCCACAGCCGTGCCCGCAGTGCACTGCGCGCGGTCCTCGGTTCGCTGCCTGTCCGCATGGCCATCACCGCTCCTTCTCGCACCGTACTCGCGCAGCGAGGAAACGGGCAAAAGGGGCGACGGCCGACCGGGGTTCACCGGCCGCGCGTGCGGCCCTTCGACCGGACGGACCCCTCCCGGCCTCCGGCGCCCAGGCCGGGCATGCCGGTGAGGCCGCGCAGGCGTTCCAGCTCGCGGCGGTCGCGCTTGGTGGGGCGGCCGGCGCCGCGGTCGCGCACCCCGATGGAGGCGACGGCCTCGCGGGGCGGGGGCGGCGGGGAGTTGTCGATGTAGCACTGGGCGGCCACCGGGGCGCCCACCCGCTTGCGGATCAGCCGGGTGACGACGACGATCCGCTCCCGGCCCTCGTGCCGCAGGCGCACCTCGTCCCCGACCCGCACCGCGTGGGCGGGCTTGACCCGCTCGCCGTTCACCCGGACGTGTCCGCCGCGGCAGGCGGTGGCGCCGATGGAACGGGTCTTGACCAGCCGTACCGCCCAGATCCAGCTGTCGATCCGCACCGTCTCGCCGTTCGCCGGGGCGGCCGCCTCCGCGGCGGCCACGGCCGCGGCGATCTTGGGGTCCGCGGCGGCGGACGGCTCGGCTCCGGCGGCCTTGCCGGCGTCCCGGTCACGGTCCATGTCGCGCTCGTCGTCCTCCACTGCCATGGCTATGACCTTAGTCTCTCCGCGGCGCCGCACCGGACGGCCGGCCGCGTGCGGGCCGCGCGCGGCCGCGGGCGAGGGCACCGTCGCCGCGTTCCCGCACCGCGGGACCGTACGGTGGAGGCATGGACTCCAGCGGCCTGGCGGCCCTCGACCGGCGGATCACGCAGTGCCGGGCCTGCCCGCGGCTCGTGGCCTGGCGCGAGGAGGTGGCCAGGACCAGACGTGCGGCCTTCGCCGACCAGCCGTACTGGGGGCGCCCGGTGCCGGGGTTCGGGCCGCCGGACGCCCGTCTGCTGATCGTGGGGCTCGCCCCGGCCGCGCACGGCGGCAACCGCACCGGCCGCATGTTCACCGGGGACCGCTCCGGCGACGTGCTGTACCAGGCGCTGTACGACATCGGGCTGGCCTCGCAGCCGGCCTCCGTGCACCGGGACGACGGCCTGCACCTGTACGGCGTGCGGGTCACCGCACCGGTGCACTGCGCCCCGCCCGCCAACAAGCCGGCGCCCCGCGAGCGCGACACCTGCCGGCCCTGGCTGGTGCAGGAGCTGCGGCTGCTGCGGCCCGGGCTGCGGGCCGCGGTGGTGCTCGGTGCCTTCGGCTGGCAGGCCGCGCTGCCCGCGTTCGCCGAGGCCGGCTGGACGGTGCCCCGGCCCCGCCCCGCCTTCGCGCACGGCGCCCATGTGCGACTGGACGGCCTCGACCTCTTCGGCTGCTTCCACGTCAGCCAGCGCAACACCTTCACCGGCCGGCTCACTCCCGCGATGCTCCGGGACGTCCTGCGCACGGCGGCCCGGACGGCGGGACTGCCCGTGGTGGACTCCCCGAGCGGCCAGGGGGAGTGAGACCGCGCTGCGCGGGCACGCGCACGTCCCGTGCCCCTGGCCGGGGGGTGCCCGCCGGCCGGCCGCTCCGGTGGTGTGAGCCGGGCCGCGTCACCGGCGGTGAACGCGTGTCGACCGGGTCCCGGCACCGGCACAGGAGGGGGCCGTCGCCCGTGCCGGACGGTTGACGGCTTGCGGCACGGGGCCGGATGGAGACGCAGGGTGGACGGGCGGACGGTGGTCGAACGGTTCCCCGCGGGCGGCCCGCGCGGGTCGTGGCAGGCACAGGAGTTCGCGCGTGCGCGGCGTCAGGAGGGGCTGCCCGCCGAGGTCGTGACGGACCTGGCGACGGACACGTTCCTGGTGTTCGTGCGCAGCGGAGACAACGGCGCCGGCCCCGCCGTCCGACGGGGCGGCCGGGCGCCGGTGCGGCCCTCGCGCACCCGGCGGCCGCACAGACCGTCCGGGGCGCGGAGGGGGAGAGGGCGCGGGACACGTGGCCCCGGCCCTTGGGCGAGCGAGGCCTGTGCAGGGGCCCCGCCGGGTGGTGCAGACGCTAGACGCTGACCGGGCGGGACCACGCCGGGGTGGTGCCCGTCACCCGGCACAGCGCCAGATAGAGCGGAATCGGCGGGGTGTACGGAACGGTGCCGTCCGGCCGGTGGATGAGGGCCGGCGGCCGGTCCGGGGCCACGCCGGGCAGCACCGCGCCGGTCACGTAGTGCGCCGGGGCGGGCCACGGGAGCGCGTAGTCGGAGTCGGCCGGCACGATCCACCACCAGGTGGTCGCGTCGGCGTAGACACAGCCCACGCGGGGCAGCCGGGGCAGCAGCTGGGGCCCGATGCGGGCCGGTGCCGACACCGCGTCGCAGCCCAGCGGGAGCGTCATGTCCTCGGGCAGGGACAGCCGGCACGACACGCCGGCCGTGCCGGATCCTCCGGGCGCGTCGGACACATGGGTCCGGCGGCCCAGGCGGACGAGGGTGTCGAGGCTGCGTACCGGGCCGGAGCCGGAAGAGCCGCTCACAGCCATGAGGCCCCCGCTCCCGGTATGCGGCCCGGAGCCGCCGGCTGCGGTGTGCGCGGCGGCCGTGCCACGGCACCGGACGGCTGCGGCAGGCCCTTGGGCGACTGGCGCGGCGTCAGCTGCGGTTGACGAAGCCTCATGTGCGGTACCGTCCGTGCTCCTTGGGGTGCGTGCGGCACGCCCGGCTGCGCCTGCCGTGCGCCGGGAAGAGGCGCCGTGCGGCGCGCGCCGGTGTGCGGCCGGCCGTCGTCGGGGCGCGGCCGGCATCCCTCGGGCGCCGTGGTGTCCCGCCGCGGGGCGTCCTGGCCGTCCCGGGCCGGCTGAGGGCCGGGCAGCGGCTTGGGACGGGCGCCCCAGCCGAGGTCCCCGCGCGCCTCCTCCTCGGGCTGCGTGCGGGCCTCGGGCGCACCGCCGCGCGGCAGTTCGGCCCACACCACAAGACCGGAGCCGTGCTGCTGCGCGCCCCAGGCGTGACAGACCGCGTCGACGAGGAGCAGACCCCTGCCGTGTTCCTCCTCCGGACGCGGAGGGAAGGGGCTCGGATCCCCCGGCGCGCTGCCTTCGTCGTGCACCGCGATGCGCACCCGGTCGTCGGTGTCGTGCAGTTCGCACACCACGCGCCGGCTCGCGGTGTGCACGACGGCATTGGTGACCAGCTCGGAGACGACCAGCGCCGCGGTGTCGCGGGTGTCCTCGCAGACCGACCAGATGGCGAGCCGGGATCTGGTCAGCCGCCGGGCCTGGGCGGGGGAACCCGGATCTGCGGCCAGTTCGAAGCGGAACCTGCGCTCGGCAACGGCCCGCGCGGGGCTCGCTCCCGTGGCGGCACCGGAGGCGGGGGAACCTGCGGCGGCTGTTCCTAAGGGCGGGGACGGAATCACGCTTGCCACTATCGCCCCGTCACAAACACTTGGCAAGGGTCACTCTGAAAAATGCAGAGTGCTTCACGACGGAGTGAAGGGGCGTGGCAGACTGCTCGCAACAGCATGTGCGTGGCACCGGCCGAGGTCACCGGGGATCCGGCGGGTCTTCGAGCCGGCCTTCGCACCGGTGCCGCGGGGCTGTGGGTCCTCCGGGCCGGCCGGTCTCACGGGCCGGTGCGGTCCGGCTGTTCCCGGGTCCGCAGGCGAGATGGAGGTGGAGTGTGAGCGAACCGCGGTCCGCGCCGACCGTCGGACAGGTCGTGCTCGGCCGGCGCCTGCTCGATCTGCGGGAACGTGCCGGGCTCAAGCGGGAGGAGGCCGCTCGCGTCCTGCGGGTCGCTCCGGCCACGGTCCGGCGCATGGAGACGGCCGAGGTCGCCCTCAAGGTCCCGTACGTGCAGCTGCTGCTGAAGGCCTACGGCGTCCCCGACGACGAGGCCGAGGTCTTCGTGCAGCTGGTGGAGGAGGCCAACCGGCCCGGCTGGTGGCAGCGGTTCCACGACATCCTGCCCGGCTGGTTCTCGATGTACGTCAGCCTGGAGGGTGCCGCCTCGCTCATCCGGTCGTACGAACCCCACTTCGTGCCCGGTCTGCTGCAGACCGAGGAGTACGCGCGGGGGGTGCTCACGTCCGGGGCCGTCGGCCAGACCAGTCCGGAGGACATCGAGCGCCATGTCGCGCTGCGCATGCAGCGGCAGGAACTGCTCACACGCCCCGACGCGCCCCGGTTCTGGGCCGTGCTCGACGAGACGGTGCTGCGCCGTCCCGTCGGCGGCCCCGAGGTGATGCGCGCGCAGATCGACAGGCTGCTCGAAGCCGCCGAGCTGCCCAATGTCACGCTGCAGATCGCCCCGTTCTCCTCGGGACCCCACCCCGGCACCTACGGGCCGTTCGTGCTGTTCCGATTCGCCGTGCCCGAACTTCCGGACATGGTCTACAGCGAGTACCTGACCGGCGCCGTCTACCTGGACGCGCGCAGCGAGGTGGCCGCCCACCTGGAGGTCATGGACCGCATGGCGGCGCTGGCCGCCACGGCACAACGCACCAAGGAGATCCTCCGGGATCTCCACAAGGAGTACTGAATGGATCACACCACCTCGTCCCAGCCGCCCGGCCCGCATACCCGCGGCGTGCGGATCTACAACGGCATGCCCGCCCGTGAACTGGGCGACGAGGGCTGGCACAAGCCGTGGAGCGGCGGCAACGGAGGCAACTGCCTGGAGGCGATGAAGCTGGCGGACGGCCGGATCGCGGTGCGCCAGTCCACCGACCCGGACGGCCCCGCGCTCATCTACACCACCGACGAGATGACCGCCTTCATCGAGGGCGCCAAGGCGGGGGTGGCCGACTTCCTGCTCTCCTGACTCTTCTCTGTGTTTCTTTTTATGCTCAATTGGCTAGTTCCGCATGGACTCTGATGGATCATCAAGCTGACTCATCCTTACGGAGCGTTCTATGACCGGGCAGGACACACCGCTCGACCACGGCCACATCGCCGGGCCCACCGGCCCGTCGGTCCTCATCGACACCAGCAAGCCCCATCCCGCACGGATGTACGACTGGTATCTGGGCGGCAAGGACAACTACCCGGTCGACGAGGAGCTGGGCCGGCAGATGCTGGCCCTCGAACCCCGCGTGCCGGTGATGGCCAAGGTGAACCGCGCGTTCATGCACCGCGCCACCCGCTGGCTGGCCGGCCAGGGGATACGGCAGTTCCTCGACATCGGCACGGGCATCCCCACGGAGCCGAACCTGCACCAGGTCGCGCAGGAGGTCGCACCCGACGCCCGCGTCGTCTACTGCGACAACGACCCCATCGTGCTGGCGCACGCGGCGGCCCTGCTGCACGGCACACCGCAGGGAGCCACCGACTACCTGCAGGCCGACGTCCGCGACCCGGACACCATTCTCGAGGGTGCCCGCACGACCCTGGACCTGACCCGGCCCGTCGCGCTGTCCCTGATCGCGCTGCTCCACTTCGTGACCGACGAGGACGGCGCGCACGACCTGGTGCGCCGGCTGCTCGCCGACCTGCCCTCGGGCAGCTACCTGGTGATGACCCACGCCACCGCCGACTTCACCCCCGAGGAGTCGGTGGTGGCCACGGAGAAGCTCAAGGCGGGCGGCGTCACCCTGGCGCTGCGCTCCCGCGAGGAGTTCGCCCGCTTCTTCGACGGTCTGGAGCTGGTGGACCCCGGCGTCGAGGTGGTGCACCGCTGGCACCCGGAACTGGGCGAGCCGGTGCCGGGACAGGACGACGGGGTCATCCCGGGTTACGGGGCGGTGGCCCGCAAGCCCTGATCCCGCAAGCCCAGCCCTGATCCCGCAGGCCCTGACCGTCCGCAGCCGCGCCGCACCGGGCCCCGGTCCGCGCACCGTCCGTGCGCGGCCCGGGGCCCGGCGCACGCCGCGGGATCCGCTGCGGGGCACGCACGGCCCGCCGGTGACGGCCGGCCCTCACACCTTCATCGGCCGGTCGTACGGCCCGACCGGTGCCGGCAGCTCCGAGCTGCCCATGAGGTACCGGTCCACCGCCGCGGCCACCGCCCGTCCCTCCGCGATCGCCCACACGATCAGCGACTGCCCGCGGGCGGCGTCCCCGGCCGCGAACACCCCGGGGACGTTCGTGGCGAAGTGGGCGTCGCGGGCGATGGTGCCGCCCGGCGTCAGCTCGATCCCCAGCTGGTCGATCAGCCCGTCGCGCCGGTCCGGCCCCGAGAACCCCAGCGCGAGCAGCACCAGATCGGCCGGCAGGGTCCGGTCGGTGCCCGGCAGCGGGCGCCGCCGCGCGTCCACCTCGACCAGGTGCAGCTCGCGCACATGCCCGCTGCCGTCCCCGGTGAGGCGCAGTGTGGAGGCCCCGAACAGCCGCGCGTCGGCGTCCGCGGCCGGCGCGGTCCACAGCGTGGCCGCCTCCTCGTGCGCGGCCGACAGCCGGTAGATCTTCGGATAGGTCGGCCACGGCTCGGTCTCGTCGTCGCGCTCCGTGCCGGGCATGGCGTAGATGTCCAGCTGGGTCACGGACGCGGCGCCCTCCCGCACCGCCGTCCCCAGGCAGTCGGCCCCCGTGTCCCCGCCGCCGACGATGACAACGTGTCGCCCCGCCGCGGACAGCGGGGAGACCTCCAGGTCACCCGCGCACACCCGGTTCGCGGGCGGCAGATACTCCATCGCCTGGTGCACCCCGGCCAGCTCCCGTCCCGGCACGTCGAGTTCGCGCCACGCGGTGGCCCCCGTGGCGATCACCACGGCGTCGTAGCGCGCCCGCAGCTCGTCCGCCCCGATGTCCCGCCCCACCACCGTGGAGGCACGGAACCTGGTGCCCTCCGCCTCCATCTGCTCCAGACGCCGGTCCAGATGGTGCTTGGCCATCTTGAAGTCGGGGATCCCGTACCGCATCAGACCGCCGATCCGGTCGTCCCGCTCGTACACCACCACCGTGTGACCGGCGCGAGTCAGCTGCTGGGCCGCGGCGAGCCCGGTCGGCCCCGAGCCGATCACGGCGACGGTGCGGTCCGACAGCCGCTCCGGCGGGCAGGGTGCGACGTAGCCGTCCTCCCACGCGCGGTCGGCGACGGCGCACTCGACGTTCTTGATGGTGACGGCCGGCTGGTTGATGGCCAGGACGCATCCCGCCTCGCACGGCGCCGGGCACAACCGGCCCGTGAACTCGGGGAAGTTGTTCGTCGCGTGCAGCCGGTCGCTCGCCGCCCGCCAGTCCCCGCGGGCCACCAGGCCGTTCCACTCGGGGATCAGATTGCCCAGCGGGCAGGCGTGGTGGCAGAACGGGATCCCGCAGTCCATGCAGCGGTCCGCCTGCTTGCTGATGATCGGCAGCAGCGCACCCGGGACGTACACCTCGTTCCAGTCCCGTACGCGCTCGTCCACCGGCCTGCGCGGCCATTCCTGCCGCGGCGTGGACATGAACCCTTTGGGATCGGCCATGGCCGTCTCCCTCACCTGCGTGCGTCCCCGGACGACGCTCCTTGGGTCACGATACGACGGCCCGCCCGGGCCCGCAGGACCTGCGACCGCGGGCGGTCTCGGCCCGCGGGCCGCCCCGGGGCCTGGCGCATCATGGCCGTGTGCGACTCGAAGCGATCACCTGGGAACGGCTCGCGGACCTCCTGGCCGACCGGCTGCTCGGCCTGGAGCCGGGCGACGGCGGTACCCGGACGCGCCTCGCCGTCGACGGCGCCCCCGCCGCCCGCACGGGCGACCTGGCCGCGCTGATCGGCGAGGCACTGCGCGTCCGCGGACGCCCCGCGCTGGTCGTCGCCGCCGACGGTTTCCTGCGTCCGGCCTCCCTCCGCCTGGAACACGGTCACCGGGACGTGGACTCCTACTACGACGGCTGGCTGGACACCGGAGCCCTGTGGCGGGAGGTGTTCGGCCCGGTGGAACCCGGCGGCGACGGCCGGGTCCTGCCCGACCTGCGCGACGCGGCCACCGACCGGTCGACCCGCAGCGAGCGGGTCCCGCTGCCGCCCGGCGGAGTGCTGCTGCTGCACGGCCCGCTGCTGCTGCGGCACTGGTTCCCCTTCGGCCTCACCGTCCACATCGCCCTCTCCCCGGGCGCGCTGCGCCGCCGAACCCCGGAGGCGGACCACTGGACGCTGCCGGCCTTCGAACGGTACGAGGCGGAGACCGACCCGGCCGGCATGGCGGACGTGCTGGTGCGCGCCGACGACCCGCGTCACCCGGCGTGGAACGGCATGACCGCTCGTGAATGATCATCGGAGGGAGTGCTGCGCGCCGTCGGCCTGCGACGGGTCGAGGCCGACGCCTGCTTCCCCGTCGCCTCGCCGGCCTGCGCCGCCCTGGAGTCGGCCACGGTCCGGCAGATCCGCGGCCGGCTCGTCGCGGTGGGTCTGGCGACGGACGAGGAGATCGACCGCCATCCGGCCCGTGTGGCCTCCGGCACCATGGACCTGGCCGCGGCACCGATGATCTCCGCCTGGGGATACACGCCGTAGCGCCGCCGGGCGCGCGGGCGGTGGTGGGCACGCGGACGACGCCGGGCGCGCGTGCGATGCCGGGCGCGGGCGGTGCCGGGCACACGGGACTCGTGCGACCGGACTCACACGCATGCCCCTCGGGCCGCGCTGCGGGTCCTGGCGGTCCCGCCCGGCCCACGGGACCGCCGCCGCGCCGCACCCGGCCGTACGCCCCGCGCCCGCGCGACCTCCCGGCACCGGCGCCACGCCCTACGCCCCCTGTGCGGCACCCTTCGGCGGCCGGGCACCCACCCGGCTCACCGCCAGCGCGCCCGCCCGGCAGCCGTCCGCCGCCGCCTCGCGGGCACCGGCACCCGCCAGCAGCGCGGCCAGGAACGCCCCGGCGAAGGCGTCACCGGCGCCGGTCGTGTCCCTGACCACCGCCGGCACGGCGGGCACCCGCGCCTCCACGGCGCCGTGGCGGGCCACCAGCGCCCCGTCGCCGCCCAGGGTGACCACCACCAGCGGAACGTGCCGGCTCAGCCGGGCCGCCGCGCGGGCCGGATCGGACAGCCCCGTCAGCAGGCAGGCCTCCGCGCCGCTGGGCAGCAGCACGTCCATCCCCTCCGTCAGCTCCCGGAACCGCCGCACCCCCAGCGCGGAGAGGAACCCCGCGGACGCCGGGTCCAGGCTGACGGGGATGCGAAGGGCCCGGGCCGAGGCGACCGCCGCGGCCACCAGCGCCCGCCCCGGCGCGGAGAACAGCAGATACCCCGACAGATGCAGCCGGCCCACGCCGTCCAGCAGCTCCTGGCCGAAGTCCTCGGGCCCCAGCCGCACCGAGGCCCCGCTGTCGGTGAGGAACGTGCGCTCGCCCGCGGCCGCCGCGTCGACCAGACAGATCACCGTCCCGGTCGGAGCCCCCGCATCCCGCACCAGCCGGGGCCGCACCCCCGAGGCGATCAGTTCCCGCTCGTGCCAGGACGCCGTGTCCGCGCCCACCCGGGCCAGCAGCCGCACGTCCGGACACCCCCGGTGGGCCGCCCAGCAGGCCGCATTGGCCCCGGCGCCTCCGGGCACCAGCCGGATCGCCGCGGTCGAGTCGGTGCCGGGCGCGGGCGGGCCGTGGTGCAGCGCGACGACGTCCGTCACCACGTCCCCGACCACCAGCAGCGCCCGGCCCTCCGTCCCGCCCGCACCGGCGGCGTGCGTACCGGGCGGCGTGGCGGACGGGGCCGCCGGATGCGCGGTCACCTCCCGGCCCACGCCGTCGCGATCCGCGCCGCCAGCCGTACGTTGCCGCGGACGGCCGCCACGTTGGCGCGCAGCGCGGCGCCGTCCGTGTGCCGCACCAGGTGGTCGAGCAGGAACGGGGTGACCGCCTGCCCCGTCACGCCCTGTGCCGCGCACGCGTCGAGCGCCTCGGCGAGCACACGGGCGTGCAGCCCCGGATCCAGCTGCTCCTCCGGCGGCACGGGATGGGCGACGATCAGCGCCGACTCCGGCATGCGCAGCGCGTTCTGCGCCCGCATGACCTCGGCCACCTCCTCGGGGGTGGTCAGCGTCCAGTCCACCGGATGGCCCGAGTCGGTCAGGTAGAAGCCAGGGAAGCGGTCCGTGCCGTAACCGGCCACCGTCACCCCCAGCGTCTCCAGGCGCTGCAGCGTGGCCGGCACGTCGAGGATGGACTTCACGCCCGAGCACACCACCGTGATCCGGGTGCGGGCCAGCAGTCTCAGGTCGGCGGACTCGTCCTGGGTCTGCGTCCACTCGCGGTGCACCCCGCCCAGTCCGCCCGTAGCGAGGACCCGGATGCCCGCCAGGGACGCCAGCAGCGCTGTGGCCGACACCGTCGTGGCCCCGCTCGCCTTCGCGGCCACCGCCGGCGGCAGGTCGCGGTGGCCCAGTTTGCGGATGCCGTCCTCGCCCGCGACCCGCTCCAGCTGCTCCTCGCCCAGGCCGATGTGCGGCCGGCCGTCCAGGACCGCGATGGTCGCCGGTACGGCGCCCCCCTGCCGGACCGCCTCCTCCAGCTGAAGCGCCACCCGCAGATTGTGCGGTCGCGGCAGCCCGTGCGCGATGATCGTGGACTCCAGGGCCACCACGGGGCGGCGCCCGGCCAGCGCCTCCCGTACCTCGTCGGACACCACCAGCACGTGCCTGCCTCCCGTCTTCCTTCTCGCGCCTGACGTCTCATCCCTGGCGGGCCGCGGCAGGAGGCAAACCCCGGCGGACCGGCGCCCCGGTGCTCACAGGGCGCGCCCGCCCGCACAGGGGTCGCACGCGGATGCGTCGGCTCCGCACACGGGTCGCACGCAGGACGCACGCGCCGCGCACCGCGGCCTGCGGGAGGCGGGCACGCAGAGAAGCCGATGCGGGAGGCGGGCGGACAGTGAAGCCGGGGAGACGGGCAGCCGGCCGGTCAGGCGGCGTCCAGGGCCTCGCTCACCACGTCCGGCTTGTCGGAGATGATGCCGTCCACGCCGTACCCGGCCGCGGTGCGGGCCACGGACGGGCTGTCGACCGTCCAGGTGAACACCCTCAGCGGCCTGCCGTGCGGGCCGGTCAGCGCGTGGACGGCGGAGACGTACGCCGCGGACAGGCCGCCGGCCTGGGGATTGACCGCGTCCGCGAAGGCCGCGTACCGGGGCAGGTCCGCGGTGGCAGGGCTGCCCAGGAACGCGGTCTCGACCGCGGGCCGCAGGGCGTGCACGGTGCGCACGCTGTCGGCACTGAAGCTCTGCACGATCAGCCGGCCGGACAGGTGGCGGCGGTCGAGCCAGCCCTCGCTGCCCAGCACGTCGAGGATCTGCCGCTCGATGCCCGGGTACAGCTCGGGGTGCTTCACCTCCAGCAGCAGCCTCGTGCGGTCGCGCTCGGCCCGGCGCAGGTACTGCCGCAGCGTCGGCACACGCGTGCCCGCGAAGGCGGGGGAGAACCAGCTGCCCGCGTCCAGCCGCGCGATCTCGGCGGCGGTGAAGTCCCTGACCCGCCACGGCGCCCGGTCCGGGAAGACCTGCTCGGCGTCCGTGGTGCGCACCAGGGTGTCGTCGTGCAGGACGACCAGTTCGCCGTCCTTGGTGCGCTGCACGTCGTTCTCCACCCAGCCGATGCCGAGCGCGGCCGCCTTGTCGACGGCGGGCAGGGTGTTCTCCGGGGCGTAGGCACTGGCGCCCCGGTGAGCGACGACAACCGGCCGCTGCGGGGCCCCGGCGACCAGCTCGGGCCGTTGCGGGGCCGCGGCCGCCCGGGCCGGCCCGGCGGGGGACAGCAGCGTCGCTGCCAGCAGAGCGGGGACGGCGGCAGCCACTGCGCGGACGTGCATACGGGCTCCTCGGTGCTCGGTGCTCGATGTCGCAGAGCGATGACGCGGAGCACCACCATGACAGCACAGGGTGACGATGTGGAGTACGCGTGAGGGCGCGCCGGGTGGTCAGGCGCGCGCCCGCTCACCGGTGGCGCACATCAGCGACACGTCATGGTTCTTTGTCGGAAACTCGTTCGACCCGTTCGGTGGACGTCGTACTCTCTGCGTCAGCCAGGCTCATGGGGGAACGGCCGGTCAGCGGGGGCGACGGCATCACGTCGCGGAACTCATCAGGGCGGAAGGGCAGCCGCAGGGCGGAAAGGCAGCCGCGCATGCACGGCACGGTCGACGATTTCGGCTACGGGCTCGTCACCCCGCTGGTGGGCTATCTCATGGCCTGCCTCGGCGGGGCCCTCGGGCTGCGCTGCACCACACGGGCCCTGTGCGTGCCCGGCAGCTGGCGCCCCGGCTGGCTCGCCCTCGGCGCGGCGGCCATCGGCTCCGGCGCCTGGACGATGCATTTCATCGGGATGATGGGCTTCACCATCGACGGCGCCCCGATCCGCTACGACCGGCCGACCACGTACGCGAGCCTGCTTCTGGCCGTCGTCATGGTCGGGGTGGGGATCTTCATCGTCGGCTACCGCGGAGCGACCGGCTCCGCGCTGTTCACCGGGGGCACGATCACAGGACTCGGGATCGCCTCGATGCACTACCTGGGCATGGCCGGCATGCACTTCGACGGCACGTTCGAGTACAACACCCTCACCGTCGCCGCCTCCGTCCTCGTCGCGATGGCCGCGTCGACCGCCGCCCTGTGGGCGGCCGGCAAGGCCGGACGGCCGATGTGGAGCGTCGGCGCGAGCCTGGTGATGGGGGTCGCGGCCGGCGGCATGCACTATGCGGGCATGGGCGCCGTCAGCGTGCACGTGCACGGTGCGGCCGCGGCGCCCGGGAAGTCACCAGCCGCCCTGCTCGCACCCCTGCTGATCGGCCCGCTCGCCCTCCTGCTGCTGGCGGGCGTCGTGGTGCTGCTCGACCCGCTGACGATCACGAACAGGGGCCAGTGGACCCCCGTGGACCGCAGACCCGGCGTGCCGGCGCCCCGGCTCGCCGCCCCCTCCGCCGTCCACCCGTACCCGTCCTCCGCCCGCCGCCCGCACACCCCCAAGCAGCACTGAGCGGGACCCAGCAGCACTGAGCAGGTCCTCTCCCCTCCGGCCTCCCCCCTCCCCGCCGGGCGCCCCCGTTGTCAGTGGCGGGTCGTACGGTGGATGACATGCGGCCCGTTTCCCACATCGAACGCACGGTGGCGCCCTTCGAGGTCGTCAGCCCCTACCGGCCCAGCGGCGACCAGCCGCAGGCCATCGAGGAACTCGCCCGGCGCATCCAGGCGGGCGAGAAGGACGTGGTGCTGCTCGGCGCCACCGGCACCGGCAAGTCCGCCACCACCGCGTGGATGATCGAGAAGCTGCAGCGCCCCACCCTCGTCATGGCGCCGAACAAGACCCTGGCCGCGCAGCTGGCCAACGAGTTCCGCGAGCTGCTTCCCCACAACGCCGTCGAGTACTTCGTCTCGTACTACGACTACTACCAGCCCGAGGCCTACGTCCCGCAGTCGGACACCTACATCGAGAAGGACTCCTCGATCAACGAGGAGGTCGAACGGCTGCGCCACTCCGCGACCAACTCGCTGCTCACCCGCCGCGACGTCGTCGTGGTCGCCTCCGTCTCCTGCATCTACGGCCTGGGCACCCCGCAGGAGTACGTGGACCGCATGGTCCCGCTCCGCGTCGGCGACGAGATCGACCGCGACGAGCTGCTGCGCCGCTTCGTGGACATCCAGTACACGCGCAACGACATGTCCTTCACCCGCGGCACCTTCCGGGTACGCGGCGACACCATCGAGATCTTCCCGGTCTACGAGGAGCTCGCCGTCCGCATCGAGATGTTCGGCGACGAGATCGAGGCGCTGTCCACCCTGCACCCGCTCACCGGCGAGATCATCAGCGACGAACAGCAGCTGTACGTGTTCCCCGCCTCGCACTACATCGCCGGCCCCGAGCGCATGGAGCGGGCCATCCGCGGCATCGAGCAGGAACTCAAGGAGCGCCTGGCCGAGCTGGAGAAGCAGGGCAAGCTGCTGGAGGCCCAGCGGCTGCGCATGCGCACCACCTACGACATCGAGATGCTCCGCCAGATCGGCACCTGCTCCGGGGTGGAGAACTACTCGATGCACTTCGACGGCCGCGAGCCCGGCACCCCGCCCAACACCCTCCTCGACTACTTCCCCGAGGACTTCCTGCTCGTCATCGACGAGTCGCACGTCACCGTGCCCCAGATCGGCGCGATGTACGAGGGCGACGCCTCCCGCAAGCGCACCCTGGTCGAGCACGGCTTCCGCCTGCCCTCCGCCCTGGACAACCGCCCGCTGAAGTGGGAGGAGTTCCAGGAACGCATCGGCCAGACGGTCTACCTGTCGGCCACCCCCGGCCCCTACGAGCTGTCGCGCTCCGACGGCCAGGTCGAGCAGATCATCCGGCCCACCGGCCTGGTCGACCCCGAGGTCGTCGTCAAGCCCACCGAGGGACAGATCGACGACCTGGTGCACGAGATCCGCAAGCGCGTGGAGAAGGACGAACGCGTCCTGGTCACCACGCTCACCAAGAAGATGGCCGAGGACCTCACGGACTACTTCGTGGAGCTCGGCATCCAGGTGCGCTATCTGCACAGCGACGTCGACACGCTGCGCCGCGTCGAGCTGCTGCGCGAGCTGCGCTCCGGCGAGTTCGACGTCCTGGTCGGCATCAACCTGCTGCGCGAGGGACTGGACCTGCCGGAGGTGTCCCTGGTGGCGATCCTGGACGCCGACAAGGAGGGCTTCCTGCGCTCGGGCACCTCGCTCATCCAGACCATCGGCCGCGCGGCACGCAACGTCTCCGGCCAGGTCCACATGTACGCCGACAAGATCACCCCGGCGATGGAGAAGGCCATCGAGGAGACCAACCGCCGCCGGGCCAAGCAGATCGCCTACAACAAGGCTCACGGCATCGACCCGCAGCCGCTGCGCAAGAAGATCAACGACATCGTCGCGCAGATCGCCCGCGAGGAGGTCGACACCGAGCAGCTGCTCGGCACCGGCTACCGCAAGAGCAAGGACGGCCGCAGCGGCAAGGCCGCCGTGCCCGCGCTCGGCGGCCGGCAGGAGGGCAAGGCGGCGGCCAAGGCGACCAAGCCCGGCAAGGGCAAGGCGAAGGAGACGACGCCCACCGACCGACCCGCGGCGCAGCTCGCCGAGCAGATCGAGGAGATGACGGAGCGGATGCGCGCCGCCGCGGCCGAGCTGCAGTTCGAGGTGGCGGCCCGGCTGCGCGACGAGGTCGCCGAGATGAAGAAGGAGCTGCGCCAGATGAGGGAGGCGGGGCTGGCCTGATCCCGTGCGGCGGTGCCCGGCCCGCTGGGCCGGCCACCGCCGTGCGCGCTGTGTTGCAAGACCGCCACAAACAGCGGTCCGCCGGTCGGCGCCGCCGCTTTCGCCGCGTAAGGTGCGGATCGACCGCGTCCTGCGCGGCAACAGGGGAGCCGTCGGAGAGGGGAAGCAGCCGTGTCCGTCAACCTGACCAAGGGCCAGGCCATCAGCCTGCAGAAGAACGACGGGGGCAGCCTGACCGCGGTGCGCATGGGCCTCGGCTGGAAGGCGGCGCCGCGCCGCGGCCTGTTCGGCACCCGCACCCGGGAGATCGACCTCGACGCCTCCGCCATCCTGTTCGCCGGCGACCAGCCCGTCGACGTGGTCTTCTTCCGCCATCTGGTCAGCGACGACGGCTCGGTGCGCCACACCGGTGACAACCTGGTCGGCGGTGCCGGGCAGGGCACCGACGACGAGGCGATCCTCGTCGACCTGCGGCGCGTCCCGTCCCACATCGACCAGATCTTCTTCACCGTGAACTCCTTCACGGGCCAGACCTTCCAGCAGGTGCAGAACGCGTTCTGCCGCCTCGTCGACGACACCACCGGACAGGAACTCGCCCGCTACACCCTGGACGGCGGCGGCGACTACACCGCCCAGATCATGGCGAAGGTGCACCGGGCCGGGAACGGCTGGACGATGACCGCCCTCGGCGTCCCCTCCCACGGCCGTACGTTCAAGGACCTCATGCCGGCCATCGCCCCGCTGCTGTAGGACGGCACCCGCGGCACGGCCGCCGAGAGCACCGGCGCGGTCCCGCCCGCACCGCCCAAGGCACGGACACCGCCCTCGCCGCCGGCCGGAATGCGAACCTGCGCCGGATGCGGGACGATCCTTACATGATCACCCGGCGCGCGCTCACACGGGCGCGGACGACCGCCGTGCCGGTGCTCGCGGTGGTTCTGCTGGCCCTGACCTGGGGACGCAGCCTGCCTGCCGTGGTGACCGTGGTGCTGTGCGGGGTGCTGGCCGCATCGGTCCTGGCCGCGGTCCACCACGCCGAGGTGGTCGCCCACCGGGTCGGTGAACCGTTCGGCTCCCTGGTCCTCGCGGTCGCCGTCACCGTGATCGAGGTGGCCCTCATCGTCACGCTGATGCTGGACGGCGGCGCCAAGAGCGCGACCCTGGCCAGGGACACCGTGTTCGCCGCCGTCATGATCACCTGCAACGGCGTGCTCGGCATGTCCCTGCTGGTGGCCTCGCTGCGGCACCGCACGGCCGTCTTCAACGCCGAGGGCACCGGCGCGGCGCTCGCCACGGTGGCGACCCTGGCCACCCTGAGTCTCGTCCTGCCGGCGTTCACCACCAGCGAGCCGGGCGCGCAGTTCTCCGGTGTGCAACTCACCTTCGCCGCGGTGTCCTCGCTGATCCTCTACGGCCTGTTCGTCGCCACCCAGACCGTGCGGCACCGCGACTACTTCCTGCCGGTCACCCGGCAGGGAATGGTGATCACCTTCGAGGCCCATGCGGATCGGCCGTCCGCCCGCACCGCCTGGATCAGCGCAGCGTTGCTGCTGCTGGCCCTGGTCGGCGTGATCGGCATCGCCAAGGGCGTCTCACCGGCCATCGAGGCCGGGGTGCAGGCCGCCGGCCTGCACCACGCGGTCGTCGGCGTGATCATCGCCATGCTGGTGCTGCTGCCCGAGACCATCGCGGCCCTGCGCGCGGCCCGGCGCGACCGGGTGCAGACCAGCCTCAACCTGGCCCTCGGTTCGGCGATGGCCAGCATCGGCCTGACCATCCCCGCGGTCGCCCTGGCCTCTGTGTGGCTGTCCGGGCCGCTGGTGCTCGGCCTGGGCTCCGCCCACATGCTCCTGCTCCTTCTCACGGTGGTCGTCGCCTCGCTGACCGTGGCACCGGGCCGGGCCACCCCGCTCCAGGGCGGCGTCCACCTGGTGATCTTCGCGGCCTACCTGGAGCTGGCGATCAATCCCTGAGCGGCGCCGGCGGGCGTGCGGAGGCGGCCGGGTGCCGTGATAGACCGACTACCAGCCGCCGTCCGGCGGACGGCCGTCCACGCCACACACCCGGAGGAACCCGTGCCCCGCACACCAGCCACCGCGCCGATCATGATCCTCAACGGCCCCAACCTGAACCTGCTCGGGCAGCGGCAGCCGGAGATCTACGGCTCCGAGACCCTCGCGGACATCGAGGCCCGGTGCGCCGGGGCGGCGGCCGCCCACGGCCGCACCGTGGACTTCCGGCAGTCCAACCACGAGGGCGAGCTGATCGACTGGATCCACGAGGCCCGGCTGCACCACTGCGGCATCGTCATCAACCCGGGCGCCTACTCGCACACCTCCGTCGCCATCCTGGACGCCCTCAACGCCTGCGACGGCCTGCCGGTGGTGGAGGTGCACATCTCCAACATCCACCGGCGCGAGTCCTTCCGGCACCACTCCTACGTGTCCCTGCGTGCCGACGGCGTCATCGCCGGATGCGGGACTCAGGGATACGTCTTCGCGGTGGAACGGGTGGCGGCACTGGCCGGAGCCGTCAGCACGGAGGCCTAGGGGCTCCCGCGGGCCGTCCTGGGCGGCCGTCACCCGCTGTCCGGACGGCGCACCGCCCAGGACGCGCATCGCCCAGGACGCGCACCGCCCGCAGGACGGCACACCGCCCCAGGACGGCCGCCTAAGGACGGACGGCGTACCGCCCCGAGGAGGGCGCACCACCCGCGGTTCACCACCCGCGCGCGTGCCACTCCGGCAGGTGCGGGCGCTCCGCGCCCAGCGTGGTGTCGTTGCCGTGTCCCGGGTAGACCCAGGTCTCGTCCGGCAGGACGTCGAAGATCTTCGTCTCGACGTCGTGGATCAACTGAGCGAAGGCCTGCGGATCGTGGAAGGTGTTCCCGACCCCGCCCGGGAACAGGCAGTCCCCGGTGAACACGTGCGGGTGCCCGTGCGGGTCGTCGTAGATCAGGGCGATCGACCCCGGCGTGTGGCCGACCAGGTGGCGCGCGGTCAGCTCCACCTGCCCCACCCGGATGGTGTCGCCGTCGTCGACCAGGACGTCCGTGGGCACGGGAATCCCCTCGGCGTCCTCGCGGCCCGCGTAGGTGCGCGCGCCCGTCGCCTCGACCACCTCTGCCAGCGCCTGCCAGTGGTCGGCGTGCCGGTGGGTGGTGACCACCGAGGCGATGCCGTCGTCGCCGATCATCCCGAGCAGGGTCCGGGCGTCGTTGGCGGCGTCGATCAGCAGCTGCTCGTCCGTGGCCCGGCAGCGCAGCAGATAGGCGTTGTTGTCCATCGGACCCACCGCGATCTTGGTGATCATCAGGTCCTTGAGTTCGTGCACGTCCGCCGGGCCGCCGACCCTCACCTCTCCGGTGTACGTCATGGCCGTCAGCCTATCGCCGGTCCCGGCCCGGCGAAGGTCCTGCGGGCCGGGCGGGGGCTACAGCGGAGGGAGAGCCGGGAGAGGGCCGCCGGTCACCGTGAGCACCGCTCCGTCACGGCGCCCGGAGAGCCAGCCGAGCAGGTCCGGCCGGCTCCCCGTGACGGTCAGCCGCGGCTCGGCCGCCTCCCGCCCGGTGTGCCATGTGCGGGTGCCGTCCGTCAGCCGGACCGGGGGGACGTCCGGGTGGCCCGTGAAGCGCTCGGCGAGGAAGCCGATCTCCCGCTCGGTGAACTCGGCGGGCAGGTCTTCCAGCTCGTATCCGATGCCGAGGTCCACATGGTGCAGCTCGACCTCCACCCAGCGCCGGAACGGCACCCGGGAGGCGGAGTCGGTGACCGAGTTGCGCAGCTCGACGGTGCGCGACCAGTCCTCGGTCGCGGCCGCCGCCTTCTGGAAGCGGGCCGCGCTCTCGCGCACGTCGGCGAGGTGCACCCGCAGGCTGCGGGGGGCGTCGCGCTCGATGTCGGCGTCGCGGGCCTCGGCGGACGCATACATCGGGCGGCCCCGCAGCACGTTCACCAGGGCGTCGGCGTTGCGGGCCAGATGGGCCAGGACATGGCCCCGGCTCCAGCCCGGCAGCCGTGACTGGTAGGTCACAGCCGCGTTGTCCAGGGTGGCGACCGCGCCGAGCAGCCGGTCGGTGGCGTGCTGTACAGACGCCAGGTCACGAGCGTGATCCATCATGCGCCCGACCCTAGCCCCGCCACTCCTTCGGGTGAAGGAGTCGGGCTCCGGCCGTAAATCGAATACACGTGCTATAAGGTCGGGGGCGACGTCGGGCATGCTGGAGAGCCGGGAGTTGTTGTGTATCCGGGTGGCTCCGGGCAGCCCACCCGGCGTTGTCAGTGGCTCCCCCTAGTCTGAAGAAGCACGGGGGCCCCGCCCCTGTCACTTCTCTCAAGAAAGGTGCGGACCGGCGTGGCCGACCGTCTCATCGTCCGTGGCGCGCGCGAGCACAACCTGAAGAACGTCTCGCTCGACCTGCCCCGGGACTCGCTCATCGTCTTCACGGGCCTGTCCGGGTCGGGCAAGTCCTCCCTGGCGTTCGACACCATCTTCGCCGAGGGCCAGCGGCGCTACGTGGAGTCGCTCTCCTCGTACGCCCGGCAGTTCCTCGGCCAGATGGACAAGCCGGACGTCGACTTCATCGAGGGCCTGTCCCCGGCGGTCTCCATCGACCAGAAGTCGACCTCGCGCAACCCCCGCTCGACCGTCGGCACGATCACCGAGGTCTACGACTACCTGCGCCTGCTCTTCGCACGCATCGGCAAGCCGCACTGCCCCGAGTGCGGCCGCCCGATCTCGCGCCAGTCGCCGCAGGCCATCGTCGACAAGGTGCTTCAGCTGCCGGAGGGCAGCCGCTTCCAGGTGCTCTCGCCGCTGGTGCGCGAGCGCAAGGGCGAGTTCGCCGACCTCTTCGCCGACCTGCAGGCCAAGGGCTACTCCCGCGCCCGCGTGGACGGCGAGACGATCCACCTCTCCGACCCGCCCAGGCTGAAGAAGCAGGAGAAGCACACCATCGAGGTGGTCGTGGACCGCCTCACCGTGAAGGACTCCGCCAAGCGCCGCCTGACCGACTCCGTGGAGACCGCCCTCGGCCTGTCCGGCGGCATGGTCGTGCTCGACTTCGTCGACCTCCCCGAGGACGACCCCGAGCGCGAGCGGATGTACTCCGAGCACCTGTACTGCCCGTACGACGACCTGTCCTTCGAGGAGCTGGAGCCCCGCTCCTTCTCCTTCAACTCGCCTTTCGGCGCCTGCCCCGAGTGCACCGGCATCGGCACCCGGATGGAGGTCGACCCGGAGCTGATCGTCCCGGACGTGGAGAAGTCCCTCGACGAGGGCGCCATCCACCCCTGGTCGCACGGCCACACCAAGGACTACTTCGACCGGCAGATCCACGCCCTGGCCGACGCGCTCGGCTTCCGCACCGACATCCCCTTCGCCGGGCTGCCCCAGCGCGCCAAGAAGGCCCTGCTGTACGGCCACAAGACGCAGATCGAGATCCGCTACCGCAACCGCTACGGGCGCGAGCGGGTCTACCTGGCGTCCTTCGAAGGCGCCGTGAACTTCGTCAAGCGGCGGCACGGCGAGGCCGAGAGCGACGCCAGCCGGGAGCGCTTCGAGGGCTACATGCGCGAGGTGCCCTGCCCCGCATGCGAGGGCACCCGCCTGAAGCCGGTCGTCCTCGCGGTGACGATCATGGGCAAGTCCATCGCGGAGATCTCCGCGATGTCGATCAGCGACTGCGCCGAGTTCCTGCGCGGGCTCACGCTCGACGGCCGCGAGAAGAAGATCGCCGAGCGGGTCCTGAAGGAGGTCAACGAGCGCCTGCGGTTCCTGGTCGACGTCGGCCTGGACTACCTCTCGCTCAACCGCGCCGCCGGCACGCTCTCCGGTGGCGAGGCCCAGCGCATCCGCCTCGCCACCCAGATCGGCTCCGGCCTGGTCGGTGTGCTGTACGTGCTGGACGAGCCGTCCATCGGCCTGCACCAGCGGGACAACCACCGGCTGATCGAGACCCTGGTCCGGCTGCGTGACATGGGCAACACGCTCATCGTCGTCGAGCACGACGAGGACACCATCAAGACCGCCGACTGGATCGTGGACATCGGCCCCGGCGCGGGTGAGCACGGCGGCAAGGTCGTGCACAGCGGCTCCCTGAAGGAGCTGCTCGCCAACACCGAGTCGCAGACCGGCCAGTACCTCTCGGGCCGCAAGTCCATCCCCCTGCCCGAGGTACGCCGCCCGCGCGACCCCGCCCGGCAGCTGACCGTGCACGGCGCCCGCGAGAACAACCTCAAGGACATCGACGTCTCCTTCCCGCTGGGCGTGTTCACCGCGGTCACCGGTGTCTCCGGCTCCGGCAAGTCGACGCTGGTCAACGACATCCTGTACACCCACCTCGCGCGCGAGCTGAACGGCGCCCGCACCATCCCCGGACGGCACACGCGCGTCGAGGGCGACGACCTCGTCGACAAGGTGGTGCACGTCGACCAGTCGCCCATCGGCCGCACCCCGCGGTCCAACCCGGCGACGTACACCGGCGTCTTCGACCACATCCGCAAGCTGTTCGCCGAGACCACCGAGGCGAAGGTCCGCGGCTACCTGCCCGGGCGGTTCTCCTTCAACGTCAAGGGCGGCCGCTGCGAGAACTGCGCCGGCGACGGCACCATCAAGATCGAGATGAACTTCCTCCCGGACGTCTACGTCCCGTGCGAGGTCTGCCACGGCGCCCGGTACAACCGGGAGACCCTGGAGGTCCACTACAAGGGCAAGTCCATCGCCGACGTGCTGAACATGCCCATCGACGAGGCCACGGAGTTCTTCGAGGCGGTGCCGGCCATCTCCCGGCACCTGAAGACGCTCAAGGACGTCGGCCTCGGCTACGTCCGGCTCGGCCAGTCGGCGACCACCCTGTCCGGCGGCGAGGCCCAGCGCGTCAAGCTCGCGAGCGAGCTGCAGCGCCGCTCCACCGGCCGCACGGTCTACGTGCTGGACGAGCCGACCACCGGTCTGCACTTCGAGGACATCAGCAAGCTGCTCAAGGTGCTGAACGGCCTGGTCGACAAGGGCAACACGGTCATCGTCATCGAGCACAACCTCGACGTGATCAAGACCGCGGACTGGATCATCGACATGGGCCCGGAGGGCGGCGCCGGCGGCGGTCTGGTCGTCGCCGAGGGCACCCCCGAGCAGGTCGCCGGTGTCCCGGCCAGCCACACCGGCAAGTTCCTGCGGGAGATCCTCGGCGCGGACCGGATCAGCGACGCGGAGCCGGTCAAGGCGACGCCGCGCAAGGCCGCCGCCGGCAAGGCGGTGGCGGCGACCGCCGCCCGCAGGACCACCACCGCCCGGAGGCGGGCGAACAACACGGCGAGCAAGAAGAGCGAGCCCGCGAAGAAGATCCCGCGCGCCCGCAAGGCCTGACCCGCATCGCCCGGACGGCCCTCGGCCCCCGTGGGACCACCACGGGGGCCGAGGGCCGAGGCGTACGGTGCCACCGACAGGGCGACGGCCGGAACCCGCGCCGGGGAGCCGGTGACCGCGAGCTGGTGCCCCTGGCCGGCTCCGCGACGGGAAGCGCCTTACGGCTCGCCGACCTCCGCCGCGTACGGCGGCTGGGCGCCCGCACGGGAACAGGTGACCGCCGCCGCACGGGCCGCGAACCGCAGCAGCCGCTGCCAGCCGGCCGCGTCCAGCGCCGCCAGCCCCTCGGGGGACAGCGCGTCCTGCGCCGCCAGACCGTGCAGCAGGGCCGCGTTCACGGTGTCCCCGGCGCCGATCGTGTCCACGACGTCGACCTTCTCGCCCGGCACGGAGTGCTCCGCGCCGTTGCGGGTGTACGCGGTCAGCCCGTCGCCCCCATGGGTGATCACGACGGCCGACGGCCCCGCGGCCAGCCACTCGGCGGGCGTGCCGCCCAGCCAGCGGGCGTCCTCCTCGGACAGCTTCAGCAGCGTCACCGACGGCAGCCAGCCGCGGAAACGGGCCCGGTAGGCGTCCGCGTCCGGGATCAGCCCGGGCCGGATGTTCGGGTCCAGCGCGGTGAACAACCCTTGCGCGGCCACCCGGTGCATCAGCTCCTCGTAGGCGCTCGCGCCCGGCTCCAGCGCCAGCGAACAGGTGCCGAAGGACACCGCGCGACTCCCGGCGGGCAGCTCGGCGGGCGCGGTGAACAGCCGGTCGGCGGTGCCCTCGACGTAGAAGGAGTACGCGGCCGAGCCGTCGTCCCCGACCGACGCCACGGCCAGCGTGGTCGGCTCCGGGCCGCGCTGCACGGCGGAGACGTCGACGCCCGCCCGGCGCAGCCCGTCGAGCAGGGCCTGCCCGAAGGCGTCCTCGGACGTGCGGGAGCAGAAGGCCGTGGGGGAGCCCAGGCGGCCGAGCGCGACGGCCGTGTTGTACGGGCCGCCGCCGAGCGCCGGTGTCAGGTCCGCGAGGGGGCCCGGGCCGCGCGGTACCAGGTCGATCAGGGCCTCTCCGGCGACGACGATCACGAGTCGGTTCCTTTCTCGGGCGGCGTGGGACAGCCGCAGGACGTGCGGTGGACGAAGGAGCAGGGCAGGCGCACGGTCCGGGCCGGCCGGTCCGGCGCGTCGAGACGGTCCAGCAGCAGCCGCACCGCCCCGGCGCCCAGCTCCCGGCCCGGCTGGGCGATCGCGGTCAGCCCCGGTGTGAACAGGCCGGCCCAGTCGAAGTCGTCGAAGCAGCACAGCGCCATGTCCGCCGGGACGGACAGACCGCGCTCGCGCAGGGCGCGCAGCGCGCCGATGGTCATCGCGTTGTTCGCGGTGACCAGTGCCGTCGGCGGCGCGGCCCGCGAGAGCAGCTCCCCGGTGGCGCGCTCGGCACCGCCGGCCGAGGAGTCGCCGTGGACCACGAGCCGTTCGTCGCAGGCAAGTCCGGCGGCGGCCAGTCCCCGGCGGTAGCCGGCCAGGCGCTCGGCGGTCGTGCTCCAGCCGGGCAGCCCGGCCACCAGCCCGATCCGCCGGTGCCCGAGGGAGGCGAGATGGCCGACCAGCCGGGCCGTGGGCTGTGTGCCGTCGGCGCAGATCTGGTCGAAAGCGGGCGCGTCCTGCCCGCCGGTGCCCTCGGGCAGGAGCCGGTCCAGGAACACGGCCGGCAGACGATGCCGCGTCAGATACGCCACCAGGGCGTCCGGCTGCGCGGAGGGGGCGACGATCACCCCGTCCACGCGCCGCTCGTGCAGCAGCTGGACCACCGTCCGCTCGTGCTCCGGGTCGTCGTGCGGATCGGCCAGCAGCAGGCTGTAGCCGTGCTCCAGGGCACAGGACTCGACCCCTTGCAGGATCTCGGTGAAGTACGGGTTGCTGATCGCCGACACCGCCAGCCCGATGGACCGGGTGCGCGAGGTCACCAGGGAGCGGGCGAGGCCGTTGGGCGTGTAGCCGAGCTCCTCCACGGCGTCCAGGACCGCCTGGCGGGTGTGCGGCAGCACGGGCCGGGTGCCGTTGAGCACGTGCGAGACGGTCGCCACGGAGACTCCTGCGCTCCGTGCGACGTCTGCCATCGTGGGCATCGCGTCCGTCCTCCTCGTGGGCTGCCCTGCCTGCGGCGGGGACCGTATCCCATCGCACCGCCGCGCGTAAACGCTCGCGTAAGCGTTTACGTCCCCAGCGTACGGCTGCCGCGATCCGCCCCGGACCGTGGCTCGCCGCATCCGCTGCGGCGGCCGGGCACCGCCGGCTGCGGCGGCCCGAACCCGCGGCCACGGCGGTCCCGGGCCGCGGGCACCGGTGTCCCCCGACCGGCGGACACCGGCGCCCCGGCCCGCCCCGCCCGGCCGGGGAGAGCCCCGCTCCCGGACGACGGAAGCGGGGTCGGTATCGTCGCCCTGCACAGACCTCGACCAGGGGGAGTTCCACATGTCCGGCCGTCCGTCCGCGAGCCGCCGTACGATCATCCGAGGCGCGGCCCTCACGCCCGTCGCCGGGCTCGGGCTCGCCGCCTGCGGCCCCGACGGCGGTGCCTCGGCCCCCGCGACCCCGACGGCCCCCGTCGACCTCGGCCCGGAGAGCGCGGTGGCCGAAGGGAGCGCCACGCTGTTCCGCGACCACAACGTGGTCGTCAGCCGGGCCGCGGACGGCACGCTGAAGGCGTTCAGCACCATCTGCACGCACGCCGGATGCCCGATCGACAAGCTGGAGGGCACGACCCTGGTCTGCCCCTGCCACGGCAGCCGGTTCGACGCCACCACCGGCAAGGTGGTGCAGTCCCCGGCCACCGTGCCGCTGGAGCAGGTCCCGGTGCGGGCCAAGGGCGGCAAGCTCATCGCCGGCCCCGGCGCCTGACCGGGCCGCCCCGCCGAGGCCCCCGGCCGGCACGGCCTACTCCCAGTCCCAGCCGATCCCCACGATCCCCGGCCGCACCCGCGGCTCGACGAGGTGGACCGAGCGGTGCCGTTCGCTCACCGGCAGCTCCTGCCGCCCGTCGCGCGGCGCGGCGGCCGAGGTCTGGACGAAACGGTGGCAGCGCACGGGGAGCGAGGCGGTGTCGAAGCGCACCAGCAGGGCGTACTGCCCGCCCGCCGAGGCGAACATCCGCGCGTACTCGTGCGCCACACCGGCCGTGCCGTCCTCGACGCCGTAGCGGAACAGGTACGACTCGCCGGCCCGCAGGCTGCGGTCGAAGAGCAGTTCGGTGATCAGCAGGCCGGCGGCGTGGTGCCGGTGCACCCGCCCGGTACGGCAGTTCTCCAGCGGCCGCACGGCCATGCGCTCCGGGGCGCACCCCGGGTCGCCGTGATGCACGGCCACGAAGCGGTCCACTCCGTCGCGCCGGGCCCGCACGATGTGCTGCGACTCGGCGCCGACGAGGGTGCCCGACGGCCCGATCCGCACCCGTTCGTGGTGCCCGAGCGTCCGCACTCCGCCGTCGTCCGGCACGCCCAGCCCGGCCAGCACCTCGCGCAGCACCGCGGAGGCCGTGACCAGCGAGCGGTACGAGCGCGTGGCGGCGCGCCGGCCGGCCGGGTCCCCGGTCAGCAGCCGGATCAGCGACTCCTCGGGCAGCCGCAGGATCTCCTCCAGGGCCCGCACGGCGCGCAGCGACTCCGGGCGCCGCGGACGCCGGGCCCCCTGCTGCCAGTAGCTCAGACTGGTCACGCCGACCCGGACCCCACGGCGGGCCAGATGGTGCTGCACACGCTGCAGCGGCAGCCCCCGGGCGGCGATCGCGGCGCGCAGCGCCACATGGAACGGACCGTTCCGCAGGGCCGTGTCCAGCTCCGTGCGGGCGCTTGCCGGCTGCTGAGGGGCGTCCTGCATGCGCGGGCCTTTCGAGGAGGGTGCGGCGGCCGGACGGACCGGACGCACGGGGCCCGTCCGTCCCACGGCCCCGGCGTTGCGGGCATTGATAGCGCGCCCGCCGCGGTGCGACAACACCCCGGGGCGCACCCGTGGCGCACCCGTGACCGGTCCGGCACCCCGGCGGTCCGGCCCCGGCCCGCCGGTCACAGGGGGCCGCGCACCCCCGGCGAGGACGGCGTCCCGCGCGGTGTCCGCAGGCCCGGCCCGGGGGTGTTGTCGCACCGCACACGCGTCGTCCACGGGCCCGCCCCGGTGCCGTCCACAGGCCCGGCCCGGCGTCGTCCACAGGCCCGCCCCGGTGTCAGTGACCGCCAGTAGGGTGTGAGACATGGCCGACCCCTCCAGCTACCGCCCCAAGCCGGGAGACATCCCGGACTCTCCCGGGGTCTACAGGTTCCGTGACGAGCACCGCCGGGTGATCTACGTCGGAAAGGCGAAAAGCCTGCGCCAGCGCCTGGCGAACTACTTCCAGGACCTGGCGAACCTCCACCCGCGCACCCGCACCATGGTCACCACGGCCGCGTCCGTGGAGTGGACCGTGGTGTCCACGGAGGTGGAGGCCCTGCAGCTGGAGTACTCCTGGATCAAGGAGTACGACCCCCGGTTCAACGTCAAGTACCGCGACGACAAAAGCTATCCGTACCTCGCGGTGACGATGAACGAGGAGTTCCCGCGGGTGCAGGTCATGCGCGGGCACAAGAAGAAGGGCGTGCGCTACTTCGGCCCGTACGCCCACGCCTGGGCCATCCGCGACACCGTCGACCTGCTGCTGCGCGTCTTCCCGGTGCGCACCTGCTCGGCCGGCGTCTTCAAGAACGCCGCCCGCACCGGCCGTCCGTGCCTGCTCGGCTACATCGGCAAGTGCTCCGCGCCCTGCGTCGGCCGGATCTCCCCCGAGGACCACCGGGAGCTGGCCGAGGAGTTCTGCGACTTCATGGCCGGCCGCACCGGCACCTATCTGCGCCGTCTGGAGCGGCAGATGGCCGAGGCGGCCGAGGCGATGGAGTACGAGCGGGCCGCCCGCCTGCGCGACGACATCGGGGCCCTGAAGAAGGCCATGGAGAAGAACGCGGTCGTGCTCGCCGACGCCACCGACGCCGACCTGGTCGCCGTGGCCGAGGACGAATTGGAGGCCGCCGTGCAGATCTTCCATGTGCGCGGCGGACGCGTGCGCGGCCAGCGCGGCTGGGTGACCGACAAGGTGGAGGACGTCACCACCGGCGCCCTGGTCGAACACGCCCTGCAGCAGCTCTACGGCGAGGAGAGCGGGGACGCCGTGCCCAAGGAGGTGCTCGTCCCGGCCCTGCCCGACCCGGTCGCACCCGTGCAGCAGTGGCTCACCGGGCGCCGCGGCTCGGGCGTGTCCCTGCGGGTGCCGCAGCGGGGCGACAAGAAGGCCCTGATGGAGACGGTCGAGCGCAACGCCCGGCAGGCGCTCGCCCTGCACAAGACCAGGCGCGCCTCCGACCTGACCACCCGCTCGCGCGCCCTGGAGGAGATCGCCGACGCCCTCGGCCTCGACAGCGCCCCGCTGCGGATCGAGTGCTACGACATCTCCCATCTGCAGGGCGAGGACGTGGTCGCCTCCATGGTCGTCTTCGAGGACGGCCTGCAGCGCAAGAGCGAGTACCGGCGCTTCCAGATCAAGGGCTTCGAGGGCCAGGACGACGTCCGCTCCATGCACGAGGTCATCACCCGGCGCTTCCGCCGCTACCTCGCCGAGAAGGAGCGCACCGGCGAGTGGGTGGACGACGGGGCGGGGGAGAACGGGCTCAAGGACGAGGAGGGCCGTCCCCGCAAGTTCGCCTACCCGCCCCAGCTGATCGTCGTCGACGGCGGGCAGCCGCAGGTCGCCGCGGCCCAGCGGGCCCTGGACGAGCTGGGCATCGACGACATCGCCGTGTGCGGCCTGGCCAAGCGCCTGGAGGAGGTCTGGCTGCCCGGCGAGGACGACCCGGTGGTCCTGCCGCGCACCAGCGAAGGGCTGTACCTGCTGCAGCGCGTCCGCGACGAGGCCCACCGCTTCGCCATCACCTATCAGCGCACCAAGCGGGCCAAGCGGCTGCGCGTCGGCCCCCTGGACGGCGTGCCCGGCCTCGGCGAGACACGCAAGCGGGCGCTGATCAAGCATTTCGGCTCGGTGAAAAAGCTCCGGTCCGCCACAATCGACCAGATCTGTGAGGTACCCGGCATAGGCCGCAAGACGGCCGAGGCGATCGCCGCGGCCCTCGCCCGGACGGCCCCGGCCGCACCCGCCGTGAACACGGCAACTGGAGAGATCATGGAAGACGTGGACGAGGCGGTACCCGGACCGACGGCGGGCACCGCAGGGGAGCCCGTCGCCACGGGAGCCCCGGAGCGACGACGGGGGCGTGAGAGATGAGCGAGCACGAGCAGCCCGCGACCGGAGAGGACCGGACCCGCGACGGCACACGTGAGGACCTGCGGCAGCGCACGGTCCGGAAAGACGGAGCACAGGTGAGTCAGGGCATCGACCTGGCCGGCGTCCCCGACGCCGCCATCCCCGAGCTGGTGATCATCTCCGGCATGTCGGGGGCCGGCCGCTCCACGGCGGCCAAGTGTCTGGAGGACCTCGGCTGGTTCGTGGTCGACAACCTGCCGCCCGCCCTGATCCCCACCATGGTGGAGCTGGGCGCCCGCTCGCAGGGCAACGTGGCGCGCATCGCGGTCGTCGTGGACGTCCGCGGCCGCCGCTTCTTCGACAATCTGCGCGAGTCCCTGGCGGACCTGGAGGCGAAGAACGTCACCCGGCGGGTGGTCTTCCTGGAGTCCTCCGACGAGGCCCTGGTGCGCCGCTTCGAGTCGGTGCGCCGCCCGCACCCGCTCCAGGGCGACGGCCGCATCGTCGACGGCATCGCCGCCGAACGGGAGCTGCTGCGCGAGCTGCGCGGCGACGCCGACCTCGTCATCGACACCTCCAGCCTCAACGTGCACGAGCTGCGCGCCAAGATGGACGCCCAGTTCGCCGGCGAGGAGGAGCCCGAGCTGCGGGCCACGGTGATGTCCTTCGGCTTCAAGTACGGCCTGCCGGTCGACGCCGACCTGGTCGTCGACATGCGCTTCCTGCCCAACCCGCACTGGGTCCCCGAGCTGCGGCCCCACACCGGCCTGAACGAGGAGGTCGCCGACTACGTCTTCAGCCGGCCCGGCGCCAAGGAGTTCCTCGACCGCTACACCGAGCTGCTCCGGCTGATCGCGGTCGGCTACCGCCGCGAGGGCAAGCGGTACGTGACCGTCGCCGTCGGCTGCACCGGCGGCAAGCACCGCTCGGTCGCCATGGCCGAGAAGCTCGCCACCCGGCTCGCGGCCGAGGGCGTGGAGACCGTCGTCGTCCACCGGGACATGGGGCGCGAGTGAGCGGACGTACATCACGGCTGGGCCGGCTGCGCCGGGTGATCCCCGAGTCGCGCGCCGGCCGCCCCGCGCCCGACCCGCGCGCCGCCCGCCCCGAGGGCCGCGGCGCCCGGCCGCGCCGCCGGGGCGCCCAGCCCAAGGTGGTCGCGCTCGGCGGCGGCAGAGGGCTGTCCGCGTCGCTGGCCGCGCTGCGCCGCATCACCGGGGACCTGACCGCCGTCGTCACCGTGGCCGACGACGGCGGCTCCAGCGGACGCCTGCGCGAAGAGCTGGGGGTGCTGCCCCCCGGCGACCTGCGCAAGGCGCTGGCCGCGCTGTGCGGCGACGACGACTGGGGCCAGACCTGGGCCCGGGTGATCCAGCACCGCTTCACCTCCAAGGGCGAGCTGCACGATCACGCGGTCGGCAACCTGCTGATCGTCGCCCTGTGGGAGCAGCTCGGCGACCATGTGCAGGCCCTGGACCTGGTCGGCAAGCTGCTCGGCGCGCACGGACGCGTGCTGCCCATGTCCGCCGTGCCGCTGGAACTGCAGGCCCTGGTCAAGGGACACGATCCTGAGCGGCCCGACGAGGTGGACACCGTGCGCGGCCAGGCCACGGTCGCGCTCACCCCGGGCGAGGTGCAGTCCGTGCACCTGGTGCCGCCCGACCCGCCCGCCGTGCCCGAGGCCGTCGAGGCGGTGCTGGACGCGGACTGGGTGGTGCTGGGCCCCGGCTCCTGGTTCTCCTCCGTCATCCCGCACCTGCTGGTTCCGGACCTGCTGGACGCCCTGATCACCACCAAGGCGCGCCGGGTGCTGTCGCTGAACCTCGCCCCGCAGCCCGGAGAAACCGAAGGCTTCTCACCGCAGCGTCATTTGGAGGTTTTGGGACGACACGCCCCTAAACTCGCCCTGGACGTGGTGCTGGCCGACGAGGCCGCCGTGCCTGACCGCGACGTGCTGACCGAGGCCGCCAAGCGGTTCGGGGCCGCGGTCGAGCTGGCCCCGGTGGCCCGCAGGGACGGAACCCCTCGGCACGATCCGGAGCTGCTGGCCGCCGCGTACGACCGTATTTTTCGGATGCATGGAAGGATCGGCCCATGGCGATGACGGCAGCGGTGAAGGACGAGATCTCCCGGCTTCCCGTCACCCGGACCTGCTGCAGAAAGGCGGAGGTCTCCGCCGTCCTGCGGTTCGCCGGCGGCCTCCACCTGGTCAGTGGGCGCATCGTGATCGAGGCGGAACTGGACACCGCGATGGCCGCGCGGCGGCTGAAGCGGGACATCCTGGAGATCTTCGGGCACAGCTCCGAGCTGATCGTGATGGCACCGGGCGGGCTGCGCCGCGGCTCGCGCTATGTGGTGCGCGTGGTCGCGGGCGGCGACCAGCTGGCCCGCCAGACCGGGCTCGTCGACGGCCGGGGCCGCCCGATCCGCGGCCTGCCGCCGCAGGTGGTCTCGGGGGCCACCTGCGACGCCGAGGCCGCCTGGCGCGGCGCCTTCCTCGCCCACGGCTCCCTCACCGAGCCCGGCCGCTCCTCCTCGCTGGAGGTGACCTGCCCGGGCCCGGAGGCCGCGCTCGCCCTGGTCGGTGCCGCCCGCCGGCTGTCCATCGCCGCCAAGGCCCGCGAGGTGCGCGGCGTGGACCGGGTCGTCGTCCGTGACGGTGACGCCATCGGCGCGCTGCTCACCCGTCTGGGCGCCCACGAGTCCGTGCTGGCCTGGGAGGAGCGGCGGATGCGCCGCGAGGTCCGCGCCACGGCGAACCGGCTGGCCAACTTCGACGACGCCAACCTGCGCCGTTCGGCGCGCGCGGCGGTCGCCGCGGGTGCCCGGGTCGCCCGCGCGCTGGAGATCCTCGGCGACGACGTCCCCGAGCACCTCGCCGCCGCCGGACGCCTGCGCATGGAGCACAAGCAGGCATCCCTGGAGGAGCTGGGCGCGCTCGCCGACCCGCCGCTGACCAAGGACGCCGTGGCCGGCCGTATCCGCCGCCTGCTCGCCATGGCTGACAAGCGCGCGGCCGACCTCGGCATCCCGGGCACCGAGGCCAGCCTCACCGAGGACCTGGCGGACAACCTCGCCGGCTGACCGGAGCGCCCGCGCCCGGCCCGGGACACGGCCCCATCCTCCACCGTGCGGGGGAGCGGCACATGCCCCGGCGGTCGTCTCCCCGGACCCCGTCATCGCTCTGCGCGAACTGCCGGACGTCCCGAATATGCGCCGACGGAAATCAGCCTTTCTCATATGAGAGAGGGGGTTCACGAAAGAGTGATCAATGTGAACAACGTGCCCTCGTCGAACCGTAGCGAAATGGAGTGATCCGGGCGCTCGTGCGAGCGGCCCGTATCTCTCCTGATCGGTATGAAGCGCCGCGCTTTTCGCGGGGCGTCCGAATGTCACTCAGGCGGCTCCAGAGCGGTAGGGTCGGGGGTGGTCGGGGACATCCCAAAACAGCTCGCCGGCGTCGAATCCGGCGTACCAACGAGGAGATCGGTTCGTGACGATCCGCGTAGGCATCAACGGCTTTGGCCGCATCGGTCGTAACTACTTCCGCGCGCTGCTGGAGCAGGGTGCAGACATCGAGATCGTGGCTGTCAACGACCTGGGTGACACCGCGACCACCGCTCACCTGCTGAAGTACGACACCATCCTCGGCCGACTCCAGCAGGAGGTCTCGCACACCGAGGACACCATCACCGTCGGCGGCAAGACCATCAAGGTCCTCTCCGAGCGCAACCCGGCCGACATCCCCTGGGGCGAGCTGGGCGTGGACATCGTGATCGAGTCCACCGGCATCTTCACCAAGAAGGAAGACGCCGAGAAGCACCTCGCCGGCGGCGCGAAGAAGGTCATCATCTCCGCGCCGGCGAAGAACGAGGACGTCACCGTCGTCATGGGTGTCAACCACGACACCTACGACCCGGCGAAGCACCACGTCATCTCCAACGCCTCCTGCACCACCAACTGTGTGGCGCCGATGGCGAAGGTCCTCGACGAGAACTTCGGCATCGTCAAGGGCCTGATGACGACGGTGCACGCGTACACCAACGACCAGCGGATCCTGGACTTCCCGCACAAGGACCTGCGCCGGGCCCGCGCCGCCGCCGAGAACATCATTCCGACCACCACCGGTGCCGCCAAGGCCACCGCCCTGGTGCTGCCGCAGCTCAAGGGCAAGCTGGACGGCATGGCCATGCGCGTCCCGGTCCCCACCGGCTCGGTCACCGACCTGGTCGTCGAGCTCTCCCGCGAGGTCACCAAGGAAGAGGTCAACGCCGCCTTCCAGAAGGCCGCCGAGGGCGAGCTGAAGGGCATCCTGGAGTACACCGAGGACCCGATCGTCTCCTCCGACATCGTCAACGCCCCGGCGTCCTGCACCTTCGACTCCTCCCTGACGATGGTCCAGGAGGGCAAGAACGTGAAGGTCATCGGCTGGTACGACAACGAGTGGGGCTACTCCAACCGCCTCGTCGACCTGACGGTCTTCGTCGGCAGCCGGCTCTGATCGGCTGAAACAGGCGTCTCGATGCGACACCAGGGCTCGGGCAGCGCGGCACGGCGCTGCCCGGGCCCTGACGCACGTACGGCACGCCGGGGCGCTCGGCCCGCCTGCGCGCCCCCCGACCGGCCCTCGTACGATCAAGAGCCCCTCCTTTGGAGTCCCATCCCATGAAGACGATCGACGAACTTCTCTCCGCAGGCGTGGACGGCAAGCGGGTCTTCGTCCGCGCCGACCTCAACGTGCCGCTGGCCGACGGTGTGATCACCGACGACGGCCGCATCCGCGCCGTGCTGCCCACCGTCAAGGCCCTCGCCGACGCGGGCGCCAAGGTGGTCGTGGCCTCCCACCTGGGCCGCCCCAAGGGCGCCCCGGACCCGGCCTTCTCCCTGCGGCTCGCCGCCGACCGGCTCGGTGAGCTGCTCGGCGCCCCGGTGGCCTTCGCCGAGGACACCGTCGGCCCGGCCGCGCAGAGCGCCGTGAACGGCCTGCAGCCCGGCCAGGTCGCGGTCATCGAGAACCTGCGCTTCAACTCCGGTGAGACGTCCAAGGACGACGCCGAGCGCGGCGCCTTCGCCGACCGGCTCGCCGCCCTCGCCGACGTCTACGTCGGCGACGGCTTCGGCGCGGTGCACCGCAAGCACGCCTCCGTCTACGACCTCCCGGCCCGGCTGCCGCACTACGCCGGCTACTTGATCGCCACCGAGGTCGGCGTGCTGAGGAAGCTCACCGAGGACGTCCAGCGGCCCTACGTGGTCGTGCTCGGCGGCGCCAAGGTCTCCGACAAGCTGGCCGTCATCGACCAGCTGCTCGGCAAGGCCGACCGCCTGCTCATCGGCGGCGGCATGGCGTACACCTTCCTCAAGGCCAAGGGCTACGAGGTCGGCAAGTCCCTGCTGCAGGAGGACCAGATCCCCGCGGTCACGGAGTACATGGAGCGCGCCGAGAAGTCCGGCGTCGAGCTGCTGCTCCCGGTGGACGCGGTGGTCTCGCCCGACTTCCCGGACCTGAAGACCAAGGCACCGGCCAAGACGACCGCTGTCGCCGCCGACGCCATCCCGGCCGACCAGGAGGCCCTGGACATCGGCCCGGAAACCCGCAAGCTCTACGCCGCCAAGCTCGCCGACGCCGCTACCGTGTTCTGGAACGGCCCGATGGGCGTCTTCGAGCACCCCGACTTCGCCGGGGGCACCAAGGCCGTCGCCCAGGCCCTGACCGAATCGGAGGGCTTCACCGTCGTCGGTGGCGGTGACTCCGCCGCCGCCGTCCGCACGCTCGGCTTCGACGAGTCGGCGTTCGGCCACATCTCGACCGGTGGGGGCGCCTCCCTCGAGTACCTCGAGGGCAAGACGCTTCCCGGCCTCGCCGCACTGGAGGACTGACCTCGATGACCACCCGCACGCCGCTGATGGCGGGCAACTGGAAGATGAACCTCAACCACCTCGAGGCCATCGCCCACGTCCAGAAGCTCGCCTTCGCCCTGAGCGACAAGGACTACGACGCCGTCGAGGTCGCCGTCCTGCCGCCCTTCACCGACCTGCGCGCGGTGCAGACCCTGGTCGAGGGCGACAAGCTGAAGATCAAGTACGGCGCCCAGGACCTCTCGCAGCACGACTCCGGTGCCTACACCGGCGAGATCTCCGGCGCGATGCTGGCCAAGCTGAAGTGCACCTACGTGGTGATCGGTCACTCCGAGCGCCGGCAGTACCACGGCGAGGACGACGCCCTGGTCAACTCCAAGGTCAAGGCCGCCTTCCGGCACGGCCTGACCCCGATCCTGTGCGTGGGCGAGGAGCTCGACGTCCGCGACGCGGGCAACCACGTGGCCCACACCGTCGCCCAGGTCGAGGGCGGCCTGAAGGACATCCCGGCCGAGCAGGCCGAGACCCTCGTGATCGCCTACGAGCCGGTGTGGGCCATCGGCACCGGCAAGGTCTGCGGCGCCGACGACGCCCAGGAGGTCTGCTCCGCGATCCGCGCCAAGATCGCCGAGCTGTACTCGCAGGACGTGGCCGACAAGGTCCGCATCCAGTACGGCGGCTCCGTGAAGTCCGGCAACGTCGCCGAGATCATGGCGCGCCCCGACATCGACGGTGCCCTGGTCGGCGGCGCCTCCCTGGACGCCGACGAGTTCGTCAAGATCGTCCGGTACCGCGAGCAGTGAGCCGGACGGCGTGATCCGCCGCGTGCCTGTCCGTCGGTAGGCGGCAGCGGCGATCCGTCGTACGCTGTGCGGGGGCCGCGGGCTCGGCCGGTGAGCGGCTAAGCTCACCGGAAAGGAGCTTCGGCCCCCGTCGTCCATCCAAGTCCGAGGAAGTTGGTCCAGCCGTGGTTCTGGGGTTCTCCATCGCCCTGATCGTCTTCAGCCTGCTGCTGATGCTGCTGGTGCTGATGCACAAGGGGAAGGGCGGCGGCCTCTCCGACATGTTCGGTGGCGGCATGCAGTCCTCCGTCGGCGGCTCCTCGGTCGCCGAGCGCAACCTCGACCGCATCACCGTGGTGATCGGTCTGCTCTGGGTCGCCTGCATCGTGGTCCTCGGCATCCTGATGAAGAGCAACAACTGACCCGGACCCTTTGGCGGTGGCCCCGCTCTTCCCGAACGCGAAGCCCCATGGTCGGTACGCGCCCTGCGGCGCGGCCTATCATGGGGCTTGCGTCTGGGAGTGGGGCTGCTGTAACTCCAATCACCGGACGCGCGTTGGGCCTTACGTAGACTGGGGCGCTCGCGGCGAAGCGGAACGCCGACTCGCTTCGCGGCACCATCACGCAGGGAGTTACGACCGTGGCAAGTGGCAACGCGATCCGAGGAAGCCGGGTCGGGGCGGGGCCGATGGGCGAGGCCGAGCGCGGCGAGTCCGCGCCGCGTGTGCGCGTCTCCTTCTGGTGTGCCAACGGGCACGAGACGCAGCCGAGCTTCGCCACCGACGCACAGGTACCCGACACCTGGGACTGCCCGCGCTGCGGCTTCCCGGCCGGACAGGACCGGGACAACCCGCCGGACCCGCCGCGCACCGAGCCGTACAAGACGCACCTGGCGTATGTGCGGGAGCGGCGCAGCGACGCGGACGGCGAGGCGATCCTCGCCGAGGCCCTGGCCAAACTCCGGGGCGAGATCTAGGGACTGACGCCCGGTCAGGGCTCCTCACGAGCGATCTGACCGGGCATTTCGCGTCCGGCGCGCGACGGGCGGGCACCGACCCGGCCTGCGGTCGCCGCGATCGCCCCCTGGCCCGGCCCGTCACCGGCGGCGCGGGCGGGGCATTGATATGACTCTCCCTCAGAAAACCTGCCCGTGCGCCCCGTTGGCGGCCAGGACCCGCCGGCGGACACACGAGCCCCGGACGACGCGCGAGGGCGGTACAGGCCGCCGTGCAGCCCGTACCGCCCCCGGTGGCCGTGAGGACCCGTCAGGCCGAGGCCGGCGGATACAGCGACCGCGGCAGCTGCGCGGCCGCCGCCTCGTCCAGCAGCCACAGCGTGCGGGCCCGCCCGCGGGCGCCCGCGGCCGGAGCCTGGATCTCACCCGCGCCCGACAGCGCCATCGCCACCGCGTTGGCCTTGTCCTCACCCGCCGCGAGCAGCCAGACCTCGCGGGCCGAGCGGATCGCGGGCAGGGTGAGGGAGATCCGGGTGGGCGGCGGCTTCGGCGAGCCGTGCACCCCGATCACCGTGCGCTCGGTCTCCCGCACCCCCGGGTGCTCCGGGAACAGGGAGGCCACATGCGTGTCCGGGCCGACGCCGAGCATCAGCACGTCGAAGACCGGGACCGCGCCGTGGTTCTGCGGACCGGCCGCCCGGGCCAGTTCCTCGGCGTACGCCTCGGCCGCGGCCTCCACGTCCGTGCCGTACGGGCCGTCCGAGGCGGGCATCACGTGCACCCGCTCCGCATCCAGCGGTACGGCGTCCAGCAGTGCCTTGCGGGCCTGTGTCACATTGCGCTCGGGGTCGCCCTCCGGCAGGAACCGCTCGTCACCCCACCACAGGTCCAGCCGGCCCCAGTCGATGGCGTCGCGGGCGGGTGCGGCCGCCAGCGCGGCGAGCACCCCGTTGCCGTTGCGGCCCCCGGTCAGGACCACGTTCGCCGAGCCCGTCGAGGCCTGCGCGTCCACGATCCTGGTGATCAGCCGGGCCGCGGCGGCCTGCGCCATCAGCGCCTTGTCACGGTGGACGACCAGCTGCGGAGTGCTCATTTCGCCGCCGCCTTCCGGTTCGGGGACTTCCGCGCGGTCTTGGCGGCCGCCCGTCCCGCCGGCGCCTTGACCGCTTCCTCCTCGGGCGTCGCGACCGCGACCGGCTCCTGCGCGAAGTCCGCCGGGGCCGGTGCCGAGGCGAGCCGCGGGACGCCGTGACGCAGCGCCGAGGCGTAGGTGTCGTCCGGGTCCAGACGGCGCAGCTCCTCCGCGATCAGCTCGGCCGTCTCCCGGCGCTTCAGCGCCACCGCACGCTCCGGCTGCCCCTGGATGGACAGGGTGGCCAGCCGGCCGTCGGCGCGGTCCAGGGCGATCGGGCCGCAGGTGGTGTCCAGGCGGACCGCGGTCAGCCCCGGCCCGGCGGACACCGAACGCTTCACCGGCACCTGCAGCCGGTCCGCGAGCCACATCGCCAGCAGCTCGCAGCTCGGGTTGGACTCCTCGCCCACCACCTCGACGGAGCGGACCTCGCAGGTGACCTGGTCCAGGGCAGCCGCCAGGAGGGAACGCCACGGCGTGATCCGGGTCCACGCCAGGTCCGTGTCGCCGGGGGTGTAGGCCTCGGCCCGCGCCGCCAGCTCCCGCAGCGGGTCCTCGCAGGCGTAGCTGTCGGTGACGCGGCGCTGCGCCAGCGCGCCCAGCGGGTCCCGGGCCGGGTCCAGCGGGCCGTTCACCGGCCACCACACGACGACGGGCGCGTCCGGCAGCAGCAGCGGCAGCACCACCGACTGGGCGTGGTCGCAGACCTCGCCGTACAGCCGCAGCACCACCGTCTCGCCGGAGCCCGCGTCCGCGCCCACCCTCACCTCGGCGTCCAGCCGGGAGGAGGTGCGGTCGCGCAGGGTGCGCGAGACCCGGCGGATGACGACCAGGGTCCGCGAGGGGTGCTCGCGGGAGGCGTCGCCGGCGGCCTTGAGGGCGTCGTACGCGTTCTCCTCGTCGGTGACGATGACGAGGGTCAGGACCATGCCCACGGCCGGGGTGCCGATGGCCCGGCGGCCGTCCACCAGGGCCTTGTTGATCTTGCTTGCCGTGGTGTCGGTCAGGTCTATCTTCATGGCCGGCGCCAGCTCCGTCCGTCTCGTGCGAGCATCTCGTCCGCCTCGGCGGGCCCCCACGTCCCGGACGGGTACTGCGCGGGCTGTCCGTGTGCCTCCCAGTACTCCTCGATCGGGTCGAGGATCTTCCAGGACAGCTCGACCTCCTCCGTGCGAGGGAAGAGGTTGGCGTCACCCAGCAGCACGTCCAGGATGAGGCGCTCGTACGCCTCGGGGCTGGACTCGGTGAAGGACTCGCCGTAGGCGAAGTCCATCGTCACGTCCCGGATCTCCATCGAGGTGCCCGGCACCTTGGAGCCGAAGCGCACGGTGACGCCCTCGTCGGGCTGGACGCGGATGACGACCGCGTTCTGGCCCAGCTCCTCCGTCGCCGTGGTGTCGAACGGGGAGTGCGGGGCGCGCTGGAAGACGACCGCGATCTCGGTGACGCGGCGGCCGAGCCGCTTGCCGGTGCGCAGGTAGAAGGGGACACCCGCCCAGCGGCGGTTGTCGATCTCCAGCTTGATCGCCGCGTAGGTCTCGGTTGTCGACTTCTTGTCGATGCCCTCTTCCTCGAGGTAGCCGATGACCTTCTCGCCGCCCTGCCAGCCGGCCGCGTACTGACCGCGCACCGTCGAGGCGCCCAGGTCCTTGGGCAGCCGCACCGCCCCGAGCACCTTCGCCTTCTCCGCGGCGAGCGCGGCGGCGTCGAAGGAGGCGGGCTCCTCCATCGCGGTCAGCGCCATCAGCTGCAGCAGATGGTTCTGGATGACGTCCCGGGCGGCGCCGATGCCGTCGTAGTAGCCGGCCCGGCCGCCGATGCCGATGTCCTCGGCCATGGTGATCTGCACATGGTCCACGAAGGACCGGTTCCAGACCGGCTCGAACATCTGGTTGGCGAAGCGCAGCGCCAGGATGTTCTGGACGGTCTCCTTGCCCAGGTAGTGGTCGATGCGGAAGACCTGGTCCGGGGCGAACACCTCGTGGACGATCCTGTTCAGCTCCTCGGCGGACCGCAGATCGTGGCCGAAGGGCTTCTCGATGACCGCGCGCCGCCAGGAACCGCCGGTCTGGTCGGCCAGTCCGTGCTTCTTCAGCTGCTGGATGACGACAGGGAAGGACCGCGGCGGCACCGACAGGTAGAAGGCGAAGTTGCCGCCCGTGCCCTGTGCCTTGTCCAGGTCCTCGATCGTGCTGCGCAGCCGCTCGAAGGCCTCGTCGTCCTCGAACGTGCCCTGCACGAAGCGCATGCCCTGGCTGAGCTGCTGCCAGACCTCCTCGCGGAACGGGGTGCGCGCATGCTCCTTGACCGCGTCGTGCACGACCTGCGCGAAGTCCTCGTCCTCCCAGTCCCGCCGGGCGAAGCCGACGAGCGAGAAGCCCGGCGGCAGCAGCCCCCGGTTGGCCAGGTCGTACACGGCCGGCATCAGCTTCTTGCGGGACAGGTCGCCGGTGACGCCGAAGATCACCAGGCCCGACGGCCCCGCGATGCGCGGGAGCCGTCGGTCTGCGGGGTCACGCAGCGGGTTGCCGCTGGTCAACGTGTCATCCCTCCGCCGGAGCAAGGCGCTCCAGCTCTGCCTCGGTCGACTTCAGCAGGTCGTTCCAGGAGGCCTCGAACTTCTCGACGCCCTCGTCCTCCAGGACCTGGACCACCTCGTCGTAGGAGATGCCGAGCTTCTCCAGCGCGTCCAGGTCGGCACGGGCCTGCTCGTAGGTGCCCTTGATCGCGTCGCCGCGGATCTCACCGTGGTCCTCGGTGGCCAGCAGCGTGACCTCGGGCATGGTGTTCACCGTGTTCGGCGCGACCAGCTCCTCGACGTACAGGGTGTCCCGGTACGCCTTGTCCTTCACGCCGGTGGACGCCCACAGCGGACGCTGCCGGTTGGCGCCGGCGTTCTCCAGCGTGCTCCAGCGCTCGGAGGAGAAGACCTCCTCGTAGGCCTGGTAGGCCAGCCGCGCGTTGGCCACGGCCGCCTTGCCGCGCAGCGCCTTGGCCTCGTCGGTGCCCAGCTGGTCCAGGCGCCGGTCGATCTCGGTGTCCACACGGGAGACGAAGAACGACGCCACCGAGTGGATCTTCGACAGGTCCAGGCCCTTCTCCCGGGCCTTCTCCAGGCCGGTGAGGTAGGCGTCCATGACCGCGCGGTAGCGCTCCAGGGAGAAGATCAGCGTGACGTTGACGCTGATGCCCTTGGCGATCGTCTCGGTGATCGCCGGGAGACCGGCCCGGGTGGCCGGGATCTTGATGAACGTGTTGGGCCGGTCCACCAGCCAGGCCAGCTGCTTGGCCTCGGCGACCGTCGCCCGCGTGTTGTGCGCCAGGCGCGGGTCGACCTCGATGGACACCCGGCCGTCCTTGCCGTCGGTCGCGTCGAACAGCGGGCGCAGGATGTCGGCGGCGTCCCGCACGTCCGCCGTGGTGATCATGCGGATCGCCTCTTCCACGGTGACCTTGCGGGCGGCGAGGTCCGCCAGCTGCTGCTCGTAGCCGTCGCCGCTGCTGATGGCCTTCTGGAAGATGGTCGGGTTGGTGGTGACGCCCACGACGTGCTGCTGGTCGATCAGCTCGGCGAGGTTGCCGGACGTGATCCGCTTGCGCGACAGGTCGTCCAGCCAGATCGCCACGCCTTCGTCGGAGAGGCGCTTGAGTGCGTCTGTCATGGAAATTGCATCTCCTACGTGTCGTATATGAGCGTCAGCGCTGAGCGGCGGCGAGAGATTCCTTGGCCTTTGCGGCCACGTTCTCGGCGGTGAAGCCGAATTCCTTGAACAGCAGCTTGCCGTCGGCGGACGCACCGAAGTGCTCCAGGGAGACGATCCGTCCGGCGTCTCCCACGTACCGGTGCCAGGACAGGCCCACACCGGCCTCCACCGCGACACGCGCCCTGACGGCAGGCGGCAGGACGCTGTCCCGGTACCCCTGGTCCTGCTCCTCGAACCACTCGATGCACGGCATGGACACCACACGGGTGGGGATGCCCTCGGCCTGCAGCTGCTCCCGGGCCGCCACGGCGACCTGCACCTCGGAGCCGGTGGCGATCAGCAGGACCCGCGGCTCGCCGCCCTCGGCCTCGAACAGGACGTAGCCGCCGCGCGCGGCGTTGTCGTCGGGCTCGTAGACGGGCACGCCCTGCCGGGTCAGCGCCAGGCCGTGCGGCTGGCCCTTGCCGTACTCCTTGGTCCAGCGCTTGAGGATCTCCCGCCAGGCGATCGCGGTCTCGTTGGCGTCGGCCGGGCGGACGATGTTCAGGTTCGGGATGGCGCGCAGCGAGGCCAGGTGCTCCACCGGCTGGTGGGTGGGGCCGTCCTCGCCCAGGCCGATGGAGTCGTGCGTCCACACGTACGTCACCGGCAGGTGCATCAGGGCCGACAGGCGCACCGCGTTGCGCATGTAGTCGGAGAACACCAGGAAGGTGCCGCCGTAGATGCGGGTGTTGCCGTGCAGGGCGATGCCGTTCATCTCCGCGGCCATCGCGTGCTCGCGGATGCCGAAGTGGACGGTGCGGCCGTACGGGTCGGCCTCGGGCAGCGGGTTGCCCTTCGGCAGGAACGACGACGTCTTGTCGATGGTGGTGTTGTTCGAGCCGGCCAGGTCGGCGGAGCCGCCCCACAGCTCGGGGATCACCGCGCCGAGGGCCTGCAGCACCTTGCCGGAGGCGGCGCGGGTGGCGACCGACTTGCCGGCCTCGAACACCGGGATCTTCTCGGCCCAGCCGGTGGGCAGCTCGCCCTTGGCGATCCGGTCGAACTCGGCGGCGCGCTCGGCGTTGGCCTCACGCCAGGCCTGGAAGGACTTCTCCCACTCCTCGCGGGCCTGCCGGCCGCGCTCGACCGCCTTGCGGGTGTGGGCGATGACCTCGTCGGCGACCTCGAAGTGCTTGTCCGGGTCGAAGCCGAGGACGCGCTTGGTGGCCGCGACCTCCTCCTCGCCCAGCGCCGAGCCGTGCGCGGCCTCGGTGTTCTGCGCGTTCGGGGCCGGCCAGGCGATGATCGAGCGCATCGCGATGAACGACGGCTTGTCCGTGACCTTCTTCGCCTCCTGGATGGCGGCGTAGATGGCGCGCGGGTCCAGGTCGCCGTTCTCCTGCGGCTCCACCCGCTGCACGTGCCAGCCGTAGGACTCGTACCGCTTGACGGTGTCCTCGGACACGGCCGTGGCGGTGTCGCCCTCGATCGAGATGTGGTTGTCGTCCCACAGCAGGATCAGGTTGCCCAGCTTCTGATGCCCCGCCAGCGAGGACGCCTCGGCGGAGATGCCCTCCTGCAGGCAGCCGTCACCGGCGATGCAGTAGACGTAGTGGTCGAAGGGCGAGGTGCCCTCCGGCGCGTCGGGGTCGAACAGGCCGCGCTCGTAGCGGGCGGCCATCGCCATGCCCACCGCGTTGGCCACACCCTGGCCCAGCGGGCCCGTGGTGGTCTCCACGCCCGCGGTGTGCCCGTACTCCGGGTGACCGGGGGTCTTCGAACCCCAGGTGCGGAACGCCTTCAGGTCGTCCAGCTCCAGACCGAAGCCCGCCAGGTACAGCTGCGTGTACAGGGTCAGGGAGGAGTGGCCGGCGGACAGCACGAAGCGGTCGCGCCCCACCCACTGCGGATCGGACGGGTCGTGCCGCATCACCTTCTGGAACAAGGTGTAGGCCGCGGGCGCCAGGCTCATCGCCGTACCGGGATGGCCGTTGCCGACCTTCTGTACGGCATCGGCGGCCAGGACACGCGCGGTGTCCACCGCACGCTGGTCCAGCTCGGTCCACTCGAGGTCTGTGGTGGTCGGCTTGGTGCTCACCCTGAGTCAGGGCTCCTCTCCACATGTCGGATGCCGGTGCACTTGACCACGCACCGGCGGCCGGCGTTCTTCGCGCCGGCCGGCATCGATGAGCCTACCCCCGTAACAACGTGCATTTTTTCGAGTGATTCCAGACTGCCGGGAGTTGGTGAAATCCGCCTCTCGACTCGCGCGTTCCGTATTCGGCACGTGAAAAGGAAGCCGCTCATTCGATCGCTCATTCGAGCTGGTCCGTGCCCGTCGGACAACTCCCCGCCCGCGTGTCTGTGCAGGTGCGCCGCAGTGGCCCGCGGGGGCGGCGGAGGCTGCCCGGCGGGCCGTGCGGTCAACACGACCCCACCCCCGCGAAAGTCCGGGTCTGGGCAACGTCTACAGTGGCGTGGTACGCGCGAGCCTTTACCGTGAGTTCACGGGGGCGGGGGCTCGCTGGGATGTCTCTGTCAGGGGTGTGCGTGACGGCCGTAGAATCCCGTCCAGCGGGTGCGGGCACTGCCCATGCCGTTCAGGCGATGGGGGAACTCGGTGCGGGCCACAGTCCGGACCACCGGCCGTTCGGGGCCCGCCTGAAGGCGTTCGTGGCGCTGACCAAGCCGCGGATCATCGAACTGCTGCTGATCACCACCGTTCCGGTGATGTTCCTGGCGCAGCAGGGCGTGCCCGACATGAAACTCGTGCTGCTCACCTGTGTCGGCGGCTACCTGTCCGCGGGCGGCGCCAACGCCCTGAACATGTACATCGACCGGGACATCGACGCGGTGATGGACCGCACCTCGCAGCGGCCGCTGGTCACCGGAATGGTCAGCCCGCGCGAGTGCCTGGTCTTCGGCATCACCCTGGGGATCGTCTCCACGCTCCTCTTCGGTTTCACCGTCAACTGGCTGTCGGCGTGGCTGTCGCTCGGGGCGCTGCTGTTCTACGTCGTGGTCTACACGATGATCCTCAAGCGGCGTACCTCACAGAACATCGTCTGGGGCGGCATCGCCGGCTGCATGCCGGTGCTGATCGGCTGGTCCTCGGTCACCAACTCGATGTCGTGGGCGCCCGTCATCCTCTTCGTCGTCATGTTCTTCTGGACGCCGCCGCACTACTGGCCGCTGTCCATGAAGGTCAAGGACGACTACGCCCGGGTGGGCGTGCCGATGCTGCCGGTCATCGCCGGCAACAAGGTCGTCGCCAAGCAGATCGTCATCTACAGCTGGGCGATGGTCCTCGTCTCGCTGCTGCTGACCCCGCTCGGTTACACGGGCTGGTTCTACACGGTGGTCGCGCTGGCGGCCGGCGGCTTCTGGCTGTGGGAGGCGCACGCGCTGCAGAACCGGGCCAAGGCCGAGGTGACGGGCGCGAAGCTGAAGGAGATGCGGCTGTTCCACTGGTCCATCACCTACGTGTCGATCCTGTTCCTTGCGGTCGCGGTGGACCCCTTCCTGCGGTAGCCCGCACGCGGCGCATCCGTCGCCGCGCAGCGCTGCCCGACGGGCGGGGTGGGTGGTCAAGGCCACCCACCCCGCCCGTCGCCGTTTCCGCTACTCATGGGTAGTCTCGGGCCATGGCAGAGACGCAACAGGCTGACACCAAGGCCGACCGCACGGCGGCCCGCCTCGCCCACCGCATCGGCTCCTTCTCCAAGGCCCACGGCGGCGCCGAGGGACAGGTCGCGTACATCGGACAGCGCGGCGCCCGGATCGTCCTCGTCGGCGAGGACGGCGCCTGGGGTGACATCGTGGCCCCGAGCTACGCCATCGCTGAGAAGGCTGTGCAGAAGGCGGGGATCACCGTCCACGAGGCGTTCGACGGCGCCCTGGCGGCCAAGGTGAAGACGGGCCGCTACGAGTGGACCCGCATGGCGGGCATCCAGGTGGGCGGCCCGCGTAACCGCTGAGCCGGTCCCCGTGTGACGAGAACGACGCTGGGCCTCGACGCGGACGAGCACGAGGCCCAGCCGGCCGTGGTGGGGCCGCCCGCGCAGGGACACGGCGCCCTGCATCACTTCATGGCCCGTTCCTCGCGCACGTTCTTCCACCGCCCGCGAGTCACCGACAGGCCCCTCGCCCACGCACCCGCACTGGCCGGCTGACTCGGACGAGGCCGCTGTTCGCGCCTCACCGACTCCTCGGATGGTGTCGAACGGACAACGTCTCGCCGGTCGGAGAGCGGTTGAGCGTCCGTCCGCGGGCATCCGCGGGCCTGGGGAGCGAACTCGCTGTGCGTTCGGCTTGTCGGCCTGCCGGCCTGCCGGCCTCGGCCGGCCGGGGTACGGAATGCGCGGCTCGTGGGGCGAGTTGTGCGGAAGCATGAAGGCAGTCGGAGTTCTCGAGTTCGGTGGTCCCGACGTTCTGCGGGTGCTGGATCTGCCCGAGCCGCAGGCGGGGCCGGGTGAGGTCCGTGTCAGTGTGCACGCGGCCGCGGTCAGTCCGACCGACGTTCTGCTGCGGACCGGCGGTCATGCCGTCCGCATGCCCGGTCGCCGGCCTCCGTTCGTGCCGGGCATGGACGCGGCCGGAGTGATCGACCAGCTGGGGCCCGCAACCGGCGGCCGGCTGGCCGTGGGCCAGCGGGTCGTCGCCCTGGTGCCGTTCACCGGTCCGCACGGCGGTGCCTACGCGGAGCAGGTCGTGGTGCCCGCCGCGTCGGTGGTGCCGGCGCCGGCGGGGGTGGGTTTCCCGGAGGCGTCCACCCTGTTGATGAACGCCATGACCGCGCGTCTCGCCCTGGACGTGCTGGCCGTGCCGCGCGGTGGCACGGTCGCGGTGACCGGTGCCGCCGGCGCCGTGGGCGGGTACGCGGTAGAGCTGGCCAAGGCCGACGGGCTGACCGTGATCGCCGACGCGGCCGAGGGCGATGCCGCGGTGGTCCGCGGCTTCGGGGCGGACCATGTCGTCGAGCGCGGCAGCGGTGTCGCCGCGCGGATCCGGGAGTGCGTGCCCGGGGGAGTGGATGCGCTGGTCGACGGGTCGATGCAGACCACCGAGGTGGTGCCCGCGATCCGTGACGGCGGGGCCCTGGCCGAACTGCGGGGCTGGTCCGGGCCGGCCGGGCGGGGCATCCGGGTGCACCCGGTGATGGTGTCCGACCGGCTGGAGGACATCGCGGGCCTGGACGCCCTGTGCCGTCTGGCCGAGAAGGGCGTGCTGACGCTGCGCGTCGCCGAGGTGCTGCCCGCGCACGAAGCGGCCAGGGCACACCGTCTGCTGGAGGCCGGCGGCCTGCGGGGGAGGGTGGTGCTGGACTTCTCCTGAAGACCCCGGCGAACGGGGCGGCGGCACAGGGGAGCACCCGGCGGCCGTACGGTGTACGGTCCTGAGCGGCTCCCCGGCCGCCTACGCCTTGCTGAGCGCGGCCTCGGCGGACCGCTCCGGCGGCTGAGCCGGTTCCGTCGCCGGCCGCTCGCGCAGCGACAGCAGCACCCGCAGGACGGCGATCCAGATCAGCGCCGAACCGAGCATGTGCAGGCCGACCAGGAACTCCGGCAGCTTGGTGAAGTACTGGACGTAGCCCAGGACACCCTGCAGGAGCAGCACGACGAAGAGGTCCCGGGTGCGCCGCAGCGGTCCCTGCGGCGCGTCCACCGCCTTGAGCACGAACCACAGGGCGAAGGTCAGCGTGACCACGACCCAGGCGAGCACGGCGTGCAGTTTCGCCACGGTCTCCCAGTTCACCGGCATGCGGGGAACGTCGCTGGAGTCGCCCGCGTGCGGACCCGCGCCGGTGACCACGGTACCCACCAGGATCAGCAGCACGGTGGCGGCCACCAGGAACCACACCAGCTGTACCACCGACGCGCCGACCAGGGGCCGGGGCGCCGCGTCGCCCTCCTTCGCGCGCTGCCACATCAGCACGGCGACGGTGATGAGCGCGGTGGTGGCCATGAAGTGCACGGCGACCGTGTACGGGTTCAGGCCGACGAGGACCACGACGCCGCCGATGACGGCGTTGCTCATGACGACCCAGAACTGGGCCCAGCCCAGCCGGGTCAGGCTGCGCCGCCGCGGCTTCTGCGAGCGCGCCGCGACGATCGCCCAGCCGACCGCCGCGCACAGGACGTAGGTCAGCATGCGGTTGCCGAACTCGATGGCGCCGTGGAAGCCCATCGCACTGGTCGCGGCCAGCGAGTCGTCGGTGCACTTGGGCCAGGTCGGGCAGCCGAGCCCGGAGCTGGTCAGGCGCACGGCACCGCCCGTGACGACGAGGACGACCGCCATCACGAGGGCGGCCAGGGCCGCCCGCCGGACGGTCTCGGGCCGCGGGGTCCAGCGTGCGGCGATGAAGGCGAGCGGGTTGCGCACGGCGGATACGGCGTCGGCGCGGGTCAGCTTTGGCACGCGTCCCATGGTAGGGGTCCGCTTGTGCATGCTTTCACGAGGGTCGCTCCGAGCCGTGTCCATGGGATGCCTCCCGTTCTCATTCCCAGCGGAAGCACTTCGCCGCGGCCGCCAGCCCCGCGACCGCCCAGACGGCGAGGATCCCCAGGTCGCCCCATGGCATGCCGGCGCCGTGCCGCAGCACGTCCCGCAGCCCGTCCGACAGGGCGGAGATCGGCAGCAGGCCGAGCACGCCCTGGGCGCCGGAGGGGAACTTGTCGAGCGGCACGATCACCCCGCCGCCCACCAGCAGCAGCAGGAACACCAGATTCGCGGCGGCCAGCGTGGCCTCGGCCTTCAGCGTCCCGGCCATGAGCAGGCCCAGCCCGGAGAAGGCGGCCGTGCCGAGCACGAGCAGCAGCACCACCGCGAGCGGGTTGCCGTGCGGGGACCAGCCCAGCGCGACAGCGATCACGGTCAGCAGGACGACCTGGAGCACCTCGGTCACCAGCACCGACGCCGTCTTGGCGGTCATCAGGCCCCAGCGGGGCAGCGGTGAGGCGGCCAGCCGCTTCAGCACGCCGTAGCGGCGCTCGAAGCCGGTGGCGATGGCCTGCCCGGTGAACGCCGTCGACATCACCGCGAGCGCCAGCACGCCGGGTGTGAGGAAGTCCACGGACCGGCCCGCCCCGGTGTCCACGATGTCCACCGAGCTGAACAGCACCAGCAACAGCGTCGGGATGACCACGGTGAGCAGCAGCTGCTCGCCGTTGCGCAGCAGCATCTTCGTCTCCAGCGCCGCCTGCGCCGCGATCATGCGGGGCAGCGGGGCCGCGCCCGGCCGGGGCGCGTACCTGCCGGTGCGGGGGGAGGTGGCGGTGGTCACGAGCGCAGCTCCTTGCCGGTCAGCTCCAGGAAGACGTCCTCCAGAGTGTGCCGCTCGACCGCGATCCGGTCGGGCATCACGCCGTGCTGCGCGCACCAGGACGTCACTGTCGCGAGCAGCTGCGGGCCGACCTCGCCGTCGACCCGGTAGGTGCCCGGCGTCACCTCGGCGGCCGAGCAGTCGTCGGGCAGCGCCTTGAGCAGGGAGGTGATGTCCAGGCCGGGCCGGCCGGTGAAACGCAGGGTGTTCTCGGCGCCGCCGCGGCACAGCTCCTCGGGAGAGCCCTGGGCGATGACCTTGCCGGCGTCCACGATGGCGACGTCGTCGGCGAGCTCCTCGGCCTCGTCCATGGCGTGCGTGGTGAGGATCACGGACACCCCGTCGGCGCGCAGGTCGCGCACCAGGTCCCAGGTGGCCCGGCGGGCCTGCGGGTCGAGCCCGGCGGTCGGCTCGTCGAGGAAGACCAGCTCGGGCCGGCCGACCACGGCCATGGCGAGCGCCAGCCGCTGCTTCTGCCCGCCGGACAGCCGGCGGTAGCTGGTGCGCCCGCAGCTGCCCAGACCCAGCCGTTCGATCAGCTCGTCGACGTCCAGCGGGTGGGCGTGCAGCCTGGCGACGTGCCGCAGCATCTCCTCGGCGCGGGCCCCGGAGTAGACGCCTCCGGACTGCAGCATCACCCCGATGCGGGGACGCAACTGCGCGGCCTGGCCGACGGGATCGAGGCCCAGGACGCGCACCGTGCCGGAGTCCGGCTTCCGGTACCCCTCGCAGGTCTCGACCGTGGTCGTCTTGCCGGCGCCGTTGGGGCCGAGGACGGCGGTCACGCCCGGCCGGGCCACCAGGTCGAGGCCGTCCACCGCGGTCTTCGTGCCGTACCGCTTCACCAGGGCCTGGACCTGGACCACGGGCTCACTTCGCATGGGACCAGAGTCTAGGGACACGGCGGGCCCCTCAGTCGCGGGGGTGCCCGGCGGCCTGCTCGCGGGGACGGTGGGCCGGGAGCCGCCGCTCGGCGTAGGCCACCGCGTCCGCCAGCGGGAACAGCCGCGCCGTGGCCGCCCCGACGCGGCCGCGCACCACCGGACGGTCCCGTTCGAAGTCCCGGCCCAGCTCGTCGAACCGGTCGGCGCTGATCGACACCTCGGTCACCTCCTCCCAGCCCCGCGGCCCGGGGCGGCCCACGCGGACGCGGGGCGCCGGGATGCGGTATTCGGCCAGATGGAAGCAGGTGCAGGCGTCGTATCCGCAGCCGAGCAGCAGCACCCGGGCGCCCGCGGGCTCCAGGGCGGCCGGCGGGCTGTGCTCGCCCGGGCGGCAGTCGGGGGCGTGGCCGGCGGTGATCTCGGCGGCGCGCGGCCCGACGGCTGCGGACGACGTCTGCGGATGCGCGCTGCGCCGGGCGCCCGGCCAGGTCCGCACGGTCTCGGGGATCACCCCGGCCCCGAGGGTGGGGGTCACCCGCGGGTCGAAGGCGGGCATCGCGGCCCGGATCACCTCCCACCACTGCTCGGGCACCGGCGGGTTGCTCCACTGCGCGGGGTCGGACAGATGGCCGGAATGCGCGGGCACCACCAGGGTGCCGTCCGGGCCGAGCGCGTCCAGGAGGGCCCGCACGACGGCGACGGCGCCGCCGCAGACCCAGCCGAGCGAGCTGAGGGAGGAGTGCACCAGGAGCAGCTCGCCGGGGCGCACCCCGAGGTCGCGCAGCTGGCGGGCGAGCGAGGTGCGGGTGACGAGAGGGCCGGTCGGAAGGGGTGCGGGCATGGGCAGCAGTCTCGCGCACCGCACGGCCGGAGGGGTGCTTGCGGACGGCCGGTTCTTTTCCGCAGGTCGGCTTAGGTCTGCCTTAGTGATGCACGGCACCGCCCGGCCGGGGGGAGGCCGCTTGTCACTGTCCGAGGAATTACGCAACAATGGCGTTGTGAAAAACGTCGGCGTGGCTCGGGAGGCCCCCCAGGGGGCCCCGCAGGACGAGTTCGCGGCCGGGTTGCGCGCGGATCGCTCCACCCGCAACCGGGTCGCGCGGTCCATCCTGGACCACGGCCCGTCGACCGTCGCCGAGCTGGCCGGACGGCTGGGTCTGACCCAGGCGGCCGTACGGCGCCACCTGGACGCCCTGGTCGCCGACGACGTGGTCGAGGCGCGAGACCGCCGGGTGTACGGGACGCGTACGCGCGGTCGGCCCGCCAAGGTGTTCGCGCTCACCGACTGCGGCCGGGACGCCTTCGACCAGTCCTACGACCAGCTGGCCGTGGCCGCGCTGCGCTGGATCGCCGAGCGGGAGGGCGGCCGCGCCGCGGTCGCCGCCTTCGCCCGGGCCCGGTTCGCCGCGCAGGCCGGCGCGTACCGTGAGGCGATCGAGAGGGCAGGCCCCGGACGGCGCGCCGAAGCACTGGCCAAGGCGCTGAGTGCGGACGGGTACGCTGCTACAACGCGCAGCGCGCCCCTCCCGCAGCAGGGCGAGCAGCTCTGCCAGCACCACTGCCCGGTCGCCCACGTCGCGGAACAGTTCCCGCAGCTGTGCGAGGCGGAGACGGAGGTCTTCGCCGAACTGCTGGGAACCCACGTCCAGCGGCTGGCGACCATCGCCCACGGCGACGGCGTCTGCACGACGTTCATCCCCAAGATTTCCGACTCCAGCGACACCGCATCTGCTAGCACGGCCGGGAGGAACCCCGCATGACTCTCCCCACGGAGACTGCCCACCCCGAACTCGAGGGCCTGGGCACGTACGAATACGGCTGGGCCGACCGGGACGTGGCCGGCGCGACGGCGCGTCGCGGCCTGGACGAGGACGTCGTCCGGGACATCTCCGCCAAGAAGTCCGAGCCGGAATGGATGACCAAGCTCCGCCTCAAGGGCCTGCGGCTCTTCGAGAAGAAGCCCCTGCCGAACTGGGGCTCGGACCTGTCGGGGATCGACTTCGACAACATCAAGTACTTCGTGCGCTCCACGGAGAAGCAGGCGGAGTCCTGGGAGGACCTGCCCGAGGACATCAAGAACACCTACGACAAGCTGGGCATCCCCGAGGCGGAGAAGAAGCGCCTGGTGGCCGGTGTCGCCGCCCAGTACGAGTCGGAGGTCGTCTACCACCAGATCCGCGAGGACCTGGAGCAGCAGGGCGTCATCTTCCTCGACACCGACACCGCGCTGAAGGAGCACCCGGAGCTCTTCAAGGAGTACTTCGGCACCGTCATCCCGGCCGGTGACAACAAGTTCGCCGCGCTGAACACCGCCGTGTGGTCCGGCGGCTCCTTCATCTACGTGCCGCCGGGTGTGCACGTGGAGATCCCGCTGCAGGCCTACTTCCGCATCAACACGGAGAACATGGGCCAGTTCGAGCGGACCCTGATCATCGTCGACGAGGGTGCCTACGTGCACTACGTCGAGGGCTGCACCGCGCCGATCTACAAGAGCGACTCCCTGCACAGCGCGGTCGTCGAGATCATCGTCAAGAAGAACGCCCGCTGCCGCTACACGACCATCCAGAACTGGTCGAACAACGTCTACAACCTGGTCACCAAGCGCGCCGTGGCCTACGAGGGCGCGACCATGGAGTGGATCGACGGCAACATCGGCTCCAAGGTGACGATGAAGTACCCGGCCGTCTACCTGATGGGCGAGCACGCCAAGGGCGAGACGCTGTCCATCGCCTTCGCCGGCGAGGGCCAGCACCAGGACGCCGGCGCCAAGATGGTCCACATGGCGCCGAACACGTCGTCCAACATCGTCTCCAAGTCGGTGGCGCGCGGCGGCGGCCGCACCTCCTACCGCGGTCTGATCGAGATCGGCGAGGGCGCCCCCGGCTCCAAGTCGAACGTGCTGTGCGACGCGCTGCTGGTGGACACCATCTCCCGGTCCGACACCTACCCCTACGTCGACGTCCGCGAGGACGACGTGTCCATGGGCCACGAGGCCACCGTCTCCAAGGTCTCCGAGGACCAGCTCTTCTACCTGATGAGCCGCGGTCTGAGCGAGGACGAGGCGATGGCGATGATCGTGCGCGGCTTCGTCGAGCCGATCGCCAAGGAGCTGCCCATGGAGTACGCGCTGGAGCTCAACCGGCTGATCGAGCTGCAGATGGAGGGCGCGGTCGGCTGACCGCCGCCGCAGCACCCCCGTCAGGCCCATACGCAACGGAAAGCGAGCATTACGACAGCCATGGCTGAGGCCCAGAACTCTCCCACCCCCGTGGGATCCACCACCGCGGGCCAGATCGCGGTCGCCGCCGAGTCGACCGTGGCCACGCGGATGAGCGCGCCGCCGTCCTTCGACGTGGCGGACTTCCCCGTCCCGCACGGCCGCGAGGAGGAGTGGCGGTTCACCCCGCTGGAGCGCCTTCGCGGCCTGCACGACGGCACGGCCGTCGCCGCGGGCCAGGGCGTGAAGGTCGTCGTCGAGGCGCCCGAGGGTGTCACCGTCGAGACCGTCGGCCGTGACGACGCCCGGCTCGGCAAGGCCGGCACCCCCGTGGACCGCGTCGCCGCCCAGGCGTACTCCGCCTTCGAGCAGGCGTCCGTCGTGACCGTGCCGAAGGAGACCCAGCTCACCGAGCCGATCCGCATCGCGGTGCACGGCGAGGGCGGCGCCGCCTTCGGCCACCAGGTCGTCGAGCTGGGCGCGTTCGCCGAGGCCGTCGTCGTCATCGACCACACCGGTGACGCGGTGCTCGCCGCGAACATCGACTACGTCCTCGGCGACGGCGCCAAGCTCACCGTCGTCTCCGTCCAGGACTGGGACGACCGGGCCGTCCACGTCGCCCAGCACAACGCGCTGGTCGGGCGGGACGCCTCCTTCAAGTCCGTGGTCGTCACCTTCGGCGGCGACCTGGTCCGGCTGCACCCGCGGGTGACCTACGCCGGGCCCGGCGGCGAGGCCGAGCTGTACGGCCTGTACTTCACCGACGCCGGGCAGCACCAGGAGCACCGGCTCTTCGTCGACCACAGCGCCCCGCACTGCAAGTCGAACGTCGCCTACAAGGGCGCGCTGCAGGGCGAGGACGCGCACGCGGTGTGGATCGGTGACGTGCTCATCGAGGCCAGGGCCGAGGGCACCGACACCTACGAGATGAACCGGAACCTGGTGCTCACCGACGGCGCCCGGGTCGACTCCGTCCCCAACCTGGAGATCGAGACCGGCGAGATCGTCGGCGCCGGCCACGCCTCCGCCACCGGCCGCTTCGACGACGAGCAGCTGTTCTACCTGATGGCCCGCGGCATCCCGGAGAACGAGGCCCGCCGCCTGGTGGTCCGCGGCTTCTTCGCGGAGCTGGTCCAGCAGATCGGTGTGCAGGACATCGAGGAGCGCCTGCTCACCAAGATCGAACAGGAGCTGGAGGCCTCGGTCGCATGAGCAACGCCTTCGTACGTGTCTGCGGGCTGAGCGAGCTGGAGGACGACACCCCGAAACGGGTGGAGATCGACGGCACGCCCGTGTCCGTGGTGCGCACCGAGGGCGAGGTGTTCGCGATCTACGACATCTGCTCGCACGCGAACGTCTCGCTGTCGGAGGGCGAGGTCGACGACTGCCACATCGAGTGCTGGCTGCACGGCTCGCGCTTCGACCTCCGTTCCGGTAAGCCCGACGCACTTCCGGCGACGCGTCCCGTCCCCGTATACCCCGTAAAGATCGAAGGGGACGACGTGCTCGTCTCCCTCTCCCAGGAGTCCTGAGGCACCCATGGCAACGCTTGAAATCCGAGACCTGCACGTCACCGTCGAGGCCGACAACGCCACGAAGGAGATCCTCAAGGGCGTCGACCTGACCGTGAAGCAGGGTGAGACGCACGCCATCATGGGCCCCAACGGCTCGGGCAAGTCGACCCTCGCCTACTCGCTGGCCGGTCACCCCAAGTACACCGTCACCGGCGGCACGGTCACCCTCGACGGCGAGGACGTGCTGGCGATGTCGGTCGACGAGCGTGCCCGCGCGGGCCTGTTCCTGGCGATGCAGTACCCGGTGGAGGTCCCGGGCGTCTCCGTCTCCAACTTCCTGCGCACCTCCGCCACCGCGGTCCGCGGCGAGGCCCCCAAGCTGCGCACCTGGGTCAAGGAGGTCAAGGAGACCATGGAGCGTCTCCACATGGACCCCTCCTTCGCCGAGCGCAACGTCAACGAGGGCTTCTCCGGCGGTGAGAAGAAGCGCCACGAGATCCTCCAGCTGGAGCTGCTCAAGCCGAAGATCGCGATCCTCGACGAGACCGACTCCGGTCTGGACGTCGACGCGCTGCGCATCGTCTCCGAGGGCGTCAACCGCGTCCGCGAGACCGGCCAGGTCGGCACCCTGCTCATCACCCACTACACGCGCATCCTGCGCTACATCAAGCCCGACCACGTCCATGTGTTCGCCGACGGCCGGGTCGTGGAGTCCGGTGGGCCGGAGCTGGCGGACAAGCTGGAGAACGAGGGCTACGAGGCGTACGTGAAGGGTGGCGTATCCGCGTGACACAGCTGCCGGGCCTCCTCGACACCGAGGCGATCCGCAAGGACTTCCCGACCCTGGACCGGCTGGTCCACGACGGCCGGAAGCTGGTGTACCTGGACAATGCGGCGACCTCGCAGACGCCGCGCCAGGTGCTCGATGTGCTCTCCGAGTACTACGAACAGCACAACGCCAACGTCCACCGCGGCGTGCACGTGCTGGCCGAGGAGGCCACGGCGCTGTACGAGGGCGCGCGCGACAAGGTCGCGGCGTTCATCAACGCGCCCAGCCGGGACGAGGTGGTGTTCACCAAGAACGCCTCCGAGTCGCTGAACCTCGTGGCGAACATGCTCGGCTGGGCCGACGAGCCCTACCGGGTGGACGCCGACACCGAGATCGTCATCACCGAGATGGAGCACCACTCCAACATCGTTCCCTGGCAGCTGCTCTCGCAGCGCACGGGCGCGAAGCTGAAGTGGTTCGGCCTGACCGACGACGGACGTCTGGACCTGTCGAACATCGAGGAGATCATCACGGAGAAGACGAAGATCGTCTCCTTTGTGCTGGTGTCCAACATCCTCGGCACCGTCAACCCGGTCGAGCAGATCGTCCGCCGCGCCCAGGAGGTCGGCGCCCTGGTCTGCATCGACGCCTCCCAGGCGGCGCCGCACATGCCGCTGGACGTGCAGGCTCTCCAGGCCGACTTCGTGGCCTTCACCGGCCACAAGATGTGCGGTCCGACCGGCATCGGTGTGTTGTGGGGCCGTCAGGAACTCCTGGAGGACCTGCCTCCGTTCCTGGGCGGCGGCGAGATGATCGAGACGGTGTCGATGCACTCCTCGACCTACGCGCCGGCGCCGCACAAGTTCGAGGCCGGCACCCCGCCGATCGCGCAGGCGGTCGGCCTGGGCGCGGCCATCGACTACCTGAACTCCATCGGCATGGAGAAGATCCTCGCCCACGAGCACGCGCTCACCGAGTACGCGGTGAAGCGGCTCGCCGAGGTCCCCGATCTGAAGATCATCGGCCCGGCCACGGCCGAGGACCGCGGCGCGGCGATCTCCTTCACGCTCGGTGACATCCACCCGCATGATGTGGGCCAGGTCCTGGACGAGCAGGGCATCGCGGTGCGCGTGGGCCACCACTGCGCCCGCCCGGTGTGCCTCCGCTACGGAATTCCTGCGACCACGCGGGCGTCGTTCTATCTGTACTCCACGCCGGCCGAGATCGACGCTCTGGTCGACGGCCTGGAGCACGTACGGAACTTCTTCGGATGAGGGGCTGAGGCGTGAAGCTGGACTCCATGTACCAGGACGTCATCCTGGACCACTACAAGAACCCCCACGGGCGGGGGCTCAGGGATGGCGACGCCGAGGTGCACCACGTGAACCCGACGTGCGGCGACGAGATCACGCTTCGCGTCAAGTACGACGGCACGACGATCCAGGACGTCTCGTACGAGGGGCAAGGCTGTTCCATCAGCCAGGCGTCGGCCTCCGTGCTGAACGATCTCCTCGTCGGCAAGGACCTCGCCGAGGCGCAGAAGATCCAGGAGACGTTCCTGGAGCTGATGCAGTCCAAGGGCAGGATCGAGCCCGACGAGGCGATGGAGGACGTGCTGGAGGACGCGGTGGCCTTCGCCGGCGTCTCCAAGTACCCCGCGCGGGTCAAGTGCGCCCTGCTGAGCTGGATGGCGTGGAAGGACGCGACGGCCCAGGCGCTGGCCGGCGCCGAGGCCGAAAGGAAGACGGCATGAGCGACACGGCCCAGATGAAGCCGGTCTCGGAGGAGGAACTCCGCGAGGCCCTGATGGACGTCGTCGACCCCGAGCTGGGCATCGACGTCGTCAACCTGGGGCTGGTCTACGGCATCCACATCGACGACTCCAACGTGGCCACCGTCGACATGACCCTCACCTCGGCGGCCTGCCCGCTGACCGACGTCATCGAGGACCAGGCCCGGTCCGCGACCGAGGGCATCGTCAACGAGCTGCGCATCAACTGGGTCTGGATGCCGCCGTGGGGCCCCGACAAGATCACCGACGAGGGCCGCGAGCAGCTGCGCGCGCTCGGGTTCAACGTCTGACACACCGCTGGAGCACACGAAACGGCGAGGTCCGCCCGGGCCTCGCCGTTTCTTTCACCCTCGTTGTGTACGAGTGTACATACCGCCGGTACGCTCCGCTCATGGGATACGTGATGCTCGCCGGCGCCATCGCCGCGGAAGTCGCCGCCACCACCGCCATGAAGTACAGCGAGGGCTTCAGCAGGCTCGGACCGTCGCTGATCACCCTCCTCGGTTATGTGCTGTCCTTCGCGCTGCTGGCCCAGACCCTGAAGTCCGTCTCCATCGGCACCGCCTACGCCATCTGGTCGGGCATCGGCACCGCGGCCGTCGCCACGCTCGGCCTGCTGCTGTTCGGCGAGGGACTCACCCTCGCCAAGATCGCCGGCATCGTCCTGATCATCGGCGGTGTGGTGGTGCTGAACCTCGGCGGAGCCCACTGATGGCCCGCCGCTGGGACCCCGGGCGTCGGCAGCGGATCATCGACGCCGCGATCCGTGTCGTCGCCCGCTCGGGCATCGCCGGGCTGAGCCACCGCTCGGTGGCGGCCGAGGCGGACGTGCCCCTGGGGTCCACGACGTACCACTTCGCCACCCTCGACGACCTGCTCCTGGCCGCCCTGCGCCAGGCCGGCGAGGACTTCGCCGGCACGATCGCCGCCCGCCGCGCGCTGAGCGACCCGGACACCGACCTGGCCGCCGAACTCGCGGCCTGGATGGGGGAGTGGCTCCGGGGCGACCGCAGCGAGATCGAGCTGGAGTACGAGCTGTATCTCGCCGCCCTGCGCCGCCCCGCGCTGCGCCCGGTCGCCGCCGAGTGGGCCGGTGTCCTGGCCGCCCTCCTCGCCCGCCGCACCGACGCGGTCACCGCCCGTGCGCTGGTGGCGCTGATGGACGGCATCTGCCTGGAGGCGCTGCTCACCGGCAGGCCGTACGACGAGGACTACGCGCGCGACGCCCTCGCCCGGCTCATCCCCTGACGGCACGCCCGGCTGGCGAGACGCGGTTCGCCCTCACCAGCCCGCTCACGTTAGGTTTTGTCCCATGACCGAGTCTGCTGCACGCACCACCGGCGCCGTGGCCGCCGGCCTTGCCACGATCGCCTGTGACGGCACCGTCCTCGACACCTGGTTCCCCGCGCCCGAGCTGGCCGACCAGCCCGGTCCGGCCGGTACCGAGCGGCTGTCCGCCGAGCAGGCCGCGCGGCTGCTGGGCGGCGGTGCGACGGCGGCCATCGGCCCGGACGCCCGCCGGGGCGTCGAGGTGGTCGCGGTCCGCACGGTCATCGCCTCGCTGGACGAGAAGCCGATCGACGCCCACGACGTCTACCTGCGCCTGCACCTGCTCTCGCACCGCCTGGTCAAGCCGCACGGCCTGTCCCTGGACGGCATCTTCGGCCACCTCGCCAACGTCGCCTGGACCTCGCTCGGCCCGGTCGCGGTGGACGACATCGAGAAGGTGCGCCTCAACGCCCGCGCCGAGGGCCTGCACCTGCAGGTCACCTCCATCGACAAGTTCCCGCGGATGACCGACTACGTCGTGCCCAAGGGCGTCCGCATCGGCGACGCCGACCGGGTCCGCCTCGGCGCCCACCTCGCCGAGGGCACCACGGTCATGCACGAGGGCTTCGTGAACTTCAACGCGGGCACCCTCGGCAGCTCCATGGTCGAGGGCCGCATCTCCGCCGGTGTCGTCGTCGGCGACGGCTCGGACATCGGCGGCGGCGCCTCCACCATGGGCACCCTCTCCGGCGGCGGCAACGTGGTCATCTCCATCGGCGAACGCTGCCTGATCGGCGCCGAGGCGGGCGTGGGCATCGCCCTCGGCGACGAGTGCGTGGTCGAGGCCGGCCTGTACGTCACCGCCGGCACCCGGGTGACCATGCCCGACGGGCAGGTCGTCAAGGCCCGTGAGCTGAGCGGCGCCTCCCACATCCTCTTCCGCCGCAACTCGGTCACCGGCGCGGTCGAGGCCCGCCCGAACAACGCGGTCTGGGGCGGCCTGAACGAGGTGCTGCACCAGCACAACTGACCCACGGCGGCCCGCAGGCGGGCCCGGCTCGGCCGAACGCCGGGCCCGCGCGGGGCGCTTCGCTCAGTCGCCGGTCAGCCGCTCGTACGCGGCCGGCAGACGGGCGTCCGTCTCCGCGCCGGTCGGCCGCAGCGGCGCACAGACGGGCCCGCCTGCAGCCCGAGGGCACCGAGCAGCACCTTGACGGTGACCGTGCCGGGCAGGCCGGAACACCTCGTCAGCTCGATGCACTCGATGGCGCGTTGCTGCAGCCGGGCCGCCCGTGCGGTGTCGCCCGCGTCGAACGCCTCCGAAACGGCCCGCACCTGACGCGGGACGGCGTTCGCCACCGTGCTGACACAGCCGGCGGCACCCGCCGCGATCAGCGCGAGACGGTGCTCGTCGCGGCCGGCGCAGACCGCCGACTCGCTTCCGGCAGGCACCTTCTGCGTGCCCAGCAGATCGCCGGCGCAGCCCTTGACCGCCACGATCCCGGGGTGTCCGGCCAGCCGCAGCAGGGTGGCGGGTTCGACACGGGTGCCGGTGCGGCCGGGGATGTCGTACAGCATGACGGGCAGGCCGCAGGCGTCGGCGACCGTGCGGAAGCGCGCCTCGCCCGCGTCCTGCGGCGGCCTGCCGCAGCACGGGGTCACCACCAGCACCGCGTCGGCTCCTGCCTTCCGCGCCTCCTGGGCGATCTCCACGGTGTGCCGGGTGCCGGCGGCGCCCACGCCCGCGACGATCGTGGCCCGGTCGCCCACGGCCTCGCGCACCGCCCGGATCAGCGCGGCCTTCTCGGCGTCCGTGGTGGTGGGCGACTCGCCCGTGGTGCCGTTGAGCAGCGGTTGTCATGTTCGTGGCATCGGCGCCGCGCGGACACTGCTGCACGGTCGCCCGGGCGCCCTGTGGGCAAATCCGCCCGTATGGGTCACCATGGTGCCGAGGTCACCGACCGGCAGCTCATGGAGGCGTCATGAAGCTCGGCAAGGCACTGGCCACCGGATACGCGCAGGAGGAGCAGGAGCCGCGGGTCGCCCCCGAGCAGCGCGAGCAGCACAGGAGGGAACGCACCGACGCCGGCCTCGCACCGCGGGCCGCCGCGGACGACGCACCGCACGAGGCCCCCTCCGCCCGATGAGGCTGCGGCTGCCGAGGGAACGCCCGCCCCAGCCGCCGACCGGATACAAGATCGCTTTCCCGGTGCTCTCCCAGGACGGCACCTGGGCGGGCTTCACCGGGGTCTCGCTCGGCGGTGCCGAGCCCTACGCCGTCGTCGCCGACGCCGGCTGTGTGTACGGGCGCCGGCACCGGCCGCCCGCCCGGCTGTGCGACTGCGGGTTCCACTGTCTGCACGACCGCACGGCCGCCGAGGGCCTGCTGTGCACCGCCGGGCATCGCGGCGCCGTGCTGCTCGAGGTCCGGGTGCTCGGCGCCTACATCCGCTACGAGCGCGGCTTCCGCTACGCACGCCAGCGGGTGCGGACCATGACGGTCGGGCCCTGCGCATGCGGGGCGCGCCCGGCCGCGCTGGCCGACGCGGGCTGGGGCCGGCCCGGGCTGCGGGCGCTGACCAGCGCATGCGCCGGCTGTGTGCGCGGGCGCATCTGTCTCACCCTCGCGGCATTCGCCCGCCTGGCCGGAGACGGACTGCGCGTCCTCGCCGCGGAGGGAACGGGCGGTGCCGTCGCCGCGGAGCCCGGCGGGCCCGTGGGCGCGGGCGGGCCCGGCACGCTCAACCTGCGCGAACTCGTCGCCGAGGCAGCCCTGTTGCAGGCCCGACTGGACTGGTTCCAGACCCAGCTGGCGCGGCTGGGCGAGCGCGGCCCCGGCGCGGACCACGGATAGCGGACAGCGTGCGGGGGTACCCGGGGTGTTCCGGACCGAGAGGAGGCGGGACAGACGTGACCGGGACCATCGACGCCACAGGGGTACGCGACGAGCGCCAACCGGCGGACGATCACCGCGCGGGCGACCGCTCGGTGGGAGAACTCGTCCACCAGGCCACCGAACAGATCTCCCAGCTGGTGCGGCAGGAAGCGGCCCTCGCCAAGGTGGAGCTGGCCGCCAAGGGCAAGCGCGCGGGACGCGGCGGCGGGCTGCTGGGCGCCGCGGGCGCCCTCGGCTACATCGGCCTGTTCGCCCTCGCCGGAGCAGCCGGTGCCGCGCTGGCGCTGGTGCTGCCCGTGTGGGCGGCGGCGCTGGTCGTGGCCGGTGCGCTGTTCCTGATCGCCGGGCTGCTGGCTCTGGTCGGCCGGGCCCAGCTGCGGCAGGTCGGCCCGCCCACACCGCAGCGGGCGATCGGCAGCGTCCGGGCCGATGTCGAGGTGATCAAGGAAAGGGCGCACCACCGATGACGGACAGGATGCAGCGGGCGGACGGCGGTGCCGCGCGCTCCGTCGGTGCGAAAGGCCCCGACGAGCTGCGGCAGCAGATCGAGGAGACCAGGCGCCGGCTCGGCGACACGGTCGAGGAGCTGGCCGCCAAGGCGGACGTGAAGGGCCGTGCCCGGGCGCGGGCGACCGGCCTGCGGGACAAGGCCGGCGCGATGACCGGGCGTCTGCGCGGCTCCGCCGCGCAGACGGGCCACCGTGCCCAGGAGACGATCGGCCACGCCGGGCAGCGCGCGCAGCGCACGGCGAGCCACGCCGGCCACCGGGCCCAGGAAGGCGCCGGACGCGCCGGCCACCGGGCCCAGGAAGGCGTCGCACGGGCCGCCCACCGGGCGCACGAGGGCGCCGGACAGGCCGGGCACCGCATACAGGAGCGCGCCGGACACGCCGGGCAGCGGCTCCAGGAGACCGCCGGGCGGACCGGGCACACGGTCGCGCGCCCGGTCGAGGGCGCCCTCCAGGCCTGCCGCCGCCACCCCGTCCCGCTGACGCTCGCCGGTGTGGCGGGCACGGCGCTGGTGACCTGGGGCGTGCTGGCCCGCCGGCACACCCGCTGCCGGTGAGCGGTCCGCCCGCCGCCGCTCTCGGCCCCTGACCGGCGGCCACCGGGGACACACGAAGGCCGCCCCGTCCCTCGGCCGGGGCGGCCGTCACGGGCAAGGGCCGCTCACGGACGGAACCGCAGGACCTGCGGGTCGTGGTCGCTGATCTGGTCGTGGAACTCCGAGTTGATGTGCACGCTGTCGTAGGAGAAGCGGCCGGCCCGGCGGATCCGCGGGCTGATCAGGATCTGGTCGAGAACCTGCTCGTTGCCCTGGTAGTTGTAGGTGTAACGCTCGTTCGCGGGCAGCGACTTGACCGCCGACCACAGCTCGCCGTCGCCCTCGAGGATCTTCGCGGTGCCGGAGAACTCGAAGTCGTTCAGGTCACCGAGGACGACGACCTCCGCGTTCTTCTGCACCTTCAGCAACTGGGCCACGAAGGCGTGCACCTCGGCCGCCTGCCGGTGCCGCTGCGTCTCCGAGCTGCGCACGGGCGGCTGGTACTGGGCGGTCAGGCCCTGGTCGCCGCCCTTGGACGCGAAATGGTTGGCGATCACGAACACGGTCCTGCCGCGGAAGACGAACTCCCCGGCCAGCGGCTTGCGGCTGGACGTCCACGCGTCGGACGCGGGGTCGATCCGGCCGGGGGAGGCCGTCAGGGCCGCCTTGCCGTGGATCTTCGTGACCCCGACCGCGGTGGTGGAGGTGCCGCCCGGGCGGTCGGTGAAGGACACGCGCGCCGGGTTGAACAGGAACACCTGGCGGATGTTGCCGCCGGGCTCGCCGCCGTCCTGGCCGTCGACCGGGTCGACGGAACGCCAGTCGTACCGCGGGCCGCCGGCCGCGACGATCGCGTCGATCAGCGCGCTGACCGTCTTCGCCGCGCTCACCGTGCCGTCGTCGGTGGCGCCGTTGTCGTCCTGGATCTCCTCCAGGCAGACGATGTCGGGCGCCTGCAGGCGGTGCACGATCGCGTCGGCGTGCGCGGCGAATGTGGTGTCCGACGGGTCCAGGTTCTCCACGTTGTAGGTGGCCACCGCCAGCTCGCCGGAGGACTGCTTGCGGGTCGTCTCGCGCTGCAGCCCGCCCTTGCGCAGCATGCCCATGCGGTCGGCCACGAGGGTGTAGCCGCCGTACTGGTTGTAGTCCAGCGGGCCGGTGGTGGGGCCGGTGAGGGTGTCGCCGACGTCGGCCACCGGGAAGTCGTCGGCGGAGCCCAGCGACTGGATCTGCAGCCGGCCCGTGTTCTGCGCGTCGTAGGAGCCGTAGACCGTGCCGCCGCGGCTGCTGCGGTGCTCGCCGGGCTTCACCGTCACCCACAGCTCGCTGTAGGGGTCGGTGGCCGTGACCACGCGGGCGTCGGACACCTGGACGTTCATGCCCTCCAAGGACTCGTAGTAGTCCAGGGCGTAGGCGGACGGCCGCAGCGGCAGCGCGCCCACGGAGTTGTTCGCGGCCGGGTCCCCGGCCGGGGTGTAGGCGTCGGGGACGGTACGAGCGTCCACGACCACCGGGGCGGGCACCGGGTTGCCGTGGGAGACGACGGTCACGGCCGGCTTGGTGATCTCCGTCACCGACTGGTTGCCCGAGCCGGTGCCGCCCGGGACGTACTCCGAGACGGTGCCGGTCACCGTCACCGCGTCACCGGCCGCGACCTTCGGGGCGGAGCCGGTGAACACGAAGACGCCCTCGCTGGTGGCCGGGTCGTCGTCCGGGCTGGGGTCCTGCATCCAGAAGCCCTTGGACGAGCCGTAGGTGCGCACACCGGTGACGAGGCCGGGCACGTCCGTGACCTGCCGGCCGGCGTAGGGCGACAGCCGGGTGGTGCCCTGGATGTCGTGGATGCGCACGGAGTCCGCGTGCGCGGGCGCGGTGAGCACGGTCGTCTGGGCGGCGAGGGTCGCACCGCAGACGGCGGCGACGGTCAGCGCGGCGAGACGCGCGGAAGACGCTCTGGGCACCAGGATTCCTCCGAGGACGTGACGAGGCACCGGGACGAGGTGGAGCGGACATGCGACCGCGCGGGCCGCGACCGGCAGTGCGGCGACGCGCGTGCGGAGGAGGGGCGGGCGGCGACGGCGCATGCCGCCCGCGGCTTCTACGCGCGTCAATTTCCTGTGCTTCCAGGCCAGTTGTCAAGGTTCCAGCCGCGGAACGGACCGTGACCGGGAGATGAACCGGGCGGCATGGGGGGAAATCCGTCTAGGCTGAGCGGCCGGGGCACACGAGCCTCGACACCATGGGCGTCCGGCTCCCCGCGCCGGGTGCGCCGGCGCCCCGACCACCCCCGGGCCCTCGGGCCCCGGGCCGTCCAGGTCCCCCGGGACCGCCATCAGGAGAACCAGCCGATGTCCGACAGCTCCCCGTTGCCGCCGGTGCGTCCGGCTTCCGAGCCGCAGCTGGCGCGGGACGCCCTCACCACTGAGCTGCTGTCCCGCGCCGCCCGGCTCGCCCGCTGGGCCGGCCCCGGCACCCGGGTCGACGCCCAGGGTGCCCTGGTGGCCGAACAGCTGCCCGCCGCCGCCGAGGAACTCGCCCTGACCGGGGACGACGCGGCGGACGCGGCCGCCCGGGCGTGGCGGATCGCGGTGGACACCCGCCTGGTGGAGATCACCGACCCGGACCAGGGCACCGTCGCCGCCGGAGCCACCCTGCGCCTGCTCACCGGCGGCTCCCCGCAGGACGTGCTCACCGTGTGGCGGACGGCGCTGGAGACCGTGCTGGATCAGGCGAGCGCGCCCGGCCCGGACGACCTGTACGACGAGCCCGGCACCGCCTCCTGGTCCACCCGCGGCCTGACCGCGCGCGCCCGGGCGGACTTCCTCGACCGGGTGCTGACCGAGCTGTACGCGCTCACCGCGGCCGAGGACGAGCCGTCCGGCGCACCCGTGCCGCTGCCCGCGCTCGCCGCGTCCGTGATCCGGCCCGGCGATCTGCGGCGGCCCTCCGACGCCGTCCTGGAACAGGTCTCCCAGGCGCTGCTGCGGCTCGACGGGCAGTTCCGGCTGCTGGAGCCGGCCGGACTGGTCGAGTACCGGCCGGTCGACACGACGGTGCTGACGGACGCCGCGACCGCGGACGCGGACACCGCGGCGGCGGACACCGGGGACACGGCGGACCGGACCGCGCCGACCGGCCGCGGCGCGGCGCCCGTCGACGACACGGACGTCGCCCGCTACGGCATGGTGCGCCTCACCCCCCTCGGGGTGTACGGGCTGCGCGCCCGGCTGCTGAAGGCCGGACACCAGGCGCCCGCGCTCGGTGACCTGGCCGGCCAGGGAGCGGACGCGCTGCTCGCCGGACTCGCCGGCTACCCGCCCGCCGCCGCCCACGCCGAGACCGAGCAGTGGCTGGCCCGCCGCGCCCCGGCCGACGCGGCACGGGACCTGCTGGCCGCCGCGCGCGGCGCCGACGCGGACGCCCCGCTGCGCCGGCTGCGCTGCCAGCAGGCGCTGTCGCTGATCGGCGCCGAGGCCGAGCCGGCGCTGCGCGAGGTGCTGGACGACGCCGAACTGGGCGGGCTGGCCCGGGTGTGGCTGACCGAGCGGGGCCTTCCCGACGTGCCGCCGCCGTCGCAGGAGATGGTCTTCTGGCTCACCATCGACACCGTGGCCGCCCAGCTGGCGGCCGACAGCGACGTCGAGGAACTGCACGCCCTGGTGCAGGGACTGGCCGAGCAGCACAGCGGGTTCTTCTCCGCGGCCTGGCGGGTGGACCACCCGCAGACCGCGCAGGTCCTGGAGGCGGTGGGACGGCTGCACCCGGACCGCCGGATCGCCAAACAGGCCCGCACGGCGGCCTTCAAGGCCCGCTCCGCCCACGGACGCTGACGCCCCGGCTGCTGTCTCCTCGCGGTTCCCCGCCGGCCGCCGGGACGGGGCCGGCGGATTCACCGAAGCGGCACCTGCCCGGCCGGCCGGTGTTCAACCGGAGTTCAGCCACGGTCGCGACGGTTGCGCCGGATCGAGGTACGCCACCCTCCACGGCACCGACACCGTCACAGGAGACAGCATGTCGCTCACCCGCAGGGACTTCGCCAGGACGTCCGCGCTCACCGGCGCAGGGATCGCCCTGGCCGGCAGCGTCGGCGCCCTCGCCACCGCGCCGAACGCCCTCGCCGCCACCGACGGCGCCACGGCCGCGGCGAGGGGACAGGACGACGGCCCCGAGGCCGGCTACGGCCCGCTGCTGCCCGACCCGGACGGCATCCTGGCCCTGCCGGCCGGCTTCTCCTACCGGATCGTCACCTACAGCGGCCGGACCCGGCTGGAGTCCGGTGAGTTCACGCCCTCGAACCACGACGGCACCGCCGCCTTCGCCGGCCCGCGCGGCACGACCCTCCTCGTCAACAACCACGAACTCGGCGGCCCCCGCGCCGACTGGGACCACCCGGTGCCGACGCCCGAGGGCCTCGTCTACGACCCGGCCGCCGCCGGCGGCTGCACGGTCGTCGAGGTGCGCGGCGACCAGGTCGCCGAGTGGGTCGGCATCGCCGGCACCTCCACCAACTGCGCCGGCGGCCGCACCCCCTGGGGCACCTGGCTGACCTGCGAGGAGACCGAGGACAAGGCCGGCCAGAACGGCATGACCAAGGACCACGGCTACGTCTTCGAGGTCGACCCGGAGGACCGCCGGGCCAACCGCGACCCCCGGCCGGTCAAGGCGCTGGGCCGCTACGCCCACGAGGCCGTCGTCGTGGACCCCAAGCGCGGCCACCTCTACCTCACCGAGGACGCCTCCGGCCCCAACGGTCTGCTGTACCGCTGGACCCCGCCGCACGGCTTCCGGCACGGCCGCGGCCGGCTGCGCACCCTCGCCGACGACGCGGGTGTGCTGGAGGCATTCCGGTGCTTCGACTCCCGCGGCCGCTTCGTCGACGACCTGTCGCGGGCCACGCGAACGGGCACCGTCTACGGCGTCGACTGGGTCGCGGTGCCCGACCGCGACGCCCGGAGGGTCTCCGTCCGCAAGCAGTTCACCGACGGCCAGGTCACCCGCGCCCGCAAGCTGGAGGGCATGTGGTGGGCCGACGGCGGCGCCTACATCGTCTCCTCCTACGCCCGTGAGGAGAGCCCGGTCCAGCACGACGGCCAGGTCTGGTTCTACGACCCGTCCCGCCGCACCCTGACCTTGCAGGTGCTGCTCGGGGTCAACCGGGACCCGGAGAAGGACGGCGCCTTCGACGGCCCCGACAACATCACCGTCTCCCCGTACGGCGGGCTGATCATCGCCGAGGACGGCGAGGGCGTCCAGCACCTGTTCGGCGCCACCGAGAGCGGCCGCACCTACCCCATCGCCCGCAACGAACTGAACATCGGCACCGAAGAGGAGCCGGAGTACAGCGAGTTCACCGGCGTCACCTTCTCGCCGGACGGCAGGACCCTGTACGCCAACATCCAGGAGCCGGGCATCATGCTGGCCATCACCGGGCCCTGGAAGCGGCAGCGCCGGTGAGACCGGGCGCCGTCCGGATCGTCCGCGGCACCGGACGGCGCGACCGTCCATGACGTCGCGGACGGGCACGGGCGGACCGTCGCGGGGCCACCGCACCGGCGAACCGGCGCCTGCCGGTCACGGTGCCGGTGACGGTCTGCCCGGCCGTGCCCGCCCGCGCACCCGGCGGCCCAGCGGGCCGGTGAGACCGGGTGCGCGGGTGGCGCCCGCTGGCATGGGCGGACGGCCTCCAGGGGCAAGGAGCAGGTGGACGGCGCAGGTCAGGCCCATGCGTGCGGACGCTCGGCGCAACTACGAGCGCCTGCTGAAGGCGGCCGCCGAGGCCTTCGCCACGCACGGGGAGAACGCCTCGCTCGACGACATCGCCAAGCGGGCCGGCGTCGGAGCCGGCACCCTCCACCGGCACTTCCCCAACCGGCGGGCCCTGCTGGAGGCGGCCTGTCTGGACCGGATCGAGGCCATCGCCGCCCGCGCCGGCGAACTGGCGGACACCCCGGTGGCGCCCTCCGGCTGAGGGCGCACGCTCCCCGGCGCCGCGTGCCCGGCTACAGCGCCTGCGCCGCCGGCTTCACCATGTTCCGCACCGTGCGGGCCTTGACGAACTCGCCCATCGCGGTCATCTCCCACTCGCCGGAGAACTGCCGGATGAGCTTGGCCATCATCACACCGGTCTGCGGCTCGGCGTGGGTGAGGTCGAAGCGGACCAGCTCCTCGCCGGTGACGCCGTCGAGCAGCCGGCAGTAGGCCTTGGCGACCTCGGTGAACTTCTGCCCGGAGAAGGAGTTCACGGTGAACACCAGGCCGGTCACCTCCTGGGGGAGGCGGCCCAGGTCGACCGTGATCACCTCGTCGTCGCCGGAGCCCTCGCCGGTGAGGTTGTCACCGGAGTGCTGGATCGCGCCGTTCAGGATGGTCAGCTTGCCGAAGTAGCAGCTGTCGATGTGGTTGCGCTGCGGGCCGTAGGCGATGACGGAGGCGTCCAGGTCGATGTCGGCGCCGCGGAACGCCGGCTCCCAGCCGAGCCCCATCCGCACCTGGGACAGCAGCGGGCGGCCGCCCTTGACGAGGGAGACCGTCTGGTTCTTCTGCAGGCTCACCCGGCCCTTGTCCAGGTTCACCTTGCCGGTGCCGGGGGCGGGAGCGGCGGCCTGCGGGGCCGGGGAAGCGGCCGGCGCGGGCGGCCCGGCCGGCGTCTGCATCGCGGGCGGCGGCGGAGCCACCGGCTGGGGCGGGGCCACCGGCTGCGGAGGAGTGACCGGCTGCGCCGGGGCGGCGGGGGCGGCGGCCGGTTCGTCCACGGTGACGCCGAAGTCGGTGGCGATCCCGGCCAGCCCGTCGGCGTACCCCTGGCCGACGGCCCGCGCCTTCCACTGGCCGTTGCGCCGGTAGATCTCCATGACGAGCAGTGCCGTCTCCGGGCCGAGCTGCGGCGGCGTGAACGTGGCCAGCACCGAGCCGTCGTCGGCGTTGCGCACGGTCGCCGTGGGCTCGATGCCCTGGAAGGTCTGCCCGGCCGCGTCCGGGCTGGCGGTGACCACGATCTTCTCGATGTCCGGCGGCACCGCGGCCGTGTCCACGGTGATCGTGTCCGGGGCCGTGCCGCCGCCCGAGCGGTAGGTCACGCCCGGGCCGGAGGGCTGGTTGTAGAAGATGAAGTCGTCGTCGGAGCGCACCTTGCCGTCGGCGGTGAGCAGCAGGCCCGACACGTCGAGCCGCACCGGGGCCGCGACGTCCACCGCCACGCGCACGGCGGAGAGAGGCATGTTCGAGCCAGGGGTCATAGCTGTCATGTGAGGCCCAACGAACGGGGGCGCTTTACCGTTCCCTTACCTGCCGAACGAGTGAAGCGCCCCCTCCGTACTCATGTGTCTACGGCACCACGACGATCTTGCGCCCCACGCCCGCCGCGAACTGGGCCAGCGCCTCGGGGTAGTTGTCCAGCGGGATGCGGTCGCTGATGAACACCTCCGGGTTAAGCACCCCGTTCGCGAACAGCTCGGCCGCCCGCTCGTAGCTGTGCAGGACCGCCATGGACCCGGTGATGGTGATCTCCTGGTTGTAGATGCGGTACGGGTCGATCTGCACCCGGGTGGCGTAGTCCGCCACGCCGAACTGCAGGAACGTGCCCGCCTTGGCCACCCGCCCCAGGCCGTCCTGGATCGCCGCCGCGTTGCCGGTGGCGTCGATCACCACGTCCCAGCCCTGCGGCCGGTCCAGCTCGTCCGCGTTCGCCGCGGAGGCCGACACGCCCAGCCGCCGTGCCGTCTCCAGCCGCGCCGGGTTGATGTCCACCACGTCCACACGGGCCGCGCCGGTGCGCTTGGCCAGCTCCAGCATCATCAGGCCCATGGTGCCCGAGCCGTAGATCAGCACATGGGCGCCCAGGCGGGACTGCAGCACGTCGTAGCCGCGCACCGCGCAGGACAGCGGCTCGATCAGCGCCGCGTCCTGGGTGCGCACGTGCTCGGGCAGTTTGACGCAGTTGGCCACCGGGGCGACGGTGTACTGGGCCGCGCCGCCCGCCGTGGTGACGCCGATCGCGGCCCAGCGCTCGCACAGGTTGCCGTGGCCGGTGCGGCAGTAGCGGCACTCGTGGCAGTGCAGGGACGGGTCCACCGCCACCCGGTCGCCGACCGCGACCTCGGTGACCTCGGTGCCGACGCCGACCACCTCGCCGGCGAACTCGTGCCCCGGCACGATCGGCAGCTTCGGCGCGAACTCGCCCTGCAGGATGTGCAGGTCCGTCCCGCACAGTCCGCAGGCCGCGACCTCGACGACGACCTCGCGCGGTCCGGGCGTCGGGTCCGGGACCTCGGTGACGACGGCACGGCCCACGGACTCGATGACGGCGGCCTTCATTTCACGGCTCCCAACGACAGGCCCTGGACCAGTTTGTCCTGGGCGGCGAACCCCGCGGCGAGCACCGGCAGGGAGATGACGAGCGACGCGGCGCACACCTTGGCCAGGAACAGGCCCTGGCTGGTGATGAAGCCGGTCAGGAAGACCGGGGCGGTCTCGGCGACCACGCCGGTCAGGACCCGGGCGAACAGCAGCTCGTTCCAGCTGAAGATGAAGCAGATCAGGGCGGTGGCGGCGATTCCCGGCAGGGCGATCGGGGCGACCACGCGGGCCAGGATCACCGGCAGCCGGGCCCCGTCCACGCGGGCCGCCTCGATGACCGCCACCGGGACCTCGGCGAGGAATGACTGCATCATCCACACCGCGATCGGCAGGTTCATGGAGGTGTAGAGGACGACCAGCAGCCAGATGTTGTCGAGCAGCCCGGCGTTCTTGGCGAACAGGTAGATCGGCAGCAGGCCCGCGACCGCCGGCAGCATCTTGGTGGACAGGAAGAAGAACAGCACGTCCGTCCACTTCTTCACCGGACGGATCGACAGCGCGTACGCCGCCGGCAGCGCCAGCAGCAGCACGAGCAGCGTGGAGACCACCGACGCCACCGCCGAGTTGATCAGCGCGGGCCAGGGGCTGGCCCCGCCGCCGGTGCCGAAGAACTCGCGGTAGCCGTCCAGGGTGAGCGGCGCCGTGAAGGACGGCGGGTTGGTGGCGGCGTCCGCCTCGGAGTGGAAGGACGTCAGGGCCATCCAGGCGATGGGCAGGAAGAAGACGATGCCGGCCAGCCAGGCCAGCAGACCCAGCCCGTGGCGTCGGACGGCGCTCGGCGCGGCGCTCATGCGCGGGACACCTCCTCGCGGAACAGGGACGACACCACGCGCAGGGCGAAGGTCGCGATGACGATCGAGCCGATGACGACCAGGACGCCCGCGGCGGAGGCGAGGCCGTTCTCATGGGCCTGGTAGAAGCTCTGGTAGACGGTGTACGGCAGGTTCGCCGTGCCCAGTCCACCGGAGGTGATGGTGAACACCGCGTCGAAGTTCTGCACGATGTAGATCGAGCCGAGCAGGGCGCCCAGCTCCAGGTAGCGGCGCAGGTGCGGCAGGGTGAGGTGGACGAAGATCTGCCAGTTGCCGGCCCCGTCCACCCGGGCCGCCTCGATCTGCTCCGGGTCCCGGCTCTGCAGCCCGGCCAGCAGGATCAGCATCATGAACGGCGTCCACTGCCACACCAGCGAGGCCTCGACGGCGAGCAGCGGGGTGTTGGACACCCAGTCCGGCTGCGGGCCGCCCACGTAGTGCAGCAGGCCGTTGAACAGGCCGTACTCCGGGTTGTACAGCACGTGCTTCCACAGCAGCGCGGCGGCCACCGGGACGACGAGGAACGGCGCGATCAACAGGGTGCGCACCAGGCCCCGGCCGCGGAACGGCCGGTCCAGCAGCAGCGCCAGCAGCAGCCCGAGCACCAGGCTGGCCAGCACCACCGCCACCGTCAGCAGCACCGTCGTCCACACCGAGTGGCGCAGGGTGCCGTCGGTGAGGACCTGGCGGTAGTTGTCCAGGCCGGTGAAGTGCCGCGCCTTGGGATACAGCGCGTTCCAGTCGAAGAAAGAGATCACCAGCGTGGCCACGAACGGCAGCTGGGTGACAATGATCATGAAGACGAGCGCGGGCAGCAGCGGGGCCCGGGTGACCCAGGCACGCAGCCGGGCGGAGGGCTGCCGCGTCCCGCTCGGGGCGGATGCGGCCACGGGGGCCGTGGTCGTGGCGGTCATCGTCCCTCGTACTCCTTGGAGATCTTCGCGGCGAGCTTCTGGGACTTCTTCAGGGCCGTCTCGACGGACTGGCGTCCGGCGATGGCCGCGCTGATCTCCTGCGAGACCTTGGTGCCGAGATCGGTGAACTCGGGGATGTCGACGAACTGGATGCCGGGCGCGGGCCGCGGCTGAACGCCGGGGTCGTTGGGCCGGGCGCTCTCGATGGCCTGTTTCGTCTGCTCCTGGAAGGCGGCCGCCTCCTTGCGGTAGGCCGGGTTGTCGTACGTGGAGGCGCGCTTGCCCGCGGGCACGTCGGACCAGCCGGACTCCTTGCCGACCAGTTCCTCGTACTCCTTGCTCGACGCCCAGGAGACGAACCTCCAGGCCTTGTCAGCGTTGCGGGAGGCCTTCTGGATGCCCCAGGCCCAGGTGTAAAGCCAGCCGGAGGACTCGGTGCGCTCCACCGGGGCCGGCACGTAGCCGATCTTCCCCTTCACCGGGGAGCCCTTGGCCTCCAGGGAGCCGGCCGCGCTGGTGGCGTCGTACCACATGGCGACCTTGCCCTGGGTCAGGTTGTTCAGGCACTCGGCGAACCCGGACTGGGCGGCACCGGACTCGCCGTGCGCCCGGACCAGGTCGACGTAGAACTTCGTCGCCTTGACGAACTCGGGGGAGTCCAGGTGCGCCTTCCAGTCCTTGTCGAACCAGGTGCCGCCGAAGGTGTTGACCACCGTGGTCAGCGGGGCCATCAGCTCGCCCCAGCCGGGCAGGCCGCGCAGGCAGATGCCGCGCATGCCGGGCCGGGCGCCGTCCACCTTCGCGGCCAGCTCCGCCACCTGCTGCCAGGTGGGGTGGGCGGGCATGGTCAGGCCCTTCGCCGCGAACACGTCCTTGCGGTACATGAGGAACGACGACTCGCCGTAGAAGGGCTCGCCGTACAGCTTGCCGTCGTCGCCGGTGAGCGACTCGCGCATCGGCTCCAGCACGTCCTGCTGGTCGAAGGCCTTGTCCTCGGCGACGTAGTCGTCCAGCGGGTGCAGCCAGCCGTTGCGGGCGTAGATCGGGATCTCGTAGTTGGACAGCGTGGCCACGTCGTACTGGCCGGCCTGGTTGGCGAAGTCCTGACTGATCTTGTCGCGGACGTCGTTCTCCGGCAGCACGGTGAAGTTCACCTTGATGCCGGTCTCCTTGGTGAAGTGCGCGGCGGTGAGCTTCTGCAGTTCGACCATCTGCGGGTTGTTCACCATCAGGACGTTGACGGAGTCACCGCCGGACCCTGCCCCGCCCGCCCCGACCCAGCAGCCGGAGAGCAGCGGGGCGAGCAGCGTCCCTGCGGCGGCCAGCGCGAGTGTGGCTCGCGGCGGCCGTCGTCGGCTCTGGGTTCGCATGGATCGCTCCTGGACGTAAGGGGATGAAGAAATGCTTAAGTGACGATTCAGAGCTGTAAAGAGACAAAAGGGAGATATGAAAGGCGTCACCTCGTGTGGTGTGTGCTCCCGGGCGGTGGCTCAGACCCGGACGACCTGGGGACCCAACAGGGCGTAGCGGTGGGCTTCGGACGCCGGTAGCAGGGTGCCGGTCACGATCGCCTCCAGCGCGCCGACCTCCGCGAACCGGCAGAAGCTGACCGCGCCGAACTTGGTGTGCGCCCCGACGAACACCGTGCGCCGCGCCACCCGCATCGCCTGGGCCTTCACCTCGCTGACCGCGGGATCGGGCGTGGTCAGGCCGTGCTCGCGGGAGATGCCGTTGGCGCCGATGTAGGCCAGGTCGATGACGAAACCGGCCAGCATCTTCGTCGTCCAGTGGTCCACGGTGGCGAGCGTGCCCGCACGGACCCGCCCGCCCAGCAGCAACACCGACGTGTTCTCCGCCCCGGCGAGCGCCCCCGCGACCGGCAGGGACGCCGTGACCACGGTCAGCGGCCGGTCCTTCGGCAGCGCCTCCGCGATCAGCTGCGGCGTGAATCCCTCGTCCACGAACACCGTCTCGGCGTCCCCGAGCAGATCCGCCGCGGCAGCCGCGATCCGCCGCTTCTCGGGCACATGACTGGTGGCACGGAAGGCGAGCGTGGTCTCGAAACCGGCGCTCTCCACCGGGTAGGCCCCGCCGTGGGTACGGCGGACCAGCCCGTGGTCCTCCAGGGCACGCAGATCCCTGCGCACGGTCTCCTTCGCCACCCCGAGCTCGGCGGCGAGCGCCGTGACGTCGACCTGGCCGGTGGCCCGGGCGATCCGGACGATCTCCCGCTGGCGTTCTTCCGCCCCTCGCGCGCCCATGGCCGACACCTGCCCTTCAAGCCTCATTGCCCGTTCGGACTCCCGGGGGACAGTTCTACTGTGCGCACGCGCCGCTGACCAGGTCTGTTGCCCGGCGGATACTGCCCGGATACGCCCGTTTGCCGTGCGCTGTGCCCGCCTCGGACCTGCGGGGCTGTGAACGCGATGGAGGGAAACGGGCCAAACGGATGCCCGTTCAGGGCGGCCACCTGCCCGTTCGGCGCCCGCCCTGCCCCGCAAACGACAGTTTTCCGCCGACCTTCGAACGAGTGGGGCGGGCTGTGGGTTCCGGTGGTTCCGCGGGCTGCGGGCTGTGTGTTCAGCGGGCTGCGGGTTCTGCGGGCCGGGGGTGCGTGACGCAGGGCGCAGGCTGAGGCCGGCGCCGGCCGGAGGGTGCGGGGGCCGGGGTTTCGGCGGTGCGGGGCCGGGCGCGGCGCCACACCCCGTTCGCCGCCCCGGCTGCGTCGATAGCACCCGCCGGGGACGATCAGGATGATCTCTACTCCCCGAGCAGGGGTGTCTTCATTGCTGACGGAGGCGGTCCTGCGCAAGGCCAATCTCTCCGGCTGCGACCTTTATCGCGCTCACCTGGAGGCGGCTGTCCTCGCCGAGGCCGACCTCTCCGGCGCCGGCCTCGTGAAGGCCGTTCTCGACGAGGCGACCTTGACCGGAGCGAACCTGGACGGCGCGGATCTGGGCAGTGCGGAACTCTGGGGCGTCGACGCCTCCGGAGCAAGCCTGCGAGGGAGCAGGCTGCACGGTGCGGCCCTGCTGGAGACGAAGCTGTACGGAGCGGACCTGTCCCACGCGACGGTCCAGGAGACCTCCTGCAGGGCCGCATCCTCGGCCTGCCAGCGGCTCCGGCGTGTCAGCACCGCAGGCAGGCCCTCGGCGCGGGGGACTGATCGGATTCGTCGGGAGCGGACCGATCACAGATCGAGCCTGACGGTGGACAGAGGCGAACACGCGCCCCGCGTACTGGCACGGCACCTGGGCAGACAACCGACGACCGACATCACCCTCGCCTCGGCCGTCGCGTGATGGGTGTTCAGTACGGGCAGATCGGCGGTCCGTCACGAAGTGGTTGCCGAGGTGGCTTGGGTGGGGAGGTCCGTCCTGTTCGGCGATGAGCGTGTCAGTGTACGGCTCGGAGTCGGTCCGGGGCTCGTAGCCCATGGCCTTGCGTGGTCCCCGCGCAGGGTCCGGCAGCGCTGTGAACTGGCAACCAATTGCACGCCGATCACCAAATCTTGGTCAACTGACCGACTTTTTTTGGGACTTCGGACAGGACCTTGATAGACATGTTCAAGTAGTTCGAAGCTGTGACACGTGATGCCAGTCGGCAGCGGGAGTTGCCGACTGGCATCACTGGGGGAAAGCGCAACGGGGTTCATCGTGCCCAAATGGGATATATCGGTCGATGCTGTTCGTGGCGTGCTCGGTAAAACGCAGGAGACTGCGAGCAAGTTCGAAGACGCTTTCACGGCTTATTCCAACGCCATGACGAGTGCTGCTTCTTCCGCGGGCACGATGCTTCCCGGGGCGAAGCCCAAGAGCGGGACGCCGGGTCCCGTCGCTGTGGCGCTGCAGGAGTTCGCGGACAAGACGTTCGACGACCTTCGCTATCTGCCCGCTCGTGCCGCTAAATCGATCGCTGGAGCAGCGAAGGCAACAGACGCTTACGTCAGCGGTGATCTGGACATGGCGGCCAACGCCCAGCACGAAGCCATCCCCGAGCCGAAGCTTCCCCCGGTCAAGGCTGACGGAAGTGAGAGCAAGTGATCGGCGACCTCAGCGACATTCCAGAATACAGCGGCGACCTGGACCAGTTAGAGAAGGATGCCGGCGCCCTCAAGGAGGCCGCGTCCGACATCCGGAACACCGGGCGGGATGTCCACAACGACTTCCAAGGACTGGTCTCCTGCTATACCGCTCCTGAAGCCGACCAGCTCTTTCGCACCACCCTCCCGGTCCGGGACAGATAGGAGTGCAAGATGGCAATTCGGGTAGCGCGCCATGCCTTGAATGCCAGTGCTGCATCCCTGCAGGTCATGACCGATGCGTTCAAGGGACGCATTGACAAGCTTGGCATGTCACCTGCCGGGTTTGGCTCACTTCTCAACGAGGCGTCGATGCTAGTTTACGGACGTGCAGTGCTCGATCCAGACGCAGCGGAGCTGGAGACATGGGAAGCAGTTGTCGCCGCGATGCAAGTGGGAACGGCCGCCTTCGCGGCGGCACAAGTCAATGAGGGTGTCGTTGAATGCAGGATCGTGGATGAAATTCGGACTGTCCAGGCAACTGGGCCGCGCTCCTACGTCAATGCTGGCAACTGGCTGACGACGTTGTGGTATGTCATCGTTTGTCGAGACCAAGCACGCATGGACGCTATGTGTAACGTCCCTATCGAACTACTTCGTGCATCTGGTGCCCATGGGGACGAGTACGTATATCATTGGGTGGATTCCCTCCAGACGTACTGGCTTGAGCGCCCTGGTCTGTTCGAGAAACTTCGGTCCGCGATCGAACTTTCGCATCCGGAATATGCGACTATTGCGTCACGGGATCTGCTGCAGAATATCCTGTATCAGCCGATCCATCTCTTCTCATTCTTTGTGCGCAGGGATCGTGATGGATTCAACGGGGCGTTGAGGGAAGCCCTGGAACTTCACAAGGTTTACTGGACGGCAACCGAAAAGCGGGCCCGCAGTCCTAGAGGGGCTGTGGTGCTAGGTCCGCTCGCTATGGCCTGCCTTGCCTATGATGCGGGTTTTCCAATCGACGTCCACTCCGAGTACCTTCCCAAGGCTTTGCTTGAGCGGGCCTGGGTTGGTGAGTTCGAAACCTGAGCCGAGAGAAAGTTCAGGGTCTTCGCGGATTGTTCCACCGAGGTGTCTGTACGTTCGGATGCTTGCATAGATGTTCTTTCAGTCATTGAGGCCGGTGGTGAACGGCTCTGGCTGATGAACCGGCGACCAATTACGGAAAACTCGAAGGCGTCGTGTGACTAAAGATGTCATAGCACTGACCGACCGCATGCCGGACGCCTGGAGTGTCCTGGCCGGCCTTCTTGCCGGCGGCCCGGACCTCAGTGTTCAGACCGTTGCCGAGGGAGCGGTCATCCAGCTGTGTGACGATCAGGGGCGTCCCTTGGTCTCGGTCGAGGCTCCGCTGCTGCTCCATGTTCCGGGGGAGGCGCAGCGACTGCTCGGCGCAGCAGGGGCCGTCGACAAGCCGCAGTGGTGGACCGAGGCGCGCGCCTCCACTGCGGTGCCGGGGGCCGAGAGGATCGCCGGGGCCTTCGCAGCGCGCCTTGCAAGGCTGCTGGGCGGCACCGTCTGGCCGCCGGGTGCGCCCGGCGCCGACGACCCGTCCCGGCCTGTCGACACCTCCGGCATCACGGCCGTCCCCACCCCCGCTGCCGCTCAACCCGCTGTCGACGTGCTGACGGAGAAGGTCGCGGTGGTCCTCCAGGACCGGCCGGTCATCGCCATGACCGGCTGGCTGTCCGAGGCCCTCCGCGCCACCCTGCAGAGCGAACGCGCCTTGCAGATCGTCACGCCTCGGCACTGCCGCCTCTCCCTGCCCATCAGCACCGCGCTCAGTGGACCGCCCGCGCGCTGGGTCGTCCAGGACCCCGACTGCGGTTACTACGACGGGCTCACCGGTGCTGTTCTGCGCTGGCAGGACGGCGCTTTCCAGGCAGCAAAGGACGCCGACGGGCAGAGTCCGCTCGCTCCTGCCTTCACGAACGCCGGCCGCACCGGTGAGCGCCAGATTCTTCTGAACTTCCGTACGGTCCACCGGCCGGACGCTCACCTGGTCCTCGGCGGCGCCCTGGAAGCAGCGTGGGAGGCCGTCACCGGTGAACTCCCCATCGGCTGGGGCACTGCCGAGCCGGCCAATCTGCCGTGGTCGCGGCGCCGCCTCACAGAGCTGGCGTACGAGCGTGCGCCCCGGCCGACCTGGACGGTCGTGGTCGGTTCGGCCGACCGACCCGCCCTTGCCACCCTGCGTGTGCTGCGCACTCCGGAAGGGGTGGAGGAGGACATCACCTTCGCTGCGGGTTTCCGGGACGGGGAGAAGCCCCCGGTGTCCGTCGTCGCGGACTTGGCGACCGAACTCGCCGCGCGCCATGGGCTGCGTACGCTCCTCGCGCAGTTGCGTGAGGCCCGCGCGGATCTGACCGTGCCGCCGCACTTCGAACGGCCGCCCGTGCCGTTCGGCTATGCCCTGGGTCCTGTGGAAGTCGCCGAGGCGGGAGCCGGCTCGGCTGCCCGCCCGCCGCTCACCGCCGCCCCGGTACGGCTCGGTGCCGCGTCGGGACCGGGTTACTACTACCCGCTCGGGGACGGCGAGTCGGTCGAGGGGTGGACCGCTTTCGAGGCCCTGCTGAGGCACTTGCGGGGCGTCCAGTAGAAGCCCACGGAGGATACGTGGAGCAGGGACCGTGAGTGCCCGAAGATGCGGCGCGCGGTCCCCGCCGTTCGTTGCTCGTCGTGCGCCGTGTGTTCAGTACGGCCAGATCGGCGGGTCCGTCACGAAGTGGCCGCCAAGGTTCGCGTGGGCGGGGTCGGCCGGGTCGAGCTCGCCCTGTTCGGCGATGAGTTTCGCGGCGTACGGTTCGGAGTCGTCCTGGGGCTCGTAGCCCAGGGCTCGTGCGGTCGACAGGTCCCACCACAGGCGGGTGTTGGCGGAGGAGCCGTAGACGACGGTGTGGCCGACGTTCTCGGCGGTCAGAGCGGCGTGGAAGAGGCGGGCGCCGTCGGCGGGGCTCATCCAGATCGACAGCATGCGCACGCTGGTCGGTTCGGGGAAGCAGGAGCCGATGCGCACGGAGACGGTCTCGATGCCGTGCTTGTCCCAGTAGAGCTGGGCGAGATCCTCACCGAAGGACTTCGACAGGCCGTAGAAGGTGTCGGGGCGGCGCGGGGTGTCGATGGGGATGAGCGGGTCGTCGCCCTGGGGGCGTGGGGTGTAGCCGACGGCGTGGTTGGAGGAGGCGAACACGATCCTGCGCACGCCCTCTTCGCGGGCCGCCTCGTACAGGTGGTAGGTGCCCTCGATGTTGGACCTGAGGATCTTCTCGAACGGGGCTTCCAGGGAGATGCCGGCCAGGTGGACGATCGCGTCGACGCCCCGGACGGCCTCGCGCAGGGCCTGGGTGTCGCACAGGTCGGCGGTGATCGCGTCCGGCTCGTCCTCGATGGGTCGGAGGTCGAACAGGCGCAGGGTGTAGCCGTAGTCGGGCAGCAGGCCGCGCATCAGGGTGCCGAGCCCTCCGGCGGCGCCGGTGAGCAGAACGGTGCGGGGTGCGGGCATCTGCGAATCTCCTTGTCCTGGGGTTCGTCCCGTCGCGGCGGACACGGCCCGGGGTGTTGGGGGGCGTTGGGGGTGTTTCTGCGTCGTGGACGCCATTCACATGCGTGGACACGCTAGGAGGGGGCTCCTGGTGCGTCAAGGGTGACGTGGGCAAAGGTGTGCGAGGTCGTCGGTGTGGTGTATGGGGGGCGGTGTGGGTCGGTGATGCGGCGGCTGTCGGGTGCGGGTGCGTGCTTGACCGGCGGCGAGCGGTCACCGTAGCGTGGGAATCGTTCATGAATATGGACGTCAATCATAACCGTGAGCGCCGTACCGTGAGCGCCTGCCTCAGGGAGAGCCCGTGACGTCAGCCCCTCTCGCCGAACGCCTGCGTGTCCCCAGCGGGCCGCTGTTCTTCCCGGTCACCGCCTACGGCCCCGACGGGGGGCTCGACCTGGACGCCTACCGCACCCATGTGCGGCGCGGCATCGAGGCAGGCGCCGCCGCGGTGTTCGCCTGCTGCGGCACCGGGGAGTTCCACGCGCTGACGCCGGAAGAGTTCCAGGAGTGCGTGCGCGCCGCCGTCGAGGTGGCCGACGGCCGGGTGCCGGTCGTCGCGGGCGCCGGATACGGCACCGCGCTCGCCGTGCGCTACGCCCGCCTCGCCGCGGACGCCGGCGCGGACGGGCTGCTGGCCATGCCGCCCTACCTCGTCGTCGCCGGCCAGGAGGGACTGCTGCGCCACTACCGGCAGGTCGCCGCCGCGACCGAGCTGCCGGTCATCGTCTACCAGCGTGACAACGTCCTCCTCACCCCGGGCACCGTGGCCGAACTCGCCCGCACCGACGGCATCATCGGCCTCAAGGACGGCATCGGCGACCTGGATCTGATGCAGCGCATCGTCAGCGCCGTGCGCACCGAGGCCCCCGGCGACTTCCTGTACTTCAACGGTCTGCCCACCGCCGAGCAGACCCAGCTCGCCTACCGGGGGCTGGGCATCACCCTGTACTCGTCCGCCGTCTTCTGCTTCGCCCCCGAGATCGCCCTCGCCTTCCACGCCGCGCTGCGCGAGGGCGACGACGCCACCGTGCACCGCCTTCTGGACGGCTTCTACCGGCCGTTCGTCGAACTGCGCGCCCAGGGCAAGGGGTACGCCGTCTCCCTGGTCAAGGCGGGCGTACGGCTGCGCGGACTCGACGTCGGCGAGGTGCGGCCCCCGCTGCAGGAGCCGGCGAAGAAGCACGTCGAGCAGCTCGCCCGGCTCATCGACCAGGGCTATGCGCTGCTGGAGCAGGGCGGCGAGGACGGTCAGGGCGGCGGGGAAGGAGCCGGTGCGTGAAGGCCTCCGCGTTCGTCTATCCCTGGGATGTCGTCGGGGACGGCGAGGCGGCCGCCCGGATCGCCGCGCTCGGCGTGGAGCAGGTGACGCTGGCCGCCGCCTACCACTCCACGCGTGCGCTGACCCCCCGTCACCCGGGCCACCGCGTGGTCACCGCCGAGCACGCGGCGGTGCTCTACCCGCCGGACGCCGCCCGCTGGGAGGGCCGCGCGCTGCGCCCGTACCCGGCCGGGGACTGGGCGCCCGGCGACGCCTGGGGCGAGGCGGCGCACGCCCTGTCCGAGGCCGGGCTGGAGGTGCACACCTGGGTCGTGCTCGCCCACAACTCCCGGCTGGGCGCCGAGCACCCGCACACCTCGGTGGTGAACGCCTACGGCGACCGCTACCCGTGGGCGCCGTGCATCGCGCAGCCCGCCACCCGCGCCTACTTGACCGAGCTGGCCGCCGAGGCCGCCGTACGGCCCGGTGCGCGCGGCACCGAACTGGAGTCGCTCGGCTGGTACGGCCTCGCCCATCTGCACGCCCACGACAAGACCGGCGGGGTTCCGCTCGGCGACGCCGGGCAGTACCTGATGTCGCTGTGCTTCTGCCCGGCCTGCCGGGAGGGGTACGGGCGGCACGGGCTGGACGCGGACGGCCTGGCGGCGGCGGTGAGGGCGGCACTGGAGCCGGTGTGGCGCGGTGAGGCGCGCGACGAGGGCTGGGCGGACGCCGAGAAGCTGCTCGGGGCCGAGGTAGCCGCCGCCACCCGTGCCTACCGGGAGGAGACGGCCCGCACCCTGCAGGAGGAGGCTGTGGCCGCGGTCCGGGCCGCCGCGCCCGACGGCTTCCAGGTGCTGCTGCACGCCGACCCGGTCTCCTACCACTGCGGCGCCAACGCGGGCGTCGATCCGGCGCACATCCTGTCGGTCGCGGACGGGGTGGTGGTGCCGTGCACGGGCGGCGCCGGGCTGATCGGGCCGTTCGCGGAGCAGGGGCGCGCCGGTGCGGTCCTCGCCGCCAACTTCACCGTCGTCGGCGGGATGGGAGGCAGCCCGGACACCCTGGCCCGGGACGCCGCCCGGGCCCGCGACCTGGGGGCGAACGAACTGAGGCTTTATCACGCCGGGTTGGCGTCCGACGCCGATCTGGCGGCGGTGCGGTCGGCGCTCGCCGACCTCTGAACCACGCCGCCGTCAGCGTCGGCACCCCTCCGAGCAGCACGAGCAGCATCCGCACCTGGACGGCCTCGACCAGGGCGGCCCCCGCCGCGAGCCCGGCCACGTTCGGCACGCAGCCGGGCGAGTCGGTGGTGGCCGCCACCCGGCCGACCAGGCCCGGCGGAGTCTCGTGCTGCACGGCGGTGAAAACGGCGACCAGCACGCACGGCAACCGGCGCCGATCGCCGCGCCGCACACCAAGGTCGGCGGCTTCTCCGGCACCGCCCGCAACGGCACCGCGAATGCGGTCAGCGCGATCCCCACGGCCACGAACCGGCGTCCCCCGAGCCGACGTCGGGCGCCCTCGGCGGTGCGCGCCCGCCAGGACTGTGTGGGCGCACCGGTGTGTCCTCAACCCACACACCGCACACCAGGCCACAGCGCCGGCGTGCCGAAACCCGACACCACCACCACCGCGAGCAACTGCCGTGCCGCGCGGTCCGGGAGCACCCGCAGAAGTCTGCGAGCCGGGTGGAGGGCCGCCTTACGGACCGGCCGGAGGGCCGCCTCACGAGCCCGTTCGGGCCCCCGTACGCCCCCACGGCTTTCTGCCGCACGACCCATTGACGGCTCCCCGCCCCGCACTTACCGTCGACCGCGTCGTACTTCGTACGTCATATATGAGACGCGATACGCGAGATCGGATACGCGCGAGATCCGAACGCAAGATCCGAACACGCGAGATCACAGACGCGACACCCTTTTCCGACGAGAGGCGCGCATGACCTCTGTGCCCACGCCGATCCCCTCCCGCACCCAGTACGTGCAGGAAGAGATCAAACGCCGCATCCTCACCGGGCAGCTCTCCCCGGGACAGGCCCTGGTCGAGACCGAACTCGCCGCGCAGTTCGGGGTGTCCAAGACCCCGGTGCGCGAGGCGCTCAAGACCCTGGCCGGCACCGGACTGGTGGTGATGAACCACTACAAGGGCGTCACGGTGCGCATGGTGGACGCGGACATGGCGCGCGAGGTCTACGACGTGCGGCTGCTGCTCGAACCCGAGGCGCTGCGGCGCACGGTGCGGCGCGGTGCCGGTCTGGACGCCGCCCGGGAAGCACTGCGCCGGGCCGGCGAGGCCACGGACACCGCCGAACGCTCCCTGGCCAACCGGGAGTTCCATCGCGCCCTGTACCTGCCGTGCGGCAACCCGTTGCTCGGCCGGATGCTCGACGAGGTGCGCGACCAGGCGGCGCTCGTCTCCGCCGTGGCCTGGTCCGCCGACCCCTCGTGGGAGCGGGAGGCCGCCGAGCACCGGCGGATCCTGCGGCTCGCCGAGCAGGGGGACGCCGACGGCGCCGCCCGCGCCCTGCACGACCACATCGCGTCGTTCGTCCGGCGCGCATACCCCGAGGCCGTCCCGGCGGCCCTGGAAGAGGAAGGCCAGGCATGAGCAACGCGGCGTTCGAGGCCCAGCGCACGGCGCTCGCCGACGTGGTGGCGATCCCGGTGACGCCGTTCGCCGAGGACGGCGGCGTGGACCGCGACACCTACCGCGCCCTGCTGCGCCGTCTGCTGCACGGCGGCATCACCACCCTCACCCCGAACGGCAACACCGGCGAGTTCTACGCCCTCACCCCCGCCGAGCGGCGCCTGGTGACCGAGCTGACCGTCGAGGAGGTCGGCGGGGAGGCGACGGTCCTGGTCGGCGTCGGCCACGACGTGCCCACCGCCGTCGCCTCCGCCCGGCACGCCCGCGAGGTGGGCGCACAGATGGTGATGGTGCATCAGCCGGTCCACCCCTATGTCTCGGCGGCCGGCTGGGTCGACTACCACCGGGCCATCGCCGAGGCCGTGCCCGAGCTGGGCGTCGTGCCGTATGTGCGCAACGCGCAGCTGCCCGGTGAGCGGCTCGCCGAACTCGCCGACGCCTGCCCCAACGTCATCGGCGTCAAGTACGCCGTCCCCGACGCCGCCCGGTTCGCCGCCTTCGCCCGGGACGCCGGCCTGGACCGCTTCGTGTGGGTGGCCGGCCTCGCCGAACCGTACGCCCCCTCCTACTTCTCCGCCGGCGCCACCGGCTTCACCTCCGGCCTGGTCAATGTGGCCCCCACGGTGTCCCGGAGCATGCTTCGGGCGCTGCGGGCCGGCGACTACCCGGCCGCGATGACAGTGTGGGAGCGGATCCGCCGCTTCGAGGAGCTGCGTGCGGCGCACGGCTCCGCCAACAACGTCACCGTCGTCAAGGAGGCCCTCGCCTGCCTCGGGCTGTGCCGGCGGGACGTGCGCCCGCCGAGCAAGCCACTGCCCGAGGAGGAACGCGCCGAGGTCGTCGCCATCGCCGAGGAGTGGTCGATATGACCGCACGCAAGCGTCCCGAACAGCTGCGCAGCCACCAGTGGTACGGCACCGACGGCCTGCGCTCCTTCAGCCACCGCGCCCGCACCCGCCAGCTGGGCTATCTGCCCGAGGAACACCTCGGCAAGCCGGTCATCGCGATCCTCAACACCTGGTCCGACATCAACCCCTGCCACGTCCACCTGCGGGACCGTGCCGAGGCGGTCAAGCGCGGGGTGTGGCAGGCGGGCGGCTTCCCGCTGGAGTTCCCGGTCGCCACCCTCAGCGAGACCTTCCAGAAGCCGACCCCGATGCTCTACCGCAACCTGCTGGCGATGGAGACCGAGGAGCTGCTGCGCTCCTACCCGGTGGACGGCGCGGTGCTGATGGGCGGCTGCGACAAGTCCACGCCCGCCCTGCTCATGGGCGCCGCCTCCGCCGATCTGCCCGCGGTGTTCGTGCCCGCAGGGCCCATGCTGCCGGGCCACTGGCGCGGCGAGGTCCTCGGCTCCGGCACCGACATGTGGAAGTACTGGGACGACAAGCGGGCCGGACTCATCGGCGACTGCGAGATGGCCGAACTGGAAAGCGGCCTGGCCCGCTCGCCCGGCCACTGCATGACCATGGGCACCGCCTCCACGCTGACCGCCGCCGCCGAGGCCCTCGGTGTCACCGTGCCGGGCGCCTCCAGCATCCCCGCCGTCGACTCCGGGCACGCCCGCATGGCCGCCAAGGCGGGCATGACGGCCGTCGAACTCGTCCACCAGGACCGCAGACTCTCCCGCATCCTGACCCGGGAGGCCTTCGAGGACGCCGTCACCACCGTCCTCGGCCTCGGCGGCTCCACCAACGCGGTCATCCATCTGATCGCCATGGCCGGCCGCGCCGGGGTGACGCTCACCCTGGACGACTTCGACCGGATCGCCCGCACCGTCCCGGTCCTCGCCAACGTCCGCCCCGGCGGGCAGCGGTACCTGATGGAGGACTTCCACTTCGCGGGCGGCCTGCCCGGCTTCCTCTCCCGCATCCCGGACCTGCTCCACCTGGACAGGCCCACCGTCTGCCACGACACCCTGCGCGAGCAGCTCGCCGGTGCCCGGGTCCACCACGACGACGTGATCCGGCCCCGCGAGAATCCGGTCGCCCCCGAGGGCGGGGTCGCGGTGCTGCGCGGCAACCTCTGCCCCGACGGTGCCGTCATCAAGCACATCGCCGCCGAGCCGCGGCTGCTGCACCACACCGGCCCCGCGGTCGTCTTCGACGACTACAAGACCATGCAGCGCACCATCGACGACCCGTCCCTCGGCATCACCGCCGACAGCGTCCTGGTGCTGCGCAACTCCGGCCCGCTGGGCGGCCCCGGCATGCCCGAGTACGGGATGCTGCCGATCCCCGAGTACCTGCTCAAGCAGGGGGTGCGGGACATGGTCCGGATCTCCGACTCCCGGATGAGCGGCACCAGTTACGGCACCTGTGTGCTGCACGTGGCCCCCGAGTCCGCCGTCGGCGGCCCGCTGGCCCTGGTGCGCACCGGGGACCTCATCACCCTGGACGTCGCCGCCCGCCGCCTGCACCTCCACGTCGACGACGAGGAGCTGGAGCGCCGCCGCGCCGCCTGGACACCGCCGCCCGCACGGTACGAACGCGGCTACGGCGCCCTGTACGCCGGGCAGATCACCCAGGCCGACACCGGCTGCGACTTCGCCTTCCTCGCCCGGCCGGGCACGGTGCCGGACCCGTACGCCGGCTGAGCCGCCCCCGAGCGCTCGGCCGGGCGCCGGACCACGTGTACGTAGCAAGCGCTTCCTGGGTGCGCTGCCTCACTCTCTCCCCGCACCTTTCGGACTCTCCCCGCACCCCTCGGACCCCGCCCCCAGCGAACGGAGAACAGTCATGGCCCAAGCCGCAGCCGTGGCGGACCCGCCCGCGCCACCCCGGCGGCGCCGTGTCTCCGCCACGCCGCGCAGACTGCCGTACCTGCTGATCGCCCCGGCCGCCCTGCTGATGCTGGGCTTCATCGCCTACCCGGTGCTCAGCGTCTTCTACTACAGCCTGCGCGACTACAACCCCACCAAGCCCTGGCGCAACGGCTGGGCCGGCCTGGACAACTTCGTCCACGCCTTCACCCAGGACCCGCAGTTCCGGGACTCGCTGGTCTTCAGCGCCCAGTGGGTCGTCGTCGAGGTCGGGCTGCAGCTGGTGTTCGGGCTCGCGCTCGCCCTGATCGTCAACCAGACCTTCGTGGGCCGTGCGCTCGGGCGGGCGCTGGTGTTCTCGCCGTGGGCCGTCTCCGGCGTGCTGACCTCCGTCATCTGGGTGCTGCTGTACAACTCCCAGACCGGCATCACCCGCTACCTCGCCGACCTCGGCGTCGGCTCCTACGGCACCAGCTGGCTGTCGGACACCTCCACCGTCTTCCCGGCCGCCGTGGTCGCCGACCTGTGGCGGGGCGTGCCCTTCTTCGCCATCCTCATCCTCGCCGACCTGCAGTCCGTCTCCAAGGACCTGTACGAGGCCGCCGAGGTCGACGGGGCGAGCCGGCTGCAGAAGTTCCGGCACATCACCCTGCCCCATCTGAAGGACGCCATCGTCCTGTCCACGCTGCTGCGGGCGGTGTGGGAGTTCAACAACGTCGACCTGCTCTACACCCTCACCGGCGGCGGCCCCGCCGGCGAGACCACCACCCTTCCCCTGTACGTCGCCAACACGTCCGTCGACGCCCACGACTTCGGCTACGCCTCCGCCCTGACCACGGTGGCGTTCGTGATCCTGCTCTTCTGCTCGATCGTCTATCTGCGGCTGAGCAAGTTCGGAGGTGAGAAGTGATCACCGAGATCGCCCCCGCGCCCGGGCGTGCGGCGGCCGAACCGGCCCGGCCCCGCGGCAGACGCCGCCGCGCCTGGGACCAGGTCCCGCGCTGGCAGATCTACCTGCCGCTGTCGCTCTACCTGCTGTTCACGCTGATCCCGTTCTACTGGATCCTGCTGTTCGCGCTGCGCCCGGCCGGCTCCACCTCGCTGGTGCCATGGCCGCTGACCTTCGAGCACTTCGAGAAGGTGTGGATCGACCGCAGTTTCGGCGTCTACTTCCGCAACAGCGTCCTCGTCGGCGTCTCCACCCTGGTGCTGACCACGCTGGTCGCCCTGGCCGGCGGCTATGCGCTGGCCCGGTTCGACTTCCGTGCCAAGCGCGGCTTCATGCTGGCGCTGCTGTGCTCGCAGTTCGTGCCCGGCGCGCTGCTGCTGGTGCCGCTGTTCCAGATCTTCGCCTCCCTCAAGATGATCAACTCGCTGGGCAGCGTGATCATCGCGGAGACCGTCTTCCAGCTGCCGCTGTCCATGATCCTGATCAGCGGCTTCATCCGGAACGTGCCGCCGTCTTTGGAGGAGGCCGCCTGGGTGGACGGCTGCGGCCGCCTCGCCGCCTTCCGGATCGTCGTGCTGCCGCTGCTGCGGCCCGGTCTCGTCGCCGTCGGCTCCTTCGCCTTCGTGCACGCCTGGAACCACTTCCTGTTCGCCCTGATGTTCCTGTCCGAGCAGGGCAAACAGACCATCCCCGTCGGCCTGAACACCCTGATGAGCGCGGACAGCGTCGACCTCGGCGCGCTCGCCGCGGGCGGCATCGTCGCCGCCGTGCCCGTGGTGATCGTCTTCGCCTTCATCCAGAAATGGCTGATCACCGGCTTCAGCGCGGGGGCGGTGAAGGGATGACCGCCATGACACCCACCGACACCCTCACGACCCCCGTGCCCGTGGTGCTCGCCGGGGCCCGCGGCCACGGCCGCTGGCACCTGGACAACATCCGCCGGCTGCAGCGCGCCGGACGGGTCCGCCTCGCCGGCATCTGCGAACTCACCCCGCTCGCCGCCGAGGAGATCCCCGACGGCCTCGGCACCCCCGCCCAGTCACCGGATCTGGGCGCCCTGCTCGATCGGACCGGCGCGCGGATCGCCGTGCTGTGCACCCCCATCCCCACCCACACCGATCTGGCGCTCACTGCGGCCCGGCGAGGCGTGCACGTGCTGCTGGAGAAGCCGCCCACCCCTTCCTACGCCGAGTTCCGCCGCCTGGCCGACGGGATCGCCGAGGCCGGCGTCGCCTGCCAGATCGGCTTCCAGTCGCTCGGCTCGCACGCCGTGCCCGCGATCCGCGCGCTGCTCGCCGACGGCGCGATCGGCGAGGTCACCGGGATCGGCGGCGCCGGGGCGTGGGCGCGCGACGAGGCGTACTACCGGCGGGCGCCCTGGGCCGGGCGGCGCCGGATGAACGGGACCGATGTGGTCGACGGGGTGCTCACCAACCCCCTCGCCCACATCACCGCCACCGCCTTCGCACTGCTCGGCATCACCGGCGCCGACGACGTCACCGGCATCGAGACCGAGCTGTGGCGGGCCAACGCCATCGAGGCCGACGACACCTCCTGCCTGCGCGTGCGCACCAGGCGCGGCCCGGTCGCCGTCGGCGCCACCCTGTGCGCGGAGCACCCGGACGAGCCGTACGTCGTGGTGCACGGCCGCAGCGGCCGGATCACCTTCTGGTACAAGCAGGACCGGGTGCTGCTGCAACGCGCCGGGCACGGCCCGGAGGAGACCGAGCACGGCCGCACCGATCTGCTGGACAACCTCGTCGACCACCTCTCCACCGGCGCCGGGCTGCTGGTCCCGCCCCCCGCCACGGACGCCTTCATGCGGGTCGTCGAGACCGTGCGCACCGCGCCCGACCCGCGGCCGCTGCCGGCCGGCGCTTGGCGCACCGACCCGCGCGAGCGGCGCCGGATCGTGCCCGGCGTGGACGCCCTGGTCGCGGCCGTCGCCGACACCCTGTCCCTGTACTCCGAGCTGGGCGCCCCCTGGGCTTCGCGGAAGGAGACGAGTACCGCATGACGCCGCACGACTGTCCCGAACTGCGGGTCGCGGGCCGCACGGTCGCCCGCCTGGTCACCCGGCCCGAACTGCCCGAGACGCTCTCCCCGCGCCCCTACCTGCATCCCGTCACCACCCTGTCCGGCCAGGCGGTCACCGACCTGTGCCCCGACGACCACCCGCACCACCTCGGCGTCGGGGTCGCCGTCGCCGACGTCGAGGGGCACAACTTCTGGGGCGGCCGCACCTTCGTGCGCGGCCGGGGACCGACCGAGCTGGACAACCACGGCGTCCAGCGGCACACCGGGTTCACCCGGCGCACGGACGACCGGTTCACCCACGAGCTGAGCTGGGTGGCCGCCGGCCGTGAACTGCTGCGCGAAGAGCGCACGGTCGCCGCCGTCCCGCTCACCTCCGCCGCCTGGGCACTGGACGTCGCCTTCACGCTCACCAACGTCACCGGCGCGCCGCTCACCGTCGGCAGCCCGGCCACCAACGGCCGGCCCGGCGCCGCCTACGGCGGCTTCTTCTGGCGGGCCCGCACGGAGGACGAGCCGCCGGCGGTGTTCTCCGCCGACCGGGACGGCGAGGCGGAGGCGCACGGCCGGCCCGCCGACTGGCTGGCGCTGGCCGGACGCACCTGGACGCTGGTGTTCACCGCGGGCGACGACGCCACCCGCCGCGACGCGTGGTTCGTGCGCGCCGCCGAGTACCCGGGCGTCGGCTCGTCGCTGGCCCTCGACGACCGCCTGCCCATCGCGCCGGGGGAGAGCGTCGCACGCCGGGTCGTCACCGTCGTCGCCGACGGCCGCCTGGACCGCGCCGAGGCGGCGGCGCTGGCGAAGCGGGCGGTGAGCCCGTGAGCGGGCCCGGGGGGCGGGCCGCGGACGGCGCGGCGGCCTTCAGCGCCGACCTCGGCGACGGCACCTTCGCCAACCCCGTGCTGGACGCCGACTGGTCCGACCCCGACGTGCTGCGCGTCGGCGACGACTACTACCTCACCGCCTCCAGCTTCGGCCGCGCCCCCGGCCTGCCGCTGCTGCACTCCCGGGACCTGGTCAACTGGACCCTGATCGGGCACGCCCTGCCCCGCCTGGAACCGGACGCCGAGTTCCGCACCCCGCGCCACGACCGCGGCGTGTGGGCGCCGTCGCTGCGGTATCACGACGGCCGCTTCTGGATCTTCTGGGGCGACCCCGACCAGGGCATCTTCCAGATCAACGCGCCCCGGATCCGCGGCCCGTGGACCCGCCCGCACCTGCTGAAGGCGGGGCGGGGCCTGATCGACCCGTGCCCGCTGTGGGACGAGGAGACCGGCGAGGCGTATCTGGTGCACGCCTGGGCCCGGTCCCGCTCCGGGGTGAACAACCGCCTCACCGGGCACCGCATGCACCCCGACGGCACCGAACTCCTCGACGAGGGCACGGTGATCGTCGACGCGGACATGCTGCCGGGCTGGTTCACCCTGGAGGGGCCGAAGCTGTACCGGCACGACGGCTGGTTCTGGATCCTGGCCCCCGCCGGATCGGTGGCCACCGGCTGGCAGGGCGCCTTCCGGGCACGCTCCTTCTTCGGCCCGTACGAGGAGAGGGTCGTCCTGGAACAAGGGGACACCGACGTCAACGGTCCCCACCAGGGCGGCTGGGTGCGCACCCAGGCCGGCGAGGACTGGTTCGTGCACTTCCAGCAGCGCGGCGCCTACGGCCGGGTGGTGCATCTGCAGCCGATGCGCTGGGACGCGGACGGCTGGCCGGTCATCGGCGAGAAGGGCGCCCCCGTCGCCGTGCACCGCAAACCCGCGCTGCCGCCGCAGCCGCCCGCCGCGCCCGCCACCGACGACGACTTCCCCGGCGGCCGCTACGGACGGCAGTGGCAGTGGACCGCCAACCCCCGTGACGGCTGGGCCACCCAGCACTCCGCCGACGGACTGCGCCTGACCTGCGTCCGCGCGGCCGGCACCGATCTGCGGCGGCTGCCCCATGTGCTCACCCAGCGGCTGCCGGGACGCCGCTGCACCGTCGAGGTCGGCCTGCGCCTGGACGCGCGGGAAGCCGGGGCCGCGGCCGGCCTCACGGTCCTCGGGGACGCGTACACCTGGATCGGGCTGCGCCGGGAGACCGACGGGACGGTCCGCCTGGTGCACCGGTTCGCCCTGCCGGACATGCCGGAGCGGGACGCCGGGCCTTCCCGGCCCGCGCCCGGCGGACAGGCACGGCTGCGCGTCGAGATCGGCGCGGGCGCGCGCTGCCGCTTCTCGGCCGACACCGGCGACGGCTTCCGCCCCTCCGGGCAGGTGTTCGCCGCCACCCCCTGGCGCTGGGTCGGGGCGCTGCTCGGCCTGTTCGCCGTGGCGCCCGAGCAGCCGGGACCCGCGGGAGCCGCACTGTTCACACGGTTCCGGATCACCCCCCACCGCCACCTGCACACCGTTCCATCACCGCCCGACCAGCAGAAGAGAGCCGACCGATGAAGAGCAGCATCCGTATCAGCAGACGGGCCGCCGTGGCCGTCGCCCTGGGTTCCGTGCTCGCGCTGACCGCCACCGCGTGCGGCGACGACGGCACCGAAGGAGGCAACGGCGCCGAGGGGTCCGGTAAGGGCGAGATCACCTTCTGGGACAACAACGGCGGTGTCCGCACCGACATCTGGAAGCAGATCATCGCCGACTTCGAACGCGAGTACCCGGACATCACGGTGCACTACGTGGGCATCCCGGCCGCCAGCGCCCAGTCCAAGTACGACACCGCGATCCAGGGCGGCGGCCTGCCCGACGTCGGCGGGGTGGGCACCGCGATGCTCGCCGGACTCGCGGCCCAGGGAGCGCTGGAGCCCCTGGACGACCGGCTGGCCGACAGCCCGCTCCACGGCCATCTCAGCGAGAACCTGCTCCAGGTCAGCAAGGCCGCGGGCGGCGGCGACGCCCTGTACCAGATCCCGACCTCCGCGAACAACGGCACCCTGTGGTACCGCACCGACCTGTTCCGCAAGGCCGGCCTGGACGCGCCGACCACCTGGAGCAGGTTCTACGAGGCCGCCGAGAAGCTCACCGACCCGGGCCGCAACGCCTTCGGTTTCACCATCCGCGGCGGCGAGGGCTCCATCGCGCCCGCCCTGGACGCGGTGTACGGGCAGACGGGCATCACCTCGTTCTGGAACGGCGACAAGACCACCGTCAACGACCCGAGGAACGTCAAGGCGCTGGAGAAGTACGTCGCCCTGTACAAGAAGAACACCCCGTCCGCCGACGTCAACAACGACTTCACCAAGATGGTCGCCCAGTGGGACAGCGGCACCATCGGCATGCTCAGCCACAACCTCGGCTCCTACCAGGACCACCTGAAGGCCCTGGGCAAGGACAAGTTCCGCGGCATCCCCAACCCGACCCTGGAGGACGGCAGGCGGGTGCAGGTGTCCAACCCGGTCGACGGGCTGAGCCTGTTCAGGACCAGCAAGAACAAGGCGGCGGCCTGGAAGTTCATCGAGTTCGCCGCCTCCCACGAGGAGAACTCGAAGTTCAACGAGTCCGCCGGGCAGGTGCCGGCCAACACCGATGCCGCCAAGGACGCGTGGATCCAGAGCAGCGAGCCGACCCGGCTGGCGGCCGAGGCGCTCAACGGCGGCTCCACCACGATCGTGCAGCTGCCGTACTACCTGCCCGACTGGAACACCATCTCCAAGGCCGACAACGAGCCCAACTTCCAGAAACTGCTGCTCGGCAAGATCACCGCGAAGCAGTTCCTGGACACGCTGGCCGACCAGCTGAACAAGGCGCAGGCCGAGTGGAAGCAGCGAAAGGGGTGAGCGGGCCGTGTCGCTGACGCGCAGACAGGCCGGCGCCGCGGCCCTCGCCGCCGTTCCGTTCGCTCTGGCGGCGACCGGCACGGCCCGGGCCGCGGGACGCCGCACCCGCACCGTGTACCTCGCAGGCGACTCCACCGCGGCCCGGAAGACGGCCGACGAGGCCCCGGAGACCGGCTGGGGCATGGCCCTGCCGTTCTTCCTCCACCCCTCGGTGGCCGTCGCCAACCATGCCGTCAACGGCCGCAGTTCCAAGAGCTTCCTCGACGAGGGACGGCTCGATCCGATCCTCGCCGCGATCGGGTCGCGGGACGTCCTGCTCGTCCAGTTCGGGCACAACGACGAGAAGGCGGAGGACCCCTCCCGGTACACCGAGCCGTGGACGACGTACCAGGACTGCCTGCGCCGGTATCTCGACGGGGCCCGGGAACGCGGGGCCCGCCCGGTGCTCGCCACCCCGGTGGAGCGGCGCCGCTTCGACGCCGCCGGGAACGCCGATCCCACCCACGGCGAGTACCCGGCGGCGATGCGCGCCCTCGCCGGGGCCGAAGGGGTGCCGCTGCTCGACGTCCAGGCGCTGTCGCTGGCGCTGTGGCAGGAACTCGGCCCCGAGCGGACCAAGGCGTACTTCGACTGGACCGCCACCGAACAGGACAACACGCACTTCAGCCCGACCGGCGCGATCGCGGTGGCCCGGCTCGTGGCCCGGGAGCTGCTGCGCACCGGGGTGCTGGCGCCGGGCGAGGTGCGCCGGCTGGACGAGGAGGTCCCCGCCTCCTGGATCACCTGGCCCGACCCGGCCGTCTGACCCCGCCGTCCCATCCCGCCCGGTCCCGGCCGGCCACCGGCAGGACGACGCCGGCCGGCCGCACCACAGCAGAAGAGGAGCCGCACAGTGAACAGACGTCAGTGGCATGCCCATGCCCATGTCCTGCGCGGACGGGTGGCCGCGGTCGCCGGCTGCGCTGCCGCGCTCGCCCTCGCCGTCACCGGCACCGCCTCCGCCCGGCCCGCCCACCACGGCCCGGACCCCGCCCGCCAGGTGCTGGCCGCCCGGGACGGCTGGGCCGCCTACGGCACCGGCACCACCGGCGGCGCCCGCGCCGACGCCGCCCACGTCCACACCGTCTCCACCTGGGAGGAGTTCAAGGCCGCCCTCGCCGACGGCGGCGACGCACCGAAGATCGTCAAGGTGGTGGGCACCATCGACGCCGACGGCCCGGACTGCGCGTCCTTCGCCGCTCCCGGCTACGACTTCGGCACCTATCTGAAGACCTACGCGCCCGAGACCTGGGGCCGCGACCGGGACCTGTCCGCGGAGCCCGACGACAGCCCCGAGGGCCTGCGCCGCGCCTCGCAGGCCCGGCAGGACGCCTACGTCAAGGCCTACGTCCCCGCCCACACCACCGTCATCGGCGTCGGCGCACACGCCGGCTTCAAGGGCGCCAGCCTCCAGATCAAGGGCGTGGACGACGTCATCGTCCGCAATCTCACCTTCGAAAGCCCCTTGGACTGCTTCCCGCAGTGGGACCCGACCGACACCGCCGACGGCAACTGGAACTCCGAGTACGACAGTGTCGTGGTCGACGGCTCGAGCCATGTGTGGCTGGACCACAACACCTTCACCGACGGCGACCACCCCGACAGCACCCTGCCGCACTACTACGGCCGCCTCTACCAGCAGCACGACGGCGAACTGGACGTCGTCCGGGGCGCCGACTACGTCACCGCCTCCTGGAACGTCTTCGCCGACCACGACAAGACCGTCCTGGTCGGCAACAGCGACAGCGAAGCGGCCGCCGCCGTCGACCGCGGCCGGCTGAAGGTCACCTTCCACCACAACCTGTTCCGCGACCTCGTCGAACGCGCCCCCAGGGTCCGCTTCGGCCAGGTGGATTCCTACAACAACCACTTCGTGGCGGGCCCCGACTACTCCTACAGCTACGGCATCGGCAAGGAGTCCCAGCTCGTCGCCGAGCACAACGCCTTCACGCTGCCCGAGGGCGTCACGGCCGGCACCATCCTGAAGAAGTGGACGGAGGCGCCGCTCACCGCCGCGGACAACTGGGTCAATGGCCACCGCACCGACCTGATCGCCGTCCACAACGCCGAGGTCCCCGACGAGAATTTGAAGTCCGGCGCGGGCTGGACGCCCGTCCTGCGCACCCGCGTCGACTCCCCACGGGCCGTCCCCGCGCTCGTCGCCCGTCTCGCGGGTGCCGGCCGCCTGCACTGACCGGCGCACCGTTCCCGCGTGTACAGCCCCGGCGCGGCGCCGGCCCGTGCCGCCGGCGTCCCGGCACCGCCGGGCCGGGCGGCCCGCCTCCCCGGCCCGCGCGCCCTCCTCGTCACGGCCCACCGTCCACCGGCACCTTGGAGGTCCCCATGCCCACCCGACGGCAGTTCCTGCTCGCCTCCGCCGCCACGCTCGGCACCGCCGCCCTGGCCGCGGCCCCCGCCCGCGCGGCTGCCGCCCGCCCCCGCCCCTTCGGCCGCTACGGCTCACCGGCCGCCCGCCTCACCCCGCGCACGCTCTACGTCGACCCGCACGGCCGCGGCGACACCACCTCCGTCCAGGAGGCGGTGGACGCGGCCACCGGCAGCGGACGGACCCTGGTCCTGGCGCCCGGCGTCTACCGGGAGACGGTCGCCGTGGACGCCTCCCGCACGGACATGACCTGGCTCGGCGCCACCGGCGACCCCCGGGACGTGGTGATCGTCTACGACAACGCGGCCGGCACGCCCAAGCCCGGCGGCGGCACCTACGGCACCGGCGGCTCGGCCACCGTCACCGTCCAGGCCGCCGGCTTCAGCGCGGACGCGGTCACCTTCGCCAACGACTGGCTGCGCGCCGACCACCCGCAGATCACCGACACCCAGGCCGTGGCGCTGCGGGTCACCGGCGACCGCTCCGCCTTCTGGCGGTGCCGCTTCCTCGGCCACCAGGACACCCTGTACGCCGACACCACGGACCTGTCCGCCTTCGACCGCCAGTACTTCGCGCAGTGCTACGCCGAGGGCGACGTGGACTTCGTCTTCGGCCGGGCCACGGCGGTGTTCGAGGACTGCCGCTTCCACACCCTGACCCGCACCGACCTGACGTCCGCCCCCTACGGCTTCGTCTTCGCGCCCTCCACGGCCCGCGCGAACCCGCGCGGCTACCTGGTCACCCGGGGCCGCGTCACCAGCGAGGCCCCCGACGGGTACTACAAGCTGGCCCGCCCCTGGGTGCCCACCTCCGACCCCACCGCCCACCCGATGCTCACCGTCCGGGACACCTGGCTCGGCCCCGGCATCGACGCCACGGCGCCCTACGCGAACATGCGGGACGCCTACCCCTGGCAGGAGATGCGGTTCGCCGAGTACCGCAACACCGGCCCGGGCGCGGCGGTCGTCGTCCCGGACAACCGCCCCCAGCTGACCGCCGCCCAGGCCGCCTCGGTGACCCGTGAGGCCTACCTGGGCGACTGGACGCCGTGGCGGTCGACGCCGTGGCGGTCCCGGTAGCCGTGTGTGCCGTGCGTGACACCCCATCAGGTATCGATCGGGCAACGGGCCTCGCGCAGGCGGGACGACGCGCGTAGAAACCCTCTCATGAACAAGCCACTTCGGGTCGCCGCGATCGGCGCCGCCTGCGCCGTGGCCTCCGCCACCCTGTACGGCGCCGGTGTCGCCGGCGCCGTACAGTCCACCGCGAACTCCACCCACGAGCCCTACAACATCGGGCTGCTCACCCGGGACATCGACACCTACTACGGCACCACCCAGGACGCCGACGGCGTCTACCAGGCGTCCCCGGACAGCCCCTACGCCAAGGACCTGGCGCGCATCGACGCCGACGCCAAGCGGTACATCGACCAGGTGGCCCGCAAGGCGCGGCACGGCAAGCACGGCAAGAAGCCCGCGGTCGTCTTCGACATCGACGACACCCTGCTGCTCAGCCTGGACTACGAGAAGAAGAACAACTACGGCTACGACAGCGCCACCTGGGCCGCCTACGTCGACAAGGCCGATCGCCCGGAGGTCTTCGGCAGCCCCGAGCTGGTCCGGTACGCGGCGAAGAAGGGCGTGACCGTCTTCTACAACTCCGGTCTGAGCGAGGCCCAGCGCGCGGCCGCCGTGGCCAACCTGAAGAAGGTCGGCGCCGACGTGAACCTGGACGCCGAGCACATGTTCCTCAAGGACACGGCGAATCCGCCGTCCTACCTGAGCCACTGCGCGACCCCGGGTGCCTGGAAGTGCACCACGGTGCAGTTCAAGTCCGCGACCCGCAAGCACATCGAGGACCTCGGGTACGACATCGTCGCCAACGTCGGCGACCAGTACTCCGACCTCGACGGCGGGTACGCCGACCGCACCTACAAGCTGCCGAACCCGACGTACTTCGTCGACTGACCAGCGGCTGAGCGGCGACCGAGCGGCGGCTGAGCGGCGACCGAGCTGCCGCCGCCGTGACGCCCGGCCGCCCACGACGATGTTCCCCAGCGGCTGCGCATAGGTGGCGATCGCCGGCCGCCGGTTGTCCTTGTCGTCCGCGAGCGCCTTGGCGTCGTAGAACTGCACCCAGGTCGCCCGCACCAGCAGGGCGATCACGAGCAGCAGCGTGAAGACGGACGCCCGCCCGATCGTCTTGTCCATGACGGTTCCGATGACGGGCGGCACGGGTGGATCGTTCCCGTCCGTCCGGTTTCTCGTCGGATGTTCATGAGGCGGGCGGTGCGGGGTGTCCGCCGTGCTGCCCGCCCTGCCCCGCTGACCTCACAGCCGACGGGTGGCGAGGGTGAGGCGGTCGCGGGCGTCGAAGAGGGCGTCCTTGACCAGCTGCTCGTGGGCCGGTGTGAGCCGGGCCACCGGGATGGAGCAGCTGATCGCGTCCCGGGCCGGGGTGCGGTAGGGGATGGCCACGCCGAAGCAGCGCAGGCCGAGGGTGTTCTCCTCGCGGTCCACGGCGTAGCCCTGCTCGCGGATCTGGTGCAGCTCGGCGATGAGCTTCTCGCGGTCGGTGATGGTGTTCTCGGTCAGCGCGGGCAGGGTCTCCGGGAGCATCTTGCGCACCTGCTCGTCGCTGTAGGTGGCGAGGATGGCCTTGCCCAGGGACGTGGAGTGGGCGGGCAGCCGGCGGCCGACGCGGGTGAAGGGGCGCAGGTAGTGCTGGGACTGCCGGGTGGCCAGGTAGACGACGTTGGTGCCGTCCAGGCGCGCGAGGTGGATGGTCTCGGTGGTGTCGTCGGAGAGCCGGTCCAGGGTGGGCCGGGCCGCGGCGACGACCTCGTCGCCGTCGATGTAGGAGGTGCCGACGAGCAGGGCCCGCACGCCGATGCCGTAGCGGGTGCCGGTCGCGTCGGTCTCCACCCAGCCCAGGTCCACCAGCGTGCGCAGCAGCATGTACAGGCTGGACTTGGGGTAGCCGAGGGCCTCCTGCACCGCGGCGAGGGAGTGCATGCCGGGCCGGCCGGCGAAGTACTCCAGCAACTCCACGGTCCTGACCGCGGACTTGACCTGCGTTCCGCCGCTGCCTGTCTCACCTGCCGGCATCGCCCTGGCCCCCTTCGTTCGACGAGAAGCTGACGTTATAGTCTCCAGGACACATTCATCATCCGAGACAGCGTTCAGTATATCGAACGCCGTCGAGGGTGACGCACCGACCGGCCGACGTAACCCACGCACGCGCGGCGCGCGTACGGGCCGCACCCGTACGGCGCGGCTGAAGCGGCACGACTTCTGGAGGGACCCGCGGTGGCAGCAGCACCAGTCTGGAGTGTCGACCCCCGCACCGGGAAGCAGCGGGAGCAGGTTGCGGCCGAGGCCACAGCACAGGACGTGGACGCCGCCGTCCGCGCCGCGCACGATGCCCGCGGCGCGCTGGCCGACCGCACCGTCCGGGCGGCGTTCCTGCGCACCGCCGCCGACCGTCTGCAGGAGGCCGCGGACCGGCTCGTGGCGACCGCCGACGCCGAGAGCGCGCTCGGGCAGCCCCGGCTCACCGGCGAACTGGCCCGCACCTGCTACCAGCTGCGGGCCTTCGCGGACATCGTCGACGAGGGCGCCTTCCTCGGCGTGATCATCAACCACCCCGACGACACCGCCACCCCGCCGATCCCGGACCTGCGCCGCTACAAGGTGCCGCTCGGCGTGGTCGCCGTCTACTCCGCCTCCAACTTCCCCTTCGCCTTCTCCGTCGCCGGCGGCGACACCGCCAGCGCGCTGGCCGCCGGGTGCCCGGTCGTGGTCAAGGCCCACCCCGACCACCCGGCGCTGTCCGAGCAGGTCGCCGCGGTGCTGCGCGAGGCCGCCGCCGAGCACGGCATCCCCGCCGGCGTCCTCGGACTGGTCCACGGCTTCGACGCGGGCATCGAGCTGATCAAGCACCCGCTGATCGCCGCCGCCGGGTTCACCGGCTCGGTGCGGGGCGGCCGGGCCCTGTTCGACGCCGCCGCCGCCCGCCCGGTGCCCATCCCCTTCCACGGCGAGCTGGGCTCCCTGAACCCGGTGCTCGTCACCGAGGCCGCGGCCGCCGAGCGGGCGGAGGAGATCGGCACCGGGCTCGCCGGCTCGATGACGCTCGGTGTGGGCCAGTTCTGCGTCAAGCCCGGACTGGTCCTCGTCCCGGCCGGCGCGGCCGGCGACGGCCTGGTCAAGGCCCTGGCCGACGCCGTCGGCGGCACCGCACCGGGCGTCCTGCTCGACCACCGCATCCGCGACACCTTCCTCGCCGGCGTCGCCGAGCGCACCGCACTGCCGGACGTCGACGCACCCGTCGCCCCCGGCGCGGGCGACGAGCACACCGTCACCGCGGGCTTCCTCACCGTCCCCGCCGCCCGGCTGACCCGCGAGGGCGGCGACCACGACCTGCTGCTTGAGGAATGCTTCGGGCCGGTCACGGTCGTGGCCCGCTACACCGACGAGAACGAGGCCCTGGCGGTCCTCTCCCGCCTGCCCGGCAACCTCACCGCCACCGTCCACCTGTCCTCCGAGGAGGCGGCCGGACAGGGCCGCGGCCCCGGCCTCCTCGCCGAGCTGACCCCGCTCGCCGGGCGCGTCGTGGTCGACGCCTGGCCGACCGGCGTGGCGGTCGCCCCCGCTCAGCACCACGGCGGCCCCTACCCGGCGACCACCTCCACCTCCACCTCGGTGGGCGGCACCGCCGTCGAACGCTGGCTGCGGCCCGTCGCCTACCAGAACGCCCCCGAGGCCCTGCTCCCGCCCGAGCTGCGCGACGACAACCCCCTCGGCCTGCCCCGCCGCTTCAACGGCCGCCTGGAGGTGTGAGGGGACGGCCCTCGGTTCCGGCGGCCGCATCCGCGCATGCGGTGCGGCCGCCGAGATGGCGCCGCTCCCACGGCCCACCTGTGACTGTGACGGCGACCGGTGGCTGCCACTGCACGGGGGAATGAGCTGCCTCGCCCGGATGTTCCCCGTCCTCGGGGAGCATCCGCTCCCCGCAGCCCTGCGAGCGGAAGAGAAGCACGAGCATGCGCGTCGAGATCTGGTCGGACATCGCCTGCCCTTGGTGCTACGTCGGAAAGGCGCGTTTCGACAAGGCGCTCGCAGGCTTCGCGCACCGTGATCAGGTCGAGGTGGTGCACCGTTCCTTCGAACTCGACCCGCACCGGCCCAAGGACGACGTCGAGCCCGTGCTCGCCCTGCTCACCCGCAAGTACGGGATGAGCCAGGCACAGGCCGAGGCCGGTGAGGACCATCTCGGCGCGCAGGCCGCCGCAGAGGGGCTGGAGTACCGCACCCGGGGCCGCGACCACGGCAACACCTTCGACATGCACCGGCTGCTGCACTTCGCCAAGACCCGTGGCCTGCAGGCCGCACTGCTGGACGTGCTGTACCGGGCGAACTTCGCCGAAGAGCGCTCCGTCTTCACCGAAGGTCCCGAGCGGCTGGTGGAGCTGGCTGCAAAGGCCGGCCTGGACGCGGAGGACGCTCGCGCGGTGCTCGCCGACCCGGCGGCGTACGCCGACGAGGTCCGCGCCGACGAGGAGGAGGCCGCGCGGCTCGGCGCCACTGGCGTGCCGTTCTTCGTCCTCGACCGGAAATACGGTGTTTCCGGTGCCCAGCCCGTCGAGGTCTTCACCCAGGCCCTCACTCAGGCATGGGCCGAGCACACGCCCCTGCGCCTGATCGACCAGGGACAGCAGGCGCAGGCGTGCGGCCCGGACGGCTGCGCCGTGCCCCGCGGCTGAGGGCGCCGGCGCGGTCGCTACCGCATTGCGGTCACGCGCCTGCCCCGTGCGGGTGACGTCTGATCGTCCGCGCCGCCTCGAACCGGTCCCACGCCCTGCCGGCGCGCTTGGCCGCCCGCAGCGCCTCCGCGGCTGTCTCGCACGTGGCGCAGCCGGCCACCGGCCGCGCCTCGTAGAGCCAGTCGTCCAGCGGGAGGACGACGGTGGGTCCGGGATACCGCACAGGCTCGGTCACTGGACACCCCGCACCGGGAGAGAACCGGCGGCCCTGTGCGGATGCTCGGCGATCTGCCGGTCGCAGTGGGCCACGGCATCCAGAGCGTCGACTTCTCTGGCGAGCTGTCGGGATGTCATGAGCAATACGCATGTCGGGCACCCTTGTACTCCGGCAGGTTCCGGCATCGCGTCGTTCGGTGCAGCCCTCATGTCCTCCCTCGCCTTCGGCATTCCGGAGTCCACTCTCCGGGCGGAATGGATCCGTGGCGAGCGGCCACGTGTCGGCCGGCTGTCGGCCAGACTGGCCGTACGGCGAGTGCGATCGGGGCCGACATCAGACGGGAGCGGGAACGGCGCGGGTGGAGCCAGTCACGGCTGGCACGGGAGGTCTGCCGGGCGGCCGGCGTGGTCGGTGAGCCGGTCGGACGTCAGGAAGTCAGCCGATGGGAGAACGGGAAGCGCACCCCGCGTGACTGGCTGCCCTTTCTGGCTGCCGCACTGTCCGTCCCCGTGGACGTGCTCGCGACGCCACGAGCGGAGGAACCGCCGCTGCCGCCCCTGGCCGATTTCCTGCCCGCCGACGACCCACTGGAGCCTGTGGGCGTGCGCAGCGGCGGCCGTATCGGCATGACCCAGGTCGCCGACCTGGCACAACGGGTGCACGGTCTGCGGCTCGCGGACGACTGCCTCGCCGGCGGGGATCTCCTGCGGCCCGCACTGCGGGAACTCCGAAAAGCCGTTCGCCTGTACCGGGATCACGCATACGCCGAGTCGACGGGGTGCCAGTTGCTCGTCCAGATCGGGGAACTCGCCCAGCTCGCGGGGTGGATCGCCAGTGACGCCGGCCGGTACCAGGACGCCGAGCGGATCTACCGGCTCGGTCTCAGCGCGGCCGCACAGGCCGAGGACCACACCCTGGCCGGCCATCTCGCCGGATCGCTCGCCTACCAGTTCAGCAACACCGGCCGGGAACCGGAAGGCCTCGACCTCGCCCGCGCCGCTCTGGAGGAGGCCGGGCCGGACGCCCCGCCGAAGGCCCGTGCCCTGTACCTCGACCGTGTGGCGTGGGCGGCCACGAAAGCGGGCGGCCCGGACAACGCGCAGGCGGCCTTGCGCGCCCTCGGACAAGCAGCGGAAGCACTCGACGACGACCGTGCCGGTATCGAGTCACCTGCGTATCTGTACTGGGTGGACGCGGGCGAACTCCGTGTCATGGAATCCCGCGTCTACACCGAACTGCGTCGGCCGCTCAGAGCTGTGCCGCTGCTACGGGACGTTCTCGCGCACTACGACGCGACCCACACCCGTGAACTGGCGCTGTACCTCTCGTGGCTGGCCGTCGCCTATGCCGACGCCAACGAACCCGAAGAGGCGGCGGCCACGGCGGAACGGATGCTCGCGTTGTCGGCGGGCATCGCCAGTGAGCGCACTGCGGAACGGGGCCGGGTGGTGCTGGCCCGGCTTGTCGACTACGCCGACGTTCCTCAGGTGAGGGCAGTACTGGAGGCGCAGGCCAGCTGAGCGGCGGGGCGGTGGGCGTCCCCGGCGCCCTGGGACGAGCGCGCCGCACCCCGCGCCTGAGGACCCCGGCGCTCGCGGACGCCGGGGCGGCGTGAGACCCCGTGGCACGCCGCCGGCGTCGCGGTCTCCGCCCGCGCGGGCCATCTGCGCGCGGCCTTCCACCTGTACACCACGGAGGCGGACGTGGACCGGCTGCTGGACCTGCTGGCCGGGCAGCGGGAAGGGCCGGGGCGACGGCGGGTCCGCGCGTTCCGCACGGCTCCCCGTCGCCCGGAGGCCGGCGGCATCGCCCGGAGGTGCGCGGTTGCGGTGCCTCCGGGCTTTTTCCATGATGCGTGTAAGACTTCTGACCTCTTACAGGCGTCATGCCTGTACGACCCTGACCCCTTACGCGATCTCCTCGCGCCGACGGGAGCGACCATGCCTCAGCCTCTGACCGAGCCGGATTCCCTCACCGCACCCGCACACCCGGCCCGGCGGTTCTCCGCCCACCACCGCTGGGTGATCCTCGGTATCGGCATCGCCGCGCAGGCGGCGTTCTCCGCGGCCTTCCAGGGCATCCCCACCACCTCCACCGTGCTGCGCGGCGCCTACCACCTCACCGACCGCACGCTGGGGCTCGTGCTCTCCGCGGTCTCTCTCGGCATCGCCGTCTCCGAGGTGGCCTGGGGCATCTGGACGGACCGGTTCGGCGAGCGGCGCGTGCTGCTCACCGGGCTGCTGTCCACCGGTGCCGTGCTCGCGTTGATGGCCGCCGCGGTGGTGCCCCACGACGGCCGGGTCCCCGCCGTCGGGGTGCTCGCCGCCGGGCTGTTACTGGTCGGCGTCCTGGGCGGCTCCGTCAACGGGTCGTCGGGACGCGCCGTGATGGCCTGGTTCCGCGACGGCCGGCGCGGACTGGCCATGAGCCTCAGGCAGACCGCCGTCCCGGCCGGCGGCGCCGTCGGGTCCGCGCTGCTGCCCTGGCTGGCCGTCGGTTTCGGGTTCCGCGCGGTCTACGGCGTGCTGGCGCTGTTCTGCTTCGCCGCCGCGGCCGCCGCCCACCGCTGGATGCACGCGCCCGACACCACCGGCCCTGCCGCCGGCACGTCCTCCCGCGGTGACGGTCCCGGCCGCCGGTCGCCGCTGCGGGACGGCACCGTGTGGCGGCTGGCCCTGGCCTCGGGCCTGCTGACGTTGCCCCAGTTCGCCGTCCTCGCCTTCGTCGGCGTGTTCCTGCACGACGTGCACCACGCCGCCCTCGCGGTGGGCGCCACCGCCGTGGTCGTGGTGCAGGTCGGCGGCGCCGTCGCCCGCGTGCTGTCCGGTCACTGGACCGACCGGCACCCCGGCAGCCGCCGGCCGTACGTCCGCTTCACCGGGCTCGCCGCCACCGCCGCCCTGGCCGCCGCCGCCCTGCTCACCCACGCCCCGACGGCCGCGGTGGTGCCCGCCCTGGTGATCGCCGGCATCCTGGCCAACGCCTGGCACGGCGTGGCCTACACGGAGATCGCGCAGATGGCGGGCGCCGAGCGGGCCGGTACGGCACTGGGCCTGGAGAACACCACCGTGTTCGCGGCCGCCTTCCTGGCCCCGGTGCTGGTGCCGCTGCTGGCCGGGATCTCCTGGCCGCTGGTGTGGGCCGCCTGCGCTGCCGCCACACTGGTAGCGGTACCGCTCGCCCCCGCGAAGGAGTGACCCGCCGTGCCCGCCAGCACCGACCTGCGGTTCGACACCGGCCGGATCTGCCTGGATCTGCTCGCCACCGAGGGCGCGCGGCTCTCGGCCGCCCCCGTGGAGCGGCTGGACGGCACCGCCCGGCTCGACCAGTGGCTGCACCGCACCGGAGTGCTGCCCGAGCGGGAACCGCTGACGGGTGACACGGACACACTGCTCGCCGAGTTCCACGCGCTGCGCGCGCTGCTGCACCGGATCGTGCACACGGAGCTGGACGGCGGCCGGGCCTCGGCGGCGGACCTGGAGCGGCTCAACCGGTTCGCCGAGCCCGGGCCGCCGGCGCTGCGGCTGGAGCGGGCCGACGACGGACGGCTGCACCGCCGCCTGGCCGGTCCCGTGCGACCGGAGCAGCTGCTGGCGGCCGTCGCGGACGACGCGGTGCGGCTGCTCGGCTCGGCGGAGCGGGAGCTGATGCGGGAATGCGAGGGGCCGACCTGCGACATGGTCTACCTCGACACCTCCCGCGGCCGGCGGCGGCGCTGGTGCTCGGCCGCGGTGTGCGGCAACCGCCACCACGTCGCCGCCCACCGGGCACGCAAGGCCGGGCAGACCTGACCGGGCGCCGGCCGGTCCGCGCCCGGCCCGCCGTCCCGCAGGACGCCGGGGCCGGCGCGGCGCCGGGTCCGGGCTCCGGCGGCTCGCTCGCAGGACCGCCGGGACGTTCCGGACCCGGCCGGGATCACCGCACGGGGGTGAAGTCCCGCGCCCCGATGAACTCCGGCCGGCGCACCGGTGCCGCGAACGGCTCCACCGCCGCGTTCTCCACGCTGTTGAACACGATGAAGACGTTGCTGCGCGGATACGGCGTGATGTTGTCGCCGCTGCCGTGCATGCAGTTGCAGTCGAACCAGGTCGCCGACCCCGGCTTGCCGGTGAACAGCCGGATGCCGTACTCGCTCGCCAGCCGCGTCAGCGCCTCGTCCGACGGCGTGCCCGCGTCCTGCATCTGCAGCGACTTCCTGTAGTTGTCCTCCGGGGTGGCGCCCGCGCAGCCCAGGAAGGTCTTGTGCGACCCCGGCATGATCATCAGGCCGCCGTTGGTGTCGTGGTTCTCGGTCAGCGCGATCGAGACGGACACCGTGCGCATGCGCGGCAGACCGTCCTCGGCGTGCCAGGTCTCGAAGTCCGAGTGCCAGTAGAACCCGCTGGCGCCGAAGCCGGGCTTGACGTTGATCCGCGACTGGTGGACGTACACGTCCGAGCCGAGGATCTGCCGGGCCCGGCCCACGACGCGCTCGTCGCGCACCAGGTTCGCGAACACCTCGCTGATCCGGTGCACCTCGAAGACCGAGCGGATCTCGTCGGACTTGGGCTCGACGATGGAACGCTCGTCGGCGCGCACCGCCGGGTCGCTGACCAGACGGTCCAGCTCCTGCTTGCAGACGGCGACCTCGTCCGGGGTGATGAGATGGTCGATGGCGAGGAAGCCGTCGCGCTCGTAGGCCTTCAGGTCTGCCGGGCCGATCGGGCCGGGGGTGTCCGGTGTTCCCCAGACCACCGGGTCCTGCCGGGGCACCGTCACTTCGGTGGTGCCGCGGGTGGGGTACAGGTCGGTGACGGTCGTGGTCGTCATGGGGTCACACCTCCTCGGGCTCGGTGAGCAGGGGGTAGACGCCGTTCTCGTCGTGGTCCTCGCGCCCGGTCACCGGCGGGTTGAACACGCAGATGCAGTGGAAGTCCTCGTTGACCTTGACCGTGTGGCGCTCGTGGCCGTCGAGGAGGTACATCGTGCCGGGCGTGATGTGGTACGTCGTGCCGGTCTCCCGGTCGGTCAGCTCCGCGTCGCCCTTCGTGCAGACGACGGCCTCGATGTGGTTGGCGTACCACATGTCGGTCTCCGTGCCCGCGTGCATGATCGTCTCGTGCAGGGAGAAGCCGACCTTCTCCTTGGCGAGGACGATGCGCTTGCTCTCCCAGGTGCCGCCCGCTGCTTTCACATGCCGGTCGGTGCCCTCGATCTCCTTGAACGAACGGACGATCACGGTGGAACGTGCCTCCTTGTGCGGGTGTGCGTACGGGTGGTGCGGTGGCCGCCCGCGTGCGGGCGGCCGCGCGGGGCCCGAGCAGGACCTCGCGGTCTCAGGCGGTCTCGCGGACTGCGCGGGCGAGGACACGCATGCCCTCGTCCAGCTCCTGGGGGGTGGTGGTCAGGGCCGGCAGCAGCTTGACGACCTCGCTGGCCGGACCGGAGGTCTCCACCAGCAGCCCGAGGCCGAAGGCGCGCCGCGCGACGCGGGCGGCGCGGGAGGTGTCGTGGAACTCCAGCCCCCACACCAGGCCGCGGCCCCGGTACTCCTTGACGTCGGCGAGGTTCTCCTCGGTGATGGAGATCAGCCACTGCTCGACCTGCTCGCCGCGGGTGCGGGTCTGCTTCTCCATCGCCGCGGCGTCCGTCCAGTACGTCTCCAGGGCGGCGGTGGCGGTGACGAAGGCGGGGTTGTTGCCGCGGAAGGTGCCGTTGTGCTCGCCCGGCTCCCAGATGTCCAGCTCCGGCTTGAACAGGCACAGCGACATCGGCAGCCCGTAACCGCTGATCGACTTCGACACGGTCACGATGTCGGGCACGATCCCGGCCTCCTCGAACGAGAAGAAGGCGCCGGTACGGCCGCAGCCCATCTGGATGTCGTCGACGATCAGCAGCATGTCCTGGCGGTCGCACAGGTCCCTCAGGGCGCGCAGCCACTCGGGCCGGGCGACGTTGATGCCGCCCTCGCCCTGCACCGTCTCCACGATGACGGCCGCCGGGTGGTCGAGGCCGGAGCCCTGGTCCCGCAGCAGCCGCTCGAACCACAGGAAGTCCGGGACCTTGCCGTCCAGGTAGTGGTCGAAGGGCATCGGGGTGCCGTGCACCAGCGGAATGCCGGCGCCGGCCCGTTTGAAGGCGTTGCCGGTGACCGCCAGCGAGCCCAGCGACATGCCGTGGAAGGCGTTGGTGAACGACACGACGGACTCGCGGCCCTTGGCCTTCCGGGCCAGTTTCAGCGCCGTCTCCACGGCGTTGGTGCCCGTCGGGCCCGGGAACATCACCTTGTACGGCAGGTCCCGCGGGCGCAGCACCAGGTCGTGGAAGGTCTGCAGGAAGGTGCGTTTGGCGACCGTGGACATGTCCAGGCCGTGCGTGATGCCGTCCCGCGCCAGGTAGTCGAGCAACGCCCGTTTCAGCACAGGGTTGTTGTGGCCGTAGTTGAGCGAGCCGGCCCCGGCGAAGAAGTCGAGGTACTCGTGGCCGTCCTCGTCGTGCAGACGGCTGCCGCGGGCGTGGTCGAAGACGGCGGGCCAGCCGCGGCAGTAGCTGCGCACCTCGGACTCCAGGGTCTCGAAGACGCTCAGGTCCGGCTGGGTGATGGTCACGACGAATCGCTCCTCGGTGGAGGGATGGGAAGGAAGGCGGGCGGGACGGCTCGGGGCCCGTGCGGCCGCGGGGCGGTGCCGGCCGTCCCGGAAGAACGCGGGGCGGCCGCGGCTCAGCGGGCGAGCGGGCCGATGCGGTGCAGCACCTCGGGGTCGTGCGGGCCGTCCGTGAACTGCTCGGCCGCGAACAGGACCTCGCGCTCGACCCCGGCGCCGTGCCGGGCGGCGAAGGAGGCGAACAGCCGCTCTGAGGCGGTGTTGCCCGGGGTGATGGTGGTCTCCAGCGTCGTCAGGCCCCGCTCGCCGGCGACCCGGGCGGCCAGGGCGTCCAGCATGCGCGAGGCCAGGCCCCGGCCGCGGTGGGAGGCGGCGACCGCGACCTGCCACACCAGCAGGGTGCGGGGGCGGTCGGGCCGCACATAGCCGGTGACGAACCCGACGACCTCGCCGCCGGCGTCCCGGGCGACGACGGAGGTCGCGGCGAAGTCGCGGCACCAGAGCAGATAGCTGTACGACGAGTTCACGTCCAGCGTCCCGGAGACCTTCGCCAGCCGCCACAGCGCGGCACCGTCGGCGACGGCGGGGCGGTCGACGGACACGTCATCCGGGATTTCCGAAAGATCGGTTCGCAGGTCTGCTTGTGCGGCAGTCATGCGAATTGAACTTACCGAGATGAATTCGAGATTGCATCGCCTCGCGGTCTTGGGTGAATCCGCGGAATGTGTTATCGCGCGGGCGCACGGACGCGCGAGGGGGCGGAGGAACGTGCAGGTGTGTCCGGTAATTACCGGGCGAATCGGGCATGTTTGTGGTATGCGTCACAGTGATGTGCGCCACTTGACATCACCTGGAATTGCTCGCCGATTGTTTGCTGAATCTCTGCGTTTAGGGTCGGGGAAACCGGGCAGAAGAAGGCGGGAAGCTACCCTGAGAAGCCGCAGGAATTGAATTCTCGAATTGTCATGCTTTTGCTGTCCGGGCCGTCCCGCCGGCCTGCTGGCACAGACGCGGTCGTGCCGGCGTGCCGGTGCGGCGGCCGCGTAGGTGCGGGCGCCCGGAGGGGTGCCGTCCCTGCCGGCGGCACCGGACGCGGGGCCGTGCCGGCACCGGGGCACCGACAGGCCCCCGCGCACCGGCAAGTCCCCGGGCAGCGACAGGCCCCCGGGTGCCGGTGGGCACCCGGGGGCCGCCAGAACCGTGCGCCGGGAGCGAGCCGTGCGGCCCGTCCGGCTACTTCTGCCAGGCCTCGGCGACGGCCCGGCGCGCGGACTCCACGTCCGGCGTCGCGCCGTACTCCGCCAGAGCCGTGCCCAGGGCGGTCAGGGACGCCTCGACCACCTCCCGGGTCGCGTCCTGGCCGTAGTGGTTGACCCGGATCATCTCCTTGGCCAGCGCGCCGCCGCCCGCCGCCAGCGGAAGGCCGGCGTCCGTCTCCAGGGCGCGGGCCACCAGGTCCGAGGCGGCGATGCCCTCGGGCGCGCGCAGCGTGGTCGCCACCGGGGCGGCCGCCGCGTCCTCGCGCACGTACGGCTCCAGGCCGCCGCCCAGCGCCCGCACACCCGCCCGGGCCGCCGCGGCCGCCTTCCGGTGACGGGCCATCACCGTCTCCAGGCCGTCCGCCTCGATCCGTTCGACGCAGGCCTCCAGGGCGAGCATCTCCAGCTGGGCCGGAGCGTGCAGCAGCGCGGTGCGGCCGCCGTCGATCCAGCGTTCCTTCCAGTCCAGCAGGGACAGGTAGGAGCGGCGCGGGGCGTGCGGGTTGGCCGCCATCCGCGCCCAGGCGCGTTCGCTGACCGACACCGCCGACACCCCGGCCGGCCCGCCCATGGCCTTCTGCGCGCCGATCACGCACAGGTCCACGCCCCACGCGTCCGGCAGCACCGGCTCCGCGCCGATCGCCGCGACCGCGTCCAGGTAGAACAGGGCGCCCTGCTCCCGCACCACCTCGCCGATCTCCGCGACCGGGTTGGTGTTGCCGGTCGCCGCCTCGGCGTGCACCAGCGACACGAAGTCGATCTCCGGGTGCTTCGCGAAGACCGCGCGGACCTGGTCCGCGGTGACCGCCGTGTGGTACGGCACCGACAGGTCGTACACCGTCGCGCCGCAGTCCCGCAGCCAGTTGCCGAAGGTCTGCCCGTACGGGCCGGTGATCACGTTCAGCGCGGTCGTGCCCGGACCGGCCGCCGCACGGATCGCGCCCTCCAGCGGCAGCAGCGCCTCACCTTGCATGATCACGACGTCCTGCTCGGTGCCGAGCAGCCGCGCCACCCGGTCCTCGATCGAGGCGAAGCGGGCGGCGCTCAGCGGGGCGAGGTCCAGAAAGGGGTGCGTCACGACGGTGCTCTCTTCTCGTTCGGGCCGGCTCGTCTCCCGCCGGCGCGAGGCCGACGGCATCGAGCGTATCCGGCGCCCTCCGCCCGCCCGGCACCGGAGCACCACGGGGCCCCTGGCCGCACCGGCCACCCGCTGTCTAGGGTGCGGTACATGAGCGATCAAGCGGTGCTGCACGTGAAGGGGCGGGTGCTCGCCGGCCCGCGGGACGACCAGGTCCACGACGAGCTGTGGGTCGTCGGCGGCCGGATCACCTACGACCGCCCGGCCGGCGCCGGGGACGTGACGACCGTCGAGGGCTGGGTGCTGCCCGGCCTGGTCGACGCGCACTGCCACGTCGGCCTGGACGCGCACGGTGCGGTCCCCGACGACGTCTCCGAGAAGCAGGCGCTGACCGACCGCGACGCCGGCGCCCTGCTGCTCCGCGATGCGGGCTCGCCCTCCGACACCCGCTGGATCGACGACCGCGACGACCTGCCGAAGATCATCCGGGCCGGCCGGCACATCGCCCGCACCCGCCGCTACATCCGCAACTACGCCCACGAGATCGAACCCGAGGACCTGGTGGCCCACGTCACCCGGGAGGCCCGGCGCGGCGACGGCTGGGTCAAGCTCGTCGGCGACTGGATCGACCGCGGCCTGGGCGACCTGGCGCCCTGCTGGCCGCGCGAGGCGGCCGAGGCGGCGATCGCCGAGGCCCACCGCCTCGGCGCCCGCGTCACCGCGCACTGCTTCGCCGAGGACTCGCTGCGCGACCTGGTCGAGGCGGGCATCGACTGCATCGAGCACGCCACCGGCCTGACCGAGGACCTGATCCCGCTGTTCGCCGAACGCGGCGTCGCGATCGTGCCCACCCTGATCAACATCGCCACCTTCCCCGGCCTCGCGGCCGGCGGCGAGGAGAAGTACCCGCGCTGGTCGGCACACATGCGCCGGCTGTACGAGCGCCGCTACGACACCGTACGCGCCGCCCATGACGCCGGGGTGCCGGTGTACGTGGGCACCGACGCGGGCGGCGGCCTCGCGCACGGCCTGGTCGCCGCCGAGGTCGCGGAACTGGTCACCGCGGGCATCCCGCCCGTCGAGGCACTGGCGGCCACCGCCTGGGCGGCCCGCAGCTGGCTCGGGCGTCCCGGACTCGAGGAGGGCGCCCCTGCGGACCTCGTCGTCTACGAGGCCGACCCGCGCGCCGACGTACGGGTACTGGCCGCGCCGCACCGGGTGGTGCTCAACGGGCGGGTCGTCTCGTAGCGCCCCGGGGGCGCGCGATGCGGCGTGCGCCCCGGGTGCGCTCACCCGTCGGCGGGACCGGCGGGGGACTGCCGCGAACGAACGTTCCGAACGACATCGAAATGCGACCTGGAAACCCCTCGAAGGGGTGAAGTGCCGTCGGTTCGCTGACAGTTCACTCCCGGATGTCGTCACTCTTGCGGAGTCCCGAGCACTCGTTCCTGGGGGTCCCACACCGTGAACCGCCGTACGTCCCGCCTGCCCGCACGCCGTCTCGCGGCCGTCGCCGCGGCCACCGGCCTCGCCGCCGGGCCCGTGGCCCTGGCCGGCGCGGGCACCGCCCACGCCACCGAGGACCACGGCAGGGCGACCGCCTCCGTGCTGCACACCGGCCTCGACGTGTCCCTGCTCGACAGGACGGCCGACGTCCCGCTCACCGTGTCCCTCGACGAGGTCCGGGCGCCGGAGAGCGCCGACCGCACGGCCCTGACCGCCCGCCTCGACGGCGTCGACGGCGGCAGGCCGTTCAGCGTGCTGCGCGCCGACGTGGCCCGGTCGGCCGCGACGACCTCGGCGGACAAGGCCGAGGGCAGCGTGGAGCTGGCCCACGCCCGCGTCCACGTCCCCGGTCTGCCCGGGCTGTCCCTCATCGAACTCGGCCAGGTCACCTCCCGCGCGACCTGCGAGGCGGGCAGGACACCGGTGGCGACGAGCAACGTCCTGGGCGCGGTGACCGTCCTCGGCAAGAAGGTCACGCTCACCGCCGGCGGCACGACCGACGTCACCGTCCCCGGCGTCGGTGAGGTCCGCCTGGACCTTTCGCACCGCGCGACCACTTCCCGCACGGCCGCGGCCACGGCCCTCGAACTGACCGTGTCCGTCGACCCGTCGAAGCTCGGCGTCGCCAAGGTCGAGGGCACCGTCACCCTGGCGAAGGCGACCTGCGCGTCCCCGGCCGCCCCGGCCCAGGACGGACAGCCCGCAGCGAACCCCGCTCCCACGGCCACGCCCACGGGCGCCTCCGCCCGGGCCGCCGACGCCACGACCCAGGGCGGCCATGTCAGGCCCCAAGGTGCCCGCGCCGCCGAGCCCGACCTGGCGGCGACCGGCGGCAGCTCCCTGACCCCGTACCTGGCGGGAGGCGCGGCCGTCCTGCTGGCAGCGGGCGGCGGCGCGCTCGTGGTGGCGCGCAGGCGCGGGAACTGACCGGTCGGCGTACAGGGCCGGGCGGGCGCGTTCCTCGTCTCCGACGAGGAACGCGACGCGGCGCTCGCACGGATCCGCCGGGCCGGCATCACCTGCTACGCCGGCCATCAGTGCACACAGCCCGGACAGATCAACCACCACCACGGTGGGCGCGGACCGTACTTCATGGATCCCGCCGGACACGGCATGGTGATCATCACGCGGCCCTATGGCAGCGACCTGCAGGAAGCGGCCACGTCCTAGGGAGCGGCGGCCGGGGGGGGCGGACCGGGGATCCCCGGCCCGCGCCCGCGTCGTCATCCGCGGCCCGGTACCGTCTCTCGCCCGGGAGCCGAGCCCAGCGCACTCCCCAGCGCCTGAAGGAACCCGTCCACCGTCTCCCGGTCCCGAACCGCGATCCGCAGCCAGTCGGGGCCCAGGCCGGGGAAGGTGTCCCCGCGGCGGACCGCGTACCCCAGGTCGCGCAGGCGGCGGCGCACCTCAGCCCCGTCGGGCACCTCGGCCAGGACGAACGGGCCCTCGGGCGGCTCGACGACGCGTACCCCGTGGGCGGCGAGCCCGGTCACCAGGTGGGCGCGGTCCGCCGTGATGCGGTCGGCTGCCTGCTCCGCCTCGGCCAGGGCACGCGGGCTCATGCACGCCTCCGCCGCCGTCAGGGCCGGTGCGGACACCGGCCACAGGGGCTGTGCCCGCTGAAGGGCGGCGACGGTGCCGGGGGAGGACAGGACGTAGCCGATGCGCAGACCGGCCAGGCCCCAGGTCTTCGTCAGGCTGCGCAGCACCACCAGGCCGGGCACGTCCGTCCGCCCGGCCAGGGACTCCCGCTCGCCCGGGACCGCGTCCATGAAGGCCTCGTCGACCACCAGGGCCCGGCCCGGCCGGGCGAGCTGGGCCACCGTCTCCGCCGGGTGCAGCACCGACGTCGGGTTCGTCGGGTTGCCGATCACCACCAGGTCCGCGTCCTCAGGGACGGCCGCCGGGTCGAGCCGGAAACCGTCCTCGGGGCGCAGCAGCACCCGGTCCACCGTGTGGCCCGCGTCCCGCAGCGCCGCCTCCGGCTCGGTGAACTGCGGGTGCACCACGACCGGCCGGCGCACCTTCAGCGCCCGCGCCAGCAGGACGAACGCCTCCGCCGCACCCGCCGTCAGCAGCACCCGCTCCGCCGGCAGCCCGTGCCGCGCCGCCACCGCCGCCCGCGCGGCCCGCCCGTCCGGGTAGGCCGCGAGGGACGCCAGCGAGGCCGCGATCTCCTCCCGCAGCCAGCCGGGCGGCGTGTGGGCGCGGACGTTGACGGCGAGGTCGACCAGCGCCGCCCCGTCGTCGCGCACCTCCGCGTCCCCGTGGTGCCGCAGATCCGGCCCCGGGTCCTCGGTGCGCAGGGCCGACTCCTCAGTGCGCATGGCTGTGCGAGTGCTCCCCGTGGTGGTGATGCCCGTGACCGTGGCCGTGACCGTGGTGGCCGTCGTCGTCCGGGTGGAAGTGCGGCTGCTGCGGCAGCCCCACCTTGTCCTCGAAGCCGGGCAGCGCGATGCGGTACACGCACGCGTCGCAGTTCATCCGCAGATCGCCCTTGACCGCCTCCTCGTACCGCTCCAGCACCAGGTCCAGCAGCTCCGGCTCCGGGCCGATGACGTCCGCCGTCCGCACGTCCAGGCCGTGGTGCGCGGCGGCCCAGTCCCGCGCCTGCTGCGTGACCCGGTCCGGCAGGACGCCGGTGAACAGGAAGTAGGGCAGCACGACGATCCGGCGGCCGCCCAGCCGTGCGCACCGGTCCAGGCCGCTGGGCACATCGGGCGCGGCCAGCGACACGAACGCCGTCTCCACGCCTGCGTATCCGCGCCCCTCCCACAGCAGGCGGGCCGCCTTGAAGACCTCCGCGTTGGCGTCCGGATCGGTCGAGCCGCGCCCGACCAGCAGCACGGTCACGTCCGAGCGGTCCTCGTCCGTGCCGGCCAGCGCCTCCTCCAGGCGCCGCTCGAGCACCCGCAGCAGGGCGGGGTGCGGGCCGAGCGGACGGCCGTAGGTGTAGGAGATCCCCGGGTGCCGTGCCTTCTCGCGGGCCAGCGCCGCCGGGATGTCGCCCTTGGCGTGACCGGCGGACACCAGCATCAGCGGCACGGCCGCGAACCGGCGCACACCCCGCTCGACCAGCTCGGCGACGGCCTCGCCCAGCGGCGGCGGGGACAGCTCGATGAAGCCGCCCGCGACGGCCAGGTCCGGCCGGTGCTGCCCCAGCCGCCGCACGAAGTCGCGGAACGCCTCGGCTCCGGTCTCGTCCCGGGTGCCGTGGCCGGCGATGAGCAGGGCGGGCGGCGTCGGGGTGGTCACAGGGTCTCCTCGGGCGTATCGGCGGGAACAGGGTGGTACAGCAGGGCGTTCAGCGCGGCCGCGGCGACCGCGGAACCGCCCTTCTCGGACACGTTGCTCACGGCGGGCAGCCCGCTCGCGCGCAGCGCGGACTTGGACTCGGCCGCCCCGACGAAACCGACGGGCAGGCCGATGACGAGTGCGGGGGAGGCGTCGAGGGTCAGCAGCTCCTCCAAGGCGGTCGGCGCGCAGCCGATCACCCACAGCGCGCCGGGGCCGACCTGCTCGTAGGCGAGGCGGACCGCGTGCGCCGAACGGGTCAGGCCCGGCCGTGACCGGGCGTCCTTGAGACGGCACACCGTCTCGCGGCGGGTGATGCCGGCCGCGACCATCTCCACGTCCACGACGACCGGCGCCCCCGCGTGCAGCGCCGTGTGGGCCGCGACGAGCTCGTCCTCGTCCATGACGAGGTCGTCGGCGTAGGCGAGGTCGGCGGAGGAGTGGACGACCCGCTCGACCACGGCCCGGGTCAGCGGCGGCAGGTGCGTGGTGTCCAGGCGGGCGCGCAGCCGCCGGTAGGACTCCTGCTCGATGGGGTGGATCACGCGGTTCACTCGGCCTCCTCGGGGCGGGTGTCCTGCCAGCGGTAGCCGCGCGGGGTCACCATGCGGCCCGCGATCTTGCGGGTCGCGGTGTTGCCCACCGTCACGACCGTCATCATGTCGACCGTCGCCGGGTCCAGCTCCGCCAGCGTCGTGATCCGGCTGGACTCGCCGGGACGGGAGGCGTTGCGCACCACACCGACCGGGGTGGCCGGCGCCCGGTGCCCGGCGAGGATCGCCAGCGCCTTGGGCAGCTGCCAGTCCCGGCCCCGCGACCGCGGGTTGTAGAACGTGACCACGAGGTCCGCCTCGGCCGCCGCCCGCACCCGGCGTTCGATGACCTCCCACGGCGTGTGCAGGTCGGACAGGCTGATCGACACATGGTCGTGGCCCAGCGGCGCCCCGAGGATCGCCCCGGCCGCGAGCGCCGCCGTCACCCCGGGCACCCCGACCACGTCGATGTCGTCGCCGGCCTCGGCGAGTGCGGGGGAGGCCATCGCGTACACGCCGGCGTCGCCGCTGCCGATCAGCGCGACCGCGTGCCCGCGCCGGGCCTCGGCCACCGCGGTGCGGGCCCGTTCCTCCTCCGCGCCGAGCCCGGACTCCAGCACCCGGGTGCCCGGCCGCAGCAGGTCGCGGATCTGGTCGACGTACTGGTCCAGGCCCACCAGGACCGAGGCACGCCGCAGTTCGGCCTTGGCGCGCGGGGTCAGCAGGTCCCGGGCGCCCGGCCCCAGCCCGATCACCGCGAGCCGCCCCCGCGAGGGCCGGCGCACCACCGCGCAGGTCGCCATCGCCGGACAGCCGTCGGCCCGTCGTGACTTCCGCTTCGGCACGAGGAGTTCGCCCCCGCCGGCCAGCGCGGCGGCCTCCGCGACCGACGGGGTGCCGACGGCGTCCAGCGGCGCCCGCGACGGATGAGGCACCGGCACCGCGGCCAGCTGCTGCGCGGGGTACGTCAGCAGCGGCACCCCCAGCTGCTCGGCCGCCGCGACCACGCCGGGCTCGTCCGCCTTGGCGTCCACCGTGGCCAGCGCGGCCACGGACCGCACGGACAGGCCCGCCTCCCGCAGCGCCTCCTCCACCAGGCCCCGCACCTCCTCGGCGGGCACGCCCCGGGAGGCGCCGACCCCGGCCACCAGGGTCGGCGGACGCAGCACCACCTCGCCTTCGCCGGGCGCCACCGACCGGTCCGTCACCCGCACCGTGTACGCCGCCGCCGTCCCGGGTTCCGCGACAGGCAGCGGCGGCAGCGGCCAGACCACCTCGGCCGCCAGCGCCACCGGCTCCCCGTCCAGCAGGGCCCGGGACACCCCGGCCACGTCGCCCTCCACCGGCAGCCCCAGCGTGTCCAGGCCGGCCATCCCCACGGCGTCCGTCGCCGTGGTCACCACCGGCTGGGCGCCCAGCAGCTCACCGACCTCGCGGGCGAGTGCGTTGGCACCGCCGGCGTGCCCGCCGGTCAGCGCCACCGCGAACCGGCCGGCCTCGTCGACGCACACCACGCCCGGGTCGGCCCGCTTGTCGCCGAGCAGCGGCGCGAGCAGCCGGACGGCCGCCCCGGTCGCCAGGAAGCACACCAGCTGCGTGCACTCGGCGAACGCGGCACGCACCGCCTCTCCCACGGGCCCGTCGTACACCCGGGTGCGGTCCGGCCACGCGGCCGCCACCCGGTCCCGCGCAGCCGCGCCCGCCGCGGTCGCGGAAATCAGGCCGATCACTGAACTACTCCTTCGCTGGACGCCGCGGGACGCTCGCCCCACAGCAGGAACACGGGATTGGCCGCCGCCAGCCGGGTCACGTCCCCCGGCAGCGGCGCGAGCCGGGAGGAGTGCAGCAGCACCCCGTCGCAGACGAACCCGGCCTCGGTGAGCGCGGCCCGGGCCACCGGCACCCGGTCCAGGGCGGCCAGCGCGACCACCACGGTGCGCCGGGCGCGCCGCGCGCACGCGGCGACCACGGTGGGCAGCTCCCGCCCCCCGCCGCCGACGAACACCGCGTCCGGGTCGTCCCGCAGACCGGCCAGCGCCTCGGGCGCCCGGCCGTGCACCACCGCCACGTCCACGCCGTGCGCGGCCGCGTTGGCCCGTACCCGGGCGACGCCGTCCGCGTCCTTCTCCACGGCGACCACGGCCGCACCCAGCCGCGCGCACTCCACGGCCACCGACCCCGACCCGGCGCCCACGTCCCAGACCAGGTCGCCCAGGCGCGGGCCGAGCCGGGCCAGCGCCAGCGCCCGCACCTCGAACTTGGTGATCATCGAGTCGCGGTGCGCGAAGGCTTCCTCCGGCAGCGCCCAGCCCGCCGGAGGCGGCGCCGCACCGGCCACCGTCCGCGCGCCGCTGAGGGCGCGCGCCGGGTCCAGGCACAGCACCACGTTCACCGCGCCGCCCCAGTCACGAGCGGCGGCCTCGGCGGGCGTGACCCGCTCGACACGCTCCCCGCCCGGCTCGCCCAGAGCGGACGCCACCACCAGGATCCGCTCCCCGCACACCGGATCGGCCAGGGCGGCACCCAGCTCGGCGGGACCGGCCCCCGGCCCGGTCAGCACGGCCGCCTTCGGCCGGGCCCGGCACACGTTGACCGCCCACCGCAGGTCGCGCCCGTGCGCGCTGACCACCACCGCGTCGTCCCACGGCAGCGCGATCCGGGCGAACGCCGCGGCCACCGAGGACACCCCCGGCCGCACATCCAGCCGCTTTGGCCCGAACCGCTCGGCCAGCGCCCGCACGATCCCGAAGAACCCCGGATCCCCCGAGGCCAGCACCACCACCCGCCGCCGCGCGGCAAGGTGCTCCGCGACGACGTCGAGGGCCGGCGCCAGCGGACCGAGCACCACCCGCTCGGCCGCCTCGGGCAGCGGCGCGGCGTCCAGATGACGCCGGGCGCCCACGACCAGCCCGGCACCGGACAGCACCCCGGTGTCGTACGCGCCGCCGGTCCCGGTGCCGACGACGGTGATCAGCGCGGTCACGGCCGCGCACCCCGGGAGCGCAGGGCCTTGCGGGCCTCGGGGTCGGCCTTGCGGTAGCCGTGGAAGTGACCCGGGTGGTACAGGTGCGAGCGCGTGCCGTGCGCGTCGAGCGCCGGACCGACCAGGAACAGGGTGTGCTTCCAGAGCTTGTGCTCCTTGACGGTCTGCTCCAGCGTGCCGATCGTGCACCTGACGATCAGCTCCTCCGGCCAGGTCGCCTGGTAGGCCACCACGACCGGGGTGTCCTCGCCGTAGCCGCCCTCCAGCAGCTCGCGCACCAGCTGGCCGCTGCGCGCCGCCGACAGGAAGACCGCCATCGTGGTGCCGTGCCGGGCGAACGCGCGGACCTCCTCGCCGGGCGGCATCGGCGTCTTGCCGCCGCCCAGCCGGGTCAGGATCACCGACTGCGCCACCTCGGGAATCGTCAGCTCGCGCCGCGCCAGCGCGGCCACCGCCGAGAACGACGACACCCCCGGCACCACCTCGGTGGCGATCCCGATGCGGGCGCACTGGTCCAGCTGCTCCTGGGTGCCGCCCCACAGGGCCGGGTCACCGGAGTGGATACGGGCCACCTTCAGGCCCTCGGCGTGCGCCCGCTCGTACACGGCGACGACGTCCTCCAGGGACATGGCCGCCGAGTCCAGGATCTCCGCGTCCTCACGGGCGTGCGTGAGCACCTCGGCCTGGACCAGGCTCGCCGCCCAGATCACCACGTCGGCCTCGGTGATCGCGCGGGCGGCGCGGAACGTCAGCAGGTCGGCGGCGCCGGGCCCGGCACCGACGAAGGTCACCTTGCCGGCGGGGGCAGCGGGCATGGGTCGGATCCTCTCAGCAGAATGTCGGTGAATGTCATGGTCTGGGATGGCCGGGCGAGGGCCGGATGTGCGCGAAGCGGCGTTCATCGGATAGCAAGAGCACATGGCTGTCTTCGTCGCGCTCGGCGCGTTCCTGATGACGCTGGCCGGCGGATGGACGGCACAGCGGGTGACCGACCGCCGCCACCTGGTCCTCGGACTGGCCGGCGGGCTCATGCTCGGCGTGGTCGGACTCGACCTGCTGCCGGAGGCCCTGGAAGCGGCCGGCCGGGAGGTCTTCGGCGTACCGGCCGCCCTGCTGCTGTTCGTGACCGGCTTCCTCATGGCACACCTGGTGGAGCGCCTGCTCGCGGCCCGGCAGGCCGCACACGGCGGCGACGAGCACGCCCACCACCGCGCCCCCGAGGTGGGACTGACGGCGGCCGCCGCGATGGTCGGGCACAGCGCCATGGACGGCGTGGCCATGGGCGCCGCCTTCCAGGTGGGCGGCGGCATGGGCGCCGCCGTCGCCCTCGCGGTCATCGCCCACGACTTCGCCGACGGCTTCAACACCTTCACCCTGACCCGGCTCTACGGCAACGCACGCCGCAAAGCCCTGGCCATGCTGGGCGCCGACGCCCTCGCCCCGGTGGCCGGCGCGGCCAGCACGTCGTTCGTGTCGATCCCCGAGTGGTTCCTCGGCGGCTACCTCGGCCTGTTCGGCGGCGCACTGCTCTACCTCGCCGCGGCCGAGATCCTGCCCGAGGCCCACCACGCGCACGCGGCCCGCTCGACCCTGCTGTGCACCATCGCCGGCGCGGCGTTCGTCTGGCTGGTGGTGGGCCTGGCGGCCTGACCCCGCCCGCCGGGCCGGGCATGCCGACCGCACCCGCCGCAGGGCCGCAGCACCGCCGCTCACAGCTTGCCGCCCCGCCCGCCGTCCCGCCGCGGCGGCGCGATCAGCGTCGACAGATACGGCAGGGGAGAGCCGTCCAGCTCGGCTGCCGGACGGATCGACTCCCCCGGCAGCCCCAGCGCCGACCCCCACACGGCATCCTCCAGCCGGCCGCTCGCCCGCAGCGCCTCGGCCACCTCGCCCGCCTGACGCCCGAACTTGTACGCCACCACCGTCCCCGGCCCGCGCAGCGCCTCCTTCAGCACGCCCGCACCGGCGGTCACCGGTACCAGCGTCAGCGGCTCGGTGCCCTCGGTCAGCACCGCACCCGACCGCGCCGCCAGATCCTGCATCGCGGTGATGCCGGGCACCGTCTCCACGACCGTCCCCGGCACCAGGCCTGTGACCGTCTGCGCGAGATAGGTGAACGTCGAGTACACATTGGGGTCGCCGATCGTCGCGAACGCGACCGTGCCGTGCTCCCGCAGCAGCGCCGCGACCCGCTCCCCGGCCGCGTCCCAGGCCGACTCCCGGCGCGCCCGGTCCGTGCGCTCGTTCAGCGCGAACACCACCCGGACGATCTTCTCCGGCCCCACATGGTGCAGCACGGTCGCCTCGGCACGCCCCCGCTCCCCGGTGTCCATCACCGGCACCACGACGACCGCGGCGGCCCGCAGCGCCTTCACGCCCTTGACCGTCACCAGGTCCGGGTCGCCGGGACCGACGCCCACTCCGATCAGCCTGCAGGTCATGGCGTGAGACACCTCTCGACGAACCGACGGGCGACACCGGGCCGCGCGGCCCAGTGGGTGTGCAGATAGCTCGCGTGCACACCGCCCTGAACGAAACCTTCCACCCGCCGCACCGGAGCCCTGACCCCCCAGGCGGCAGCCGCACCGGCACCGGGCTCGACGACCGTGCGATGGAACTCGTGCCCCCGCATCCGCGTCCCCGCCTCGGCGAGAACACTGCCGGTGACGGCCACCGCGTCCCGGTAGCCCAGCGTGAGCCGCCCGGTCATCCGCGCCTGGGCGTCCAGCACCCCGCACATCGGCCGGCCGTCCAGCTCCCGGCACAGATACAGCAGCCCCGCACACTCCGCGGCCACCGGAGCACCACCGAGCGCGAGATCCGCGATCTCTGTGCGCAGCGGCTCGTTGCCGGACAGCTCCGCGGCGTACACCTCCGGGAACCCGCCCCCGACGACCAGCCCGCGCGTCCCCTCCGGCAACCGCTCGTCCCGCAGTGGGTCGAACGGGACGACCTCCGCACCCGCGGCCCGCAGCAGCTCGGCGTGCTCCGCGTACGAGAACGTGAACGCCGCACCCCCGGCGACCGCGACCACCGGCCGGCGTGCCACCGGCACCTCAGGCACCTCGGGCGCCTCCCACGGCTCGCCCGGCAGCGCCCCGGCACTGCGCGCCAGCGCCAGCAGCGCCGGCAGATCACAGCCGTCCGCGACCCGCTCCGCCATCGCCGCCACGGCCTCCACCGCGGCCGCACGCCGCTCGGCGACCGGCACCAGCCCCAGATGCCGCGACGGCGTGGCCACCTGCTCCGCCCGCCGCAGCACACCCAGCACCGGAACCCCCACGGACTCCAGCGCCTGTCGCAGCAACGCCTCGTGCCGCTCGGAGGCCACCTTGTTCAGGATCACGCCCCCGATACGCACCTCCGGGTCGAAGGTGACGAACCCGTGCACCAGCGCCGCCACCGACCGGGACTGCGCGGACGCGTCCACCACCATCACCACCGGCGCCCGCAGCAGCTTCGCCACCTGCGCCGTGGACGCCAGCTCACCCTCGCCCGCCGCACCGTCGAACAGGCCCATCACACCCTCCACGACGGCGACGTCGCACCCGCGCGCCCCGTGCAGGAACAGCGGCGCGATCAGCTCCGGCCCGCACAGATACGCGTCCAGATTGCGCCCCGTGCGCCCGGTGGCCAGCGCGTGATACCCGGGATCGATGTAGTCCGGGCCCACCTTGTGCGGGGACACCGACAGCCCCCGCCGGGCCAGCGCGGCCATCAGCCCCGTCGCGACCGTGGTCTTGCCGCTGCCCGACGACGGCGCGGCCACCACGAGCCGGGGAACGGACCTCACCACTCGATGCCCTTCTGGCCCTTCTGACCCACGTCCATCGGATGCTTCACCTTGGACATGTCGGTCACCAGGTCCGCGAAGTCCACCAGCTGCCGCGGCGCGTTCCGCCCGGTGATCACCACATGCTGGATGCCCGGCCGGCCGCGCAGCACCTCGATCACCTCGTCGGTGTCCACCCAGCCCCAGTGCAGCGGATACGCGAACTCGTCCAGCACGTACAACCGGTAGGTCTCGGCCGCCAAGTCCCGCTTGACCTGCTCCCAGCCCTCCCGGGCCTTGGCCTCGTTGTCCGTCTGCTGATCGCGCTGCACCCACGACCAGCCCTCGCCCATCTTGTGCCAGGCCACGGTGCCGCCCTCACCGGAGTCACCGAGCACCCGCAGCGCCCGCTCCTCGCCGACCCGCCACTTGGCCGACTTCACGAACTGGAACACCCCGATCGGCCAGCCCTGATTCCAGGCACGCAGCGCCAGCCCGAAGGCGGCCGTCGACTTGCCCTTCCCGATGCCCGTGTGCACGATCACCAACGGCCGATGACGCCGCTGACGCGTCGTCAGCCCGTCCTCCGGCACCACACTCGGTTGTCCCTGCGGCACTACGCGGCCCTCCTGCTCGCACCCTGAACGTCCCTGACCAGCCCGGCGATCGCGTCGGCACGCAGCTCGTCCAGCGTGACCGCCTCACCGCCCAGATCCGCGGCCAGCCGCCCGGCCAGCCCCAGCCGCACCGGCCCCGACTCGCAGTCCACGACCACCGACGCCACACCCTCGGCCGCGAACAGCCGCGCCGCACGCGAGGCCAGAGCCACCGGCTGCGGACCACCGGTGGCCCGCCCGTCCGTCACCACCACGACCAGCGGCCGCCGCGTCGCATCCCGCAGCCGCTCCACCCGCAGCACCTCGTGCGCCTTGAGCAGGCCCGCAGCCAGCGGCGTCCGCCCGCCCGTCGGCAACGACTCCAGCCGCGCCGCGGCCGCGTCCACCGACGACGTCGGCGGCAGCGCCACCTCGGCGGAGGAGCCCCGGAACGTCACCAGCCCCACCTTGTCGCGCCGCTGATACGCGTCCAGCAGCAGCGACAGCACGGCACCCTTCACCGCGCTCATCCGCTGCCGCGCGGCCATCGACCCGGAGGCGTCCACCACGAACAGCACGAGGTTGCCCTCACGCCCCTCGCGCACCGCCTGCCGCAGATCGTCCCGGCGGATCACCAACCCCGGCCCCGACCGGCCCCGCGCCCGCTGATACGGCGCCGCGGCCCGCACCGTCGCCGCCAGATGCAGCTTGGTCAGCGCCCCCTGCGGGCGCCGGGCACCGGTGGTCCGCCCGTGCTCGGTCCGGGCACGGGACCGCCGCCCGGCGGCACCCTCACCGACACCGAGCACGCTCAGCACCCGCGTACGGAACGGCTCGCCGGCCCGTGCAGCGGACTGCTCCCCGGCCCCGGCCGGCTGCGGCTGCCCGCCCTCGCCCTCCTCGGGGCGCGCGCCGGCGTCCCCGCCCTGCGGTCCGGCATCGGGCGCGGGCTGACCACCGCCACCATCGGGACCACCACCGCCGTCACCGTCGGGGTCCGGATCGGTGTCGGGATTCTCGGGATCCTCGCCGGAGAACTGCTCCAGCGTCTCGTCCAGCTTGTCCTCGTCCAACCCGGGCGCGTCGAAGGGATTGCGCCGCCGACGGTGCGGCAGCGCGAGCAGCGCGGCCTGCCGCACGTCCTCGGCCAGCACCTCCGTCCGCCCGGCCCACGCGGCCAGCGCGGTCGCCGTACGCGCCATGACGATGTCGGCACGCATGCCGTCCACCTCGAAGGCCGCGCAGGTCGCCGCGATCTGCTTCAGCGCCCGGTCGCTCAGCCGCACCTGCGGCAGCAACTCCCGCGCCGCCGCGATTCGCTGTCGTACGGCTGCCTCCTCCTCCGCCCAGCGCGCGGCGAAGGCCGCCGGGTCGGCGTCGTAGGCGAGCCGCCGCTTGACGACCTCCACGCGCGTGTCGGGATCGCGGGAGGCGGCCACCTCGACGGTCAGGCCGAAGCGGTCGAGCAGCTGAGGGCGCAATTCCCCTTCCTCGGGATTCATGGTCCCGACCAGCAGGAACCGCGCGGCATGCCGTACGGAGACACCTTCGCGCTCGACGTACGAGGCGCCCATTGCGGCGGCGTCCAACAGGACGTCGATCAAGTGGTCATGCAGCAGATTGACTTCGTCGACGTACAGGATGCCCCGGTTCGCCTCGGCCAGCAGACCCGGCTCGAAAGCCTTCACACCCTCCGCGAGGGCCCGTTCGATGTCGAGGGCGCCCACCAGCCGGTCCTCGGAGGCTCCGACGGGCAGCTCAACGATCCGCGCGGGCCGCATTGTGGCCTTGCCCGCCTCGTGCGGCCCGTCCGGGCACGCGGGGTCGGGCGCGGCGGGATCGCAGGAGAACCGGCACCCGGGCACGACGGCCACCTCGGGCAACAGCGCCGACAGGGCACGCACGGCGGTGCTCTTCGCGGTCCCTTTCTCACCCCGGACCAGAACTCCGCCCACTGCCGGGCTCACCGCATTCAGGAGCAGGGCCAGACGCAGGTCGTCCTGTCCGACGACAGCGGTGAAGGGATAGGGCGTGCTCACGCGGTGATCACTCCTTCGGGTGATTCAGGGTGGAGTGGGCCCTGGCCAGGCCGGTGGCCGGTCAGGGTGGTGGCGTGTCGCCCGCTGATGCGGGGGTGGTCCGGTGGACACGAGCGAGCACGACCTGGTCGATGCCTCCTCCCCGCGCCAGCGGGGGTTCCGAGGGGGATCACGCGTCTCCCTCCAGATCTCCCTCGAGTTCGAGGTAGGTCGCCCGGAGCCGGTCCAGGGTTTCCTGGTCCGGCTCCGCCCACAGCCCGCGCTCGGCGGCCTCCAGCAGGCGCTCCGTGATGCCCCTCAGTGCCCAGGGATTCGAGCGCTTCATGAACTCGCGGTTCTCGGCATCGAAGACATACGCCGCCGACAGCTTCTCGTACATCCAGTCGTCGACGACCCCGGCCGTGGCGTCGTACCCGAACAGGTAGTCCACGGTCGCGGCCATCTCGAAAGCACCCTTGTATCCGTGCCTTCTCATCGCCGCCATCCAGCGCGGGTTGACCACCCGGGCCCGGAAGACCCGGTGCGTCTCCTCGCCCAGCGTCCGCGTCTTCACCTGATCCGGCATGGCCGAATCGCCCACGTACGCCTCGGGGTTGGCGCCGGTCAGGTGGCGGACCATGGCGACCATGCCGCCGTGGTACTGGAAGTAGTCGTCGGCGTCCACAATGTCGTGCTCGCGGGTGTCGGTGTTTTTCGCCGCCACCGCGATCCGCCGGAACGCCGTCTCCATGTCCCCGCGCGCCGGCCGCCCGTCGAGCCCGCGCCCGTAGGCGTAGCCGCCCCACACCGCGTACACCTCGGCGAGGTCGGCGTCGGAGCGCCAGTTGCGGGCGTCGATCAGCGGCAGCAGGCCGGCGCCGTACGCGCCGGGCTTGGAGCCGAAGATGCGGGACGTGGCGCGCCGCCGGTCGCCGTGCCCGGCCACGTCCTCCTCCACGTGCGCCCGCACATAGTTGGACTCGGCCGGCTCGTCGAGGTCGGCGACGGCCCGTACGGCGTCGTCGATCAGGCCCACCACGTGCGGGAACGCGTCCCGGAAGAAGCCGGAGATGCGGACGGTGACGTCGATGCGGGGCCGGCCCAGCTCCTCCAGCGGGACGATCTCGAAGCCGGTGACGCGCCGGGAGGCGTCGTCCCACACGGGACGGCAGCCCAGCAGCGCGAGGATCTCGGCGATGTCGTCGCCCTGGGTGCGCATCGCGGAGGTGCCCCACACCGTCAGGCCGACGGACTTCGGATACGCGCCGGTGTCCGCGAGGTACCGCCGCACCAGCGAGTCCGCGAGGGACTGGCCGACCTCCCAGCTGAGCCGGGACGGGATGGCCTTGGGGTCGACGGAGTAGAAGTTGCGGCCGGTCGGCAGGACGTTGACCAGGCCGCGGGTCGGCGAGCCGGAGGGACCCGCCGGGACGTAGCCGCCGTCCAGGGCGCGCAGGATGTGCCCGATCTCGTCCTCGGTGCGGGCCAGGCGGGGTACGACCTCCTCGCAGGCGAACCGCAGCACGGCCACGGCGTCCGGCATGTCGGCGCCCAGCACCTCGCGCACCAGGCCCGGCGCCGCGTCCGTCGCCCAGTTCCGTTCCTCCATGCCCTCGGCGACCCGCCGGCACAGCTGCTCCAGCAGGTCGATGGCGTCGGAGGCGGTGCGGGCGGGGCCGTCGACCAGGTCGGTCAGCTCCGCCGGGACCTTGACCGGGGCGCCGGGCTCGGCCAGCAGCTCCTTCTCGTCCAGCCCGAAGTGCGCGGCCAGCGAGGCCCGCAGACCCGGCAGGGCGTTCGCCTGACCGCCCCACACCTGGGAGGCCCGCAGCACCGCAAGCACCAGGTTCACGCGGGGTGCGCCGACCGGGCCGCCGCCGAGGATGTGCAGGCCGTCGCGGATCTGCACGTCCTTGATCTCGCACAGGTAGCCGTCGATGTGCAGGACGAACTCGTCGAACTCGTCGTCGTCCGGCTGCTGGTCCACGTGCAGGTCGTGGTGGAGTTCGGCGGCCTTCACCAGCGTCCAGATCTGGGCGCGCACGGCCGGGGCCTTCGCCGGGTCCAGGTCGCTGACCAGCGCGTACTCGTCCAGCAGCTGTTCGAGCTTGGCGAGGTCGCCGTAGGTGTCGGCGCGGGCCATCGGCGGCACCAGGTGGTCGACGACCGTGGCGTGGCCGCGCCGCTTGGCCTGGGTGCCCTCGCCGGGGTCGTTGACGATGAAGGGGTAGACCAGGGGCAGGTCGCCGAGCACGGCGTCCGGGGCGCAGCCGCGGGACAGGCCCAGCCCCTTGCCGGGCAGCCACTCCATGGTGCCGTGCTTGCCCATGTGGACGATCGCGTCGGCGCCGAAGCTGTGCTCCAGCCAGCGGTAGGCCGCCAGGTAGTGGTGCGAGGGCGGCATGTCGGGGTCGTGGTAGATCGCGACGGGGTTCTCGCCGAAGCCGCGCGGCGGCTGGATCATCACCACGACGTTCCCGAACTGCAGCGAGGCGAGCACGATGTCGTCGCCGTCGACGTACAGCGAGCCCGGCGGTTCGCCCCATGCCTCGGTCATCGCCTCCCGCAGCCCGGCGTCGAGCGTGTCGAACCAGGCGCGGTAGTCGGCCAGCGGCACCCGGGCCGGTGCGGCGCGCAGCTGTTCCTCCGTCAGCCACTCCACGTCGTGGCCGCCGGCCTCGATGAGCCGGTGGATCAGCTCGTCGCCGGTGGCGGGGTAGTCGGTCAGGGTGTAGCCCGCGTCGCGCAGCGCGTCCAGCACCCGGACCGCCGAGGCCGGGGTGTCCAGGCCGACGGCGTTGCCGACCCGGGAGTGCTTGGTGGGGTAGGCGGTGAAGATCAGCGCGATCTTCTTCTGGGCGTCGGGGGTGTGCCGCAGCCGGGCGTGCCGGACGGCGATCCCGGCGACCCGGGCGGCCCGCTCGGGGTCGGCGACGTACACGGGGACGCCGTCGGGGCCCTCCTCCTTGAAGGAGAACGGGACGGTGATCAGGCGTCCGTCGAACTCGGGGATGGCGACCTGCATCGCCGCGTCCATGGGGGACAGCGCCGCGTCGGACTCCTCCCACGCGGCGCGCGGGGTGGTCAGGCACAGGCCCTGCAGGACGGGCACGTTCAGCTCGGCCAGCGCTCCGACGTCCCAGGACTCCTCGTCGCCGCCGGCGGAGGCCTGCGAGGCGTGGGTGCCGCCGGCCGCGAGCACGGTGGTGACCAGGGCGTCGGCGCGGCCGAGGAGCTCGTACAGCCCGGCTTCCGCGCCGCGCAGCGAACCGCAGTACACGGGCAGCGCGTTGGCGCCCCGCTCCTCGATCGCCTGGCACAGGGTGTCGACGAAGTCGGTGTTGCCGCTGAGTTCGTGGGCGCGGTAGAAGAGCACGCCGACCGTCGGGCGGTCGTGGCGGATCTCGTAGGCGCCGTGCACGCCGTACGCGGGCATGGGGCGGGGCGGTTCGAAGCCCTCGCCGGTGAGCAGGACGGTGTCCGACAGGAACCGGGCGAGTTCGGCGAGATTGGCGGGGCCGCCCTCGACGAGGTACTTCAGCGCCTCGGCGACGACTCCGGCGGGCACGCTGGACTCGGCCATCAGTTCCGCGTCCGGCACCGTCTCGCCGCCGAGCAGCACGGCCGGGACGCCGGACGCCTTGAGCGCGGCCAGCCCGTCCTCCCAGGCGCGTTTGCCGCCCAGCAGCCGGACGACGGCGATGTCCGCACCGTTCAGCAGGGCCGGCAGGTCCTCGGCGACGTCCACGCGGGTGGGGTTGGCGATGCGGTAGCCGGCGCCGGAGGCCCGGGCCGCCAGCAGGTCGGTGTCGGCGGTCGACAACAGCAGCACTGTGCTCATGCGGGAGCTCCCGGGGGGATGAAGGGCAGTCCTTGCGGCGCGCCGGACTCGATGAGCCGCCACAGCGCGTCGGTGTCCGCGTGCTGTTCGATCAGGTCGCCGAGCCGGTCGAGCTGCTCCTCGCGCAGCGCGGCGAACGAGGTGTCCGGTGCCGGCACGAAACGGCGGCCCGCGGCGGCCGCCACCTCGCGCAGGAAGGCCCGCCGGAAGCCGTCCGACTCCAGCGCTCCGTGCCAGTGGGTGCCCCAGGTGGTACCGAGGCGGCAGCCGTCCAGGAACGGCTCGTCACCACCGTGGACGTCGGCGACCCCGTGGTGGATCTCGTAGCCCTCGACGGGCTCGCCCAGGGCCCGCCCGGACGGCCGGGCCAGGGTCTTCTCGCGGGCGAACCGCACCCGCACGGGCAGCAGGCCGAGCCCGGCCACGTGCCCGGCACGGCTCTCCACCTCGTCCTCGATGTGCTCGCCGAGCACCTGGAAACCGCCGCAGATGCCGAGGACCGGCCGGGACTGTGCGGCGCGGAGTGCCAGCGCGTCGGCGAGTCCGCGCTCGCGCAGCCACTCAAGGGCACGGACCGTGCCCCGGGTGCCGGGGACGACGACGAGATCGGCGTCCGCCAGTTCCTCCGGCCGGTCCACGAACCGCACCACGACCCCGGGTTCGGCGGCCAGCGCGTCGACGTCGGTGAAGTTGGACATCAGCGGCACGGCGCACACGGCCACCCGCAGCACGTCCTCGCCGACCGGGGGCTTGACCGCCGACTCGCGGGCCGCGCCGCGCAGCGACACCGCCATGCCGTCCTCCTCGTCGATGCCGAGGCCGTGCCGGTAGGGCAGCACACCGAAGGTGCGCCGGCCGGTGAGGTCGTGGAGCATGTCGAGGCCCGGCTGGAGCAGGGACACATCACCTCGGAACTTGTTGACGAGGAATCCGGCCACCAGCCGCTGGTCCTCGGGGGCGAGCAGGGCGACGGTGCCGAAGAAGGACGCGAACACCCCGCCGCGGTCGATGTCGCCGACGACCAGCACGGGCAGCCGGGCGGCGCGGGCGAGGCCCATGTTGACGATGTCGGTGCGGCGCAGGTTGATCTCCGCCGGGCTGCCCGCCCCCTCGCAGATCACCACGTCGTGGCTGCGGCGCAGTTCGGCGAGGCAGTCCAGCACGGTGCCGAGCAGCCGCTCCTGCCGCCCGCCGTGGTAGCCGCGGGCGCTCAGCTCGCCCATCGGCTTGCCCAGCACCACGACCTGGCTGCTCTGCTCGCCGCCCGGCTTGAGCAGCACCGGGTTCATCAGCGCGGTCGGCTCGATGCGGCACGCCTGGGCCTGCATGGCCTGGGCGCGCCCGATCTCGGCGCCCTCGCGGGTGACGAAGGAGTTGAGGGACATGTTCTGCGCCTTGAACGGCGCCACCTTCACGCCCCGGCGCACCAGCCACCGGCAGATCCCGGCGGTCACCACGCTCTTGCCGGCGTCGGAGGTGGTGCCGGCCACGAGCAGGCCCCCGCTCATGCCGCACCGCCCTTCACCTGGCGGCTTGTCACCCGGCGGACGGCACGCGGGGCGCCCCGCCCGCGACGGCCGCACAGCAGCTTCGCGCCGGCGCAGGTGGCGAGCGCGAGCCAGCTCACGCGCCGCGAGAGCCGCACGGCACGGTCGATGTCCGCCACCTGGACGGTGCGCCCGGTGGAGTTGAGCACCGGCCGGTGCTCCACGCGCCCGGCGTACGACAGGGTGCCGCCCAGCCGCACCCCGAGCGCCCCGGCGAACGAGGCCTCGACCGCACCGGCGTTGGGGCTGGGATGCGTCGCGGCGTCGGCCCGCCAGGCCCGTACTGCACCTCGCGGGTCGCCGCCGGCGAGGGCGGCGAGGGCGGCGGTCAGCCGGGCCCCCGGCCACCCGGCCAGGTCGTCGAGGCGGGCCGAGGCCCAGCCGTAGCGGCGGTAGCGGGGCGAGCGGTGACCGACCATGGCGTCCAGGGTGTTGACGGCCCGGAAGCCGGCGAGTCCCGGCACGCCCGCGACCGCGCCCCACACCAGGGCGCCCACCACCGCGTCGGAGGTGTTCTCGGCGACCGACTCCACCACGGCCCGGGCGATGCCGTCGGCGTCCAGGGCGTGCGGGTCGCGTCCGCACAGATGCGGCAGCCGCGCCCGCGCGGCCGCCACGTCGCCCGCCTCCAGCGCGCGGGCGATGACGCGGGCTTCGCGGGCGAGGGAGGTTCCGCCGACCACCGTCCAGGTGGCGGCGCCGGTCAGCAGGACGGAGGCGGTGGGGGAGCGGCGGACGGCGCGTGCGGCGAGAGCCGACACCGCTACGGCGCCACCGGCGCACAGCGCGGTGTGCAATGCGCCCCAGCCGCGGTGGTCCTTCCACAGCACACGTTCGACGGCGCCGGCGGCCCGCCCGAACACGGCGACCGGATGCCCGCGGCGCGGATCGCCGAGGAGCAGGTCACCGAGGAGGCCGGCGGTGGCGCCGTACGCGTAGACGCGAGCGGCACCCATGGGGTCAGCCGATCGCGGGGGCTTTACGGGAGACGTCGTTGATGAGCCTGAACCGGCAGCCGCGCATGGGATGTGTCCTCACTCAGGGTGTCCACGCCCTGGTTCGACGAAAACCGGCGGTGAGAGTTCCTGGCTCCCGGGGAGGTCTCCCCGGTCACAGTGGCGGGACCGCGCCGGATTCGCACCGGGCTTCCTCTCGTGCCGCCGTAACTGGCCACGGAAGTCCACCACGCCCCGCGAACACCCGTCAACTCCGCCCTGACCTGCGACGCCCTGGTGTGCTGAGGCCCACACCGGCGCCGGGTGACCCGGGGGTGTGCGACGGTCGCCCGGGTCTTGTGTGCGGCGAGAGAACGACAGGACTCCCCGGGGCACGGGTGGCCCCGGCAAGTCGCCGGACGCTGTGGGCCGCTTCAGCCCACGATGAGGTCTTCAGCCCACGATGAGGTAGATCCCGTAGGCCACGGCCGCCGCGCACAGTGCGAAGCACGTGTACGCCCCGGCCGTGGCGGCCACGGCGCGCTCGCCGCGGGTCGCGGCGGCCTCGCGCCGGGACAGCCCGGCGATACCGAGGGTGAACAGGGTCACCAGGGCGACGGTGACCACGAGGCTGACGCCGAACACGGAGCCGAGTGCTGCCCAGTCGATCTTCATGCTGTAGCTGCTTTCCTGCGACCGGCGCGGTGAGCCGGTGCGATGCGGTGGGTCAGACGGCCGCAGCCGGCGGGGTCGCCGCGGGCGCGGGGGCGGGGGAGACCGACTCGGCGGCCGGGGACACGGGCGCGGGGGCCGTGGGCTGGGCCGGGACGGTCGCCGTCGGTCCGTCGGCGGGCGCCGGCGCCGGGGCGGTGTCCTCGGCGGCGGGGGCGGGCTGGCCGGCGGCCGGCGGGGCCACGGCGGCCAGGGCCTGGGTCACCACACCGGCCGGCTCCTCGGCCGTCGCCGCAGGCCCGGCGACGTTGGTGTGGTCGACGACCTGGCGACGGGAGATCAGCCAGATCGCGGCGCTGGAGGCCACCAGGAACACCGCGACGAGCGCGGTGCCCCAGTCGCCGAGCCCGGTCACGGCCTCGGCGCCCGCGCCGACCAGGGCGGCCGCAGGAAGGGTGAGCACCCAGGCCACGGTCATGCGCCCGGCGGTGGACCAGCGCACCACGCCGCCCCTGCGGCCCAGGCCGGCGCCCATCACCGCGCCGGACACCACATGCGTGGTGGACAGCGAGAAGCCCAGGTGCGAGGAGGCGAGGATGGCGGTGGCCGCGCTGGTCTGGGCAGCGAAGCCCTGCTGCGGCTGAAGGTCGGTCAGGCCCGTGCCCATGGTGCGGATGATGCGCCAGCCGCCGATGTAGGTGCCGAGCGCGATCGCCAGGCCGGCGGAGAGGATCACCCAGGTGGGAGGGTTGGAGCCGGGGGCCAGGGCACCGCCGGCGATCAGGGCCAGGGTGATGACGCCCATCGTCTTCTGCGCGTCGTTGGTGCCGTGGGCCAGGGAGACCAGGCCGGCGGAGGCGATCTGTCCGGCGCGGTGGCCCTTCTCGGCCGCCTTGCCGTCCTTCCCGCCGATCGTGTACGACAGCCGGGTCGCGACCGCCGCGGCGATACCCGCGACGACCGGGGCGGCCACCGCCGGCAGCACGACCTTGGTGATCAGTGCCCCGCCGTGCACCGCGTCGGGGCCGGCCGAGGCGAGGGTGGCGCCGACCAGACCACCCATCAGGGCGTGCGAGGAGCTGGAGGGGAGCCCGACCAGCCAGGTCAGCAGGTTCCAGAGAATGGCGCCGACCAGAGCGGCGAAAATGACCTCGGGACGAATGCCGGACTCGTCGACGAGACCCTTGGAGATCGTGTTGGCGACCTCGACGGAGAGGAAAGCGCCCACGAGGTTGAGCGCGGCGGACATGGTCACCGCGACCTTGGGCTTGAGCGCGCCGGTGGAGATGGTGGTGGCCATCGCGTTGGCGGTGTCGTGGAAACCGTTCGTGAAATCGAACGCGAGTGCGGTTATCACCACAATCGCGAGGATCAGCGAGAAGCCTTCCATTTACCCAGGCAATCGTTCGAGCGTCATTGGCCGGTTGAAGGTAGGTAACGATGGTGAACAGAAGATGAACTGGGGCGGTCGGGGCGGTGTCCGGTTGCGTCGCCACCCATTCCGTTTGTGTCCGTTTGCCGCACGACCGAAAGGATCACGCCATGGCTGACCGGCCGCGGGACGAGCACCGGGCCGCGCGGCCACGGAAGGCGACCGGCGAGGAGGCGGACGCCTGGCGGGACCTGGTGGCCACGGCCCGGCGCACCGCGGCGGACGGCCTGGTCGTCGGCACCTCCGGCAACGTGTCGGTGCGGGTGGGCGACACCGTGCTGGTCACGCCGTCCGGCGTACCTTACGACCGGCTCACGCCCGACGACGTCACCGGGGTGGACCTCGACGGACGGCAGGTGCTCGGGACGCTGGTGCCCACCAGCGAGCTGCCCCTGCACCTGGCGGTCTACCGCACCACCGACGCCGGTGCCGTCGTCCACACCCACGCCGTGCACGCCACGGCCGTCTCCACGCTGGTGCCCGAGCTGCCCCTGGTCCATTACATGGCCGCCGCGCTCGGCGGCCCGGTGCGCGTCGCGCCGTACGCCGCCTACGGCACCGAGGAACTGGCCGAGAACATGCTGCGCGCCCTGGCCGGCCGCTCCGGGTGCCTGCTGCAGAACCACGGCACCGTCACCTGCGGCGCCACCCTCGACCAGGCCTTCGACCGCACCGCCCAGCTGGAGTGGATGTGCCGGCTGTGGCTGACCGCCTCGTCCGTGCCCGGGCTGACCCCCAGCCTGCTCACTTGCGGGCAGCTCGCCGAGGTCCAGGAACGGATGCGCGGCTACGGCCAGCGGCGCTGACGGACCGGGAACGCGCGGGCGCGGCAGGCGGCGGGCCGAGCGCCTGGAGACGCGGTCCCGGGGGCGGGGAGGCGTCCCCGCGCCGGGGACAGGGCCGGGAACGCGGGCCGCCGCCCCCGCGCGTCGCGGGAGCATGTCACCCCGGCCGCTTCTCCCGCTGGCCGGTGCGGCGGTCCGCCCGGACACTGGTTGCGTGCGGACAGTCACAGCGACGGCCACGGCCGTCACCGCGGTTCTGGCGGCCGGCGCGGCGGGCGTCGCCGCCGGGCGGCTCGCCAGCGACGCGGCGCTCAAGGCGCCCGCGGGCCGGCCCCTGCCCACCGAACCCCGGCTCACCGTGCACGGCACGGCCGCTGGACAGATCACCCTCACCCGGGACCTCGCCTCGTTGCGGCCCGGCACCTACGGCCTGGCCGGCAACGGCTCGCACGCGGTCGTCGGCCCGGTGCTGGCCGACGCCCCGCACCAGCCCGACACCGTCGTACGCCGCCTGGAGCGCGTCACGCACGGCGTGCTGAACCCCGGCGACAAGGTGTGGCTCACCCCGAACCTGCACGTCGGCACCCCCCGCACCGCCCTCGGTCTGCACCACCGGGACGTCGAGGTGCCGGGCGAACTGGGCCCGCTGCCCGCCTGGTACCTGCCGGGTGTCCGTGCGACCTGGGTGATCACCGTGCACGGACTGGGCACCACCCGGGAGCTGCCCATGAACGTCATGGGTTTCCTGCACCACCGGCACTTCCCGGTCCTGGACGTCACCTGCCGCGGCGACCCCGGCGCCCCGCGCTCCCCGGACGGCCTGAACCATCTCGGCCAGAGCGAGTGGCGGGACCTGGACGCCGCGCTCCGCTACGCCGTGCGGCAGGGCGCGGACCGGGTCGTGCTGTACGGCTGGTCCACCGGGGCGACCATGGCGCTGTGCACGGCGTTGCGATCGGACCTGCGTGACCGGGTCTCCGGGCTGATCCTGGACTCGCCGGTGCTCGACTGGGAGACGACGCTGCGGGCCCTGGCCAGGGCACGGCACATGCCGGGCGCCCTGCTGCCGCTCGCGGTACGCGCCGCGCAGGGCCGCACCGGGCTGCACCGCGACGGGCTCGCCGGCATCGCCGACCCCGCGGGGCTCGCCGTGCCGACCCTCGTCGTCCACGGCCCCGGCGACGAAGTGGCCCCCTGGCACCTGTCGAGACGGCTCGCCTCCGGCCGCCCCAACCTGATCGCCCTGCACATCGTGCCCGACGCGCCGCACGGAGCCATGTGGAACGCCGACCCCGCGTCCTACGAAGAGGCACTGCGTCGTTTCCTCACGCCTTTGATGTGAGGCGACTGATGTGAGGCGACGCACGTGGTGCGGGGCCATGGCCTCGGCATCGATGTGAGACGACGCATCCGGCGCGGGGCCATGGCCGCGATGTGAGGCGACGTATCCGGTGCGGGCGATGCCGCTTGCGTGGAGCGACGCTCCTGGTGCGACGCCCGGGGCGACGCGGTCGGCACGCGGCGGGCCGCGTCACCCCGCGGACAGCGGGGCCATCACCCCATCGGGGCGGATTCCGCTTGTCGCCGGCGGCGGGCCCGGGCGGGGCCCGCCGCTGCCCGGTCCGTGCCCGGTCCCGTGCCGCGCCGCCCCGCCGGCCGTGCGCACGTCAAAGGCGTCCCCGACCCGGTACGGGCCGCCGCCGGACCGCTCGTCCACCGCCGCCCCAACTCGCGTGCACTACCTTTCGTCTGGCCCGTCGAGGCGTTCCGTTTGGGTTTTCGCAGCGGCAGCAGGAAGACTGCACCCGTGACGTCCCGTACCCCACGCGACTCCAGGCTTCGACTCGTCCGCCCGCGGCCCCTGGCCGCCGCCCCACGAGCCGTGAACCAGCGGCGCCCGCGCCGCACCGTGCCCCGCCCGCCGGAGGGCACCCCCGCACCATCGGAGCTGGCCCGCATGGCGCGTGCCCGCCTGGCCGGGGCGGTCCGCATCGCCCGGTGGGCCGACGCCTGTCTCGGGCCCGGCCGGGACGAGGCGGGCGTCGACGGCAAGGCCACCCTCTCCGACCGGACCGCCGCCCGGGCCGCCCACGATCTGGACCTGACCGTGGCCCAGGCCCGCGCCGACTGGGACACCGCCCGCCTCACCGGCCTCGTCGAGGTGCACGGCGACAGCGCGCGCCCCGGATGGCGGCTGCGGGCCTGGGACCACGACGACAGTGCCGTGCTGCGCGGCTGGGTCGCGCTGTTCGACGCCTGGCCGCTCGTCTGCCCGGAACCCGAGGGGCACGAGTCGGCCGCCGTCGCCGAGGTCGTCTCGGCCATGCCGCAGGTGCTGTCCTTCCTCCAGCTCTCCGCCGGGCCCGTACCCGTCGACCAGCTCCTCGACCTGCTGCGGCAGCGCGTGACCGAGCTGCGCACCGAACGCTGCGAGGTTCCCTACGACCCCGCCTCGGGCCCCGCGCCGGTGCGCGCCCCGAGCATCGTCCAGCAGCCGGTGTCCGGCCCCGACGACACCCGGACGGCGGGGGCGGCCCCGGACGCGGAGGCACCTCGGCAGCCCCGCCCCGCGTCACGGCTCGCGCTCGCCTCCGTGGCCTCCGGCACGGAAGTCGGGCCCGCCGCGGCGGCCGCAGCGCGGCCCGGCGACCGCACGGCGGACGGCGACGGCCGCGTCGCGGCGCCGGCCGGGCCCCCCGCGGAGGTCGAGGCGGCCGCGCTGGTGCCGCTGCTCGACTGGGCGCTCGGGGCCCTCGCCTCCGTCGGGGCGCTCACCTACGGCGACGGGCAGGCCACCCTCACCCCGCTCGGCAGCTGGGCGGTGTGGGTCAAGCTGGAGCAGATCTGCGTCGCCGCGCAGAGCCCGGCCGGCAACATCGAGCAGTCGGCGGAGCACATGCTCCGCGGCTGTGCCCAGCTGCGGCCGAACGCGGCCCGCGCCGAGTACCGGGCCTGGCTCGCCGCCCGCCCGGTGGGCAGTGCCGTCGCCGAGCTGCTCGCCGCCGCCCGCGGCGACGACGCCCTGCTGCGCGGGCTCGCCTTCGAGGCGCTGCGGGTCGTCGGCGCACCCGCCGAAGCCGACGTCAGGGCCGTGCTCGACGAGCCCACGCTGCGGCCCTACGCCCTGCTGTGGCTGGCCGAGCACGACGGCGTCGATCCGGAGGACGCCCACGAGGTCCTCACCCGCGAGGAGGCCACCTGGCTGTGGGTGGACACCGCCGCGGCCGTCGCCGACCACGGGGAGGCCGAGATGCTGGTGCGGCATCTGGAGACCGCGGTGCAGCCGACGGTGCCCGCCCTGCTCGACGAGGTGCGGGCCGTGGGGCACCCCCGCACGGTGCAGGTGCTGGTCGCGCTCGCGGCCGCGCACCCCGACCCGGCCCTGGCCAAGCTCGTCCGCCGGGCCGCCTTCCAGGTCCACACCGGCGCGAGCTGACGGCGGCCGGCCCCGCCCGCGCCCCGGACGGTGCGGGGCGCCGACAACATCCGTGCCCGGCCGTGCGCGCGTCCCCGCGCGGGCGCCCCGGCGCACGACGGTGCCGTCGGCGCCCCGCGCGCCCGGGTCCCGTCCGGCCGGGCGCTCCAGGCCGTGCGGACGGACCGCGAGGCTCCGCCGTCCGGGCCCCTCGACGGTCCGCCGTCCGCTCCCGAAGGCCCGCCGCCCGCATACGGAGGGGTGCCGTCTGCACCTGGGAAAAGCGCTTGCGGCACCCCGTTAGACTGTCCCGCATGGCCATTCTCCTCGCGCATTAGACGGCGGGATCACCTCAGCCGACCGTCCCGCCCTCATCACCCGCCCAGGAGTGTGCCCGTGATCTCCGCTTCCGGCATCGAGCTGCGCGCCGGTGCCCGCGTCCTCCTCGAGAACGCCACCTTCCGTGTCGCCAAGGGCGACCGCATCGGTCTGGTCGGCCGCAACGGCGCCGGCAAGACCACCCTCACCAAGGTCCTGGCCGGCGAGGGCATCCCCGCCGCCGGCACCGTCACCCGCAGCGGAGAGGTCGGCTACCTTCCGCAGGACCCCCGCACCGGCGACCTCGACGTGCTCGCCCGCGACCGCATCCTGTCCGCGCGCGGCCTGGACGTGCTGATCCGCAAGATGCGCGAGAACGAGCAGCGCATCGCCACCGGCAAGGGCGCCACCCGGGAGAAGGCCCTCAAGCAGTACGAGCGGCAGGAGACGGAGTTCCTCACCAAGGGCGGGTACGCCGCCGAGGCCGAGGCCGCCACCATCGCCGCCGCGCTCAACCTGCCCGACCGCGTGCTCGGCCAGCCCCTGCGCACCCTCTCCGGCGGTCAGCGCCGCCGGATCGAGCTGGCCCGGATCCTGTTCTCCGACGCGGACACCCTGCTGCTGGACGAGCCGACCAACCACCTGGACGCGGACTCGATCATCTGGCTCCGTGACTACCTGAAGACCTACCGCGGCGGCTTCATCGTCATCAGCCACGACGTCGACCTGGTGGAGACGGTCGTCAACAAGGTGTTCTACCTGGACGCCAACCGCGCCACGATCGACATCTACAACATGGGCTGGAAGCTGTACCAGCAGCAGCGCGAGGCCGACGAGAAGCGCCGCAAGCGCGAGCGGGCCAACGCCGAGAAGAAGGCCGCCGCGCTGAACGCCCAGGCCGACAAGATGCGCGCCAAGGCCACCAAGACGGTCGCCGCGCAGAACATGGCGCGGCGTGCCGAGCGGCTGCTGGCGGGCCTGGAGGAGGTCCGCCGGCAGGACAAGGTGGCCAAGCTGCGCTTCCCCGAGCCGGCGCCCTGCGGCAAGACCCCGCTGATGGCCGAGGGCCTGTCGAAGTCGTACGGCTCCCTGGAGATCTTCACGGACGTCTCGCTGGCCGTGGACCGCGGCTCCCGGGTCGTCATCCTCGGCCTGAACGGCGCGGGCAAGACCACGCTGCTGCGGCTGCTCGCGGGCATCGAGCAGCCCGACACCGGCTCGGTCGTCCCCGGCCACGGACTCAAGCTGGGCTACTACGCCCAGGAGCACGAGACGCTCGACTCCGACCGCACGGTCCTGGAGAACATGCGCTCCGCCGCGCCCGACATGGACCTCGTGGAGGTCCGCAAGGTGCTCGGCTCCTTCCTGTTCTCCGGCGACGACGTCGACAAGCCGGCGGGCGTCCTCTCCGGCGGCGAGAAGACCCGCCTCGCCCTGGCGACCCTGGTGGTGTCCTCGGCGAACGTCCTGCTGCTCGACGAGCCCACCAACAACCTCGACCCGGCAAGCCGCGAGGAGATCCTCGGCGCGCTGCGCACCTACAAGGGAGCGGTCGTGCTGGTCACCCACGACGAGGGCGCGGTCGAGGCGCTGCAGCCGGAGCGGATCATCCTGCTGCCCGACGGGGTCGAGGACCTGTGGGGCGCCGAGTACGCGGACCTGGTCGCGCTCGCCTGACCGGCCGGGAGGCACCGGGGCCCCGAGGCCTCGCCCGGCACCCGGCGAGGGGGCGTCCGGTCATGCGCCGTATGGATCATTCGGCCTATTCGGTGTCCGTCATTCGTGTGAGATCTCCTCATCGCCCGGTGTGTCATGGACCGATTTCGCGGCCGAACCCTTATGAACCGAGGGTTCGGCCGCATCGCTGCTCTGACCTGGTAGTTCTCCGCACGGATCGTGCGCCGGTGCGCGCCGAGCCGCTTGGAATATGCAATTCCGCTTGTGGGGATGTGCTCCTGTCGTCACAACCCTGTCTCACAGACCTTGCCGAATGGGTGGCCATCGGGCCCCGGAGGGGTGATCATGAGGGGACCAGAGCGCACTTCCCATGAGGAGGCACGGGTGGCCGAGACTCTGAAGAAGGGCAGCCGGGTGACCGGCGCCGCGCGCGACAAGCTCGCGGCAGACCTGAAGAAGAAGTACGACGCCGGTGCGAGCATTCGAGCGTTGGCCGAGGAGACCGGCCGCTCGTACGGCTTTGTGCACCGCATGCTCAGCGAGTCGGGTGTCCAGCTCCGCGGGCGTGGCGGAGCCACGCGCGGCAAGAAGACCCAGCAGTCCTCCTGACCGCGGGCGGTCCCTCGGCTCCGATGGAAACCGCGCGGCAGGCTCTTCCGGGCCTTGTGCCACGGGGCCCGGAGGAGACCTCACGGCGCCGGGTGGTTACTGTGCAGTCGCTTAGGACTGCCCGCGCAGGGCAGCCGTGTCGACCGCACCCATCGGAGGCGCACCATGGCTTCGCTCGAGCACGACCTCGATCCGCGACGCGAAGGACGTGACCTGGCAGACGACAACTCCCCTGCTCCCGCCGTCCTCGACAAGGACGGGGTACGGCTCGCCGTCGACGGCGCGGTCGCGACGGTGACACTGACCAACCCGGCCAAGCGCAACGTGCAGAGTCCTGCCTTCTGGCGGGCACTCACCGAAGCGGGGCGGCTGCTGCCGGGCTCGGTCCGCGTCGTGCTGCTGCGCGCCGAGGGCCCGTCGTTCTCCGCCGGCCTGAACCGGCAGGCGTTCACGCCGGAAGGGATCGACGGCGAGCTGTCGTTCTTCGACCTGGCGCGCAGCGACGACGCCGAGCTGGACGCGACCATCGCCGCCTACCAGGAGGCCTTCACCTGGTGGCGGCGCAGCGACCTCGTGTCCATCGCGGTGGTGCAGGGGCACGCCATCGGGGCGGGCTTCCAGCTCGCCCTCGCCTGCGATCTGCGTGTCGTGGCCGACGACGTGCAGTTCGCCATGCGTGAGACCGGTCTCGGACTGGTGCCGGACCTCACCGGAACCCATCCGCTGGTGAGCCTGGTCGGCTACGGCCGCGCGCTGGAGATCTGCCTGACCGGCCGGTTCGTGTCCGCCGAGGAGGCGGTGGCCGGCGGGCTGGCGAACATCGCCGTGCCCCGCGACCAGCTGGACGCCGCGGCCCAGGACCTCGCCTCGGCGATCCTGGCGGCGCCCCGCGACGCGGTGATCGAGACCAAGGCGCTGCTCCAGGGCGCCCAGGGCCGCACCTACGACGAGCAGCGCGCCGCGGAGCGCCAGGCCCAGGCCCGCCGCCTGCGCGACCTGGCGGGCCTGGGCGACTGAGCGGTCGGCACCGGCCCACGGGCCGCGCGACGGTGCGGGGCGTTTCCTGCGGGCGTCCCGCACCGCACCCGTGCGCGGCCCCGCCCGCCCGGAGGCGATGCGGGGCCAGGTGTGCGGGGATGCGGGACGGGTGTACGGGCGGGTCTCAGAACCCGTGCCGGAAGCCGCCGTCCACCGGGACCATGATGCCCGTGAGGTAGGACGCCGCGGGGGAGAGCAGGAACGCCGCCGTGCGGCCGAACTCCTCCGGTGTGCCGTAGCGGCGCAGCGGGATCCGGGACTCGGCGGCGGCGCGGGTCGCCTCCGGATCGGCCGACCGGGCGTCCAGCTCGCGCACGCGGTCGGTGTCGATCCGGCCCGGCAGCAGGCCCACGACCCGGATGCCGCGCGGCCCCAGCTCGTCGGCGAGGGACTTGGCGAAACCGGCCAGGCCCGGGCGCAGCCCGTTGGAGATGGTCAGGCCGGGGATCGGCTCGTGAACCGAGCCGGACAGCACGAAACCGATGACGCCGCCCGCCTCCAGCTCGGCCGCCGCGGTGCGGGCCAGCCGCACCGCCCCCAGGAACACCGACTCGAACGCCGCCCGCCACTGCTCGTCGGTGTTGTCCGCGACGAAGCCCGGCGGCGGTCCGCCGACGCTGACGAGGATGCCGTGGAAGCCGCCGAAGCGCTCCCGCGCGGTCGCGACGAGCCGGGCCGGGGCCTCGGGGTCGCCGTTGTCCACGGCCACCCCGACGGCGCCGGGACCCAGCTCGGCCGCCGCGTCGGCGGCCCGCTGCTCGTCGCGCCCGGTGACGACCACCTTCGCGCCGTCGGCGACCAGCTGGCGCGCGGCGGCGTTGCCCAGGCCGCGTGTCGCGCCGGTGACGACGTACACCCGGTCCTTCAGTCCAAGATCCATGCCCCTTATCCTGCCCGCTCGCCCCGGTCGCGGGCGAGGGCGGGGAGGTGTCCGCGGTCTACACCGCGGCGGGCTCGTTCTCCTGTCCGGCCGTCGTCCGCTCCGCCGCCCGGCGGTCGCGCACCTCGCGGCGGGCCAGGATCAGCCAGCCGACCGGGACACAGGCCGCGAACAGCCACCACTGGATGGCGTACGGCAGGTTGATGTCGTCCACGCCGATCCAGCTGCTGTCCCCCTTGGGGGAGGGCAGCAGCTGGGGGCTGCCGTTCTCGGGCGCGGGGGAGGTCAGCTCGATGTAGCCGCCGAGCACGTTCTGCGCGGAGGTGTCGCCCGAGTTCCGCAGCAGGGCACCGACCTTCTTGCTGTTGATCAGCATGATCTGCCGGTCCGGCAGGCCCTTGACGTCCTTGATGCCGCTCTCGGCCGTCGTCTCGTCCGGCATCAGCCGGCCGGTGACCGTGATCTCGCCCTCGGCCGGGGCGGGGATGGCCGGGAAGGCGGTCTGCGAGGTGGGGGAGGGGATCCACCCACGGTTGACCAGCAGCATCCTGCCGTCGTCCAGCACGAACGGGGTCAGGACGTGGTAGCCGACCCGGTCGTCGGCGTTGGTGCGCCGGCGCACCACCAGCTCATGAGCCGTGTCGAAGTGACCGTGCGCGGTCACCCGCCGGTACAGATGATCGTGCGCGACCGAACCGCCGACCGAGGTGAGCGTCTCCACGGGCACCGGCTCCGCCGCGAGCGAGGTGCTGATCAGCTTGTTCAGCGCCTGCCGGTGGTCGTGCCGGTGCAACTGCCAGAAGCCCAGCCAGATCATCGTCGGGATCAGCGCGATCGCGACGACGGTGATGATCACCCACTGGCGGGTCAACAGGAAGCGGTACACCCCACGACGGTACCGAACGCCCGTGGGGTGTCTCCGCCAGGGGTGTCCCTCAGACACGGTCGACGATCCCGGCCCTGCCCTCCGCGCGGGCGCAGTGGGCGCCGCAGTACCAGTGGCCGTCCGCCTCCACGCCCTGCCCGATGATCTGCACACGACAGTGCTCGCAGATCGGTGCCATGCGGTGGATCGCACAGGCGAAGCAGTCGAAGATGTGTACCGCTCCCTGGGCGTGGACCTCGAAGGTCATACCGTACTCATTGCCGCATACTTCGCATCTCGCCATGCGCCCCAGCGTCGGCCGCCGCCGACGGCTCGGCGAGCGGGCGCCGGGCGCGTCGCACGGCAATCACCCGGACGCCGTCAGCGGGCCGCCCGGCCCGGCCGCGCGCTCACGCGCCGTCGGCCGGCTCCACGTCCTGCAGCAGCTGTCCGAACGCCGCCTCGTCCACCACCGGCGTGCCGTACTGACGGGCCTTCAGCACCTTGGTGGTGCCCGAGTCCGGATCGTTGGTCACCAGCAGGCTGGTCAGCCGCGACAGGCTGGTGGCCACATGCAGCCCGGCCTGCGTCGCCCGGTCCTCCAGCAGCTCCCGGTCCAGGGAGGTGTCGCCGGAGAACGCCACCCGCATGCCCTGCTTGAGGCGTTTGCCCTCCTCGTACCGGCCCGGGTTGGGGTAGGGACAGGCCGGGCGCTTGCGGGACGGACGCCAGCCGCTGCGCCGGTAGCCCCCGGATCCCCCCGGATGCTGGCGGGGCACGGGCCGGTCCGACCACTCCGTCAGCGGCCGGCACTCCAGCAGCGGCAGCCGGATGCCGCGCTCCGCCGCCGCCCTCAGGCTCGGCCGGAACGCCTCCGCCAGCACCCGCGCGTCGTCCAGGGCGTGGTGTGCGTGCCGCTGCACCACGCCGAAGTGCGCCGCCAGCGACTCCAGCTTGTGATTGGGCAGCGGCAGCCCCAGCGCCTTGGAGAGCGCGATGGTGCACAGCCGCCGGCGCACCGGTGCCTCGCGCCGCGCGCGGGCGTACTCCCGCGCGATCATCTGCCAGTCGAACACCGCGTTGTGCGCCACGAGCACCCGCCCCTGCAGCCGGGCGGCGAACTCGTCGGCGATGTCCGCGAAGACCGGCGCGCTGTCGAGGACTTCACTGGTCAGCCCGTGGATCCACACCGGACCCGGGTCGCGTTCGGGGTTGACCAGCGTGTACCAGTGGTCCTCGATCTCGCCGCGCGCGTCCAGCCGGTAGACCGCCGCGGAGATGATGCGGTCGTCGCGGGCCAGGCCGGTGGTCTCCACGTCAACGACCGCGTATCCCTGGGGATACGCGGCCGGCCATGGCGCGGGCGCGGAGCCTGCGAGCGTGCGGTCTTCGAGCATGGTCACTGAGGATAAGGGCCGCCGCCGACAGCCCGGCCCGCCGGGGCCGCGGTGCGCCCGGCCGTCCCCGCCCGCCGGGCCGGGCGCACCCCACCGGCCGTGTCCCGCTGAGGACTTCGGCCGACACCGCGTCGCACGGCCCGTCCGGTGCGGTGCGCGTGCGATGCTCCCTGCTGTGATCCAACCGACACCCGACGAGCCGCAGTCGGCATCCGACGAGGCGCACGGCGGAGCGCTCGGATCCCGGCTCAACTGGCTGCGGGCCGCCGTCCTCGGCGCCAACGACGGCATCGTCTCCACCGCCGGTCTCGTCGTCGGCGTGGCCGGTGCCACCAACTCCCGCTCGGCCCTGCTCACCGCCGGACTGGCCGGTCTGCTGGCCGGCTCGATGTCGATGGCGGCGGGGGAGTACGTCTCGGTGTCGACCCAGAGGGACTCGGAGGAGGCCGCGCTGGACGTGGAGAAGCGGTGGCTGCGCGAGCGGCCCGAGGCCGAGCTGGAGGAGCTGACCGCGATGCTGCGGGACCGCGGCCTGTCCCAGAAGGTGGCCCGGGAGGCCGCCCAGCAGCTGACCGAGCGGGACGCGCTCACGGCTCATGCACGCGTGCAACTCGGCATCGACCCCGACGAGCTGACCAACCCCTGGCACGCCGCCTGGGCGAGCTTCCTGGCGTTCACGGTCGGCGCGCTGCTGCCGCTGCTGGCGATCGTGCTGCCGCCGGCGCACCTGCGGCTGACGGTCACCGTCGTCTCCGTGCTCGCCGCGCTCGTCCTCACCGGCTGCAGCAGCGCCCGGCTGGGAGCGGCCCGGCCGGGGCGTGCGGTGGTGCGCAATGTCGCCGGCGGGACGCTCGCCATGGCCGTGACCTACGGCGTGGGAAGCCTGCTCGGCGCGTCCGCGGTCTGAGCCGCCAGGCCCTGTCCCGCTGCGGTTTCACCTGGTCACGGGGGTATCGGCGCGCGGAACGCGGGAGCCGCGGCGTACCGTGAAGGAGTCCGGCCGCCGACCGGTGCGCGGTCGCGCGGCGGACCGACGAACCGTTCATCCGACAGCCGACAAGGATCCACGTCATGCGCGCCACCACCATCCACGCTCCGTACGACATGAGGGTGGAGGACGTTCCCGATCCCTCGGTGCGGCAGCCCACCGACGCCGTGGTGCGCGTGCTGCGCGCCTGCGTCTGCGGCAGCGACCTGTGGGCCTACCGCGGGCAGGCGGAGCGGGAGCCGGGGCAGCGCATCGGGCACGAGTTCCTGGGCGTGGTCGAGGAGACCGGCAGCGAGGTGACCGGCGTCGGCACCGGCGACCTCGTGGTGGCGCCGTTCATGTGGTCCGACGGCGTGTGCGACTACTGCCGCGAGGGCCTGACCACCTCCTGCGAGCACGGCGGCTTCTGGGGCAGCCCGGGCTCCGACGGCGGCCAGGGCGAGGCGGTCCGCGTGCCTCACGCGGACGGCACCCTGGTCAAGCTCCCCAAGGACGCCGCCTCTGACGACCGTCTGCTGGCCGCGCTGCTGACCCTGTCCGACGTCCTCGGCACCGGCCACCACGCCGCCCTCGGCGCGGGCGTGCGGCCCGGCGCCACGGTCGCGGTCGTCGGGGACGGGGCCGTCGGGCTGTGCGCGGTGCTCGCCGCCAAGCGGCTGGGCGCCGAGCGGATCATCACCCTCGGCCGCCACCAGGCCCGCACCGACATCGCACGCCGCTTCGGCGCCACCGACATCGTGCCCGAGCGCGGCGACGCCGCCGTGGAGGCGGTGCGCGAGCTCACCCGCGGCCAGGGCGCCCACTCCGTGATCGAGGCGGTCGGCACCGAGCAGTCCATGCACACCGCGGTCCACCTCACCCGCGACGGAGGCGCCATCGGCTTCGTCGGCGTGCCGCACGGCAGCCAGACCGGCCTGGACCTCGGTGTGATGTTCGACCGGAACATAGCCCTGCGCGGCGGCGTGGCCCCGGTCAGGGCCTACATCCCCGAGCTGCTGCCGGACGTCCTCGACGGCACCATCGACCCCTCGCCGGTGTTCGACATGACGGTCGGTCTGGAGGGCGTGCCCGACGGCTACAAGGCCATGGACGAGCGCGTGGCGCTCAAGGTGCTCGTCACGAACTGACCGGACGGCCACGCCCTGCCGGTCCGCACCGCCCGGATCACCAGCGGATCGGCAGCGGCAGCGCCGTCAGCAGCCCGGACACCGCGATCACCAGGCCCAGCAGGGCGACCTCCGTGCGCGCCGGGACCAGGGCGCTCAGCGGGTCGGTGGCCCGGCGCAGCCGCAGCCGGGCCCACGCGGCGAGCGCGCCCACCCCGGCCACGAGGATCACCTTGGCCAGCAGGGCACGGCCGTAGGCGGTCGTGGTCAGCTGGTCGAGCACCGTGTCCGCAGGCATCCGGCGCAGCGTGCTGCACACGCCCGTGGCGGTGATCGCGGCGAGCAGCAGCGCCGCCGCACGGGCGAACCGGCCCAGCAGGGCGGCGCCCTCGTGCCCGCGCCGCACCCGCAAGGTGCGCACCACGTGCAGCAGACCGCCCGCCCACAGGGCCGCACAGGTCAGGTGCACCAGGGTCAGGGCGGAGCCGGCGAGCGCGCTGCTCTCGGTCACCGGGTGGGCGCGCAGGGCCTCGGCCAGGATCACCACGGCCAGCGGCCACACCTGGATGGACGGACGGCGGGAGAACGCGCACAGCCCGGCGGCCAGGAAGCCGTTGACCTCCAGCAGCGCCAGCACGCCGTCCCGGGTCCGGTACAGGCCGCCCACGTCGATCTGGCCCAGGCCGTGCGGGAGCAGATTGCCGGTGGCCACGACCGCGGCGAGCCCGGCGGAGGCCAGCCAGCCGGCGGCGGCCGTGTACCCGGACCAGCTGCGCGGCGGCGGCACCGGGGCGCCGGGCAGACGGGCGGCCAGCCGGTTCACGAACGCCTCGCCCACCGGCACGCAGACCGCCGCGAACAGCACCGTCCGCAGCAGACCGGTCCAGCGGACGCCGGGGGCGGCCGCCTCCCCCGTGCCGTGCAGTGCGCCGGACGGGCCGAGCAGCGGGATCAGCGCGGCCAGCATCACCAGCCCGAGGGCCGCCGCGGCCCGCGCCGTCGCGGCACGCCGGCCCGTGTCGCGGGCACCGGTCCCCCGAGCGACCTGACGTAACAGCGTCATCCCAGGATCTTCGCCAGACCGGACGAAGGCAGGCAAGAGCGCCCAGGGAAGTGGGAGATGGACATTCCGCCGTGCGCCGTCCGGTGCGCCTGTGCACCCTGGTGCGAAGGCCACGGCCCGGTCGCCGGTGCGCCCGTGCGTCCGGGTGCGAAGGCCACGGCCCGGTCGCCGGTGCGCCCGTGCCTCGGCGCCCGCGTCCGCGTCACCCGCCCGCGCCGCTCCCGTATCCGCGGCGTGCGTCCCCGGCCGGAACGCGCCCCCGGCGGAAGCCCGGTCCGTCACCGGCCGGGAAGGCGCGCACCGAGCGCGCCTTCCCGCTCCACCACGGTGATCCTCCGCAGGGCGGGATCGCCGCCCAGCGCGGACCAGCCCGGCGCGGACCATGCGCACGCGATAACGGTCATGACCGCACTATGCGGTACCTGCGCGGTCCGGACCGGCTCGATGCGTGGGTGGCTCCGGTCGGCCCGGTCTACCTGGTCACCGCGGCCAGGGCGTCCGCGATGCCCTGGCCGTAGAAGCTGTTGCGGTTCTTCGGGCCCTCGCACACCGCGTCGATCGTGCCGTCGCCGTCGATGTCGTACGGGTCGGTGCACGCGGTGGGGGTCGCTTCGGCGTGCAGCAGCGCCTTGACCTGGGCGGCCGAGGCGTGCGGGTGCGTCGACCTGATCAGCGCGGCGACGCCGACGACGTGCGGGGTGGCCATCGAGGTGCCGGACATGTACCCCCAGGTGCCGCCCGGCAGCGGGCCGAGGATCGAACCGCTGGTCGCCGGGGCCGGCGGCTTCTGGTAGGCCGTGGAGTCGCCGCCGGGCGCGGCGATGTCGATCACCGACCGGCCGTAGTTGGAGTAGGACGACTTGATGCCCTCGGCGCCGGTCGCCGCCACCGTGACCACACCGGGCAGCTGGGTCGGGATGTCGAAGCAGGAGCGGGTGTCGACCACCCGGTCACCGGGGGTGGAGTCGTTCGGGGAGGAGGGGTCGGTGATGGTGCGGGCGGCGAGGTCGTAGTTCTCGTTGCCGGCCGCGGCGACGTTGACGGTGCCCTTCTTCTCCGCGTACTGCGCGGCCCGCCGGACGGCCTCCACGAGTGCCTTCTGGTCCGGGTCGGTCACGCAGTTGAAGTACCAGGGGTCGGTGTAATAGCTGTTGTTGGTCACGTCGATGCCGTGGTCGGCCGCCCACACGAGGCCGCACACCACGGCCTCGGTGTAGAAGAATCCCTCCGGGGTGGAGACCTTGATGCCGGCCACCTTCACACCCGGCGCGACACCCGTGATGCCCACGCCGTTCTTCGCGCCCGCTATCTCACCGGCGACGTGTGTGCCGTGCGGGCTCTCCGAGGCGCTGGGCCGCCAGGCGCCGTCGGTGCGGTCCGGCTTGCCCGACACGCAGTTGACGGACGCCCGGCGGTCGAAGTTCGGGGCGATGTCGGGGTGCGTGTCGTCGACGCCGGTGTCGATGACGCCGACGGTCACCTTGGCGCTGCCCAGGGTCTTGCGGTGCGCCTTGTCCGCCTTGATGGCGGGCAGGTCCCACTGCAGCGGCTCCAGCGGGTCCTGCCCGTCGGCCGCCTCGCCCTGAGCGTTCGTCAGCTGCGCGGCGGTCAGCGGCTGCGGGACGGCCGTGTCGGTGGTCGACTGGGCGGGCAGCGGGGCGGTGCGGGTGGCGCCCGCCGAGTCGACTCCGCGCACCGTCCGGACCGTCCTGGCGAAGTCCGGGTTCGCGGAGTGGACGACGATGACGCCTATCTGGTCGTACGACGTCACCACGGTGCCGCCGGCCTTCGCTATCGCCGTGCGCACCTGCGCCGTGACCCCGTGTCCCGGGCGGACGTTGACGACGTAGCTGAGCGCGTCCGAGGCCGGGGCGGCGGCGGTGGTGTCCGCCGGGGCGGCCGACGCCGTGACGTCCGGCAGGAAGGCCACCGCGGTGGCCATGGCCATACCGAGCGGAAGGGCGAGCGCGCGGCGCAGGCGCGGCTGAGACGCTGTCATCGGTGTGTGTCTCCCGTGGGTTCGCGGTGGCGGCAGACCGGGGGCGCGCCGGTGCCCGGCCGGGGCCGGCGACCGCACAGGCCCCGGCTCGCGTGGGCGCACGGCCTGCCCGAGTGAGATGCCACGTGTGCCGATTGATCAGTACATGACGGTCGTGCTGGGCTGAAGCTATCCCGTGGCCCCGCCGGCCAGCAATGAGCCGGCCGTCACTCGTTCCGGCGACCCGCGAAGGATCCGGCCGGAGATGAACCCGTTCCCGAGCGGCGCCGTGGACGTTGGACAGGGGGACCGGCCGCCGACGTGCCCCCTGCCGCATCCACAGCCGGCCCGACGACGCGGACGTGCGCGCGTCCCGGTCCGCAACCGACCCGCACCACGAGGAGAGAAGACGTGGCCACCGAAACACCGCCACCCTCGAAGACCCAGGTCCCGCTCCCCTCCCGCGAGGAGTTCGTCCGGGTCCAGGACAGCGAGGAGTTCGTCCGACTGCGCCGCTCCTACCGCTCCTTCGCCTTTCCGCTGACCGTCGCCTTCGTCGTCTGGTACCTGCTGTACGTGCTGCTGTCCAACTACGCGGGCGGCTTCATGGGCACCCGGCTGTTCGGCAACGTCAACGTCGCCCTGGTCCTGGGCCTCGCCCAGTTCCTGACCACGTTCCTCATCGCCTGGTGGTACGCACGGCACGCAGCGGCCAAGCTCGACCCCGCGGCGAAGGCCATCAAGTCCCGGATGGAGGGCGACGCATGAGCCCGGCACTCACCCTGGCCGCCGGCGAGGCCAGTGAGCACCGCACCCTGATCGTCAGCCTGTTCGCACTCTTCGTCGTCGCCACGCTCGTCATCACCGTCTGGGCGGGGCGGCAGACCCGCGACGCCGCCGACTTCTACGCCGGCGGACGGCAGTTCAGCGGCTTCCAGAACGGCCTGGCGGTCTCCGGCGACTACATGTCCGCCGCGTCCTTCCTCGGCATCGCCGGCGCCATCGCCCTGTTCGGCTACGACGGCTTCCTGTACTCCATCGGCTTCCTCGTCGCCTGGCTGGTCGCGCTGCTGCTGGTCGCCGAACCGCTGCGCAACTCCGGCCGCTACACCATGGGCGACGTCCTGGCATACCGCATGCGCCAGCGCCCGGTGCGCACCGCCGCCGGCGTGTCCACCATCGTCGTGTCGATCTTCTACCTGCTGGCGCAGATGGCGGGCGCGGGCGTGCTGGTCTCGCTGCTGCTCGGCATCACCAGCGACGGCGGCAAAATCGGCATCGTCGCCCTGGTCGGCGTCCTGATGATCGTCTATGTCACCATCGGCGGCATGAAGGGCACCACCTGGGTGCAGATGGTCAAGGCGGTGCTGCTGATGGCCGGCGCGCTGCTGCTGACCTTCCTGGTGCTGCTGAAGTTCGACTTCGACGTCTCCGAACTGCTCGGCAGGGCCGCCGACAACAGCGGCAAGGGCGCGGCCTTCCTGGAGCCCGGCCTGAAGTACGGCGTCACCGGCACCACCAAGCTGGACTTCCTCTCGCTCGGCATCGCCCTGGTGCTCGGCACCGCCGGACTGCCGCACATCCTGATCCGCTTCTACACGGTGCCGACGGCCAAGGCGGCCCGTACGTCGGTCATCTGGGCCATCGGCCTGATCGGCGTGTTCTACCTGATGACCCTCGCCCTCGGCTTCGGCGCCGCCGCGCTGATCACACCCGACGAGATCACCTCCTCCAACAAGGCGGGCAACACCGCGGCACCGCTGCTGGCCCTGCACCTGGGCGGGGTGGACTCCACCTGGGGCGCGGTGCTGCTGGCCACCATCTCCGCGGTCGCCTTCGCCACCATCCTGGCCGTCGTCGCCGGCCTCACCCTCGCCTCGTCGTCGTCCTTCGCCCACGACATCTACGCCAACGTCATCAAGAAGGGCACCGCCACCGAGAAGCAGGAGGTCCGCGCCGCCCGCTGGGCGACCGTCGGCATCGGCGCGGTCTCCATCGTGCTGGGCGCCCTGGCCCGCGACCTGAACGTCGCCGGTCTCGTCGCCCTCGCCTTCGCGGTGGCAGCCTCCGCCAACCTGCCCACCATCCTCTACAGCCTGTTCTGGAAACGGTTCACCACCACCGGCGCCCTGTGGTCGATCTACGGCGGCCTGGTCTGCGCGGTCGGCCTGGTGCTGTTCTCGCCGGTGGTCTCCGGCAAGCCCACCTCGATGTTCCCGGACGCCGACTTCGACTTCTTCCCGCTGGAGAACCCCGGGCTGATCTCCATCCCGGCCGGCTTCCTGCTGGGCGTCGTCGGCACCCTGCTGTCCAAGGAGAAGCCGGACACCGGCGCCTACGCGGAACTGGAGGTGCGCTCCCTGACCGGCACCGGCGCCCACTGAGCGGCGCCCCCGCCCCCGCACGCACGGGACACCCATGCGGGGGCGGGGACACGGCCGCACCGAGGTGCTCCGTCCCGCGACCGAGCCGGTGTCACCGGCGGTGCGGTCGCGTAGGCTCACCAGTGAGGGAACCTCAGTGACCTACGCGGGAGGGGGCCACGTGCTCATCGACACCTTCGGCCGAGTGGCCACCGACCTGCGGGTCTCGCTCACCGACCGATGCAATCTGCGCTGCACGTACTGCATGCCCGAGGAGGGCCTGCAGTGGCTGGCCAAACCCAGCCTGCTCACGGACGACGAGATCGTCCGCCTCATCCGCATCGCGGTCACCACCCTGGGCATCACCGAGGTCCGCTTCACCGGCGGCGAGCCCCTGCTGCGCCCCGGGCTCGTCGGCATCGTGGAGCGCGTGGCGGCCCTCGACCCGCGCCCCCAGATGTCTCTGACCACCAACGGCATCGGCCTGAGGCGCACCGCGCACGCACTGAAGGCGGCGGGCCTTGACCGGGTGAACGTCTCCCTGGACACCCTCCGCCCCGAGGTGTTCAAGGCCATGACCCGCCGCGACCGGCACCGGGACGTCCTCGACGGCCTGCAGGCCGCCCGCGAGGCCGGACTGAACCCGGTCAAGGTCAACACCGTGCTGATGCCCGGGCTGAACGACGACGAGGCTTGCGACCTGCTGGCCTGGGCGATGGAGCACGACTACGAACTGCGCTTCATCGAGCAGATGCCGCTGGACGCCCAGCACGGCTGGAAGCGGGAGGGCATGGTGACGGCGGGCGACATCCTCGCCTCGCTGCGCACCCGTTTCGAGCTGATCCCGGAGGGCGCCGGGGAACGCGGCTCGGCCCCGGCCGAGCGCTGGATCGTCGACGGCGGCCCGCACCGCGTCGGGGTGATCGCCTCCGTCACCCGGCCGTTCTGCGCGGCCTGCGACCGCACCCGGCTCACCGCCGACGGCCAGATTCGCACCTGTCTGTTCGCCACCGAGGAGACCGACCTGCGCGGCGCGCTGCGCTCCGGCGCACCCGACGAGGAGATCGCCCGCATCTGGCGGCTGGCGATGTGGGGCAAGAAGGCCGGGGCGGGCCTGGACGACCCGTCGTTCGTCCAGCCGGACCGCCCCATGTCGGCGATCGGAGGCTGAGCGGCCGGGGCGGGCGCGGCCCGGGCGCTCAGGCGCCCTCGCGTGCCTCCCACTCGCTGAGCGGCACCACGTCCTTCAGGAAACCGCGCACCCCCAGGAACGCCGACAGGTGTTCCCGGTGCTCCTCGCAGGCCAGCCACGTCTTGCGGCGCTCGGGGGTGTGGATCTTCGGATTGTTCCAGGCCAGCACCCACACGGCGGCGGCACGGCAGCCCTTGGCGGAACAGATCGGGGTCTCGTCACTCACAGGTTCGTCTCACAGCCACGGCACACAAGGCGACGCCGAGCAGCCACGGGGGGAGCTGCCCGGCGTCGGTCCTGTCGCTCCGACGGGGGATGCGGAGCGCTTACGCAGTATGTCACGACACGCCCGTGCCGGAGCCCGGAACACCGCGATCCGTGTGCGCCGGCGCCGGACGTGCCACGCCGGCCCGGGTCAGGACGGGCGCCCGGGCGCCGCTCACGGTCTTTCGCCGGGCTCGCGCGCCCCGCTCGCTGTGTGCGCGGCGGGATCGTCCCGCATGTCCTGGCGCGCGCCGGCTGCCGCGCCACGGCCGGTCTCCGCCGAGCGCTCCCGCGGGCCGTCCGCGGTGCGCGGGCCCTCGTCCGGGGTGCGCGGCCCGGTCAGCATCGGCTTGGGCGGCATCGAGACGAACGTCGACGGCAGCTTCGGCGCGTTCTCCCGGCCCGCGTTGGCGATCACCACCGCGATGTAGGGCATCACCATGCCGACCACGAAGGCGGCGATGGCCACGAAACGCTGGACGTTCCACAGTCCGACCGCCAGGAGCACCGACACCGTACGGACGGACATCGAGATCACGTACCGGCGCTGGCGGCCCCGTACGTCGTCCTGCAGGCCCGCCCGGGCTCCGGTGATCCGGTAGACCGGGACGTTGCCACGGGCATGCTGCGTCCGCATCACCATTCACCATCCGCCCGCACCGGACAACTTTTCCGGGCCCGTGTCCGGCACCACCGCCGGCACACCGGCCCACACACCCCAACCGTACGCCGTCCCCTGGTCCGCCACGAGGCCGGGGCGCCCCTCGCCTGCGGAAACCACCCGCGCGGTCCGGCTGGACGGCGCCGCGCCGTCCGGGGCCACGGGGCACCCCTACGCCTGGGCGAGCCCCGCACGGACGCGCCCGACATGCGGTGCGGGACCGTCCGGCCGACACTGAGCGTGATGTTCGCGTCGATCCGGACGAGGAGGCAGCCATGGGCTGGGTGTGGGCGATCATCGTGGGTTTGATCCTGGGCCTCATCGCCAAGGCCGTCATCCCGGGCAAGCAGCACAGCCCGCTCTGGCTGACCACCCTCTTCGGTCTGCTCGGCGCCATCGTCGGCAACGCCGTCGCCCGGGCGGCCGGGGTGGAGGAGACCAGAGGCATCGACTGGACCCGGCACATCTTCCAGCTCGTGGCCGCGATCATCATCGTCGCCATCGGCGACATGCTCTACCTCGCCCTGTGGGGCAACAGGAGGCGGCGCCGCGAACGGGCCTGAGCCCGGGCGCCACGGCCCGCCCGGCGGTGCGGTGAGCGCAGGCACCCGCCCGCCGCACCTCGGCCCGGTACGCCGAAGGCGGCTCCCCCCGGGACGCCGGAGGGAGCCGCCTCGTCACGCCGTGCGCGCCCCGGCTCAGGCGCCCGTGATCTCCACCGCGGCCAGGTTCTTCTTGCCGCGGCGCAGCACCAGCCAGCGGCCGTGCAGCAGGTCCTCCCGGGAGGGGACCGCGTCCTCGGCGGTGACCTTCACGTTGTTCACGTAGGCACCGCCCTCCTTGACGGTGCGGCGCGCGGCCGACTTGCTGGGCGCCAGGCCCACCTGGGCCAGCAGGTCCACCACCGGCGCCGGCTCGGACACCGTCACGTGCGGCACCTCGGACAGCGCCGCGGCCAGCGTCCGCTCGTCCAGCCCGGCCAGCTCGCCCTGCCCGAACAGCGCCTTGGACGCGGCGATCACCGCGGCGGTCTGCTCCGCGCCGTGCACCAGCGTCGTCAGCTCCTCCGCCAGCGCCCGCTGCGCGGTCCGCGCCTGCGGCCGCTCCTGGGTCTGCCGCTCCAGCTCCTCCAGTTCCTCACGGGACCGGAAGGACAGCATGCGCAGGTAGCGGGAGACGTCCCGGTCGTCCACGTTCAGCCAGAACTGGTAGAACGCGTACGGCGTCGTCATCTCCGCGTCCAGCCACACGGCGCCGCCCTCGGTCTTGCCGAACTTGGTGCCGTCCGCCTTGGTCATCAGCGGCGTCGCCAGCGCGTGCACCTGGGCGTCCGGCTCCAGCTTGTGGATCAGGTCCAGGCCCGCGGTGAGGTTGCCCCACTGGTCGCTGCCGCCCTGCTGGAGGGTGCAGCCGTAGCGCCGGTACAGCTGCAGGAAGTCCATGCCCTGCAGGATCTGGTAGCTGAACTCGGTGTAGCTGATGCCCTGGTCGGACTCCAGGCGGCGGGCCACCGAGTCCTTGGTGAGCATCTTGTTGACGCGGAAGTGTTTGCCGATGTCCCGCAGGAACTCGATCGCGGACAGGTTCGCCGTCCAGTCGAGGTTGTTGACCATCACGGCCGCGTTCTCGCCCTCGAAGGACAGGAACGGCTCGATCTGCCGGCGCAGCTTCTCCACCCAGCCGGCCACCGTCTCCGGGTCGTTCAGCGTGCGCTCCGCGGTCGGGCGCGGGTCGCCGATCAGCCCGGTGGCGCCGCCGACCAGGGCCAGCGGCCGGTGCCCGGCCTGCTGGAGCCGGCGCACGGTGAGCACCTGCACCAGGTGTCCCACGTGGAGCGACGGGGCGGTCGGGTCGAAGCCGCAATAGAACGTGACGGGACCGTCCGCGAGCGCCTTGCGCAAAGCGTCCTCGTCAGTGGACAGGGCGAACAGCCCCCGCCACTTCAGCTCGTCGACGATGTCCGTCACGGTTCTCGTGTCTCCTCGGTGATCTTCGAACGGCCGGGCGGCGGCCGGGCACCCGCCGGCCGCCCCCGGTCCACGAACGCCTACGAGGTTATACGCCCCGGCTGACCGAGCTCATGTTGAAGTCGGGCACGCGCAGCGCGGGCATCGCGGCCCGTGTGAACCAGTCGCTCCATTCCCGCGGCAGCGTCCGCTCGGTGCGGCCCGCCTCGGTGGCCCGGGCCAGCAGGTCCACGGGCGACTCGTTGAACCGGAAGTTGTTGACCTCGGCGGTCACCTCGCCGTTCTCCACCAGGTAGACCCCGTCCCGGGTGAGCCCGGTGAGCAGCAGGGTCGCCGGGTCCACCTCGCGGATGTACCACAGGCAGGTCAGCAGCAGCCCGCGCTCGGTGCCGGCCACCATCTCCTCCAGACAGCGGTCCTCGCCGCCCGTGAGGATCAGGTTGTCGAGCGCCGGCGCGACCGGCAGCCCGGTCAGGTCCGCGCTGTGCCGGGTGGTCGTCAGATAGCGCAGCACGCCCTCGCCGATCCACTCGGTGGGGTGCGCGGGCAGCCCGTTGTCGAACACCGACCGGTCACCGCCGGAGGAGTGGGCGACGACGAACGGCGCACACTCCAGGCCCGCCTCGCCGGGATCGCTGCGCAGCGTCAGCGGCAGCCGCGCCAGCCGCTCGCCCACCCGGGTGCCGCCGCCCGGCCGGGAGAACACCGTCCGGCCCTCGGCCGCGTCCCGGCCCGAGGACGACCACAGCTGGTAGATCAGCAGGTCCGCGACCGCGGTCGGCGGCAGCAGCGTCTCGTAGCGGCCCGCGGGCAGCTCCACCCGGCGCTTCGCCCAGCCCAGCCGCGCCGCCAGCTCCTCGTCCACCGCCAGTGGGTCGACGTCGGTGAAGTCCCGCGTGCTGAGCCCCGCCCAGGCCGAGCGGGTGCGGTCGGGGGACTTCGCGTTCAGCTCGAGCGTGCCGGTGGGCTGGTCGTGCCGCAGCCGCAGCCCGGTGGAGGTGCCGAGGTAGGTGGAGACCATCTCGTGCCGGGCGAAACCGTACAGCTCGCGTCCCCCGGCCCGGGCCCGCGCGAACGACTCGCCGAGGGCGGGCGCGAAGTCCGCGAAGACGGCGGAGGAGGTCTCGGCGGGCGGCTCGGTGAAACCGGCGGACTGCGGCACCCCCGTGACCAGCGGCCGGGCGTCCTCGGCGGGCCCGGCCTCGCGTGCGGCGGCCTCGGCGGCCCGCACCAGCGGCTCCAGGTCCTCCTCGGTCACCGCCGACCGCGACACCACGCCTGCCGCGGTGCCCTCCGCGCCGTCCACGGTCGCGATCACGGTGAGCGTGCGCCCGCGCGTGACACCGTTGGTGGTGAGCGCGTTGCGCGCCCAGCGCAGATTGGCGGTGGAGTGCTCCTCGGCGATCACGACGCATCCGTCGGCCCGGGACAGCTCCAGGACGCGTTCGACGACCTCGTGCGGTGTGCTGGTACGCGGGCTCATCGGCCGGCCTCCTGGGTGGTGTTCAAGACGGTGACGCCCGTGAAGAGGGCCGAGGGGCAACCGTGGGAGACGGCCGCGATCTGGCCCGGCTGGGCCTTGCCGCAGTTGAAGGCGCCCCCGAGGACGTACGTCTGCGGGCCGCCGACCGCCGCCATGGAGCCCCAGAAGTCGGTCGTGGTCGCCTGGTAGGCGACGTCCCGCAGCTGCCCGGCCAGCCGCCCGCCTTCGATGCGGTAGAAGCGCTGCCCGGTGAACTGGAAGTTGTACCGCTGCATGTCGATGGACCACGACCGGTCCCCGACGACGTAGATGCCCCGGTCGACGCCCGCGATGAGCTCCTCGGTGGACGGCCCCGACGGGTCCGGCCGCAGCGACACGTTCGCCATGCGCTGCACGGGCACGTGCGCGGGGGAGTCGGCGAAGGCGCAGCCGTTGGACCGCTCGAAGCCGGTCAGCCGCGCGATCCGCCGGTCCAGCTGGTAGCCGACCAGGACGCCGTCGCGGACCAGGTCCCAGGACTGCGCCTCGACGCCCTCGTCGTCGTAGCCGACGGTGGCCAGGCCGTGCTCGGCGGTGCGGTCGCCGGTGACGTTCATCAGCTCCGAGCCGTAGCGCAGCGTGCCCAGCTGGTCGAAGGTGGCGAAGGAGGTGCCGGCGTAGGCGGCCTCGTAGCCGAGCGCCCGGTCCAGCTCGGTGGCGTGACCGACGGACTCGTGGAGGGTCAGCCACAGATTGGACGGGTCGATCACCAGGTCGTACGTGCCCGGCTCCACGCTGGGCGCGCGCATCTTCTCGGCGAGCAGCTCCGGCAGCTGCTCCAGCTCGGCGTCCCAGTCCCAGCCGGTGCCGGTCAGGTACTCCCAGCCGCGTCCCGTGGGCGGGGCCAGGGTGCGCATGGAGTCGAACTCGCCGGTGGTGCCGTCCACGGACACGGCGGTCAGCTGCGGATGCAGCCGCACCCGCTGCTGCGTGGTCACGGTGCCCGCGAGGTCGGCGTAGAACTTGTTCTCGTGCACGGCGAGGAGCGAGGCGTCCACGTGGTCGACGACGTCGGCCGCGAGCAGCCGCCGGCTCCACTCGGCGAGCAGCGCCGTCTTCTCCGTGTCGGGCACCGTGAACGGGTCGGTCTCGTAGGACGAGATCCACGTCCGGTCGGCGTGCACCGGCTCGTCGGCCAGCTCCACCCGGTCGCCGGCCCCGGCCGCCCGGCCGATCTGCGCGGACAGCTTCGCCATGGCCACCGCCTGGGAGGCCACCTTCGCCGCGCCGGCCAGGGTCAGGTCCATGCCGGAGGCGAACCCCCAGGCGCCGTCGTGCACGACCCGCACCGCGTAGCCCAGGTCGGTGGTGTCCGACGACCCGGTCGGGCGGGCGTCCCGCAGCCGCCAGGAGGCGCTGCGCACCCGCTCCAGCCGGAAGTCCGCGTGCTCGGCCCCCAGCGCCCGCGCGCGTGCCAGCGCGGCGTCCGCCAGGGGACGGAGGGGAAGGGCCGTGAAGGTCGGGTCGATGCCATGGGCCACGGGAGGCTCCCCAGGTGGTGAGTTCTTGGCAGTCTGAGCGGGCTACGACGTTCGGCGTCGCAGTGCAGTATGTCCCGCGGTCACCGACGGGCTCAGCGGGAACTCCCGAGTGCCGGCTCTGCGCGTCCCGCCGGCACTGCTGCAAGAACGTGTACCCGCGCGTGAGGCCAGTGGCATCATGTCGGCATGCAGGGGTGGGGGAACGATTTCCGCAACTGGCTCTCCTCACTCGATGAGCCCGCCGTCCGCAGTCTGCTGACCTGGCATCAATACCTGCGTACCCAGAGCTGCACAGCACGCCACGACACCCGGCTCCGGGGCCGTGCCTCCATATCGCGACGTGACATGAACGCCTATCGGGCGTGGGTCGCACGGGCGCGGCCGGCACAGCTCACCGAGGCCGCCCGGTCAGGCCTGAGCTGGGCGTCACGAGTACTGATCGACGAACACGGCTGCCCGCCGGACGTCGTCTGGCGACCGCAGCCGGACCAGTTGCGGGCCCTGCTCGAGGTCCTCGAGCCGACCCTCGCCCGGTGCGCCTTGTACGGCCTGCTCTCGGCCGAGCCGGGCGAACTGCCGGCCGCGGAGACTGCACGGGCCTACCTGGACGTCCTCAGGGCAGCCGCAGACCAGCAGCCGCCCTCGAACCTGGCCGAGACCCTCAGGAGAGTCGTGACAACAGCAGGGGATCAGGACACGGGCGGCACGGCCGCCGCTGCCCGGGACCTGCCCGGAGGCAGCGCAGAAGAAGACGCCGTCGCAGCCGCCCCGCACCGGCCGGGCCCACTGGACGACGGACTGGCCCAACTCCGCGACCTGGGCGGGCACGTGGCGGTGACACTGCGGGCCGCCGCCGACGACGTGGAGAGCGGCCGCCGGCCTGGCGGAACGGACGATCTGGTCGCCTCGCTCACCGCCTGGGCCGCCCTGCGCGACCAAGTCGCGGACCTCTGCGCCGACACCGGCGTCGACTGGCCCGACGGGGCCGGCTACACCTGGCTGGCAGCGGAGAGGCAGCGCTTGGACAAGATCCGGGCCGAACGGGCCGCTCTGGAAGAGCGCGCCAGGTCCTACGAGGCCCTGATCGAGCAAGCCGGGGACCCGGAGGAGGCGGCGACACTCGGCATGCTGCGCGACAGGCTGTACGCGCAGATCGAGGAACTCTCGGCCGCCCTCGGCAAGGGCGTCGGCACAGCGGGGAACGGCCGGAGCCGGGAGCCGTTGTCCGGCATCTCTCCGGCCGGGGATGCCGGGGAGAGCCGCCCCGCTGCGGGCACCGTCGCCGGGGAGCCGGACGGCGGCGGACGAGGCGGCGCGAAGCAAACGGAGGACGACACCCGGACGGCGGAAACCGAGATACCGCAGCCGCGGCAGGGTGACGAGCCGGTACAGGAGGCCGACCGACGGGAGACGGCTCCCGCGCACCTGCCCCCGGCGGCAGCCGCACCGCAGGACGGCGACGGATCCCCGCAGGCCGGCATGTCCGCGGCGGAGCGAACGCAGCCCGAGCAGCCGGAACCGGAGCCGCAGCGGCCGGGGGAACCGACGGAGCAGTCCGGCTCCTCCGGCCCCACCGCCTCCCTCGCCGTTGGTGCCGCCCCCCATACCGTGGCGGCGGACCTTTCCGAGCCCGAGCGCCCCACCGCGGACACCTCCGGAGACACGGACGCGCCACCTGCCGTACCCGCGGACACGGCCCCTGACCCGCGCGAGCAGCTCGACGACGAGACCGGTGAAGGCGCCGGTGAACCGGGCACGGCTCCGGACCAGGAGCCCTGGCCCGCTTCGGTCGCGGACGCGGACTGGGACGTCCAGGCGCCGTGGGAGACCGGACACGAGCCGCCGGTGGTGCGGCTCGTGCGCTCCGGGCGGCTTGCCGAGGCCTACTGGATGACGCAGGCGTCGGCCGAGCCGGATGTCCGTGCGCGGGCGCTGGCGTTCGCGGCCGCCGCGTTCCGGTGCACGACCGAATCGGAGGCCACGGACGTGCAGATCCTGCACGACCTGGACCCGGCACCGCTCGCCCAGGACCGGGACGCCCACCTGGTCGCCCTCGTCGCCGCCCTGCGTACAGGGCTGACCGCGCGCTGGCCGCACACGTTGGTCAGCGACTTCACGGCACCGGCCGGGTTGGCGGGCCCCTGGCAGGAACTGCTCACCGTCCTCGTCGCGGCCGTGCGCAACGGGCGGTCCTTCGACCCCGGGACCCAGCACGCCGACGACGTCCACCAGGAGCAGGATCTGCGTGAGGAACTCGGTGTCCAGGCGAGGCAGCTGCTGGAGAGGCTCGCGGGAGGCAAGACCAAGTACCAGCGGGCCACGCGTGTCCTGCAGTACCTCGTCGGCCGCACGGGCGAACTCGGCCGGGCGCTGCGTGACGTCATCCACTGGGTGGACGGCGGCCCCCTGCCCGCCGACGGGTTCCGCGCCAGGGCCGAGGCGCTGCGCGATCAGGACCACATCGACCGGCTGATCGACCAGACCGACAGCCGGTTCCGTACCCCGAAACAGGCGAAGGAACCGATCACCGCGGGTGCGCTGCGACAGCTGCACGCCGCCTGCCGGAGCGTGTCCGACCTGCTCACCAAGGCCGACGCCGTCGCCGCCAGCCTGATGCGTCCGTCCGGAACGGCTCAGTCCGGCATCCCGGACCTGGCGGCGGCACGCCGTGGACTGCGGGAGGTGCCGCCGCCCCCGGGCGTCGGCGGTGCGGCCCTGCTCCTGCTGCACAACTGGCTGGACGGCAAGGCGCCCGTCCTGCCCTTCGAAGACCTCCCGGAGCGGGACGGCGAAAGCGAGAGACTGCGGCCCTCGGCCGACTGCCTGCTCGTACTGCCCGATTTGCCACGGGATGACATGGGCATGCCTGATTTGCGCGACCCGCGCACGGGCCGCCGCATGGCCGCTCTCATGGCACCCCCGGACGTCGAGCACGCGCTCCGCCGGTACCTCGATCGTGGTGACCTCCACCTGGCCCGTGGTCTGGTGGACGCCGTCCGACGGGACCCGGCCGGGCACGGTGTCACCGACTCCAAGTGGGCCGACAGCGCCGAGCGCCGTCTGCAGCAGGCACGCGAGAACTGGCGTGAGAAGGTCCGGTGCCGGCACACGGAAGCGGCCGATGTGCTGGCCCAGATGCGGACTCTCAACCTGCTCGCGCCGGATCAGGAGCGCCAGTTCACGGGCCGGCTCCAGGAATTCGCCCACGGTGAGGACGCCGGCCGCTACCGGTACGCGATGGCACGTCTGGACGAGCTGAGCCAGGAGCTGTCCCAGCTCGTGCAGCAGTCGACCCAGCGCCAGCGTCAGGAGCTGGAACAGCTGCGCCTGACACCAGGGAGGCTCAGCGAGGCCGAGTACGACCGCATCGCCAGACTGATCACCGAAGGCGACACGGTGACGGCGGAAGAATTCCTGGCGCTCGCACGGGGCGGCAAGCCCCTGCCCGAGCGGCCCGAGGACGACGGGACGGAACTCGCGGACTTCCTCGACGGTCTGACGGGTTCGGGTGTCCCGCAGCCGGGCGGTGACGGAGTCGACGCCGACTGGTGGGCCAGCACCTACGGCTCGGACGCCCCGCTGACCGAAGCGGCCGAGCTGGGGCTCGAGTCCTGGAAGGCGCTGTGCACACGGCACGGACGCACCAATGAATGGAAGCAGCATCTGCCCCGCGTGCTCAGGCTGCTGGGCCTCGAGCCCTCCGGCACGCCCGTGGCGGAGACCCGGAGCCAGGGAGTGCGCCGGTTCAGGGTGCGGGCCAGGGTCGCGGAACGCACCGGGTACGTGGCGGCGCTGGGGTCCCAGGCGACGTCCTACACCGTCCAGCTCATCTGGGAGGAACAGCGGGCGAACGGGCCGCTGGCCCACCTGGAGGACGGGGACGTCGACGCCAACCTGGTTCTCTACCTGCATCCGCTCGGTGTCGAGGGACGCCGTCGGCTGGCGGACGCATCGCGCTCCGGGGGGCAGCAGGCCCTGGTCATCGATCCGGCCGTGGCCGGGTGGATGGCAGCCCGGGCCCCCGGCAGCTTCCGCGCACTGCAGCGGGTCACCCTGCCCTGGGCCGCCTACAACCCGTACACGCCGTTCGTGGCAGGCCTGGTCCCGCCCGAGGTCTTCTACGGCCGTGACGAGGAGATGCGCGAGGTCATGGACCCGCGCGGTGGACTCTTCCTGTACGGGGGACGGCAGCTCGGCAAGTCCGCGCTGCTGCGCAGGGTCGCGGAGATCTTCCGTCGGCGTTCGGACGACTACATCGCCGTGTACCTCGATCTGCTCAAGGCGGAGATCGGCCAGGCCGAGGCCCCCGACAAGATCTGGAGTCTGCTCGCGGAGGAGCTGAAGCGCCGGGGTGTGTTCAACAGCCGGTTGTCCGAGCAGGCCGGCCCGGATGTGATCGCGCGCCGGCTCGGCGACTGGCTGGACGAGGACACATCCCGTCGGCTGCTCGTGCTCGCCGACGAGGCCGACGCGTTTCTCACCGCCGACTCGCGCCGGACCTTCAAGATCGGTGGCGAGTCGACCTTCCCGAACGTCAAGCGCTTCCAGCAGCTCATGGAGCGCTCCGACCGCCGCTTCAAGATCGTCTTCGCGGGTCTTCACCAGGTTCAGCGTTTCGGCGCCTTGTCGAACGTCTCGACCGCCCACGGCGGACCCGACGTTCTGGTGGGGCCCCTCAAGCCTCAGGCGGCACTCCGGCTCGTCACCGAGCCCATGGCCGCACTCGGCTACGTCTTCGCCCGGCCGGAGCTGGTCTGGCGGATCCTAGCCATCACCAACTACCAGGCGAACCTCGTACAGATTTTCTGCAGCGAGCTCGTGCGGACCCTGCACTCCCGTCCGTACGTCCCGACCGGCCGGGCCACTGAGATCACCGACAGCGACGTGCAGGAGGTCGCCGCCTCCGAGACGCTGCGCCGTCGCATCGCCGAACGCCTGAGGTTCACCATCAACCTGGAGGACCGGTACCGCGTTCTCGCCCTCGTCATCGCCCTGCGCAGCCTGGAGGACGGGTACCGAGGCGGCTACAGCGCCAAGGAGCTGCTGGATCTCGCCCGGGACGCCTGGCCGGAAGGGTTCGAGGAGTGCGGCGTGCAGCAGGCCGAGATCTACCTCACCGAGATGGTCGGCCTCGGACTGCTCATCCGGCTCGGTGACCGGGCCGGCTTCGCCGTGCGCAGCCCCAACGTGGTGAACATGCTGGGCACCCGCGAGGAGCTGGAACTGGAGCTGCACGAGACCGAGTTCGGCCTGCCCTACGACTACAACCCGCGCGCCGCCCGCCGTGTCCTGGGCCGGGACCGCAACACCGGTGTCCAGCGCTACAGCCCCCTCACCGAGGGCCAGCTGCACGAAGCCGCCCAGCCCGGCGTCTCGGTGGTGGCGACGACCGCTCTCCACCAGCCCGCTCTGGTGCTGCAGGCCGTCGCCGCGTTCGCCGAGGGACGCGGTGTGAAGGTCTTCCGCGTGGAGCGCGGAGCGGATCTGCGCTCCGGCCTGTCGGGCGCCGCCGCGGCCCGCCCGCGACGCGCCCATGTGGTCCTCGCCGATCTGCGCGGCATTCCCGCCGACGACCTCGACGAACAGCTGCGGCTGTGTGTGGACCACGCGGGACCCGCCGCGGACAAGCACGTACCCCAGAACGAAGGGCGCAAGGACAAGCAGACCAGGTCCGTGCTCGTCCTCGCCGACGCCGAGACCGTCGCGAGTCTGCGGGCCACCGACGACGGCCGCCGCCTGCGCGTGCGGGTCCTGCAGCCGCGCCGCTGGACGGCGGACTCGCTGCGGGCGTGGCCGGAGTGCCCGTTCGTCTCACGCGAGGACCGTCGCCGGCTGACCGCCGCCACCTCCGGCTGGCCGTACTGGACGGAGGTCGCTGTGGCCGATGTGTCGTTGCGGGGAGCCACCCTCGACGACGCCGTGGACAACATCCGCAAGGTGACGGCGAAACCGGGGAACGTGGCGGAGCACCTCCGGCAGTCCGGACTGACGGAACAAGACCTGTCTCTGCTGGAGATGTGGACCGCGTATGTCGAGGAGGGGCAAGGCGTCCCCGTCGACGACGTGCAGGCGGCAACCGGGCTGTCCGCCGACGAGACCCGCGAGTGGCTGGCCCATCTGGACCGGCTGGACGTGCTGGACGAGGTCGACAAGGGCTTGGCCGTGGACCCCGTCACCTTCCGCGCCGTGCGGGCTCGGGCTGCGGAGGCCCCGTGACGTCGGAGCAGGACGACACGGCACTCCTCGGCCTGCCCGGGGTCAGACGGCAGCTGGCGGCGATCGAGGCCGACCTGACGGCGGGACTGCACTGCCTGTGGCTGCTGCCGGACGCGCTCGTCGGCACCGGCGAGGCCGAGGAGCTGTACCGGGCCGCGCTGCACACGTCGCCGGACCGCCTGGACGTGTCCCCTCCGGCGGTCCTCGCGGTGCCCGCCCCCCGATCCCCCGGTGCGCTCGAGGACCACAGCCCGACAGCGGCGGACGAAGAAGTGTTCCAGGAGGACGAAGTTTGGCACGATCTGCCCGCCCTCGACTTCGACACCGGGTTCGACATCGGCTGGGCCGACGCCGCACCGGTGCGGACACGCATCCGCACGCGGAAGCACGCCGTTCCGGAGCTGTTCGAACGTCTCGCCGAGCAGCTGGACGTCGCCCCTGGTGAGGTGATCGAGCGGCTCACGGACAGGACGCGGCGCTGGCGGCCGGTCATCGGTCTGCGTGCCTGGTGTGAACCGGACGACCCGGGCGGCACCGCACTCGGCGGTACGGGAGGCGGCCACAGGGGAAGCGGGGTCGAGCGGCTTCTGCGTGCACTGACCTCGGCTGTGAAGGAGGCGGGTCTGCCGCCCGAGGAACGCCCCCGGCTTCTCGTCGTGGCCCGGCTGGACGACCTTCCCGAGGCACTGGTCGACGAGCTGGACCGGGACATCGCCACGACCGCCGTGCACTGGTGGTGGGGGACGCTCGGACGCCTGGACACCGGTGTCGTCGTGGCGGCCGCCGGGGGACGTGCCCGGGGCGGTGGGCTGGAGCAGCGCATCCTGGACGACGTACGGGAAGAGACGGTCACCGAACTCTCGGCCTTCGACCTGTCTCTGGCCCGTAGGCTGGCGGCCGCCTGGGACGGCACGACCGGCCACTTGGCACAGGCCCTGCGCTCCTGCCTCGACAACACCCTGATCGCGGATGCCGCGTCGTGTCCCGACGGCCCCATCGACGCCGGCACCCGCCGCCGACCCAGCTCCGTGCTGCGCCGTGCCTGGGCCCGGGGGCTGGTACAGGCATGGGAAGGGCGACTGCGGCGACATCCGGCGGGCTGGTACACGCAGGGCCGGCCCGGCGTGCTGCCGCCGGAACTGAACGTCCTGGTCGGGCAGGCCCAGCAGCGGGTGCTGGCCCCCTGGATCGAGGAGACCCGCGCCCACCTCGCCCGTCTCGCCGTCCGGTACACATCGCAGCCGCTGCACGCTTTGGTCACCGCCTACAGCGCCCGGCCGCCCGCAGACGTCCGGGACCGCGCGGAGTCGGCCTTTTTGCAGCTGGAGGTCGGCTCGCTGCTCGCGGCGCATCACGACGGCGGTATCACCTTCCCGGAGGAGGAAGTCGGCCTGCTCAAGGTCCTCGCCAAGGTCAGGAACATCCTCGCCCACCGAGGCGCACTCCACGATCGGACGCTGCGTACGCTGTGCGACGAGCTGACGCTGGCCCATCGGCGGTGGGCGAAACTGTAGAGACCCCACAGTGACTCCTCCGCGCCACTGTCGGTGCCCTAATGCCCCCGATCGCGGCGCTACCGATAGGTTTCTTGCCGAAGCCGCCTGTCATCCGAGTGTTTCGGGCGGGTGTGTCAGATCGCTAATGAAAGGGTGATCCGTTGAGCCGCTCGGTTCTCGTCACCGGAGGCAACCGGGGCATCGGCCTCGCCATCGCCCGCGCGTTCGCCGACGCCGGCGACAAGGTCGCGATCACGTATCGGTCGGGGGAGCCGCCGGAGGGTTTCCTCGCCGTCCGGTGCGACATCACCGACCCCGAGCAGGTGGAGCAGGCCTACAAGGAGATCGAGGCCCAGCACGGCCCCGTGGAGGTCCTGGTCGCCAACGCGGGCGTCAACCGGGACCAGCTGTTGATGCGCATGTCCGAGGAGGACTTCGTCTCGGTCCTGGAGACCAACCTCGTCGGCACGTTCCGCGTGGTCAAGCGCGCCAACCGCGGCATGCTGCGGGCCCGCAAGGGCCGCGTCGTCCTGATCTCCTCCGTCGTCGGGCTGCTCGGCTCGGCGGGGCAGGCCAACTACGCGGCCTCCAAGGCCGGCCTGGTCGGGTTCGCGCGCTCCCTCGCCCGTGAGCTGGGCTCGCGCAACATCACGTTCAACGTCGTCGCGCCCGGTTTCGTCGACACGGACATGACGCGGGCGCTCAGCGACGAGCAGCGCGAGAACATCCTGTCGCAGGTGCCGCTCGGCCGGTACGCCAAGCCGGAGGAGATCGCCGCCACGGTGCGGTGGCTGGCCTCGGACGACGCCTCGTACATCACTGGAGCCGTCATCCCCGTTGACGGCGGACTGGGAATGGGTCACTGATCACCATGAGCGGAATTCTCGAGGGCAAGCGCGTCCTGATCACGGGCGTGCTGACCGAGGCGTCCATCGCCTTCCACGCCGCCCGGCTCGCCCAGGAGCAGGGCGCCGAGGTCATTCTGACCGCGTACCCGCGGCCCACGCTGACCGAGCGCATCGCCAAGAAGCTGCCGAAGCCCGCCAAGGTCATCGAGCTGGACGTCACCAACGACGAGCACCTGGGCCGGCTGGCCGACCTCGTCGGCGAGGAGCTGGGCGGCCTGGACGGCGTCGTGCACTCCATCGGCTTCGCGCCGCAGGACGCGCTCGGCGGCAACTTCCTGAACACGCCGTTCGAGTCGGTGGCAACCGCCATGCACGTGTCGGCGTTCTCGCTGAAGTCGCTGACCATGGCCTGTCTGCCGCTGATGCAGAACGGCGGCTCGGTGGTCGGCCTCACCTTCGACGCGCAGTTCGCCTGGCCGCAGTACGACTGGATGGGCCCGGCCAAGGCCGCGCTGGAGGCCACCAGCCGCTACATCGCCCGCGACCTGGGCAAGCAGAACATCCGCTGCAACCTGATCTCCGCGGGCCCGCTCGGCTCCATGGCCGCGAAGTCCATCCCTGGTTTCAGCGAGCTCGCCTCCGTGTGGGACACCCGGGCCCCGCTGGAGTGGGACCTGAAGGACCCCGAGCCGGCCGGCCGCGGCGTCGTCGCGCTGCTGAGCGACTGGTTCCCGAAGACCACCGGCGAGATCATCCACGTGGACGGCGGTCTGCACGCCATCGGCGCCTGATCACGCCGCACCCGGCGCATGCGCGAAGGGCCCGCGTCCTCCTCGGACGCGGGCCCTTCGCCGTCGTCCGGATCGCCTTCGCGCACCGTGGTGCGGGTGGGTCAGCCCCGGTGCGGGTGGGTCAGCGGTCCTGCGGCGCGGACGCCGCCCGGCCGGGACGGCACCGGGACAGATAGCTCGCGGCCTCCGCGGCGGCTCTGGGGGCGTCGCCGGCCCGGATGGCGTCGAGCAGGCGGGCGTGGTCCAGGTACGCCTCCGGGGTGAGGTCCGCGCCGACGTCCGCGCGCAGGCAGTCCCGCATCACCTCGCTCAGGTCCGCGTACACCGTGGTCATCACGTCGTTGTGGGATGCGGCCACGACCGCCAGGTGGAAGGTGGCGTCCGCGGCCACGAACGCCTCCGCGTCACCGCTCGCCCAGGCCTCCTCGCGCTGCCGCAGCAGCACGTCGAGCTGTTTGACGTCCTTCGCGGTGTGCCGCTCTGCCGCCAGGCGTGCCGCCGCCGTCTCCAGTGTGGAGCGCAGCTCGGCGATGTGCCGCGGGTCCGCGTCGGCGAACCGCCGGTGCATCACGCCGGCCAGCTCGCTGGTCGCCACCACGTAGGTGCCCGAGCCCTGGCGGATGTCCAGCAGGCCGTTGTGGGCCAGGGCCCGCACGGCCTCCCGGACGGTGTTGCGGGCGACGCCCAGCTGTTCCGCCAGCTCGGGCTCCGTCGGGATACGGGAGCCGACCGGCCACTCGCCGGACGTGATCTGGTTCCGCAGGGCGGCGATGACCTGCTCGGACAGCGCCGAGCGGCGCGGATGGCTCAGGGGCATGAGACACCTTTGCGTGCGGGGCCCCGGGACCGTGTCCCGGACCGTGGACGGTGAATCATCCTATGATTCTATGATGGTGCCCATGCGTGAGGAACCGACCCGGACGACGACGCCACCGACCGAGCCCGCGGACCCGGCCGCGACCGCCGCCATCGGGGACACGGCAGCAGCCGGCACCACCCGGACAGCCGCCCTTCGTCCGTGGGCGGTCCGACTGGTGACGATCGGCATCGTGCTGGCCGCCCTGAACCTCCGGCCCGCCATCACCAGCCTCGGTGCGCTGCTGGAAGAGGTCCGCGACGGCCTCGGCATGAGCGGCAGCGTGGCCGGCCTGCTCACCTCCGTGCCCCCGCTGTGCTTCGCCGTCTTCGGCGTCATGGCGCCCCGGCTGGCCCGCCGCTTCGGCCCCTCCGCGGTGGTGTGCGCGGGCATGGCGGCCATCGCCGCCGGACTCCTCGTCCGCCCCTACGCCGGGAACACGGCCGGCTTTCTCGCGGCCAGTGCGCTCGCCCTCGCGGGCATCGCCGTCAGCAACGTGCTGATGCCGGTCATCGTCAAGCGCTGGTTCCCCGACCGGGTCGGCTCCATGACCGGCCTGTACTCGATGGCCCTCGCCCTGGGCACCTCCCTCGCCGCCGCCGTCACCGTGCCGGTGACCGACGCACTCGGCGGAAACTGGCAGACCGGCCTGGCCTCGTGGGCGCTGCTCGCCGTGGCCGCCGTGGTGCCGTGGCTGCCCCTCATAGGCGAGCGGGGCGCCGCGCCGGCCGCCCCGCAGCCCGCACCCGGGGCGTCCGCCCCCGCCGCGACCGGGGCCGCCGCGCAGGCCCCCGCCCTGCGGATCACACGCAGCCGCACCGCCTGGGCCCTGGGCGTCTTCTTCGGTCTGCAGGCCACCGCCGCCTACATCACCATGGGCTGGATGGCACAGATCTACCGCGACGCCGGGGTGTCCGCCGGCACCGCCGGACTGCTCCTCGCCGTCATCATGGTGATGGGCGTGCCGCTCGCCTTCGTCATCCCCCGGGTGGCCACCCGGCTGCCCCACCAGGGCCCGGTCGTGCTGGTGCTCGGCGCCTGCGGCCTGGCCGGATACGCCGGCCTGTACCTCGCGCCGGTCGGCGGCGCCTGGGTGTGGGCGCTGCTCCTCGGCGTCTCCAACTGCGCCTTCCCGCTGGCGCTGACCATGGTCGGCATGCGCGCCCGCAGCGGCGCGGGCGTCGCCCAGCTGTCGGCGTTCGCGCAGAGCGTCGGCTATCTGATCTCCATCCCCGGTCCGCTGCTCGTCGGCGTGCTCTACCAGGGCACCGGCGGCTGGGGCGCGCCGATCGCGCTGATGGTGGCGCTGATGATCCCGCAGATGGCGGTCGGCTGGCTGGCCGGACGCGACCGCACCGTGGAGGAGGAGGCTGCGGCACGCTGACCGCCCCGGCGGCACCGCGGCGGGGGCGAGGTGCGACACTGGGGCCCATGCAGCCTGTGCTCGACCCGAACCCGCAGAACGGGCAGAAGAAGATGCTCTACGTCTTCGGAGCCTTCTTCGCCATCTTCCTGATCATCGCCGTCATCGCGACGATCGTGGCCCCCTGACCCGTCCCGGCGGCCCCCGGGGTGGGGCTGTCCCCCTGTCCCCTAGGGGGCGAGGCTCAGGGTCAAGTGGGTGGATCACCGGATGGGCCGGTGCCCGCCGGATGCCTACCGTCATGACAGGGCCGCACACCGCGGCCCCGGGTCGGACACGACCCGGACGCGCAGACGACGGAGGACAGCATGCCGGCCCATCCGCACACCCGGCCCGGATCGGCGACCCCGGGCGGCGTCGACAGCAGGCTGCCGTGGTGGGCGCTGGTGCTGCCTGCCCTCGGCTTCGCCGTCCTGCTCGCCCTGGTCATGAACCCGTCCGGCGCGCACACCGGCGACCCCGCCCTCGCCCAGCTGCTGCGGCACATACAGACCCTGCTCGGGCGCTGAGCCAGGCCCTGCTCGGGCGCTGAGAGGGCAGGGCGGTGCGTCCCTCCCAGACGGGGACGGGAGGCCCCGGCGGGGGAGCCACATGCATGACCCGGCGGGGGATGCGGAATGCGAGGTCCGGCCGGGGGGAGCGGCACGCGGTGCGCCTCCGGGCTCAGGGGCGTCCGCGCGCGCCCCGGACACGCGCCCCCTCACACCCTGCGAGGACAAGCACCCCCTCACACCCCGCGCCACGGCGCCCCGGCCGGCGTCGTCCCGCCCTTGTGACCGGGGCCGGGCCGTAACCGGCGGACCAGGCCGGGCACCGGCCCGGGCCGCTGAGCCAACTCCCTGCGCCCCGTGGCCTGTTTCGTGCGAAGCTGGGAGCCATGAGCGTCGCAGAATCCCGCAGGATCGTCCTTTTCCGGCATGCGAAGGCAGACTGGCCCCAAGTGGCCGATCATGAGCGACCGCTCGCCGAGCGAGGCCGCAAGGACGCACCGGTGGCCGGGCGGAAGCTGGCCGACACCGGCATCCCCTTCGATCTCGCTCTGTGCTCGACCGCGACCCGCACCCGGGAGACCTGGAAGCTCGCGGTCCACGAACTGCCGCAGCGGCCCAGGACCGTCTACGAGGAGCGGATCTACGAAGCCTCGCCCGGTGAGCTGATCGCCCTGCTCAACGAGACACCGGACGACATCCGCAACGTCGTCCTGATCGGCCACAACCCGGGGGTGCAGGGGCTGGCCGAGGTGCTGTGCGGCTCCGCCGAGGGCGACGCCCGTGAGCGGATGAGCCGCCGGGGATTCCCGACCGCCGCGTTCGCCGTCGTCTCCTTCGACGGCTCCTGGAAGAGCCTGGAGCCGGGCGTGGGGACCCTGACCGACTACTGGGCGCCCTCCCGGTGACCCCCAGGACACCCCGGGCGCCGCAGGGCCGGCGGACGGCTGAGGGGCCTCAGCGCTCCTCGTGCGCGTCCGCCGCCTCGACCTCCTCGCGGGTCACCCCGAGCAGATAGAGCACCGTGTCCAGGAAGGGCACGTTCACCGCCGTGTGCGCGGCCTCGCGGACCACCGGCTTGGCGTTGAAGGCGACACCGAGGCCCGCCGCGTTCAGCATGTCCAGGTCGTTGGCGCCGTCGCCGATCGCCACCGTCTGCGCCAGCGGCACTCCCGCCTCGGCGGCGAACCGGCGCAGCAGCCGCGCCTTGCCCGCCCGGTCGACGATCTCGCCGACGACCCGGCCCGTCAGCTTCCCGTCGGCGATCTCCAGCGTGTTGGCGTGCGCGAAGTCCAGGCCGAGCCGTTCCTTCAGATCGTCCGTGACCTGGGTGAAGCCACCGGAGACCACACCCACCTGGTAGCCGAGCCGCTTCAGGGTGCGGATCAGGGTGCGCGCACCCGGCGTCAGCCGCACCTCGCTGCGCACCTTGTCCACCACCGACACGTCCAGCCCCTTCAGCAGGGCCACCCGCGCGTGCAGGGACTGCTCGAAGTCCAGCTCCCCGCGCATCGCGGCCGCCGTCACCTCGGCGACCTCGGCCTCGCAGCCGGCGTGCGCGGCGAAGAGCTCGATCACCTCGTCCTGGATGAGCGTGGAGTCCACGTCCATGACCACCAGCCGCTGCGCCCGCCGGTGCAGGCCCGCCGCGACCACCGCTATGTCGACACCCAGTGCCGCCGCATGGGGGACCAGCGCGGTGCGCAGCGATTCCGTCTCCACCCCGGACACCGCGAACTCCACTGCGGTCACCGGGTATTTCGCCAGCCGGAAGATGCGGTCGATGTTGCCGCCCGCCTTGGTTATCCGCGCGGTGATCTGCGCGGTGGCCTCCGCGGTGAGCGGATGCCCGAGAACCGTCACCACTGAGCGCCCCAGGCCGCGCGGCCGGTTGTCGCCGTGTCCGGAGATGATCTCCGCCTGCATCTTCATCGACTCGGCCCAGCTGTGCACCGTCGCCCGCAGACCGCCCTCCAGACCGGCGGACGGCTGGGTGACGAGTGCGCACAGCACCATCCGGCCCCGGGTGACGACCTGCTCGATGTCGACCACGTCGACGCCGTAGGCCGCCAGGGTGTCGAAGAGGCCGGCGGTGATGCCCGGCCTGTCCTTCCCGAAGATCTTGACGAGAAGGGTCGGATCGTCGGAACTCTGCGAAGCGCTCATGGTGTGTCCACGGTATCCGGCACTCGGTGCCCCGCGCCCCTCAGGTCCGCCTGGCGGACAGCCGGCGGCAGGTGCCGCCCGGGAGCCACGGCCGGGGCGGGCCGCACCCCGGTGCGCCGCCCGCCGAGGCCGCCTCCGGCCGCTGCCGGCACCGCCGGCGGACACATGCGTTACGTACTCATGACAAGACCTGACTTTCGGCCGGTGGGCCCGGCCTGAAATAGTTCCTTGCGATGTTCGACATCCCTAGACTCCCCGCGACGGGGGCCATTCGGGGGACAACTCAGTGGGGCATGGAGTGCCTGAACTCGTACTGGAATCAAACGGACGGACCTGGACGCTCGACCCGTCCACGTCCTACACCCTGGGCCGCGATCCCCAGGGAGACATCGTCTTCGACGACGCCAGGGTGTCCTGGCGGCACGCGACGATCGCCTTCAACGGCCGCAGCTGGGTGATCGAGGACCACGGCAGCACCAACGGAACGTACGCGCAGGGCCAGAGGGTCCACCAGATCGACATCGGTCCGGGCACGACCCTGCACCTCGGCAACCCCACCGACGGGCCGCGCCTGACCCTGTCGGCCGCCCGGGCCGCCGTCGCCGCCGTGCGGGAGCGGCCGCAGCAGCCGTACGCGGCGCAGGGCGAGGCGGCACCCGGTGCACCGGCCGGCCAGGCGCCGGCACCCGCGCAGCAGCCCGCCGGCCCGCAGGCACCGCAGCAGGCTGCCGGACCTGCCGGACCGCAGGCACCGCAGCAGCCCTGGCCGGGCGCGCAGCAGACGCCGTCGGTCCCGGCCCAGCGGCCCTCCGCCGCCGGTGCGGACGCGCCGCCGGTCCACGGCGACCGCAGCCCGACGACGTTCCACCAGTTCTCGCTCGGCCGCGTGATGCGCATCGGCCGCGCCCTGGAGAACGACCTGGTGGTGTCCGACCTGCAGGTCTCCCGCCACCACGCGGAGTTCCACGCCACGCCCGACGGCAGGTTCGAGATCCGCGACCTCGGCAGCCACAACGGCACCTACGTCAACGGCCAGCCGATCCCCAAGGGCGGCTCGGCGACGCTCGGTCCGGCCGACATCGTCGGCGTCGGCCACTCGACGTTCCGGATCGTCGGCGACCGGCTGGAGGAGTTCGTCGACACCGGTGAGGTGTCTTTCTCCGCCCGTCACCTGACGGTCACCGTCGACGGCGGCAAGCAGATCCTCAAGGACGTCTCCTTCGGCGTCCCGGAGAAGTCGCTGGTCGCGGTCATCGGCCCGTCGGGTTCCGGCAAGTCCACCCTGCTCAAGGCGCTCACCGGGTACCGCCCGGCCGACCAGGGCGAAGTCCTCTACGACAACCGGAACCTGTACAAGCAGTTCGCCGAACTCCGGCGCCGTATCGGCCTGGTGCCGCAGGACGACATCCTGCACAAGGAACTGAGCGTCAAACGGGCCCTGAAGTACGCGGCGAAGCTGCGCTTCCCGGCGGACACCACGGCCGCCGAGCGCGAGGCCCGCATCGACGAGGTGCTGCGCGAGCTGAAGCTGGACGTCCACAAGGACAAGAGGGTCACCTCGCTCTCCGGCGGCCAGCGCAAGCGTGTGTCCGTGGCGCTGGAGCTGCTCACCAAGCCGTCGCTGATCTTCCTGGACGAGCCGACGTCCGGCCTCGACCCGGGCATGGACCGCGACGTCATGCAGCTGCTGCGCGGCCTGGCCGACGACGGCCGCACCGTCCTCGTCGTCACCCACTCCGTGGCCGAACTGGCGCTGTGCGACAAGCTGCTGGTGATGGCGCCGGGCGGTTCGGTCGCCTACTTCGGCCCGCCTCAGGAGGCACTGAACTTCTTCGGCTACGACAGCTGGGCCGACGTCTTCTCCGCCTTCGAGAACTACCGCGACTACGACTGGGCGGGCCGGTGGAAGGGCTCGCAGCACTACCAGCTGTACGCCGCGGACGTCGACTCCGCCGCCCCGCAGCCCGCGGCGGCACCCGCGCCGCAGGCCGTCAAGCCGCCCAAACCGCAGAGCTGGGGCGCGCAGCTGCTGACCCTGATCCGCCGCTACATGGCGGTGATCGCCTCCGACAAGGGCTTTTTGGCACTGACGGTGATCCTGCCGGCGGTGCTCGGCTCGGTCAGCCTGCTCATCAACCACGACAAGGGTCTGCTGGTCAACCCGGTCAACCCGCAGACCGGCGTGCACGCCCCGAACGGCACGGCCACCACGGTGCTGCTGATCCTCGCGGTCGGCGCGTGTTTCGCGGGCGCGGCGAACTCCGTCCGCGAGCTGATCAAAGAGCGGGTCATCTACGAGCGGGAACGTGCCACCGGCCTGTCCCGCTCGGCCTACCTGATGTCCAAGGTCGTCGTGCTCGGCGTGATCACGGTGCTGCAGGGGCTGCTGGTCGGTCTGATCGGCTTCTCCAGCCGTGAAATCCCCGGCCAGGGCCTGATCCTCGGCGGTGCCACGCTCTTCGAGCTGTGCCTGCCGATCATGGCGCTGGGCTTCACCTCGATGATGGTCGGCCTGGTCATCTCCTCGCTGGTGAAGACCGCCGAGAAGACCATGCCGCTGCTGGTGATGTTCGCGATCATCCAGGTGGTGTTCACCGGCTGCCTGTTCACACTGCACGGCACGCCCGGCGTCAACGAGTTCTCCTACCTGATGCCGTCGCGCTGGGCGGTGGCCGCCGCGGGCACCACGCTGGACTTCAACAACATCGCCCCGAACGCCGACGACCCCACCGACACCGACCCGGTGTGGGACCACGAGGCGTCGGCCTGGGGCATCGACATGACCGCGCTGATCGCCCTGGGCGTGGTGTGCGGCTTCCTGGTGGCGCGCTTCCTGCGCCGCCACGAGCCCGAAGTCATGCGGAAGTAGCGCTCGTTCGCACACACGGACGGTGAAGGGCGGCATCCCGCGCGGGGTGCCGCCCTTGTGCGTCGCGTTCGTCCAAGGTCCGCGCCGACCTCCGCGCTCAGTACGCGCTGTTGACGTTGTCCATGGAGCCGTAGCGGTGCGCCGCGTAGTTGCAGGCGGCCGTGATGTTGGCGACCGGGTCGTAGATGTTCCACGACGTGCCGGGCACGTGGTAGGCCTTGAAGGTCGGCGGGATGACCTGCAGCAGGCCCTTCGACGGGACGCCGTTGCGGGCGTTGATGTCCCAGTTGTTGATGGCGTACGGGTTGCCGGAGGACTCCCGCATGATGTTGCGGTGGATGCCGTTGTAGGAGCCGGGGATGTTGTGCTTGCGCATGATGTCCAGCGACTCCCGGATCCAGCCGTCGAGGTTGTCCGGGTAACGCTTGGAGGCGACCTGCTGCACCTGGACACGCTGCGCGGAGCGGTTCACGGCGGTCTGCCCGGCCTTGCGCTCGGCGGCCTTGTGCTGCGCGGCGGCCTGCGCCTTGCGCTGCACCTCGGCGGCCTTGTGCCGGGCGGCGGCCTGCTGCCGCGCCTGTATGTCCTGGACCTTGACGCCGGTGCTCGCGAGCCGGTCGGTCACTTTGGCCTGCACGTGCTCGACCGGCTGGGAGCTGACCTTCACCGGGGCGGCGGGGGCGGCGTCGGCGACGGTGGTCTGACCGCCGCCGGCCACGGCGGTGGGCACGGCGATCGCGGCGGCGCTCAGCGCGGCGGCACCGGCGACGACACACTTCTGGGCCGCCGGCAGCGCACGGCCGGTACGGACGGCCGCGGCGGCCTTCGGCAGCGCACGGTCCCGCAGGACCTCGTTGGCCTTGGACAGCGCACGACTGGGGAAGCGGAAGTTTGCGGGCATGAAGAACTGGACCTCTTCGAGTAGCGCGGAGGTCGCTCTCCGGACTGCGGGAGGGGGTCCTTCCCACGAGCGCCGGGCAACGGAGTCGGCGGCGCCGAGCGACGAGAGACATTCTTAGCGGCCGCAAAATGCCCCGGCAAAGGTGTGACGTACGAAGCCGAGTAGTGGATCAGGAACTGATAAATCGGGACAGACCGGGCTGTCTTTCCCGTTCACCCCGGCTGTCGTGCCTCCTATGCGCGGTCGTACGTGATGTACGCCCTGTGTGCGTCCTCACATCACCCCGAGATCCATCTCACTCGGTGTTGCGGTCGCAATGCCCACCGTGAGCGCCCTCGGGCCCCTGGCCCGGCCCTGCTCCCAGGCCCCGGAGCATGCCCTTTCTCTCCGGTTTCTCTTCGGCTTCTCTTCGGATCCTCTTCGGACCGCGGACCTAGGTCCCCGGTCCGGGACCCAGGGCCGCCGCGGGGCCGATCCCGCCCGTACGGTGCGCCGGTACCGTGAGCGCATGAGTCACGGCCCCCGGTCCGGCCTCGCCGCCGTCAGCGACGCACTGCTGGCCATGAGCAGGCACCTGGAGGTGCGCGACGTCCTGAAGACGATCGTCGCCTCCGCCCGCGACCTGCTCGACGCCGAGTACGCCGCCCTCGGCGTCCCCGACGACCACGGCGGCTTCGCCCAGTTCGTGGTGGACGGCGTCAGCGAGGAACAGTGGCGCGCCATCGGCCCCCTGCCGCGCCAGCACGGCATCCTCGCCGCCATGCTCCACGACGCCACGCCCCAGCGCCTGGCCGACGTGCGTACGGACCCCCGCTTCGAGGGCTGGCCGTCCGCCCACCCGGAGCTGGCCGACTTCCTCGGCGTGCCCGTCCGCGACGGCGACGAGGTCATCGCCGCCCTGTTCCTGGCCAACAAGCGCTGCCCCAGGCCGCAGGGCGGCTGCGGCTTCACCGAGGAGGACGAGGAACTGCTCGGCATCCTCGCCCAGCACGCCGCGATCGCCCTGACCAACGCCCGTCTCTACGAGCGCAGCCGCGAGCTGACCATCGCCGAGGAACGCTCCCGGCTCGCCCACGAGCTGCACGACGCCGTCAGCCAGAAACTGTTCTCCCTGCGCCTGACCGCCCAGGCCGCCGTCGCCCTCGTGGACCGTGACCCGGCGCGCGCCAAGGGGGAGCTGCAACAGGTGGCCGCGCTGGCCGCCGAGGCCGCCGACGAGCTGCGCGCCGCCGTGGTGGAGCTGCGTCCGGCCGCCCTGGAGGAGGACGGACTGGTGGCCACCCTGCGCACCCAGATCCAGGTCCTCGACCGCGCCCACGACGCGCGCGTCACCTTCACCGCCCGCGGCCTGCGCGCCCTGCCGGCCGCCCAGGAGGAAGCGCTGCTGCGGGTCGCCCAGGAAGCCCTGCACAATGCGCTGCGGCACTCCGGCGCCACCCAGGTGGACGTCACCCTGGAGCGCCGCGGCCGCGGCGCCGTGCTGCGGGTCAGCGACGACGGCAGGGGCTTCGACCCGCAGGCCGTGCGTGCCGCGGGACGTCACCTGGGCCTGGTCTCCATGCGGGACCGCGCGAGCGGGGCCGGCGGCAGTCTCACGGTGGAATCGGCGCCCGGTCAGGGCACCACGGTCGAGATGGAGGTCCCCGGTGGGTGAACCGATCAAGGTGCTGGTCGTCGACGACCACCAGGTGGTGCGCCGGGGCCTGTGCACCTTTCTCGAGGTCCAGGACGACATCGAGGTCGTCGGCGAGGCCGCGGACGGCGCCGAGGGCGTCGCGCGCGCCGAGGAGCTGCGGCCCGACGTCGTCCTCATGGACGTGAAGATGCCGGTCATGGACGGCGTCGAGGCCCTGCGCCGGCTGCGGGAGCTGGGCAATCCTGCGCGGGTGCTGATCGTCACCAGCTTCACCGAGCAGCGCACGGTGGTCCCGGCCCTGCGCGCGGGCGCCGCAGGATACGTCTACAAGGACGTGGACCCCGACGCGCTCGCCGGCGCCATCCGCTCCGTGCACGCCGGTCACGTCCTGCTCCAGCAGGAGGTCGCCGGGGCGCTGCTCTCCGAGGAGGCGTCCGGTCCTGCCCAGGGGAGGGGCGGCTCGCTGACCGAGCGGGAGAGGGAGGTCCTCGGCCTGATAGCGGACGGCCGTTCCAACCGCGAGATCGCCCGCGCGCTGGTGCTGTCCGAGAAGACCGTGAAGACCCACGTGTCGAACATCCTGATGAAGCTCGACCTCGCCGACCGCACCCAGGCCGCGCTGTGGGCCGTACGCCACGGCCTCACCCGCTGACCGGCACCGCGCCACGGCCGGTCCGGCCGAGAGGCCCCGGCCGGTCCGGCCGGGAGGGACGGCGGCACGGTGCAGACGGCACGTTCCGGGCTGAGATTCATACCGTCGTGGGAATGTCCCCCGGATGGCGCATCCTCCGTCCGCCCCGGCCGTTCCCCAGTGCGTGCCGCGGCGACGGCCGCGGCGGACAGTGAGAAGGGCTGAGAAGTGAAGAACCTGAAGAAGGCAGCGGCTGTGACGATGGTGGCGGGCGGTCTGGTGGCCGCCGGTGCCGGAATGGCCTCCGCCCACGACGGCGCCTCGGCCGCCGGCGCCGCCAAGCACTCTCCGGGCGTCGTGTCGGGCAACGCCGTCCAGGCCCCGGTCCACGTCCCGGTCAACGCCGTCGGCAACAGCGTCGACGTCATCGGCGTCCTGAACCCGGCCTTCGGCAACGCGGGCCTCAACCACTGACCCGGCCCACCGGAAGCGGTTGTCCCACGGCCTCCCGGACTCCCCGGGAGGCCGCTCGCTTCTCCCGGGTGCCCCCTCCCTGGTGCCGCGCCGGGCCGCCCGGCCGGAGCACCGGGCGTGCGCCCGCGAGCCCGTGCATGTCACACCGGTGCAGGCGCCGCGCAGGGGCGAGGCACCCTCACCGCCCGCGTTCCCGCTCCTCCACCACCGCGTTGTACGCCGCCACCAGCGCCCGCCGGGCCGTCCGCTCCACCGGTGTGAGCGCCGCGCTGCGCGCCGCCATCTGCGCGGCGCTCACGGCACCCCCGTGGCCGTTGTCGTACGCCAGCGACACCAGCAGCCGCACCCGCCGCGCCAGCTCCAGCACCCGCACCGCCCGCGGCGGATACCCCGGCGCCAGCACCTCCCGGCCGCGCTCGGACCGTGCCCGGTAGGCGTCGATCGCCGCCTCGGCCACCGGCCCCGACGCCGCGACGTCCAGCTTCGACAGCGCCTCGGTCGCCTCCCGCAGCGCCTCGGCCAGCTCCCGCTCCGCCTCGCCCAGCGACGGCACATCGGCCGGCGGCGCCTGCCGCACCGGCAGCACCTGCCACACCACCTCGGCGTGCACATCGCCCTCCGGCCCGGCCTCGTACACCTCGGGCACCAGCCCGAAGGCGGCGTCGTGACAGACCACCGCCTCCTCGGCCGCCAGCGCCCGCGCGTTGAACTCCGGCGGCCCGCTCAGCCCCAGCGGATGCCCCGGCGCCGGCAGCGCCACCCGCAGGGCGCTCACCCCGAGCGCGCGCAACCGCCCCAGCGCGAGCGTCAGTCCGACGGGCCCCGTCTCACCGGGCAGACCCTCCACCCGGTGCACGGCGTCCTCGCCCACGATGGCGAGAACGGCGTCGTCCGGAGAGACAAGTCCGGCAAGCAGGGCATTTCCCCAAGCGGCGAGGCGACCAGAGCGCGGTTCCGACAGCATGCCCCCACCCTAAGGACCGGACCGCGGGAACAGTCCGCCCATCTCGTGGCGTAGATTCGGTGAGGGCTGCGCCCACCGGCGCGGCGGACCGAGCCACAGGCGTACGCGACAGCCGGCACCGGCGGCACACTGCAAGGGGAGACACGCGCTCATGAGCGATGTTCTGGAGCTTCAGGACGTATCCGTGGTCCGAGAGGGCCGGGCTCTGGTGGACCAGGTCTCCTGGTCGGTCAAGGAGGGTGAGCGCTGGGTCATCCTCGGCCCCAACGGCGCCGGGAAGACCACCCTGCTCAACGTCGCTTCCAGCTACCTTTTCCCCAGCAAGGGCACCGCCACCATCCTCGGCGAGACCCTCGGCAAGCCCGGCACCGACGTGTTCGAGCTGCGCCCCCGCATCGGCATGGCCGGCATCGCCATGGCGGAGAAGCTCCCCAAGCGCCAGACCGTCCTGCAGACCGTGCTCACCGCCGCCTACGGCATGACGGCCGGCTGGCAGGAGGAGTACGAGGACATCGACGAACAGCGCGCCCGCGCCTTCCTCGACCGCCTCGGCATGACCGACCACCTCGACCGGCGCTTCGGCACCCTGTCCGAAGGCGAGCGCAAGCGCACCCTGATCGCCCGCGCCCTGATGACCGACCCCGAGCTGCTGCTCCTGGACGAGCCCGCCGCCGGCCTCGACCTCGGCGGCCGCGAGGACCTGGTCCGCCGCCTCGGCCGGCTCGCCCGCGACCCCATCGCCCCCTCGATGATCATGGTCACCCACCACGTCGAGGAGATCGCCCCCGGCTTCACCCACGTTCTGATGATCCGCCAGGGCAGGGTGCTCACCGCCGGACCGCTGGAGCTGGAACTCACCTCCCGCAACCTCTCGCACTGCTTCGGCCTGCCGCTCGTCGTCGAGCGGGTCGGCGACCGCTGGACCGCCCACGGCCTGCCGCTGTCCTGAACCTCCGCGCCGGGCCTGCTCCCTTGCCGCCACCGGGCCACCCGGTGCGCGCCCTGTCCGCCGCACCGGCCGCGACCTACCATGAGCGCGTGGACGACATCGACGCATGGGTGTGGTGGCTGGTCGGAGCGGCAGCGCTCGGCATTCCGCTCGTGGCGACCGCGATGCCGGAGTTCGGGATGCTCGCGGTCGGTGCGGTTGCCGCCGCGGTCGCGGCGGGCATCGGCTTCGGGGTGGTCGTGCAGGTGATCGCCTTCGTCGTCGTCTCGGTCGCGCTGATCGCCGTCGTCCGGCCCATCGCGCGCCGGCACAGCCGGCAAGTCCCCCGTCTGACCACCGGCGTCGAGGCGCTGAAAGGCCGTCAGGCCGTCGTGCTCGAACGCGTCGACGGCACCGGCGGCCGCATCAAACTCGCCGGCGAGGTCTGGTCGGCCCGCGCACTGGACACCGACCGCACCTACGAAGCCGGCACCCAGGTCGACGTCGTCGACATCGAGGGGGCCACCGCCATCGTCATGTGACCCGGACGCGCCGCCGGCCGGTACGGAACCTGAACCGAACACCTCACGAGGCACGCGACGGTCTGTCAGACTCGACAGCAAGATCTACAACAGCCCACAACCATAAGATCTTTCGAAAGCGCCGAGGCGGGAGAAGGGTACAGGGAGCCGACGATGGAACCGGTCCTCATCGTCCTGATCGTTCTGGTGGTGTTGGTCTTCATCGCCCTGATCAAGACCATCCAAGTCATCCCACAGGCCAGCGCCGCCATCGTCGAGCGCTTCGGCCGTTACACACGCACACTCAACGCGGGCCTGAACATCGTCGTCCCGTTCATCGACACCATCCGCAACCGCATCGACCTGCGCGAACAGGTCGTGCCGTTCCCGCCCCAGCCGGTGATCACCCAGGACAACCTGGTCGTCAACATCGACACCGTCATCTACTACCAGGTCACCGACGCCCGCGCCGCCACCTACGAGGTCTCCAGCTACATCCAGGCCATCGAGCAGCTCACCGTCACCACCCTGCGCAACATCATCGGCGGCATGGACCTGGAGCGCACCCTCACCTCCCGCGAGGAGATCAACGCGGCCCTGCGCGGCGTCCTCGACGAGGCCACCGGCAAGTGGGGCATCCGCGTCAACCGCGTCGAGCTGAAGGCCATCGAACCGCCCACGTCCATCCAGGATTCGATGGAGAAGCAGATGCGCGCCGACCGGGACAAGCGCGCCGCGATCCTCCAGGCCGAAGGTGTCCGGCAGTCCGAGATCCTGCGCGCCGAGGGCGAGAAGCAGTCCCAGATCCTGCGCGCCGAGGGTGAGGCGAAGGCCGCCGCCCTGCGTGCCGAGGGTGAGGCCCAGGCCGTCCGCACCGTCTTCGAGGCCATCCACGCCGGCGACCCGGACCAGAAACTGCTGTCCTACCAGTACCTGCAGATGCTGCCCAAGATCGCCGAGGGCGGGGCCAACAAGCTCTGGATCGTCCCCAGCGAGATCGGCGACGCCCTCAAGGGCCTGTCCGGCGCCGTCGGCAACTTCGGTGCCATGGCCGGTGGTTCGCCCTCCGGCGGCGGCTCCGGCACGGGCGGCACGACCGTACCGCCGCAGAACGACGGCAGGAACAAGCCGACCGAGCGCCGCGAGCGGCCCACCATCGACTGACCGGCCGGACGGCACGGGGGAGCACCGCACGAGCGGCGGTGCTCCCCCGTGCCGTCCGCGGCGACGTCCCGCTCAGGCGGCCTCACGGACCGCCCACGCGGGCAGCGCGCCCTCCTCGTCCTGCCCGAGCGCCAGCAGCATCGCGTCCGCCGGCGACGGCTCGAACGGCTGCCGCAGCAGCGGCATCCCCGCCTCCTCCGGAGTCCGGTCCGCCTTGCGGTGATTGTCGCGTGCGCACGACGCCACCGTGTTCAGCCAGGTGTCCTGGCCGCCCCGCGACCGCGGCACCAGATGATCCACGGTGGTCGCTCGCCCGCCGCAGTACGCGCACCGGTGCCGGTCCCGCAGCAGCACCCCCCGCCGCGACCACGGAGCATGTCTTCGGAACGGCACCCGCACATACCGGCACAACCGGATCACCCGGGGCGCGGGCATGTCCACCGCGGCCGCCCGCATGCGCAGTTCGGGATGAGCCAGCTCCACGACGGCCTTGTCCTGCAGCACCAGCACGACGGCGCGGTTCAGGGTCACCGTCGACAACGGCTCGAAGCTCGCGTTCAGCACCAGCGTGTCCCGCATCCGGCCCACCTTTCGTGTGCACCAGCCCGCCCCCGGCGGACCCGGAACAACTCTGGACGGGTGCGCCGAGATGGACAACGCAATAAAAATGCCCGCCTTCGATCGGCTTCAAAGACCGAAGACGGGCAGACATCCCGTGAACGCCGCAGCGCCCGGCGCGCGGATCAGCTCCCGGCGGGCACCTCGTACACACCGATCAGCTGCGCCCGGGCCAGCGTGTGGAACCGCAGGTTGAAGCCCACCACCGCGGGCGAGGCGTCCGCGTCCACACCCAGCTTCTCCTGGTCCACGGCGTACACCGTGAACACATAGCGGTGCGGACCGTCCCCGGGGGGCGGCGCGGCCCCGCCGAAGTCCCGCGTGCCGTAGTCGTTGCGCACGTGCACGGCACCCTCGGGCAGCCCCTCGAACGACCCGCTGCCGGCACCCGCCGGAAGCTCGGTCACCGAGGCCGGGATGTCGAACAGCACCCAGTGCCAGAACCCGCTGCCCGTCGGCGCGTCCGGGTCGTAGCAGGTCACCGCGAAGCTCTTCGTCTCCGGCGGGAAGCCCTCCCACCGCAGATGCGGCGAGGTGTTCCCGGCCGCGTGGACCTGAGCGTCCTTGAGCGTCGCCCCCTCCTGGACGTCGTCGCTCGTCACCGTGAAGGACGGCACCGGCGGATGGAAGTCGTGGGGCAGCGGCGGCCTCTTCAGCTCGGTCACCTCAATACCTCCTGATAGGTCGAGGGTGGCTCCTGACCGGAACCAGCACTTCCAGAGCCTAGAACCAGTTCCGCCGGCTGCCGACCTCGGCGATCCACGAGTGCAGATAGGCCGCCCAGTCGGTCCCCTGGAAGTCGTGCAGGTTCACCTGGAACGCGCGGTAGGTGTCGCTGCCCTCGGTGAACAGCCCGTCCTTCTTGTCCATCTCCAGCACCACGTCCATCGCCTGCCCGTCGGCCACGAAGCTCAGCTCGACCTGGTTCAAACCCCGGTACTGCACCGGCGGGTAGAACTCGATCTCCTGGTAGAACGGCAGCGTCTGCCGGGTGCCGCGGATGTGGCCGCGCTCCATGTCGGCGTTCTTGAACATGAAGCCGAGCTGGATGAAGGCGTCCAGGATCGCCTTCTGCGCCGGCAGCGGGTGGACGTTGATGGGGTCCAGGTCGCTGGAGTCCACGGCCCGCGCGATCGCCAGCTCCGTGGTGACCCCGATGTGCATACCGCGCAGCGGCTGCCCGTCGATCATGGTCACCGGCGTCTCCCACGGGATCTCCAGGCCGAACGGCACCGCGTGCACGGCTCCCGCCTGCAGCTCGAAGGCACCGCCGAGCTGCACCCGGGTGAACTCGATGTCCTGCTTGTACTCCTGGTCGCCGCCCTCGACCTCGACCCGCGCCTGCAGCCCGACCGACAGCCCCTCGATCTGCTGGTTGACGGTTCCGCCCTGGATCCGTACCTCTCCCTGGACGACGCCGCCGGGCACGACGTTCTCCTCGTGCAGCACCGTCTCCACCGACGCCCCGCCGGCCCCCAGGCTCGCGAGCAGCTTCTTGAACGCCATCGACACTCCCTCTCGTCTACGGATCCTGATCCCTACCAACGCGATCCGGCGGCGCCCGGTTCCGCGCCCCGCCACCGGTGAAGCGACGAGAGCATGACACCCCCGTGCCACCCTCGGACCCCACCCGTCTGGACTACGCTCGGAAGCCATGATCGCGCCCTCGGACCGTACGCCCCTGCCCCGGGAGTTCTTCGACCGCCCCGTCCTCGAGGTCGCTCCCGACCTGCTGGGCCGGATCCTGGTCCGTACGACGCCGGACGGCCCGATCGCCGTGCGTCTGACGGAGGTGGAGGCCTACGACGGTGAGAACGACCCCGGATCCCACGCCTACCGGGGCCGCACCGAGCGCAACGCCGTGATGTTCGGACCTCCCGGCCACGTGTACGTCTACTTCACCTACGGCATGTGGCACTGCATGAACCTGGTGTGCGGACCGGAGGGGCGTGCCGCCGGAGTCCTGCTCCGGGCCGGCGAGATCGTCGAGGGCGCCGAACTGGCCCGCATCCGGCGCCGCTCGGCCCGCAACGACAAGGAGCTGGCGAAGGGCCCGGCCCGGCTCGCCACCGCTCTGGACGTCGACCGCTCCCTGGACGGCACCGACGCATGCGCCACGGGGGAGACGCCCATCCGCGCCCTCACCGGCACACCGGTCCCCGCCGACCGGGTGTCCAACGGGCCGCGCACCGGGGTCGCCGGCGACGGCGGGAACGGCGACATCCACCCGTGGCGCTTCTGGATCGCCGACGATCCGACGGTCAGCCCGTACCGGCCGCACACGCCGCGCCGCCGCCGCTGACGCCACGACAGCCGGAGCCGCCGACGGAAGTTGACTCCGACCGCGAAGATGCGTAACGTAGCCCAAGCCGCTGAACCGGGTACGGCATCTGCCTTCAGCCGGAGCGGTCAACCCACTACCTACCAAGATCCCCTCAGCGGGGTGTTCGTGGTGTGTTCGCACGCCGAATACGAAACCGCCCGGCTCGATTATGAGCACCGAGAGAGATCGGCTACGGTAGTGAATGTCGAAAGGCCGACGGACGAAAGTCCGAAGCCTGCGGACAAACCCCGCTGACTGGGGATCAGGTCGAGAAAAGATCTGATAGAGTCGGAGACACCGAAGGGAAAACGCCCGGAGGAAAGCCCGAGAGGGTGAGTACGAAGGAAGCGTTCGTT